>NZ_JBFTHD010000005.1:0-619975 GCF_056394065.1 Achromobacter sp. 10T422
TTATTCCGCAAAACCCCACAGGTAACCCTGTGGGGTTTTGTCTTTGGTGATTCGGTTTTTACGATTCGACCATTGATATTCGAGCATTGATTAAAAGAAAACCCCTCGCAGCTGGCGCTGCGAGGGGTTTTTGCATGGGCGCGGGTATTAATCCTGCCTTTGGCTGCGGTTGCGGCTGCGGCTGCGGCTATCGCTACGCCTATGGCTCCGGATGGTGCGGTACTTGATACGGCCCGCGCCGATGTCAGGGCAATTGGCGACGCAGTGCTGCGAAGAAAAGCTCGGATTGCAGACGTTCACTTTGGATCTGGGCGGCGACTTTGCTGGCGATATCTGCATTAACTGGCTTGAGTGGGCGGCCGGTGGATTGCGCCAATACTTGTGCAGCACAGGCGCGCTCTAGGAAGAAAAGGTCGTCATACGCATAATCCAGACGTTCGCCACAGACGACGACGCCGTGGTTGCCCAGGAAAACGATATCCGCGCCTTGCATGGCGTGGGCGATGCGTTCGCCTTCGCTGACATCGAGTGCCAGCCCGTTGTAGTTTTCGTCGATCGTCAAGCGGCCATGAAAGCGCATGGCATTTTGGGATAGCGTCGTATCCAGCCCGCGATCTGACGTGAGCGTCAATGCGGTGGCATAGGGCATATGCGTGTGCAGGACGCAGGCTTTGCCCGCAATGCGGTGAATGGCGGCATGAATGAACATGGCGGTAGGCTCGACGGCATGCCGGCCGGCCAGTTTGTTGCCATGGGCATCAATCAAGACGATATCGTCCGCCTGGACTTCATTCCACATCAGGCCGCGCGGATTCAGCAGGAAGTGGTCCGGATCGCCGGGCAACGCCACGCTGAAATGGTTGCAGACCCCTTCACCCAAGCCATGAGCAGCGGCAGCGCGCAGTGCCAGCGCCAGATCCGCGCGCAGCGCGGCAACGGGTTCGGCGTGAAAGAGTGCTTCGGCAAAACGGGGTTCTTGATTCATGACTGCCTTCGAAGGTTCAGAAAGGGTGAGACGAGCCCAACTCGTTTACCGCCAACCCGCGGCGCGGAACAATTCAGGCACGAGATCCAAAGTGGGTACGGTAGCGTCCGGGCGGTAGTCCGGCAAGAGTTTGCGGCCGGTTCCGCGGTCGATCCATACACAGCGGAAGCCAATATCACGGGCGGCCGCGTGATCCAGATGTGGGCTGGCGCAGATGTGTACGACCTGGTCGGGCGAGACGCCCAGGCTGTCGTGCGCGTGGGCGAAGATCTTGCGGGACGGCTTATAGGCGCCCGCTTGCTCGGCAGTGATCACGCGGTCGATGTGGCCGCCCAGCTGCGCCACATTGCCCGCGATGATCTGATCGTCGGTATTAGAGACAATACAAAGCCGGAATCCCGCCTGCTTCAACGCTGCCAAAGCACCGACGACCTCGGGAAACGGCGGCATCGCAGAAATGCTACCCGTGAGCATGTCGGCGTCTTCCGGCCGATAGGCAAGGCCGAGGTCTTGCATGGTTAACCGCAATGATTCACGGGTGATGTCAGCGAAGCTGCGATGCGGCGGGGTGCGCTCCAAGCGGTGCTCGTGCTCATCATAGACATGCAGGAATTGAGCTGGCGTTGGCGTTTCCTGACCGTTCGCGTTGGCCGCCAGAATGCGTGCGACGGCGGCTTGCAGGCCTTCGTCCCATTGGATCAAGGTGCCATAGCAGTCGAAGGTGAGCCATTCGGGACGCGGTAGATGATTCAGCGGCATAGGAGTGTCCTGTAAGCGATTTCGGAATTGTGAGCGTAGCGGCCCCGCAATCAAGTTGTAAAATTAATAATTGAACTCAACTCAGTTGATAGTCAAATATCAAAGTTGCCATGCTCGATCTAGAACTGCTACGAACCTTGGTATGCGTCGCCGATGAAGGCAGCTTCACGCGCGCGGCTAGCCGTGTGCATCGGACGCAGTCAACGGTCAGCCAGCAGATCCGCAAGCTGGAACAAACCGTGGGGAAGACGCTCTTGCTGCGTGATCGCACCGGCAGCAACGTGTCGGCCACCGAAGATGGCGAAGTGATGCTGGCCTATGCGCGCCGCTTGTTGCTCATCGCGGACGAGGCCGAGCATGTGATGGCGGCGCCCCGCGCGGCGCGGGTCGTGCGGCTTGGGATACCTGAGGACTTCGACGTGTCGCGGCTGACCGTGCTGCTGGCGGGGTTTGTAGCCGACCATCCCGACGTGCGGCTGGAAACGATCAGTGGCATGAGTACCGACCTGCGCGGCAAGCTGGCATCGGCGGATCTGGAATTGGCGCTGATCAAGCGCGAGCCTGGCGAGGGGCCTTGCCTGGCGGCGTGGCCGGAGCGTTTGGTGTGGGTGGGCGACAAGCGCCATCTGGCGGGGGCTGGGGCCGTGCCGCTGGTGATATTCCCGCACGGCTGCATCTATCGAAAGCGCATGATTTACGCCCTGGAAAGCATGGGCCGCCATTGGCATGTGGCGTATCACAGCCACAGTCTGGCCGGCGTGCAAGCGGCGGTGGCGGCCGGGCTGGGCGTGAGCTTGCTGCCGGCCTTTGCACGGTTGTCTACGCACGCCTTGCTGGGCGAACAAGAAGGGCTGTCGGCGGTACCGGCGACCGAGCTGGCCATCGTGGGCCGTTCGCGCGCGCCCACGGGGATCGAACAACAGTTAGTGGCCGCGCTAAGACACGCCGTCGAAACAGATATCGAAGGCGCGCTGGCGCCCTAGTGCACCAACACGATCAGTTCAGATCGCCATCAACGTAATACCATCGTCCGCCTTCACGCACGAAACGGCTGACTTCGTGCATGCGATGCGCGCGTCCGGCTTGACGGCTACGCGCCACGAATTCAACCGTGGCGTGTTCGTCATCCTGGTTACGCGCTTGTTTGATGGCCAGCCCCAGCCACTTCAAATCGGGCGGATTGGGTTCAAGGGATGCAGGGCGCGTGCTGGGGTGCCAGGTGGCGAGCAGATAAGGCAGCTTGTCCAAGACAAACGCGCTGTAACGCGAACGCATCAGCGCTTCGGCGGTGGGCGCTTGCATGGCTTGCGGGCCATCGTGCCAGCGGCCACAGCATTGGAGGTACGTTGCGCCACCACAAGGGCAGGGCAGATTCGAGGAGTCGGGCTTTTTGGTCACGGGAAAATCGAAACAGCCATTCAGACCAACAGGTCGTTGTATTCGGGGTGGCGGCGCACATAGACCGCGGCGTAGGAGCATAACGGGCGTACCTTCCAGCCGTTGGCGCGTGCGGTGTCCAGCGCGACTTTGGTGAGGTCGGCCGCAATGCCGCGGCCGCCGACTTGGCTGGGCACGCCCGTGTGAACGATGGCCATGGCGCCGTTGTGCAACTGATAGTCCAGCACGCACAGCACGCCATCGACGGTGGCGGTGAAGCGGGATTGCGCGGAGTCGTGGGTGACGATGGTCATAGGGCGAGTCTCTTGAGTAGCCGTTCTATGGTTCAACGGGTCAGTGGTTCGGCGGGGCAGTAGTTCGGCGGTGCCACAGCTCAACGGTTCAACAGTCCAACGGTTCAACGATTCAGCGTTTTGATCAGCGCGGTGAGCTGTGCGTCGCGCGTCTGCACCAGATCAGCAATGCTGCGCTGGCCTGCTTCGGCGTTGACGCCTTCGATCAGTTTGCGCTGAAGTTCGGGCGTGACGACAGGCGCGCCCAGGTCGTCCCACCAGGTTTGAACGGGCCCAAGCAGATGATGCATGAATTGCGTCAAACCGCGTTCGCCACCGCCCAGGTTAAACGTCATGTGCGGCCCGAACAGCGCCCAGCGCAGGCCGGGGCCTTGCGAGACAGCGGCGTCGATATCGGCCACGCTGGCCACATTTTCCGCCGCCAGGTGGATCGCTTCGCGCCAGACCGCGGCTTGCAGCCGGTTGGCAATATGGCCCGGCACTTCTTTGTTCAAGCGGATGGGGTACTTGCCCATCGCTTGGTAGAACGCGATGCTGCGGTCGATGGTGTCTGCGGACGTCTTGTCGCCGCCCACCACTTCCACCAACGGGATCAGATGGGGCGGGTTGAACGGATGGCCGATGACAAACCGCTCGGGATGCTGGCAGCGCGATTGCAGGCGGCTCATGATGAGCCCCGATGAGCTGGATGCCACGATCACGTGCGGCGGCAATATCGCGTCCATGCGGGCAAAAAGGTCAATCTTGAAGTCTTCGCGTTCGGGTGCGTTTTCTTGAACGAAATCCACGTCCGCCAAGGCGGYGGTCAAGTCCGGTTCAAAATGCAGCGCATCGGATGACGCGCCCTCGGCCACGCGGCCCAGTTCCTTCAGTACGGGCCATGCGGCGGCGACGCGAGCACGCGTTTGCGCTTCGGCATCGCTGGCGGGGTCACTGACCACGACCTCCAGCCCGTGCGCCAGGAACAGCGCCGCCCAGCTGGCGCCGATCGTGCCCGCGCCCACGATGGCGACGCGGCGAATGGAGGGGATGGGCGTGGCGGTGCTGGACATGCGGCTCTCCGAGGATGGGGTTCGGCCACATTGTGAAGCAAACGCCGCCGCGCTGCCATGTGCACGCTTAAGCGTTGCGGGTGCGTCGCAGATGCTGCCATACCAGTACGACCGCTACCGCGTAGCTTGCCGCAATGACGCAGTAGGCGACGGGCAGGCTGGCGCTCCAGTCGGGCAGCGCGTGCAGAATGGTGCCCATCAGCGCAACGCCGACCAGTGCGCCCGACTGGCGGTTGGCGTTCAGCGCTGCGGCGGCGCTATTGGCATGTTGCTTGCCGGACACCTGCATCACGATGCTGGTCATCGCCGGCACGGCAATGCCCACGCCCAGGTTCGACAGCGCCACCATGATGGCGAACGGCCAATAGGCGATGCCGGGCGTGAACGCATAGATGCCCGCCGCGCTCATGATGGCCGCAAGCGAGACGCCGCCCAACAGCGACGCCGATACGTTCCAACGCGCCGAGACGCGGCCGGAAATCATGTTGCCGATCGAGAAGACGGCAAGCATTGGCACCAGCTGAATGCCGGTTTGCAGGGCGTCTGCGCCTCGGGCGTGTTGCAGAAACAGGCTTAGTAAGAAGAGCTGTCCGTACGACGCCAGGTTGATGAGAAAACCCACGCCGTTGGCGGCGGCGAATTGCGTCGTCTGGAACAGCGCGCGCGGAATGATGGGTTCGGCATGGCGGCGTTCGCGCCGCACCAGCAACACGGCCGCGACGGCGCACAGGGCGCTGACGCCGGCGATGCGGCTGGAGGTCCAGCCGTAGGCGTTGCCCTGGATCAGCACGAAGCACAGCGACGACAGCGCGATCACGCCCAGTACGTGGCTCAACGGGTTCAACCCGCGCGGGCGGCGCGGGGCTGCCTGGATGCGGCGACGCGCCAGCCACAGGCCGGCCGCCCCAAGCGGAATATTGATCAGGAAAATGCCGCGCCATCCAAACTGATGGATCAGCACGCCGCCCAATAAAGGGCCGGACGCGCCGGCCACTGCGACGATGGCCGACCACGCGGCCAGCATCCGGTTGCGTACGTGTTCGTCGTCATACGCATGGGTCAGCAGGCTGAGCGAGCTGGGCATGAACAAGGCCGCGCCCACCCCTTGCAGCATGCGGGCGGCGATCAGCGTGTTCGCGTCGGGCGCCAACCCGCACAGCAGCGAGGCCAGCGTGAAGACGCCCAGGCCGCTCAGGTAGATCGTCTTGGCCCCGTAGCGGTCCGCCAGCGCGCCGGCAACCAGCAGCAAAGCGGCGAAGGTGAGGGTGTAGCCGTCCACAATCCAGACCAGGTCGGTCAGCGGCACGGTGAATTGCAGCGCGATGCTGGGCAGGGCGACGTTGACGACGGTGACATCAAGCATCGCCATCACAAAGCCGATGGCCAGGGTGATAAGCGGCAGCCAACCGGTGGCGGGCGTGGCGTCCTGGACGGGCGCGGGGACTTGCGGGCAAGCGGTATTCATGATGATCGGGGGAATGGCGGCATTTCGAGGAATGAAGCTTAGGAGTTTTCAGCGATGCAAAAAAGCTGAATAAGTGCTTTATAGTCATGCAAATTTGCATCACAAKGCGGGCTTCAAGCCTCTGCCAAGGACGAGCACCATGGATTGGGACAATGCCAGGATCTTCCTGGCCATCTATCGGATCGGAACACTGCGAGGGGCGGCGGCCCTGTTGCAGATCGATCAGGCGACGGCGGGGCGGCGGTTGGCGGCGCTGGAATCATCGCTGGACGCACGCTTGTTCTTGCGCACTCCCGGCGGCTATGTGCCGACCGCCGCTGGCGAGCTGGCCTTCGCTGCGGCGGAGCGCATGGAGCAGGCGGCTGATCAATTGCAACGGCAAATGCAAGGGCTGGACCACCGCTTGTCCGGCGTCGTGCGGGTGGCGGCGTCCGAAACCGTGGCCAGCTACTTCATCATGGAGGCTATTCGCCGCGTGCATGTTCATCATCCGGATATCCGGGTGGTGCTGTCCGCGTCCATCCAGATCAGCAATCTGACGCGGCGCGAGGCGGACCTGGCGATACGCAACGTCAAGCCGGATAACCCTGACCTGATCCAACGCCATCTGGCGCGCAAAGAGGTGGGTTTGTACGCGTCACGCAGCTATCTGGCGCAGCATGGCGAGCCCAAGCCTGGCACGGCGTTCGCCGGCCACGCGCTGGTGACGTATCAGCAGTCGGTGCTGCCGGGCTGGTCGGACACGTTCTGCGGCGAACCCACGGGCAATGGCCATATTGCCGTCGAACTGAATTCCGGGATGATGATCATCGACGCGGTGGCTGCGGGCCTGGGCATCGGCGAATTGCCTACCCATATGGCGCCGGCGTATCCCGAACTGGTTCGGATCTGGCCGACGCGTAGCGAACCTTACGATCTGTGGCTGGTGATGCACGGTGACTTGAACCGCACGGCTCGCGTGCGCGCGGTGGCTGATGCGATTGTCGACGTGTTTGAAGCGGATAAGGTTTGAAGTGGGCATTGGGGCGGACAGGGTCGGAAGCGGACAAATGGCGCATCAACTGCGGTAAACCGTGGCTTGTGGGGCGGCGCGTCAGGCGCTAAGGTTTGTCTGCCCCGCAAGAAACCTATGACTTCAGGAGTCACGCGTGTCCGATCTTTGGCGTTTGTCCGCAGTTGAATTAGCCGCCCGTATCCGCAACCGTGAGGTGTCAGCCGTGGAAGCCGCGCAAAGCGCGCTCGGCCGGCTGGATGCCGTGAACCCCGCGCTCAATGCCGTCATCGATCATCGTCCCGAAGACGTACTGGCGCAGGCTGCCGCCGTGGACGCTGCGCTGGCCCGTGGCGAAGATGCCGGCATGTTGGCCGGGGTGCCCGTCACCGTGAAGGTCAACGTGGATCAGGCCGGGTATGCCACCACCAATGGCGTTGGCCTGCAGAAAGATTTGATCGCCACCGTGAACAGCCCCGTCGTCGACAACCTGCGTAGGGCCGGCGCTGTCGTCCTGGGGCGTACCAATACGCCTGCATTTTCATTGCGCTGGTTCACTGGCAACGCGTTGCATGGCGACACGCGCAACCCGCGTAACGCCGCGCTGACTCCCGGCGGGTCGTCGGGCGGCGCCGCATCGGCGGTGGCGGCTGGCATCGGGCATCTGGCGCATGGCACGGATATCGCCGGGTCCATTCGTTATCCCGCCTATGCCTGCGGCGTGCATGGCTTGCGGCCGTCGTTGGGCCGTGTCGCGGCCTACAACGCGGCCTTGCCTGAACGATCGATTGGTGGTCAGTTGACTGCAGTGTCTGGTCCGCTGGGCCGCACCATCGCCGATGTTCGGTTGGGGCTGGCTGCGCTGGCAGCGGCCGACCCCAGAGACCCCTGGTGGGTGCCCGCGCCCTTGGTGGGCCCGGATGTGCCGCGCCGTGCCGCGCTATGCGTGAACCCGGAAGGCATGGACACCGAACCGGCCGTGGTCAAAGCGCTGCAAGAGGCCGCGCGCCGGCTGACCGAAGCCGGGTGGACGGTCGATACCCTGGACACGATTCCCCCCCTGCAGGAAGCGGCCGATCTTCAAATTCGTATGTGGATGGCAGATGGCTATGACGCCATGTTGGCCGCAGCCGAAAAGGAAGGCGACCAAGGCGCGCTCGTGGCCTTGCGAGGGCAGCGCGATAAGGCCGCAGGCGCTGACCTGAATAGCTTTTCTGCAGTGTTGACGCGCCGCGCGACGCTGACTCGCCAGTGGGAATTGTTCTTTGCCGACTACCCGATTCTGCTGCTGCCTGTGTCCGCAGAGTTGCCATTCCCAGACAAGCTGGACTTGCAGGGCGACGCCGCCTACGCCCGGGTGTGGCGCGCGCAGATGACGCAAATCGGCGTGCCCTTCATGGGCCTGCCCGGCTTGTCGGTGGCGATGGGCAGCGCAATGAGCAGCGCGGGCCCGAGCCCCGTGGGTGTGCAGATTGTGGCGGGGCGCTACCGCGAAGACCTGTGCTTGGCGGCAGGTGAAGTGATCGAAGCGGCAGGCGACCCGGTCAGCATCGCGGAGCCCAAGCCGCGATAGATATCACGGCGTTCTCTCGGCGATAGGTAGCGCGCCGGCCTTCAAGCGGCGGGCGTTGCCGCCTGCCATTCGGTTCGCAGCAGACCCATCATGCCGGTGTCCCAGCGCGCTTCGCCCGCGCGCGTGGATGAACGCCTGACGCCTTCCATGGTGAAACCCAGCGCTTCGTACRTACGGATGGCGCGTGTGTTGAACATGTACACGTTGAGCTCCAGGCGTTCGATGCCGGGTGTGCGAAAGGCTTCTTCGATCATCAGCTTGACCATGGGCCGTGCCAAGCCTTGTCCGCGCTCGGCCGGGGCGATGGCTACGCGGCCAAGGCGGGCGTTGCCGTCGCGCCATTCATAGGCCAACTGCGCATGGCCGACGGCGGTGTCGCCGCGATACGCCATCCAGCAACGGCGGTTGGGCGGGCGGGATTGCCCTTGCGCCAGCATGTCTTCCACATCGTCTTGCGTCAGCGGGTACGACAGGTGCGAGCCGCCCCATTGCACGACGTCCGGCAGGCTCGAAAACCAGCTGGCTAACAACGGAAAATCCGAGATTGCAAACGGGCGCAGGGTCAGCATGAACGAAGGCTCCAGCAGGGTGGAAGGGGCGAAGTGGGGCGTTATTGTCGGACGGTGCGTTGACCCCGTTGATTACGCGAGGACGAATGTATTACTCAACATGCAGCGGCAGCACGCACGGTTTACCGCGCGTGCGCGTATTCACTTACTGAAGCGCAACCGCAGCACGCCCAGGTCGCCATAAACCAGTTCGATATCCTGGTTTGCCGGCACATCCAGGAATCCGGCGTACGAACCCGTAATAACGTGTTGGCCGGCATACAGCCCAAGGCCTTGTTCGCGCAGGAAGTTCGCCAGCCAATACAGGCCAGCCTTGGGGCGATCGTTTGGGTGGAAGCCGGGATGCTGCTCGACTTCTTCGCCATTGACCAACAAGGTCAGCGTCATGCTGGGCGGGGCGGCGTCGGGCGATGCAATGCGCGGGCCCAGGACCAGGCCCTGGTTGAACATGTGGTCGGCCAGCAGCTCGGGCAGGCTGGCGTGTTCGGGCGACGCGTAGCGGCAGCCAAGCACTTCCAACGCCAAGCATGCGCTGCCCACCGCGGCATCAATTTCAGCTTCGGTGTAGGGCGTGGCGCGGGCGGGCAGATCGTGGGCAAGTTCGAAGGCGATCTCGGGTTCGATCCGCACGATGTCGGTGCGCGCTGCGATGGGGCCGGCTTCGGCGTGGGCGGTGCCTGACGCGTAAATCGGCGCCACCACGGTTTTTTCCGGTGACGGCAACGCGCTCTTCCAGGCCGCGATGCGGTCCTGGCGAGTTTCTTGCAGCAGCTGCGCGGTGCGTTGCTGGACGGCAAATGCCTGCCCCAGCGATTGCGGGCGGCATTCAGCGGGCAGGCGCGGCCCCGCAATGCCGGACTCGCGAGCGGCGATCAAGGTACGGGCGGCGTCAAGGCTGCCCGGATAGTCTTCGATTCTGATTTGCATGCGTTCAGGTCCCCAAATACAACATGACCCACAAGACGATCATTGCGATTAGGCCGAGCCAGCACGAGCCCCAAAACCCCACGATGGGCCACTTCAGCGACAGCGGCGTCTTTTTCGGATCCACGTGACCCAGCAGGTCGTTGGCGTTGCCCACCAGCCAGAACCGAGTACCCGGGAACATCAGGCGGAAAAAGTAATCCAGCATGATCGCGGCCTGGATCGACAGCGGGTATTGCTTGAACGGGCGATGCTGCAGATACGGGTGCTTGAGCGTGGCGTTGATCTCTTTGCTCTTGAAGAAAAACAGCACGATGCCGCTCAGCGAGCAGGTGATGAAGCACAGCACGAAAAGGCTGAAGGCCATGGCCATGACAGGAGAATGCATGGGGGAGATCTCAAGATTGCGCGGCACGCCGCGTTGGGATGATAAGAAGCCAGAATGGAATTTCTGGCCGTATTGTAGAAGGCTTGGCGGCAGCCCGTGTTCAGGGCTGCGTCAGCGCTGACGGGCGTTGAATCGTCCCCGTCTTGGCTTCGGCCGGAACCATTGCTTTGGCCTCGACGATTGCTTGGGCCATTGCTTCGGCATTGGCGGTTGCCTGGGCCATTGCTTCGGCATCGGCGATTGCCTGGGCCATCGCTTCGGCCCCGGCCCTGATATCGCGCCGAACGAAACCGTCCGGCACGAAACGGCACCGGATTAACCGCGGACCTGGCCTTCGCCGGTCAGTACCCATTTCAGCGTGGTCAGCCCTTCCAGGCCGACGGGGCCACGGGCATGCAGGCGGTTTGTGGAAATGCCGATTTCCGCGCCCAGGCCGTATTCGAATCCGTCGGCAAAGCAGGTGGGCAGGTTCACGTACACCGAGCTGGAATCCACTTCACGCTGGAAACGCTGCGCGGCGGACAGGTCTTCCGTGACGATGGCATCCGTGTGGCCGGAGCCCCAGCGGGCGATGTGTTCGATGGCGTCGTCCAGCGTGTCGACGATGCGCACGGCCAGGATTGGACCCAGGTATTCCGTGCCCCAGTCTTCTTCCGTGGCGGGCGTGATGTGCGGCAACAGCGCCAGCGTGCGCGGGCAGCCGCGCAATTCGACGCCGTGCTCGGTGAAAGCGGCGGCCAGCGTCGGCAGAATCGAGACAGCGGCCACCGCGTCGACCAGCAGCGTTTCCATGGCGCCGCAGATGCCGTAGCGGTAGGTCTTGGCGTTGAAGGCGATGGAGTGCGCCTTGTCCGGATCCGCCGCAGCGTCGATATAGATGTGGCAGTTGCCATCCAGGTGCTTGATCAGCGGCACGCGCGCTTCTTGCGACAGGCGCGCGATCAGCCCCTTGCCGCCGCGCGGCACGATGACGTCGATGTGTTCGGTCATGGTGATAAGCGTGCCGACGGCCGCGCGGTCGGCGGTGGCCACGACCTGCACCGCGTCTTGCGGCAGGCCGGCGGCAGCCAGGCCCATTTGCACGATGCGGCCCAGTGCGATATTGGAGTGCAAGGCTTCGCTGCCGCCACGCAAGATGGCCGCGTTGCCCGACTTCAAGCACAGCGCTGCCGCGTCGATCGTGACGTTGGGGCGCGATTCATAAATGATGCCGATGACGCCCAGCGGCACGCGCATCTGCGCGACCCGCATGCCGTTGGGGCGCACGGTCGTGGCGGTGATGCTGCCGATGGGGTCGGGCAGGGCGGCGATTTGGCGCAGGCCTTCCGCCATGTGCGCCAGGGTCTTGTCTGACAGCGTCAGGCGGTCGAGCAGGGCCGGTTCCAGGCCATTGGCGCGCGCGGCGGCCACGTCTTTTTCGTTGGCGGCTTTCAGTTCGTCGTGGCTGGCGGCCAGTGCGTCAGCCATGGCGAGCAACGCCTTGTTCTTGGCGGCGCTATTGGCGCGCATCATGGCGCGCGAGGCGCGGCGGGCGTTTTCGCCCAGGGTCAACATGGCGTGTTCAATGGAGGACGAGGACATGGCGGCGTCGATCATGGAGTGGGGGCGGCGCAGGGGCCGTCTGAGGAATCAGTGTATATCCGGCCAAAGCGGCCGGGCGTAGGCAAAGGGGGAGCGTGGGGCGAACCGAAGGTTGAAACGAAAGCCGAAACAAAGGGCGCAGAGCGAAGCGAAGGCGGCGGCAATGCCGCCTTCACGGTCGCCCGCCGGCGGCGGCGACTCGCAGCGCCAGCCGGGTCATTTCTTCCCAGGGGTCAGACAAACGGCCCGGCACGGACAGGCCCTTGATCAGCCGGTCGACTTCGTGAGCGTGTTGCACTGCGGCAGGCCAGACGCTGGGCTGTACCCGGCCTAGTGCTTGCAATGCCAGGCGTTCATGCGCGCCGAAAATACGCAGGCGGCGCATCAAGCCATTCACGTCCTGACCCAGCGCGCGCGCTTCGGCGACACGGGCCAGCAAGCGGATTTCTTCGCCCACTGCCCACAGCACCAGCGGCAAGGCTTCGCCTTCGGCACGCAGGCCGTCGATCATGCGGATGGTGCGCGAGATATCGCCGGCCAGCATGGCGTCGCGCAGGCCGAATACGTCATAGCGCGCCACATTCAGCACCGCGCGCTCGACGTCTTCTGCCGCCAGTTGGCCTTCAGGATAGAGCAGGCCGAGCTTCTGGATTTCCTGGTGCGCCGCCAGCAGATTGCCTTCGACCTTGTCCGCCATCCATTGCAAGGTGGCGGCATCGGCGCGCTGGTTCTGCCGGGCCAGCCGAATGCCCACCCAGGCGGGCAGCCGGCCGCGTTCGACATTGGCGATATCCACCATCATGCCGCCGCGGTTAAGCGCTTGGACCCAGCGGCTTTCGCGCGTGGCTTTGTCCAACCGGGGTAGGGCGATGAGGATGAGCGTGTCGGCGTCGGCCTGCTTTTCGGCTTGCTCGGCCAGCCTGGTCAGGGTGTCTGCGCCGGACTTGCCGGGCTTGCCGGTAGGGATCTTGATTTCAAGAATGCGCCGGTCGCCAAACAGCGACACGCTTTGCGTGGCGGCGAGCACGGCGCTCCAGTCGCTGCGGGCGTCCATCACCATGGACAGACGCTCGGTGTAGCCGGCTTTGCGCGCTGAGGCGCGCAAGGTGTCGACGGCTTCGGTCACCAGCAGCGGTTCGTCGCCCGACACCGTGTACATCGGCGCAAGCCGGTTGCCCGGCCGCTGTAGGTGTTCGGCCAACCGGTCTGCGTCCAAAGGCTGTGCCATGGGCTAGCGCAGGATGGCCGGGTCGGTGGTGGACGGCGTTTGCCACGGCGTAGGCGTACGCTTTTGCTCCGGCGCGTTCGGGTCGTACAGCGGAATCTCGCCGCTTTCGCCACGTTCTTCTGCGGACTCCACCGCACGGCGAACTTCCGGCGCGGTCATGCGGCGCAGCAAGCGAGACACCAGGTCGCGTTGCATGGCCTTGTACAACGTGTCGATCTGGCCCTGCTTGGCCTGCACGACTTGATCGTCATACGGCATTTCGCGGTAGATCGACAGGGTTGTGTCCGGAATCAGCGCACGGCCCTTGTTGTCGATCAGGCGGAACGTGTAGTTGATGCCCAGTTCGTATTCCTCGACCCGGCCTTGCGCGTTCAGCGAGACTTCGCGCAGCGTGCGCGTATCGGCGACTTGCTGAAGAATGGCTTGCGCTTCCTTCGGCGAATCGACGAGCTTTGTGTTCGGCGAAGCGGCCCGCAGCGAACGGCGCACGTCGGCGCCGAACTGCGTGTTGTCGGGGATGCCGATATAGAGCGTGTCGAACGGCATGGGAGTCACCCCCCGCAGCGCGAAACCGCAAGCGGAGAGCAGCATGAACAGCGCCAGGCAGGCGCCGCGCAGCAGCCAGGATTGGCGGGGGGAGTGCGTTTGTTGCCCGGCGAAGTGCATGCTTGACCTCATCAGCCTACGACGTTGACCAGTTTGCCCGGAACCACGATGACACGCTTGGGCGGACGGCCTTCCAGGAATCGGGTGACTTCTTCCTGGCTGGCGGCGAGCTTTTCGATGTCTTCTTTGGCGGCGGTGGCGGCCACGCGGATCGAGCCGCGCAGCTTGCCGTTGACCTGGAGCATCAGCTCGATTTCGTCCGCGATCAAAGCGGCTTCGTCCACATGCGGCCACGGCGCGTCAAGCAGGTCGCCCAGTTCCTTGGCGTAACCGAGGTCTTGCCACAGGTGCCAGGTGATGTGCGGGACCACCGGGTACAGCACGCGCAGCAGCACGCCCAGCGTCTCGGCATAGGCGGCGTCGGCAGCGGCGTCTTCGGCCAGCTTGGCGTCGTCGATGGCGTTCAGCATCTTCATGCAGGCCGACACGACGGTGTTGTACTGGATGCGCTGGTAGTCGTAGTCGGCTTGCTTGAGCAGCGTGTAGACCTCGCGGCGCAGATCCTTGACGGCGGTTGCCGCTTGCGACCAGTCGGCGCCATTGGCCAGGCCGCGCGCGATGGCGTCGCGGCGGGCGTAGCTGATGGACCAGAGGCGGCGCAGGAAGCGGTTGGAGCCTTCAACGCCGGAGTCCGACCATTCAAGGGTCTGCTCGGGCGGGCTGGCGAACATGACGAACAGGCGAGCCGTGTCGGCGCCCAGCGTGTCGATCAGCGATTGCGGATCGACGCCGTTGTTCTTCGACTTGGACATCGTGCCCACGCCGCCATAGTTGATGGCGGAGCCGTCCGACTTCAGCTTGGCGCCGGTGATGGCGCCGCGGTCGTCGTAGACGTTTTCGACGTCTTCGGGCCAGAAGTATTCAATGCCGCCCTGGGGCGTCTTGCGCGAATAGATATGGTTCAGCACCATGCCCTGGCACAGCAGCTTGGTGAAGGGCTCGTCGAAATTGAGCAAGCCCATGTCGCGCATGACCTTGGTCCAGAAGCGCGCGTACAGCAAGTGCAGCACGGCGTGCTCGATGCCGCCGATGTACTGGTCCATCGGCATCCAGTAGTCATTGCGCGCATCGACCATGGCATTGTCATTGCCCGGCGAGGTGTAGCGCATGAAGTACCAGGACGAGTCCACGAACGTGTCCATCGTGTCCGTTTCGCGGCGCGCGGGCTTGCCGCAGCTGGGGCAGGCGCAGGACAGGAAGGCTTCGTTCTTGGCCAGCGGGTTGCCGCTGCCGTCGGGGATCAGATCATCGGGCAGGATGACGGGCAGGTCTTTTTCCGGAACCGGAACCGGGCCGCAATCCGCGCAGTGGATGATGGGGATCGGGGTGCCCCAGTAGCGCTGGCGCGAAATGCCCCAGTCGCGCAGGCGCCACGTGGTCTGCTTTTCGCCCAGGCCTTGCGGGCCCAGGTCGGCGGCGATGGCGTCCACGGCTTCCTTGTGCGACAGGCCGTCGTACTTGCCGGAATTGATGGTGCGGCCCGACTGCTTGTCGCCATACCATTCCTGCCAGGCGGCGGTGGAGTATTCCTTGCCGGCCACGTCCACGACTTGCACGATGGGCAGGTCATATTTCTTGGCGAAGGCGAAGTCGCGTTCGTCATGCGCGGGCACGCCCATGACGGCGCCGTCGCCGTAGGTCATCAGCACGTAGTTGCCGACCCAGACGTCGACGTCCGCGCCCGTGATCGGGTGCGTGACGGTCAAACCCGTACGCATGCCTTCTTTTTCACGCGTGGCCATTTCGGCCTCGGTTGTGCCGCCCAGCTTGCACTGTTCGATGAACGCGGCCAGCTGCGGGTTGTTGCGCGCGGCGTGCGTCGCCAGCGGGTGTTCCGGCGCCACGGCGCAGAACGTCACGCCCATGATGGTGTCGGCGCGGGTCGTGAAGACGTACAGCTTGCCGTCCTGGATCAGTTGGCCATCCTGGCCGGCGATCTTGTGCGGGAAGGCGAAACGCAGGCCCTCGGACTTGCCGATCCAGTTTTCCTGCATCAGGCGGACGCGCTCGGGCCAGCCGGGCAGGTCGTTCTGGACAGCGCCCAGCAGTTCGTCGGCGTAATCGGTGATGCGCAGGTAGTAACCCGGGATCTCGCGCTTTTCAACCAGCGCGCCCGACCGCCAGCCGCGGCCATCAATGACTTGTTCGTTGGCCAGCACGGTTTGGTCCACCGGGTCCCAGTTCACGACCTGGGTCTTGCGGTAGGCCACGCCCTTTTCCAGCATCTTCAGGAACAGCCACTGGTTCCATTTGTAGTACTGGGGATCGCAGGCGCACATTTCGCGCGTCCAGTCGATTGCCAGACCCATCGCCTTCATCTGCTTCTTCATGTAGGCGATGTTGTCGTAGGTCCATTTTGCCGGCGGCACCTTGGACTTGATGGCGGCGTTTTCCGCCGGCATGCCGAAGGCGTCCCAGCCCATGGGCATCAGGACGTTATAGCCACGCATGCGCAACTGTCGCGCCATCATGTCGTTGATGGTGTAGTTGCGCACGTGGCCCATGTGCAGCTTGCCGCTGGGGTAGGGCAGCATCGAGCAGGCGTAGAACTTCGGCTTTTCAGAGCCGTCGGCGTTCTTCGCGTGTTCGTGGACCAGATAGACGTCGCGGGCCTGCCAGTCTTGATGGGCGGCCGCTTCGACGGTAGTGGGGAGGTAACGTTCCTGCATGGGCTCGGGCACGGTGGCAAAAAAGGGTGAGCCGCCCTGCCGCGCGGACGCGGGGGCGGCCTGACGCGGTGGCGGTCAAAACCCCTGATTATAGGAGGTGCTAGGCACGGACAGGGGACGGAGCCGTTTCGGGGATGCGCGCACTGGGCGCCAGGGCGCCATAGGCCAATGTCACGACCCCCAGGACGGCGCCCGCGATCACCACGCCGGGCCAGCCAAAATGGGCGTAAAGCCAGGACGATACCAGTGAACCGGATGCGCCGCCGATGAAGTAACACGTCATATAGCCGGCAGTCAGGCGGCTGCGGGCTTCCGGGCGCAGGCGATACAGTGAACTGCTATTGGTGACATGGACACCCTGGATCGCCAGATCCTGCACCACGATGCCCGCCAGCAGGGCCACGACCGACATCTGGCCAAACGCCATCAGCCCCCAGGAACCCAGCAGCAACAGCAGCCCGACGCGGGTGGCCAGGTTGCCCAGGCCCCGGTCGGCCAGCCGGCCAAAGCGGTTCGCGGCATAGGCGCCCGCCGCCCCCGCCAGCCCGAAGAGGCCAATGGTGGTGTTGCTGTATTCATAAGGGGGGCTGGCCAGCAGGAAGGTCAGCGGCGTCCACAGCATGCTGAAGGCGGCGAACAACAGGAAGCCCAGCAGCGACCGCGCGCGAAACAGCGGCTCTTCCACGAACATGCGCAGGATGGAACCCAACAGGCGTGGATAGCTCATCGTTGTCGGGCTCTGATAACGGGGCAGCACGCGCCACAGGACGGCGGACATGACCAGCATCAGAATGGCGGCCACCCAGTAAACCGTGCGCCAGCTGCCCACGTCGGCCAGCGCGCCGGCTACGGTGCGGGCCAGCAGAATGCCCAGCAGCAGGCCGCTCATGACGGTGCCCACCGCCTTGCCCCGTTCATGCGGCGCGGCCAGGGTCGCCGCGAACGGCACCAGAATCTGGGCGACGACGGACAGCAGCCCCGTCAGCGCGGTGCCCACCAGCAGCACGATGATGTTGTCGGCAAACGCTGAAACCAGCAGCCCGCCCGCGGACAGCAGCGTCATCAGCACGATCAGGCTGCGGCGTTCGAACAGATCGCCCAACGGCACCAGCAGCATCAGCCCCAGCGCATAACTGAGCTGGGCGGTGGTGACGATGGCGCCGGCCGCCGCGTTCGACAGCTGGAATTGCTGGCCGATCGTGTGCAACAGCGGTTGCGCGTAATAGTTACTGGCGACGGCCAGGCCAGTGGCCACGGACATCAACAGGATGATCGGCGCGGTGAGCACCGGTGTCGGAGTGGGGGCGGAAGCGGATGTCATAAGGGGCAAGGCGAGTCAGGCGGGGTTTGGATGCGGCGAATCAGGCGGGGTTTGGATGCGGCGAATCAGGCGGGATTCGGATGCGAAAAGCGGGGGGCGAAAACCGTGCCGTGTGGGGGGCAATGCGTCGGTCTGCGCGGCAGGATGACGGAAGGGCGCGTCAGGCCCCAATGCCTCCCGGCGTTTCCTGATCGTGTTTGATCAGCAGTTTTTTCAGCAGCCCCGCCAATTGCTTGCGTTCCGTGGACGACAGCGGGTCGAGCAGTTCGCCCAGGTCTTTCAGATAGTCCTTCAACACCAGCTTGATGACGCGCAAGCCTTCGGCCGTGAGCGACACGATGATGCCGCGGCGGTCGTCAGGGTTGGGATTGCGCACCAGCAGGCCGGCTTGTTCCAGGCGGTCCAGGCGGTTGGTCATGGCGCCGGAGGTCAGCAGCAAGGCTTCGACCAGCTTCTGCGGATTCATGGCGTGAGGCGCGCCGCTGCGGTACAGCGTGGCCAGCACATCGAATTCGCCCTGGTGCAGGTGGTAGCGGCGAAAGCTGCGGTTCACGTTGCGGGTGGCGAAGGCATTCAGACGGAACACGCGGGTGACGACCGACATGGCCGCGAAGTCCTGATTGGGACATTCCGTGGTCCATTGCGAGATCACCAAATCAACAAGGTCATTCATGGGCAGGGGAGGAGGGCAGACGATGGGGTAGACGACGGGGCAGACGACGGGGCAAGCGATGATTGTTTGATATGAAGTTTCTTTACGTTGAGATAAATTCTAGCAGGCCGCCCACCCGGAATGCAAAGCGCGC
Organism: Achromobacter sp. 10T422; assembly: GCF_056394065.1. Lineage (NCBI taxonomy): Bacteria > Pseudomonadati > Pseudomonadota > Betaproteobacteria > Burkholderiales > Alcaligenaceae > Achromobacter > Achromobacter sp. 10T422. The sequence continues at coordinate 18,669 of NZ_JBFTHD010000005.1, forward strand.
GGCAAAAAACGCGCCACCAAAGAGAAAGGCCCGCCTCTTTCGAGGCGGGCCTTTCCGGCTTGACCAGATACTCGCGCGAATTACTGCGCGGCGTCCTTCAGCTTCTTGAGCGGGCGAACCTTCACCTTGACCGAAGCCGGCTTGGCGGGGAACCAGCGCTCTTCACCCGTGAACGGGTCCTTGCCGAAGCGCTTGGCCTTGGCGGGAACCTTCTGCACGGCAACCTTGAACAGGCCGGGCAGCGTGAATTCGCCAGCGCCCTTCTTGTCCACGGAACCCAGCACCGAGGTTTCCAGGCTGGCCAGAACGGCCTTGACGGCCTTGGCTTCAACGCCCGATTGCTCAACGATGTAAGCGATCAGTTGGGTCTTGTTCAGAGCAGCCTTGATGGCCTTGGGTGCAGCAGCGACCTTCTTGGCGGCGACGACCTTCTTTGCTGCGGGCTTCACAGCGGCCTTGGTGGCGGTTGCCTTCTTTGCAGGCGCCTTGACGGCGGGCTTGGTGACTTTCTTCGCAGGAGCTTTTGCTTTGGTGGCCATGGTCAAAATCCGTAGTTGAGGACATGGGGCAGCGTGCGCCGGGTATCGGCAATTAACGCTACGCGCCCGATGATAGCGGAAGACTTGGGGTTCTTGCGGCTTTACAACGGGTTTTAAGCCACTGTTTGTTGTTTTCGACGCGAAAAGTGCTTCTAGCAAGGGCTCTTGCAATAGGTCGTGACATTCGAGTCCTTTTTTTGCGGCACATGCGCGCACTGAACCAACCGCGCCGAGCATGTTCCAATTGCGTGCGAAAAACAGAATGCACGGGATGCAAGCACCTATATGTTGATGAAGAAATTGGCGGCGAGTCTGCTCGTCGCAAGTGCGTGTTTGACCAGCGCGATGGCGCAGCCGATGCCGGAACCGGTGTTGTCGGCCAAGGCGTGGCTCTTGCTGGATGAGACCAGCGGACAGGTCATCGCGTCGCACGCCGCGACGACGCGTATCGAACCGGCGTCGCTGACCAAGATCATGACGGCCTATGTCGTGTTCGATGCACTGAATAAGAAGGAAGTGACGCCCGGCCAACTGGTGGTGATCTCGACGCGCGCCTGGAAGGTGCCGGCGGGCAGCTCGAAGATGTTCCTGGAGCCGGGCTCCAAGGTGTCGGTTGACGAATTGCTGCGCGGCCTGATGATCCAGTCTGGCAATGATGCGGCCATTGCGCTGGCCGAAGCGGTGTCGGGCAGCGTGGAAGCCTTCGTCGCGCGGATGAACGACACGGCTGCCAAACTGGGCCTGCACGCGACCCGCTTTGCCAGCCCGCATGGCCTGCCGGACCCGAACACCTATTCCACGGCCAGCGACCTGTCCATATTGGCCACGCGCTTCATTCGCGATTACCCGCAGCTATACAAGACCTACGATTCCGCCAAGCAATTCACGTTCAACAAGATCACGCAGCCCAATCGCAACCGCCTGCTGTGGCTGGACCCGAGCGTGGACGGCTTGAAGACGGGGCACACGGAATCGGCCGGCTACTGCATTGTGGCCACGGCGCGCCGGCCCAACGGCGCCGACCAGCGGCGCTTGATCACGGTGGTGGTGGGCACGGCGTCCGACAAGTTGCGTACGCAGGAAAGCCGCGAGTTGCTGGAGTGGGGTTTCCAGGGGTTCAATACGATCAAGCTGTACGCGCGCGGCCAGGCAGTGGCCACGCCCGAAGTCTGGAAGGGCGAAAGCGACAGCCTGAAGGCCGGTTTCGCGCGGGACGCCTACGTGACCGTGCCGGCGGGCGCCAAGGTGGAGCCGGTGTGGACGCCGCAGGAACCGCTGGTCGCCCCGATTGCCGCGCAGGCCACGGTGGGCGCACTGCGCGTGATGGTGGATGGCAAGCCGGCCATGCAGTTCCCGGTGGTGGCGCTGGAGCCCGTGGCTGAGGCCGGTTTCGCCGGCCGCGCATGGGACTCTGTTCGATTGTGGTGGCGGGGCCATTCAGGCTGATCGCAAGCGGCGGACAAGACTGCATAGAGGCCGGCAACAAGCGAGCTAGAGGCCGGCAACGCGCGGGCATAGGGGCAGCCAGCATTAAGGCCAGCGAAGACGCCAGCGAAGACGCCAGCATAAATGCCAGCCAAGGGGATAAGGAGCGATGCAATGGCAGTGAGCTTTCCCGGAGGTCCGGCGCCTGCGCCGGGCGCGGATGATCCGCTGGCGCTGCTGTCCGCCTGTCACGGACGCATCGCGCGCCAATGTGCGACGTTGTCGCGTCTGGCCGCGCATCTGCCCATGCATGGCAGTGACGACGCCGCGCAGACGGCTGCGGCCAGCGTGTCGCGCTACTTCGACACGGCCGCGGTGCACCATCACGAAGACGAGGAAGCCGATCTCTTTCCCGCGCTGATCGAATCCATGGCGGGTTCCGATGCGGGCTGCCTGCATGCGCTGGTGCAGGGGCTGATCGACGAGCATCGCCGCTTGGCGGCATTGTGGCTGCCGCTGCGCGCGGCCTTGTCCGACATCGCAGCGGGGCGGCCCGCCGCGTTGCCGATGCCGCAGGTGCAGGCCTTTACCGAGGCCTATGCGGCGCACATTCAACGCGAAGACGACGAGCTCTTGCCCATGGCGGCGCGGCTGATTTCCGATGACGCCTTAACCGCCATTGGTCAGGCGATGCGCGCGCGGCGAGGCGGTGGCGCAAGCTGAATTGGCGCTACGATTGCCGCTGGCCGGCGCACCGGGCGCCGGCAACTTTCGCCGCCACGCCATGAACCGCAACTCACGCTTTCGCCAGAAATTGCAGGATTCCGTCTTGATGCACGCCATGTCGGCCCATAACCCGATGGCGGCGCGTCTGGCCGCCGATGCGGGCTTTGACGCCATCTGGGGCAGCGGGTTTGAGCTGTCCGCCAGCTACGCCGTGCCCGACGCCAGCATTCTTTCCGCATCGCAGCACCTGGATATGATGCGCGCCATCGCCGCCACGGTCGACGTACCGGTCATTGCCGATATCGACACCGGCTTTGGCAACGCGATCAACGTGTCCTACATGGTGCCGCAGTACGAAGCGGCCGGCGTATCCGCCGTGGTGATGGAAGACAAAACCTTTCCCAAAGACACGAGCCTGCGCGCCAATGGGCGGCAGGAGCTCGTGCGCGTGCAGGAGTTTCAAGGGAAGATCGAAGCGGCTTGCGCGGCACGGCGCGACCCGGATTTCTGCGTGATCGCCCGCACCGAAGCCCTGATCGCCGGGCTGGGCCAGCAAGAAGCGCTGGACCGCGCTCACGCTTATGAGGCCGCGGGCGCCGACGCCATCCTGATTCATTCCAAGCAGAACACGCCTGACGAAATCCTGTCTTTTATTGCGGCGTGGCAAGGCCGTGCGCCGTTGGTGCTGGTGCCGACGGCGTATCCGCAACTGCGCGAATCCGACATCCAGGCGCTGGGCAAAGTGGGGCTGGTGATCTACGGAAACCATGCCATCCGCGCGGCCGTGGGGGCAATGCGTGACGTATTTGCCCGCATCCGCAGCGATGGCGGCATTCATGCGGTGGATGCGGATTTGCCTTCGGTAAAGGAGATCATCGCGTTGCAGGGCGATGCCGATATGCGTGAGCTGGAACGCCGCTATCTCAAGTGATGGGGCGTGACAAGATCATCACCGGATGCGTTGCGTGCGCCAGAGTGAGCGTTTACGCTAGACGACCCTTCACTGTGGAAGGGGCGGGACACACCAGCTCAGGAATCGAGACAGCATGACGCAGGGAAGGAAACTGGCGGGCCGGATGTTTGGCGCTTGGGTCGACGACGTCAATCGGCTGACCTTGCGCGCCGACTTGTCGGCGGGGCTGTTGGGGGCGTTGCTGGTATTGCCGCAAGGGGTGGCGTTTGCCACGCTGGCCGGGCTGCCCCCCGAATACGGCCTGTACTCCGCCATCATTCCCTGTATTGTGGCCGCGCTGTTCGGCTCCAGCCGCCATGTGATGTCTGGCCCGACCAACGCGAATTCCCTCGCGCTGTTTGCGGTACTGACGCCGTTGGCCGTTGCCGGCAGCCCGGGCTATATCCAGCTGGCGCTTGCGGTGACGGTGCTGGTCGGCATCATGCAGTGGCTGGTGGGCGCGTTGCGGCTGGGGTCGCTGGCGCACTTCATTTCTCCGTCGGCGCTGTTCGGGTTCACAAGCGGCGCCGCGTTGTTGATTGCGGTGCATGCCTTGAAAGACGCGCTGGGCATGCCATCGCCGGAATCGCACGGCGCGGGGGCCTTGCTGGTCAGTGTGGGCACGCATCTGGGGCAGGTGCATCCCGGCGCGCTAATGGTGACGCTCGCGACGTTGGGCGTTGCGTTGCTGGTGCGCCGCTTGGACAAGCGCAAACCCTACATGCTGCTGGGCTTGGTCGCCGGGTCTGCGGCGGCGGCGGTATTCAATGCGTGGGCTGCGGCTAACGGCGGTACGCCCGTGTCCGTGTTGGGCGCCATTGCCCAGCCCTGGCCGCCGTTTCATATTCCCAGCGTCGACTGGCGCGCGCTGCCCGACCTGCTGAGCCTGGCGTTCGCACTGACCATCGTGGCGCTGGCGCAATCGATCTCCATCGCCAAGGCGGTGGCCACGCGTTCGGGCCAGCGCATCGACGCCAACCGCGAATTCGTGGGGCAGGGGCTGTCGAACATCGTGGGCGGATTCTTCTCTTGCTACCTGTCTTGCGGGTCGCTGAACCGGTCCATTCCGAACTATGAAGCCGGCGCGAAAACGCCGCTGGCCGCGGTATTTTCGGCGGTGCTGCTGGTGGTGCTGGTAGCGGTGTCGGCGCCACTCTTGGCGATGATTCCCAATGCGGCCATCTCGGGGCTGCTGTTGCTGGTGGCATGGACTTTGCTGGATATTCCGCGTTGGCGCGAATTGATCCGCATGCAGCCGGGCGAAAGCGCCATTGCCGCCGCCACGCTGGCCGCCACGGTCACGATCCGCATGGAAGTGGCGATTCTGCTGGGGACGGTGCTGTCTTTGATGGCGTACCTGCACCGCACGTCGCGCCCTGCCATGCGGACGATGGGCTTCGATTCTCGCGGGCTGGACCGCCGCTTCGTGGTGCTGGAACACCAGCCGGATGCGTTACCGGAATGCCCGCAATTGAAGCTGTTGCGTATGGAAGGGTCCATTTATTTCGGGGCGGCGGCGCATGTGGCGCAGCGCTTGCACGAGCTGCGTGAAGCCGCGAACGCGCCGCGCCATCTGCTGGTGATGGCCAAGAGCATGAACTTCATTGATCTGGCGGGCGCGCAGGTGTGGGAAGACGAGCTTGCGGCGCGCCGTGCGATGGGGGGCGATCTGTATTTCCATCGGCCGCGTCCGGAAGTGCTGGATATGTGGCGGCGTACGGGGTTCTTGACGCGCCTGGGCGAAGACCATATCTACCCGGACAAGGCCACGGCGCTGCACGCGATCTACGCCAAGCTGGACCCCGGCATCTGCGCGGGCTGCCAGGCCAAGATCTTCTGGGAATGCCAGCCGGATTCCCCGCAACGCGGCCACTGACGCGGGGCCTGGCGTCAGGCCGAGTCGATACCCATGACGCAGGGCCTGAGGTCAGGGCGAGTCGATACCCATGACGCAAGGCCTGCGGTCAGGGCGTATCGGTACCCAGATAGGCGGCGCGGACGCGTTCATCTGCGGCGATCGCGGCGGGTTCGCCTTCGGCCAACAGCGCGCCACGCACGAGCACGGCGATGCGGTCCGCATGCTTGAACACCACATCCAGGCTGTGCTCGGTGAACAGTACGGCAAGGCGTTGCGTGTCGGCCAGTTGGCGCGTCAAGCGCATCAACGCGTGGCGTTCGTTGGTGGCCATGCCTGCGGTAGGTTCGTCCATCAGCAACAGCCGCGGCCGATGCGCCAGCGCCATCGCGAGCTCAACCCGCTTGACGTCGCCATACGCCAAGGTGCCGCAGGCGGCGTGCGCCTTGTCCGCCATCTGCACTTGCGACAACAGATCCATGGCTTCGTCGGCCGCGTGGTGCGCGGCGCGGCGCCAGGGGTTGAACAGCAGGCGGTCACGCGACAGCAAAGCCGTCTGTACGTTTTCGCGCACGGTCATCGAGCGGAACGTGGCGGCGGTCTGAAAGGTGCGGCCCACGCCCAGGCGGCAGATCTTGCCGGGCGACAAGCCGACGAGTTCACGGCCATCCAGCTGCACCGAGCCGGAATCGGGGCGTAATTGCCCGCCCAACGCGTTGAAGCACGTGGACTTGCCCGCGCCGTTCGGGCCGATCAGCGCCAGCATCTGGCCCGCCTCCAGCGTGAAGGACACGCCGGCCAGGGCGTCGATGCCGCCGAAGGATTTGCGCAAGTCCTTCACTTGCAGCAGGGCGGTTGCGGCCGTCATGCGCGCTTTCCCCGCAGACGCGCGGTGGCGCCAGCCAGGCCATCCGGAAAGGCCAGCACCAACGCCAGAATCGCCACGCCCAACACGGCATGCCAGTATTCGGTGCTGCGCGCGGCTACGTCTTGCAGCCACGTGTAGGACGCAGCGCCCACGAGCGGGCCGGCCAGCGTTTGCACGCCGCCCAGCAGCACCATCACCAAACCATCCACCGATCGGCTCACGGCCAGCACGTCGGGCGCGATGCTGCCCTTGGAAAACGCATACAGCGAACCCGCCATGCCCGCCGCAAAGGACGCGGCCACAAAGCCCGCCCACTGCACGCGCCGCGTTTCCATGCCCAGCGCTTCCGCGCGCAACGACGAATCGCGCACGCCTCGCAGTGCGTAGCCCAATGGTGAAAACGCCAAGCGCCGCAACCACGCGATGCCCGCCGCGCACAGGGCCAGCGTCACGTAATAGAACCACGGGCCTTGCGCCAGCCACGACGACGGCCATAGCCCGATGAGGCCGTTGCTGCCGCCCGTGACGTCGTCCCATTGAAACGCCAGCGCCCACAGAATCTGCGCGACGGCCAGCGTCAGCATCGCCAAGTACACGCCTGACAGCCGCACGCAGAACCAGCCGAACAGCAACGCGCCAAAGGCGGCGGCAAACGGGCCGAGCAACAAGGCGGCTTCCATCGGCACGGCCGCCAGTTTGAGCAGCAAGGCCGCCCCGTACGCGCCCAGACCAAACCACGCGGCATGGCCGAACGACGTCATGCCGGCCAGCCCGGTCAGAAAGTGCAAACTGGCCGCGAACAGCGCCGCGATCAGGATTTCGGTCATCAGAATGCTGAGATACGGCCATTGCAAAGCGGCAATCGGCACCAGGGCCAACAGCACCACTAGCAGGCCATACGCCGCCCGCAAGCGCCGGCCCGCGGGGGCGATGGGGCGTTCCGGGGCAGCTGCATGGGACGCCGGGGCAGGGGGCTTGCCAAGCAGGCCCCAGGGGCGCACCACCAGCACCACCGCCATCACGGCGAATTCGGCCAGCAGCGTGAGCTTGGACAGATTGAACACCCAGGGGCCGATTGCCACCTGACCCAGGAAGACGAACACCGCCTTCACTGAACAAATGAGCAGCGCCGCCAGGAAAGCGCCAGGAATCGAGCCCAGCCCGCCCACGACGACCACGACAAATGCGCTGGCGATGATCTCCAGGTCCAGCCCCAGCGTGGCGGGGACGCGGGGCGCGGCCAACGCGCCGCCCAATCCGGCCAGGAAGGCGCCCAAGGTGAACGCGGACGTGAACAGCCAGGCCTGGTTTACACCCAGGGCGGCCAGCATGCTGCGGTTCTCAGCGGCCGCGCGCAGCAGCCGGCCCCAGCGCGTGCGCATCAGCAGCAGCCACAGCAGCCCCAGCACGATGGGGCCGGCGGCGATCAGCAGCAAGTCGTATTCGGGAAAACGGCGGCCCAGGATCTGCACCGCGCCAGACAGCCCGGGGGCGCGCGCGGCGAACAGGTCTTCAGGCCCCCAGATGGCCAGCGCAGCGTCGCCGATGATGAGCACCAGCGCAAAGGTCGCCAGCAACTGGAAGAGTTCGGGCGCCTGGTACAGCCGTTTCAGCACCAGCCATTCGGCGGCCGCCCCGATCAGGCCGGTGGCCAGCGCGGCCAACAGCAGGCCGGCCCAATAGCCCGCGCCGTCGCCAAATGCCGTGGTGAAGGTCCACGCCAGATACACGCCCAGCATGTAGAACGAGCCATGCGCGAAGTTCACGACGCGGGTGACGCCGAAGATCAGCGACAAACCCGCGGCAACCAGGAACAAGGCGCTGGCGTCTGCCAGCCCGTTCAGCAACTGCGACAGCAGCCCCGACAGGCTCATCAGTGTGCCGGACGCATCTTGCGCACCTGTTCGTCAGGCGGTTGCAGACGCGCACCGTCAATGTAGGTGAAGTCTTTCATGATGCCCTTGCCGTCTTCCACCGCCGTCACGCCCACATAGACGCCCATCGTCGATTGATGGTCCAGCTTGCGGTATTGGATCTGGCCATAAGGCGTATCCACCTTCAGGCCGGCAAACGCGTCGACGAGCTTTTCGGTATCTACGGCGCCCGCGGCTTTCAGGCCCTGGGCGATAGACATCAGCGACGCGTAGCCCACCACCGAACCCACCTTGGGCGTCTCGTTGTAGCGCTTCTTGTAGGCGTCGACGAAGGCGTTGTTGGCCGGCGTATCGATGGCGTACCAGGGATAGCCCGTCACGATCCAGCCCGACGGCGTGTCGGCGCCCAGCGGTTCCAGGTATTCCGGTTCGCCGGACAGCACGGACACCACGGCGCGGTTCTCGAACAGGCCGCGCGTGTTGCCTTCGCGGACAAACCGGGTCAGGTCGGCCGCGAACAGCACGTTGAAGATGGCGTCCGGCTTGGCGTCGGCCAAGGCCTGCACCACCGCGCCGGCATCCACCTTGCCCAGCGGCACGGCCTGCTCGGCAACGAACTCCACGTCGGATTGGAACGACTTCATCATGGCCTTGAACGTGGCCACGGCGGACTGCCCGTATTCATAGTTGGGGTAGACGATGGCCCAGCGCTTCTTGCGCAATGCCAGCGCCTTGGGGGCCAGCGCCGCCACGTGCATCCAGGTGGACGGGCGCAGGCGGTACGTATAGCGGTTGCCTTCCTGCCAGGTGATCTTGTCCGTGAGCGGCTCGGCGGCCAGGAAGAATACCTGCTGCTGCTTGGCGAAATCGGTCAGCGCCAGGCCCGTGTTGGACAAGAAGCCGCCAAACAGCAGCTCGACTTTCTCGCGGGCCAGCAATTCTTGCGCGGCGCGCACGGAATCGCCAGGGTTGCCGTTGTCATCGCGCGAGATGACCTCCAGCTTTCTGCCCAGCACGCCGCCTTCGGCATTGACCTGCTCCAGCGCCAGCTGCCAACCCTTTTTGTAGGGGCCCAGGAAAGCGGGAATGGCCTTGTAGCTGTTGATCTCGCCAATGCGGATCGGCGGTTCACGGTCTTTGGCGACGGCAACGGCGACCGGCGTCAGCGCCAGGGCCAATAGCGCGGGCGCGAGCGCGCGGCGCAGCAGGGTAAGGCAGGGACGGAGCATGGCGGTTATCGAGAAGCAAGAGGAATCGGGCTTGACCGGATTGAAGCACGCACCTTTGCCTTGCGGCAATAAAAAAGCCCCGCACGTTACCGTGCAGGGCTTTTCGCTAACCAGAAAACCGGCTGAATTACTTCAGCTTGGTTTCCTTGTAGTCAACGTGCTTGCGAGCGACCGGATCAAATTTCTTGATCAGCATCTTCTCGGGCATGTTGCGCTTGTTCTTGGTGGTCGTGTAGAAATGACCCGTGCCGGCGGTCGACTCGAGTTTGATCTTTTCGCGGATACCTTTGGCCATGTCGTGCTCCTAGTATGGTGATTGGGGGCGCCGATTAGGCGGCTTCGCCACGGGCACGCATGTCGGCCAGGACGGCGTCGATGCCATTCTTGTCGATCGTGCGGATGGCCTTGGCCGAAACGCGCAGGCGGACCCAGCGGTTTTCGGATTCAACCCAGAACCGGCGCGATTGCAGGTTGGGCAGGAAGCGACGCTTGGTCTTGTTGTTCGCGTGCGAAACATTGTTGCCCACCATCGGGCCTTTGCCGGTCACTTGGCATACGCGTGCCATGGATGCACCTCTTTATGTCGTTCTTGTCGCGCATCGCTTGGGGGGTAGACAGGGTTTTAGCCGCCGGGCTGTGAAGTAAGCGCAATGTGTTGCCTGTTGCGCTGCCTTTGCCGGCCACCCAGTCTTAGTGGATGAGGGGGATCGGAATCCGCCCGTGCTTATACCCGCTGCCTGCACCCGCTGCATCTATCGCTGCAGATTCGGTTGGAATCTCGCTATGCGCGGTTGGGGTCAGAGTGCTGAACTACAAAGCATAGTAGATCAGCACGGGAAACTTCATGTGAAGACTTCGATTCTAATACGAAAAACGCAAGTAAATCAAGCGGCCATGTTCAAGCGGTGTGGGTTTGCGCCACACGGCCCGAAATCCAGGACAGGCAGGCGCAGGTCGCCAACGTGGTCGTCAGGGGCAGGGCGCTGTCTGTCTGCCAGGCGCTGACGGCAAAACCGGCCAGCGCGCCGCAGGACAATTGCAGCGTCCCCAATAAGGCAGACGCCGCGCCCAGCCGCTTGCCTTGCTCCGACAGCGCCAGCGCTGCCGAATTGGGGTTCACGAAACCCTGACTACCCATATAGCTGATCAAGCACAGCATCAAAAGGGGCAGGGTCATCCAGCCCGCGAGCGTCAGCGCAACGGCCACCAGGCTGGCCAGCGCCAGCGCCGTCAGCGCTTTGCGTTGCAGCTGGCGGGGCTTATAGGTGCGCAGCAGGCGGGCGCTGATCTGCGAACAGATAATCAGCGACAGCGCGTTGGTGCCAAAGAGCAGGCCGTAGTACTGGGGGGCCACGCCATACAGTTCGATGAAAACGCGCGGCGATCCAATGATGTAGGCGAACATGCCCGCCTGCCCAAAACCGCCCGCCAGGCTGTGCGCCATGAAGCCGCGATGGCGGAACAGGTCACGATAGTTGCGCAGGATGGTGCTCCAGCGCAGCGGCACCACGCGTTCGGGCGCAAGCGATTCCTTCATGATCTTCGCCACGGCAAACATCAGCATGGCGCCGCCGGCAAGCATGATCCAGAACAGGCTGCGCCACGATGTGATGGCCAGCAACTGCCCGCCCGCAAGCGGCGCCAGAATCGGGGCCAGGCCCATGATCAGCATCAGCAGCGACATCGCGCGCGCCGCTTCATGGGTTTCGTAATGGTCGCGGATCACCGCACGCGGAATCACAATGCCCGCCGCGCCGCCCATGGCTTGCACGACGCGCCAGCCGGTCAGCGCTTCGACGGAACCCGACAGCGCACACCCCAGCGACGCCACCATGAACAGCGCCAGCCCCACCATCAGCGGCGGCTTGCGGCCGAAGCGGTCGGCCATCGGGCCGTAGAACACTTGCGCCAGCGCCAGGCCGATCAGGTAGGCCGCCAGCGTGCGTTCGACATCGCCGCGCGGCACGCCCAGGTTCGCCGCAATGGTCGGGAACGCGGGCAGGTACATGTCGATGGCGAACGGACCGATCGCCGTCAGCGCGCCCATGAGGATGAGCCAGCCGGGCAGGCCGGAGCGGGAAACGGGTGATGGGGGCATTGTGGTGGCGGTAAAGCGCAGAGGTGTAGCGCAAAAACAGTGCGCAAAGACAAGGCGCGAATGCGTTTGTTGCAGGGTTTGCGCCAAGCCAGCGACTTTATCACGGGCAACCTGACACGCAAATTTAAGCGGTTTTCCGATAAAGTCGTTGGCGTCCGACCGTGTTCAGAGGAGAGGCCGTGAATCCTTTGTTGTCTGTTGTGGAACGCAAACTCGACGCGTTGCCCGTCACCGTCCAACTCGTTCTGCCTGACGGCGTGGTGCTGGGTCCGCCCGACCCGCGCGTGCGCTTTGTCACGCATGACAAGACCGCGCTCGCCCATCTGGCCGAAGGCGCAGTCGGGGTGCTGGGGCAGGACTATGTCGAAGGCCGCATCGATATCGAAGGCAATATGCGCGATGTGATGGCGGCGGCGTCGGCGCTGATGCCCGGGTCTCCGGTCGACGCGGCGCGCGGCGGCTGGCTGACGGAACTGGTGCGCAAAGTGATGTCGGTGTGGCGCCATTCGATTGAGCGGGACGCCAAACAGATCGAATTCCATTACGACCTGTCAGACGATTTCTACGCCTTGTGGCTGGACCCGCGCCGGGTCTATTCCTGCGCTTATTACCGCACGCCGGACATGACGTTGGCGCAGGCCCAGGAAGCCAAGCTCGATCACATCTGCCGCAAGCTGCGCCTGCAAGCCGGCGAGCGCTTTCTGGACGTGGGGGCGGGTTGGGGCGGCTTGCTGCTGTGGGCGGCCGAGCATTACGGCGTGGACGCCACCGGCATCACGCTGTCGCGCAACCAGCATGCGCACGTGACCAAACTGATTCAGGAAAAAGGCCTGGCGGGCCGCGTCCGCATGGAACTGCTGGACTACCGCAAGCTGGATGAATCCCAGCCCTACGACAAGATTGCATCGGTGGGCATGTTCGAGCACGTGGGCCGGGCGCAGCTGGAAGGCTACTTCGCCAAATTGCGCCGCCTGCTCAAACCGGGCGGACTGATCATGAACCATGGCATTACCGCCGCCGGCGTCTACAACGCCGAGCTGGGCAACGGCATGGGCGAATTCATCGAAAAATACATCTTCCCCGGCGGCGAGCTGACCCACATCAGCGTCGTAATGGAAGCCATGACCAATGGCGGCCTGGAGGAAGTGGACATCGAAAACCTGCGGCCGCACTACGCGCGCACGCTGTGGGCCTGGAGCGACGCGCTGGAAGCCCGCTTGCCCGAAGCCGCGCAGGTATTAGGCGGCGAGCAGGGCGCACGGTCATTGCGGGCGTACCGCCTGTATCTGGCCGGCTGCGCCATGGCGTTCGAGCACGGCTGGATCGCGCTGCACCAGATCCTGGGCCAGCCGCCCGCCACCGGCCGCCCGGACGAACTCGACAACCCCGCCGACCTCTCGTACCCATGGCGGCGCGACTATATGTATAGCGGTGACCGCTGAAAGTCGGACGGAATCAGGGTAGGTAACGGGCACGCATTCCCGCCACAACTCTTGCTTGATCCTGCATCCTGGGCGCTGCGCGTCGGCGGGGATGGCTCAGCCGCGCGCATTCCTTTGCAAAGGCGTGCAAGCAATGAGAATCGGCGGATTCCCTTCGACGACCAGACGGCTGATCTATGTGCTTCCCATCATCATGGGGACCGTGGAGTACCTGCTCCGCGTGGGTTTCCGGCAGCCAGACAAGGACGCCTTTTTTCCGATTTCGCTGACGGTTGCGGGCATCGGCTTGTTCGTTGCGTTGACGGCGGCGTCCAGCCGTGAAGCCTGCCAAGGAGGGATGGCCCGGTCCATCGCGGCGTTGAGTTTTTGGATGGCGCTCCTTGGCGCGGTGTGCTGGATCTACCTTTTGATGGCGTCGTTCAGTAATGAAGTCCGAGAAATCATGGAGTTCTCGCCGTTCGTCATCGGGAGTAGCTACTATTTTGCGGGAACGGTGGCAACGGAATGGATGGCGAGGAGGCTATGAATATCTATCACCATATCTCGGCATTTTGGGGCGATTACGCACCCGTTGTATGGATGACGATTGTGACCTGGGTGGGCATGCGAGTCGCGTTCTGGCTTGAGGATCGCGTTCGTGAGCGCCGGTATCGTGCGGCGGGGCCGGGCATTCGTCAGCGTCTGACGGTGTTGCAGGCGCAGCGCCAGCGCGCCCAGCGCATCCTGGCCAGAATCAACGCGGAAGAGGCAAGGCTGCGATGAATTGAACGGTGGATAGGGCAGAACACAGCGCTCGCGGCGTTGACTCTCTGTCATGCCCCATGCTGCGCTGCATTATTTCTGCAAACCCGTTGTCGCTCTAACCGTCCAGAAGCCGATCGCCGCGCCGATTCTCCGCCGCTTCCAGCTGAATTTCACCTGAATTTATGCTCAGAAAGAGCTTAAAACGGCGATTTCCCGGCCTTCTGGAACGCCTTGAATGTACTAATAAGAACATAATATTTACTGAATGTATCTTCATTTTTGACCCATTATTTCCCAGAGGAAATTCGCAATTTGCCTCGGTTTACTCCGGGTAATCCCGTACAGATTTTCTTGGGAATGTATCTGTTTCATTCACCCCAGGGGTTGGGCGGCGCAGCAATTTCGTTTAAGATGCTGCCTTCTTCGTTCAGTTTGTTCACTTTCTGTGGGTTTTCAAAAACCGCGTTTTTGAAACCTCTGTCTTGCAAGACTCCGCACCTTTGCGGTTCCTCTTGTCGCTAGTGTCGGTTTGTATTGGCGGTTCTGCCCGTCTTCCGCACAACCCCCTTAGCTCCATGGCACTTCCGGGCCAGACCCGGCGTGTGTCCCTGAACCTATGGAGGCAAAAGCCAATGCGTTTTACCCCTGTCAAGACCCTGGCCGCCGCGGCCGTTCTGTTTGCGTTTGCCGGTGCAGCCCAAGCTGCCGACGCGCCGCAATGTGAAATCAAGCGTCCGGTCAATTTCGGCGCCATGAACTGGGAATCCAACCTGGTCCTCGTGGATGTCGAACGTTTCATCATGGAAAAGGGCTACGGTTGCAAAACCGAAACCCTGCCGACGGAAACGCTGCCTGCCCTGGCTGCGCTTGAGCGCGGCGATCTGGATATCAATACCGAGATTTGGCTGAACAGCGTGGCCGAACCTTGGGAACGCGCTGAAAAGACTGGCAAGGTCAAGCGCATCGGCGACATCTACATGGGCGCCGAAGGCTGGTACATCCCCCGCTACACGGCCGAACGCCTGCCTGAACTGAAGTCCGCGGCCGACCTGCCGAAGTTCAAGGACAAGTTCAAGGACCCGGAAGAACCCGGCAAGGGCCGTTTCTACGGCTGCCCGGCGGGCTGGGGCTGCGAAGTCACCAGCAACAACCTCTTCCACGCCTTGAAGCTGGACGACACCTACACGCTGTACTCGCCCGGCACGGGCGCGGCGCAAAAGGCGGCGTTGATGTCGGCCTACAAGCGCAAGCAGAACGTCGTCTTCTACTACTGGTCGCCCACGCCGCTGGTTGGCGCGATGGACCTGGTCAAGCTGGACATGCCGCCCTACGACGCCGAAAAGCACAAGTGCCTGACGTCGCCCAAGTGCGCCAAGCCCGAGGCCAGCGCCTATCCTGACAATCCCGTCTTCACCGCGGTGAACACCAAGTTCTCCGAAGAAGCCCCGACGCTGACCGCCTTCCTGGCTAAGGTCTCGGTGCCGCTGCCGGTGATCAATGAAACCCTGGCCCACATGGAAGAGTCTGGCGACGATTCCAACACGGTGGCCAAGTGGTTCTTGAAGAACAAGCCCGATGTCTGGACCAAGTGGGTCCCCGCAGACGTCGCCGGGCGCGTCCAAAGCGCGCTGTAACGTAACGTGGTGCTGGTGTCGCGCCCTTGTGGCGCGTGCCGGCCCGGCCAGCGGGATGTGTTCCCGCCAGCTGGGCCTCCCCGAAGGCAAAGCCCTTCAGGAAGCGCCCTGAATAGGAAAGCCCCTAAGGGAAAAAGCCCCGTGGCGGGCATGTTGCCCTGGGTTTTTTCCCCTGGGACGGCCGTTTGCCGGACGCATGCGTTCGGAAGCAAGCACATGGCGCCGCCCCTTCCAGCAGCCGGTTTCCAACCGGAAGTGTCCTGGCTGCATGGACATCCGATTACTCGGAATGCGTGGCGGCGGCTGCCACCAAGCGCCCCAGAATGGAGTCAAAGATATGTTTCCTGAAATTATTCCCGCCCGTCAGGTCAGGGCGGCGATCGACGGGTTCGTCGATCACCTGGTCACCAATTACGCGGACACGCTAGAGACCCTGTCTCAGCCGGTCCTGCACGCCTTGGTGTGGCTTGAACAAGTGTTGCGCAGTTCGCCCTGGTGGGCGGTGGTTGCCGTGACCATCGCCATCGCCTATGGCGTGAGCCGCCGTATCGGCCTGAGCCTGGCGATGGGCGCGCTGCTGTGCGTCATTGGCGTGCTGGGCTTGTGGGACGCCGGCATGCAGACGCTGGCGCTGATGATCATGGCCGCGGGCCTGTCGGTGGTAATCGGCATTCCGTTGGGCGTGCTGATGGCGCGTGTGAACTGGCTGCGCTCCATCATGCTGCCCGTGCTGGACGTGATGCAGACCATGCCCAGCTTCGTGTACCTGATTCCGGTTGTGATGTTGTTCGGCCTGGGCAAGATTCCCGCCATCATCGCCACCGTCATCTACGCCGTGCCGCCGCTGATCCGCCTGACCGACCTGGGCATCCGCCTGGTCGACCGCGAAGTGCTGGAAGCGTCGCGCGCGTTCGGCGCCAATCCGCGCCAGCAACTCTTTGGCGTGCAATTGCCGCTGGCGCTGCCCAACATCATGGCCGGTATCAACCAGACCACGATGATGGCGCTGTCGATGGTGGTGATTGCGTCGATGATCGGCGCACGCGGCCTGGGCTATGAAGTGCTGCTGGGGATCAACCGTCTGGAAGTGGGCCGTGGCCTGCTGGCAGGCTTGGGTATCGTGGTGCTGGCCGTGCTGTTCGACCGGATCACGCAATCGTATGGACAGCGCATGCGCATGGGAGGCCAGCGATGAGCAAGATCGAAGTCAAGAACATCTACAAGGTCTTTGGATCGCATCCGAAGAAGTGGCTGCAAGCGGCCCAGGGCGGCATGAGCAAGGAACAGCTGTTGGCCGAAAGCGGCCACACGCTGGGCCTGCGCGACATCAGCCTGTCGATTGAAGAAGGCAGCATCTACGTCATCATGGGCTTGTCGGGTTCCGGCAAGTCGACGCTGATCCGTCACTTCAACCGCCTGATCGAACCCAGCGCCGGCCACATCCTGGTCGACGGCGTGGACGTTGTCAGCCTGAACAAGCGCGACCTGGAAGTCTTCCGTCAAAAGAAGATGAGCATGGTGTTCCAGCGCTTTGGCCTGTTCCCGCACCGCACGGTGCTGGACAACGCCGCGTATGGCCTGACCGTGCAGGGCGTGGGCAAGGCGGAACGCGAAAAGCGCGCCCGTGACTGGCTTGAGCAAGTGGGCCTGGCCGGTTTTGAAAACCAGTACCCGCATCAGTTGTCGGGCGGTATGCAACAACGTGTGGGCCTGGCGCGCGCGCTGGCGACCGACGCCGAAATCCTGCTGATGGACGAAGCGTTCTCCGCACTGGACCCGCTGATCCGCCGCGAAATGCAGGATCAGCTGCTGCAACTGCAAGCCAAGCTGAACAAGACCATCGTGTTCATCACGCATGATCTGGACGAAGCGCTGCGCCTGGGCAACCGTATCGCCATCCTGAAGGACGGCGAACTGGTGCAGGAAGGCACGCCGGAAGACATTCTGCTGAATCCGGCCAACGATTATGTGCAGTCGTTCTTGCAGGACGTGAACCGCACCAAGGTGCTCAACGCCACGCACGCCGTGAACCCGGCGCGCCTGACCTTGACCATGCGTTCGCGCCCCGCGCACGCGCTGGACCGCATGCGCGCCATGGACTACCAGTACGCGCCGGTGCTGGACGGCAAGCGCCTGGCCGGTGTACTGACGGCCATGGCGGCAGAGCAGGCCATTGAGCAAGGCGCACGCGATGTGTCGCGCTTTGTCGAAGACTTGGCCTCGGTGCCCGCCACCGCCGGCCTGGGCGAAGTGCTTGCCCAACTGGTGCACAGCGACCAGCCGGTTGCCGTCACGGGCGAAGACGACGAGTTCCTGGGCATGTTGTCGCGCAAGAAGGTCGTGGAATTGGTGACGCCTGCGTTGACCGAGTCCGCGCCTGCCGAAGCGGTTGCCAGCGAGCTCGAAGGCCAGCCCGTGCCGGAACACCGGGGCGAAGCAGCCTGACCCTGACGGCGCGGTTGTCGGGTGCGTCCCGGCATCGCGCATCGTCGCCCAAGCTTGACCCTTTTGCCCGCATGCAATTCCTTGCATGCGGGCAAAGTCGTTTTATGATGGCTGGCCGGTCAGTTCGGCCGGTTTCTCCCATTCGGATTATCGGAAGCCGTCATGCCCATTTTGAATGTCCAGATCCTGCAAGGCCACTCGGCCGCTCAGAAAGCCGCGCTGTTGACGGCCGCCTCGAACGCGGTCGTCGAAAGCATCGCCGCGCCGCTGCCCAGCGTGCGTATCGTGTTGCAGGAAGTGCCTGCCGAGAACGTGATCGTGGCCGGTGAAATGGGCAAGCGCATGGTGCGCGTGGACGTGGCGCTGATCGAAGGCCGCGACGAAGCCAAGAAGGCGGCGCTGATCGCGGCGTTGAACCAGGCCGTGTGCACCAGCATCGACATCTCGGGCGAAGACGTGCGCGTCCTGATCCGTGACGTGCCCAAAGTCGACATGGGCGTGGCCAACGGCATCAGCGCCAAAGCCGCTGGCCGTTAAGCCCACGCACCCGCCGTTCGATTACTGCATCTTCAAGCCCAGTTCGGCCACGAACTGCTTTTCCTCCGCCACCTGACGGACGGCGTATTCGGTATAGGCCGCGCTGTCCATCAGCATGTGCGGCTGATCCGCATTTTCCAGCGCGCGGTTGTATTCCGGATCTCGGGACGCGCGGTGGAACGCCTTTTGCAGCACCGCCACCACCTTCGGGTCCATCCCCTTCGGCCCCGCGATGCCCACCGGGTTCGACGCAATGATGGGGTAGCCCAGTTCGGTCAGCGTGGGCACGTCAGGCACGCGCTTGGCGCGCGCCTCGCCCATCACCGCCAACAGGCGCGCCTTGCCGGTGTCGATCATTGGCCCCCATCCGGCGTCCGACACCATCTGGATGTGGCCGCCCAACAGCGCAGTCGTTTCTTCCGCCGCGCCCTTGTACGGAATGAAGTTGAAGCGCACGCCCGTCAATCGCGACAGGCGTTCGATGGCGATGCGGCCCGAACCGCCCGCACCGGTGCCGCCGTAACTGACCTGATCCGGATGCGCGCGCGCGTGCGCGATCAGCTCGTCCAGCGTTTTCCAGGGCGCATCCTGGCGCACGACGATGCCGTAGGAATACGCCGTCATGCATGCCACGTAGGTGAAGTCCGTGAGCGGGTCGTAGTTCACCTGTTGCAGGAACGGATAGCGGAACAGCGTGCCGACCACGACGGATACCGTGTAGCCGTCGGGGGCCGTGGTGTGCGCCATCGCCGCCGGGCCTAGCGTGCCGCCTGCACCGGGGCGGTTGGCGATGATGACCGTCTGCCCCAATTCGCGCGAGGCTGCGACTGCCAGTGCGCGCATCTGCGTGTCGGTGGCGCCGCCCGCGGGAAACGGCACGATCAGCGTGAGGGGGCGCGTGGGGAAGGTGGCCGCGCGCGCGGGCTTGGCCAGCGTCAGTGCGGCGGGCAGCGCCAGCCCAAGCTTCAGCAGGCTGCGGCGTCCGGGCGAGGCGGTGCTGCGAGGATGATCAGTCATGGTTGTCTCCGTCCTGATTGTTATGGGTACAGCGGGTCTTTGGCAGCGCTCTTGTCACGGCGGCATCCGAACACGGCGGCGCGCGCTACCGCGCAACGCCGCGCTCGGTCAGGCTGGCGATGCCGGCATCGTCGTAACCGGCTTCGCGCAGAATCTGATCGGTGTGTTCGCCGGGCAGCGGGGCCTGGCGATGAATCGCAAATTGAAAGCCCGACATCTTCACGGGGCTGGCGATGTGCGCGCCGGGGCCATAGACCTCGTGGCGCGCGTGATGCACCATGCCGCGCGCATTGAAGTGCGGGTGCGCCAGGCTGTCAGACAGTGTCAGCACAGGCGACACGCAGCAATCGGCGCCTTCAAGCAATTCCACCCAATGCGCCAACGGCCGCGAACCGAACAGGCTTTGCAGTTCACCTTTCACGTGCGCCTGTTGCGCGGCGCTGTCGTCGCGGTGCAGTGCAATCAGGTCGGGCCGATTCAGCCGGCGGCACAAGGTGTTCCAGAATTTTGGTTCCAGCGCCGCCACCGCCAGATAGCGCCCGTCTTGCGTGCGGTACTGGCCGTAACACGCCAGCGCGCCCGACAACGTATCGCCGCCGGACGGGCGCGTATCGCCATGCGCATTCAGCGTGGCCAATGGCACCACCGCCCCGGCAAGCAGTCCATCGGCAATCGCGATGTCCACATAGCGGCCCCGGCCCGTGCGCTGCGCATCCACCAGCGCGGCAAGAATGCCCATCACCGCCGTCAATGATCCGCCCAGAATGTCGGCGACCGGCAGGTTGGACAGCGCGGGCTGATCCGGCCCGCACCCCATTTGATCCGCCACGCCGGCATAGGCCGAATAGTTCAGGTCGTGTCCGGCCGCATCCCGCTGCGGGCCATCCTGGCCGTAGCCCGTGATGCTGCAATACACCAAGCGCGGATTGTGCTGGGACAAGGTGTCGTAATCGGCCTTCAATCGCGCCGTCACACCGGGCCGGAAGCTCTCGATCAGCACGTCGGCGTCGCGCACCAATGCGGCCAGCGCGGCTTGCCCGTCGGGGTGTTTCAAGTCCAGCCGCAAGCCGCGCTTGTTGCGGTTGCACACGGCGCGCAGGGCGGGCGGCGCGTAGTCGCCTGCCTGCGTGTCTTCGATCTTGATCACGTCTGCGCCCAGGTCGGCCAGGTATTGCGCGCCCAGCGGGCCGGGCAGTAAACGCGACAGGTCCAGGATCTTGATGCCCGCAAGCGGGGCGGTGTTCGGCGTATCCAAAGAGGGACTCCGGTAAATACGAAGAGGCGGCCAGTCAGGGGCGCGATCCAGTCTAGGCGCGGCTTTGCGGCGAACCAATGGCGAAATCGCTGATTCCACTTGGCGGGAATGCTCATGCCGGGCATTCCTTGCCGCCATGGCTTTGGCTACCATCAGCGCTACCGGTGCTCGCCAAGCCGTAGGAATCCGCCATGACGCATCACACCATTGCCGTCGGGCATATCGCCCAGATCCTGCAAGGCGCGCGCAGCCGGGGCGTGGATGTTGATCGCGTCCTGCTGCGCGCCGACGTGCCGCCTGCGCTGTTGCAGGCGCCGATGGCGCGCGTGTCGCAAGCGCAGTTCGCGCAGATATTGCGGATGCTGCGGCGCGCCACCCGTGACGATTTTCTGGGCATGGGACAACACCCGGTGCCGCTGGGCGTGTTCGCGCACGCATGCCGGCTGGCCTTGCAGGAAGCCACCATCGGTGATGCGCTGCGCGTGGCGTTCCGTTATTACCACGGGGTGCTGCGCGACTTCACCGCCCGCCTGTGCGTCACGGGCGACGCCGCCCACATCGTGCTGGACGCCCGTGGCGCGCGCCACTGCACGCAGTGGTACGGCGAGCGCACCTTTCTCTTTTTCACGCTCGGCGTGGCCAACTGGCTGGCCGCGCGCCGCATTCCGATTCTGGGCGTGGACTACAACGGCGGCACGCGCAGCGCCGATGCGCACAAGGTGTTCCATGCGCCTGTGCGCTATGGCCAGCCGGTCACGGGCCTGTGGCTGGAGTCGCGCTGGCTTGCGCTGCCGGTCGTGCAGGACGCGCAATCACTGAAGGCCTTTCTGGCCAATGCGCCGTTCGACCTGCTGGTGAAGTACCAAGACCGCGCCACGCTTACCGATCGCATTCGGCGGCTGCTGCGCAATGACTTGTCAGCCGACCTGCCGTCGCTCGCGCAAATCAGCGCGCAGCTGTCGATGACGCCGCAAACGCTCAGGCGGCATCTGCGCGAAGAAGGCCAAGGCTTCCAGGTGCTGAAGGATGACTTGCGGCGCGATGCGGCGGTGGAGTATCTGGGGCGGCATGAGTTGTCGTTGATGGACATCGCCGAGCGCCTGGGCTTCTCGGAATCCAGCACGTTCCATCGTGCATTCAAGAAATGGACCGGCGTGTCGCCCGGCGAATACCGGCGCCATCAATTGGTGTGTGGCCCCCGCGCACCCGCTGACACTTTCCGCCAATCCATTTGACGCCTGCGGCCATTGCCGCCATGCGCGCCCGGCGGGAAGCTAGGGGCTCGTCAACGGCTGGGCAGAAGACTGCCGGCCAGACAGCACAGCGGGCCACAGAGACCCGCGCCGCAGGAGACAACGGTGATGTATCTGACGCAAGGCCTGCACCGCGCCAGCAGGCTGTATCCCGGCAAGACCGCGCTGCGCGAAGACGCGCAGCGATGGACGTATCCCGAACTGCTGGCCTGGGCCGCACGCAAGGCCGCCGTGTTGCGCGCCAGCGGGGTGCAGCCGGGTGACCGCGTCGCGTTGTTGGGCGTGAACAGCGCCGCCTATGTGTCGTCGATGCTGGCGTGCTGGTGGCTGGGCGCGGCGATTCAACCCTTGAACACGCGCTGGAGCAGCGCAGAGCTGACGCAAGGGCTGGCAGACGGCGCACCGCGCCTGCTGTTGGTGGACGACGCGCTGGCCCCGCGTCTGGATGAAGTCACCCCGCCGTCTTCCACGCAGACCGTGTCGTTCGCCACGGTGGAAGCGCAAGCTGAATCCGCCGCGCCCCTTGATGATCTGCGCGCGGGCGGCGACACGCTGGCCGCCATCTTGTACACGGGCGGCACCACCGGCTTTCCAAAAGGCGCGATGCTCACGCACGCCAATCTCTGGAGCGCCGCCGTCGCCCGGCTGGCCACGGTGCCCACCGACGCCGACAGCTGTGTGCTGCTGGTGGCGCCGCTGTTTCATGTGGCGGGCCTGGGGCGCTTGATGGGCCAGTTGCTGGCGGGCGGCTCGGTGGTGATGCAGCGCGGTTTTAACCCCAAGGCGGTGCTGCGATCCTTGCAAGATGACGGCGTGTCCGAAGTGCTGCTCGTGCCCAGCATGATCCAGATGCTGCTGGATGACCCTGACTTCTCAAGCTATCGCCTGGACGGCGTTCAGCGCGTGATCTGGGGCGCATCACCCATTGCACCGGCCTTGCTCGACCGCGCGCTGGCCGCATTTCCGCAAGCGGAATTCGTACACGCGTATGGCATGACGGAAACCTCGGCGCTGGTCGCCATCCACCGCCACGTGCGCCACGGCGGTGCGCGCATGCACTCCGTGGGCCGGCCCGCCGTGGGCGTGGAAGTGCGCATCCTCACGCCCGATGGCGAAGAGGCTGCCGTCAACCACGTGGGCGAACTTGCCGTGCGCGGCCCCATGGTGATCTCGGGCTACTGGAACCTGCCCGACGCCACCGCCAGCGCGTTCTCACAGGGGTGGCTGTTGACCGGAGACGCCGCGCGCATAGACGAAGACGGCTACCTGCATGTGGTGGACCGCCTGAAAGACATGATCGTCAGCGGGGGCGAAAACGTCTATGCCGCTGAAGTGGAGGCCGCGCTGGCGCAGCACGAGTCGGTCGCGCGCTGCGCCGTGATCGGCGTGCCGCACGAACGCTGGGGCGAAGCCGTGCACGCCGTGATCGTGCCGCGTACGGGCCATGCGCTGGATGCGGACGCGCTGCGCGCGCATTGCCGCCCGTTGCTGGCCACCTACAAATGCCCCAAGAGCTATGACTTCCGCAACGAACTGCCGATGTCTGCCGCCGGAAAGGTATTGAAGTCCGCGCTACGGCAAGGCTATGAACCCCCGCGTGCGGCAACGGCCGCCACGACCCCACAGGAGAAGCAGGCATGAATCGAAAAGTATGGGTGGCCGGTGTCGGCATGATCCCGTTCAGCAAACCCGGTGCAAGCGATCCCTATTCCGTGATGGGCATGCGCGCCGTGCGCGAAGCCTTGACGGATGCCGGCGTGCCTTACGACGCCGTGCAACAGGCTTACGCCGGCTACGTGTACGGCGACTCCACTTCCGGTCAGGCGGTGGTGTACGGCGTGGGCCTGACGGGCATTCCCGTCTTCAACGTGAACAACAACTGCGCCAGCGGGTCGTCGGCCTTGTTCCTGGCGCGTCAGGCCGTGGAAAGCGGCGCGGTGGAATGCGCGCTGGCGGTGGGCTTTGAGCAGATGGTGCCGGGCGCGCTGAAGGGCGTGTACGAAGACCGGCCGTCGCCGCTTACCGAATTCGTGTCGTCGATGTCGGGCCTGCAAGGGTACGACACCGACAAGCCGCGCGCCGCGCAATTCTTTGGCGGCGCCGGGCGCGACTATATGAAAGAACACGGCATCCGCGCCGACACGTTCGCGCGCATTTCGGTCAAGGCGCGCCAGCACGCCGCGCGTAATCCGTACGCCGTGTTCCGCCAGACCGTCACCTTGGACGAAGTGCTGGCCGCGCCCATGATCTTTGATCCGTTGACGCGGCTGCAATGCTGCCCGCCCACCTGCGGCGCGGCGGCCGCCATTCTGTGTTCGGAAGATTTCGCACGCCGCCACGGCTTGAACCCGGCCGTCAGCATCGCCGCGCAAGCCATGACGACCGACACCCCATCCACCTTTGGCGAACAGGACATGCGCAAACTCGTCGGCGCCGACATGACGCGCGCTGCGGCGGATCAGGTCTACGAGGCCGCGGGCGTGGACCCGGCCGATGTAGACGTGGTGGAACTGCATGACTGCTTCACGGCAAATGAATTGATCACCTACGAAGGCCTGCGGCTGACGCCCGAAGGCACCGCCGAAAAATTCATTGTCGATGGCGACAACACCTACGGCGGCCGCGTGGTGACCAATCCTTCAGGCGGCCTCTTGTCCAAGGGCCATCCACTGGGTGCAACCGGCTTGGCGCAATGCACGGAGCTGGTGTGGCAGTTGCGCGGGCAGGCCGACTTGCGTCAGGTGGAAGGCGCCAGGCTGGCGTTGCAGCACAACCTGGGGCTGGGCGGCGCGTGCGTGGTCACGCTGTATCAAGCGGCCTGAACCCAGCCGCCTGAACTCAGCGCCCTGATTCCAGCGGCCTGAGTCCAGTGGCCTGATTTAAGCAATCTGATGCCAGCCGTCTGATGCCAGCCGCCTGATGCCAGCCGCCTGATTCCAGCCACCTCAGTCAACAACAAGGAAAGACTCCCATGTTGGACACCCGCCATATCGGCGCCAAGCTTCCCGCCTTCACCACGACGGTGGAAGCCGGCCGCTTGCGCTTCTTCGCCAAGGCGACGGGCCAGGACGACCCCGTCTACACCGATGACGACGCGGCGCGCGCGGCCGGCCATCGTGGCCTGCCCGTGCCGCCCACGTTCTTCTTCTGCCTGGAAATGGACAGCCCGCGCCCAGCCGCCATGCGGGAACTGCTGGGCATCGACATCGGCCGCGTGCTGCACGGCGAGCAGGGCTTCACGTACCACGCCATGGCCTGCGCGGGCGACGTGCTGCGCTTCGAGCCGCGCATCACCGACATCTATGCCAAGAAGGGCGGCGCGCTGGAATTCGTGGTGCGCGAAACGCGCGTAAGCGACGCCGCAGGAAATTTGGTGGCCGAGATGCGCGCCGTGACGGTGGTGCGCAATGGCTAAAGGGGCAGACATGGAATTACGAGGCTTGGATGCACGAAGCGTCGACCCCCGCCGCCTGGACGCTGCCCGCGCGGGCGATGCGCTGCCCGGTTTCACGGCCGGCCCCATCAGCCGGCATGCGCTGGCGTTGTACTGCGGCGCCTCGGGCGACCACAACCCCATCCACGTCGACATCGACTTCGCACGCGCAGCCGGTATGGACGATGTGTTCGCGCACGGCATGTTGTCCACCGCCTACCTGGCGCGCTTGCTGACGAACTGGGCGCCGCAATCGGCCTTGCGCGAATTCGCGGTGCGCTTCGTGGCGATCACGCATGTGGGCGATGAAGTGCGCTGCACCGGCCAGGTTGTCGAACGTTTCGACGCGCAAGGCGAAACGCGCTTGCGGGTGGAACTGCAAGCGCGCAGCCAGGCGGGTGAACTCAGATTAAGCGGCGTGGCGGTGTTGGCCGCGCGTTGAAAACCAAACAGGAGCAAGACAATGGGAACGCTTGAAGGCAAGGTTGCGCTGGTGTCCGGATCGGGGCGCGGCATTGGTCAGGAAATCGCGTTGAAGCTGGCGCGCGAAGGGGCGAAGGTGGTGGTCAATGACCTGGACGCCGGGCCTGCCGAGGATACCGTTGCGATGATCCGGCAGGCGGGCGGGCAGGCGCAGGCGTGCGCTGGCAGCGTCACGGAAGCCGGCTTTGCGGAACGCTTTGTCGGTACGGCCATCGATACGTTCGGCGGCCTGGACATCATCGTGAACAACGCCGGCTACACCTGGGACAACGTCATCCAGAAGATGACGGATGAGCAATGGGACGAGATCCTGGCGGTGCATCTGTCGGCCCCGTTTCGCATCTTGCGCGCGGCCTCGGGCTTCATCCGCGAAGCCGCCAAGGCCGAAGCCGCCGATGGCCGCGAAGTGTTCCGCAAGGTCGTGAACATTTCTTCGACGTCGGGCGTAATGGGCAACGCGGGCCAGGCCAATTACGCGGCGGCCAAGGCGGGCATCAATGGCCTGACGCGCGCGCTGGCCAAGGAATGGGGGCGCTACAAGGTCAACGTGAACAGCGTGGCGTTCGGCCTGATCAAGACGCGCCTGACCGAAGCCGCGGCCGATGGCGACGCCACGCTGGATATCCAGGGCCGGCAGATCAAGGTGGGCGTGAACCCGCAGGTGCTGAAGAACGCCGAAAGCCTGATCCCGATCGGGCGCGCCGGCACGCCGGCCGAAGCGGCGGGGGCGGTGTATTTGTTCTGCCTGCCTGAATCCAACTACGTCAGCGGCCAGGTGCTGGTCGTGGGCGGCGGCCGTCCGTGAACGGCCAGGAGACCACGATGGACACGCCACGGCAAGGCTGGATGGATGCCGACCTGACGCTGTTTCAGGATTCCACGCGCCGCCTCTTTGAAAACGAATTTGTGCCCGACGAAGAAAGGTGGCGCAAGCAGCAGCACGCTGACCGCGAGGTCTGGCATAAGGCCGGGCGCATGGGCCTGTTGTGCGTCAGCATGCCCGAAGCGTATGGCGGCGGCGGGGGCAGCTTTGCGCACGAAGCCATTGTGGCGGCTGAGCAGGCGCGCGCCATGGTCTACGGCTTCAGCAACAACGTGCACAGCGCCATTCTGGCGCACTACATTCTGAACTACGGCACCGAGGCGCAAAAGCAGCGCTGGCTGCCGAAGATGGCCACGGGCGAACTCGTGGGCGCCATTGCCATGAGCGAGCCGGGGGCCGGGTCCGACTTGAAAAGCGTGCGCACGACGGCAGTGCGCAACGGCGATACGTATGTGGTCAACGGCTCCAAGACCTTCATCACCAATGGCCTGCATGCCGACCTGATTTGCGTCGTCGCCAAGACTGACCCGCAGGCAGGGTCGCGCGGCGTGTCGCTCGTCATGGTTGAAACGCAGGACTTGCCCGGCTTCCGGCGGGGGCGGCTGCTGGAAAAGCTGGGCCAGAAAAGCCTGGACACCGCCGAGCTGTTCTTTGACGGCGTGCGCGTGCCTGCCGCCAACCTGCTGGGTGAAGCCGAGGGCCGGGGCTTTTCCCAGCTGATGCAGCAACTGCCGCGTGAACGCCTGCTGATTGCGGTGGGCGCGGTGGCCACCATGCGCCGCGCCATCGACGACACCGTGGCCTACACATCCACGCGGCAAGTCTTTGGCCAGCCGCTGATCGACATGCAGAACACGCGCTTCAAACTCGCTGAATGCGAGACCGTCGCCACCATCGCCGCACGCTTTGTCGACGACTGCATTGCTCGGCAGCTGGCGGGCACGCTGGACGTGTCCACCGCTGCGATGGCCAAGTGGTGGACGACCCAGATGAACTGCCAGGTGATCGATGAATGCCTGCAACTGCACGGCGGCTACGGGTACATGCTGGAATACCCCATCGCCCGCATGTATGCGGATGCGCGCGTGGGCAAGATCTACGGCGGCTCGAACGAGATCATGAAAGAAATCATCGCCCGCGGCATGACCGCCTGACGCGGCTCACCCGACGAGCGGGAACCGGAGACAACGGATGCAGCAAGCGCACTATCAGTACTGGCCCAAGGGGCTGCCGGCTCAGATTAGCCCGCCCCAATCCAGTCTGTATTTCAACCTGGAGGCCGCGGCCACGCGCTATCCCGCCAAGCCCGCCATCGTGTTCTATGACACGGTGCTGGACTACGCGCGGCTCAAGCGTGAGGTTGACGCCATGGCCGGTTATCTGCAACACGGCGCGGGCGTGAAGGCGGGCGACCGCGTGTTGCTGTTCAGCCAGAACTGTCCGCAGTTCATCATTGCCTACTACGCGGTGCTGCGCGCGGACGCGGTGGTGGTGCCGGTGAACGCCATGAGCACGCCGGAGGAGCTTGCGCATTATCTGGATGACAGCGGCGCCCGCGTGGCGTTCGCCGCGCAGGAGCTTGCGGGGCGCCTGGCAGGCTTTGTCGAAGACGGCCGGCTGGACCGGGTAATCGTGCATACGTATTCGGATTATCTGGGGGCAAGCAAGTACGCATACTCGGCCAAAGGCGAAGACAACGGCGAAAACAAAGGCGAAGGCAAAGGCGAAAACAAAGGCGAAGACAAACGCGAAAACAAAGACGGGGGGGCGGACAACAAGGCAGACGGCGGCAGCCTGGCGCCGCCCGAACTCATCGCCGCACCTCGGCGTGCGCCGGACGTTGCCGGCGGCGTGCCGTGGTACGGCGCAATGGCGGTCAATTCGCCGCCGCTGCCGCACAAGGCGAAGGCGGGCGATCTGTGCCTGCTGCCCTACACATCCGGCACGACCGGCCGGCCCAAGGGGTGCCGCCACACGCACGGCACGCTGGGCGCGGCGGTGACGGGGTCGCAGCTGTGGCGCGGGCTGACATCCGAAGCGGTCATCATGGGCGTGGCGCCCCTGTTCCATTTGCTGGGCATGCAGAACTGCATGAATCTGCCGATCTTGCTGGGCGCCACCGTCGTGCTGCTGCCGCGCTGGAACCGGCACGTGGCCGCGCAACTGATGGCGCGGCATCGCGTCAGCGTCTGGGCCGCGCCGCCCGCGATGATCGTGGACTTCTTCGCACAACCCGGCATCGAATCGTATGACCTGTCGCGCCTGGCCTTGCTGTGCGGCGGCGGTGCCCCCATGCCCGAAGCGGTGGCGGCGATGCTGGCCGAGCGCTACGGCATCATCTTCAACGAAGCCTACGGCCTGACCGAGACCGCGTCCTTCCTGCACTGCAACCCCATGAACCGCAACAAGCGCCAATGCATCGGGGTGCCGACCTTTGGCGTCGACACGCGGGTGGTCGACCCGTCCACGTTGCAGGAACTGCCGCCCGGTGAAGTCGGCGAACTCGCCACGCGCGGCGCGCAGATCATGCAAGGCTATTGGAACAACCCGGCAGCAGACGCCGAGGCCTTCTTCATGCTGGATGGCCAACGCTATTTCCGCACGGGGGATCTGGGGCGGGTCGATGAAGACGGCTATTTCTTCGTCACCGACCGGCTCAAGCGCATGATCAACGCGTCGGGCTACAAGGTCTGGCCGGCGGAAGTCGAGAACGCGCTGTACGACCACCCTGCCGTCCACGAGGCCTGCGTCATCGGCGTGCCGGACGCGTGCCGTGGCGAAACGGTAAAGGCCTTGCTGGTGTTGCGCCCCGAGGCGCGAGACAGCGCCAGTGAAGACGAGGTCATCGCCTGGGCGCGTGCCCGCATGGCGGCATACAAAGCCCCGCGCATCGTGGAGTTTGTGGACGCGCTGCCCAAGTCCAGCACAGGCAAGATCCTGTGGCGGCAATTGCAGGAAGCGGGGCGGGCGACGGCGTTGAGCGCCGCCAGTGGCTGAAAGCCGAAAGTCCTACCAAAGCGTAATGAATTCGTTGCGTTAAACCCATTCTCAAGAACGACAGAGGAGGTGACACTCAAGGGTCTTCGCCAACTGCACATGCCTGCCTGTTCTGATGGCTGTCGCGGCGCGTGACGACAAGGGGAATCGGTATGCGGACGCAGGTGGCAATCATCGGTGCAGGGCCGGCTGGCTTGATGCTGTCGCATCTATTGCATTTGCAGGGTATCGAATCGGTGGTGCTGGAAACGCGCAGCCGGGAAGACATCTGCGCAACCATTCGCGCCGGCGTGCTGGAGCAAGGCACCGTCGACCTGATGACCGAAACCGGTCTGGGCGGCAGGCTGCGGCGCGAAGGTTTTCGCCACGAAGGCACGGTGTTGCGCTTTAACGGCGTTGACCGGCGCATTGATTTCGTTGAACTCACCCAGGGCCGGGCCGTGATGGTCTACGCGCAACACGAGGTCATCAAGGATCTGGTTGACGTGCGCTTGGCCGCAGGTGGCGACATCCGCTTCGACGTCAGCGGCGTGTCTTTGCATGCGCTGGAATCCACGTGCCCCAGCGTGCGCTTTACCGGGCCGGAGGGCAGCACGCATCTGCTGGAAGCAGACTTCATCGCCGGGTGCGACGGCACGCAAGGCGTGAGCCGCGCCGCGATCCCTGCGCACGCGCGGCAAACCGCCGAACGCCACTACCCCTTCGGCTGGCTAGGCATTCTGTGCAAGGCGCCGCCGTCTTCCGATGAACTGATCTACGCGCTGGGCGACGACGGCTTTGCGCTCGTCAGCACGCGTTCGCCGCAGGTGCAACGCATGTACCTGCAATGCGATCCCGGCGATACGCCGGACGACTGGTCCGACGACCGCATCTGGTCTGGCTTGCGTGCGCGCTTGGCCACCCGGGATGGGTGGGAACCGAAGGAAGGCGAAATCTTCAGCAAGACGGTGGTAGGCATGCGCAGCATGGTGACCGAACCCATGCGCCATGGCCGGCTGTTCCTGGCGGGCGACGCCGCGCATGTGGTGCCGCCCACGGGCGCCAAGGGGTTGAACTTGGCCATGTCCGATGTACGGCTGCTGTCGCGTGCGCTCACGCGCTATTACCAGCACCGCAGCGAAGAACTGCTGGACCAGTACAGCGCCTCGGCGCTGCGCCGTATTTGGCGGGCGCAACGATTCTCATGGTGGATGACGTCGATACTGCATCGCGCGCCCGGCGCGGATGCGTTTGAGCGCAAAGTGCAAGACGCCAACCTTGACTACCTGACCCGTTCACGTGCCGCATCCACGGCGCTCGCGGAAAACTATGTCGGCTTGCCGATGGAGGCGCCTTGGGATTGAATGCAGTGATACCCGCATAAATCCCCTGCGCCAGACAGAGCGATGCCATCAGAGCAACACCGGGTGCAACACCGGGTGCAACACAGAGCGCAAGACAAAGGAGACAACACATGGCAGGACCCCTTCCGGGCGCGGCGCCCGCGCGCGCCACCGCCGACATCGGCGCGTTGCTGGATAACGGCCCGTTCACCGGCACGCAGAAGATCGTCGTGATGCTGGCCGCGCTGGCAATTGTGATGGACGGGTTTGACGCCCAATTGATCGGCTTTGCCATTCCGCTGATGATCAAGGAATGGGGCATCACGCGCGAAGCCTTCGCCCCCGCCGTGGCGGCAGGGCTGATCGGCATGGCAATCGGCAGCGCCTGCGCCGGGCTGTTCGCCGACCGCTTCGGGCGGCGGATGGCGGTGATCGTCAGCGTCTTCGTGTTCGGCGCCGCCACCTGCGCAATCGGTCTGGCGCCCGACCCGCTCACCGTTGCGGTGCTGCGCCTGATCGCCGGCCTGGGCATCGGCGGCGCGCTGCCCAGCTCCACCACGATGACCGCCGAATTCACACCCGCACGCCGGCGCACGCTGGCGGTCACGGCCACTATCGTTTGCGTGCCGCTGGGCGGCATGCTTGCGGGGTTCTTTTCGGCCCATGTGTTGCCGCTGTATGGCTGGCGCACGCTGTTCTTTGTCGGCGGCGCGTTGCCTTTGGTGCTAGGCGTGGTGCTGATGCGGACCTTGCCGGAATCGCCACGCTTCCTGGCGCGCCGGCCCGAGCGCTGGCCAGAACTGAATGCGCTGCTGGCGCGCATGGGGCGGCCCATGGCGCAAGGCGCCATCTATACCGATGCGGTGGAGCAGGCCATCGAGCAACGCGCATCGGCCAAGCAGGGCGGGGTACGCGCGCTGTTTGCACGGGGCTATCGCGGCGACACCCTTGCCATCTGGGTGGCGTTCTTCATGTGCTTGACGGCGGTGTACAGCGCATTCAGCTGGTTGCCGACGATGCTGTCGGCCGAGGGCTTGCCGCTGGCGGTGGCGGGTTCGGGCCTGACCGCCTACAACCTGGGCGGCGTGATCGGTGCGCTGGTGTGCGCCGTCGCCATGACGCGTTGGGGCTCGCGCTGGCCGCTGGCCATCTGCTGCGCCGGCGCCTTTGGCAGCGCGTTCCTGATGCTGAAGCTGAACGTGCAGCAAGACACATCGTTGCTGGTGTTTGGCTTCGGCGTGCATGGGCTCTTCGTCAACGCCGTGCAATCCACCATGTACGCGTTGTGCGCCTTCGTTTACCCCACGGGGGTGCGGGCAACGGGCACGGCGTCGGCGCTCGCGTTCGGCCGGCTTGGCGCCATCCTCAGCGCCTTCGTGGGCGCTACGGTGATTACGCTGGGCGGTGCGCACGGCTATCTGATGATGCTGGGCACGGTGATGGTATTTGCGTTGATCGCCCTGTTGCTCTTGCGCCGCCACATCCCCGCGCAAGTTTCCCCTGACCTGACGCGCCCTGTTGCGCATTCCGGAGTGTCACGATGAACCGCCATCCTTGTTCTGGCGCGGGGTTGTCTCCGCGTGATTGGGACAGCCACCCGGCGTACCAGTACGACGGCTACCGCTCAACCGCCAAGCGTGGGCCCCTGCAACCGCTGATTCCATTGAAGGCCGCGCTGGGCGAACTGCGCCAGCCGGTCTACGGGCACGCGTGTGTGGGCGAACTGGATCACGACCTGACGCGCAACGCGCGACGTCCGGGCGACCCGGTTGGTGAGCCAATTGGCGAACGCATGGTGCTGGCCGGCCGCGTGCTGGATGACCGCGGCCGGCCCGTGCCGCACACGCTGGTGGAAATCTGGCAAGCGAACGCCGCCGGGCGCTATGTGCACAAGGGTGACCAGCACGACGCGCCACTTGACCCGAACTTTCTGGGCGCGGGCCGCTGCATGACGGACAGCCAGGGCCGCTACCGCTTTCTGACCATCAAGCCGGGCGCGTATCCCTGGGGTAATCATCCCAACGCGTGGCGGCCGCAACACATACACCTGTCATTGTTTGGCCAGCACTTCGCCAGCCGGCTGGTGACGCAGATGTACTTCCCCGGCGACCCGCTGCTGCCATTGGACCCGATGATCACCGGCACGCCTGAACGGGTACGCCGCCGCTTGATCGCGGACTTCAGCCTGGACCTGACGCAAGAGGGTTACGCGCTGGGCTATCAGTTCGACATCGTGCTGCGCGGGGCGGATGAAACGCCCTTCGAACACCGCTAAAAAGGCCCGCCATGCTGATGCAAGGTTTGCAAGACAACTTCGGACAGACCCCCTCGCAAACGGTGGGGCCGTACTTCGCCTACGGGCTCACCGCCGCGCAGTACGGATACCCGTTCAACCAGCCGTTTGATGCGGTTGTCGCCACCGATGCGGCGCATGGCGAACGTATCCTGCTGGAAGGGCGTGTGCTGGATGGCGATGGCGTGCCGGTGTTTGACGCGCTGGTTGAAATCTCGCACGTGGATGGCGACGGGCGCTATCCGCAAGACGCGGACGATGCAGAGGGCATGGGCTTTCGAGGCGTTGGCCGCTGCGGCACCGGCACCGACCCGCAGCATCGCTACGCGTTCCACACGGTCAAGCCCGCAGGGCTGGCCGAGGCCGAAGCGCCGCATATCAACATGATCGTGACCATGCGCGGCTTGTTGCTGCATGTGTTTACGCGCGTGTACTTCGACGACGAGACGGCGGCGAATGCGCATGATGCCGTGCTGAACAGCGTCCCCGCGTCACGCCGCCACACCTTGCTGGCCCGGCGTGTGCAGCGCGGTGCCGACATCGTTTACGAATTCGATGTGCACATGCAAGGCTCGGAAGAAACGGTGTTCTTCGACTGCTAGCCGGGTTTGCGGCGTGCCGCGTGCTGCACACCGCAAGCCGAGGCGGCACAATGCCCCTCCGGCTATACCGCGTACACAACCCGATGCGCTTCGGTCGGCAGCGGTAGATCCCAGCGGTGCAGCATGCCGGTCAACGTCTTGTTCGACAACGATGTGTCGCGCCGGCTGTTGCGGCGCAGCAGTTCGGCACGCGGCTTTTCCAGGTACACCAGCTCCACCTCGGCGTGGTAGGCGTACAGCAGGTCCAGCGTCTTCTTGCGCATCAGCTCGCTCAGGTTCGTGGCGTTCCACACGAATGGCGCTTTGCGGCGCAGCAGTTCGCGCGCGCGCTCGATGGCCAGATGCGCCACCTTGCCTTCGTTCTTGCCGTGGCGCAGGCCGAGCTCTTCGCGGGCATCGTCGAATGAAATCACCGGCAGGTCGGGGTAATGCGCGTTCACCCACGTGTTCTTGCCCGATGCCGGCAGGCCCGACATCACAATGACGCGCGAGCCCGGTTCCTGGAACAGCGGGTAGTCGGGGTGCACGTCCGCACCGCGAAAGTAGCTGACCGCCGTGTGTGCGTCGGCGAAAGCCCGGGGCTGTTCAAAGCAGCCGTCATCGCGCGCCAGTTCGCAGAACAGCGCGATGTTGTCCAGCACCCGCTGCGCATCGGCGCAGATGCGTCCACGCATGTCGGCTTCTGCCAGCATCGCCAGCAGGGGCAGGCTGACGTGCCATGACAATTCACGCGCGATGAACTCGGGCGGCTTGCCCCGGCGCGAGCCTTCCAGCGCAAAGAACGGCACCTGATGCACGCTGATCAGCCGGCACACGGCCTCGCGCACGGCGAAAGGCGCGCCGGCATCCCACAGCGCGATGCGCGCGTCGATAGCGCCCTTGCGCGAATGGCCCGGCTGGCCGATGGCGCCCGTGACGGGGTCGATGACAGTGGTGCTGTGCTTGGCCACGTCGTGCAGCAGGGCAGCCAGAAACACCACTTCCTGGTCAGCACGCGACGCGGTCTGGTACTGCGGCAGCGCCAGCAGGGCGTCGACCACCATCATCGTGTGCGTCCAGACATCGCCTTCGCCGTGATAGCGCGGGTCTTGCGGGGTGGTCTTGGCCAGTTCCAGGGCGGGGAATGCCGCCAGGCACGCGGCGTAATCCGGTGATTGGCCGGGCGCGGGCGCCAGCGCCCGCAGGGTATCGAATTGCATGATCGTTCCTTATTCTTGGGCGCTGCCGGCGCGCAACGTGTCCCAGTCCACCGTCAGGCGCGGCGCATAGAGGTCCACGCCCGCGGCCAGCAGGTTCGGCACGTAGGGCTGTTCCGAGTGATGCTTGTCGGAATCCAGAATGGCCTGCACGAAGTCGGCGCGCACCCATTTGTAGCGGGCCAGCGTTCTGCCATCGGCTTCGACCTTGATGTACAGGCCTTCCGACAAGTCCGACTTGTCGCACTGCTGCCACGCACGCGTCAGGTCGTGCCCTTCGCGCAGCACCGTGGCTTCAAAGGCGGTGCGCCAGTCGCGCGTCTTGGCAAGCGACGGCTTCAGCAGGGCTTTCAGCGTGCTCAGTTTGGCGGGCGCCACGCCTTCGTACAGCACGGGTACCGATAGCACCGGACCCTCCGCTAGCAGCACACGCCGCGCATCGGTGGACAGGAATTCGCCCGTGTGGCGGTCCAGCACATCGAATTCGAAGAAGTGATGCGGCAGCGCGTCGTAGAAAACAGAATGTTTCTTCGACAGCGTTT
The DNA here is from genome assembly GCF_056394065.1 of Achromobacter sp. 10T422. NCBI lineage: Bacteria > Pseudomonadati > Pseudomonadota > Betaproteobacteria > Burkholderiales > Alcaligenaceae > Achromobacter > Achromobacter sp. 10T422. The sequence continues at coordinate 54,253 of NZ_JBFTHD010000005.1, forward strand.
CGCCGTACATCACGTAGCGGTCTTCCAGGCGTTGCAGCAGCCAATCCGCATGCGCGGCGGCCCAGGCCTTGACGAAGCTGAACTGCCGTTCGCGGCCGCCGCCCACCAGATAATGGCCGCGCGATTGCAGCAGCAGTTCGCCCGACGGGCTGAAGCTGATGCCGGTGTTGGCGCCATCCAGCTTTTCTTCAACGACCAGATGCAGGCCGGCCAGCTTGCGGTAGGGCGCATGGTCATGGCCTTCGTCGCCGTCTTGCAGGCGCGAGCCTTCAAGGTGCGGCGTGCGGGGGTAACGGAACAGGTCCAGCGATTGCGCGTAGGCGCAGAAATCCAGCGTCATGGGTCTTCTCCAAAGCAAATAGGGGAAGCCGACGACGCAGTCTGTACGGGGGGGAAAGCGGGAGTGTGTGTGCTTTCTGGAACCGCGCTTGAACTCTGGTGTTGGGGCGAAGACGAAGGCGTCTGGCCGCAAGGGCGAGCAAGCAGACCGCGATTACCAGTGAGGTAGTCGTCGGCGTTTAGGCGAATTGACGAATGGCAGACACGGTTGCACTCAGGAGAAAAGGGGGTGAAGAAGAGAAAACGAGCAGGTCAAGCAAAGAGGGCCGAATCCTAAAACAGCGCGCCGCGTCTTGTCAACGCAAGGCGTGGCGCGCTGGCCACGACATGCTAGGCCGTGGTGTCGCCAGCCGCTTCGGGCTGGTAGACGATTTCTTCGATGGTGCCGGCGTGTTCGGTCTGGTTGGGCGCCGTCCACGTAATGCGCTGGCCCTGGCGCGACCCGAGCAGGCTCAGGCCCAGCGGCGACAGCACCGACACCTGGCCTTGCGCGAGGTTTGCGTCCGCGGGGTAGCACAGCGTGACGAGGAGTTCCGTGCCGTTGTCATTCAGCAGGCGAAGGCGCGAGCGCATCGTCACGATGTCGGGCGTGACTTCTTCGATGGCGATGATGGGCGCGGAATCCAGGATGTCCTGGGCGGCGTCGATCGCGTCGCGCGGCAATGCGGCGGCGGTGGCCGGCCGGGTGATCATGCCCAGCAGGCGGGCGTGGTCCAGGGCGGTAATCAGTTTGTCTTGCGGCACGGCGTTCATGTCGGTTCTTCTTAGACGAAATGCCTCGGCCTGCGTATGCCGGCTGGCACGCACGGGGCAAGGCGATGGAGGAGATGACAGCGCTTTGGGAAGAAAATGTTCAAGCAGTGCCGCGACGATGCGTAGCGTTTGAATCTGGCGTGGGAGAGTTCGCCGCCGTGGCGGCAGACGGATCGTGAAGCGTTCCGTGTCCCCGGGGAGAGCCCCACGGGGCTGATTCTTGCATCGAAGCGTGCAGGTTTTGCGCGGGTTGGCGCCCAATCTGCTGTCGGCAAGAGGGGAGTATATAGGCCATCGGCGGGCCGAAGTATCGGAAAAGTCCGAAAGAAGGCAGGGTTAACCCGCCCCCTTTTACAAGATGTTGAGAAAAATCAGCCCTTGATGAAGGCCAACAGGTCCGGATTGAGGACTTCCGCGTGGGTTGTCAGCATGCCGTGCGGAAAGCCCGCGTACACCTTCAGCGTGCCGTTTTTCAGCAATTTGACCGACAGGCGCGAGGCGTCATCGATCGGCACGATCTGATCGTCGTCACCATGCATGACCAGCGTGGGCACGGTAATGGCCTTCAGGTCTTCGGTCTGATCGGTTTCCGAGAAGGCCTTGATGCCCTCGTAATGCGCCTTGGCGCCGCCGATCATGCCCTGGCGCCACCAGTTGTTGATGACGCCTTGCGACACCTTTGCGTCGGCGCGGTTAAAGCCGTAGAAGGGGCCGGCGGCCACATCCAGGAAGAACTGCGCGCGGTTGGCGGCCAGCGCGGCGCGGAAGCCGTCGAAGACTTCGATTGGCGTGCCGCCCGGGTTGCTGTCCGTCTTGACCATCAAGGGCGGTACGGCGCTGACCAGCACGGCTTTGGCGACGCGGCCTTGCGGCTGGCCGAATTTCGCCACGTAGCGCGCCACTTCGCCGCCGCCCGTGGAATGGCCGATGTGCACGGCGTTGCGCAAGTCCAGGTGTTCGGCCACGGCGGCGGCGTCGGCTGCGTAGTGGTCCATGTCATGGCCATCGCTGACCTGGCTGGAACGGCCGTGGCCGCGGCGGTCGTGCGCAATGACGCGAAAGCCCTTGCTGACGAAGTACAGCATTTGGGCGTCCCAGTCGTCGCTCGACAACGGCCAGCCATGATGGAACATGATGGGCTGGGCCGACTTCGGACCCCAGTCCTTGAAGAAGATCTGCACGCCGTCGGTGGTGGTGATGGTGCTCATGGTCGGTGACTCCTGGTGATGAAGCGAGGGGGGTGAACCGCAGGGGAAGACGAGAAGCAAGACTAGGGCTAAGACTAAGACTAAGACTAGGACTAAGACCAAGACTAGGACTATGACTAAGACTAGAGCCAAGACCCGCGCAGGAAAATCCTACGCTGGGTTTGCGCCCTCATACGAACGTATAGGCGGCGGTATGAACGCCGCGTGCTGCGCTTGCTCCGGTTGTGTCGCGCACGCCACGTTGCTTAGTCCAACGCGGCGCGGCGCGCCATTGCCGCCGCCAGGCAGCGGGCGATGGCGTCGGCGTCAACCGGCTTTTCAAGATAGGCACAGGCCCCGGCGTCCATGACGCGTCGGCGCATGGCTTCCGTGGGAAACGCCGTCATGAAAATCATCGGGAGCCGTCTGCCGGCCGCCAGCAAGGCGGCCTGTAGCTGGTCTCCCGTCATAAGGGGCATCTGGATATCGGCGATCAGGCAGACGGGCTTGCCGACGTCCGGGTCATGCAGAAATTCGTGCGCGGAACCATACGTGCGTACGGCGTAGCCCAGCGAGCGCACCAGGCTGGACAACGAGACCCTGACCCCGTCGTCGTCGTCGACGATCGCGATCGTTGAGGCGTGATTCATAGACAAATCCTTCCTGCCGCGTGATGCATGAAAGAGCGTCCGATGCGCGGCATGCCTCCTTTATGAACCTTCGCCGCCGTCTGGAAAATCATACGCAGGTTTGGGGCGGGCGGGATCAAGGGCGCGAAACGCCCAGCGCCTCGGCGCTGCGCACCAGATCGGCCAGCGACCGCACCCCCATTTTGCGCATGACGTTGCCGCGATGGATCTTCACCGTGATTTCACTCAGCCCGATCAGGCCGGCCACCTGCTTGTTCATCAGCCCCGACACCACATGCGCCAGCACCTCGCGTTCACGCGGCGTCAACGTGTCATAGCGGGCGCGCACATCCCCCAGCGCGGCCGCCTGGTCGCGGCGTGCGCGGTCGCGGTCGATGGCGGCGGCAACCGCGTCCAGCATGTCCTGTTCGCGAAACGGCTTGGACAGAAAATCGACGGCCCCCGCCTTCATGGCGCGCACGGTCATGGGAATGTCGCCGTGGCCGGTGATGAAGATGATGGGCAGGGCAATGCCGAGCGCCGTCAGATGGTCCTGAAAATCCAGCCCGCTGGCGCCGGGCAGGCGCACGTCCAGGATGATGCAGCCGGGCGCATCGGGCAGCGTCGCTTGCAGCAGTTCGGCGGGCGAGGCAAATACCAGCGTGCGCAATCCGACCGAGCGCAGCAGGCTGTCCAGCGCGTCGCGCACGCCGGCGTCGTCGTCCACGATAAGCACCTGGGCGGGCGGCGGGGGAGCAGTCTTGTTGGTCGCGATCATGGGGGCGGTGGGTTCAGGGTTCTGGGTTGCGGGCTAGGGGGCTAGGGGCTGTGGGCTAGGGGCTWGGGGCTGCGGGCTAGGGGCTGTGGGCTGCGGGCGGTGAATAGGCACTAGCGTTCAGCGTTGAGAGGCAGGGGGCAGCGTCAGCACGAAGCGCGCGCCAGCGCCGGGCTGGTTGCTGGCCGTCAACTGGCCGCCGTGCGCCTGGACCGTGGTGCGGCAGATGGCCAGCCCCATGCCCATGCCTTGCGGTTTGGTGGTGTAGAACGGGTCGAACAAGCGGTCAATGGCGTTCATGTCGATACCCGGCCCGGTATCGGCCACGATGATTTCCACGGCGCTTGGGTCGGCATCGGCATCGGCATCGGCATCGGCGTCGGCCTCGGCATCAGCATCGGCGTCGGCATCGGCATCAGCATTGGCATTGGCGAGGTTGGCGCTGATGGACAAGATGCGCGGCTCGGGCAGCCCCGCCATGGCCTGCGCGGCGTTCACCATCAGGTTGACGAGCACTTGCTGAAGCTGGATGCGGTCGCCCGACAGCGCCGGCAGATCGGGCGCAATGGCGACGTGAAGGAAGACGCGCTCGCGGTTCAGCTCGTGTTCGACGAGCCGCGCGGCCTCGTCGATGAGTGCGCCCGCGTCCAACGTGTTGCACTGCGCGGGCGACTTGCTCAAAAAGGCGCGGATGCGCTTGACGATCTCGCTGGCGCGGCGGCCTTCAGACACGATGCGTTCAATGGAAATGCCCACTTCGTGCAAGTCCGGCGGCTCGCGCCGCAGCCAGCGCATGCCGGCTTCCCCGCTGGTGACCACCGCCATCAGCGGCTGGTTGACTTCGTGGGCGATGGACGCCGTCAGCTCGCCCAGCGTGGCCACGCGCGCCGCGTGCGCCAGTTCGGCCCGCGCTTCTAGCAAGGCGTCTTGCGCCTGCCTGCGTTCCGTGATGTCGGTATGCGTTTCCATCACGCCCACGGAGCGGCCGTTGTGGTCGCGCTGCACCACCCATCGGCTGGCCAGGGTCAGCGTCTTGCCGGCCTGGGTCGTTTGCGCGAGCGTCCCTTCCCAACTGCCCGCTTCCAGCAGCCGGGCCTCGATGGCGGCGCGAGGTTCCGGGTAGCACGTTTGCAGCAGCGCGTCGGCTCGCTGGCCGACCGCCAGGTGCGAAGGCCACCCATATACCTCTTCGGCCGTGCGGTTCCAGAAGGTGATGGCGCCGGTACGGTCTCGCACGAAGATCATGTCGTGCGACAGGTTCAGCAGCCGGGCCTGGGCCGCCAGCCTTTTGGTGGCGGTCTGGTTCTGTAGCGCCAGTACGGCCGTAATGCCGATGGCGGCCAGGCTGACAAAAGCGCGCACCGTCTGGGAACCCACATGGTTGAAACCGTGCGAGTCGATATACGCCACCAGGGTCAGCGTGATGCCCGCCACGGCGGCAATGATGATGTCGCGCGCACGCGCTGAGCGCGCCGCCAGCATCACAACCACCACATACAACACGGCCACCGCGCCTTCGAAGGTGCTGAGCGAGTCGAACAGAAAGATGGCCAGCGCCAGGCTGGCGGCGGCCAGGCGGCAGGCCAGGAGGGAACCCCGGGGCGCGGACGCATGCAGCCCCTCATGATCGGGCGGCAAGAATGGCAGCCGGGGCGCGCGCGCGCGAGGCGTCAAGAGCAAGAGAAGTCTCCGGGATGGAAGCGGCCAAACCGTCACGGTAGCGGTTGCATCACGCTGCGGCTTGCACGTTATCAATCAACTTTGAACGAAATCATCCTGTTCCGGCGATTAAACAAAGGTATGGGGTGGGGAAACGATCTGCCGATTTCGCCGCTGCCAGGGCGCGCCTATTCTGCTTTCCATCGGGCGGCGAAGCCCGACGGTCTGTCCCCTGAACCCGGAGATTTCCATGAACGATCTTGCTATCCCGTCCCGTCTGAGCGCCCCCCTGCGTACGCCTACTGACTTGGGCGCCCAGGCCCGTGTCGACATTTCGGGCGCGCTGACGGCGCTGCTGGCCGACATGTTTGCGCTGTACCTGAAGACGAAGAACTTCCACTGGCATATGTCGGGGCCGCACTTTCGCGACTACCACCTGATGCTGGACGAGCAGGGCGATGAAATCTTCGCCACCACCGACGCCATTGCCGAACGTGCCCGCAAGGTCGGCGGCACGACGCTGCGGTCGATTGGCCACATCCACCGCACCCAGCGCCTGCTGGACAACGACGCGGACTACGTCACGCCCGAAGACATGCTGGCTGAACTAGGCGACGACAACCGGCAACTGCTGAGCTTCCTGCGCGCCACCCATGTCGTCTGCGACAACTACAACGACGTGGCCTCGACAAGCCTGCTTGAGAACTGGATCGACGAAGCCGAGCGCCGCAGCTGGTTCCTGTTCGAGTCCACCCGCGCGGCCCGCTAAGCCTGCCGGCATTGCTTGCCCTGATTGCTAAGGAGAAACCCCATGTCTTCCATCACGCCTCTGCCTGCGGGCACGGCGGCTCCCGACTTCATCCTGCCGGCCACGCCGGACCAGAAGGTGTCGTTGCAGGACCTGCGCGGCCGCCCCGCGATTCTGGCCTTTTACCCCGCCGACTGGAGCCCGGTCTGCGGCGACCAGATGGCGCTGTACAACGAAATCCTGCCTGAATTCCACCGCGCAGGTGCGCAGCTGGTGGGCATTTCGGTGGATGGCGTCTGGTGCCACGCCGCCTTCGCCCAGGCGCGCAAGCTGCACTTTCCGCTGTTGGCGGACTTTGAACCCAAGGGCGCGGTGGCGCGCCGCTACGGCGTCTACCGCGAAGCCGACGGCATCACCGAACGCGCGCTGTTCGTGCTGGACGCAGACGGCGTCATCCGCTGGAGCGAGGTCTCGCCGCTGGGCATCAACCCGGGCGCCGACGGCATTCTTGATGCGCTGGACAAACTTGCCGCGCCTACCCAACACAAAGGAGCCTGATCATGAGCCACCTTTACTTGCCGGTTTCCGCACAGGACCATGCAGCCGGACCCGCCGACGCCCCCGTCACGCTGGTGGAGTACGGCGACTACGAATGCCCGTATTGCGGCGAAGCCTATCCCGTGCTGAAGGCCGTGCAGCAGGCCATGGGCGACCGCCTGCGCTTCGTGTTCCGCAACTTTCCCATTTCGGAATTGCACCCCGATGCGATGCGCGCGGCCGAGTTCGCCGAAGCCGCCGCGCAGGTCGGCCAATTCTGGCAGGCGCACGATCTGCTGTACGAAAACCAGAACGCGTTGTCGGAGCAGGATCTTGTGGCGTACGGCGCCCGGCTGGGCGTGGGCGGCGCCACCTTGCGGCAGGCCTTTGAAGGCAGCTTCGATAAAAAAATCGAGCAGGATTTCTCGGGCGGCGTGCGCAGCGGCGTGAACGGCACGCCCACGCTTTTCATTAACGGGCTGCGCTATGACGGCAGGCGCGATGCGGCAAGTTTGATTGATGTGCTGACGCGCGTGGCGGCGAGTTGATAAGCGGAATCTTTCAATTCCCCAGGTATTTTTGATTACTGAACGCGTCGGCCCACATGCTACTTTTTCCTTGCTTTTCAAAGACTAATCCATAAAGCAAGGGAATCAAGAATCATGAATGCTGTGCAAGATATGCGCCTGGCGGCGTCGCCGTTTTCTGCCTCGCGCAGAGGCTTCCTGACGATCGCCGCCGCCGCACTGTGCGCCGGGGCATTGTGGGCAAACCCTGCCGCAGCCGCGGCGGATTACCCCGCAGGCAAGCCGATCAACCTGGTGGTGCCGTTCCCCGCTGGCGGCGGCACGGACTTCATCGGCCGGTTGCTTGCGGCCGAGCTGGGCAAGATTCTGCAAACCACCGTCGTGGTCGAAAACAAGGGCGGCGCCAACAGCAATATCGGCACGGCGTATGTCACGCAAGCCAAGCCGGATGGCTACACCTTGCTGCTGTCGGGGGTGGGCATGGCGACCAATCAATCGCTCTACAGCCGGCTGCCTTACCGCCTGGATCAGCTGGAGCAGATTGCCATCCTGGCGTACGGCGTAGACGTGTTGGTGACGGCGCCCACGTTTCCGGCCAAGACCTACGCGGAGTTCGTGGAACGCGTGCGCAAGGAACCGGGCAAGGTGTCATATGCGTCGTCGGGCAATGGCACGTCAGGCCATCTGGGCATGGAGATGCTGAAGATGCGCGCCCAGCTGGACATGATGCACGTGCCGTACAACGGCGGTTCGGCGGCCATCAATGATGTGCTGGCGGGCCGTGTCGATACGCTGTTCGTGAACCAGGACACCGTGCTGCCGCATGTGCGGGCAGGCAAGCTGCGCGCGCTGGCGATTGGCAGCGCCGAACGCAACCCGGTGTTTCCCGATACGCCCACGTTGGCGGAAAGCGGGGTGACGGGCTTTTCATCGGAATACTGGTTTGGCTTGAGCGCACCGGCCGGGCTGCCAGACGACGTCTCGCAGAAGCTGTTTGAAGCGACACGCACCGCGATGCAATCGCCGCAGATTCGCGAAAAGCTCACCGCCGTGGGATTGGTGATTCCGGCATTGACCGACAACAAGCAATACGCCGAACTCGTCAATGGCGAGGTCGCGAAATGGGGCGAGGTGGTGCGCGCGTCGGGGGCGCGGATCGACTGATCCCGTCAACGGAACACGGCATCAACCCGGCATCAACCAGGCACAAGGCCGCGTATGCGGCCTTGTGTCATTCCAGGCGCTGTGTCATTCCACGCCCTGCGTCGGCATCAGGAAATTCAAGCGGGTCAGCGTGTCACGCGTGATGTCCACTATGGAATCAATGTGCGCGCCATGCGCCGCAGTCAGGTACGAAATATAAAAGCGCGCGGGCGGAATGGGCGGGTCGCTGGGCAGCGCTTGCAGCACGCCCATCGACAGCATGTCGTGCAGCAACGGCACTGGCAGGATGCCGATGGCGTGTCCGGCCCCGATCAGGCGCGAGATCAGCGCCAGCGAATTCGTGGTGCTCAGCCCCGCCATGTCTACCCCGCCCGACCCCAGCCAGTTCTCTACCACCGTATACAACGTGGAAGGCGGCGAGTGCGTGGCGATGTGATGGCCGCGCGCATGCTCGGGCTTGAACGGGTCGGCGGCGATGCGCAACGAGGGCGAGGCCACCCAATGAAACGGCATCCAGCCGATGAACACGTCGCTGACTTCCTCGCTGGTGGCGGGGTTGGTCAACAGCGCCATGTCGAGCTCGCCCGCATTGAGCTTGCGGTTCAGCACCGAGCCCACGTCCACCGTCATTTCCAGCGCCAGCGACGGGTAGTGCTCTTTCAGTTGCGCGATGACGGCCGTCAGCCCCACGTTGGCCGAGCATTCATCGGCGCCCAGACGCAGCTTGCCGCCCAGCGTGCGGTCTTTGCCGAAGTGTTCCAGCTGCCGGCTGCTGTGCAGCGCGGTCTCGGCATGACGCAACGCGGACTGCCCGGTGTCGGTCAACGTGATGCGTTGGCGCGAACGATCAAAGAGCTGCACATCCAACGTGCTTTCCAGTTCGCGGATGCGGGATGACACCGCGGGTTGGGTGACATGAAGGTGGCGCGCCGCGGCATGAATGCTGCCCAGCTTGGCCGCCCAGTAGAAGGCTTCCAGCTGGCTAAGGGTTATCCGCATGATAAGAATTACTTTTCAAAGTGCGCCGAAATTTTGATTATTTGGGCCGAATTGCCCCGTGCTACCTTTTTATTCACCGGGTTTCGGCCCTTTTGATTGTAGTGAAACCAGACGATGTATCTGATCAATTCTTTGCCCGCGCAAGTGCCGCCCGATGATCTGGCGCTGCTGCTGAAGGCCGAGCCCGCCACCATCGGCCACTTCCGGTCAGCCGGTTTTCTACGCGCTGACATCCGTGCCCATCAGCAGGATGTGCGCGTGGCGGGCACGGCGGTGACGGTGCGCATGCCGGGCATCGATGGCGGCATTCTGCACCACGCGATGGGCTGCGTGCGTCCTGGCGATGTGCTGGTGATTGACCGTTGCGGTGAAGCCGTGACGGCGGCGCTGGGCGGGGCCATGGCCTATGCGGCCAAGCAGGCCGGCGTGGCGGCCATCATCGTCGATGGCCTCGTCACGGACTTGGGCGAGCTGCGCCAGCATGGCGTGCCGGTGTGGTCGAAGGGGCCGTCGCCGGTCACGACGCGTCTGCTGGGTCATGACGGCGGCTTCTGCTGCGCCATCAGCTGCGGCGGCGTGGCCGTGCAGCCGGGCGACGCGGTGCTGGCCGATGAAAACGGCGTGCTGATTCTTGCGCCGCAAGACGTGCGCGCCGAGGCCCAACGCGCCATCGAATTCCAAACCAACGAACAGGCGACGCTTGCGCGCTTGCGTGCGGGTGAAAAATTTCCAGACATCGTGGGCTCGCGCGCCGTGATCGACCGCGCCATCGCCGCAGGCCGCGCCTACGCCGCCGCGCAGGCACAAGGGGAACCGTCATGAGTATCAATCTGGACGCCGCCGCACTGGCCAATTTGATCCGCCGCCGCGAGAGCAGCGCAGAAGACATTGTGGGCGCCTACCTGGCGCGCATCAGCGCATTGAATGGCTGGTATCACGCGTACCTGGACGTCTATGCCGACGAGGCCATGGCCGCCGCCCGCGCCGCCGACTTGCAACTGCGTGCGGGTGTGGACCAGGGCCCCTTGCATGGCATTCCCATTGCGCTGAAAGACATCATCGATATCGCGGGCCGCCCCACGACAATCGGTTCGCCCAACCACGCGCAGCGCATCGCCGCCCACACGGCGACGCTGGTGCGGCAGCTGCAACGCGCGGGCGCCATCGTGCTGGGCAAGACGCACATGGTGCAGTTCGCCATGGGCGCCTGGGGCACCAACGAACACATGGGCACGCCGCGCAATCCCTGGGACGACGCGGTGCATCGCATTCCCGGCGGCTCCAGCAGCGGCTCGGCCGTGGCGGTGGCGGGCCGGCTTGCGCCGCTGGCCATCGGCACGGACACGGGCGGCTCGGTGCGGGTGCCAGCCAGCTATTGCGGCATCACGGGCTTCAAGCCGACGGCAGGGCGGATATCCACCGAAGGCGTCGCGACACTGAGCCACACGCTGGACAGCGTAGGCGTCTTCGCACACAGCGCGGCGGACGCGCGCACCGTGTTCGACGCACTGGTCCCCGCGCAGCCCGGCGAGTGGGGTGAAGCCTTTGACGCGCCGCGCTTTGATGTGCGCGGCATGACGCTGGCCCGCTTGGCCGACGAATTCCTGCCAGACGTGCAGCCCGCCGTGCGCGAAGCCTATGAAGATTCGGTGGCCGTGTACCAGTCGCTGGGCGCTCGCATCGTCACCGTGACGCTGCCCGCCTCGTTGGCGCACTTCAAGGCGGTCACGGGCGACATCATGATGACCGAGGGTGCTTTCTCATTCGAACGCGAAATCACGGACATGAGCCTGCCTGTAGACGATTCCGTGCGGCCACGGTTGTTGGTGGGGCTGGATGTGCCGGCCACCCGCTATCTGGCCGCGCTGCACGAGCGCGATCGCTTGCAGGCCGATCTATTGCAACGGTTGCAGGGCGTAGCGGGGCTGTTGACGCCCACCACGCTGACCACCGCGTTGCCGCTTGAGCAGGTCGATCATGGCAATGCGCCAGTGCACTACACGCGCATTGGCAACCTGTTGCAGATGTGCGGGCTGTCGGTGCCGAATGGCCGCGACGCCAATGACTTGCCGACCGGCTTGCAGATTCTTTGCCCAGGCGGCGAAGACCGGCTGGCGCTGTTCCTGGCCGAGGTCTATCAACACCACACCGATTGGCATCTGGCGCGCGCGGAGCCGCAGGCGGAACACGTTCCCGGCTGACGCGGCGCAAGAACTAAAACCTACAAGGGGAAATCATGAAGCGTAGGACCCTGGCGGCGCTGCTGGCGGCCGTCCCGATGGTTGCCGTCCGGCGGTTTGCTGTGCGGTTTGCTGTGCGGTGTTCTGTGGGGCGTTCTGTGCGGTGTTCTGTGCGGCTTTCGGCCGTCCCGTTGTTGGCCGCTCTGACGTCTGCCGCTCTGACGTCCGCCGCTTTGGCGCCGGCCGTCTCAATGGCGGCGGACGCTGACGCCTTGCCCGACGTTCACTTCCAGGTGGTCGGGGGCGGCAGCCACAACTACACGTACTCGGCGGTTGAAAAGCCCTTCTGGGAAAAGACCTTGCCGGCCGCATCGGGCGGCAAGGTCACGGCTGAACTGGCGGGTCTGAACGAACGCGGGCTGAAAGGCCCCGAGATCTTGCGCTTGATGCGGGGCAACGCGCTGGACGTCGGCATGGGCGTGTTCGCCTTTGTCAGCGGCGACGACGCCATGCTGGAAGGCGTGGACCTGCCCGGGATGGCGCCCGACATCGCCACCGCCAGAAAAATGGTGCAGGCGTACCGGCCGGTGCTCGAAGCCCGCCTGCGCGACCGCCACGGCGTGCATCTGCTGGCCACGGTGCCATACACGGCGCAGGTGTTCTTCTGCCGCGAACCCGTGCAGCAGCTTGAAGACCTGAAGGGCCGCAAGATCCGCACGCGCGGCCGCAACATGGCGGACTTCATCAGCGCGCTGGGCGGCTCGCCGGTCACCATTCCGTTTGCTGAAGTGATCCCTGCGCTACAGACCGGCGTGGTGGATTGCGCGGTGTCGGGCATCGGCTCGGGCAACTCGGCCAAGTGGTACGACGTGGCCAAGCATCTGTACAACCTGCCCACCGATTGGTCGATTGGCTTTTACGCCATGGGCGAACAGCGCTGGCAGCGGCTGGACCCAGCCGCGCAACGGTTTCTGCAAGAACAGGCCCGTGTTCTGGAAGACCGCCTCTGGCAAGAGACGGGACGCGAGAACGACTTTGCGCTGGCCTGCAACACGGGGCAGGGCGAATGCCGCATTCACACGAAGGCCGACATGCAGGCGGCCTCGCCTTCGCCCGCCGAGCGGGAACGGCTGCACGCCATCGCCTCGCAAGTGGCGGGTGAATGGGGCAAGCGCTGCGGTGCGGAGTGCGCCCGCGCGTGGAGCGGATCGGTCGGCCAGGCGTTGGGCGTGACCCTGCGCTAACGCCACTCAAACAAGGAAATTTCATGTCATCGACTACTCATGCTCCGGTGCGCGTCCTGGAGCGCATTGCACGCGGCGGCGTCTGGATCGGCGGGCTAGGCCTGATGGCCGCGTCCTGGCTCATCGTCGTTGATCTTGCTGCGCGCAAACTGGCCGGCGTGTCGCTGGGCGGCGCCGACGAGATCGCGGGTTACGTGCTGGCGGTGGCCAGCGCCTGGGCGTTTCCCATCACGCTGCTGCGCCGCTCGCACATCCGCGTCGACGTGCTCTACACGCATCTTTCCGCGAAGACCCGCGTAGCGCTCGACTTTTTTGCGATCGCTTGCCTGAGCGTCTTCATCGGCTTGCTGACGTTTCACGCCTGGGGCGTGCTGGCCGATTCCATCCGCTTTCGTTCGGTGTCGAACACGCCGTTGCAGGTGCCGCAATGGATTCCGCAGTCGTTGTGGTTTGCAGGCTATGCGTTCTTCCTGCTGACCATCGTGGTGCTGGCTGCGTGCGCGGTTGCGCGGTTGATGGCAGGCCGCTGGCAAGACGTGAATGGTTTGATCGGCATTCATTCGCTTGATGAAGAGATTCAGGCGGAAACGCAATCGGCGGCACCCCCGCCCGTTGCCGCGCCTGCCACCCCAATGCAACGCTAGGAGCGCCGCATGTTGACTCTGACGATTTCCATGCTGCTCGGCCTGCTGGCGCTGAGCGTGACGGCGGCCGCTACCGTGGGCCTGTTGGGCGTAACGCTGGCGGGCGCGTATTCCCCGCTGTCGCTCGTGAACGCCATGGGCGAACTGGCCTGGGGCACCAGCTCTGAATTCTTGCTGGTGGCCATCCCCTTGTACGTGCTGATGGGGGAATTGCTGGTCAGTTCGGGCGTGGCCGGGCAGATGTATGGCGCGGTGTCCAAATGGGTGTCGTGGTTGCCTGGCGGGCTGATGAACGCGAACATCGGCGCGTCTGCGCTGTTCTCGGCCACCAGCGGGTCCAGCGTGGCCACGGCCGCCACCATCTCTACGTTGGCGTTGCCCGAGCAGCGCAAGGCGGGCTACAACGCGCCGCTGTTCCTGGGGTCGATCGCGGCGGGCGGCACGCTGGGCATTCTGATCCCGCCATCGATCAACATGATCGTCTATGCGCTGATCGCCAACGTGTCCGTGCCCAAGCTGTATCTGGCGGCCACGCTGCCCGGCCTGCTGCTGGTGTGCCTGTTCATTCTGCTGATCGTGGGCTTGTGCCTGTGGCGGCCGGGGCTTGCCGGCAGCCGGCCGTCGATCAGCTGGGCTGAACGGATTGCCGCCTTGCCGCATCTGGTGCCCCCGCTGGCCATCTTCGTGCTGGTGATCGGCGTGATCTATGGCGGCATCGCCACCGCCAGCGAATCCGCCGCGCTGGGCGTGGTGGCGGCGACGCTGTTGTGCGCGGCCAAGGGCGCGCTCAGCTGGAACATGCTGAGCCGCGCTTTCGAGGCCACGCTGCGCACCACGGGCATGATCATCCTGATCACGCTGGCGGCCTTCTTTCTGAACTTTGTGCTGTCGTCCGTGGGCCTGACGACGATGCTGGTGGACACGGTGAAGGGGCTGGACCTGCCGCCACTGGGCATGATGCTGGCCATCATCGCGTTCTACCTCCTGCTGGGCTGCTTCATGGACACGCTGGCGATGCTGGTGACGACCGCGCCGTTGACCGTGCCGATCGTCGTCGCCTTGGGTTACGACCCGGTGTGGTTCGGCATCATGTTGATCGTGCTGTGCGAAATGGGGCAGCTGACGCCGCCGTTTGGCATGAACCTGTTCGTGGTGCACAGCGTGCGCGGCGAGGGCAAGTTCATGGATGTCGTCATCGGCGTGCTGCCGTTTCTGGCGGTGCTGCTGGTGATGATCGCGCTGCTGCTGGCCGTGCCGCAACTGGCGACGTGGTTGCCGGCGGCGTTGGCCGGGCGGTAGTGCACGTCAGGCTGTGGATGTAACGGCCTGATGATGATGGATACTTTCCTGGGGCGCAGCGTCGCCCCCCGTGTCAACTTGGCAGGAGTGCTTACATCCGGTTGACGACTCGGGCGGTATGCCTCGGTTAAGGTCTGCGGTGGCAGACACGCCGGCGTGTCTCGTTTGGAGTCAGACGCACTATGCATTTCAGGCAGTCACTCAAGACCGCTGCGCGGCTTAACCCCTTGTCGCATCGTTCGATGCATTGGGTGCAAGAGCGCAGCCAGTTCATCAAGGCCTTGTTGGCGAACCCCGCCGCCATTGGCGCTATCGCGCCCTCCAGCGCAGCGCTGGCGGCGGCCATCACGGCGCCCTTGCACGCGGCCGAAGGCAAAGTGCTGGAGCTGGGTTGCGGCACCGGCGTCTTCACGCGCGAGATGGTGCGCAAGGGCGTGGACCCGTCGAACCTGGTGCTGGTTGAACAGGACTCCGCCATGAGCTCCCGCCTGCGCCAACAGTTTCCGAATGCGACCGTGCTTCAGGCGTCCGCCGAGGATTTGTCGCGTGACACGCATCCGGAGCTGGACGGCATCGGCGCCACCATCTGCGGGCTGCCCTTGCGCAACATGAGCTCGGCGCTGCATAGCCGCTTATTGGCGGCGGTGTTCGAGGCGATGCGTCCGGGCGGGGCCATGCACTTGTTTACCTATGGCGTGCGCTGCCCGATATCCGCCAGTGTGCTGGACGACTTCGGTTTGAAGGCCCGGCGGTCCAGCTTTGTGCCGTTGAATCTGCCGCCCGCGTCCGTCTACAGCCTGTCGCGCTACGCCTGAAGCCGGCGCCACGCCACGGGGCTGCATCCCATGGCGCGCGAAAAGGTGCGGGTGAAATGGCTCTGGTCGGCATACCCGCACAAATGCGCAATCTGACCCAGCAGCAGCTTGGACGTGCGCAGATAGTCCTTGGCGCGGTCCAGCCGCGCCTGCATCAGCCAGCGGTGCGGCGGCAGCCCGGTCGTTTCACGAAACGCGCGCGCAAAGTGGCTGCGCGACAGCCCGCAAGCCTGGGCAAGTTCAGCCAGCGGCAGATCGCCATCCATGTGCGCTAGCATCATCTCTTTGGCGCGGCGCTCTTGCCAGGGCGCCAAGCCGCCGCGCAGGCGGGGCGGGGTCAAGCTGCCATAGGTCTTGGATAAATGCGCGTGCAGCGCCAGCGCCATATGGTCAACAAACAGGCGCGACGCGCATTCAGGATGCGCCAGCGCTGGCAGCAACGCTTGCCCGAGTTGATGAACGGTGGGGTCGATGGTGGCCAGATGCGGCGGGTGAAACAGCCGCCCGGCCCGGAGGCCGCCGATGTCTTCAGCGGTTTCATCCAGCGCGGATTGCGGCACATAGAATTGCAGGCAGTCGTAGCTGCCGCGCAAGTTCGACACCCAATGGCGGTCCAGGTCGTAGATGATCAAGGTGCCTACGCTGGAAGGGCGATGCGGGGCGGGCTTGCCGTCCACCCACAAATCCTGCTCGGAAAACGGCTTCAGCTGCAACACCACCAGGTAGGCCGCTTCCAGCTGATAGGGTTCGGTCAGCCCGTTGTCACGCCGTGCGCTTTGAACGCGGGAAATGCCGATGGGAGAGGCTTGCAACGCATTGCTGACGATGGTCTGCGTGATCTCGGCATGCATGTGTGCGGAGTATTCCCACGACGTCGAGCTTTGATCCATGGAAAGCCGCTTGCATTGTCAAGAACAGTGAAGCGGGAATTTTAGCCGGTAGATGTTCATCGCTGACAGCAGGCGCGTCATCCTTGGGTACCGGTAATTCCTCACTGGTGATTTTCATGCTGACCTCCACGCCTAATCTCTTTTGGCCGCACTAAAGCAGGAGTGCCGCGCGCGGACGATTGAATCCGGCGTGGCCTCGTTGCCGCCGGTAGGTGCGCGGCGCATGATAGGCGCGTTGTCTAACGGCGAAGCCAAGGACGGGACTCTGCGATGAAAGACCAAACTGATTACGCCTGTGCGGCGATTACCGGCCCGGAAGACAGAGGAACGGGCGTTTATTTACGGCTGGAATCTGACGGCAGCACGCGCAAGGTGCTGATACGTGTCAGGTCGTATGTTGAGTTCGTGGATCACGCCGAAGACCCCGCAGTGATCGCTTGCCGATGGGTGCCCGAACAAATCATGAGCTATCCGGACTTGCAGAACACAAGCTGCATGCCCGACACGTGCGTAGATCGATGTATTCGCTTGGGATGTCTTTGTCATCCCAATACGAAGATGTGCGGCTGACATCAACTTGCCCCGGGGGGTAAGACATGAGCAAGAAAAGCAACGTGATTTTTCGCCTGGTCGTGGCGTATGCGGTACTGCTGTTGGTGGCGGCCGTATGGTCGTGGAAGTTCGTCAATACCGGTGACGAGTTCGTCAAGCTCATTGCCGCGTGGATTGCGGCGTTGACAGCAGCGCTCGGTGCCGCCGTGTCGTTGATCGTCCTGTCCAGTCAGCAGGAGGCCAACAGCGAACTTGAAGCGCTGAAGGGCGATATCAGCAGCAAAGTGAACGGCGACCTCGCACGGTTGAAGGGGGAGATCGATCGCGGTATGCAGCTTGTCGATTTCGCCATGGGGCAAGTCGCTATCGCAAGCGTCACAGTCAGTACCGCAATATCGAGCTACTACTACGCCCTGGCTGCGTTGGAGTACGGCGGCTATGTCGACGCTGATGCGGAGGCGGCCGAGAAGTTGATGCGACAGGCGCGTCCGCGTCTGATGGATCTTATTCCCGGGGGAACGCCGGCATTCGAAAGCTTCTGGCAGGTAGGCGCCAACATCCAGGGTGAACTACGCAATATGGGCGATCGCAACGACAAGCCCGAGGCGATGAAGCAGGTCTGGCGAGACTATGCGCGGGACTTCGGCGACAAGATGAAAGCCGCCGAGGCCGCACTGATGACGTCGCGGGAAAAGGCGCGTGAAGGCACGCTGTAGCCGTTGCGCCAGACGGCTACATCGGTTTCAGTTGCAGCGTTCTACCGGCAAGCCGTAGCCGACCGTGATGGCGTTGACCGGCACGTCCTTGAAGGCGGCTTCGGCGGCGGTGTCAAAGCGGGTTTCGCAATTGAATTTCCGGTTGAGCACGTAGTCCTGGCCGGCGGCCTTCTTGATGTCGGCTTCCCATTGGTCGGCCGCATCCAGCGCCTTGTCGCCCGCCAGCACCATTTCCATCAAGACTTCCAGGCCGCCCGACGAACGCGGGGCCACCCACAGGGCATAGGCCGACGGGTCCACGGCGTTGCCGCAGTCAGTCAGGCAGCTTGCCGTGTAGCGTTGGCCACGGCCAAACGCGCCTGGAGTGATGGGCTGACCGGCCTTGGGCGCGTCTTCGCCAATGAAGCTCGTCAGGTCGGGCTTGCAGTTGTCGGCCAAGTCCATGCGCAGAGCCGAGACCTTGTCGTTGGAGATTGTGGCCGTGATGCGGCATTCCTGCACCACGAAAACGTGGTCATTTTTAAAGGATTCACGCGGCACCCCGGCAATCGATTCGAAGTAGCGCTGCGTCGTGCCCAGCATGCTGCCGTTGAACACTTCCTTCACCGTTGCGGCTTGCGAAGCGCTAGCGCCGGCCATGAGGATGCCCAGGGTCAAGGCCTTGAATTTCATAGGAAAAACACTCCGTCGTGTGTGGGTTCTTGCGCCGCGCGTGGGGTCAGCGGGGCGGGATGCTCCGGCATGCTGCCACAAAGTGCCGCACGCCTCCATGTCAAAAAAGGTGATCGGGCGTCGGGCTGCTATATTTTCGCGATTCCATGACCTCTGTAAAGGATGCGCGAATGCGATCGATCGTAGGCAAGAATCGGGTGTTGGCGCGTTGGCAATGGAAGGGCAAGTTTGCCGCGACGCTGGTGTTTGCCGGGCTATTGAGCGCGTGTTCAACGTCGTCAGGGTTGTGCGACAGCTTCGGCCCGAGCCAAAGCGCGTCGATGGATGTGCCGCCAGCCGCCTCCGCCCAGAAGGTGTTTGCCTGCCTGGACGAGGCCACCAGCGGCAAGGGCGATCGCCCTGAATACGCAGGCAAGGGCAAGGCCACCCGGGATCTGACGGCCGGCGTGTACGAGACAGACCAGTACCGCGCGTCAAACGTATCCGGTTTTCGTCTGAAAGCCGAGCTGTCAAAGAAGACGCCGTCGTCGCTGGCCCTGACCTTGCGGGGCGCGGGCGCGTACTGCGCGGACTTGGGCGTCAATCAGGAAATGGCGCGGCTAAAGGCAGACGTTTCGGCTTGCCTTCAGCGTTAAGGCAAGGCCGCCTGCGGGGCCGGCCGCGCAGGTGAACCGTCATGCCATCAAGGACGCGCAAGCGTCAGCCCAGGCTGCGGCGCCTGGGCGGTCAGGATGGAACCCGTGGTGGATTCCGTGCAGAACACGGTGCGCCCGTCGGCGCCGCCGAAGGCAAGATTCGTCGTGGACGCGCCCCGCGGGCTGCGCCATACCGTTACCGGTTCGGCGCGATGGTTCAGCTGCCAGACGTAACCCAAGCCAGGGTTGCAGACCAGCACATTGCCCTCGACATCCACGGCCAGGCCGTCCGGGCCGCTTGGACCATACGACGTGAAAAACTGGCTGACCTTGCTGACGCTGCCATCGAGCAGCAGCGGCACGCGCCAGACGCAATTGCCGCGCGTCACCGCCAGGTACAGCACACGTCCGTCAGGCGATAACGCCACGCCGTTGGGGCTGGGAACGTTGTTCAGCAGTTGATCGAGCTGGCCGTCAGGGCGCAGCCGATACAGGCGCCCGCTGGGGTCGTGCAAGCCGCTTTGCCCCTGGTCCGTGAAATAAAGATTGCCGTGCGCATCAAAGATCAGGTCGTTGACGCCTTTGAAGCGCTCGCTGTTGCGGCGGGCCAGGAACGGGGTGACGCGGCCGCTAGCGATGTCCAGCATCATCAGCCCGTTCTTGTAATCCGTGATCAGCAGGCGGGCGTCATCCAGAAACTTCATGCCGTTGGGTTCGCCATCGTATTCGGCAATCAGCGACCACTGCCCGTCAGGTGACACGCGGAACACGCGGCCCCACGGGATATCCGTCACGTACAGGTTGCCCTGCGTGTCGAAGACGGGGCCTTCCAGAAAGGAATCGACGGGTACCCCGCCACGATTCGCATCGGCCCAGTCGCTGCGTTGCGGACGACGGTAAGCGTCGGGCATCGTCGTCCACACATCGAAATCGATCACGTCGGGGGCTTGGAGAATGAACATGGTGTTTCCTTGCGAGCTTATTTGGCGTCGAATCCGATGTTACGAGCGACGTTGCCCCACATCACCCCGCTGTCCGCCAAAATGCGGCCAAACTCCTTGGCGTCCGCCGCGCGCGGTTCGGCGCCCATCTTGACCGCAAAGGTCTTCATCTCTTCCGATGCCATCGCCGTGGCCACTTCGCGTTGCAAGCGCGCCGAGACCTCGGGCGGCGTGCCTTTGGGCACCCACAATCCCGTCCAATTGACCACGCCAAAGTCCTTCACGCCGGCCTCGGTAAATGTCGGTACGTTGGGCAAGACTTCCAGCCGCTTGTCACCGCTGACGGCCAGCAGCCGCAGCTGGCCGCCTTGCACCGGCCCCATTACGCCGGTCGTTGACGCGAATTGGAAGTCGATGACTTTGCCCATCACCGCTTGCGTGGCTTCGGCGGCGCCCTTGAAGGGCACGTGCATGAACTTGGCGCCTGTAGCCAGCGACAGCCCTTCGGCCGCGAAATGCGGGGTCGTGCCGGGGCCGCCCGAACCGTAGGTGATCTGGTTGGGCTTGGCGCGAGCCGCTGCCGTCAGGTCGCCCAGCGTGCGCAACGGGCTGTCGGCGGATACGGCCAGCGCCATCGGGGCGAAGATAAAGGCCGACACCGGTTGCAGGTCTTGCGCCGGGTCGAAGGGCAGCTTCTTGAAGATGTGCGGCAACAGGGAATAGGTGGTGTCGTTGGCGACAAGCGTATAGCCGTCGGGCGTGGCGCGCGCAACCTGGCTGACGCCGATGGTGCCCGTGGCGCCGGGCTTGTTTTCCACAATGAAGCTCTGCCCCGTCTGTGTGGACAGCATTTGCGCCATCTTGCGTGTGGCGACATCCACCGCGCCGCCGGGGCCATAAGGCACCACGATGCGCACGGGGCGGCTGGGCCAGGCGTCCGCGGCTTGGGGCGCGGCGCAGGCCAGCAGCGGCAAGGCGCAAGCGGTGATCAGGGCAGCGGCCTTCAGGCGTGCCCGGGAGGGTTTGTGTGTGGCCATGTCTTCCTCGCTCTCTGTTCGGGTTGTGGTGGGCTTAGTCCGCCTTCAGGCCAAGCTCGTCGGCCAGCTTGCGATAGGTGTCGATTTCTCCGGAGAGTTGCGCGTGGAACGCATCGCCGCAGGTCTCGCGGGGTTGCATGCCCAACGCATCCAGGCTCTTGGCGGTGGCGGGCGCCTTGGCGAAATCCCGGGCAACCTGCTCGAGCTTGGCGCGCACGTCTTGCGGCAGGCCGGCCGGCGCCAGCACGCCATACCAGGCGTCGGCGGTGTAACCCTGCACGCCGGCCTCATCGAACGTGGGCACTTGCGGCAGTTGCGGCAGGCGCTTGGGCGCGGCGACCGCCAGCGCGGTCAATTTGCCGGATGCCACCTGCGGCAGCACCGACCCCAATGTCGCAAACGAGCTGTCGATCTGGCCGCCCATCAGGTCGGAGATGACCTGAGCCGCGCCCTTGTAAGGGATGTGGTTCATCGACGTATGGGTCAGGCGCAGGAACTCCGCAGTGGCGAAATGCCCCGAGCTGCCCGTGCCGGGCGTGGCATAGGTGATGCGGCCCGGCGCGGCGCGGACCTTCGCCAGGAATGCGCCAAGGCTGTCCACTTTCAGTGCGGGGCCGACAACCAGCACGGTCGGGCTGACGGCCACGGCGCACACGGGCGTGAACGATTGCAGCGCATCGAACTTTACGCGGTTGCTGTAGAGCGCCGGAATCATGGTGTGGTTGGTGGCGCCGACCAGCAAGGTATAGCCGTCAGGCGCCGCTTTGGCGACGGCTTCAGCGGCCAGGATGGTGTTGGCGCCGGGCTTGTTCTCGACCACGAAGGTCTGGCCCGTGGCCTGCGACGCATAAGACGCGAACGCGCGGGCGACCACATCAGTCGGACCGCCGGGAGAGAAGCCGACCACGACACGTACGGGGCGTTCGGGGTAGGCGGCGTGGGCGGCGCTGGCGCAAAGGGCCAAGGCCGCCATCGTAAGGGGGCGGAAAATACTCACAGGATGTCTCCTCTTTAGCGTGTGGGCGTGCGGCCTGTTTCGGACGCTGCGCCAGGCAATGGCGGGTTGAACGCGTGGATGCCGGGAATGGATTGGTCAGACGGTGGCGATGGGCGTAGCAGGCGAACCCACGGTGCCCGGCAGGCGCAGTGGCGGCGCGGTCAGCAGGAAGCGATGGCGGCGATGGGCGCGCAGCCAGCGCGCAAGCGGCGTCAGCCACCAAAGCTCGCCCAGATGGATGCCGTTCTTGAACAGGCAATGTTCGTGCAAGGGCAGGCGCGGGCGCCGCAAGGCGGGGGCGGGCGCGCTCAGGTTCACCGTCTGCACCAGTTCGACGGCGGGGTTGTCGGAAATCAGGCAGGCCAGCCGCGACGTATCGATCCATTGCAGCAGACGGCTGTCGTGGCCGTCGAGCCCGCTGCCGGTTGCGTGCAAATGCGCCACATCGGGTTGCCGGTTCATGGCCATGAGCATGTCGCCAAACCCCGTGTGCAGGCACACCATGTCGCCAGATTCCACCGTGATGCCATCGGCCTCCATGATGCGCATCAGCATGTCGTATCCGACGGCGGTTCGCGTGCGGCCTACATGAGCTTCCAGGTCGATCAACACCCCACGGCCTTGCACGCCGTGCTCGGCTAGATGTTCGATGCCAAGCGCACCGGCGCGGGGGCCGGGAAAGCGCGCCCACTCCGCGGAGGCTTCGGCGTCTTCGTGCGCAGCGACGATTTCCTGGCCTGCCCGAAAGCCGTTGTAGAAGACGGCTTCAGGCTCGCCGTCGCCATCGGCATCGAAAAGGCTGCCCATGTGCGCCAGGCTGTCCCATTGGGTTGAGTACTGCGTGTTCATCAGCAGCACGTCGTCGCATACGACGTCTGTCAGTTGCGGGTCTTCCGATGCGTACGACCAGCAATATCCTTGCGCCCCCGCGCTCTTGCCGTCGCGCAACGTGGCATAGCGCTGCGGCGGCAAGCGGCGGGGGTTGAGCGCCATGCCGCCTGGCACGTCCAATGGGAGCGACAGGCAAAACGTAAGCCCTTCCCGCGCTTCGGCGATGCCCTCGCGCACTTTGGCGGGAGTGACCAGATTCATGCGGCCGAGCTGGTCGTCGGGGCCGAATTCGCCCCAGTGGCTTCCCGGCGGCGCTTGTTTCCATCGTTGCGGCATGGGCGGCTCCTCAGGCGGACGCGGAATCGCGCGCCAGCACCGCCAGAATATTGCGCACCGCGGCCATGCCCATGTTCACGTAAGCCGCGCTGGTGACGCCGCCAATGTGCGGGCTGAGGATGATGCGCGGTTCTTCTTGGAAGGGGTGGCCGGCCGCCATCGGTTCGGTGGCGAAGCTGTCCAGGCCCGCCGCCATCACCTGGCCGGATCGCACCGCCGCCAGCAGCGCGTCTTCGTCCACCAAACCGCCGCGCGCGGTGTTGACGAGAATCACGCCCGGCCGGCATTGCGCCAGCGTGGCGGCATTGACCATGCCGCGGTTGTCATCCGTCAGCGGGCAGTGCAGGGAGATCGCATCGGCGTCCTTCCAGATGCGCTCCAACGGCACACGCTCGACATACGCGGGCAGGTTCTGCGCGTAAGGATCAAAGCCGATCACGCGCATGTCCATGCCGTGCGCCACCGCCGCCATGCGCTGGCCGATGGCGCCCAGGCCGATCAGGCCGATCGTCTTGCCGGCCAGTTCCACGCTCTTGTGCGTGGACTTGTCCCAGTGGCCGCCGCGCATGCGCGCATCCAGCGCCACCACGGATTTGGCGCAGCTCATCAAGAGCGCCAGCGCCTGCTCGGCGACCGCCGCTGCGTTCACGCCCACGGCGGCAACCACGTCGATGCCGCGTTGTGCGGCCGCGGCCTTGTCGATGGTGTCGGTGCCGCTGCCATGCTTGGAGATCACGCGCAGCGCCGGTGCCGCATCCATCGCGGCCGCGCCGACCTTGCTGTAGCGCACGATGATGGCAATGGGGTTGTGCGTGCGGCACAGCGCCACGACGTCGTCTTCAGACGGCGTCTTGCCCGCGTAGACCACGTCGAAGTCGCCCAGCAGCGCCAGCGCTTCGGGCGCCAGATCGGCCGCCGTGACGAGGATGGCGGGTTTGTCAGAAGCGGGAGCGTTCACAGCGATTCCCCTTCCTTCAACACACCCGCCGCGCGCAGCGCTGCCGTCAGCCACTTGGCCTCGGTGTCGCCCGCCTGGATGGCGGCGATGCGGGCGGCTTCGTCGCGCACTTTCTTTTCGGCGGCGGGAAGCAGGCCTTCAATTTTTTCGCGTTCGACGACAACCACGCCGTCGGCGTCGCCGATGATGAAGTCGCCCGCATTGACGGTCACGCCGCCCACCGACACGGGGTGGCCGATGCGGCCGGGCACGTTCTTGGTCGGGCCGTTGGGGTTGGTGCCTGCGGCGAACACCGGGTAGTCCATCTCGATGATTTCGACGGTGTCGCGTGCCGCGCCATCCATCACCACGCCCGCGATGCCCAGCTTGCGGCAGGCGGTCATCATGATGGTGCCCATCAGCGCCGAGCTCAGATCGCCCTTGCCGTCGATGACCAGCACATCGCCCGGCTTGGCCAGCGAGATGGCGGCGTGAATCATCAGGTTGTCGCCCGGCCGAACTTCAACGGTGAGCGCCGTGCCCGCGACTCTCATGCTGGGGTGCAAGGGCCGGATGCGGCCGCTGAGCGCGCCGCGGCGGCCAGCCACGTCGGCCAGAATCGCGGGTTGCAGTTCAGCCGCGCGGCGCACGATGGTGGCGTCTACGCGGGGAAAGTCTTTGATGATGTCCTGGTTTGCCATGAAGGTTCCTGAAAGAGTCAGAAGGGAGGTGGGGCGTCGTCAGGCCGGCTTGATGCCAGCGTCGCGAATGACCTTGCCCCACTTGTCGAAGTCGGCCTTGCGGGTCTGGTCCAATGCCTGCGGCGAGCCGCCGGCGAGCGTGATGCCAAGCTGCTCGGCCAGCGCAATCAACGCGGGGCTTTGCAGCGCTTTGGCGATATCGGTATTCAGCCGTTCGATGACGGCGGCAGGCGTGCTGGCCGGGGCGAACACGGCTTGCCATTGCTCGACCACGAAGTCGGGCATGCCGGCTTCTTCCATGGTGGGAACGTCGGGCAGGGCGGGCAGGCGGCGGGCCGATGTGGCGGCCAAGGCGCGCAGCGCTCCCGTGCGCACATGGGGGAGCGCGGCGGCGGCCGGGATGAAGGCGAATTGCACCTGGCCGGCCAGCGTGTCCTGCAAGGCGGGCGTGTCGCCCTTGTAAGGCACGTGCAGGAATCGCGCCCCGGTGCGTTGCTGTAGCAGTTCGCCCTGCATATGCAGGATGGTCCCCGTGCCGCCAGAGGCATAGGCCAGGCTTTGCGGCGCGGCCTTTGCGGCTTTCAGCAGGTCGTCCAGCGTCTTGAAGGGTTGCGCCGCGCCCACGACCAACAGGTGCGGGATCGTGCCGATCATGATGACGGGCGCGAAGTCCGCGACCGGGTCATAGGTGAGCTTGCCCATTACGTGCGGCGCGATGGCTTGCGGGCCGATCGAGGTGCCTAGCAGCGTCAGACCGTCGGGTTCGGCGCGCGCGACGCGTGCGGCGCCGATGGTGCCTGTTGCGCCCGGCCGGTTGTCGACGATCACGCGGGTGGCAAGCAGCGCATCGAGTTGCTGCGCGATGGCGCGGCCCAGCACGTCGGTGCTGCCGCCCGCCGGATAAGGCACGACCCAGGTGATGGTCTTGCCTGCCGGCCAGTCCGGCGCTGCGCGCACGTTGAAAGCCGTGGTGGCGGCCAGTGCTGCGCCAAGGGTCAGCAGGCGGCGCCGGGTGAGGGTTGCGGTGGCCAGGGTAGGCATGAGGGTGTCTCCGTGATGTTGTCTTTTTTCATTCCGGAAAGCCGTAGAGGGCTGCCGGGTTGCTCACCAGAATGCGATTCAATGCGGCCGGGCTGCTTGCCCATTCGCTCAGCCGGTCAAGCTGGCGGGCGTCATCGGGCATAGGCTGTTTGCCGGCCGACGCGGTGGCGTGCGGCCAGTCGCTGCCCCAGATAACGTGGTCGGGGTTGGCGTCGAGGTAGGTGCGCGCCAAGGCATGCAGCGATGGGTCGTCGGTCGACCGCTGATCACTGACGAGATACCCGCCAGACAGCTTCACCCAGGCGCGCCCGGCGCCAAGCAAGCGCAGCACCCGCGCATGCGCGGGATGCTGGCCGGCCAGCGCGGGCGTGATGCGGGCCAGGTGGTCGAACACGATGGGCGTGGGTAACGACGACAGCAGTTCGCCCAGCTGCGCGAGCTGATCGGGCGGCATTAGCAGCTGCACGTGCCAGCCCAGCGGCGCCACTCGCGCGGCCAAGGGCGCGATGTGCGCCGCCGACCCCGTCACGCCCAGCGACAGGTTCAGCCGAATGCCACGCACGCCCTGCGCATGCAGCGCTTCCAGTTGCGCGTCGGACTCCGTGCCGTCGATGACGGCGATGCCGCGCGCCTGTTCACCCAATTCGGCCAGGCCGGCCAGCATGCTGCGGTTGTCGGCGCCATAGGTGGAAGGTGTGACCAGCACCGCGCGCTGCGTGCCGAGCCGGGATTGGATCGCGCGGTACTGCGCAATGCTTGCGTCCGGCGGCAGCAACGTTGCACCCGCCGCGGGCGGATAGCGGCCGTCGTAGACGTGGACATGGCAGTCGCAAGCGCCAGCGGGCACGGCGACGGCAGGCCGTCCTTCACCAGCGGAATAGGCGTAGGGGGCGCGCATGAAAGGTCACTCGACGCGGGCGCCCGAGTCCTTGACGATCTTTCCCCAGCGGGCGCGGTCGTCGCGGATCAGTGTGGCGAAGTCCTCAGGGGTGCCCGTCAGCACGCGCGCGCCTTGTTCCTGATACTTCACGCTCAGTTCCTTGGATTGCAGCGCCTTGTTGAACTCGGCGTTCAAGCGGTCCACGATGTCTTTCGGCACGCCCTTGGGGGCGGCCAGGCCGAACCAGGTCACGGCTTCAAACCCCGGATAGCCGCGTTCGGCGATGGTGGGCACGTCGGGCAGATCGGGCACGCGTTGCGCGGACGTGACCGCCAGCGCGCGCATCTTGCCGTTGCGCACGTGGCCGATCAGCGTGGGAACGGACGACAGGTACATGTCGATCTGCCCGCCGATCAGGTCATTGGAGGCCTGCGCGGCCCCTTTGTAGGGGATGTGCGTGAGCTGGATGCCCGCTGCGTTCTGCAACTGCACGGCCGCCAGATGCGACACGGTGCCGTTGCCCGAGCTGGCGTAATTCAGTATTCCCGGCTTGGCCTTGGCGGCCGCAATCATGTCGTCCAGCGACTTCAACGGCGAACCCGCCGGCACCACGATCACCAGCGGCGCGTCGGCAATGAGCCCAATCGCGCTCAGGTCTTTCTCGGGGTCATAGGGCAGCTTGGCGTACAGCGTGGGGTTGATCGCCAGGTTGCTGGTTTGCCCCAGCACCAGCGAATAACCGTCGGGGTCGGACTTGGCCACCGTGTCCACGCCGATGTTGCCGCCGGACCCGGGGCGGTTCTCGGTCACGATGTTCCAGCCGGTGTTGCTGGCGACCTTCACGGCGGCTTCGCGGGCCAGCACGTCGGTGCCGCCGCCCGGGGGGAACGGGACGACCAGGCGGATGGGTTTGTTGGGGTAGCCCTGGGCCAGGCTGAGCCCGGTTGCGCAGACGAGGGCGAGTCCTGAGAGCGCGCGTACGACGACCTTCATGGTTTGTCTCCGATTTTTGTTTTGGTAGGCGCATTGTCGGATCGTGTTCCGCACAATACAATCCAAGTTCGTCTAGCGAAACATGTTGCGTACCATGAACGAAGAAGAGACTGGCAACCCCGATGCCGCGAAGGCAGGCGAGGACGGCGAAGAAGGCGTTATTGCGGTGCGCCGCGCCATGCGCATCCTGGAAGCGTTCGGCGTTGAAGAATCGCACCTGACGCTGGCGGAACTGAGCCGGCGCACCGGCTGCCATCGTTCGACGGTGCTGCGGCTGGCGCGCACGCTCGCCATGGACGATTACCTGGCGCAACGTGCCGATGGCACCTGGCGGCTGGCGCGCGCGGCGGGCTGGCTGGGCGCTTGTTATCAGGCCACCTTCAACGTGCAGGAAGTGGTGCAGCCGGTGCTGCGCGAGCTATCGGCCGCCACGGGCGAAAGCGCCACGTTCTATGTGCGCGAGGGCAACCAGCGGATCTGCATGGCGCGTGTCGAAGGGCCCAAGTCCATCCGCCATCACGTGCGGGTGGGCGCGTCGCTGCCGCTCACGCTGGGCAGCCCGGGCCGCGTGCTGCTGGCCTTCTCCGGCGAAGCTGGCGAGCCCTACGAATCCGTGCGGCGGGCCGGCTACATGATGTCGCTGGGCGAGCGCGACGCCGAGGTCTCAAGCCTCTCGGCGCCGGTCTATGGCATGAACTGGACCTTGCTGGGCGCAATGTGCATCTCGGGCCCGATCTCCCGGCTGACCGAGCAAGTGCTGCTGGGCCACAAGGATGCCATTCTTGCCGCGGCCAGCCGGCTGTCGCGCTCGATGATGGGCGCGCGGCAGGGCGCTTGAACGCGCGTGGCGACTCACGCGGTTCAGCAGGTGTCAGCGCGATTCAGCGTGATTCAGCGAGGTTCAGCTCGGTTCAGAATTTCTCCGGAACGAATCGAATCGGCCGATCCGGCTCTTGATACCCCTGCGCCTTTTGCCGCTTAGGCAGTTTGACTTCGGGATGGGGCAGGGCTTTGTACGGAATGCTCTGAAGGATGTGGCTGATGATGTTCAGGCGCACGCGCTTCTTGTTGTTGGAGTCGGCCACGTACCACGGCGCATGGTCGGTATCGCTGGCGGCAAACATGTCGTCTCGCGCCCGTGAATAGTCGTACCAGTGGCTGTACGAATCCAGGTCCAGCTTCGATAGCTTCCAGATCTTGCGCTCGTCGTGAATGCGCGCTTGAAGCCGGCGGGTCTGTTCTTCTTCGCTGACTTCCAGCCAGTACTTCAGCAGGATGATCCCGGAATCAACGATCGCCCGTTCCACCAGCGGCACCGCTTTCAGGAACACCTTGGCCTGTTCCTTCGTGCAAAAACCCATCACGCGTTCGACCCCCGCGCGGTTGTACCAGCTGCGGTCGAAGATCACGATTTCACCGGCTGCGGGCAGATGCGGCAGATAACGCTGCACATACATCTGCGTCTTCTCGCGATCGGTGGGTGAGGGCAAGGCAATGACGCGAAACACGCGCGGGCTGACGCGCTCCGTAATCGCTTTGATGGTGCCGCCCTTGCCCGCGCCATCGCGGCCTTCAAACAGAATGCAGACCTTGGCGCCGCTATGCACCACCCACTGCTGAAGTTTGACCAGTTCGATATGCAGGCGGGCGAGTTCTTTTTCGTAGTCCTTGCCCGTCAGGGGCTTTGCTGTTTTCACGCTGTCTTCCGCTGCTCTTTTCTTGGCCATGATGTGCCTCCTTGAGTCGCACGAATTACTTGCGTATTGCTCTTGTATTGCTCGTGTATTTCCCACGTCCTTCGCGATTGTGAGGCGCGAGCCCGCCGCGCGTCCATGATGATTCCGGCGAAAAGCCGTCAGGCGGGATGCGAATGCGGATGCCGCCTGCGCCGGGTTTCGGACGGCGTTTCAAGAAACAGGTCGTGATAGCGCGCGGCCGCGTATGTGGAATACGGATAGCCATGCTGAAAAAAGCAATCGGAAACGGTCTGCTGGTTATTGCTGTGGGCCAGGTCCAGATAAACGTCATGCAGTTTTCTCAAGGCTAAGTAATGGCCCGGACTCATGCCGAAACAGGCCTGGAAAACGTCGCGCAAGCTGCGTTCGCTGATCTTCAGGCCCTTGCGCAATTCGTCCACATGCACCGCCTGCTGCCGGTCGCGAAAGATCGCCAGCGCCAACTCGCACAGCTGGGGCAAGCACAAGCTCGGCCGGCCCTTGTTCTTGTCGTGCGGCACACGGTTGGCGATCAGATTACGCAAGCGCTGCTCAACCAGACGGCGCCCCAGCGCGGGCGGACAGGCGGGCGCCATCGACAGGAGCGCCGCCTCGCGCAGCGCGGCAACTTGCAGGGGGTCTGTTTTCACCATGTCAGCCGCGCTAGCCCAGCGCCGCAGCGTTTGCGCCGCAAAGCTGTCGTCTATTAATAAATCAGACGCCAGCGGCAGCGCGATGCTGACCCAGTCATTGGGGCCAGCGGCGCGGAAGACGAACCCTTTGCCAGGCGCCAGCACACCCATCGAATCCTGACTAAAGGGGACGCCATTCAGCCATGCCTGGGCGGGCGAGGGTTCTGGCAATAGCAAGGTCAGGTGCGTGGCCCAGCCCGCGGCCTCGCACAGGTTAGGCACCCGGGTGACGCCGCGTTGCACGTCGATGCCATCCACATCCAGATGGCCGGTTCGCCAGCCGCCGTCTTTAGAACCCAGCAGGAATACCCTTACGTCGGCGTGGAAGAGAGCGGCCGCGTACGAATCAAACGACTCGAAGTGCTGCAATTTCATCTAAGCCTCCACGCAAGAGAGCTGACGACATATTGCCGAAATTAGCATGGACTTAGCACTCCGTCACTGGCGAAAATGCAGCACACGTTCTCTTGCAAGGGGCTCTACATGTTTCTTGCCAAATCGCGGCGCCGGTTCGTGGCCGTAGCAACCGTTGCGCTGCTGTGCTTTCCCTTGACGGGACACGCGGTGTCGGGACACCTGGAGGACGCCATCGCCGATGTGCTCGTCTGGGTCGTGCTCGTTCTTGTCCCCATTCTGGCCATCTGGATCTTCTGGAAGCTGCACGTTTTGCCGGAAGTGATTGCCGAAAAACGTCATCACCCTCAAGCCGAGGCCATCAAGTCGCTGTGCCTGTTATCGCTGGTGTTTGGCGGCATGCTCTGGCCCTTTGCCTGGCTGTGGGCGCATACCAGACCCGTCGGATACCGGCTCGCCTATGGCCGCGACAAGCATGAGGAAGACGGGCCCGGTCCGGAAACCTTGGGTTGACGATAAAGGGGCGCCGGCATGCTTGAACTCATCTTGATGGTGTATGGGCTGTTGATTTGGCTGATCTTCATCAAGCTGAAGTGGCTGCCGTGGAACATCAAATCCCAGGTTGGCGTGGTGGCCATCGGGGCCGCCGGCGTGGCGGCGCTGGTGTTGATCATCAATGTGGTGACGCCATCGTCCAACGAGCTGCGCGTTGTCAATTATGTGGTGGAAATCATTCCCCGGGTGACCGGGCGCGTGGTGGAAATTGCAGTGGAAGGCAACCGGCTGATCAAGAAGGGCGACGTGCTGCTGCGCCTGGATGCGGAACCCTATCAATTGAAAGTCAGGCAGCTGGAAGCCAAGCTCATCGATGCGCAAGCCACGCGGCAATCGCTGGACCGTGACCTTGCCGCCGCGCAATCGTTGACGGCAGCGGCCTTGGCGCAAGTCGACCTTGCCCGGATGCGGCTGCGCCAAAGCACCGCCTTGGCGGCGCGCGGCGCGGGCAGCCAGTACGACGTGCAGAGCTTTCAAAGCGAATTGAAAGTCCGGCTGGGCAACTGGGAAGCCGCGCGCGAGACCGAACGCAAGATCAAATTGAATCAGGAGGCGGTGGTCGACGGGGACCAGGTAGCCGTGGCGCAGGTCAAGGCCGAGCTGGACACGGCGAAGTGGGAACTGGCGCAGACCACGCTGTATGCCCCCGCTGATGGCTACGCAATCAACTTGCAGGCGCGCGTGGGGTCTTACGCGGCCGCGATACCGCTGCGGCCGATCATGTCGTTTGTTGAGACCACGCAGCAGGTGATCGCGTTTTTTGATCAGAATCAGCTGACCAAAGTCGAGGAAGGCAACGAGGTCGAAGTGTCGCTGCGCACGGTGCCCGGCCACGTCTTCAAGGGCAAGGTGGATTCCATTGTTTGGGCCACGTCGCAAGGCCAATTCCAGGCATCGGGCCTGCTGCCCGGCACCACCAGCGAAGGCGCGCGAGCCGATGCGCCCATGCAGTTCGCGGTGCGCATTGATCTTGAAACGCCGCAAGACATGACGCTGGCGATGGGCGCCCGCGGTAACGCTGCAATCTACACGGACCGCCTGGGCGCGCTGCATATGGTGCGCAAAGTTATCTTCCGCGTGCAGTCCAAGCTGGATTATCTGGTTCTGAAGCTTCATTGACGGCGCCGACATGCACCCGAACCGCATGATCGTTCCCAAGCTTCTCACCGCGATGTGCGCGGCCGCGCTGATGGCGGGCTGCGCCAACCTGGACGCGCCCACCAAACAGGCGATGGCCGAACAGGCCATGGAGGGCAAGGCAGTGCCTGAACACTGGGTCGCCAGCGCCAGGGTGGCGGCCTTTGATCCGGCATGGGCGGGATTTCCCGAACATGGAACCTTGCAAGCGTTGATTGATGAAGCACTGGCCAATAACCTGGACCTTCGTGTCGCGGCCAGCCGGGTGCAACAGGCGGCGCAGCAGGCCAGGCTGGCGGGCGCGGACCTGCTGCCCACGGTTGGCTTCGGGGCGCGCACGGCGACCGACCCCACGCCGGGCAGCGCATTTTCCGCCAATGGCTACGCCATCCTGATCAACTGGGAAATCGATTTATGGGGCAGGGCGCGCGCAGAGAAACGGGCGGGTGAGGCCGGATACCGGTCTACCGAAGCCGATTACGCATACGCGCGCCAATCCATCGGCGCATTGACCGCCAAGAGTTGGCTTGCTGCGTTAGAGGCCACCGGCCAATTGGCGCTGGCGCAGGAACTTGAAAGCACGACCGGCGAACAGCTTGAGCTGGTGCAATACCGCCGCCGCATCGGCAAGGTCAGCGAACTGGACGTGGCTTATTGGGCGCAGCAGCGCGAAGCCGCGGCAGATGTCGTGGCGCAACGGGAACAGGCGCGCATGCAGGCGCTGCGTGCGCTGGAGCTATTGCTGGGCCGCTACCCAGAAGGGGCCGCGCAAGCGAACGAAGCCATCCCCGACACCCCGCCGCCGCTTGCGCCCGGGCTGCCCTTGGACTTGCTGGACCGCAGGCCTGACCTGATTGCGGCGCGCGAGCGGATGGTGTCCGCGTACTTCGGCGCCGAAGAAGCCAAGGCCGCGCGCCTGCCTGCGATTTCCATCTTTGCGGGGGCGGGCCGTTTCACGAAAGATTACTCGGGGCTGGCCACCAGCATGCAGAGCTGGGTCTATCCGGTGGGCGCATCGTTGATCTGGCCGTTGTTTGATGCCGGCCGCCGCCAGATCACGCTGGAACTGCGTACCGAGCAGCAGCGCGAAGCGCTGGCGTCCTATGCACGCGCCATCCTCACGGCCATGGGTGAAGTGGAAAACGGATTGACGGGCGAGCAGCAACTGGCGCTGCGCGAGCGCGCGATTCAACGCCAGTATTCCGAAAGCACCCGCGCGCTGGAGCTGGCGGAAGTGCAACGCCGGATCGGCCAGTTCGACACTTTCGATGTCTTGCAGCGCAAGCGCGATGTGTTGCGCGTGAAAGGCGACCTGTTGCATGTGCGCGCCGAACGGCTGGTTCAGCGCGTGAACCTGCATTTGGCGCTGGGCGGAAAGTTCAGTGTTGTCGATGTCCCTTCAGAGTAACGGGCCAGACGTACCGCAGATGGGGTATGGCCCGCCAAATTTTCAACGGCTAGATTCCGTTGAATAAGGAGAAGACCATGGATTGGTTCGTCGCTACGCTCAAGGCCTATCCCGAAATCGCGATCTTCCTGGCGCTCGGGATTGGCTATTGGATCGGAGGAAAGAGCTTCAAGGGATTCAGTCTTGGGGCGGTGACGGCAACGCTGCTGGTTGCGATTGTCATTGGCATCCTGGGCGTGAAGATTTCGCCGAACGTGAAGTCGGTTTTCTTCCTGATGTTCCTGTTTGCGGTGGGCTATGGCGTGGGCCCGCAGTTTGTGCGCGGCATCGCCAAAGACGGGCTGCCACAAGCGATTTTTGCCGTGATCATGGCGCTGTTCTCGCTGGGCGCGGCCGCAGTTGCCGCTGTCCTCGCGGGATATGACCTGGGTTCGGCCGCCGGTTTGTTTGCCGGGTCCCAGACCATTTCGGCGTCGATGGGGCTGGCGACTGACGCCATCAACCGCTTGGG
The DNA here is from genome assembly GCF_056394065.1 of Achromobacter sp. 10T422. Taxonomy (NCBI): domain Bacteria; kingdom Pseudomonadati; phylum Pseudomonadota; class Betaproteobacteria; order Burkholderiales; family Alcaligenaceae; genus Achromobacter; species Achromobacter sp. 10T422. The sequence goes on from NZ_JBFTHD010000005.1 coordinate 88,283, forward strand.
CAAGTCGCCGGAAGAAGCGCAGGCGCTGCTGGATGCGATGCCTATTGCCTATGCCGTGACGTATATCTTCGGCACGGTGGGGTCGGCCATCATTCTGGCGCAGATCGGCCCCAAGCTGTTGGGCATTGACCTGGTTGCGGCGTGCAAGGAGTACGAGCAGATGCTGGGCGCGGGAAGCGCCGCAGAAGGCGAAACGCAATGGCATGACTTCGAGGTGCGTGCGTATTCCGTGGCGCCCGAGAGCCCGTTCATCGGCCGTGCGGTCGGCGACATCGAAGCGGGTACGCAGGATGGCGTGCGGGCCTTTGTTGAACGCATCCGCCGCGACGGCAAGATCATCGAAGCGGATCGGACTACGCTGATCCAGGCCGGAGACATTGTCGCCATCGGCGGCAAGCGCGATCAGCTGATTGCCCGGCTGGGTCCAAGCGGCCGCGAAGTGCAAGACGCCGAGCTGCTGGATATCAAGACCGAAGGCGTGGATATCTATATCTCGAACAAGAAGGTGGACGGCAAGCGGCTGGAAGAGCTGGCGCGCTGGCCCGGTGCGCGGGGCGTATTTCTGAAGCGCATACGCCGTGGCCCGACCGAGACCGTGATCCCTGTGTTGCCGAAGACGCAGCTGTTCCGTGGCGACGTCATCACGGTGGTGGGGCGCACGCAGGACATCAACACTACCGCCAAGGAAATCGGATATGTGGACCGGCCCACCACCGTAACCGATGTGGCGTTCATGTCGCTGGCCATCACAGTCGGCGCGCTGATCGGCGCGGTGGTGATCAATGTCAGGGGCATCCCGATCACCCTCTCAACGGCAGGTGGCGCGTTGATCGCCGGCATTGTGTTCGGCTGGTTCCGCGCGATTCGGCCTACCTTCGGCCGCATCCCCGAACCCACGCTCTGGTTCATGAATTCCGTGGGCCTGAATGTCTTCATCGCCGTGGTGGGCATTTCAGCCGGGCCGGGGTTTGTGGCCGGCTTGCAGAAGCTGGGGATCAGCCTGTTCCTGTGGGGCATTTTCGCCACCGCCGTCCCGCTGGTCCTGGGCATGTTCCTTGCCAAATTCGTTTTCAAATTTCATCCGGCGCTGATCCTTGGGATTTGCGCGGGCGCTCGCACCACGACCGCCGCGCTGGGCATGGTGTGCGAAGCCGCCAAGAGCCAGGTGCCCGGCTTGGGATATACGGTCACGTATGCCGTCGGCAATACCCTGCTGACCATATGGGGCATGGTCATCATCATGATTCTTGCTTAGGAGAGCACCATGACCCGTGACACGACTACTCCGCAGCACCTGGACCATCTGTTTTCGAATTCCGCCGCCCGTTCTGACCGGTGGCGCGACATGAATGCCAAGGCGCAGGCCTGGGCCGCCGCGGAACGAAGCGGCAAGCGCCATTCGGGCGGCGAGGCCGTGCAGCAGGCGTTGGCGGAATTGCGCGCGCTGGAAAGCTACTTCGCTTATCCCGGCGCGCACTTGCTGCACGCGCTGGACGACCGCCTTGCCGAAGGCGATGCGATAGGCGTGGCGCGCCTGGTGCTTCGCATGAGCGGCGCCTTGCTCTCTGGCAGCTACCGTTACGACAACAGCGAATGGGAAGTGGCTGACGAGACCTCTACCGATGTCCCAGACCGATTACCGCCCGGCTTGGGCGCGGGCGCACAGCGGCGGCCGTATTTCGAAACCCTGTTCGTGAACGCGATGTCTCCTGCACGTTCGGCGGCCATTTGCCAAGAGATCCGGCAACTGCGCCGGGCCGAAGATGGCCTGGTCTACGAACCCGTGCTGGTCGGCACCTTCGAAGACGCGGTACTGGCGACCATTCTTAACGGCAAGATCGAGGCGGTTGTCATCTATGACGGCGTGCCCTTTGGCTCCAAGCACGACACCCCGGTGCTGCGCGACTTCCTGACGGTGTATCAGCACATGGAGCCCTCTGCGGGCGAGACCCAAGAGGCGGGCCTCAAGCTGGCCCGTTTCATCGCCAACATCCGGCCGGAACTGGATGTCTATCTGCTGACCGACCGCAACGTCGAGCAGCTGGCGGGCGACCCGGCAGCGTCAGCGATCCGCCGCGTGTTCTATGAAGCCGAGGAACCCATGGAGGTCCACCTCAACATCCTGGAAGGCGTGCGCGACCGGCAGTCGACGCCGCACTTCGACAATCTCAAGCTCTATGCCTCGCGGCCGATCAGCACGTTTCACGCGCTGCCGATTGCGCGCGGCAAGTCCATCATCAAGTCGAACTGGATACGCGACTTCGGCGAGTTCTATGGCTTGAATCTGTTCCTGGCGGAAACGTCGGCCACGACAGGCGGGCTGGACAGCATGCTGGAGCCCACGGGCAACATCAAGCTTGCGCAAGAAAAGTTCGCGCGCGCAGTCGGTGCGGACCACGTTTTTTTCGTGACCAACGGCACGTCCACCTCGAACAAGATGGTCTACCAGGCCGTGACCAAACCGGGCGACATCGTCATCGTCGACCGCAACTGCCATAAGTCTCACCACTACGGCATGGTGCTGTCCGGCGCGCAGCCGCTCTACGTTGAAGCGTTTCCGATGACGGAATATTCGATGTACGGCGCGGTGCCGCTGGCCACCATCAAGCGGGCGTTATTGGATCTCAAAGCGGAAGGGCGGCTCGACAAGGTGTCGATGATCACGCTGACCAACTGCACGTTCGATGGCCATATCTACAACACGCGCCGCGTCATGGCGGAATGCCTGGCCATCAAGCCAGACCTGATTTTTCTTTGGGACGAAGCCTGGTTCGGCTTTGCCCGGTGGTCACCGTTCCTGCGTCCCAGAACGGCCATGGGCGCGGCCGCCGCGCTTGAGCAATGGCGTGACGACCCAGCCGCCATGGAGGAATGGAACGCCCAGGTCCAGGAACTGGGCGAAGACCTGGACCCGAAAGACCCGCGCGTGATGGAACGGCAATTGGTGCCGAACCCGCAAACCATGCGCATCCGTGTCTATGAAACGGACTCCGTTCACAAGTCCATGTCGAGCCTGCGGCAAGGGTCGATTGTGGCTGTGCGCGATGAAGACTACGACCATCACATCTCGGCGTTTCACGAAGCCGTCTTCATTCACGCATCGACTTCGCCGAACGCGCAGATCATTGCTTCGCTGGATGTCGCTCGGCGCCAGATGGAGCTCGAAGGGTACGAGCTGGTCATGCGCGCGATTGAAGTTGCGTTAGCCATACGCCGCGAAGTGGCCAAGCATCCGCTGATCTCGAAGTACTTCAGCGTGCTGGGAGCCGACAAGATGATCCCGGAGGCGTATCGCGGCTCGGGCTTTTCTGACTACATGCAGCCGGGCATGACCTGGCTGACCGCCGTGAAGGCGTTGAAGGACGACGAGTTCTGCCTGGACCCCACCCGGTTGACGCTGGTGTGCGGTACGGCGGGATTCGACGGCACCACCTTCAAGAACCTGCTGGCCTCCAAGTACAACATCCAGCTGAACAAGACCTCGCGCAATAGCGCGCTGTTGCAAAGCAATATCAACAACACGCGCAGCGACGTGGCCGCGTTGATCAAGGTGCTGTTGGAGATCTCCCAAGATATTGAGGCCCGGCTCAAGTCCGAAGGGGAGGAAGGGCGAATGGCGTTCGCCGCCAAGGTCAAGAGCTTGATGGAAGACGTGCCCAGCCTGCCCAACTTCAGCAGCTTTCACGATGGTTACCGCGACAATCCCGCCAGCACCACGTCGGAAGGCAATATGCGCACCGCCTTCTTCGCGGCCTACAACGAGGACGAGTGCGAGTACCTGCCCTTGACCAGCCCCAAGCTGGACGAACGCCTGGCGAATGGCCCGGAACTGGTATCGGCAAACTTTGTGATCCCGTATCCGCCCGGCTTTCCCATCATGGTGCCCGGCCAGATCATCGATGCCGGCACCATCGAATTCATGCGCAAGCTGGATGTGAAGGAAATCCACGGCTATCAGGCGGCGCGCGGGATCAAGCTGATCCTGCCATCCGCCATCGGAAAGCGAACCTCGCCCTAGCTAGGGATTTCAGGGAAAGCGGAAAGCGGCGCGCCGGGCACGGCGTTTGCTGATCGGTGCGAGTGATTGTCAACCCGATGGGGAAGGCCATGCCGCACACCGTGGAGCAGCCAGCCGTCAACCGCAACGGCGGCAGTATCGTGGGCGCTTCGCCATCGGTCTGGGTGATCGGCGATGTGCATGGATGCTGCGCCGAGCTTGACGCACTGCTGGCACGCCCGGAAATTGCAGACGACCCCACGAGCCAGCTGTGGTTCGTGGGCGACCTGGTCAATCGCGGGCCCGAGTCCGCCAAGACGCTGCGCCGCGTCATGGCGCTGGGCGAGCGCGCCACCGTCGTGCTGGGCAATCACGACATCCGAGCCTTGGCGATCGCCGCCGGATGCATCCGCCCGGGCAAGGGCGACACCCTGAATGATCTGTTCAACGCCCCTGATGCACTCGAGCTGCTGGACTGGCTGCGGCGCTGTCCCTTGATGCATGAAGGGGCGGGCCACGTCCTGACGCATGCCGGCATTCTTCCGCAGTGGGATGTGGATACCGCCATGGCGCTGGCGCGCGAAGTGGAAGACCGGCTGCAAGACGCGCAATGGCGCGATCACATGCACATGTTCTGCGGCCCGGCGGTGTTGGGCTGGAACGCAAAATTGCAGGATGACAGGCGCATACGCTTCATCGCCAGCGCCTTCACCCGCATGCGGCTGTGCACGCGCAAAGGGGAACTCGCGCCCGGGGCGAAATCTGCCCCAGGGGGCTGGCCACGCGGGACGATGCCCTGGTTTGACGTGCCGGGCAGGCTGGCCGTTGACACGCCCATCCTGTTTGGCCATTGGGCCACGCTGGGGCTGCTGGTGAGGACAGACGTTATGTGCGTGGACACCGCCTGCGTGACGGGAGGGGTGTTGACCGCCTTGAGGCTGGGCGACAGAAAGCTGCTTCAAGTCGGCCGGGACGCCGTTGAATCGCCAGCGGCGAGCCTACAGGCCCAAGGCCAGCAACATCAGAAACGCCCCGAACAGGACGAAGTGCGTCATGCCTTCAATGGCATTGGTCTGCCCGTCGTTCAGGTTGATCGCCGCTACCAATAACGTCACCAGCATCATCAAGGTTTGCAACGGCGTCATGGCCATCACGATACGTTGCCCTGAGATCAACGCCATCGCCTCCATGGCGGGCACGGTAAGAATGACGGTGGACAAGGACGCACCCAGCGCAATATTCACCACCGATTGCATGCGATTGGCCAACGCGGCCCGCAAGGCCGTCAACATTTCCGGAGCGGCCGAAATCCCTGCCACGATAAACGCCACCAGCCCGGGTGGGACGTTGGCGCCCGTCAGGCTGCCATCCAACGAATGCGACAGCAGTTCCGCCAGGAACCCCACGGCAATGATGCCGGCAGCCATGACGGCGATGGATTGCCTGCGGCTTGGGTAGCCACCGGGCGGCAAGGGCTGGCGTGTCTTCTTGTCCGGATAGCTGTAGCTGAAAAAATAGCTGTGAGGCCCCGTTTGCATGCGCAGGAACACGCCATAGAACAACAGCATGACCACAATCGTGAAGCCGCTGTAAGCCCGCCAGCTGGGTTGCGGAACGAACTCGGGAATGATCATCGACACCGTCACGGCCGTCAGGATCATCACGCTGTAGGTGCGCGCGGAATCATCGTTGTAGGACTGTTCGCCGTGCTTGAAGCCGCCCAGCAGGGCGGCCACGCCAAGAATGCCGTTGATGTCGAGCATGACGGCTGAATAGATGCTGTCGCGCACCAGCGTGGGTGATCCGCTTTTGGCCGAGATGATCCCCAGCACAATCACCTCCACCAAAACCGCCGACAGGGTGAGGATCATGCTGCCGTAAGGGTCGCCGAGCTTTTGCGCGATGCGCTCGGCGTGGTGCGCCACGCTTAACGAGGCGCCGAGGATCGCTGCGATGAGGACAGCTGTTTCCAACAGGCTGACCAGCTGGCCGTGGCCGCCCGATCCCGCGTCGAACGCGTACCCCGCCACCGCCACCACACAGGCCAGCAGCAGGAATTTTTCGGCATGCAGGATGGTTCGCACCCTATCCGCAAAGTCGTGTGGCCACCGTCGTCACGATGGTGCCGTCGGGCAACTCGTAGTTGCCATCCCCTCGCCATGCCACCAACTGCCCATCCTGAAGGCAGCAAAAGTAGTGGGGATCTGCCGGCTGGTCGGGTTCGGAGCGGCAGTACCGGTTGATGCGGTAAGTCGTCCCGTCCTCTGCGGCCGCCACGACTTCCATGACCCGCTTGGTTTGCGCATTCATCATGACCGCCTCCATACGATTTGGGTTGTCGCGTTTATTGGGTCACGCATACAAGGAGAGGTCAATACGCGTTGCAGCATGGGAAGTGGGGGCGCATCGGCCCCGTTCCCTGGTCTGGAATGCGCCCGGCGCTACCCCGGCCGGCGGGGCGTGATCAGCCGGATCTCGTCGATGGTGCTGGCATAGTTTGCGCCTGACAGCTGCACCACCGCCACGTCGTTACCGGCGCGCCGGTCGAGCCATTGCGCTTGCGTGCCCGGCGTCTGCTTGCGCAACTGGATGTCGTAGCCAGCGGCGGCGTTGTCGTAGGGCAGCCGGACGTCAATCCACCCATCGCCCAGCAAACGGTTGACCGTGCGCCGGCTATCACCGATCTTCAGGCCCACGATGCTGCCCTTGAATGGTGCACGCACGGTAATGGAGGCCACTTGGCCAACCGGGCTGAACAGCAGTTCCATGCCGCGCTCGGGAAGGTCAAGTCGGTAATAGCCCGAACTGGCCGCGGCCACCGGCTCGCTCTGGGTGCCAAGCGCCGTCTGCACCTGGCGGATCGTATCGCCCAGCCATATCCCTAAGCCGTTGGTGACCAGCGCATCCTTGCCTGCCGGCGCGGGCTTGTCGCCGAAACGTTCGCGGTAGGCGGCGGTTTGCAGGGCCAGATTGGCGCGGTCGCGCAGCACGTCGTCGGCCAGCCAGTTCGACATGAAGTCGCGCACCTGCGGGCTATCGCAATCAAAGCGCTCCGTCGCATTGCGCGCGGCCAGCTGCTGGGCCTTGTTGATATAGGTCTTGTCGTCGTCGGTCAGCAGCGCGGGGGCTGCGTCCAGCACGAAGCGTTTGCCAGGGTTGTTGCACGCCTCGGCATACAGGTTGAAGAGCGTGCCGTTAGCGTGGATGCGTGCGAGCGACGTGGCGATGTCATCGCGCAGCAGAACTTGGTCCACGCTTGCCGCACGTTGCTGGGTGCGGGCGTGCATCGCTTTATCGAGCTCAGCCGCCAGCGCCTGCGCGCGCGGTTCAGAGGGGCCAAGAAGCTTGGCCTGCCACTGTGCGATCGATTGGCCGACATTGACGTGATAGAACCCTGCGGTTTGCCCAATCTGAAAGACGCAGAGCAGGCCCGCCAACACCGCCAGCACAGTGCGTGGCCACCAGCGCGGCGCTTCACCGTAAGCGCCATCCTGCTTCAGCATCTTCACGGTCATGACAAGGCCCGCAATGGCCAGAATCAAGCCCAGCACATTGAAGCTGGAGTCCTGCACCAGCTTGCCATTCACGGTGGTCGTCTGGGACGTTCCCAAGAATAACCAGAAGGGCAGCAAGCCCAAGATCATTGCGGCGACCGGACGCCGCAGCCGATGCCATAGGCTGGGTGTGTTCAGACTCATCTTGCAGGGTCTCCCTGTCTTCGTTACGAGGACAGGCATTATTAACCAGTTTGTTGGCGGCCTCGATTTGAAGCCCACGGCGTGGCTACGTATCGAACCGCACCGCAGGCGACAGCGTGAACGATTCGCGCATGTCACGCACCTCGTTCGCCGGCGTGCGCCCAAAGAGGCGCTTGAACTCGCGGCTGAACTGGGACGCGCTTTCGTAACCGACGCGGCCCGCCGCTGCGGCTGCGGTCACGCCATCACGGATCATCATCAGGCGCGCCTGATGAAGGCGGGTCGACTTGATGTACTGAATCGGCGATGTCTGCGTCACCGTGCGGAAGTTGGCGTGAAACGCCGGCACGCTCATGCCCGCTTCCTCCGCCAGACCTGTGACGTTGAGCGGCGTGGCGTAGTCAGTGTGAATCCGCTTGAGCGCGCGCGCCACGCGTCCGAAGCGGCCGTGATGCGTCAGCGCCGCACGCATCGCGCCGCCTTGCGCTCCGGTGAGCACGCGATAGCAGATTTCTCGCACGATGCCCGGCCCCAGCACCAGCGCGTCAAGCGGGTCCGTCAAGACTTCCAGCAACCGTATCGTGGCGCTAGCAAGATGTCCGGCCAGGGGCGTGGACGCGATGCCGGTGGGCGGCGCATCGGGGTGGCGGCCGGTGGCGCCGATCTGCGTGATCAGGTCGCTTAGTTTCAGCAGATCCAGACGGATCGATACCGCCAGCATGGGCTCTTCTGGCGAGGCCTGCGTCTCGGTTGAGAACGGCAGCGGAACGGACAGCACAAGGTAATGCTGGGCGTCGTAGACATAGACCTCGTCGCCCAAAAACCCCAGCTTGCGGCCCTGGCAAACAATCACGATGCTCGGCTCGTAAAGCACCGGCGTGCGCCCGAGCGGACGGTCGGAGCGCATCAGCCGCACGCTGTCCAGCGCCGACTGGGTGTAGCCCTCGTTGGGCGCCAGTTTTTCCAGCAGACGAACCATCGTGATGGAAGCGGGTAGGGGGGCGTTTGGCACCGCTTGCTCCTGTTGTCGCATTGGCCGTCATTCTAGCGCCACATCATCCCGTGCATAAAGCGTTTCAATAGGAATAGGCAATAACGGCATCGGTCCGTGTATTCGCCTTGCGGCACGGTTTCTCTACCATTCTCTTACCGATTGATGAAGCAATAGTGCTTTGTCAAAGGCCGAATTCGGCAGGCCATGTTCCAGGCTCTATCACGTGCAGACGCCGCCAAATCCGAACCGACAATAGGAGTATGCAAGATGGCAATTCATTCCAACGAATCCAAAGTCATCCTGATCACCGGCGCCAGCAGCGGCATCGGCGAGGGCGCCGTCCGTCTGCTGGCGGCGCAAGGGCATCGGCTGGTGATCGGTGCTCGCCGCACCGGCAAACTGGCTGAACTGACGAAGTCGCTACAGGACGCCGGCGGCCTCGTCCGTTATCGCGAACTGGACGTGACCTCGGCAGAGGACGCTGCGGCGTTCGCACGCTTTGCGCAGGATGCCTTCGGCCGCATCGACGTGCTTGTCAACAACGCGGGCGTGATGCCGCTTTCGCCGCTGAATGCGCTGAAGGTTGCCGAGTGGAACCGGATGATCGACGTGAACATCCGTGGCGTCTTGCACGGCATCGCGGCGGTACTGCCGGTGATGGAACAGCAAGGCCACGGGCAGATCATCAACATCTCGTCGATTGGCGGCTTGGCGGTGTCGCCCACCGCCGCCGTGTATTGCGCCACCAAATTTGCGGTGCGCGCCATTTCTGACGGGCTGCGCCAAGAGACGGACAAGATCCGCGTCACGGTGATCTGCCCGGGCGTTGTGGAATCCGAGCTGGCTGACTCGATCTCGGACGACACCGCCCGCTCGGCCATGCAGGAATTCCGCCGCATCGCCATCACGCCCGACGCCATCGCCCGCGCCATCGCCTACGCCGTGGAGCAGCCGGCCGATGTGGACGTCAGCGAGATCGTCGTGCGTCCCACCGCCAGCCCGTATTGAACGGCGGGCGCCTATTTCTTAACCTCATCAAGGAGTCAACATCATGACATCACGCAATCTGGAAACCGGCGCCTTCGCGGGCAAGGTCGCCATCGTGACTGGCGCTGGCAGCGGCATCGGGCTGGCCACCACCGAACTGCTTCATGCCCAGGGGGCAAACGTCATCGCGGTGGAGCGCAACGCCAATGTCGAACGCCTGGTGCGCCCTGGCATCGTGCCGTTTGTCGCCGACGTGGCGCGCGAGGACAGCGCGGTACAGGCGGTTGCGGAGGCGATCGGGCAGTTCGGCAAGCTCGATATCCTCGTCAATAACGCCGCCATCATCATCAACAAGCCTCTGCTGGACATGTCGCTGGACGATTGGAGCGGCATTCAAGCCGTCAACGCTACGGGTGCGTTCCTGTTCTCGCGCGAAGCCATGCGCGCGATGGTGCCGGCAAAAGCGGGCGCCATTGTCAACGTGGGGTCGTACGCCTGCTATCAGGCCTTCCCGCAAATTGCGGCCTATGCGGCATCAAAGGGCGCGTTGGCGCAGTTGACACGCGCGTTGTCACTGGAAGCCATTGAGCACGGCATCCGCGTCAACGCGGTGGGCTCAGGGGATGTCATTACCAATATCACCAACCACATCCACGCCGACGGTCCGGCTTTTCTGGCCGAGCATGGCCAGAAGGCGCCCATCCGCCGTGCGGCTCAGCCCAGTGAGATCGCAGAGGTGATTGCGTTTCTGGCATCGGAAAAGGCCAGTTTCATCGTTGGCGCTGTTGTGATGGCCGACGGCGGCATGAGCGTCGCTCTGCCCTGAAAATGGCTGATCGCCTACTCACCCCGCCGCAACGTGACTTGCAGCCCGGGTCCCAGCTCGCTGCTGGCATCGCGCATGGCGAAGTGGATGCTCATGCCGTGGTGATGGGCGATGCGGCGAGCGATCGACACGCCCAGCCCGCTGCCGGCTTCTTCATTGCCCGGGGCGCGAACAAATCGGCCGCCCAGCCGGGGCAGGACCTCGGGCGCAATGCCCGAGCCCTGGTCGTCGATGATGATGCGTGATGAAGAGAACGTCAGCCGCACAAGCGAATGCCGCGGGCCATAGCGAATGGCGTTGTCCAGAATGTTCTTCAGCATGATGGTCAGCGCATTTTCGTCACCCGCCATTGGCAGCGGCAGGATGCCCGCTTCCGGCCACTCCACGGCGATGTCCACGTCGCGCCGATCCGCGATCCACAGGCAATCTCCCACCGCCAGTTCCGCGACGGCGCGCCAATCGACGGAGCCGCCAAAGTCGGCATGGTTGGCGCTGTCCAGCCGGGCCATGATCAACAACTGCGACACCAGCCGGTCCAGTCTTTCCATCCCGCGAGTGACGCTCGTCTGCGCCTGCGATCGTTCAGTAGGATCTGCGGTGCGTTGCACCACGTCCCATTGCGCCCGCACCGCCGCCAACGGCGTACGCAGTTCGTGTGCGGCATCGGCTGTCAGCCGCCGCTCTTGTTCGATCAGCGTGCCCACGCGCGCGAGCAAACCGTTCATGGCATTGAGCAGGCCCTTCAGTTCGCCTGGCACGTCGGCGCTAGGCAAGGGCGTGGCGTCATCGGGGCTGCGTTGCTCCAATTGCATCGATAGATCACGCACGGGCCGCATCGCCCGGCGAACGGCGAAGATCAGCAAAGCGATCAGCACCGGCAGCCCGATCAGCCAGGGCAGAATCTGGCCCGCGATGTAGGCCACCACCAGATCGTTGCGTTCGCCGATGCGCTGTCCCACTGCGACGCGGGTCTGGCCGTCGGGATCGCTCAGGTAGACCAGCCGCCACGGCTCGCCGCTGACGACGCTATCGAAGAACCCCGTCCGATTTCCTTCGCGCGGGAATTGCAGTGCTTCGGGATCAAGCACCAGCGGAGCATCAGAGCCGCGCCAGATGGCGACAGAGAGATCACCCAGCCCAGCATCGCCCGAATCCGTCGAAGCTGGCGTCTGCGCGGGCATGGGCCGCAGGGGGGCGGAGGGCGGGATCAACGAAGAGATGGCAAGCGTCTGCTGCGCCAGCCGCAGCATGTCGGTGTCGTAGAGCTCGTTGATTTCGTGCGCGGCGCGCCAGTAGGTGCCGGCGATTGTGATGAGCCATGCGAAGGGGGCCGCCAGCAGCACGGCGATGATAAGCCTGCGTTGCAGTGTCATGACTCGGCGTCCACTTGGCCTAGCGCATAGCCCGATCCCCGCACGGTGCGCACAATCTTGGGATGAATCTTCTTGCGCAAGTGGTGCACGAACACCTCGAGCGCATTGCTTTCCAGTTCCGTGTCCCAGTCGTAGAGTTTGTCGCGGATGAAGTCGCGGGTAAGGACGCGGTTCGGATGGGTCAGAAATAGTTCAAGCAGCAGCGCTTCCCGCGTTGTCAGATCCACCTTTTGACCCTTCCAGTGCACTTCGTGCAGGGCCGGGTGGTAGTCCAGATGGCCGTGGCGCCATACGGGTTCGGGCTTGCCCGCAACGCGTCGCGTTACCGCGCGCAAGCGTGCGGCAAGTTCGTCCAGCGTGATGGGTTTGATCAGGTAGTCGTCCGCGCCGGCGTCCAGCCCCGCGATGCGGCTTTCGACGGCTTCGCGCGCCGTCAGGATGACGACAGGCAAAGTGTGGCCCGCGCGGCGCCACCGAGTGAGTAGCGACACGCCGTCTTCGCCCGGCAACCCAAGGTCCAGCACCACGGCATCGTAGTGCACGACGCCCATGGCCTGGTCGCCTTCGCGGCTGCTTGAAAACCAGTCGACCGCGTAACCCAGCAGGCGCAGGCCAGATTTCAGGCCATCACCGATCAGCGGGTCGTCTTCAATGATGAGGATTCTCATTTATTGCCTTCGCGCCGTGTACGGCTGAGATTACCACCGCAGGACGGTTAATTTCTCATTAAGGTTGGCTGCCTAAGCTGCGCACCAAGTGTCGATAAACCGACGCCACATCGACCGGATGCCAGTATGCCGCAAACCAAGTTTTCATCTTCGCCCACGCAGCGCGCTATCGCTGCACAGTCAGGGGCCATGCCCCGCACGCTGCATATCCATCCCGTGGACGACCCGATGCGCGGCCGCGTGGAATCCTACATCCACCAACGCTATCAGCAACGATTCGGCGCGACGCTGAAAGAGTGGTTGCCCACGCTGGTAAGCGTGCAGGAGAACGGGGAAATCCTGGCGGCGGCGGGCTATCGGGGCGCGGACGATCCGTTGTTTCTTGAGCGTTACCTTGCCGCGCCGATCGAACAGCATCTGCGCGATCAGAACGCGCCTGTGGCGCGCCGCCTGATTGTCGAGGCCGGCCAGTTCGCAGCGGCCAGGCCGGGTGGCGGGCGAGTGCTCGTGCCGCTGCTTGCCCGCCACCTGCATCAGCAAGGCTTCGACTGGGCGGTCAGCACCCTTACCAGCGAGCTGCACCATCTGTTCGCCCGAATGGGGTTGGCGCACCAGGCGATTTCGGCGGCGACCTCGGATCACCTGAACGAGCAGGAACGCAGGGACTGGGGCGACTACTACGCCCATGCGCCTCACGTCTTTGCAGGCCGCCTGCACACCATCCTTGAACACTTTCCGGAGCAAGAGGCATGAACGCTTCCGACTTCATTTCGCTATTGCGAGACCCGAGCCGCGCTGGCCGCCTTGCGCTACAGACCCCAAGGGAATCATTGGATTACGAAGCGCTGCTTGGCCGGGTGCAAGCGCGCGCCGAGCTGCTTGCGGCGCATCGGGCACACGTCACCGCGTCGCTGATGGACAACGGCGCCGACTGGATCATTCATGACCTGGCGTGCTTGCAGGCGGGCGTCGTGCATGTGCCGTTGCCCTTGTTCTTTACCCCTGGCCAATGGCGCGAAACGCTGGACGCGGCGGGCGCGAATACCGTGGTGGGCCCGTCGTCGATTCAACCCATGCTGCATGCGTTCGGCTTCGAATTGGCCGACAACCTGCCCGACCGGCTGGCGCTGTTCCGGCGTCCCCACACGGCGGCGTCCTTGCCCAGCCGGACGGCGAAGATTACGTTCACGTCCGGCTCGACGGGCAGCCCCAAGGGCGTGTGCCTGGGCGCCGCCGAAATGCTGGCGGTGGCGGCGAGCCTTGCGGAAGCTACCCGGCCGCTTGGAATACGCCGCCACCTGACCGCGTTGCCGCTTCCCGTCTTGCTGGAAAACATTGCGGGCGTCTATTCGCCTTTGTTGGAAGGGGCCGCGATTGTGACGCGTCCTTTGATCGAGACCGGGTTACAGGGCTCATCGCGTTTTGATCCGGCCATCTTTCATGCGGCGCTGACGGGCGCCGCCGCACAAAGCGTCATTGTTCTGCCGCAGATGCTGCGCGCGTACACCGGCTTTCTGCGAGCCACGGTCACCAGCGCGCCGCCCGAACTGCGCTTGATGGCGGTCGGCGGCGCCGCGGTGGGGGTGGACTTGCTGGCTAGCGCCCGGGCGCAAGGGCTGCCCGCCTACGAAGGCTACGGGCTGTCCGAGGCCTGCTCGGTGCAAACCTTGAATTTGCCCGGCGCCGATTGCCCGGGTTCGGCGGGCTACCCCTTGCCACATGCCCGCTTGCGTGTGACGGCCGACGGCGAAATCGAGGTGGCCGGCACCCATGCGCTGGGCTATCTGGGCGAGCAGGCCGCGCCCCGGCAGTGGCTGCCCACCGGCGATTTGGGGCGGCTGGACGACGCGGGGTTCCTGCACATCCACGGACGCAAGAAGAATCTGCTGATCACCGGCTTCGGGCGCAACGTGTCGCCCGAATGGATCGAGCTGCGCTTGGCGAATCAGTCCGCTATCGCCCAGGCCGTCGTGCTGGGTGAGGGCCAGCCCGAGCTGGGCGCGGTGATTTGGCCGCTGGGCGATGTGGGTGACGACGCCATCCGCGCCGGTATCGACCGCGCCAACCATACCCTTCCTGACTATGCGCGGATCGGCTCGTGGATGCGCGGGCGCGCCGAGTTCAGCGCGGCAAGCGGCATGGCGACCGCCAACGGCCGTCCGCGCCGCAGCGCTGTCGCAGACCTGCACGCCGATCTGTTTTCGCGGAAATCCGCACAACCTCTGGTGTAAACCGTCATGACCTTTTTCGACAAACTGCTTATCGATACCCGTGCAAGCCAGGAGTCGCTGGTGACGACTCCGATCATCCAGGACTGCTTGCATGGCAACGTCGCGTTGTCTGCCTACATTGCCTTCCTGCGCGAGGCCTATCACCACGTCAGCCATACCGTGCCGCTGTTGCACGCCTGCCGTGCCCGCATGCCGGCCAGGTTGAATTGGATGCTGGCGCCCATCGACGAATACATCGAAGAGGAAACCGGGCACGACGCCTGGATTCTGAACGACCTGCGGGCGCTTGGGCAGGACGCCGACGAGGTCCGGCTTGCCAGACCTGGCCCGCAGACCGACGTGATGGTCGCCTATGCCTATGACATGATCGCGCGCAAGAATCCGGTGGGCTTCTTCGGCATGGTGCACGTTCTGGAAGGCACCAGCGTCGCGTTGGCGTTGAATGCTGCGGATCAGATTCAGCAGAAGCTGGCGCTGCCGGCGTCCGCCTTCAGCTATCTGCGTTCGCATGGCACGCTGGACCAGGAACACACCGCGCACTTCGCCCTGCTGATGAATCGGCTGGACGATGCGGGGGATCAGGCCGCAGTGATCCACGCCGCCAACATGTTCTACGGCCTGTACGGCGCAATTTTCCGCGCATTGCCCCGTGCGCAGACGCAAGCGGAGGCCGCATGAGCCCGCGCGATGGCTCTATCGTGTTGACTGGGGCCGCGGGCGGCCTGGGCAGCGCGATTGCTCGGCAGCTCTTTGCCGAAGGCGCACGTTTGCTGTTGATCGGACGCACGGCGGGGCCGCTGCTGAGTCTGGCGCAGTCGCTCAGCGCGGGCGCGCAAGACCGCAATCGCGTTGATGCCCTGGTGGTGGACGTGACGACGGATCACGGCCGCGCGGCCATCATCGACGCCGCTGCGGCCAGAGGCGCGAATGTGCTGATCAATAACGCGGCCGTGGCGGCGTTCGGGCCCGCAGAGGACGTGCAGAGCGACGACGCCCGGCGCGTGATGGAAACGAATGTCGTGGCGCCCATGATGCTGACGGCGGGGATGCTGCCGCTACTGCGCAGCCGTCCGCGCGCTCAGGTGCTGAATATCGGATCGACGCTGGGCAGCTTGGGCGTACCCGGGTTCTCTGTGTACGGCGCAAGTAAAGCCGCGCTTCGGATCTACACCGAGTCGCTGCGCCGCGAACTGGCGGACTCTACCGTCCGGGTTCAGTACTACGCGCCGCGGGCGATTGATACGCCATTCAATTCCCCGCAGGTCGACGCATTCAACCACGCAACTGGTTCCGCCAGCGACACCCCGGAGGTGATTGCGGTTCGCGTGTCGCGCATGCTGCAACGCGAATCGCGCCAGGGTTTCGCAGGCGGCGTCGAGGCGATTGCGGCGCGCTTGAACGGCTTGTGTCCCGAATGGCTTGATGGCGCGTTTGCAAAACACCGCCGCGCGCTGATGTCTTTGAAATTTCCTCCAGGAGCCTCTTCATGATTACCCGACTTTCCTTGTTCAAGGCGGCCGCCGCCATGCTGGCGGGCGCGTCAATGTCCCTATCAGCCTTTGCCGCGTCGGCCCCCGACGATCTTGATCAGGGCATACGCGCTCTTCAGAATGACTGGGCGGTGATCCAATACCAGACGCCGGCCAACCAGCGCGAAACCCGCTTCGAGGCGCTTTCGCAGCAGGCGCATGCGCTTACGGAGCGCTTTGCCGCCAAGGCGGAATCGCACATCTGGGAGGGGATCATCCTGAGCTCGTGGGCGGGCGCCAAAGGCGGGCTGGGCGCGTTGGGTTTGGCCAAGCAGGCCAAAGCGGAATACGAAACGGCCATCCAGATCGATAGCAAGGCGCTGGGCGGGTCCGCCCTGAACAGCCTGGGCGTCTTGTACTACAAGGTGCCCGGCTGGCCGGTGGGATTTGGCGACAACAAAAAAGCGGAAGCGCTGTTGCAACAGGCCTTGGCGATAAACCCCGATGGGATCGACGCCAACTACTTTTATGCCGACTACCTGATCTATCGGAATCGAAAACCCGAGGCCATTCCTTACCTTGAGAAGGCGCTGAAGGCGCCGCCGCGGCCCGGCCGCGAGGTGGCCGACGCTGGCCGCAAGCAGGAGGCGCGGGCGTTGCTGGAGAGCGTGCGATAGCGCGGCGGATTGACGGGGCGGCTGATTAATGGAGCGGCTGATTGATGGGACGGCTGATTAATGGGACGCCTTATTGGCAGCTCATCTGGCGCAAACCTTCAACGTTGCGTATTCCCAGTTGCCGCCGGCTCACCTTGACCATGGACGCCACTTGCAGACGCGCGAGCACGCGGCAAACGGTTTCAACCTTCATGCCTAAATGGTTGGCGATATCCTCGCGCGTCATCTTCAGGGTGAACGCCAGCGGCGAGTAGCCGTTGGCGGCCATCTGCTCGGAAATGCCGATCAGAAAGCCAGCGACCCGCTCATCGGTGGTCATGCAGCCCAGGGTCAGCAACAGGCGGCAATACTGGTTTGAGTCATGGGCAATCAGCCGATTGAATTGCTGGGCCACGTCGTAGTCCTTGCGGCAGTTGCCCATCAGTTCCGCATACGGCAGGATGCAGACCAGCGAATCTTCCAGCGCGATGGCGTCGCAGGTGTGGATGCCCGTTTCGATCCCGTCCAGCCCCAGCAAGGCGCCCGCAACGGGGAACGCCGTGATCTGCTCTTGCCCCGACAGATTGGTGACACGCACCTTGGCTGATCCGGATCGAAGCTGATACAAATTCAACAGCGGATCACCCGCCCGATAGACAGGTTCTCCGCGATGCACCAGCTTCTGGCTGCGTACGGGGACGGGAATCTGAGGCGCGTACCCATCCGATACGGGGTTGCACAAATGCGCCATGACGCATAGCTCGCAGTTCGGGGGCACGGCCGTGCGCCAGGCTGGGCCGGTAGGATAAGCAACGATATTGTCCATGGCTGCATCTCGCTAGGTCGTTCGATCGGAGCGATGCTTTGCTGAGGAAATGCGCGCTGCGCAACGCGGCAGGCTTTTCAGCAGTATCGGATGTCCGCCAAGCAGGTGCTATCAGCGCCGTTCGCCAGTTTTCGGCAGCGGTGCCTTACAAGCGTAGGAATATTCCTACACGTTCCGCTTAGAGGTCCGGGAGATCTTGCTCGTTGATCAGCTGGTGCCGGATGGCATAACGCACCAAGTCCGTCTGATTGCGCAGGTTCATTTTCACCAGGATGCGGCTTTTGTAAGTGCTGACCGTCTTGACGCTCAGGAACAGGCGCCGGGCAATATCTGAATTGTTCAAGCCAGACGCAAGATGGCGGAATACCGATAGCTCGCGATCTGACAGCAGCAAGTGGGGCAGTGCGCCGGTGTTGTCCTGCCGATCAAAGGCGATGCTTTCTGCCAGGGATGGGCTCAGATAGCGGCCGCCGCCCGCCACCTTCCGAACCGCCTGAACCAATTCTTCGGCGGCGATGTCTTTGGTCAGAAAGCCTGACGCGCCGGCTTTGATGGCCTGGATCGCGTATTGCTGCTCACCGTGCATGGTCAGCACCAGAATCGGCACGTCGGGATGGCCGCTCTTGATTTGACGGATTAGATCTACGCCGTTGCGGCCGGGCATGGACATATCGAGCACCAGCAGATCCCACGCCCGCTGCCCCAGCAGTTTCAGCGCTTCAGCGCCATTGGCGGCTTCGCCCTGAACAGAGATGTCGCCAGCCTGCTCAAGCAGGCGCCGAAGCCCTTCGCGCAGCAATGTGTGGTCGTCTGCCAGCATGACGGTGATCACGATGCCTCCCAGGGCGATTCGGGATGTTGCGCCGGCATGCGGGCATCCAGGCGGAATCCTTCCTTCTTGCGGGTAGTGATCGTCACATCACCATTGAGCAGCCGAACCCGTTCGCGTATGCCTTGCAGGCCGAGCGAAAGCGGCAGCTTCTTGGTCAGGCTTTCAGGCGCGGCGCCCACGCCGTTGTCCCGCACGGTCAGTGTGCATTGCGTGTCGTCACAGGTCAGGTGCAGTTGCACCTGCGTCGCCTGGGCATGCTTGGCGATATTGGTCAGCGCCTCTTGCACCACCCGGAACAAGGTCGTGGCGACCCGTTTGGAGGGCTCGGCCGGGCCGATGTGGATCTCTGCATGCGTGTCGATGCCATAGCGCGATACAAAATTCGCCACAAGCCATTCGACGGCCGCGGCCAGCCCCAGGTCATCCAGCATGACGGGCCGCAGGTCAGAGGCAATACGCCGCAATGAAGCAAAGGTGGCCTTGATCACCTGGCGCATCGCACGAACCCGATCCCGCGCGTCTGTGTCGTCGGGATCAAGGTTGGATTCCAGTTGGGACAGCTCCATGGTCAAGGCCGTCAGGCTCTGGCCAAGATCGTCGTGCAGCTCGCGGGCGATGTGTTTTTTTTCCTGCTCACGCACATGCAGCAAGGCGTTGGACAGCCGGGTCAGTTCGTCCCGCGACGCGCGCAGCGCTTGGTCAACGCGCTGCCGCTCGGTAATGTCTCGCAGGAAGATCGACAGGAATACCCCTGATTCCGTTTTCGTCTGCGAGATAGAGGCTTCCATTGGAAACTCTTCGCCGTTGGACCGCAGTCCCCACAGCGGCGCGCCCAAGCCCATTTTCCGGTCGGACATGCCCGTATCTTTGAAACGGCTGACGTGCTTGGCATGCACCGTGCGAAAGCGCGCCGGTATCAAGATATCGAGGCTGGCGCCAATGGCCTGGTCGGCGTGGCACAGAAACACGCGCTCTGCCGCCGGGTTGAACATCACAATGCGTTGATGCTCGTCGATTGTGATGATCGGTTCGGTTGCGGACTGGATGATATCGAGCAGCGGAGGCGCGCTAGGCGAGGGCGTCATTGCAATGTGTGCGATGGATGCGAGCCAGCCTGGTTCGGGGAAAAATCATTGCAGCACACATTGCCGGGTGAAGCCATAGGCGCGGCGCGGCGGCGCCAAAAGCACTAGTGCGTATACAGGGGGCGCATCTGTGGGAGCAGCCGTGGGAGCAGCCTGTTGGAGCAGCCCGTGGGAGCAGCCCGTGGGAGCAGGCCGTGGGAGCAATCCGCTGGAGAAATCCGGCGGGAAACGCAGCGTCAGTCGATGGACGGTAGCAAGGGGTCGTTCCATCCGCCGGGGCCATCGGCGGCCAGCGTTTGCTCTCTGAAACGGCACAGAGATGCATCGCACTCTTCGGCAAGCACATCGTATTGTTTCAAGAGCAGAATCGAGCGCGGCTTGGCGCCTGCAATGGCCGCCATATCGTCCACGGCGCGAAACCCGCCATAACCCGACATGACGACGATCACCGAATAGGCCTTGATCATTCGGCCCTGCGCTTTCAAGAACGAGCGCATCGGCGCGGCCAGCGCGCGCAACCATACGGGAGCGATCAGCACCACATGATCGAACTGGTCCAGCCCGGGGCCGTCATAGCGAAAGGCGGGGCTGCGTTTAAACAAGGTATCGACGACGCAGCGCAGATCTCCCCGCAATCCGAAACGCGGAGACGCGTCGCGAATTTCGTAGCTGGGCCATCCGCTGACGCTAGCCAGGCGTTCGGCGACGGTTCGCCCGGTTCCCGTACGGGAATAGAAGAAAATGCCGATGCGTGCCATGGTGTGTCCCCTTGCCGCAATGGCGGCATCACGTCTCTTGAGCCAGCAGCGCTCGCAGAATGTCGCGCCGGCTGACCACGCCGACCAGTTTTCCCGCCCGAGTGACGGGAACGCGCTTGATGCCGCGCTTGAGCAACACGTCCGCAATCGTTGCCAGATCGGCGGTTTCCTCCACCGTGATGGCGGGGCGGCTCATCACCGCGGAGGCGGTTTGCTCGCTGAGCTGCAAGCTGTGCAGAAACTCCAGATTCAGCGCCTCGCCCTCGGCAAGCAAAGTCAGCCAGTGGTCCAGTTTCTTCTGATGCACGCTGTCCTGACGCCGGATGAGATCGCCTTCAGTGACCACACCAATCAGTCCGCCATCGTCGCCGGTCACCATCACGGCGCTGATATCGTGGTCGAGCATCGCATGCATGATCTGGGAAACAGGCGTTCGGGCCGTCACGCAATAGGGGTCAGGGGTCATGAGTTCGTGCGCAAGCATGGCTGTTCTCCGGGAGGGCAGAGGCGCATCCTGCCCTGTGAAATCGTCATCTCTATAGTGATCCCTCAAGGGCGGCGGAACTTGATTTTGGTCAAGCAAGGGTTGTGGGCGGGTCGCGATCACGAGGTGCCGTTACGAGGTGCCATCACGACGCGCCTTCGGGGGCGCGCACCAGCAGCACGGGAACCGGTGAGGTTCGCAGGATGCCTTCGGCGCTGCTGCCCAATACCATGCGGCGCACGCCGCGGCGGCCGTGCGTCCCGACGACGATCAGGTCTGCCTGCCAACTGACGGCCTCGTCCACCACCCGTTGCGCCACGGTCTTGGCCAGGTTTTCATAGAGCACGGTGTCGGTCTGAAGCCCTTGCGCGCGCGCCGTGGTCTGCGCCTTGGCCAGGAGGTCGGCGCCGTTTTTCTGAAGCAGGTCCAGCAATTCGCCCGCGTAATTGCCGTAGGAGTCGGCGGCCAGGGCAAAGGACAATTCGTCGATCACATGGATCAGGCGCAGCCTGCCATGGGTCAGCATCGCCAGGCGCATCGCCTCTTTCAAGCCAAGTTCCGAGGTCGGGCTTCCATCAATGGGCACCAGAATGCGTTCATACATGGCGAGTCTCCAGGCGGTGGCCGGGTACCCAGTATCGGCCCCTTGCGGGCTGCGACATTGACCAGAGTCAATGACGCAGCGGGCCTGCCGCCGGCCACCGCCAGTTCACAATGTCGTCTGAATCGATGCCTTCCGCCCGAGCCTGGGCGAGCGCCTGGGCTTGCAGTGCCAGCAGGGTTTGCATGTGCGCCGCCGAACACGTGCGCAGACGCGGGACGCGCTTGAGCACATCCATCGCCAGGCTGTAGCGGTCAATGCCATTCAGGATGGCGAGCTCGAACGGCGTGTTGACGTCGCCTTGCTCCCGGTAGCCGTGTACGTGGAAATTGGCGTGATTGCGGCGGCGGTAACAGAGCTTGTGGATCAGGGCGGGATAGGCGTGAAAGTTGAAGATGACCGGCTTGTCCAGCGTGAACAGGCGGTCAAAGGCGTCGTCTGACAAGCCGTGCGGGTGTTGCTGATCGGGTATCAGCGTGAACAGGTCCACCACGTTGACGAAGCGAATTTTCAGCCCGCTGAACATCTGCTTGAGCATCGCCACGGCGGCCAACGCTTCCTGCGTGGGGATGTCGCCCGCGCAGGCGATGACGACATCGGGTTCATGAGGCACGAACGTGCTGGCCCACTCCCACACGCCGATGCCTGCCTGGCAATGGCGCACGGCGTCCGGCCCGTTCAGATACGTCAGGTGCGGCTGCTTGTCGGCCACGATGACGTTGACATAGTCCACAGACCGCAGGCAATGATCCGTCACGCTCAGCAGGCAGTTCGTGTCCGGCGGCAGATAGATTCGGACGACATCAGGGCTCTTGTTGGCCACGACATCCAGAAAGCCGGGGTCCTGATGGCTGAACCCGTTGTGGTCCTGGCGCCAGACCAACGAGGTAATCAGCAAATTCAGTGACGGCACGGGCGTGCGCCAGTCCACCAGGTGTTTAGCCTTGTCCAGCCACTTCGCGTGCTGATTGAACATCGAATCAATGACGTGGGCGAATGCCTCATACGTGGAAAGCAGGCCATGCCGGCCCGTCAGCACATAGCCTTCCAGCCACCCCTCCAGCGTCTGTTCACTCAGAATCTCCATGACGCGGCCGGTGGGCGACAGGTTGCCGCCGTCGGCATCGCTGTCGAGCAGTTGCGCCATCCACGTCTTGCCAGAGGCGTCATAGATGGCGGACAGCCGGTTGCTGGCGGTTTCGTCCGGCCCGAACACCCGGAACCGGTCCAGGTTCAGGCGCATCACGTCGCGCAGGTATTCCCCGAGCACCTGCGTGGCCTGCGCCGTGTGCACGCCTGGCTGCGGCACGGCGATCTGATGTTCGGCAATGGCGGGGAGGTCTAGCGCCCTGCGCAAGTCGCCGCCATTGGCATGCGGGTTGGCGCTGATGCGGCGCGCCCCGGCGGGCGCCAGGGCGCGCAGTTCGGGTATCAGCCTGCCGCGTGCGTCAAACAGATTTTCGGGGCGATAGCTGCTGAGCCACTCGGCCAGCACATGCAGCTCGTCAGGGCGGCCTTCCGGGTCGGACACCGGGATTTGATGCGCCCGCCAGGAATCTTCAACGGCGTGGCCGTGCACGCGTTGCGGCCCCGTCCAGCCCTTGGGCGTGCGTAAGACGATCATCGGCCAGCAAGGCCGCGTCTTCGCGCCGCCTGCTCGCGCACGCGCTTGGATGGCCTGGATATCCGCCACGCACTGGTCCAGGGCGCGCGCCATCTTGCGATGCATGGCGGGCGCGTCGGACCCTTCGACGAAAATCGGCCGATAGCCGTAGCCTTCAAACAGCGCAAGCAGCTCGGCATGCGGAATGCGAGCCAGGATGGCCGGGTTGGCGATCTTGTATCCGTTCAGATGCAGAATCGGAAGCACCGCGCCGTCGCGCGCCGGATTTAGAAACTTGCTGGAATGCCATGACGCTGCAAGCGCGCCGGTCTCGGCTTCGCCATCGCCAATCATCGCGGCCACGATGAGATCGGGGTTGTCGAACGCCGCGCCAAACGCGTGCGACAAGCTGTAGCCCAGCTCGCCGCCTTCGTGAATGGAGCCGGGCGTATGAGGCGAACAATGCGATCCGACACCGCCTGGCGCCGAGAACTTCTGGAATAGGCGAAGCATCCCGGCTTCGTCTTGTGAACACTCGGGATAGCGTTCCGAATAGTGGCCTTCCAGATAGGCGTGCGCGAGCACCGCCGCTGCCCCATGCCCCGGGCCGCACACATACATCAGGTTGAGGTCGTGCTCGACAATCAGCCGATTCAAGTGCGTGAGCGTGAAGGACTGCCCCGGGCAGGTACCCCAGTGGCCAAGAATCCGGCGCTTGATGTGATCCGCGTGCAGCGGCCTTCTCAGCAACGCGTTGTCACGCAGATAGAGCATGCCGGCGCACAGGTAATTGCTGGCCTGCCAGTAGGCGTGGATGCGGTCCAGCTGGGTGTTCGGCGATGCGCTAGTCATGGTTTTCCCTTCGTGTGGCCGGGGGCCAGCGACCAGGCGGGGCGCCCATCGCGCACGGTTTCAACAACGATAAGGTAACGCCCCGCGCCATAGGCAGGCGTTCGGTCGCGCCGCAACACCCAAGGCGTGGAAACGAGGTCGGCGGCGAGTTCGTAGTCGGCGTCCAACAGGCCCAGCCGGTCGATCAACTGATTGAGCGTTGCCGGAATCCGGATGCACCCTTTGGACTGCGGCGTGCCTAGTTTGGACTCCAGCAGAGACGGGTCTGTCGCATGCATCTGCAAGCGCATCGTGCTCACACCATCCGTGGTCCAGCCTTGGCGGGCCTGTTGCCAGCCCAAGTCGTAGACGCGCATGCCTTTTGCGCCATAGCCAAGAATGCCATTGGCGTTCTTCGTCCCCTCGGCGCGGAAATCGGGGTTATTCAAGTTGTGCGCGAATACGCCCGTTGGGGTTTCGAAATGATCGAACTGGCCGACCCGGCCCGTGGACACCGGTGCCGCGCCTATATAAGTGGCCGGGGCAGCAGGGCGCATCCAGTAAAGCATCGCGGCCTGCACTTTCACATGCCGGTCCACAACGAGCACATATTGGGGGCCTAACAAATCGATGCCCGCCATTTGCAGCGTTTGCAAGGCCAGGTTGGCATAGCGCGTCTGCTCGTCGGCGGGCAGGGCCAGCGCAGGGGTGACCTCTTGGCGGAAGGCGCGCTCGACGTCCTCGACCGAGACTTGCGCCCAGGCCGTCACGTTGCCGGCCAGGGGCGCGGCAACCATTGCACCCGCGGTCACCCACGCCGGTATGGCGCGACGCTGGAGGGGCCGCGGATTCATGCGCTTTGGCCTAATTGATCAGGACGACCGGGATATGGATGGTGTGCAGCACCTTCAACGCCACCGATCCCAGCAGCAGGCTCCCCGCCGCGCCCAGTCCACGTGAGCCCATGATGATGTGGTCACATTGATGCTCGGTGGCGTACGCCTTGATCGATTCGGCAATGTGGCCAACCCGAAGCGCCTCTTGATACATCACCCCCGCCTTGTCCAACGCCGCTTTGGCGTCGGCCAGCGCCATCTTGGCCTCGTCCAGGTAGTACTCCTGAATCATGTCCTTGGAAACGAACCCCAGCACCGTGCCGGACACGATAGGGGGTTGCACGTTGAGCAGATGCAGGGTGCAAGGGCCATTTTCACGGACGTGGTCAATCATGTAGCCCACGGCGCGTAACGCGTTGGCCGAGCCGTCTACGGGAATCAGAACGTTTTTCACGATGCCTCCTGAGTGCAGGGGTGGTCTTCGCTAGAAGGCCGTTTGCGGTATGAACTCCATCATGGCACTGCGGTGATGGATTCCATTGACGCCGGTCAACTTCATTGCAACCCGGCTGCATGGCGCAGGGGCAGATCTTCGTCCCCGTTTTCGAATTGACAATGGTCAACATGCGTTGATCGCGATAGCGCACTATAGGACTCAAGGCATGGGGCGATGCCGCGCCCCCAGCAAGGACGAGATCATGTACACACGCATCATTGTCGCGGTTGATAGCAGCCACGCATCCAATCGGGCTCTGGACGAAGCCATCAAGATCGCAAAGGGGGCGCACGCGACGCTGCGCATCATCCATGTGCTGGATGACCTGTCGCTCTTTATTGCCACCAACCCCTACGCGGGCTACTACACGGGCGAGCTGATCGAGAATCTGAAGCAGGAAGGCGTGAAGATTCTGGACCAAGCGCGCACGCGCGCCACCGCGGCAGAACTGCCGGTGGAAACGGTGCTTTACGATGATCTGGGCTTGCCGGTGGAAGAGCGAATTGTGATGGCCGCCCGGGACTGGCCAGCCGACCTGATCGTGATGGGCACACACGGTCGGCGTGGCGTGACGCGCGCAATGCTGGGCAGCAGCGCCGAAGCCGTGCTGCGCACCTCTCCTGTTCCCGTATTGCTGGTCCGTACGCCGTGACGGGCGGCTCAACCGATCCCTGATCCACAACCCCTGGAGATCAACATGGAACAACCTGGAAAAACGCCGCAGAACAAACAGAGAAAGACGCCCTCCGATCCGAAGGAGGAAGCGTCGCAGCAACAACGCAAGGCCGAAATGGCCGAGGTGGTGGGGCGCCACAAGAATGTGGGGCAAAAAGACCATAAAGGGGCGCGCTGAGATACCGGGTGTCAGCCTGCGTCATCAGATTCCTTGCGGGGGCAAACGCAGCGCGTCCAGCACCAATGAAAACGCAGGAGACGGCTGCCGCCGGCTCGGGTAATAGAGGTAGTAACCGTCAAAGGCGGGGCACCATTCCTCCAGCACCCGGATGAGGCGGTCCTTCTCGATGTGGGGCGCGAACTCTTCTTCGGGCAGATAGGCAATGCCCAGGCCCGCCAGCGCTGCCTGAACGATGTGCGGCGTACTGTTGAGCGTGACTTGTCCTTCAACGCGCACGTTCAACTGCTTCGCCTTGCGCGCGAACTCCCAAACGTAAAGACCGCCATGCGTGGGAAAGCGCATGTTGATGCAGCTGTGCGTCGTCAGGTCTTCCGGCTTCTTCGGCTTCGCATGTTTGGCGAAATAGGCCGGCGCAGCGACGGCGGCCATCCGCAATTTGGGGCCGATCGGCATCGCGATCATGTCCTTGTCGATGGTGTCTCCCAAGCGCACCCCCGCGTCGAATCTATCCGCCACGATGTCCCTGAAGCCGTAATTGACGTCGAATTCAACGTTGACGTCCGGGTACTTGTGCAGCAGCGGCGCAACCTTCGGCAACAGCGTGGTCTTGAGCACATGGTCGCCGCAGGTGATGCGTACCGTGCCGGCCGGCTTGTCGCGAAGTTCCGAGAGCTCATCGAGCTCTGCTTCGATTTCGTCAAAGCGATGCCCGATGGCCTGCAACAGCCGTTCCCCGGCAGCGGTCAGCGACACACTGCGCGTGGTGCGCGTCAGCAGGCGGATGTCCAGCCTGGCCTCCAAGCCGCTGATTGCCTGGCTCAGCGCTGATTGCGTGACGCCCAGCAGCGCGGCCGCACGCGTGAAGCTGCCTTCCCGCGCCACGGTGACAAATGAGAGGAGATCGTTCAGATTTCGCCGGACCATGCTGTCAGTTTCCCACGGACTTTTCATTAGTGGAACTTATAAGCCCTTTAAGTATTCATTAGCTAGTCATGGTGTGCCCTGCGCAGGAAAATTTGCGTCATACCGATGGACGCACCCGTCCCAGCATTCAAGGAGAAACACCATGGCCCAGAGAAACGAAGCGCGCGCTGCAACTGCGGTGCAAGACGGCAAGGACGTGAGCCGCCGCGACATCCTGAAGATGACCGGCACCGGCATCGCGGCCCTGAGCGTGGCGGCCATTGCTGCGGGACCGGCCGCCGCCCAGCCGCGGGTAACGCCCGGCGACACATGGGACAAGACCTTCGCCAAGAGCGACAAGGTGGAGCACAAGAAGGTCACCTTCAAGAACCGCTACGGCATCACGCTGGTGGGCGACCTGTACCAACCCCGGAACGTCCGCGGCAAGCAGGCCGCTATCGTCGTCTGCGGCCCGTTCGGTGCGGTGAAGGAACAGTCTTCGGGGCTCTACGCGCAAACCATGGCCGAGCAGGGCTTTGTCACGCTGGCCTTCGATCCGTCTTACACCGGTGAGAGCGGCGGTGAACCCCGTAATGTCGCCTCGCCGGACATCAATACCGAAGACGTGAGCGCCGCTGTGGATTGCCTTGGCCTGCAACCCGATGTTGACCGCGAAAGGATAGGCGTGATTGGCATTTGCGGGTGGGGCGGCATGGCTCTGAACGCCGCCGCCGTGGACAAGCGCGTGAAGGCCGTCGTCGCCAGCACCATGTACGACATGACGCGCGTCATGTCCAAGGGCTATGACGATCGCGTCACACGCGAACTGCGCACGCAAACACTGGAGGCGCTGAGCCAGCAACGTTGGGCGGACGCAGAAAAAGGCGCGCCCGCCTACCAAGCGCCCTACAACGAACTCAAGGGAGGCGACGCGCAGTTCCTGGTGGACTATCACGACTACTACATGACGCCGCGCGGGCGGCATCCGCGTGCGGTCAATTCGGGCAACGCCTGGACGATCACCACGCCGTTGTCGTTCATGAACATGCCGATCCTGACGTACATCCCGGAAATTTCCCCGCGTCCGATCCTGTTCATCCATGGCGAAAAAGCCCACTCGCGCTACTTCAGCGAAACCGCCTATGCGGCCGCGGCGCAGCCGAAGGAACTCATGATCATCCCGGGCGCCAACCACACCGATTTGTACGATCGGACGGACGTGATTCCGTTCGGCAAGCTGACGGCATTCTTCAAGCAGCACCTGGCTTCGGCATGACCACCCACCTCGCTGACGCCCCGGCGGGGGGGCAACTCGTATCGGAAGACCGGCCTGCCTGCTGGAGCGGCGTCTTCGCGATGTCGCTGTGCGTTTTCGCKCTGGTGGCCTCTGAGTTCATGCCCGTCAGCCTGCTGTCTCCGATTGCCACGGATCTGCAGATTACCGAAGGCCGGGTCGGGCAGGGCATCGCCATCTCGGGCGCCTTCGCGGTGTTGACCAGCCTGTCGATTTCCGCGTTGGCCGGCACGATGGATCGCAAGACGCTGCTGCTGGCGCTGACCGTTCTGATGGGCGTCTCCGGCGCCACCGTGGCGTTCGCCCCGAACACCCTGACCTACATGGCCGGCCGCGCGCTCCTTGGCGTGGTGATCGGCGGCTTCTGGTCCATGTCGGCCGCGATGGCGATGCGTCTGGTGCCCCCCAGTCAAGTGCCGAAAGCCCTGGCGATCTTCAACGGCGGCAATGCCTTGGCGACGGTCATTGCCGCTCCATTGGGAAGCTACCTGGGTTCGATCATCGGATGGCGAGGCGCGTTTTTCGCCTTGGTCCCCTTGGCGCTGATCGCCTTCGCCTGGCAATGGATCGCGCTGCCCGCCATGAAGACCGGGGCGCGCGCAGCGGGGTCCGGCAACGTGTTCAACGTGCTCAAGCGCCGCAATGTGGCCTACGGCATGGCGGCGTGCGGCGCCTTCTTCATGGGCCAATTCACGCTGTTCACCTATCTGCGCCCCTTCCTCGAAACGGTGACACACGTCAGCGTCTCCACGCTATCGCTCCTGCTGCTGGTGATCGGTGTTGCGGGCTTCATCGGCACGGCGGTGATCGGCTCGATTCTCAAGCGAAGTTTGTATGGTCCGCTGACCATCATTCCGATCCTCATGTCGGTGATTGCCGTGGCGCTGATTCCGCTTGGCGGCTGGGTCGCGCCCGTGGCCGTTCTGCTGGGCCTGTGGGGGCTGATGGCGACTGCTGCACCCGTGGGCTGGTGGAGCTGGGTCGCGCACGCGCTACCCCACGACGCCGAGGCCGGCGGCGGCCTGATGGTGGCGGTGATTCAGTTTTCCATTGCGCTGGGCTCAACCCTGGGCGGGATACTGTTCGATGCGAACGGCTATCAAAGCACCTTCATCGCGAGTGCAGCGGTGCTGGTGATCGGCGCCGGTTTGACCCTTCGGGCCGCGCGGGCCCAGGCGGCCACGGTGCTCATGAAGTAACGAGATAGACTCACCGTTCTTCCTTCCTGATGGATCGCGACCATGCTTTCCCCAACGAACGTCCGACCCGCCTCTCGTGAAGACATCGATTCGATCATTGAGCTGGACCCGATTGCCAAGCAGGAACGGGGCAGAAGAACGTTTATCACCAAGGCGGTGGCCGCTGGCCAATGCTGGGCCGCCGTAGAGCCGGCGGATGCGTCGGCGGTGATTGGTTACGGCGTACTGAACCAATCTTTTTTCGAGCACGATTTCATCCCGCTGATCGTCGTAAAGGCTTCTGCACGGCGCCGCGGGGTAGCGACTGCCATCATGCGGACGCTGGAATTGCAATGCCAAGGAAAATTGTTCACATCAACCAATACGTCGAACATCGCGATGCGCCAATTGCTCGGCCGCCTGGGTTATATCGAAAGCGGCCGGATTGAAAATCTGGATGACAACGATCCCGAGCTTGTGTTTGTGAAGCTTCGATCAACATAACGTTGCGACGGTGTCGGCGGCGACTGACTTCTGGGGTTCCGTCTGTTGGGCACGTAATTTGCTAACCGCCAGTGCGCCCCATCGTTCAAGGGGCGACGGATCACGAGACAGAGGCATTTATGTTTCCCATACGCAAAGCGGTATTCCCGGTGGCCGGGCTGGGCACGCGGTTTCTGCCAGCCACGAAAGCCATGCCCAAAGAAATGCTACCCGTCGTCGACAAGCCCCTGATTCAGTACGCGGTCGAAGAAGCGGTGGCGGCGGGGATTACGGAACTGGTCTTCGTGACCGGCCGGAATAAGCGGGCGATCGAAGACCACTTCGATCGGGTTCCCGAATTGGAATTGGAGTTGGAGTCGAAGAACAAGGTGGCGTTGCTGGATAGCGTGCGCAGCGTAATCCCGGACCACGTCAAATGCGTATACACGCGACAGCCCGCCGCGTTGGGCCTGGGGCATGCCGTGCTGTGCGCCGAATCGATCGTGGGCGACGAACCGTTTGTGGTGTTGCTGGCCGATGACCTGATCGATGCGGACTCACCCGTCATTGGCGAAATGATGAAGGTGGCGAAAGAGTTCCAGGGCAGTGTGTTGGCGATCCAGCGCGTGCCCGCGGCGGCCACGCGGCAGTACGGCATCGTGTCAGGCCAGAAGGCGGCCGCGCACGTTTTGCGGCTGTCCGGCATCGTGGAAAAACCTGATCCGGCCGACGCCCCCTCTGATATGGCGGTGGTAGGGCGCTATGTGTTGGACCCGTCCATTTTCCAGGCATTGCATAACACTCAGCCTGGTGTGGGCGGCGAGATTCAGTTGACTGACGCCATCGCCAGCCTGATGGCAGCGCGACCGGTATTTGGCTACGAGTACGACGGCACGCGCTACGACTGCGGCAGCAAAGAAGGCTTTTACCAAGCCACCATGGAAATCGGCAGGAAGTATCACGGATTGGCGTGACTTCAAGATCGTCAAGCGTCTTGGGTACACGCCTTGCTGCAAGCGTTGCAACCCTCGGGAGCACGCCAATGAACGCCATTGAACGAGTCGCCAGATTCATGCTGGAAAACAAGCTCACGTTGGTCACAGCGGAGTCGTGCACGGCGGGGCTGATCGCGGCAAAGTTAGCGGATGTTCCCGGAGCCGGCCAGCTGTTGGATTGCGCGTTTGTCGTCTATTCCGTTGAGGCCAAGCGCCGTTGCCTGGGTGTGCCGCAATCGACGCTGTCCTCCCATAACCTGACGAGCGAGGCCGTGGCCCTGGACATGGCGCTGGGTGCGGCGCGCAAGAGCCACGCCAACGTGGCAGTGGCTAACACCGGCGTCACCGACGCGGTTGATGACCGAATCCCCAGCGGTACGCAGTGCTACGCCTGGGTGTTCAAGCGAGGCCGGGCGGATGCCAGTCCCATGGTGTACACCGCAACTCGACAGTTCTCAGGGGATCGCAACGGGATACGCGAGGCGAGCGCGGAGTTCGCATTGCTGGGGATCATGGAGCATTTCCTGGAGCACGAGTCAGCGCATCGCGGATAGGGCGTTCAGTGCTTCAGGAATCCGGCTATGGACTGGCGAACAACGTGATGGGCGTGACGCGCTGTTGTCTGCCGGCAAGCTGGCCGGGGGCCTACCTGTCGAGCCGCTCTCTCCGATAGAAGCGCCGGAGATCACCCTTCGTCGCCAGTTTCACTTTGGGCAGGACAATGCTCTCGTACATTTCTTCGTACCTCCGCCGGTTGGCCGGCGTGACGACCGCTATATGGTGAATCATTCGCCACTTCACGGAGTCCCGGCCGCCTTCCAGTGCGCCCCGCCGCTCGCGCTCGAACCAGGTCCTGCGAAAGTACCGAAACAGGCTTGCCGCTGTCGACAAGTCGAGCAGAATGAATCCCGTGGCGCGCGCTAGGCGTTGGCCGATGCTGCGCGTGTAGTTCCCCTCAACCACCCACTGTTCCTGCTGTATCGCCTGGTCGTGCAGCCGAAGGAACTCTGCTTCGGGACGGGGCTGCCAGTCGGTGCCGGGCAGATGGAACAGCTGATCGAGGTGGATGGCCGGCAGTCCACGTTTGCGCGCAATGGCTTGGGCCAGCGTGGACTTGCCGCTGTTGCTGGGGCCCAAAATGCAGATGCGCGAGCCGAGGTCGTCAAGGCGGTTCATAGGTGCGTCACGCTTCATGAGATGCCCGGTCATATTTTTCACGGGGGAATTTTCTCATGTCTGCATTTGGCCGAAGTAGTCGCTGGCCACAAGCGCCTTCGTGCCATCAATACAAAGCGCCTCGATCAGTCGGTACAGCGCTTGTCGATGTGGCGTGAGTAGCTACTCTCTGATTCATGAAAGTAATGGAGGCGGTAGCAGGCTTGGGGTGTGCGCAAGACAATCTCCGTTGCTTTTACGATCACAAGGTGCCTCGATCAGAAAGCGCCAGCTAATGGGCACTACGATCCTTCAGCGCCAGCGTCCGGCCGCGGCCCGGTAAAAACTGGATTAAGACGCTGCCTGGAAAAGGCTTCTTCGTCATTCTTCGCCTTTACGGGCCTACCAAGGCGTTCTTTGACAAAGAATGGAAGCCTGGAGACTTGAAGAAGCTCTCAGATTGATGGGGCAATGTTCGCGTTGCCACAGCCGCGAGCGGGGCGTGGCCATGTCGACGCCCGCCTTGGGTTGAACGCCGTCGTCCACGAATGGCGGCTCTTGACCGAACTGCGCCACGGCCGTGCCGCCCGCACCGAGCAGAACGCCGGCCACCGCATCGATAGCATCGAAGCCTCTACCAACGACGCCTCTACCTACGACGCCTCTACTGCGGTGCGTTCATCTCCTTTTCCTTCTCCTTCTTTTCCTTTTTCTCTCCGTCGTAATGCGACTTGATGGCGAGAAACATGCCGGTGCCCAACACGAGGACCTTGAACGTACCGAAGATTACAGGGACCCAAAAATTCATCATTTCCTCGAAACGCTGCTTCAGCAGCTTCATCTCGTGGCTGCTTAAAAAATGGCAACGCTGAGAGCGGGGGATTGGGGAGAGCGAGCGCCGTGCTCCCCATAGGAAGCCAGATTTTACCGCCAAGCTCCATACAAGTTGTTGAATTGTTCTGCTTGTATGGTTTTGGTGGTTAATGAAAGTGGAAAAAACCCATACATAAAGATATGGACGGCTCTCCCACGCGAAGTTAGGCCGGCCCCGGGCCGCTTCGGGGTTACGGCGCCCGTTTGCGAGCGCCTTACCAGTGCTACTGGACCGTGACGTGCGCCTGGTCGATAACGGTTTTCCATTTGTCGAGCTCGGCGTCGACGAAGCCCGTGACCTGTGCCGGCGAGAGCTTGGCCGGCGTGGCATTGTTGTCGTTAAGCCATTTGATGTTGGCTTCGGTGTTGGCGCTGTCGATGGCGATCTGGTTCAGTTTCTGCACGATGTGTGTCGGCATGCCGGCGGGGCCGAAGAGGCCTATCCAGGCCTGCGATTCATAGCTCGGATAGCCAGATTCGGCCACGGTGGGGACATCGGGCAAGCTGGGCAGGCGGTCTTTTGAGGTGACAGCCAGGGCTTTGACGTCGCCCGAGCGGATGAAGGCGGCTGCCGATGTGGCGTCCAAGAATGCCGCCGGGATCTGCGCGCCTATCAGGTCGGTGGCGGCAGGAGCTGCGCCCTTGTAGGGGATATGGCGCAGATTTGCGCCGGCGACCATTTTGTAGAGTTCGCCGGACATGTGTGCCGAGCCGCCCACGCTGCTGGAGCCGAAAGCCAGACCGCCAGGTTGTTTGTTGGCGTAGGCCGTGAATTCCTTGGCGTTGGAAATGGGAGATTTGGCGGGAACCAGCAGGACGTTAGGCGCGTAAGCCAGAATGGCCACGTTTGAGAAGCTTTTCTTCGGGTCGTAGGGCAGGTTGGGCTGCAGGCCGGGATAGATCACGTGCTGCGTGGCCGTAACGAGCAGGTTGTAGCCGTCCGGTTTCTCGCGCGCGACGAGCGCAGTGCCGATCTGGCCGCTGGCGCCGGGCTTGTTCTGAACCACGATGGTCGTCTTCAACTCATTGCCCAGGTCCTGAGCGAAGCGGCGCGCAACCAGATCCGTGAAACCGCCAGGCGAAAACGGGACGACGATGGTGATGGGTTTGCCGTCGGGCCAATCGGCGGCAGCCGCGACGCCAGGCGCGAGCAGGGCGCTGCTGCCGCAGATGATGATGGTGGCAAGATTGCGGCCCAAAGGGATGCGATGCAGTTGCTTGTCAGACACGCTTGTCTCCGGTTTGTTGTAGTTATCAAAACCTCTGTATATGCCAGGTCCGCTGCCCACGCAGGTCAGGTATTGACCGTGCCTGCATCCCTTGGGGACACCGTTGACGTGCTCTCTCTTAATGCGTGTGCGCGCCTTCAGGCAGAGCCATCGTGAAAACCTCGCCCCTCCTGAGCGAGCTTGACGATGAGATTGGCCGGCTTCCAGTATTGCGAACCGTGCTCGGCTTCGTACTTGCGCAGCCCAGCCAGGATGGCAGGCAGGCCGATCTGGTCCGCGTAGCACAGCGGGCCGCCCCGATAGGCGGGAAAGCCGTAACCTTTGAGCCAGACGACGTCGATGTCGGAGGCGCGCTCGACGATATTCTCCTCGAGGATATAGGCAGCTTCGTTGATCATGGAGTACAGGCAGCGCTCCAGAATTTCCTGGTCGGAGATTTGCCGCGCTTGTCGGCCGGAGGCGGCGCGGTGTGCGGCGACCAGGGCTTCGGCAGCCGGTGACGGGGTGGCCTTGCGGTCACTGTCATAGTCGTAGAAGCCACCCTGGGTCTTCTGGCCCAGCCGGCCTGCGGCGACCATGCGGTCCAGCATGTCGCACTCGCGCTCGCGCGGCGTCAGGTTCTGCAGGCGGCTCTGGCGATTGCGCCAGCCCACGTCCAAACCGGCCAGATCCGCCATGGCGAACGGCCCCATCGGGAGGCCGAAGTCGCGCAGGACACGGTCGATCTGAAAGGGCGAGGCGCCTTCCTGGAGCAGGAAATAGCTTTCGCGCGTACGCTTGGCCAACATGCGGTTGCCGACGAATCCGTCGCAGGACCGCACCAGCACGGCGACCTTGCCCAGGCGGCGGCCCACTTCCATGACGGTGGCGCACACGTCGTCAGAGGTGGCGGAGCCGCGCACGTTCTCCAGCAACTGCATGACGTTGGCGGGACTGAAAAAGTGCATCCCGACCACGTCCTGGGGCCGCCGGGTGGCGCTCGCGATAGTATCGATGTCCAGGTAAGAGGTGTTGGAGGCCAGGATGGCGCCGGGCTTGCAGACCCGATCAAGCGTCTTGAATATCTCGTGCTTAAGCCCGATTTCCTCGAACACCGCTTCAATGACCAGATCCACGTCGGCCAGATCCTCGAAGCGAGTGCTGCCCTGTATGCATGCGAGACGCTGCGCGACGTCGCCTGCGCTGATTCGGCCGCGCCGAGCGGAGTTGGCGTAGTTTTCTTCGATGCGCGCCAAGCCCTGACTGAGGCGCTCGGCGTCTTTCTCCAGCAGCAGCACGGGTATGCCGGCGTTGGCGAAGCACATCGCAATGCCGCCGCCCATCGTGCCGGCGCCTATCACCGCCGCGCGGCTGACGGACCTGGCCTTGGCCGCGAACGGCAGCTTGTGCAATTGACCTTCGCCCGCGAAGGGATGGTAGGTGACGACTGGCGTGCTGGTGGTGCTGCTCATGATTGTGTCCCAGGTTTCTGCGTTTACAGGGTGGCGCGCGATCCGAGAATCGCGGTGACCTGGCTGGCCAACTGGCCGCCATTGCCGTGGGCCAGGGCCAGATCGACGCCGTCAACCTGTCTGGCGCCTGCGGAGCGGCGGATCTGGTGCACCGCCTCGATGGCCGCGAAAATGCCATACATGCCCGGGTGATTGCAGGACAGGCCGCCGCCGTTGGTGTTGACCGGCAGTGCGCCGCCGGGCGCGGTCACGCCTGACGCCACGAACGCGCCACCTTCGCCCTTGGCGCAATAACCCAGGTCCTCAAGAAACAGAATCGGGTTGATGGTGAATGCGTCATAGAGCTGCAGGACGTCGATCTCTTGTGGCGCGACGCGCGCCATCTCGAAGGCGCGTTGGCCGGAGTGCACGGCACCCGTGACCGTGAGGTCTTCCATGCTCGAAATCTGGCGATGCGTGGTTGCCTCGCCGACACCCAGAACATAGGCCGGCGTGTTGGCAAATTCCGGCACGCGCTCTGCGCCGACAAGAATCATCGCTCCGCCGCCGTCGGTCACCAGGCAGCAATCCCGCAGCGTGAGTGGATCGGATATGGGCCGGGAATCCAGGACATCGGCGATGCTCAGGGGGCCGCGCTCGTGCGCGGCAGGATTGAGCTGCGCCCACTGGCGCGCGGCGACCGCAACGCTGGCCAACTGCTTGCGCGTGGTTCCGTACTGGTGCATGTGGCGCGCGGTAGCCAAGGCGTAGCCACTGATGGGGTTGCGCGGGGAATACATCGCCTCCCAGGGTGCGGGTTCGGTCAGGGTGGTCAGCTTGCCGCCCGCCGATAGTTGGTTCGACCCATAGCAAATGCAGGCCACTTTGCACAGCCCGGCTTGCAGGGCAAGCGTGGCCGACAACAGGTGAGCCAGAAATGAGGAGCCGCCGATGTTGGTGCCATCCATATAGGCCGGATGGATGCCGAGATACTCCGCCACGGACAGGGCGGGCATGAAATGCGTCAGGGTGGACGTGAACAAGCCGTCGATCTGGTCCACGCCGATGCCCGCATCGGCAGCAGCCGCCTGAACGGCGATGCCGAGTTGATCCAACGCCGAGAACCCGGGGCTGTTCCAGCCAGGCGTGGTGCCGATCCCGACAATCGCCGAGGCCCCTCTTGTACTAGTAGCCATCAATTCATTCCAATTATCATGGGTCGCGCGGTCAGTCCGCGCGCGCAATCACCAACGGCGGTCAGTCCGCGCGCACAAACACCACGCGCGGCACGCCAGAGGATTGGCGGCGCACTTCTGCACGGACTCGCATGCCGATCGTCACCGCCTGGGGTTCGATATCGACAACGGTGCTCATCAGGCGCGGTCCTTCTTCAAGGTCCACCAGGACGACGCAATAGTCCCCACCCCTTTCGGGGCGTTGGCGCACGACGGTGGTCGAATAGATGGTGCCGTCGCCATTGGCGGCTTCCCAGCGCAAGCGTCCGCCGCCATAAGGGGAGATGGCTCGAGGATAGAAAACGGCGCGGCCGGTTGTTTCGCAGCGCTGAATCATGAACTGCCCTTGTTCGAGCATGCGCTGGAAGTACTGCTCCGGGCCGACTGCCTCGTCGCCCGCTGTGTGTGTGCTGTTTGAGGAATTCTGCACATTCGCCTCCCAAGATTCTTTGGCCGCGGCAGGCCGGCAGGCGGATGGGACATGCACCCGTTGGTGTATGGCTTGTCTGCTGGCGATGCCACGACGCTCGAATGATGTTAGGGGGGCGATCCGTCTCGGGACAATTAACTAATTTTGACGAGGGTCATAGCGATTGGGCATAGCTCGGCCGAGGCCCGGTGCGTGCCAGATTCGCGCGCGGAGGGCGTATTCAGTCAGCCAGCCAGCGTACGCCGACGTGGCCGAACTGTTTGATGTAGGGCTCAAGCACGCGGATCAGCTCGGCATGCAGGGCATTTACGAGGCGGGGGTTGCGGTTCAGGACGGCGGTGCCGATGATCACCGTGCGTTGCAGCGTGGGGCTGATGATGGGTGCGCCTTCGATGCGCTTCTCAGCCAGCATCGTCATGATGGGGATGACTGGCAGGATGGTGTAGCCGACGCCGCGTAACACCAGATCGAGAATGACCGTCGTGCTGTCCGACTCGGCAACCAGATTCAGGTTGACGCCGAGGATGGTGCAGGCTCGATCTATCACGTTGCGCAAGCTGCGCGCTTCCGGAACCACCATGGGCATTCTGGAGACGGCCTCGAGCGTCATCGGGGCGTCCTCGGACAATCCGGACCCCGGCATGCCGAAGACGTATATGGGCTCTGAATAAGCGGGCGAGGTCTGCAGAAGTTCGGATTGCAGATAGTCGCCCATGAGGCAGATATCAAGCTTGCCGCCCTCCAGGCCTTCTTGCAGGAAATCCGAGAAGCCGGTGGCGATGCGCACGCGCAGGTTGGGATACTGCTGCTGCAGCGCGATGACGAGCGGGCCGGCAAGCGCGGCCGCCAGGCTGGGCAGCATGCCGATGGACACCGTGCCAAGCAGATCCGATTTTGCGGCGCCGATGTCGGCCCGGGCTTCATTAAGCCCCTTAAGGGAAAGCCGCACCTGATCGACAAACCGGCGGCCTGGCACGGTCAGCACCATCCCGAGCCGGTTGCGCTCGAAAAGCGGAGTGCCCAGTTCGTCTTCCAGCTGTTTCAGCTGTCGGGACAGGGCGGGCTGCACAACGTGCAGCAGTTCCGCCGCCTTGGTGAGGCTGCCGGTTTCCGCGATCGCCAAAACCGTTCTTAACTGCCTGAGTTCCATTTCCGCCTGCTTTTATCGAGACACATGCCAAACGGCTATAGGGGTCAGAGAAAAATGTGAATTGTGCGGCTGTCGCACGACTCCTACCATCCTCACCAAGTTAACGACAACCGCCGGATCAAGCTGGGCTGCGATTGCGCGTATCCGTTTCCATGTTAGTGCTTTTCGGCGCCTGCCCGCAGGCGCGCCTCGTCTGGCAGGAACATGCAATGGCTACGGGCAGCAGCTTAAGGACTTGAGCATAAGAGTTAGAGCAGAGACATAGGACCACCATGAAGAGAGTGTTGATTGCCAATCGTGGCGAAATCGCCGTGCGAGCCATTCGCGCCGTGCGCGACCTTGGGTTGGAAAGCGTCGCGGTGTATTCCCAGGACGATTCAAACTCGAGGCATCGAATTCTCGCGGATACCTCGGTTGCGCTGACTGGCTCCGGTCCGGCGGCTTATATCGATATCGACGCCATCATTGCTGCAGCCACGGCCGAGCATTGCGATGCCATCCATCCGGGGTATGGCTTCTTGAGTGAAAGGGCGGATTTTGCCCTGGCTTGCGATGCGGCGGGAATCACGTTCATCGGCCCGAACGCCGATCACCTCGCTCTGTTCGGAGACAAAGGCCGCGCCTTGCAACTGGCCCGCGAATGCGGCGTGCCGGTCATGCCCGCCACGCCGGGTGGTGCAACACTTGCGGACGTCGAACAGTTCTTCGACAAGCAGGGCGGGGTCGGGATCGTCATCAAGGCGGTCGGCGGAGGCGGCGGACGCGGGATGCGCGTCGTCAAGTCCAAAGCCGATATCGCCGAGCTCTACGCCCGCTGCCGGTCGGAAGCCATGTCGGCCTTTGGTGTGGACGCGCTGTACGCGGAGCGTCTGGTCAATCGCGCACGTCATATCGAAGTGCAGATCGTCGGCGATGGTGCATCGGTGGTCGCGCTTGGCGATCGGGATTGCACGCTGCAGCGCCGCTTTCAGAAAGTGATTGAGATCGCGCCCAGCCCGGTGCTGAGCGCCACGCTGCGCGCCGCCATTCTTGCCGCGGCAAAGAAAATGGCGGCTAGGGTGGAGTACCGCAGCCTGGGAACCTTTGAATTCCTGGTCGAAGAAAACGAGCAGGGGGTGCAGACGGACTTTGTATTCATCGAAGCCAACCCCCGGCTGCAGGTCGAACATACGATTACCGAGCAGGTCACGGGCGTGGATCTGGTGGCCTTGCAGATCGGGGTCGCGCAGGGAAAGCGCCTGGCCGAACTGGGCGTGGACCCGGCCAACCCGCCGGGGCTGAACGGTTATGCCATTCAGGTCCGCATCAATGCGGAATCGACCGATGCCACGGGCATGGCGCGCCCGGCACACGGCAGGCTGGAGCGTTTCGAGCCGCCCGCCGGCCCCGAAGTGCGCGTCGACACCCATGCCTACAGCGGGTACTCGCCCGCCCCGGCGTTCGACACGCTGCTGGCCAAGCTGATCGTGTTCAGCGGCAGTGACGATTTCTCGGGAGTGGTGCGGCGTTTGCGCCGCTGCCTGGCCGAGTTCCGGATTGCCGGTGTCGCGACGAATATCCATCTTTTGCAGGCGCTCGTGGCCCGGGAGGACTTCCTGTCGCAGCGCAACCATACGCGCTACATCGAGTCCATCCTCGGGGAACTGCTTGCAGCGGCCGAGCAGTACGCGCAAGCGCAGCAGGCCAAGGACAGCCTGATCGGCGATTCGGGCGGGCGCAGCGCTTCGGTGGCCAACCTGCCGCAGGCAGCGCAGGCCGCGGTGCCGGAAGGGCTATCGGCATCGCGCGCGCCGTTGAGCGGCCGCCTGGTCGAGGTGTCCGTGAGCGCTGGTGCTCTCGTCCTCAAGGGCCAACCCATCGCCGTGATCGAAGCGATGAAAATGGAGTACACCGTCGTCGCCGATTTCAATGGCAGGGTCGTCGAGGTGCCGGCCGCCAGTGGCGGCAATGTGCTCGAAGGCGAGATCCTGGTCTTGCTGGAACAGGAATCGAGTGGTGTCGACACCGAGGTCGTGACAGACGCGATCGATCTGGATGCCGTGCGCCCTGATCTGCAAGCCGTGCTCGACCGCCATGCGTCGATTTATGATGACGCGCGCCCGCAGGCCGTGGCAAAGCGCCGTTCGCGAGGGCAGCGCACCGCACGGGAGAACGTGGACGATCTGTGCGATGAAGGCTCGTTCGTGGAGTTTGGCGCACTGGTCATTGCCGCGCAGGCAAGCCGCCGCAGCAAAGAAGACCTGATCGCCAACACGCCAGCGGACGGCATTGTCACCGGCATTGGCAACATCAACGGCGACACATTCGGCTACGACGGGTCGCTGACCGCCGTGATGGCCTATGACGCGACGGTGCTGGCGGGCACGCAGGGCAAACGCAACCACATCAAGACCGACAGGCTGGTGGAACGTGCCCGCCGCGACGAAATGCCGATGGTGTTGTTCGCCGAAGGCGGAGGCGGCCGGCCGGGCGATGTCGATTTTCCATTCGTATCCGGGCTGTATCAGCCGTCGTTCGCCGCGCTGGCCGAACTCAGTGGCGAAGTGCCTTTGCTCGGCATAGTTTCCGGACGCTGTTTCGCGGGCAACGCCGCCTTCCTGGGGGTCTGCGATGTCATCATCGCGGACAAGAGCGCCAACATCGGCATGGCCGGCCCGGCGATGATCGAAGGCGGAGGACTGGGCATCTTCCGGCCAGAGGACGTCGGCCCCGCGCCGGTGCAGTTCGCCAATGGCGTCATCGACATCCTGGTCGACAACGAGGCGCAGGCCGTCGTGGCGGCGAAGCACTATCTGTCCATGTTCCAGGGCCGCACCAAGGACTGGGTGGCGCCCGACCCGCGCCACCTCCGTCATGTGGTGCCGGAGAATCGCTTGCGTGTCTACGACAGCCGCAAGGTCATCGAAGGCATTGCCGACGTAGGCAGTGTATTGATGCTGCGCTCGGGGTTCGGTCAGGGAATGCACACCGCCCTGGCTCGCGTGGAAGGGCAGCCTGTAGGCATCATCGCCAACAATCCGCATCACCTCGGAGGCGCCATCGATGCCGATGCAGCCGACAAGGCGGCACGCTTCATGAATCTTTGCGATGTCCACGGTCTGCCCATCATTTCGTTGATCGATACGCCGGGATTCATGGTCGGGCCGGAGCAAGAGGCCAAGGCGCAAGTCCGGCATGTGTCGCGCATGTTCGTGGTCGCGGCCAAGCTGCGGGTCGCCATCTTGGCAATTGCCTTGCGCAAGGGCTACGGTCTGGGTGCCATGGCCATGGCCGGCGGGGGCTTTCGCTCGGCCAGTTGCGCGGTGTCGTGGCCAACGGGCGAATTCGGCCCCATGGGCCTGGAAGGGTCCATCCGGCTGGGCTTCAAGAAGGAACTCGAGAACGTCCCCGAGGGGCCGGAGCGCCAGGCGCTTTACGACCAGTTGGTGGCGCGCGCCTACGAGCGCGGGCACGCCATCAATGTCGCGTCCACGACGGAGATCGACGCCGTCATCGATCCCGCGCAGACACGCACGTGGATACGCCAAGGCATCGCGTCGGCATCTGTGCGCGCCGGCCGGGCCCGCCGCGCCTTTGTCGATACCTGGTAATCGAGGCGAAGTCTCTTGGAACAGGTTGCGACGATGCAAACATCTGAAAGCCGGCTCGCCTTCTCCGGGTTGCGCGTGCTGGAAATCGGCTGCGGAGCGGCAGTGGCTTATGCCGGCAAGCTTTTTGCGGATTTTGGCGCTGAGGTCATCAAGCTGGAGGACCCCGGCGGCGACACGCTGCGCCGCCTGCCGCCCCTTTTGAATAAGGCCGATGGCGAACCCGAAAGTGCCTTGTATGCCTGGCTCAATACCAACAAGCGCAGCGTAGTTCATCCTAGAAAGACAGGCGCGGATACCACGTGGCTGTCTGGGCTCGCGCGGACATGCGATGTGATTCTCGACGCCCGGGCCCTGGACGAAGGCTTGGAGGTTCTGAAGCGCCCCGCGTACGCGGGCGATGGGAATGACGGCCAGGGCATTGCGCCGATCGAAGTATGTCTGACTTGGTTCGGCGAGTCCGGGCCCTACAGTGGTTTCTCGGGAACCGAGGCCGTGTGCCGCGCCCTGTCCGGCGCGGTGTATTGCAGTGGCGCGGCGCAAGGCCCCCCCCATCTACCGCACGACATTCAGACCGCCATTGCCGCCGGTGTCGCAGCATTCTCGAGCGCAACCGCCGCGTTGCTGGGACGATCCGACGGCAGCCGGCGTTATCTGCTGAGCATCCATGAGATTGCGTTTTCGCTGGTGGAGATGGAAGCCGGCATGGTGCAGGATGGCCGGCATCCCTTGGCTCGGCTGGGTGTCAATCGGTTCTGCACGACGCATCCTGCCGGCATCTACGAGACAAAGGAGGGCTGGATTGGGCTGTTCGCCCATACCGGCCCGCAGTGGGCAGCGCTGTGCGCCGCCATCGGCCATCCGGACCTGGCTGAGGAGCCGCGTTTTGCGAGCGGGCCGACCCGTATGGTCCATGCGGACGAAATCGATGCGTTCCTGATTCCCAGTCTGCGCGCCAGGACAGCCGAGGAATGGTTCGACGTGCTGCGCAAGGAGAAATTCCCCGCTGTCATCGTGCCGACCATGGCAGAACTGCTTCAACAAGGCGTGCATCGCGAACGCGGCGCTTTTGTTCCCGTCAAGGTGGGGGCGGCCGAATTCGAGGGGCCGGTCGTTCCGCTGCCCATGGGCGATGCGGGGCCCTTGCCGGGCGGTAAGGCAGCGCTCCTGGACGCTGACGGCCCCCGCTACCGTGAAGTGGAGAGTCTGACGCCGGCCGCCGGCATGGCCAGGGCTGCGCCAGACGCGTTGCCCTTACGAAAAATCCGGGTGGTGGATCTGACGATGGGGTGGGCCGGGCCATTGGCGGCAAGGACGCTGGCGGACTTTGGCGCGGAAGTCATCAAGGTGGAAAGCACGGGCTATCCGGACTGGTGGCGGGGCACGCATTACACCGATGAGTTCTATCAGGAAAAGCTGTACGAAAAGAACTCGAACTTTGCGCTGATGAACCGCAACAAGTTGGGCATTACGCTTGATCTGACCCGTGCTGAAGGACGTGCGGTTCTGTTCGATCTGGTGGCCAAGGCCGATATCGTCATCGAG
Source organism: Achromobacter sp. 10T422 (assembly GCF_056394065.1). Taxonomy (NCBI): domain Bacteria; kingdom Pseudomonadati; phylum Pseudomonadota; class Betaproteobacteria; order Burkholderiales; family Alcaligenaceae; genus Achromobacter; species Achromobacter sp. 10T422. Next base: position 131,877 of record NZ_JBFTHD010000005.1, read on the forward strand.
AACTACTCGACCGAGGTGTTGCCCAAACTCGGGCTGGACTATGCCGAGCTGTCCCAGGTCAATCCGCGGTTGGTCATGGTATCCATGCCGGCATTCGGGTCGGGCAATGCATGGAGCACGATCAGGGCCTATGGCGGCACGCTGGAGCAGGCTAGCGGCCTGCCGCAGCACACCGGTTTCGCGCAGGACCCGCCGGCGCTGACCTCCTACGCTTATGGTGATCCGGTGGGTGGCTTCAACGGGGGGGCGGCGGCGTTGTTGGCGCTGTTCGTGCAGCAACGCTCGGGCAAGGGGCGCCACGTCAACCTGTCTCAGGTGGAATGCATGCTGCCCATGACAGCGCCGTTCCTCATTGAGCAGTCCGTGCACGGCACTACTACGCCCCGCAGCGGCAATGCGCATCCTCTACATGCCCCGCAGGGGATTTACCGGTGCGCGGGCGATGACGCCTGGGTGGTGGTGAGCATCACGAGCGATGCGCAATGGCTGGCATTGCTGGCGGTCATGCAGGCGGCTGACCTTGCCCTGGACCCTGCTCTGGAGAAGGCGGCAGGCCGACGGGCACGGCAGGAAGAGATAGACCGCAGGATCAACGCATGGGCCCGCGCGCGCTCCGCGCAAAGCGCAATGGCCGAACTGCAGCAGGCCGGCATCAGCGCAGGCGAAGTCAAGCCGGTCTGGACGGTGCTTGATGACCCGCATCTCAGGGGCCGTGAGTTTTTCAAGGCGACTTCCCGCCCTTATATCGGCGAGTTTCTGGCGACCACGCCCTGGTTCAGGGAGCCGGCCGCGACGGTCGCGGCGGTGCGTCCGGCGCCTACGCTCGGGCAGCACAATGGCGATGTGTTTTCGCGCGTACTGGGCATGAGCGCGGAGCAGCAACAGACACTGGAACGAGACGGAATCATAGGAAACACCGCAACCAGGAAGGCGGCCTGACAAGCCGCGTAAGCACGATGCAATGCACAAGATCTAACCTTCGTGGAGACAAACAATGACTACATCCGATTCCCGCCGTAACTTCCTCATCACTTCCGCGCACCTCGCCGTGGCTTCGGCATTGGGGTTGGGGTCACCTGCCGCGTTCGCGCAGGACAAGGCATGGCCCACTAAAGCCATCAAGATCATCGTGCCGTTTCCGGCCGGTTCGATCACCGACACGATGGCTCGCCTGCTGTCGGATTCTTTGTCCAAGACGCTCAAGCAGCCCGTCATTGTGGAGAACAAGGGCGGCGCCAATGGATCGATCGGGGCGGCCGAGGTGGCCCGTTCGGCGCCGGATGGCTACACGCTGCTGGCCACCAACAGCAGCAGCATCACCGTCAATCCCTTGATCTACAAAAACTCCCAGTACAAGGCTAAAGACTTCGCTCCCATCGCCCTGGTACTGGACGCGCCGTTCATTCTGAACGTCAACCCCGAATGGGCCAAGAAGCACGCCATCGAGTCGGTCAAGGATCTGGTTGCGTACGCCAGGAAGAATCCGGGCGAGCTCACCTATGGGTCGGGAGGCCAAGGCAACCTGGCCCATCTGGCGTTTGCGCAACTGAGCAATGACGCCCAGTTCAAGGCAACCCATGTCCCTTACAAGTCGGCCTCGCAAGCAAGCATGGCGGTCATGTCGGGCGAGGTGAACACGTCTTTCGATACGCTGGCCAGCGCACCGCAAGTGGCGGCCGGCAAGTTGAAAGCCCTGGCAGTCACGCAGAAGCAACGGATTTCCCAAATGCCGGATATCCCCACGATGGCCGAGGCAGGCTTTCCGAACATCGATGTCACTTTCTGGCTGGGCCTGTTCGCCCCGGCGGGCACGCCTGCACAGATCGTCGACACCTTGTATGAGCAGTCCAAGCGCGCGATGGAGCAGCCCGCCGCCAATACCTCACTCAGTGCGCAGGGTATCGTCGTCATGCGCAATCCGAAGGAATTGTCCACGCGCATCGGGCATGAGGTCGATCAGCTTTCTCAAGTCGTCAAGCGGGAGAACATCGTCATCGATTAAGGCCAGACCGGCGCGGCGGACGCCAGCAAGGCGTCTTGCCATCGGCTTGCCAGGCAGGGCCGCACCCCTCAGGGATTCCCCCAATCACATTCTCCTTGCGGAAACTCAATCCCCTATAGGACACTTTGTGTCATTAGAGCCGACACGGCGCAATCAAGGGGAATGGCATGACGGTTTTTGGCAAGGTAGTTGCGCTGGCGTTGTCGGCGGGAATAGTGGGATTCGCAGGCAGCGCGCATGCGGCTTACCCTGAGCGGACTATCCGTTTGGTTGTGCCATTTGGCGCTGGCGGGATCACGGATATCGTGGCGCGTCAGGTGGGCAAGGGCATGGGCGATGTGCTGGGGCAGGGCGTCGTGATTGAAAACCGGCCCGGTGCGGGCGGCGTGATTGCCGCGCAAGTGGCGGCGACGGCTGCGCCTGATGGCTACACGATCTTCATGGGCACCGTGGGTACGCAGGTTGTGAACCCGCTGATCTACAGCAAGCTGAGCTATGACGCGGACAAGTTTGCGCCGGTGGGCATGGTGTCGGGGTCGCCGTACTTGCTGGCCGTGCGGGCCGGGCTGCCGGCGGCGTCGTTCACTGAGTTCGTGGCGTATGCCAAGAAGAATCCGGCCAAACTGAACTTTGGGTCAGCGGGCAACGCCAGTTCGCCGCATCTGGGGTTGGAGCTGCTGAAGCTGACGGCGGGGCTGGACATTGTGCATGTGCCGTTCAAGAGCGGCAGCGAAGCGGTTAACGCCGCGATTGGTGAGCAGGTGGATGTGGTGATGGACGCCAGCCCCGTCATCATGCCGCACGTGGCGTCTGGCAAGCTGCGCGCCTTGGCCGTGGCGGCCGACAAGCGTTTGCCGTCCGCGCCGGCGGTGCCGGCCAGCCCCGAAGTGGGCGATGCCGGGTTGCAGATTAGTTCGTGGAACGCATTCTTTGCGCCGGCAGGCACGCCGCCCGAGGTGGTGGCCGCGTTGAATGCGGCGTTGCAGAAAACGTTGGCGTCGCCTGACCTGAAGGAACGCCTGGCTGCGCAAGGCACGCAGCTTTACACGGGTTCGCCCGACGAATATCAGCGCTTCATCTCGGGCGAAAAAACCAAGTGGGCCGAGATCGTGAAGCGCGCCAACATCAAGATGGACTGACGCGATGGCACTGACTTCTCATCCGCTGGCGGGCAAGCCGCTGGAATTGGCCGACACGTTGCGGTCGGGCAATGCGTGGAAAATCAGGCTCGCCTGCGGGCTGATGGGCCTGCCGGTGACGCGGCGCACCTTTGATATTGTGAATGGCGATCTGGAGACCGACGCGTTTGCGCGGATCAATCCGTGGCGTCAGGTGCCGGCGTTGTTGACGCCGCAAGGCGAGTGGCTGGCCGAGTCGCAAGCGATTCTTTGGTATCTGGCCGAAGGCACGCCATGGCTGCCTGGTGACCGCCTGGCGCGCGCGCAGGTGTGCAGTTGGCTGAGCTTCGAGCAGACACAGCACATGCACGCGTTTGCGCAGCCGCGCTTGTTGGTTCATTTGCGCCAGACGGCGCGCGTGGACGATCCGGCGATGGTGGCGTGGCGTGCGATTGGGATGAAGGCCGCGGCGTGGATGGATGCGCATCTGGCGGGCCGCCATTATTTGGTGGGCAGGGCGCCGACGATTGCTGACGTGGCTTTGTACCCCTACACCAGCATGGCGGCGGAGGGCGGTTACGACCTGTCCGCCTTCGCGAATATCACTGCCTGGCTGGCGCGCATGCGCGCCTTGCCGGGATTTACGCCGTTGATGGAAACGGCCTGACGGAGACATGATGAACGATACGATGCACCTGGGAAAAGACGAACTGATCGCGCGGGCGCAAGCCGAAATGCAGCGTCAGTTCGAGACGCCGCAATGGAGCCTGCGCGAGCGCCTGGCGCTGACGTGCCGGATCTTGTTCGATGGCGGTCACGATTCTGGTCTGGCCGGGCAGATCACCGCGCGCACGACGGAGCCGGGCCGCTATTACACGCAGCGGCTGGGGCTGGGTTTTGACGAGATCACGGCCAGCAACCTGCTGGTGGTGGACGAAGACCTGCGTGTGCAGGAAGGCGGGGGCATGCCCAACCCGGCCAACCGTTTTCATTCGTGGATTTACCGCGCGCGTCCGGACGTGAACTGCATCATTCACACGCATCCGCTGCATGTGGCGTCGCTGTCGATGCTGGAGGTGCCGCTTGAGGTCTCGCACATGGACAATTGCACGCTGTACGACGACGTGGCCTTCTTGAAGGACTGGCCGGGCGTGCCGGTGGGCAATGAAGAAGGCGAGATCATCTCGGCGGCGCTGGGCAGCAAGCGCGCCATCTTGTTGTCGCACCACGGCATGCTGATTGCGGCCGGCTCGGTCGAAGAGGCCTGCGTGCTGGCGCTGCAATTCGAACGCGCGGCGCGCATGCAGTTGTTGGCGATGTCGGCGGGCAAGATTCAGCCGATTCCGCCGGCGCTGGGCCGCGAGGCGCACGACTGGATTCTGACGCCCAAGCGCTCGCAGGTGGGGTTTTCGTACTACGCGCGTCGGGCGCTGCGGGCGCATCCGGACGTATTGGCGTAACCGGGGCAGCTGGCGTCTGCTGGCGTCTGCGGGCGTTTTGTGGCGGGGGCGGCAGGCAGAGGCGAGCGGAGCGCAGCGGGGCAGGAAGATGCTGCCCGCTCGACGGCCGGGCCGGTTTCGGGCATGCTTACCGGTCGTCTTTTCGACCCTTGCCCCAATGATCGACCTGCCGCACCGCCTTCGCACCCTGCGCCGCCAGCAATCCCTGTCTTTGGAACAGCTGGCGCAACGTACGGGCCTGACCAAAAGCTACCTCTCCAAACTTGAGCGGGGCTTGAGCGAGCCGTCGATCTCCACCGTGCTGCGGCTGGCAGAAGCCTATGGCGTGGGCGTGTCGCAACTGGTGGGGGCGGACGACGCCGCGCAAGACGAAGTGGTCAGCGTGGTGCGCGTGGCCGACCGCGAAGCCCTGCAACGAGGCGGCTTGGGCGCGGAATACCGGTACGAATCGCTGGCCGGGCGCCGCAAGGTCAAGGCGATGGAACCCTTTGTGGTGCATCCGCCGCGCGACTTTCCAGACGCCGCCGCGGTGTTTCCGCATCCGGGCGAAGAGTTCCTGCTGGTGATCAAAGGGTCGATAGAAGTGCAAGTGGGCGAACGCCAGTTCCGCCTGGACACGGGCGATTCCGTCTACTTTGATTCCGAACTGCCGCATCGCATGCGCACTGTCAGCCGCGCCCTGGCCGAGGTGCTGGTGGTGGCGGCGCATTGATTCGCCGGGACGCCGGCAACGCACAAACCGATAACGACACACAGGGATCTCATGAAACATGATCAATCGCGGCTGGTCCGCATCGATACCGGCCCGCTGATGAACCCGGTGCCGGGCAAGCCCCGCCGCCCGATTTCGGGCGACGCTGCTTTTCTGACGGTGACCGCCTTTGAAGGCAATGCGGGCAAGGCGGAAGCCGGCGTGTGGGAAAGCACGGCGGGCGTCTTCCAGGCAAACACCACGGGCTATATCGAATTTGGCACCATCATCGAAGGTTCGGCCCGGCTGGTCGACCCCGACGGCACCGTGCATGAACTGACCGTGGGCGAGGCCTTCGTCATGCCCGAGGGCTACACGGGCCGCTGGGAAGTGGACCAATTCGTGAAGAAGATCTACTTCATCACGCGCCTGGCCTGACGCGCATCCACGCGCATGCCCGTTACGGCTGTGGCCGTTGCGGATACGCTGACGTGCCGAACGTATTGCCCATGCGGTTGCCAATGGTGGCCGGCGTGGGCAGGCCCATCTGATTGGGCGGGCGCTGCGTGACGGCTTCAGACTCCAAACTCGGAGCGGGCCTCACCGGCGCAGCAGGCGCCATCTTCTGGTTCAGACAGTCATAGGACAGCGCGCGATAGCCGTTGACCTCGGTTTCGATGCAGGCGCCGCCTGCTGCGGCGGGCGCGGGGGCACCGCGTGCGCCGGATGCGCCGGCTGCGGCGGCGGGTTGCGTGTCGGCCGCGAACGACGGCGACCCGGCCAGCGCCAACACAACAAAGCCAATCACCCGTGACACTGTGCGCATGCGCGCTCCTTGAACAAACCCGGCCTGTTGCAGCCGGTGCAATCCGCAAAGTATAGGGACGGCCACGGGCGCGCAGGTGACCGTTGCGTGGCGGCGGCGCGTGCGGGGGGCGCGTCGTGTCACGAATGCGTCATTCAGCGCCTCTAGCATGGCGGCTTTTGTTAGGGCGGGCGCCCAGGCGTCCTGTGTGGCGGCCATGTCAGGCACTTCCCCCTTGCGGTCACGTTCATGAGCGGCGCCTTCAAGGGGCGTGGCGTGGCGCTGCGCGCTTGTCTGGCCTTGGGCCTGCTGGCGCTGGCGCCGTCAGCCGGGGCCGCGCCGCCTGCCAAGCCCATTGAGTTTGCGATTGCGGCGCAGCCGCTGGCGCAGGCGCTGGTCGAATACAGTCTGGCCAGCGGCCTGACGGTGCTGGTCGACAGTACCTTGACGGCGGGCCGGCAGGCCCCGGCAGTTGTCGGCCGCTATACGCCGGGCGACGCCCTGCGCAAGCTGCTGGTCGATTCGCCCTTGGCGATCCGCTACGCCAGCGAGCGCTCGTTCACGCTGGTGGCGAAACCGGATGAGTCGGCCGCGGCCACCGCGCGTTCGGGCAAGCGCCTGCGCGATACGCCTTACGCCGCCGTCGTGCAGGGCGCATTGAAGCGCGCCCTGTGCGCCGCGGCGGCCACGCAGCCGGGCAATTATCGTGCGCTGGTGCAGCTGTGGTTTGACAAGGCATGGCGCGTGACGCGCGTGGGCTGGGTGGCCTCTACCGGACAGGCTGGCCTGGATGACCGGCTGGAAGCGGCCTTGCGCGGCGTGGTGATCGGCCCGTTGCCTGCTACCTTGCCGCAACCGTTGACGGTGTTGTTGACGCCGCGCAGTGCGGCGGAATGCGCCGATATGCCGGGAGCCGTCCATGCGGGATAAGCCGGCCGACACGTCGTTGCGTTCCTTGTTTCTTGAGCGCTACAACGATTTTCGTAATCAGCTCAAGCGCCGTCTGGGGTCGGAAGACCTGGCGCACGATGCGATGCAGGAAGCGTTCTTGAAGGTCAATGATCTGCCCGCTAGCGCGTCGATTCAACAGCCCGCGGCCTATCTTTTCCGGGTGGCGTTGAACATCGCGGAAGACCAGCGGCGGCGGGATTCCCGTTTGCTGACGGGGGTAGAGATCAGTGAACTGATCCACATCACGGACGAGGCCGCAGACCCCGCGCGTATTGCGCAGGGCCGCAATCAGATCGACGCCTTCGGGCGCGCGCTGCGCAAATTGCCCGAACGCACGCAGCAGATGGTGTTGGCCGCGCGGGTGCACGACTTGCCGCACGCGGAGATTGCGCGCCGCTATGGCGTGTCGGAACGCATCGTCTCCAAAGAACTCAAGCGTGCGCTGGAACATTGCGCGCGGGAGTTGCACCAGGACGAAGAACCATGGCGTTGACGATGAGCATGCCCGGAAGAAACAAGCACGAAGACGCGGCGTCGCGCGAGGCGCGGGCGTGGCTGCTGGCGTTGACGTCGGGCCGCGCCACTGAGGACGATGCGCAAGCGTTTCGCCATTGGCTGGGCGCGGATGCCCGGCATCAGGCCGCCTTTGCCGAGCAGAAGCAGCTGTGGCAAAACGTGGGGCCGGCGATTCAAAACGTGGTGGCGGCGCGCAAGCGCAAACCTGTCGTGACGGGCCGGCGCGCCTTTCTTGGGGGCGCGTTGGCGGCATCCGCCACCTATCTGGCGTTCAAGCCGCCATTGGGCCTGTGGCCCGGCGTGGATACCTTGGGCGCGGACTATCGCACGGCCGCGGGCGAACAGCGGCGCGTGTCGCTGGGCAATGCGCTGGACGTGGACATGAACACGCTGACGCGCATCAATGTGGGCAGCGATGCGCATGGCGCGGTCATTGAGCTGGCTGATGGCGAAGCGGAAATCCGCAGCGGCTCCACGCCCGCTGTCGTGGTGGCCGGCAAGGGCCGCATCACCGCGCGCGACGCGACCTTCAACTTGCGCTACATCGATGGCGAGGCGCGGCTGTGCTGCCTGTCGGGCGCGTTGCGGCTGGTGCATGCGCAGGGCGTGTTCGATGTCGTGGCCAACCGCGAGCTGCGCTACGACGATGCGCGGGTGATGCCGCCGGTGCAGGTGGACCCCGATGTCGTGACCGCGTGGCGGCAAGGCTGGCTGGTATTCAATCAGCAGCCCTTGGCGCAAGTGGTGGACGAGCTGAACCGCTATCGGCGCGGGCGTTTGGTGCTGATGAATGAACAGCTGGGCAAGCGTCTGGTGCAGGCGCGTTTTTCGCTGGCGCAGGTGGCCGACGCCGAACGCTTGATCCGCGACGCGTATGGCGCGCGTGTGACACATCTGCCCGCAGGCGTCGTGTTGCTGTCATAAGCGCGCCACAAAGACGGCCCCTTGATGAATTATTTGTGACAGGGTGCCGGTCGGCATTTTTCCATCCGTCTGTCTTGTTCTAGGTGACGAACACGCGCGATTGGAACAAGGGATGGCGATCATGCAGGCACGGATGTCGGGAATGGGCAGCAAGCGAAACACGGGGACCGCACCGGCGCGGGCGCGCCCGAAGTGGCGTCCGACGCCGCTATCCCAGGCTGTGACGGCGCTGCTGATTGCGGGCAGCGCAAGCGGGGCCGCGCAGGCGCAGCAGCGCGCCTTCAGCCCGGGCTGGTTCTCTGACAAGAACGCGGTGCAATCCACCGCGCAGCGCACGGGCCGCATGCCTGATGGCAGCCTGGCCGGCATTGGCAACAGCGCGCGCCAGCAGGCGCAGTCGCGTCAGCAATTGCAGCGCTCGCTAGACAACCTGAACCGCACGGCGGCGGCCGTCGCGGCGCAGCAGGCGGCGCAGGCGGCGGCACGTGCAGCCGCCGCCGCCAACAATGGCGGCGATGCCCCCGATGGTCTTGTCGAAGGCGGCTTGTCGGTGGCCAAGGGCGAGCTGGCCAAATGGGAAGGCGCGAAGGCCGCGACCCCCAGCGTGGAAAACGGACGCCAGATCGTCACCATTGAACAGACGCAGTCGCGCGCGATTCTGAACTGGGACACCTTCAACGTCGGCCGCAACACGACGCTGCAATTCAAGCAGGGCACCGACGATGCGGTGCTGAACCGGGTGGTGGGCGCGGCGGCCAAGCCGAGCCAGATTCAGGGCGCGATCAAGGCTGATGGCACCGTGATGGTGGTGAACCAGAACGGCGTGATCTTCACCGGCACCAGCCAGGTGAACGCGCGCAACCTGGTGGCCGCGGCCGCCACGATCACGGATGCCCAATTCCGCGACAAGGGCCTGTACGCCGACAACGGCACGCAGCCGACCTTCCTGGATGCGCGCGGCAACATCGATGTGCAAGCGGGCGCGTTGATCCAGACGGCGGCCCCGGCCTCGTCGACCGCGGGCGGCGGGTATGTGCTGCTGCTGGGCAAGGAAGGCGCGAACGCGGGCGCCATCAACACCCCGTCCGGCCAGACGCTGATGGCCGCGGGCGACAGCTTTGTGATCAAGCGCGGCCAAGGCACGTCGGGCAATCTTGCGTCCACGACCAAGGGCAACGAAGTCACCCCCGGCGGCACGCCTGGCCGCGTGGTGAACACGGGTCTGATGCAGGCCGCAATGGGCGACGTAACGTTGACGGGCGGCGATGTCGTGCAAGGCGGCGTGGTGCTGTCCAGCACGTCTGTTGACACGCGCGGCACGGTGCACCTGAACGCCTTGGGCGACGGCGGCAAGATCACCTTGGCCGAAGGCAGCACCACGGCCATTCTGTTGGACCGCAGCGGCGCACTGGCGCTGGACAGCCAGCGCGACGGCTTGCGCGCGCCTGCGGCCACGACCGCTGCCAATTCCCCGATTGTGGCGGCGGGCGCCGACCGCCGCGAACTGTCGCGCGTGGAAATCTCAAGCGCTGGCACGGTGGACTTCGCATCCGGTTCCATCACGCTGGCCACGGGCGGCCAGATCGCCGTGCAGGCCGCCAAGCGCAGCCTGGTGCGCGAGGGCGCCATCCTGGACGTGGCCGGCGCCGTGGGCGTGCCCGTGGCCATGGAAAACAACAGCGTCAAGATCAACGTGCAGGGCAATGAGCAGCGCGATGCGCCGATCAACCGCGACAGCGGCAAGCTGAACAGCAACGACATCTGGGTGGATGCGCGTGACCTCGTCCTGGTGCCGGCCGGCACCAACGGCTACGCCACCGACCGCTGGTACACGGCCGGCGGCCTGCTGGAAGTGAGCGGGTATCTGGGCACGCAAGGCCATGCCGTCAACGAATGGATGGCGCAGGGCGGCAACGTTGAATTCACCGGCGGCGACGTCGTGACGCGCGCGGGGTCGCAGATTAACGTGTCGGGCGGCACGCTGGATGTGCAGGACGGCAAGATCCAGCAGACGTGGTTGCGGGCGGTGGATGGCCGGCTGTACGAGGTGTCGAGCGCGCCGGGTGACCTGGCGTATACGGGCTTGTACAAGGGCTACGAGGCCACGCACGAGCGCTGGGGCCAGACGCACTATTTCTACAACCCGCTGATTGCGCCGAAGGAACGCTTCGAGACCGGCTACACGGTGGGCCGCGATGCGGGCCGGCTGGTCATCGGCACGAAGAGCGCCGTGCTGGAAGGCGAGCTGGTGGGCGAGACCTATCAGGGCGAGCGCCAGACCGCCGCCGCGCAGGCCGGGCTGGACGGCTATCAGCAATCACAACGCGCGGCGGCGCGCGGCGCGCAACTGATTGCCGGCACGTACACGCCGTACTACGTCAAGAGCACGGGGGCGTTGCAATACGCGTTGGGCATGTCGGAGGCGACGATCCAGCACGTTCAGCTGTCTGATCAGGTGGCCGCCATTGCGGCCGGGCTGGAGCTGGACACGGCTTTGCCCGAGGACCGCACGGGCATTCTGCATCTGGACACGGCGCAGCTGAACCGCGCGAAGCTGGGCGCCATCAAGATTGCGGCGCAGGACATTACGGTGAAGTCGGACCTGACGGTGGGGCCGTCGGGCGACATCACCTTGTTCGCGAACCAGGTGTCGGTGGATGCCACGCTGACCGCGCGCGCGGGCAGCATCCGTCTGGGCAATGTGCTGAATCAGTTCTCGGCGACTGGGGCAGTGGACACTTTTTCGGGCGTGGCAGAACAGCCGAACGTGACGTTGAGCAGCCGCAGCCGTCTGGACACCCGGGGCATGTGGACGAACCTGGCGATGTCGCCTGAGCAGACCGCCGGCATGCCGTACTTGAACGGCGGTTCGGTCTCGGTGCGCAGCAGCGGAGACATCCAGCTGGACGCCGGTAGCGTGATTGACGTCAGCTCGGGCGCGTTGCTGGGCAAGAAGAACAAGGTGACGGGCGGCAAGGGCGGCAACACCACGATTGATGCGGTGGCCGGGAATGACGGCTCGGGCGGCGTGGTGACCCTGGGCGCCGAACTGCGCGGTTACGGCGTGGAAGGCGGGGGAACGCTGACGGTGGTGGCGGGCAAGGTGGCTGTGGTTGGCAACCTTGGTGAAAAAACGGATGCCCAATCCGGTGCGCAACGCGGCGTTGAATCCGGCACCCAACCCGGAGTTGAGTCCGGCGCACAACCCGCCGCCGCTGACGCAGACGTACTGACGCTTGCCGCCCCGTTCTTTCAGCAAGGCTATGCGCGCTACGAGGTGACCGGACGCAAGGGCCTGACGGTGGCTGAGGATGCTCGCGTCGATGTGTTGATGCCGGTCTCGCGCCTGGTGTCGGGCGCGGCGGGCTTGCCCACGGGCTCTGATCCGTCGGCGGTGCTGGACACCTGGTTGCCGCCGCTGTATCAGCACGACATCGTGGCAGGCACGGCCACGCGGCGGCGCGGCGCAAGCCTGCTGCTGCAAAGCGGACGCACGCTGGCGCCAGCGGGCGCTGACACCGATGCCGAGTTGAACATCGGCCGGGGCGCGCAGGTAAACGTGGACCCGGGCCAGACCATTCAGTTGCTGGGCGCGGGGCAGATCACCGTATCCGGCGCGTTGACGGCGGCGGGCGGCAAGATTGATATCCGCCAATTGCGCACCGGCACGCTGGATGTGGCCGAGTCATTCGATACGGCCGCTGGCGAGGTGCACAACCGGTCAATCTGGATTGGCGAAAACGCCGTGCTGAATGTCGCCGGCCGTGCGGAAACGGGCGTCGACGCGCAGGGCCGCCGCTATGGCGTGGCGGATGCGGGCGGCGTCATCGTGATCGGAGGCGAGATCGATCACGACCGCGCAACCGCAACGTCCGCCGATGCGTATGTGATTGTCCGGCCGGGTGCGGTGCTGGATGCATCGGGCGCCAGTGCGCTGGTGGATGTTAACGGCGTGGGGCCGGTGCAACTGAACCGCGACGGCGGCCGGATTTCGCTTAGCTCGTACAACGGCCTGTATCTGGACGGCACGTTCATTGCGCGGGCGGGTGGGGCGAACGCGTCGGGTGGCACCTTGGACATTGCGCTGGAAACGCCGCTCTACCGCGTCGCGGGGGAGGGCGCCGCAGGCATGGATGTGCAGGTGCCGCGCGAACTGGTGCTGGCGGCAGGCGGCGGCAGCAAGGGTCTGAACGCCGACCTGAAGCCGGGCGAGGCGGACGATGGCCTGCGCTATGGCCAAACCCGGTTGGACTCGGCGCGTCTGCTGGCCGGCGGTGGCTTTGATCATCTGGGGCTGTTGTCCAACGGCCTGATGTCTTTCGATGGCGACGTCCGCGTCGCAACGCCGCAAAGCCTGCGTCTGTACGCCGGCGCATTCTCACTGGCGCCCGAGGCCGATGCCCAGACACGCGTCGAACTGGCGTCGTCGTATGTGCGCTTGTCCGGCTTAGGCAAGTACGCGGCCACCACGGGCGTATTGCGCCCGCGCGTGTTGTTCGCCGACGCGGCGGATGTGGGCGAGGGCACGTTCACCGTGCGCGCCGGCCGCCTGCTGGATGTGGGCAACAGCTTGTCCTTCGGCACGCAGGGCTCGATCAACCGCGGCGTGGGCGGCGCGTTGGCGATTGCACGCAGCGGCTTTGACCGGGTGACGCTGGACAGCGCGGGCGACCTGCGCTTTCTGGCGAACAACGACAACGAACCGCGCTCGCGTCTGTGGACCCGGGGCGATCTGGAGCTGATCGCCGCGCAGATCTATCCCGCCACGGGCGCCGAAGCCGAAGTGCTGGCGGGCTACACGCGCAAGCCGGACGGCACGCAGGGCTTTGACCCGGACCGCAGCTTGCGGATCGGCCGCCACGAAGGGACGACGGACGCATTGCCCGCAACGCCCTATTCGGCGTTTGGCACCTTGCGTCTGGCCGCCACCACGGTGGAGCAGGGCGGTGTGCTGCGTGCGCCGTTGGGCGCGATCACGCTGGGCGATCTGGGCGAACTGATGGGCACGCAACGTCTGACCTTGTTGCCGGGCAGCGTCACGTCCGTCAGCGGCGCGGGCCTGCTCATGCCATACGGCGGCACGACCGATGGCGTGTCGTACAAGTTCAAGGGTGCGGACGTGTCCTTGGTGGGCGTGGGCGGCGCAATCGGCGTGGATGGGCAGGCGAACCTGCGCACCGGTATTACCTTGGGCTTCCGCGACGTGGACGCGATGCCGGGCTCGGAGATCGACCTGTCGGGCGGCGGTGAACTGACGGGCGCGGGCTTCGTGTCGGGCCGTGGGGGGTCAACCGATGCGCGCTATGCGCCGCTGGTCCGCATGAATCCCAATGGCGGGTTCACCTTGCCGGGGCTGGCCAGCAACCCGGTCTACGCGATTGTGCCGGGCGCGCAAGCCCCCGTAGCGCCGTCGGGTGGCGAGGCCGGTGCCTCCACACCGGGCGTGGGCCAGCAGATTACGCTGGGTGCAGGCGTGCCTGGCTTGCCGGCCGGCACCTACACGCTGATGCCGTCTACCTATGCCCTGCTGCCCGGCGCGTTCCGCGTCGAAATCAACGGTGGTGCGTCGGCAGGCGCGGCGGTGGCGCCGATGCAGATGCGCAACCAGTCGTGGGCGGCCAGCGGCACCTTGTCGACGGCAGGCACCAACGTGGCGAACCCGCTGGCCAGCGCGGTCATCCTGACCCCGGCGAAGGTGCTGCGCACGCTGTCGCAATACAACGAGATGAGCTACGCCAGCTTTGTGGCGGCGGACGCCGTGACGCGTGGCGTGCCGCGCGCCATGCTGCCCGCCGATGCGCGCACCTTGCGGCTGGCGATCCACCCCGGGTCCGCCGACGGGCAGGCGCTGAGCTTCGAAGGCTTGGCGAACTTCAAGGCGGCGCAGGGTGGTTTTGGCGGCGCGGTGGCGCTGAATGGCGGAAGCACGACGGTAGAAATTCTGGCGGCGGGGCAGTCGCCCACGGCGGGGTTCGATGGCACGTCGGTGCAAGCCGATGCGCTGACCGCGCTGGGCGCCAGCCGGCTGATCATCGGCGCGTTGCCGATGGTGCAGTACGGGCAGGGCGGGCGTTTCTACACCTTCCAGGCGTCCGCCAACAATGTCGTGCTGCGGGCCGGTGCGCAACTGACGGGGCCGGAAGTGCTGATCTCGTCGCGCACGATCGAGCTTGAGGCGGGTGCAGGCATTTCAACGCTGGGCCGAGGTGCGCCGTCGGTGGATTCGTCCAGCGGCTACGCCTTCCAGCCCGGCAAGGCCAGTTTGCTGGCGGTATCGAATGGCCGTCTGGACGTGCTGGCGCCCGACGCGCTGGCCTCGGGCGCCATCCGCGTCGGCACCTGCGCGGCGTCGGCTTGCGACGGCGTGACGGGTCTGTACTCCGAAGGCACCATCGCCGCCGCCACCAACGGCACCTTTGATCTGGGCGAGCAGGTGCGCTACGGCACCCGCAACCTGGCGTTGGCCGTGGGCGCGGTGAACGCCGGTACGGCCGAGGCGCTGGCGAACGCGGCGGCGCGCGGCATCTTGCCCAGCGGGCTGACGCTGAACCAGGACATTCTGGGCCGTCTGCTGCGCGGCGACACCAGCACGGGCGCGCCCGCGCTGGAAGTCCTGACGCTGACCGCGCGCGAAGCCATGAACTTCTACGGCACCGTGGCGCTGGACACACGCGACCCCGTCACCGGCAAATACAGCCTGGCCACGCTGGCCCTTGGCACGCCGGCCATCTATGGCTATGGCGACGCGGGCGACGAGGCCAGCATCCGCACGCAAAACCTGATCTGGAACGGCGCCACGCAAGCGCCCGGCGCAGTGGTGGCGGGCGGCGCCGGCACGGGTAAAGGCACGCTGCGACTCGACGCCGAACGCATCGAATTCGGCTACGCGCAAGGCGCCCAGCCGGATGGCCAGGATGACAACGCGCGCTTGGCGTTGGGCTTTGCCAACGTCAACTTGAACGCCAGCGACCGCATCACGGCCAACCATCGCGGCAGCCTGTCGGTCTACGCATCGCAAGGCGCGTTCGACAGCACGACGGGACGCTACGCCTATAGCGGCGGCAACTTGAATCTGAATACGCCGCTGCTGACCGGCGGGGCGAGCTCCGTCAACCGGCTCACCGCGGGCGGCGATGTGCGTCTGGCGGCGATGCCGGGCGGGCAAGCGGCGGCGGTGCAGGACTTGGGAGGCGAGATCAGTCTGTCTGGCGCGAATGTGCAGATCGACGGCCGGATCGTGCTGCCCAGCGGCAAGCTAACGGTGCAAGGGCGCGATGGCGTCTTGCTGACGGGGGCATCGCAGATTGACCTGTCCGGGCGCGCCATCGCGTTCAACGATGTGATGCGCTACAGCTGGGGCGGTGACGTCATCCTGGAAAGCAGCCAGGGCAGCATCCGGCAGGAAGGCGGGGCGTTGATCGATGTGTCGGCGCAGCAGAACAACGCGGGCAGCCTGCGGGCCGACGCGCTCGCGGCGTCAGCCGGGGTGGTGGACCTGCAAGGCCGCCTTCTGGGCGCAAGCTCGGGGTACTACGATGCGGGCGGCACTGCCGTGCCGTACCGCGCGGGCAGCATCGATATCCGCGCGCAGCATCTGGGGGCGGCGGGTTCGCTCAGCACGGATTTCGACGCCTTGAACCAGCGCTTGAATGACGGTGGTGTCACCGGCGCGCGCAGCTTCCAGTTCAAGCAAGGCAGCCTGACGGTGGGCAATACGCTGCGCGCCAACGACATCAACCTGTCGATCGACAGCGGAAGCCTGACGGTGGCCGGCCTGGTTGACGCCAGCGGAGAACGCGTGGGCCGCATCCGCATGGCTGCGCGCGATGGGCTGACCTTGGCCTCGAACGCGGTGCTGGATGCGCACGGCACCGTGCTGCGCGTGGACAGCTACGGCAAGATCATCGACGCGCCCAACCGGGCGGTGGTGGAATTGAACGCCGGCCGCGGCGTGTTGACCTTGGCCAGCGGCGCGCGCATCGACTTGCGCCATGGCACGTCCGCCGCGCCCGGCACGGGCGCGGGCCAGCACGACGGCGCATCGCGCGGCACGCTGGACTTGCTGGCGCCGCGTATTGATGCGGCCGGCAACGCGGGTATCAACGGCGGCGCGGCCGCGACCTATGGCGATATCGCCATCGAGGCGCGCGGCCCCGTCACCATCGACGGCGCCAAGTCCATCTCGGTGGTCGCCACGCAGCGCTATGACGATGCCCGCCCCGGCGACGCGGCGGATCGTGCGAATGGCCGCAGCTATCAGATCATTGA
This sequence comes from Achromobacter sp. 10T422, assembly GCF_056394065.1. Taxonomy (NCBI): domain Bacteria; kingdom Pseudomonadati; phylum Pseudomonadota; class Betaproteobacteria; order Burkholderiales; family Alcaligenaceae; genus Achromobacter; species Achromobacter sp. 10T422. The sequence goes on from NZ_JBFTHD010000005.1 coordinate 148,612, forward strand.
TCAGGCCTACCTGGACACCCTGCATGGCGACAGCGCAACGTTCATCGGCAATGCGCTGGCCAACGGCAATCTGCTGAACGGCAAGCTGGCCGGCCTGAACAACGCCACCTACCGCGATGTGTTCCATCTGCGTCCGGGCGTGGAGATTGTCAGCAAGACCAGCGACGGTGATCTGGTCGTGCAAGGCGACCTGGATTTGTCGCGCTATCGCTACGCCAGCCTGAACCCGCGTTCGGCGATGACGTCCGCCTATGGCTCGGGCGAAGCGGGTGCGCTGACGCTGCGCGCCAAGGGCAACCTGGATGTGTATGGCAGCATCAACGACGGCTTCGCGCCGCCGCAGGCCACGCCCGATGACGAGCATGGCTGGATTCTGACGCCGGGTGCGCAAGCCTTTGGCGGCGACGTGGTGTTGCCGCGCGGCGGCGTCGTACTGGCGGATGGCACGGAATTCCCGGGCGGTAAAACCCTGAACTACGCCTTGCCGTTGCAGGCGACGACGCTGGCCGCTGGCACGCGCCTGCCGGTCGAAGCTGCGTTGAATCAAGCGCTGTCGATCGCCGCAGGCACGGTGTTGTCGGGCGATGTGCGCGACGCTTCGGGGCAGTTGCTGTACGCGGCGGGCAGCATCCTCAAGCAAGCGGTGGACTTGCCCGTTGGCACGCGTTTGGGCGCAGGCACCGTGCTGACGGCAGGCACCGCCATGCAGGCGTTCACGTGGCCGGCGAACGTGGCCTTGCCCAATTTGCACACCACGCAAGGCTATGAGCCGAATGTGCTGCTGATGGCCGGCAGCATCACGCTCAAGCAGGGCGCCTTCATTCCGTCGCAAACGAAGCTGGTGTTTCCCGACGGCGTGGACTATGTGGAGCTGCGCCCCGGCACGGCGGCGGATCAGCGGCGCAACTGGGCGGTGGCGCAGATGCTGCCGGCAGGCAGCCAGTCGTGGTCGGTGCAACTGGTGGCGGGCGCGGACTTGGACGCCGCCGATCCGTTGCGTGTGCTGCCCGGCCCGAACGCCGGCAAGCTCACGCTGGCCGACACGCACTACAACGCCAGCCTGATACAAGGCGCGCGTCTGGTCTGGGCACCCGAGGCGGAGCTGTCGGGCTTTGACCCGTACTCACCCGTGCCGGAGGACCTGCTGTGGCTGTGTGACGTGATTGAAGGCCTATGCGTGCCGCCACCCGCCATCGCGTGGGGGCCGGATAACTGGTTCGGGCATCCCGCAGGCTCGCCCGTGGCGGACGAAGATCTCAAAAACTGCGAGCTATCCGCCGACCAGTGCTACGAGAACAAATCGTCGACCACGGTCACCGCGCACACGCAGAACTTCAGCGTCTTGCGCACCGGCACGGGCGACCTGAACCTAGCGGCGGGCGGCGATATCAGCCTGATGTCGGCCTATGGCGTTTACACGGCGGGTACGCAATCGGCCAACGTGGCGCCGGCTTACCAGTTGCCGCGCGGCCGCTATGAAGCCACCGTGCTGGGTGATGATCATTCGACCACGTACGAGCCCTTTGTGACGGCGGGCGCCGGCTATCAGGCGTGGTATCCGGAAGCGGGCGGCAACCTTAGCCTGTACACGGGTGGCGCCTTGCGCGGCGACGTGTGGGGCAAGTCCACGGGCGGCCCCTACGATGCGCGCGTGATCGATCCCAGCGTCGGCATCGGCAACTGGCTGTGGCGCCAAGGAACCGGCAGCGCCAACGGCGGCGACACGCCGACCGCATGGTGGATCAACTTCGGCAGCTATACCCGCGCACCGTCCGCATTCAAGGACAACACGCCGCTGCTGGTCGGCTTCACGGGCTTTGGCGCGCTGGGCGGCGGTAACGTCAGCGTGCGTGTGGATGGCGATGCGGGCAACATCGAATCGCGCGGCTCCATCAGCAACCCGCGCAGCCAGGGCCTGATCGTGGCCGTGGGCAGCACCGGCCGCGTGGCGGCAGACGGCGGCATGACGCTCACGGGTGGCGGCGACATCGACATCCGTGTGGGCGGCGGCTTGAACCCCACGCAGAGCGCGCGCGGGGTGGTGTCGTCCACCTCGGGCCCCACGCCGTATTACGGCGAACCCGCGCTGGATCTGCAAGGCGCGCTGATCAACTTGCGCGGCCATGCGCAGTTGTCCGGCGGCGCGGTGGGCGGCCTGGACTTGCGGTACGGCAACGAAGCCAACCAGCAAGACGCCAAAGACAGCCGCGGCTACGACCCCTATGTGTCCACGCTGGCCAGCGCCACGGGCGGGCTGGTGCTGATCCCTGGCGACTCGGTCATGCGTCTGGATACGCGTGGCGATCTGGTGGTGGGCGGCGCGAGCGACCCCGGCCGTGTCGCCTTGCCGAACAGCACCCCGTACCGCATGACGGACGGCACCTTGCGCGATGGCGGCGGCTACAGCTGGTTCTCGATGTGGACGGAGAACACGGCCATCGAACTGTCGAGCGCGGGCGGCAACCTCACGCCCAGCCGCCAGACGTCGAATAGCGCGCAAGGCCTGGCGGTGCGCACAGGGCGCAACACGTCGCCGTCGGACGGGCGCTATCTGTACCCGTCCATCCTGCGCGCCACGGCGTTTGACGGCAGCATCTATGCGGGGTTGTCGGCGGCCTATCTGAACAACGAAGATTCGGGCCTGCCGTACTCGCTGACCTTGGCGCCCGGCACGCGCGGCCAGCTGGAAATGCTGGCGGGCAATTCCATCTACGCGGGCGGTTACGCCATCAACCGCTCGGGCGCCGACCCGGCCAGCGTGGCCAGTGTGCTCCGGCCGGCCTTCTCGGGCTACGCGTCGGAGGCCAATTCGAATGTCGTCTTGGGCAACCAGGGCGAGAACGGCATCGCGGGCAGCCGTGACGCCCACTTCCCCCTGTTCTATTTCGATGCGTTGACGGCCAGCACGGCGGGTTCCAATACCGTCACGCGCTTCTATGCCCGAGATGGCGACATCGTGGGGCTGCGCACGGGCGAAGCGCTGGCGATTGTGCAGGGGCCGAATGTGGGTCAGACGTGGTACGAAGCGTCGGGGCCGGTGTGGATGATGGCGGGTCGCGACATCGTGGCATCTGGCACCGCGCCGGGCGTGTCGACCGACGTGCCATCCACCAACGGCCTGTTCTTTGGAGCAAGCGGCGCGTCGGCGACGTCCACCGGTAACCTGTTCCTGCACCGCGACGCGTTGGATGTGTCGCGCGTGTCGGCGGGCCGCGACATCCTGTACAGCTCGTTCCAGGTGGCGGGGCCGGGCGTGCTGGAAGTGTCTGCCGGCCGCCATGTGCTGATGGCGGACCGCGCGTCCATCACCAGCCTGGGCGCGGTATTGCCGGGTGATCGCCGCCCGGGCGCGTCCATCGCCGTGCAAGCGGGCGTGGGCGCCAAGGGGCCGGACTACGCGGGCTTCATCGCGCGCTATCTGGACCCGGCCATGGCGGCGGACCCCAGCCGCCCGCTGGTGGACCAGGGCCTGGCGTTCAAGACCTACGAAGCGGAACTGCTGCTGTGGCTGACGCAGCGCTACGGTTTTGCCGGCAACACGGACGACGCGCGCGCCTATTTCGCGGCGCTGCCCGCCGAGCAGCAACGCATCTTCGCGCGGCAGGTTTACTTTGCCGAGCTGCGTGCCGGTGGCCGTGAATACAACGACAAGGCCAACCCGCGCAACGGCAGCTATTTGCGCGGCCGCCAGGCCATTGCCACGCTGTTCCCCGAGACCACGCCGGGCGCCTATCAAGGTGATCTGACGCTGTATGGCGCGGCCGGAATTCGCAGCACTTTCGGCGGCGACATCCAACTGATGACGCCGGGCGGGCAGCAGGTGTTTGGCGTGGAAGGCGTGGCGCCGCCCGCTACCGCCGGCATCATCACGCAGGGCGAGGGCAACATCCAGCTGTATGCGCAGGGCAGCATCTTGCTGGGCCAAAGCCGGGTGATGACGACCTTTGGCGGCGGCATTACCGCGTGGTCGGCCCAAGGCGATATCAACGCCGGCCGGGGGTCGAAGACGACGGTGTTGTACACGCCGCCCAAGCGCGTCTACGACGACGTTGGCAACGTGACCTTGTCGCCCAACGCGCCCAGCACCGGCGCGGGCATCGCTACGCTGGCGCCGCTGCCGGAAGTGCCGGCCGGCGACGTGGACTTGTACGCCCCGCTTGGCACGATTGACGCGGGGGAAGCCGGTATCCGCGTGTCGGGCAACGTGAACATCGCGGCCTTGCAGGTGGTGAACGCCGCCAACATCCAGGCGCAAGGCGACAGCTTGGGCGTGCCGGTGACGGCGTCCGTCAACACCGGCGCGTTGTCGTCCGCCAGCGCCGCCGCCACGTCCGCCGTGAACGCCGCGCAGGATTCCGCGCAGCGTGCGCAGAACGAAGCGCGCCAGAACCAGCCGTCGGTGATCAATGTGCAGATCCTGGGGTATGGCGACGAGCCGGTGGCGGGTGCAATCACCACCACGCCGTCGGGCGGATCGGCATCCGCCGCGCCGAAGTACGACGCCGCCAGCGCCGTACAGGTGCTGGGCGCGGGGGCGTTGGACGCCAGCGAAACCGGGGCCTTGAGCGCGGAGGAGCGGCGCAAGCTGACGATGTGACGGGACAGGCGATGCCAGGGGCGGCCAGCGCGTTGCTGGCCGTCATCCCCTTGTCATGAGGCGGCCAGTGATCACTGGCCGCCTTTTTTTTCGGCAAGGAATTCGTGCCGGGAAATTTGCGCAACGAAGCGCTAGCGCCGTCATCTTGCGCGGCCAGAATCCACGCGGGAATCCACGCCGAGATCCACGCGGAAATCCACGCCGACATTCACGCCGACATCCAAGCCGACATCCAAGCCGAACCCTGCGCCATGACAGCCCCCTTGAACTCCCGCCGTGATTTTTTTCATGAAGTTTTTCTTACAACGCGTGGTCTTGGGCGTGCCAGTACGTCTAGTAACAAGCAGAAGCTGTAGACGCAGGGTTGCGGGCGAAAACCGTAACGGGATTGTCGCGAAGCGCTGCACGGTAGCAGCCGGTATTTGACCGGTTTTCACACAAGGAACTGAGTGCATCGCTATGCATGATTTCGACAGTAGGGGCAGCGCCTTGCGCGCCATATTGCGCCGCGCGCCGCAAGCGCTTGTTCTGGCCCTGGCGATCAACGCAGCCGGGGCGCAGGGCGCGCCAGGCGAGGCCGCCGCACGTTTGGTCAATATCAACGAGTACATCGTGCGGGGCAACACCGTGCTTGAGGCGCGCGACATCGAGCGCGCCGTCTACCCCTACCTGGGCCCTGACCGCACGCTGGCCGATATTGAATCGGCGCGCGAAGCCTTGCAGACGATCTATCAGGAACGCGGCTTTCAGTCGGTGTATGTGGACCTGCCCGAGCAGCAGGTGGCCGATGGCATCGTGTTCCTGCAAGTCTCCGAGACCAAGGTCGGCCGCGTGCGGGTGGTGGGCGCGCAGCACTATTCGCCGCTGACGATCCGCGACGAAGTGCCCGCCTTGAAGGAAGGCGAAGTGCCCAACTTCAACCGCGCACAAGCCGAGCTGACCAACCTGAACAAGGGCGCCAGCCGCCAGGTGGTGCCGGTGGTGAAGGAAGGGCGCATGCCCGGCACGATGGACGTGGACCTGAAGGTCGAAGACAAAAGCCCCTGGCACGCCAGCGTTGGCCTGAACAACGACTACAGCGCCGACACCACGCGTTTGCGCAGCACCGCGTCGCTGGGCTACGACAACCTGTGGCAGCTGGGGCATTCCGTCAGCCTGACGTTCTTCACCGCGCCCCAGGAAACCGACAACGCCAAGGTGTGGTCGGGTTCGTACTCGATGCCGCTTGCGCCGCGCTGGGGCCTGCAATTCTCGGGCTACAAGAGCGACAGCAACGTGGCCACCATCGGCGGCACCAACGTGCTGGGCAAGGGCTATTCGTTCGGGCTGTCGGCCATCTACACGATGGACCCGCAGGGCGACTGGAGCAATTCGCTGTCTGTTGGCCTGGACTACAAGAAGTTCGACGAGTCCACCCGCTTTGGCGCCAACGAAGACCAGATTCCCATCAAGTACCTGCCGTTCACGCTTGCGTACAACGGCTACCGCTATTCCGAGTCGTCGCAAAGCAGTGTGGGCCTGTCCATCGTGGGCGCCAGCGGTTCGTTCTTCAACCAAGGCAGCGACTGGAAGGAATTCGACGACAAACGCTATCAAGCCAGCCCCAGCTTCGCCTTGCTGCGTGGCGACGGCACGCATACGCAAAACCTGTTTGGCGACTGGCAGCTGGGCCTGCGCGGTGCTTTCCAGCTGGCCTCTGGCGCGCTCGTGTCCAACGAGCAATTCTCGGCCGGCGGCGCGACCAGCGTGCGCGGTTACCTGGCCGCCGAACGCACGGGCGACGACGGTGTGTTGGGCTCGGTCGAATGGCGCACGCCGTCGCTTGCGCGCTGGCTGGGCGCGAACGTCAACGAGTGGCGCTTCTACGCCTTTGCCGACGCCGCCAGCCTGCGCCTGCGCGACCCCTTGCCCGAACAGGATTCCAGCTACTCGCTGGCCAGCGTCGGCCTGGGCACCCGCATGCAGGTGCTGGATTGGTTGTCCGGCTCGTTGGACTGGGGCTATCCGCTGAAAGACGGCCCCAACACCCGCAAACATGATCCCCGCCTGAACTTCAGCGTTCGCGCCAGCTTCTGAGCGCGCGCCGTTTCCTCATTCACCCCCGGAGTCTTATCCATGCAACGCCTATTGATGCTCCTACTGACCGTGCTGGCCGGCGTATTGCCGTCCGCCGCCCACGCCTGGTGGCAGCCAGACTGGCAGTACCGCAAACAGATCACCGTCGACAGCACCGCGCAAGGCATGCCGCTGGGCGGCGCCGCCGGCCGCACGCCGCTGCTGGTTCGCCTGCATACCGGCAACTTCACGTTCGATGGCATCCATGAGAAGGGCGCCGACATCCGCTTCGTGGCGGCTGACGACCAGACCGTGCTGAACCACCAGCTGGAATCGTTCGACCCCTTGCTGGGCATGGCGCTGGTATGGGTGGACGTGCCGGAGGTGGCCGACGGCCAGCGCCAGGACATCTGGATGTACTACGGCAACCAGAAGGCGCCGGCGTCCGCCAATGGCCAACTGACGTTTGACCCCAACTACACGCTGGTTTATCACTTTGATGGCGCGGCCGGTGCGCCGCCGCGCGACACCACGGCCTACAGCAACCACGGCCAGACGCCCACGGGCGCTGCCGTTGATGGCGTGATTGGACGCGCCGCGCAGTTCACGGGCGCAGCCCCCTTGATGTTGCCCGCCAGCCCCTCGCTGGCCATTCCCGCCGCGGGCGCGTTCACGTTCAGCGCCTGGGTGCGCGCTGACCAGCCGGCCGGCGAACAGCTCGTCTATGCCCGCCGCGACGCCGGCAACGCCTTGCTGATCGGACTCAACCAAGGCGTGCCGTTTGTGGAAGTGAACGGCCAGCGCAGCCAGCCCGGCCAGCCGCTGACCCCCGCCGCCTGGCAGCATCTGGCCGTGACGGCCGATGGCAGCCAGGTCCATCTGTATGTGAACGGCCGCGCCACCGCGTCGCTGGCCGCGAGCCTGCCGCCGCTGGCGACCACCGCCGCGTTGGGTGGCGATGTGCCGATGCCGGTTGTGCCTGTCGCCCCGGCCGCGGCCACGCCTGCTGCTGACGGCACGACGCCCGCTGAAGCCGCACCCGCGCCGCGTCCGGTGTACGCGCCGTTCGTGGGCGCCATCGATGAAGTGCGTTTGTCGAAGGTGGCGCGCCCCGCCGCGCTGATCTACGCCGACGCCACGTCGCAAGGCGCAGAGTCGCGTCTGGTGGCGTATGGCGCTGACGAAGAGCAGTCGGGCTTCGGCTTCGGCGGGCTGGGCTTTCTGCTCAAGGCTGTGCCGGTGGACGCGTGGATCATCATCGGCGTGCTGGTGCTGATGATGGTGCAGTCCTGGATCATCATGATCAAGAAGAGCCGCCACGTGGCGCGTCTGGCGCGCGCCAATGACGCCTTCCGCGAGTCGTTCGCCACGGTGGGCCAGCGCCTGGAATTGCTGGCCGATGACAAGGGCCTGGCCACGCGCCTGGAACACGCGTCCCTGTGGCGCCTGTACCGCGTGGCCATCAATGAAATCCGCACGCGCCGTGCGCAAGGCGCGGATACGACGTCGATCTCGGCAGCCACCATCGAAGCCATCCGCGCATCGATGGACGCCGTGCGCACCAAGGAAAACCAGGTGCTGGGCGCCAAGCTCGGCTCGCTGTCCAACGCCATTGCCGGCGGCCCGTACATCGGCCTGCTGGGCACGGTGCTGGGCATCATGGTGGTGTTTCTGGGTACGGCCATGGCGGGCGACGTGAACATCAACGCTATCGCACCCGGCATGGCCGCGGCCTTGCTGGCCACCGCGATGGGTCTCTTCGTGGCCATCCCGGCGCTGTTTGGCTACAACCGCCTGGTGTCGCGCAACAAGGAAGTCAGCGCCGACATGCGCGTGTTCGTCGACGAGTTCGTCACGCGTCTGGCCGAAGTGCACGGCGAATCGCAGGCGCAGGAAGCTGCCCATCACCCCGCCACGCGTGCGCCGGCCGCGAGCCGCCCCGCCGCGCGCGAGGTGGGCCGCGACGTCCAACCCGCAGCCGCCGAAGCGTAAGGAGCAACCATGGCTTCCGTATCCGCCTCCCAGGACGATGATGACGACGCACCCGTCGACGGTATCAACATCACGCCGCTGGTCGACGTGCTGATGGTGGTGCTGGTCATGTTCATTCTGACCGCCACCGCGCAAATCGCCGGCATCAAGGTCAACCTGCCCAAGGCCAGTTCCACCATGGCCTTGTCGCAGCCGAAGACCAAGGCGATTTCCGTCAACGACGCCGGCCAGGTGTTCCTGGACGCCTACCCGGTCACCTTGCCCGAGCTCGAAGATCGGCTGCGCACGGAGAAAGCGCTGAACCCTGACTTCCCGGTCATTGTGCGCGGCGACGCCGCCGTGCAATACCAGAAGGTCGTGGAAGTGCTGGACCTGTTGCGCCGCCTGGAACTTGCGCAGGTCGGTCTCGTTACCGGCAAGCCGCAATAGGGGCTGGGACCAACGTCATGCCGCAACACGCATCCGATTCCTCGCGCGTTCCGCATCCGGCGCGCCGCTGGCTGAAGCTGGCGGCCGTGGCGGTGGCGGCGATCGTGGCGGCCTACGCGCTTTGGCGCTGGGCCAACGATATGTCCGGTGTCCGGCGCGATGCGCCCAAGGTCACGGCCATCATCCCGCTGCCGCCGCCCCCGCCGCCGCCGCCCGAACCCGAGAAGCCGCCGGAGCCCGAGCCGCCCAAGGAAGAACCGGTGGCCACCCCCGAGCCCGAGCCGACGCCTACGCCCGAACCGCCCAAACCGCAGGACGAAGCGCCGCCGCGCCCCGCCGATGACCTGGCCAACCCCATGCAGATCGATGGCGACGCGCAAGCCGGCAGCGACGCGTTCAACATCGGCGCGGGGCAGGGCAAGGGCATGTCGGGTGGGGGCGGCGGCCGGGCGGGCAACGCCACCTACAGCCAGTACCTGGCCTACGCGCTGCAAAAGATCCTGCGCGAAGACGAACGCACCCGCAATCTGACCTTCCGCCTGCAAGCCAACATCTGGCTGACAGCGTCCGGCCAGATCACGCGCGTGGAACTGACCCGGGGCAGTGGTGACGCCGATGTCGACGCCCGCGTGGTCGCGGCGTTGCGCGCCGTGCCAGGCCTGGATGAACGCCCGCCGGCCTCGGCCAACATGCCGATCCGCGCCTCGCTCACCGGCCGCCGCCCCTCTTGATGTCCTGAATAGAACCGATCCTGGAGTGACCTAAGCATGAAGTTCCAACTGAACCGGCTGGCGGCATCGCTGGCGCTGGCCGCCGCAGGCGCCGCCGCGCTGCCGGCGCATTCCGCGCCCGCGCCGTCCGAGAACGCCACCATCAACCTGATCCGCCTGCTGGTGCAGCAAGGCGTGCTCAAGCCCGAACAGGCCGACGCGCTGGTCGCGCAGGCCGAAGCTGAAGCCAAGACGGCGCGCCAGGCCACGCCTGACCGCGGCGCGGCCGTCGCGCAAGCGGGCGATGTGCGCGTGCCCTACATTCCGCAGACCGTACGCGATCAGATCCGTGACGAGGTCAAGGCCGAAGTCATGGTGCAGGCCAAGGAAGAGAACTGGGCGCAGCCCAACACGTTCCCCGATTGGGTGTCGCGCATCACGGTGGAAGGCGACGTGCGCGTGCGCGACGAATCGCGTTTCTATAACGGCGGCAACAGCAACGAAATCACCGACTTCGCCAAGCTGAACGCCAATGGCCCGTACGACGTCAACCCCAACACCAACGGCGGCTATCCGCCCATGCTGAACACGCGCGAAGACCGCCGCAATCAGCTGCGCATTCGCGCCCGCCTGGGCGTGCGCGCCGAGATTTCCGACGACTGGACGGCCGGCATCCGGCTGGCGACCGGCAGCGACGACAGCCCGGTCTCCACGTCGCAAACGCTGGGTGGCGGCATGGGCAAGAAAGACATCTGGCTGGATCAGGCTTACCTGACCTATCGCCCGGCCAAGTGGGCCACGGTGACGGGCGGGCGCATCGCCAACCCCTTCGAATCCACCGACACGCTGTTCTCCAACGACCTGAACTTTGACGGCATCGCCGCGATTTTCAAGCAGCCGCTGCAAGGCCGTGACGTGACGCTGTTCGGCACGCTGGGCGCGTTTGCGACGGAGTACGCGAACAACGGCTGGAACTCGTCGTCGATGAGCGAAGGCGCCACCGAGAACAAGTGGCTGCTGGGCGGGCAAGTGGGCGCCGACTGGAAGATCAACAACCAGAACAGCCTGCGCGGCGCGCTGGCCTACTACCACTTCGACAACATCGCGGGCAAGCGCTCCAGCGCGTGTTCGCCGTGGGCGGGGGATGAAAGCTGCGACACCGACTGGTCGCGTCCCGCCTTCATGCAGAAGGGCAACACGCTGTTCCTGTTGCGCAACATCGCGCCCAACCCGCTCAACCCGGCCGACACGCCCCAGCCGCAATACGTGGGCCTGGCGTCCAAGTTCGACTTGCTGGACTTGAACCTGCGTTGGGACACGCGCGTGTTTGACGGCCTGGGCCTGCGCCTGAACGGTAACTACATCCGCAACCTGGCTTATAGCAAGAGCAAGATGGCGAGCCGCTCGCAAGGCTACATCGTCAATAACTTCGGCGACAACGGCGACATCGAAAGCGGCCCGAACGCCTGGATGCTGCAAGCCACGCTGGGCCGTTCGTACGACCTGAAGGAAAAGGGCGATTGGCTGGCCTTTGTTGGCTACAAGTACATCCAGCCGGACGCGCTGCCCGATGCGTTCAACGATTCGTCGTTCCACCAGGGCGGCACGAATGCGCGCGGCTACTACATCGGCGCGGGCTACGCATTCGAGAAGAACGTGTACGGCGTGTTCCGCTGGATGAGCACCAAGGAGATCTATGGTGCGCCCTTGGCCATCGACACGATGCAGTTTGAAATCAACGCCAGGTTCTAAGGCCATGAACATGCACATCGTAGGGGATGCATCCCGCCATTCGTCCGGGCGCGGCCGGCGCCTGGCCGCCGCCGTGGCCTTGTGCGCGGCGGGCTTGAGCATAGGGAGCGCCGCGCAGGCTGAAAGCATGGAAGAGCGCCTGCGTGCGCAACTGCGCAGCACCACGCAGCAGCTGCAGCAATTGCAAAGCGAGCAGGCGCAGATCAACGCGGCCAAGACGGCCGCGGAAACGCAACGCGACGCCGCGCAGAAAGAGCTGGAGTCGCTGCGTGCGCAACTGGCCAAGAGCCGTGGGCAGGCCGAAAAGCTGGCCGGTCAGCAAGAGGCCATGCTGGAAAGCGCCCAGGCGCAAGCCGCGGCCAGCCATGCGCAGCTGGGCAAGTACAAGGGCGCGTATGACGAGTTGCTGACGCTGTCGCGCGCAAAGGAAACCGAGCGCGTGGCGTTGGCGCGCACGCTCGCCCAGCGCGATGAAGAGGTCAAGGTATGCGTGGCGAAGAACCGCGAGATGTATGCGGCCGGCAAGGAAATTCTTAACGCCTATGAACGCATCAGCACCGGCGACATCCTGGCGCTGAAGCAACCGTTTGCCGGCAAGGCGCGCGTGCAGTTTGAGGAACAGGCGCAAGCCTATGGCGACAAGCTGTACGACGCGCAGGCGCCGCGCAGTCAAGCGGCTGCAACGTCCAACCCGTAGTCTGTTCCAGATTAATTTTTGCCTATCCAGGAAATTTGAAATGACTGAAATTGAAACGACCGAAGTGGCAACGGCTGACGTTGCCATGGCCGAGGCCGGCCTGATTCTTGACGTGAACGCCGAGCGCCTGCAAGCGCTGCTGCAATCGGTGGGCTACCGCGTGACGCTGTCCGAACAGAACGGCTCGGTGCAGTTGCTGAGCGCCAGCCAAGGCGTGGGCTTTGCCGCCCGCATGGGTAACCCCGCCCAGCACGACGGCCACTATCTGGACTACACGCTGAGCTGCGCGCTGCGCGTGCAAGGCGACGTGCCGCCGGGGCTTGCCGAGCGCTGGAACGTGGAAAAGCGCTTTGCCCGCCTGTCGGTGCAAGGCGTGTTTCTGGTGCTGGAGCTGGACGTGATTGTGGCGGGCGGCGTGTCGGAATCGTACTTGCGCGCAACGACGGAACTGTGGGACCGCTTGCTGCAAGAGTTTCTGCTGTTCCTGCGCGCGAATGCAACGGGGCAGGATGGCGAGGCCGCGCCTGCGCCTGATGCCAACGCCGAGACCGAAGCCGCTACCGCGCATTGATGCCTTGAGGCACTCTTCATGACCAAGACCCTGACTTCCTCGAACCGCCTGCGCCTGACGGCGGCCGTGTTGTTGATTGCCGTGCTGGCGGGCGCGGTGGCGTTGATGCGCGGCAACGATGCGCAAAGCAGCGAGGCGACCCCGGCCAAAAATTCTGGCCCAGCCCCGACGCTGGCTTCGGCTCCGGCCAAAGCCGTCGCCTCCGCCGCCCCATCGGTCGCGTCGTCCGCCGCCGCGCCCGCGCCTCAAGCGCCACCCATCGCCACCTTGGGCGCGGTTCGCGTCGAACGCGACGAACTACTGCGCCAGTTGCAGACCATGCCGCCGCAGGCGCGCCAGCAATTGCAGGACAACCGGGCGGGTCTGGAACAATGGCTGCGCGCGCGTCTGGCCGAGCGTGCGCTGATCGAGCAGGCGCGTGCGCAGGGCTGGCAGGACAAGCCCGAGATCAAGCGCGCCGTGCAAGCGGCGCAGGAGCGCATTGTGGTGCAGAGCTATCTGGATTCCGTCAGCCGCGCACCCGACGCCTATCCGTCGGACGCCGATCTGCAAGCCGCCTATGAACGCGCCAAGCCGCAGCTGACGGTGCCGGCGCAGTACCGCGTCAGCCAGATCTTTTTGCCCGCGGCGTTAAGCGATGCGGACGCGGTGGCGGCGGCGCGCAAGCAGGCGCAAGACCTGGCCAAACGCGCGCAGGCGCCGAAGGCCGATTTCGCGGCGTTGGCCCAAAGCCAATCGCGCGACGAGACCACGCGGGCGCAAGGCGGCGACATTGGCTACGTGCCCTTGGCGCAGCTGACGCCCGAGATGCGGCCGGTGGTGGCGCAGATGAAGGCGGGCGAGGTGTCGGCCCCGGTGCAGTCGGCGGCGGGGTTTCACATCCTGAAGCTGACGGCGTCGCAGCCGGCCAGTGTGACGCCGTTTGAGCAGGTGAAGGACGAGCTGCGCGTTGCGCTGCGTAATCAACGTCAGGAACTGGCCGCGCGGGCCTATATGGAGGGACTGCTGAATGCCGGAACCGTCAGCATCGATGGCGCAGCCCTCAATGCCGCGTTTGAAGAAAGCGCGGCAGGCGGATTCAGCCCCACGTCCAACGCCCCGTCCGTCGCACGCGCCCCGTGATGGGTTTCAGGATGGGGGGCAAGACGCGCTTGATGATGGGCTTCATGGTGGCCTGCATGACGCGGCAAGCGCGATCACCCACGCGCTTGACCAGCGCCTGACGCAAGCGCTGGGCAGCGCCCAGCCGCCAGCCAGCATGCAAGACGCGGCGGCGCTGTTGCAGGCGCTACGGCTGACGTTTCCCGACGAACTTGCGCGCTGGTTTCCCTTGATGCCGATGTCGTTGCCGGGGGCGTCATCGATGACCGTGGCGGGGGCGTCGTCGATGCCCCTGGCGAGGTCTACGCCCCTGCCGTCGCCATTCGCGTTGCCGCAGCCCGCATCCCGTCGCGGGCGAGACCCGGCGCGCGCGCTCGGCCTGGACTTGGCCGACCTGCGCGTGCTGTATCGGGCGATTCGCGTGGCGTGGCTGGCCGAGCTTATCTTCGGCGGCCGCGATGAGGCGCGGCGCTGGCTATGCACGCCGAAGCGGCGGCTGCATGGCCGGGTGCCGTTGCTGCTGTGCCAACACGGGCGCTACGCCGCGGTCATTGAAGAATGGCTGGTCGATATTGATGAAGGAAACGGCCCATGATTGCGCTCTGGCGCTTAAGCAATAGCCAGGACTTGCAGCCTAGGGCGCGGCCAGCGGGCCGCTGGCACAGTGCCGGCGCGCCGGTGGTGGTGCTGGATGCGAATCCCGCCGCCGCCGCGTTCGCCCGGCTGGCGTTGTCCGAAGTCGCGCATCCGCGCGCCTTGCCGCGCCACTACTTCCTGCTGGAAGTGAAGGCGCCCGGCGGGGCCGTCAGCGATGTCGTCAGCGAGGCCGATCTGCCCGTGCATTGGCAAACGGATCTGCCCGCCACCCGCGCGCTGGGCAACGCGTGGTTGGCGAGCGGCGAGTCGCTGCTGCTGCGTGTGCCATCGGCGGCGGGGGGCGTGCAGTATTTGCTGAACGCGGCGCATCCCCAGTTGTCGCAATGCCAGATCGTGTCGTCAGTGGCGTATCCCTATGCGCCACACCTGGCGGGCATCGCCCGCGCGGTGCGGGAAGACGCCGCCTGGCTGGCCGCGGCGGATGCCGGGGGCGGGCAGGACTAGAATGTGGCACAGCCGGCGTGGGCCGGCGTGCCTTTCGTTCCTGTCAGGAGCCCGACGTATGACCGCAATCTCCGCTGCCCCCGAGACGGGCGCAGCGTTGCCCGCCTACACCGCGCAGGTGGACATCGTTTCCATCCAGTCCCAAGTCGTCTATGGCTATGTTGGCAACAACGCCGCCATGCCGGTATTTCGCCGCGCCGGCCTGCGGGCCATTGCCGTGCCGACGGTGCTCTTGAGCAACACGCCGCACTATCCCACGCTGCATGGCGGCGCGGTGCCGCTGGACTGGTTCGAAGGCTTGTTGAAGGGCCTGGACGAGCGTGGCGTCACCAAGGTGGCGCGCGCGGTCGTCTGCGGCTATCTGGGTCAGCCGGGGCAGGCGGACTTGCTGGCGCAATGGCTGCCGGCCTTGCGTGCGGCGCGGCCGGACGTGCGCGTGCACATTGATCCCGTCATGGGCGACCGCAACGATGGCCTGTACGTGAACGAGGGGCTGGTCGCGCAGTACCGCAGCCTGCTGGTGCCCTTGGCCGATGGCATGACGCCGAACCATTTCGAGCTTGAGCTGCTGGCAGGCCGCGCCTTGTCGACGATGGAAGAGGTGGTGGTGGCCGCCCGCGAACTCATCGCGCTGGGGCCGCAATGGATTGTCGTGACCAGCGCCGCGCCGATGGCGGCGGCGCCGGGCACTTTGCAGCTGGCGGTGGTGACGCGCGACAACGTCAGCGTGGTCACGCACCCCGAGATCGCCATTCCACCGTCGGTGCATGGCACCGGCGACGTGTTCATGGCCAGCGTCACGGCCAAGCTGCTGACCGGGCAGGACTTGCCCGAAGCCGTGCGCGAGGCCGCGGCCTTGGTCACCGCCACGCTTGTCCGCACGCGCGAGCTGGCGTGGGAAGAGCTGGCGGTGGAAGACTGATCAGTACGTCTTGTACGGCAGGAACTTGCCGCTCATCACGATCTGCACGCGGTCGCCCTTGGGGTCGGCTTCGCGCGACAGGTCCATCTTGAAGTCGATGGCGCTCATGATGCCGTCGCCAAATTCTTCATTGATCAGCGCCTTGAAGGTGGTGCCGTAGACGTTGATCAGTTCGTAGAAGCGGTAGATGAGCGGGTCGGTCGGCACCGAGGTGGGCAGCGAGCCCTTGTAAGGCACGACTTGCAGCTGCACCACGGCGTCGGCGGGCAGGTCCAGCACGCGGGCGGCGGCCAGCGCCTGTTCCTCGGTCAGGGTCATCTGGCCCAGCAATGCGGCGGTGGTCCATTCCTTGCTCTGGCCCACGGCCTCGGCAATGGCAGACCAGCTGAGCTTCTTTTCCAGCTTGCGGGTAACGATCAGTTCGGTGACTTCAGCGCGGGACATCATGATGGGATTCACTCCTTGTGGGATGCCTTGTCGACCAGGAAGTCGACGAGATGGTTGCGGATTTCGTAGTAGCGGGGTTCGTGGTGCAGGCTGGCGCGCGTCCGGTCGCGCGGCAGGTCCACGCTGACGGACTCGGCAATGCGGGCGTAGGGGCCCGCGCTCATGAGCAGGATGCGGTCCGACAGCAGAATGGCTTCGTCCACGTCGTGCGTGATCATGAATACGGTCTGGCGGGTTTGCTGAACGATGCTGCGCAGCTCATCCTGAATGGTGCCGCGCGTCAGCGCGTCCAGCGCGCCAAAGGGTTCGTCCAGCAAGAGCATCTTGGGCTGGATGGCGAAGGCGCGGGCGATGCCCACGCGCTGCTTCATGCCGCCCGACAACTCGCTGGGTTTCTTGGCCGCTGCATGCGCCAGGCCCACCATGTCCAGATAGCGCATGCTGTGTTCGCGCACCTGTTCGCGGGTGTAGGCGGGCCAGCGCGAACGCACGCCGAATTCCACGTTTTGCAGCGCGGTCAGCCACGGCAACAGCGCATGCGCCTGGAACACAACGCCGCGCTCCAGCGACGGGCCAGAGATCTGGCGGCCGTCCATGATGACGACGCCTTCGCTGGTGTCGTCGATGCCGGCCAGCACATTCAGGATGGTCGTCTTGCCGCAACCCGAATGGCCGATGACGCAGACGAACTGGCCTTGCTCGATGTCGAAATCAATGTTCTCGAACACCGGCGGCTGGGGTTGGCCGTTGCGGCCCGGGTAGCGTTTGCCCAGGCCCTGGACTTGCAGAAATGCATGGCTCATGGCGTTACTCCCGATAGCTGACCAGCCGCGCCGCGCGCGCCAGCAAGGTGTCCAGCAGCATGCCGATCAGGCCAATGAAGAAGATCGCGCAGATGATGTTGGCGATGGACAGGTTGTTCCATTCATTCCAGACGAAGTAGCCGATGCCGGTGCCGCCGATGAGCATTTCGGCGGCCACAATCACCAGCCAGGCGATGCCCACCGAAATGCGCATGCCGGTCATGATGGTGGGTGCGGCGGCAGGCAGAATCACCTGCAACGCGGTGCGCAGGCGCGACACTTCCAGCGTGCGCGCTACGTTCAGCCAGTCTTGCCGCACGGCGCCCACGCCGAACGCGGTGTTCACCAGCATCGGCCACAGCGAGCAGATGAAGATCACGAAGATGGCGGACGTGTCGGCGTCTTTGATGGTGTAGAGCGCCAGCGGCATCCACGCCAAAGGGGATATCGGTTTGAGCACCTGGATGAAGGGGTCGAAGGCGCGGTAGACGGTCTTCGACATGCCAATCAGAAAGCCCAGCGGGATGGCTACCAGCGCCGCCAGGCCAAAGCCCGTCAGCACGCGCGCCACCGAATACGCCAGCTGCACGCCGATGCCTTTGTCGTTGGGGCCGCGGTCGTAGAACGGGTCTTTGATGTGTTGCCACAGTTTCTCGCCCACCTCGGCGGGGCCGGGGAAGGGCGTCTTCGAACCGCTGGCCGCCGCATTGCCGACCAGCGCCGCATAGGCCGGGTCCACCGCCACACCGCCCGTGTCGGGCCGAGTGGCGGCGTGCCAGAGCAGCAGAAACGCGAGGAACAGCGCGACGGACAGGAACGTTGCCCGCCAATATTGCATGGACCGCATCAGGTCCTCCGGATCTTGAAGCCGGCCAGATAGGCTTCAGGCTGGGTGGGGTCGAACGGTTTGCCCATGATGCTGAAGGTCTTGTTGGTTTCAGCGGGCGGGGTCAGGCCGGCCTCGCGCATCAGGCGCACGGCGTCGGTCGCCAGGAAGACGTCGGCGGCCACCTTCTGGTAGTCGACGTCGCCCTTGATCTGGCCCCAGCGTTTCATCTGCGTCAGTATCCACACGGCAAACGATTGCCAGGGCATGGGATCGAAGTCGATGCGGTTGGGGTCGGTCAGCACTTTGCCCAGGCCGTCGGCGTAGGTGCCGGTCAGCACTTGTTCGACCACGGTGACGGGCTGGTTCAAGTAGTTGGGCGCGGCGATGGCGGTGGCGATTTCCTTGCGGTGCTTCGGGTCACGGGCGTAGGCGGTGGCTTCGATGATGGACTTCAGCAGCGCCTGGTAGGTGTTGGGCATCGTCGTGACGAATTCCTTGCTGGCGGAAAACGCGCAGCAGGGGTGGCCGTCCCAGATGGCTTTGGACAGGGTGTGGATGAAGCCCACGCCGTCGTACACGGCGCGCTGGTTGACGGGGTCAGGCGCCAGGAAGCCGTCGATGTTGTCGGCGCGCAGGTTGGCCACCATTTCGGGGGGCGGCACGGAACGGATCTGCACGTCGGTGTCGGGGTCAAGACCGTGCTCGGCCAGGTAGTAGCGCAACAGGTAGTTGTGCATGGAGTAGTCGAACGGCACGGCGAACTTGAAGCCCTTCCAGTCCTTGGGGTCGCGGCGGTCTTTGTGCCTCATGGACAGCGTGATGGCCTGGCCGTTGATGTTTTCCACGGCGGGCATCGTCCACGGCACGGCGCGGCTGGCGCCCACGCCCATCGAGATCGCCAGCGGCATGGGCGACAGCATGTGGGCGGCGTCGAATTCGCCGGACATGGCTTTGTCGCGGATGAGCGCCCAGCCGGCGGTCTTGACCACTTCCACATCCAGGCCTTGCTTGGCGTAGAAGCCCATGGGGTGCGCCATGATGATGGGCGTGGCGCAGGTGATGGGGATGAAGCCGACTTTGAGTTTCTGTTTTTCCAGCGGGCCGGTGGATTGCGCGAAGGCTTCGCGGGCGGCGGCCAGCGGGAAGATCGACGCAATGGCGGCCATGGCGGTGCTGCTGCCCACAGCGCGCAGGAAGCGGCGGCGCAGCGCGTCTTGCGGGAACAGGGCGCGCATTACGGCCTGTTCTACCGCGCTGTCCGTGGCGGATGATGTGGCCGCTTGCGCGGCGCGTTCGTGTTCGGCCTGCGAGGCATGGCGGCCGCAGCCGCAGGCAAGACGGCTGTTGGCGTCGAACGGATTGCTGAATAGGGACATGGGATGGCTCCGGCCTAGAGGGGGTTGGAGCCATCATGGGGCCGGCCGCACGGGGGCGGTATCCCGGGTTCGACGATATGCGTGTAGGGGATTTACTACGCGGTGCGCGGTGTGCGCCGGGGTGGTGCGCGTGGGCTTAAAGCGCACCCAGCTGGTGCGTGTTGGCGTAGGCGACCAGTTCCACCAGCGTGCGCACGCCGAGCTTTTCGAAGATGCGGCTGCGGTAGGTGGAGATGGTGTTGACGGACAAGGCCAGTTGTTCGCCGATGGCGGATACGGATCGGCCGGCGACCAGCAGCTGCAAGACCTGGAATTCGCGGTTGGACAGTTGTTCGTGTGGGAGGCGGGTGGTGTCCTGGCGGACGGTGTGGGCCAGCAGTTCGGCGACGGCGGGCGTCACGTACAGTTTTCCGGCGGCGGCGTTGACAAGCGCGGACAGCAGTTCGTCGGGGTCGCAGCCTTTGTTCAGGTAGGCGTGCGCGCCGGTGCGCAGGGCGCGCACGGCGAACTGGGTTTCGGGGTAGACGGACAGCATGACGACGCCCAATGCGGGGTAGTCGGCGCGTACGGTCTTCAGGACGTCCAGGCCGTCACGTTCGCCTAGCGCGACGTCCAGCACGATGGCGTCGTAGCGGGTTTGACGCAGGGCGCGCAAGGCGGAAGGCGCGTCGGCGGCTTCGTCCACGAGCGCCACGCGAGGGTCTTCTTCCAGGATGCGGGCAAGGCCCCGGCGGATGATGAGGTGGTCGTCAACGATGAGCAGGTTCAGGGCCATGGCGAATCTTGGGGAATCGGGGCGCGAAGTCAGCGCGGGAAGTTCAGCGCGGGAAATTCAGGTCGGGAAGTTCGGGGCGGGAAATTCGGGGCGATAACTTCAGGTGGGGTTGAGGCGCAGGCGGGCGCGCATGCCGGCGCCGGGGGCGCTGTCCAAGGCAAGGTCGCCACCGATGCCGCGCGCGCGTTCGCGCATGCCGAGGATGCCGAAGGTGTGGCGGGTTTCGGGCAGTTGCATGCCGATGCCGTCGTCTTCGACGGTGATGAGCAGGCCGTCTTCGGTCCACACGGCGCTGACGCTGACGCTGCGGGCGCAGGCGTGGCGTTGGACGTTGGTGAGCAGTTCCTGGACGATGCGGTAGACGGCGATTTCGGCGTTGCGGTCCAGGCGCCGGCGTTCGGTGTCAGGCGGGCACAGGTAGCGGCATTGCAGGCCGGTGCGGGTTTGCAGGTCTTGCAGCAGGGTTTCCAGGGCGGCCCAGAGGCCCAGGTGATCCAGGACGACGGGGCGCAGGTCGCTGAGGATGCGGCGGGTGGCGCCCATGGCGGTCTGGGTGACGTCCAGCATGCGGTCGACGTGGGTTTGCAGTTGGGGCGTGGCGCCCAGCTGGCGGCGCAGCCAGTTCAGGTCCAGCTGCAGGGCGGTGAACGAGGCGCCAAGATCGTCATGGATGTTGCGGGCGATGTGGGCGCGTTCTTCTTCGCGCAGGGTGGACAGGTGGGAAGACAGGCGGCGCAGCGAGTCGTGGGCGCTTGTGAGTTCGGCGGTGCGTTCGCCGACTCGGCGTTCAAGCTGGGCTTGGGTGCTGTGCAGTTCGCGTTCGATGCGTTTGCGGTCGGTGATGTCTGAAAACGTGACGACGGCGCCGACGACTTCCTGTTCGTTGCGGATGGGGTAGGAGGCGTATTGGGCGTCGAAGCAGGAGCCGTCGCGGCGCCAGAGCACTTCGTCGTCAACGCGCACGCCACGGCCTTCGCGGAAGGCTTGGAAGATGCGGCAGTCGTGGACGGGCATCAGGTCGCGGTTGGCGTGGGAGTGATGGATGAGGTAGTGCATGTTGCGGCCGACGACTTCATCGGGGGAGTAGCCGAGCAGGGTGGCGCCGGCGCCGTTGATGAAGATGCAGCGGCCGCGCAGGTCGATGCCGTAGATGCCTTCGCCGGCGGACTCCAGAAGCATTTCCAACTGCCGGCGCCAGGCGGCGTGGTGGGAGAGATGGTTTAAGTCGGCGAACATGGTTTCTTGCTTTCCCCGGGGGTTTTTTTTAGGGGGAGTTTACGGGGTGGGTGTTTGCTTTGTGTGGTGGGGGAGGGAAATCCCTTTGTGTTGACGGGGTGTTTTCTTTTGACGCCCGGGGTGGCGGCGGGCTGGGGGGCGCGGGTCAACGATTGCGGTCCGGAGCCTTCGCTCCGGACTGCCCCGTTGTCATCTTCGTCCGCCTTCGGCTCCCTTCAGATTCCCTCGGGCGCATCGACTCCCCGCGCCCCCCAGCCCGCCGCCACCCCGGGCTGCGCCGGTTGAAATTTGGACGTCAGCGGGGGCGGGCGGTGTGCTTGGCCTGCTTCTGGGGGGTGGGTTTGGCTTGGAAGATCTTGCAGGGCCGCCCGTCGCCTGCCGCCCGGGCGGCGGGCGGTGGGCATGTGGGCTTGTGCATTCGTGGGATGGGGGAAGCGTCGCTTTGCGTCACGCGCGATCCGTTGCAGATCGCGCGTGCGCCATCGCACGGCGTCGTGCTACGGCACCAATGACAGGCCTACGCGGAACTGCGATTCGTTGCGCTGGTTGTATCCCAACAAGGTCTCGCCGTACCCGTTGAAGTACTGCAAATGCAGATACCCATTCATGTTCAAGAACGTGCGCTGCAATGGCCAGGCGAAGTCCAACTGCGTCGTGCGGCGCTTCTGGTCGCCTTGGCGATACATGGCCGACACCACCGCGCCGTTGTCTTGCGCCCAGCGCAACTGCCAATCGACGCGGCCGGCGTAGTCGGCGTAGTCGCGGTTTTCGTCGGCCACGGCGAAGTAGGCTTTGACCTTGGGGGCGAAGGTCAGCGTGCTGCCGCTGTCGAAGCGGTAGTGGAAGCGCGGTTCGATGTAGCCGTCGTTGACGGAGCGGGAGTCTTCGCCGTCCTTGCCGTTGGAGTTGTGCTCAACGCCCGTGTTCATGCCGAAGCGCCAGTTCTGGTTGGCCGACTGCCAGATGTTGTCCGATAGCCAGAACGCGCTGGGGTTGAAGGTGGTGTCGATGAAGGGCATGGAGTCACCCTGCAAGTCCCACAGCGAGGTCTGGGTGTAGGCCAGGTAGAAGTTCTCGCCCCAGGTTGCCGGGCGGTCGCCGCTGGGGCTGAAGAGGCGGTACTTGGCGCTGATCTGGAAGCGGGCGGTGGTTTGGCCGCGCGTGCCGATGTCGAAGTAGACGGGTTTGTATTCCGAGATCGAGCTGCGGAAATGATCGAACGCCGTTTGCGGTTGTACGGTGGGCGTGACGGCGGCGGCGGGGGCGGGGCCGCCTTCGGGCGATGCGCCGACGGCGGTGACGGCGGCCACGGGTACGGGCTGGCCGCTGCGGGCGTCAACGACGGGGCCTTGGGCGGGCGTGCTGGCGACGGTGCCGCTTTCGCGGCCGGTGGCGTCCAGCGCCATCATCGAGGGCTGGCCTTCGATGGAGACGGCTTGCAGGCCGCGTGCGGTGCTGGGGACGACGGCGGTCCAGGCCATGCGCGCGAAGTTGTTGACGGGCACGCTGTAGCTGGCGCGGTCGCCGGCCAGCTTGGCCAGGCTGCGCACGATCTGGCCGTCTTGGCTGCGCCATTGCAGCACCAGTTCTGGTGGCGCTTCCCAATTGGCGCGCGCGCTGCCTTCGTTGAAGTACACGGCTTCGATGGTGACGGTTTCACCGGGGGCGGCGGACGGGCGGTCCATCCGGTACGACACGCCTGCGGTGGCGGCGCTGGCGGCGCTGAGGGCGACGGCGGCGGTCAGGGCGTGCAGGGCGAAGTGGGGGTGTGCAAGACGGCGTAGGGACATGGGCGCGGTGTGTTGTTCTTGTGACGAGGCAATGTAGCATCGCGCGCGGCAACTGTTTGTAAGGCAGGCTTATCGGATGTAGGGCTTGTAATAAACAGGTGTTACTCAGGATGTCGGCGTGGCATTGCTTTTGCCGCTTGCGACAAGGCCCCGCGCATTGATGACAATGCGCGGGGCCTTGTGTTTGGTGGCGAAGCTGCAGCGCGGCCCAAGTGGCGAGTGCGCGCAGGGTAAGCGTTTAAGCGCTAAGCGTTTACTCGTTCGGCTTATTCGCCGAACTTGATGCCTTGCGCCAGGGGCAGGTTGCGCGAGTAGTTGATGGTGTTGGTCGCGCGGCGCATGTAGTTGCGCCAGGCGTCGGAACCCGATTCGCGGCCGCCGCCGGTTTCTTTTTCGCCACCGAAGGCGCCGCCGATTTCAGCGCCGGATGTGCCGATGTTGACGTTGGCGATGCCGCAGTCCGAACCCGATGCCGACAGGAAGGTTTCGGCTTCGCGCAGGTCATTGGTGAAGATGGCTGACGACAGGCCTTGCGGCACGCCGTTTTGCAGGGCCAGTGCGTCGCTGAATTCCTTGTAGCGCATCACGTACAGGATGGGCGCGAAGGTTTCGTGGCAGACCACGTCGGTCTGGCCGGGCATTTCGGCGATGGCCGGACGCACGTACCAGGCGTTGGGGTATTCATCGGCCAGCACGCGTTCGCCGCCGGTGACTTTGCCGCCTTGTTCGCGCGCGGCTTTCAGGGCTTCTTGCATGGCGTCGAACGAGCCGCGGTCGATCAGCGGGCCAACGAGGTTGCCGCTGTCCAGCGGGTTGCCGATGGGGGCGCTGGCGTAGGCTTTGTGCAGGCGTTGGACCAGGGCGTCGGCCACGCTTTCGTGCACGATCAGGCGGCGCGTGGTGGTGCAGCGCTGGCCGGCCGTGCCGATGGCGCCGAAGACGATGCCGCGTGCGGCCATGTCCAGGTCGGCGGTGGGGCCGACGATGATGGCGTTGTTGCCGCCCAGTTCCAGCAGCACGCGGCCAAAGCGTTGTGCGACGCGCGGGCCCACCTGGCGGCCCATGCGGGTGGAGCCGGTGGCGGACACGAGCGCGACGGTGTGCGAGTCGACCAGCGCTTCGCCCACTTCACGGCCGCCGATCAGCACTTCGGACAGGCCGGCGGGCGCGTCGCCAAAGCGTTGCACGGCTTGGGCGAACAGGGCTTGGCAGGCGAGCGCCGTCAGCGGTGTTTTTTCAGACGGCTTCCAGACGACGGCGTTGCCGCAGACGATGGCCAGCGCGGCGTTCCACGACCACACGGCCACGGGGAAGTTGAAGGCGCTGATGATGCCGATCACGCCCAGCGGATGCCAGGTTTCCATCATGCGGTGGCCGGGGCGTTCAGACGCGATGGTCAGGCCGTACAACTGGCGCGACAGGCCGACGGCGAAGTCGCAGATGTCGATCATTTCCTGCACTTCGCCTTCGCCTTCGGCCACGATTTTGCCGGCTTCCAAGCTGACGAGACGGCCCAGCGCGGTTTTGTTTTCGCGCAGCGTTTCGCCCAGCAGGCGGATCAGTTCCCCCCGGCGCGGGGCCGGCACGTCGCGCCAGGCCAGGCTTGCCTGACGGGCGCGGGTGATGGCCGAATGGGCCTGCGCCACCGTGTGTTCGTGCACCTGGGCCAGTTCAGCGCCGTCGATCGGGCTGCGTGCGGTCAGCGTGCCGCCGGTAAGCGCGTCGGCGTTCAGGCCGAGCGCGCGCAGGATGTCTTGGGGGGTGTCCATGCCGGTTCCTTGGATTGCCAGCGAAGCCCATGTTTTGAAACTCATGTCTTCGCTTAAGGGTTATGCCTAAGTGGCGATTCTGGAAAAAAATTTACTATACGAAACTCTGGCGTGAATTGCGAAACTTTTTTTTAGAGCCGGCCCAACGTGATGGGGTGCCTACGTGGCAGACGCTTTACTTGATGTGCAAGCAGTCACCAAGACCTTCCAACGCGACGGCCAGCCGCCGCATCTGGCGTTGGACGCCGTCGATTGCCAGCTAAATCGGGGCGAAGTGATGGTGGTTGTCGGGCCGTCCGGCTCCGGCAAGAGCACCTTGCTGCGCACCTTGAATGGGCTGGAAAGCATCGATAGCGGCACGATCCGCGTGGATGGCGTGTCGCTCACTGACCCCGCCACCGACGTCAACCGCTGGCGCACCGAAGTGGGCATGGTGTTCCAGCACTTCAACCTGTTCCAACACCGTACTGCGCTGGACAACGTTGCGCTACCCCAGCGCGTGGTGCGCGGCCGCAGCCGTGCGGATGCCGAACGTTATGCCCGCGAGCTTTTGGGCCGCGTGGGCATGGGCGATTACGGCGAGCGCTATCCCAGCCAGTTATCTGGCGGCCAGCAGCAGCGCGTGGCGATTGCCCGCGCGCTGGCCATGGACCCCAAGCTGATGCTGTTTGACGAGGCGACCTCAGCGCTTGACCCCGAAACGGTTGGCGGCATTCTGGAGCTGATGCGCCAGTTGGCCCGCGATGGCATGACGATGGCGGTGGTGACCCACGAAATGGGATTCGCCCGCGACGTCGGTGACCGCGCGCTGTTCATGGACGCCGGCCGCATCGTCGAAATCGGCACGCCCGACGAGGTGTTCTGTCATCCGAAAGAGGCGCGCACGCGCGCCTTTCTGGAAAAGATTTTGTAGTCCAAGCAGGCCGGTCCGGCTAATCCGGGCGCTGCCGGCCCTGCGGCAACACGATTCGCTTCGCCCGGAACGACAAGGCTTCATCCACCTCTAGGGGATATTGAAATGCTGAAAATCAAACAATGGCTGGGCGTGGCCAGCGTCGCATTCGCGGCCGCCACAGTTGCGCAGCCGGCGCAAGCCGACGAGCTGGGCGACATCATCAAGCGCGGTGAATTGCGGGTGGCGGTGCAGACTTCTGGCCCGCTGATGAGCTTCATGGACAAGTCCGGCAACCGCACGGGCCTGGCCGTGGAAGTGGCCAAGCGCATGGCCGACGACCTGGGCGTGAAGCTCGTTTTGCAGGACTACGAGTGGAAGGGCCTGTTGCCGGCGCTGCTGTCCGGCAAGGCCGACATGGTGGCCGCCGACATGACGCCCACCCCGCAGCGCGCGGCGCAGGTGCTGTTCTCGGCGCCGATGTTCTATGCCGAAACCGTCGCCGTCGTGCCCAAGGATTCCCCGTACAAGTCGTACGAGGAACTCGACAAGGCGGGCGTCAATGTCGGCGTGCTGGGCGCCAGCACCTATGCCGAAGTGGGCAAGAAGATGCTGCCCAAGGCCACGATGAAAGAGTTCTCGGGCGGCAGCGCCCCGGTCGGGCAGGCCTTGTCCAGCGGCCGTCTGGACGCCGGCATCATGTCCATGTCCACCGCGAACCAGTTCCTGGTGGACTTTGGCAACCTGCGCGTGCTGGACGGCGTGATGGTGCGCGAGCCGCTGGCGTTCGCCGTCGGCCCCAATGCGTTCCGCCTGAAGTTCTGGCTGGACAACTGGCAGACGCTGAAGACCGCCGACAACACGCTGCCCGAGCAGGTCAAGTACTGGTACTCCACGGATTGGAAGAAAGACCACTGATCCA
This sequence comes from Achromobacter sp. 10T422, assembly GCF_056394065.1. NCBI lineage: Bacteria > Pseudomonadati > Pseudomonadota > Betaproteobacteria > Burkholderiales > Alcaligenaceae > Achromobacter > Achromobacter sp. 10T422. The sequence continues at coordinate 175,378 of NZ_JBFTHD010000005.1, forward strand.
TCGATTGCGATCACGCAACACCACACGGAGACCTGAGCGCCCATGGACTGGCTGATCGATTACTACAACTGGCGCATCGTCAGCCAGTACACGGGCCAATTCGCCACCGGCCTGGCCAACACGCTGATCGCGGCGGGCGCAAGCCTGGTGCTGTCGGTGTTGGCCGGCGTGCCGCTGGCCTTGCTGCACATGTCGCGTCGCCCCGCCATCTGGCGCCCGGTGGCGGCCTATGTGCAGTTCATCCGTTCCACCCCCTTGCTGGTGCAGATCTATCTGGTCTATTACGCGGTGCCGATGCTGATTCCGGGCGCCGGGCGCTGGAGCGAAATGATCCTGGGCATCATGGCCATGACGCTGCATCACGCCGCCTACATGAGCGAGATCATTCGCGTGGGCATCGAGTCCGTGCCGCGCGGCCAGATCGAAGGCGCCAAGGCCTGCGGCATGAACTATCAACAGCGGTTGCGCTACGTCGTGCTGCCGCAAGCCTTCGTCAATACGCTGCCGCCACTGCTGGGGCAGACCGCCGTTCTCATCAAAGACACGTCGCTGCTGTCGCTGATCACCGTGTTTGAGCTGGTCGCCGCAGGCGTGCAGATGAACAGCGACCGCATCGTGCCCAGCGAGAGCTTCCTGACGATTGCCGCCGGCTATCTGCTGATCTACGGCTGCATGCTGTTGTTGTCACGGGGCGTCAGCCTGTGGCTGGCCGGCCCGGCCTGGAACGCGAGGTAAACATGCTGGATTCCTATCTTTCCACTGCCGGCGTCGTGCTGCCCTTTCTGCTGAAGGGCTTCTGGGAAACGCTGAAGATTTCGTTCGTGGCCATCATCGCGGGCTCGTTGCTGGGCTTCGTGATTGGTGTAATCCGCAGCTATCACATTCGTGTCATCCACCAGCTGCTCGGCCTATACATCCACATCCTGCGCGGCACGCCGTTCCTGGTGCAGCTCTACATCTTCTACTTCGTGCTGCCCAGCACCGGCATCGAACTGCTGCATTGGGATTCCGGCACGGCGGCGTTTGTGTCGCTATCCGTCTATACGTCGTGCTATGTGGCCGAAATCGTCATGGGCGCCATTCAGTCTGTGCCGCGCGGCCAGACCGAAGGGGCCATGACGCTTGGCCTGCGGCCCTTGCAGATTCTGCGTCTGGTGGTCTTGCCGCAAGCCATGCGCTTGATCGTGCAGCCCATGAGCGGCGTCTACGTCATGCTGATCAAAAGCACCGCCATCTTGTCGGTGGTTGGCATCACCGAACTGACGCGCCAGGGCKAGGTGTTCATCATTACCTTCCCGGCGAAATCGCTGTTCATCTACGGCATGATCGCCGCCATCTATTTCATCTACTGCTACCCGTTGCTGCGCCTGGCCAACTGGCTGGAAAAGCGCTTGACGGGCGGCTTGCAGGGCGCAAGCCTGCACTGACACGGACCGCATCGGCATGGCCTCCGAGTACATCGACACCTATTACAAACGCACGCTGTCCGACCCCGAGACCACTTATCCGGCGTTGGCAGGCGTGTCCAGCACCGATGTCTGCGTGGTGGGCGCGGGGCTGGCGGGCTTGTCCACCGCGCTGGAACTGGCGCGCCGCGGCCGCAACGTCACCGTGCTGGAAGCGCAGCGCGTGGCCTGGGGCGCGTCGGGCCGCAACGGCGGCTCGGTCTCGCCGGCGTTTTCGGCCGGCGCCGACGCCATCAGAAAGCACGTGGACGAAGACCACTACCGCCAGCTGTACCGGCTGTCGATGGAAGGCGTGGAGATCATCCGCGACAACATCCGCACGCTCGCCATCGCCGACGCGCACAAGGTCGACGGCCGGCTGCGCGTGGTGCGCTACGAAGCCACGGATGCGCTGAACCAGTGGTGCGACGCCCAGCGCCGCGACTTCGGCCGTGACGTGCGCTTTCTGACGCGCAACCAGGTGCGCGAACGCCTGGTGTCCGACGTCTACCACCAAGGCGTGGAAGACCCGAGCTCGTTTCACTTTCATCCGCTGAACTACGCCCGCGCGCTGGCCCGCGAATGTGTCCGGCTGGGCGTGCGCATCCATGAAGATTCCCCGGTCACCGGCGTCACCTTGGAAGGCGCCATCAAGCATCTGAAGACGGCGCAGGGCCAGATCGATGCGCGTACCGTGGTGCTGGCCACCGGTGGCTACACGGGCGACGTTGTACCCGCGCTGCGCCGCGCGATGCTGCCGATCGCCACCTACATCATGCTGACCGAACCGCTGGGCGACCGCGTGCATGAAGCCATCCGCAGCACCGCCGCCATTGGCGATGACCGCCGCGCCGGCAACTACTATCGCGTGCTGGATGGCGGCCGCATCGGCTGGGGCAGTAGAATCACCACCCGTGTCGATGACCCGCCCGATCTGGCCGAGTCCCTGCGCCGCGAATTGCTGTCCGTCTACCCCCAATTGCAGGGGCTGCGCGTCGAGACCGCATGGTCGGGGCGCATGGCCTACGCCCGGCACCTGATGCCGCAGATCGGCCGGCTGGCGCCGGACGTCTGGTATTGCACGGCGTTTGGCGGGCACGGCATGAACACCACCTCAATCGGCGGACGCGTCGTGGCCGAAGGGATCAGCGGCGACACGCAGCGCTACAAGCTGTTCGAACCGTTCGGGCTGGCGTGGAACGGCGGCGGGCTGGGGACAGCGGCGGTTCAACTGACTTATTGGTCTTACCAGGCGCGCGACTGGTGGCGGGAGCGCTCATCGCGGGCATGACAAGGTACACAGGATGCAAGGCAACAAACAGAGCGCATTGGCACAACGGCTGCGAGCCCTGCGCCAAGAGCGCGATTGGACTCTGAAGCAGTTGGCGGCGGCCACCGGCGTGGCCGCGTCCACGCTGTCCAAAATCGAGAACAGCCTGCTGTCGCCCACCTATGACAACCTGATCAAGATCGCCGCCGGCCTCGACCTGGACGTGGCCGAACTCTTCACCGCGTCCGACGCCCACATGGGCACCGGCCGCCGCAGCCTCAGCCGCCAAGGCGAAGGCCGCCAATACGACACCCCGTACTACGACCACCGCCTGCTGTGCACCGCGCTGTCACACAAGCGCATGATGCCGTTCCACACCCGCGTCAAAGCCCGCTCGTTCGACGAATTCCAAGACTGGAGCCGCCACGGCGGCGAAGAATTCGTCTACGTGCTGGAAGGCGAGGTGCAGCTGTACACGGAATTCTACGAACCCGCCCGCCTGAAAGCCGGCGAGAGTTTCTATATAGACAGCCGTATGGGACACCGGGTCATCAGCCTGAGCCCGGAAGACGCGATCGTGCTGTGGGTGTCGACGCACGCGGATATTGAGGAAGAGTAGGGCGTGCGGCAGGGGCCGGTATTTGGGCCGGTATCTGGGCCGCTTCAGGCGCCCGGATCAGGCCGCACCCACCTTTTTCCGCAACAAGGTAAAATTCGGCGCCCGGACATGTTCCGGGTCGTCAAAAGACTGCGCGGCAGTAGCTCAGCTGGATAGAGCACGGGCCTTCTAAGCCCGGGGTCGGGGGTTCGAGCCCCTCCTGCCGCGCCAGAATATCTAGCAAATACTAGGCTTTATGTGAGTTTTGAATTCGCTAGCAGGTTAATCATTAGAATAAAAATGCCTGCGTTAGAATTTTACTCAGTTGCCGTAGCCCGTTTCACCAGCCGCCTATCGTAGTGTTTGTGGGTTGTGGACGGGTCAGCATGGCGACGACAACACGAAGCCGCGTTGACCATTCCCGGATCTTCAGTATTTCCACCTGCCCCTTCTTTCGCTTGCTCGAAAGGACGCTGACGCCGTCATCGGTCAAACCGGTTTTGAGGAATGGACGCGTCTCCGAAGAGCGGAAATACACGCATCCAACGTCTAACCATGCGCGACATGGTCGTTGGCAGTGATCGGGCTTGATGGTTCCCGTCTTTCCGGGGTGTCTAGGCTTGCGGCGTCAATTGCTGCCTAGTCGGGTTGGACTGCCCCTTTTGGTGGAGTTACGTAAACCGTTTCCGCGACTACCCTGTTTGTTCGCAAAAAGAACGAGGGGATCGTCATGAAGAGATGGCTATGCGGTGCGGGCATTGTGGGGATGCTGTTGACTGGCCCGGTGGCAGCGCAATACATCGCCACCTGGCAGGACCCTGCGGGAGTGTGGAAAGGCCCTGCGGAGAGTCAGCCGGGGACGGACCTTGAGCTTGCAGCCGGAGCCGCGCACCGAGCTTGCTTAGACCGAGGTAATCCCAAGCTTTGGAACCGTGCAGCTAAAGTGACGGAGAAGGCGACAGGAAAGGTGTTCGTAGAACTAGATTGCAACGCGGAGCGCACCAAGACAAAGAAGGGTCAACCTGGGGCAGTCCCGTCTTCAAGTGCTACGACTTACCAAGTTTCCCGGCAAGATACGTTCGGTAGATGGACGCACGGATTTGGTTCCGATCCTGGGGGAAATCTCGCTTTGGCCGAGGGTTATGCATACGAAACTTGCAAAGATCGGGGTAACCCCAAAGACCTGAATTTGGCGTCCAAGGTGACAGAAAAAGGCACTGGAAAAGTGGTACTGGAAGTCGATTGCAAGGCGGAGCGCGCAAAGATGAAATAACGCGGGGAATTCCAGTTCCAGGGCGGCATCGCCTGCCGATACCCCGCACGCGGGGCATAGGTAGAGGCTGGGGATAGACATTCGCGTTGGGGTGACATGTCGATTCCAGCAGGCCTAAGATGATCTGGAACGAAGAGCGGCCGAGCCGGCCTTCACTCGACTTATGCGACATCTAGCCGGAGATGCTTATGAGCAAATGTGCCCGAACCAGCATCATTGTTCTGTGTGCAGCGTTCTCCATGGCGGCCGTCGGGGCACCTCCTCACGTGCCTGTGTTTGACGAGTACGGGCTTGAAAAGAACCCGATCTGCAGCTATGCCCTGCCTGAAGCGCTAAAGGCGATGCATAAGCAAGAGCCTTCTGCCGAGCGCGCGCAGACCCCCGAATGGAAAATCCAGATATACGTCAATCCGTATCGAACGTCATGGACGCTGGTCGGAACGCAACTGGCTCCAGACTGGGACGAAGACGAAATGTGCCCCCTCGCACGTGGCTTGGGTGACTACACCACGCAGAAGTGGTATCGGGCTTTCTTTCAGTCCAAGTAGGTTCGGTGTTTCGCCTTAACGGAGGTGGGACCGTTTCGGTAAGCGCTGACTCGCAGCGCTGGCTGGCACCTCTTCAACCAAGCCGCGTTCTATAGCGCCACTCCCGGAGCCAGGCGCGACCTGGTAGCCGTCGATCTTCTTCAGGGGTAACGGGTTGAGCCCTGGGCCTATCCGCGCCTGCGCGCCTACGTGGCTCGGTCTACGACCGCCGCGGGGCGATCCGATACGTAGCTTTAGGATCTCGAACATAATCGCCGGGTTGAAGCATCAGCAATCCCTTCTTTGTGAGACGCTCCAAATCCTTCTTACTCGTCGACCAAGTCTTGAAGGGCGCTCAACTGAGCCGGAGGAAGGGCGCGCACCTCTTGCTCTGGGATCTCGGGATAGGGCCAAGGCGCAGGTGAAGGCAGGCTTAAGGATTCTGTGGCGCCTTCGGCGTCAAACCAGCCCTTCATGCCGGGCATCGTCTCAATGGCCCAGATGGTTTTCTCAGCCACGGGCCGAATGCCAGAAATCATCTGGGCGCTGTGTCTATAATGCGAATCGTTATTGTTCCATTTTGGTGCGGGCGCAGCCGTGTCTTCCTCATCCGATGTTATGAAAGGCCAGGCGGTCGAGGACCTTTATCGCGTCCATCACCGCTGGCTGGTGACACTACTGCGGCGCAAGACGGGTAACGTCGACCAGGCGGCCGACTTGGCGCACGACACCTTCGAACGGGTCTTGCGTGACGATATCCGCGCCATCATCGCGGCGCCGCGCGCCTGCCTGACCAACATCGCTCGCACGCTGACTATCGGCCATTTCCGCCGGGCGGCCGTCGAGGCGGCCTATTGCGAGGTGCTGGCGCGCCAGCCCGTCGACGTGGCCCCTTCGCCGGAAGAGCAGGCGCTGGTGGTCGAGGCGGTGACGGCGGTGTGCGCCGTGTTGGATGGCTTGTCGGTGCACGTGCACCGGGTGTTCATGCTGGCGCAGGTGCAAGGCCTGTCGCAGCCCGACATCGCCCGCGAACTAGGCATTTCCACCAACGCCGTACAGAAAGCCTTGTCCAAGGCCTTGCAGCATTGCTATCTGGCGATCTATGGCTGACGCCGCGATGCTGAGCAAGCGTGCCCCGGACGGCCTGCCGGTCGATCGCAAGCGCCTGGCGCAGGCGGCCGACTGGATGGCCCGGCTGCAAGGCGAGCCCAGCGACGCGACGGTGGCCGCCTGTCTGCGCTGGCGTCAGGCGCATCCCGACAACGAAACCATCTGGCAGCGGATGTGCGCCATGCGCGGCGATCTTGCGGCGCGCTGTGCCGTGGCGACGCCTGCGGTTGCGGTCGAATTGATCGAGCGGGCCGCGATGCGCCGCGCGCGCCGCGACGCGCTCAAGTGGATGGTGACGGGCGGTGCCGTGGCCGGGTTGGCATGGGCCGCCGAACCGTGGGAGCGCTGGCCCGTCCTGCTGGCGGATCAGCGCACGGGCACGGGCGAGCTGCGCACCCTGACATTGGATGACGGCACGCGCATCGTCATGGGGCCGGGCACCGCGCTGGACCTGCGCCTGAACCAGCGGCCTCGCTCCCTGGTGCTGCGTTCGGGTGAAATCTTGATCACCAGCGCCAGTTCCAACGACTTGGGCCCGCTGTCGGTGATGACGCGCGACGGCGTGCTGACGCCGGTCGGTACGCGCTATTCCGTGCGCGACAACGGGGATGACCTGGGCTATGAGATTGCCGTTTTCGAAGGGGCGGTGGATATCGTCGCGCGCGCCGATGGGCGGGTGACGCGGGTGCTGGCAGGCCAGCATACGGCGCTGCAAGCGTTGGGCGCCGGTCCGGTGCTGCCGGTGGCGCCGGGCGCGGACGCCTGGACGCATGGCATGTTGTTGGCCGACCGGATGCCGTTGAGCGACTTCGTGGCGCAACTGGCCCGCTATCGGACGGGCGTGCTGCGTTGTGATCCCGCCATCGCGCGGCTGGAAGTGGTGGGCACGTATCCGTTGGCGGACACCGACAGCATCCTGACGATGCTGCCCCGGGTGTTGCCCGTGCGGGTGCATTACCGCACGCGGTATTGGGTGACCCTGAGCGCCGCCCGCTGATGGCGCGGCGAAGTTGTTACAGGAAAGGCGGAAATTCAGCGTTCAAGCGAAAGAGATAGAGAACGGCGCCAACACACCGGCGTATCTGTTTTCCATCACCGTCTAGGAACTCTGAGTCATGGCCTTTCCCCGAGCCGCCCGCCACACCCTTCTTGCGTCGGTATTGCTTGGCGCAATCCTTCCCCATCTGCCGTCTTCTGCTTGGGCGCAGGCGGCAGCCGACGATCAACGTCGCGCCTATCGCATTGACGCGGGTGGCTTGAATGCCGCCTTGTTGAGCTTCGGCGCTCAGGCCGGGGTGTTGATCGCAAGCGATCCCGCCGTCACGTCGGGTTTGCAGAGTCCGGGCGTGGACGGGGTGATGAGCGTCAGGGAAGGGCTGGTGGCGCTGCTGCGCGGCACGGGTCTGGAGGCGCTGCCCGAGCGTGACGGGTATCGCCTGGTTCGCGTGCCGCCGCCCGGCGTGACGCAGCTTGAGCCTGTCACCGTGCTGGGCCGCGCGGGCGTGACCGAAAACACGGGTTCTTTCACCGCCAGTTCGGCCACGGTGGGGGGCAAGACGGCGCAAGCGCTGCGCGAGGTGCCGCAAAGCGTATCGGTGATCACCCGGCAAGAGATCGAAGACCGGCGTCTGGTCAGCCTGAACGACGTGATGAGCGCCACGCCGGGCATCTCGATGTTCCAGGGGGCGATGCTCAGCAGCAACTACCTGTCGCGCGGATTCGCAATCGGCAATATGCGCGTGGATGGTGGGGCGTCGATGTACCGCTCGTTCGGTGCGGACGATGACATGGCGTTCTATGACCACGTCGAAGTGCTGCGCGGTGCTGACGGCCTGTTTGGCGGCGCCAACGAAGCGGGCGGCACGATCAACCTGGTACGCAAGAAACCCACCCCGGAATTGCAGATCATCGCGCAGGCCGAGGTAGGCAGTTGGGCCTATAAGCGTACGGATCTGGACGTGAGTGGCCCGCTGACGGAAAACGGCAAGTTGCGTGGGCGCGGCGTGCTGGCCTATGAAGACAAGAACTTCTTCTACGATGTGGCGCACAGCCGCCGCACGCTGGGCTACGGCATTCTTGAAGCGGATCTGACCAGCACCACCACGGCCTTTGTCGGGGCGTCCTATCAAAAGCGGGATTCGTCCTATCAGGGCTACGGTTTGCCGCGATATGTCACCGGCGAGGACCTGAAGCTTCCCCGCAATACCTACCTGAGCGGCGCCGATGATCACGCGACCCGGACCATCGTCAATCTATTCGGGCATGTGACGCAGCAGCTTGGAGGCGATTGGAGCGCCAACCTGGACATCAACCAGGAAAACTCGCACCAGGACCGCTTCGATCACTATTTCTCCGGCGCGATCGACCCCGTGACGGGGAGCGGGCTGTTCGACGCCGCCAGCGACCAGAACGAGCACTTCAAGAACACGTCCATCGACTTGTCCGCCAATGGTTCGTTTGGCCTGTGGGGCCGCCGCCACCAGGTGGTGGTGGGCGCCAGTTGGGAACGTTTCCGGCCCAGCACTTATGGTTCCAAACCGTCCAACCGCGGCCAGGCGGTGCCTGACATCTTCGAGTTCAATCCTTACGATTACCCGCGCGGCTCAGACTTCACGCCGATGTGGAATCAGACCACCGACACGCGGCAGGCCGGCGTGTACGGGTCGCTGAACATGCATCTGGCAGACCCGCTGCATGTCATTGTGGGCGGCCGCCTGAGCCGGTACGACTACACATTTACAAACCAGACCTTGAATGCGGCCAGGGAGGTTACGGCAACGTCGGTGACCCAGTACCAGGACGACAATGTCTTTACGCCCTATGTGGCCGCGACGGTTGACCTGAACGACACCTGGACCACCTACGCCAGCGTGGCCGAAACCTTCAAATCACAGGCCAACAGCCTGCAAGGCCCCGCGCCCGGTAACCCGCTGGACCCGGTAACCGGCCGCAACTACGAGATCGGCCTGAAAGGCGAGCATCTGGGCGGCAAGCTGCATAGCGCGTTCGCCATTTATCAGATCGAGCGTAAGAATGCCGCCGTGCGCGATACGGCCTATCCGTCCAGCAGGGCGGGCAACGGCGCGACTTGCTGCTTCCTGCCCAACGGGAACATCGTCAGCAAGGGCTTTGACGCGGAACTGAGCGGGGAAGTGGCGCCGGGCGTCCAACTGACAGCCAGCTACAACTACAACCAGAATCGCGACCGCAATGCGTCGGGGGGCAGCTATCAGCCCCTGACGCCCAAGCACATGGCCAAGATCTTTGCGACCTATCAGTTGCCGGGCGAACTGCATCGCTGGAAAGTGGGCGGCGGCGTCAGTATCCAAAGCACCACCTATGTCAGCGGCAGCGCGTACTTGCGTAATGCCGACGGCAGCCTCAGCAAGCAAAGCACGCCTTACAAGTTCACGCAGCCCGGCTACGCGATCTGGAATGCGTTTGCCCAATACCAGATCAGCGACAACTGGTCGGCGCAGGTCAACGTGAACAATCTGTTCGACAAGACTTACTACAGCACGGTCGGTTACCTGGACTACGGCAACTTCTACGGGACGCCGCGCAGCGCCGCATTGACCTTGCGCGGCCGCTTCTAAGCCGTTGTCACCCGCCGCATCCAAGGGGAACCCCCTTGGTGTGGCGGGTGGGATCAGGCAGTGAGGGGAGCCGTTTGTCGTTGCTCAGCATAGGCTTTGAGCGACTGCATGGTTTGAGGAAGCCCCTCTCGAATCTGCGCGGCAACGCGTGGCCCGAACAGAAAGGCAAGGGCGCCAGAAAACCACACGCGATGAGTGACTTCCGAGCCGCCATCTACGGCAGAGACGGTATGTTCGAAGTGCATCCGGAAGAGGGGGATGTAGCCTTCCACGGTGAACGAGCGGCCCTCGGAGCGCTCTGTGACAACCATCGGAACGCCCATGCCCTTGCGGGGAATTATCCGGCCCTTTGTTCCCACGGCGAATGCGCCATTAAGACGGGCTTGCTTGGTGTCCGGGTCCCATAGGTGCCACCGGTCGACCTCGCTCCAAATGCGATCGACGACCATGACCGGGACTGCAATGTGGATGCGCTCTTCGATATGCATAAAGGGAGTGATTCCTGACGGAATTTATGTGGCAGCAATCATATGCTGCTTCCCGCGCCAATATCTCTACTTGGAATTTGTTATGCCGGCAGCGCAATGTTGCCAAACGCAGCCACGTTGGAGTTCGCCGGTTTGGCGACTGCTGCGTGTAGCGCAATGCCAAGGGCTCCCATGACTTTGAGTATGGTCGCGAAATCAGGGGATCTGTCGCCTGAGAGGGCTTTGTAAAGGCTCTCGCGGGACATTCCTGTCTCTTTGGCAATCTTCGTCATACCCTGTGCGCGCGCAATGTCTCCCAGCGCCTTTGCAATAAACGCGGCATCACCTTCACTCTCTTCGATGCATGCATCCAGATAAAGCGCCATCTCTTCGGCCGTACGAAGCCGTTCCGCGATGTCGTATTTTTTTGTCTGTAGCTTTTTCATGGGTTTGCTCCTATCCGAGGGAGCTGATATGACAGCGTGTTTGCTGAAAGTGCAAACACGCTTTGACGTTCTTTAAAGAAATGAACTAAAGGTTGGAAGCCAGCCTGTAGGCTCTAGCAATATCAGCTTGTTGACTGGACTTGCCGCCCCCCGCTAAGAGGATGATCAGCGTTCCGTCACGTCGCTGTGTGTAATACACCCTGTACCCTTGTCCGACATCAATCCGTAATTCCGAGACCCCTTTTTCCAGGTTTCGGTGGTCACCCGGGTTGCCGTGTCGCAACCGCTGAATACGTGCCTGGATTCGCGCGCGAGCCCGCAGATCTTTCAGGTCTGCTTCGAACTCGTCATAGTCTTTGGTGCTCTCTAGTTCTTTCATGTCTCTTGCCGATCATTGCAGGCTTCCTCCTTTCTAAAACTGGAAAGATAAGTGTAGCCAAAAGGATACGAATGTCAACATAAAAGTATCCTGTAGGATACGGTACCGCTGGCTGTTCTCGGTCGCGGATCTCGGTCTACGACATCAACCGGCAAGCGCCCGCATTCAGACCTGAAAAAAGCACTGGCCGCATACAGTCCGGCGCTATAGATCCCTCGCCGTAGGTTGATGCCGATTAAGCAGTAGGCGGGTTGGATTTAAAAAAGCCACCAAGAGGTGGCTTCGTTTTATGAGCGTCGCGGCGCCACAGTTGCTCTACTGCGCCGAGCCACGCCGCTTACACGCACCCTCAAATATCAAAAAACACCGTTTCCCCCTTCCCTTGAAGCACGACCTCCCACCGCAGCTCCCCGTTCTCCACCCGCTGCGCCACCAACGTCGCACGCCGGGCCGCAGGCACCTGCTGCAGTATCCAGTCCTCCTCATTCGCCTGCACTTCGTCCGGAAAATACATGCGCGTCGACAGATGCTTCAGCAACCCGCGCATGAACAACGACACGACTAAATGCGGCGCTTGCAACGAGCCACCCGGGCCAGCCACGCGACCGGGTTTGATCGTGGTGAAGCGAAACGAGCCGTCGGGTTCCGTCGGCAAACGGCCAAAGCCAGTAAACGCCGAGCGCGCGTCATCGGCTCCGGCATAGCCCGGATCATCCGGATGCCGGTACACGCCCCGCGCATCGGCTTGCCAGATTTCGATCATGCCGTCGGGTACCGGGTTGCCCTGCCCATCGATGACGCGGCCTTCAATCACGACCTTGGGGGCGCCCTGGTCGGGCAGGCCGGCGGACAGGTCCGCACAGTTCAGGCCGGACAAGCCGATATGCAGATAAGGGCCAACGGTTTGCGAGGTGGTGGGGTAGAGCATGCGTTACTCCATGGGGGTGGCGTTGCGGCCGCGCAGCACGATGTCGAAGCGATAGCCCAGCGCGTATTCGGGCACGGTGGTTTCCCAGTCGAGCGTGGCGACGAGACGGTTGCGCGCCTTGACGTCCGGGACGCATTGGAAGATGGGATCAAACTCCAGCAGCGGGTCACCCGGGAAGTACATCTGCGTGACCAGGCGCGTGGCGTAGGCGCGGCCGAATAAGGAAAAATGGATGTGCTGCGGCCGCCATCCGTTGTAGTGGTTGCCCCAGGGATACGCGCCCGGCTTGATTGTCTTGAACTGATAGCGGCCCTGCGCGTCGGTGACGGTGCGGCCTTCGCCGCTGAAGTTCGGGTCCAGCGGCGCGTCGTGCTGGTCGCGTTTATGCAGGTATCGGCCGGCGGCGTTGGCCTGCCAGATTTCGATCAGCGCATCGGGCACGGGCCGGCCGTTCTCGTCCAGCACGCGGCCGGACACGATGATTCGTTCACCGATAGCGTCCGCGCTGGCGATGCGCGTGAGATCGTTGTCGCCTTGTTTGACGAACGCGCCGCCGAACGCCGGGCCGGTGATCTCCGACAAGGTTTGCGGCACGACGATCAGCGGTTCGTTGGGTGACCGCAGCTGAGTGGAACCATAGGGATCGAAACGGTATCCCGGCTGCGTATCCCAGAACGGGCGCCGGTATTGAGCAAGTTGAGACATTGCAGCGAATCTCCTTGGAAATGCCGCCGGGGCAGATCACTGGCCCTGGCGGCGCAAATAGGCGAACAGTCGAATAGGCGAATGGGCGAACTGGCGAACTGGCGAACGGGCGAACAGGCGAATAGGCGAACGGGCGAACGGGCGTAGGCGAACAAGCGAATAAGCGAATAGGCAAACGCGCCGGGCGTCAGCCGCCGAACCAGCGGGCGGGAACGATCACCAAGGCAGGGAAGGCCACCATCAGGAACATGATCAGGAATTCCGCCACCATGAACGGGATCACGCCGCGCGTGACGTCGTCCATCTTCATCCTCCCCACGCCCGCCACCACGTTCAGGACGGTGCCGACGGGGGGCGTGACCAGGCCGATCGAGTTGTTGATGATGAACAGCACGCCGAAGTACACCGGGTCGATCCCGGCCGCGCGCACCAGCGGCATCAGCACGGGCGTCAGGATCAGGATGGTGGGCGTCATGTCCATGGCGGTGCCTACGACCATGACCAGCACCATGATGGCGGCCATCAGCAGGATCTTGTTGCCCATGAACGGCTGCAACATCTCCACCACTTTGGCGGGCAGGTCGGCTACGGTGATGAGCCATGCGCTGACCATCGCCGCGGCAATCAGGAACATGACGATGGCGCTGGTCTTGGCCGCCGACACGAACACGGCGTACAGCTGACTGAGTTTCAGCTCGCGGTAGACCACTGTAGACACGAACAAGGCGTAGGCGGCGGCCACCACGGCGGCTTCCGTCGGCGTGAACACGCCCATGCGCAGGCCCACCAGGATGATGACCGGCAGCATCAGCGCCCACAGCGCTTTGCGGAAGGCGATGGCAATGTCTTGTGCGGATTTGCGCGGTGGCGGCACGACTTTTTCGCGGCGGACAAGCCATGCCCACGTCAGCCACAAGGCGCCGCCGATCATCAGGCCGGGCACGATGGCCGCCATGAACAGCTTCGAGATGGACACATTGGCCGCCACGCCAAAAATAACCAAACCGATGCTGGGCGGAATCACCGGGCCGATCACGCCGGTGGCCGCAATCAGCCCGCCCGCCGTCGATTTTTTGTGGCCGGCCGCGACCATCATGGGCAGCAGCAGCGCGGTGAGTGCAGCGGCATCCGCTACGGCGGAACCAGACAATGCGGACAGCAGGCAGCCCGCCATGATGGTCACGTAGCCCAGCCCGCCTTTGACGTGGCCCACCAGCGCCAACGCCAGGTCTACGATGCGGCGCGACAAGCCGCCGACGTTCATGATTTCGCCGGCCAGCATGAAGAACGGCACGGCCAGCAGCGGAAAACTGTCGGCGCCGCCGATGACGTTCTGCGCCAGGATCTGCGAATCGAAAATGTCCAGGTGCCACATCAACGCCACGCCGCTTGCCAGCAGTGCAAACGCGATCGGCACGCCCAGCGCCATCACCCCCAACAGCGATCCAATGAAGACGGCGATGGTCATGCGCTTCTCCCCGGCGCGCCTTGTTGGGCGTCGTCAAGAATCTGTTTGAGCTGCACCGCTTCTTCAGACTCCTGCACCATGATCAGGTCCTGCTCATGCAGCTTGCCGGAGAGCACGCGGTAGAGGTCCAGCGCGATGATCAGCCCGGCCAAGGCCGAGAACACCAAGCCCGACGCGTAGACAATCGCCATCGGCAAGCCGCTGACGGGCGCGCTGACATCTGCGTTGATCACGGCCTGTTCCCAGCTGCCCTTGAACATCAGGCCCACGATGTACAGCATGATGACCTGCCCCACGACCAGGCATATCTTCTTGCCCGCCGTGGGCAGCTTGGCCACCACCATGTCCATGCCCAGATGCCCGCGTTCCTTGAGCGCGATGACGGCGCCCAGGAAGGTCAGCCAGATGAACATCCAGCGCGAGATTTCTTCCGACAGCGTGATGCCCGAATTGAAGCCATAGCGCGCGACCACGTTGCCGAACACCAGCACTACCATCGCCGCCAGCAGCAGCGCGATGGCCAGTTCCAGCACGCGGCAGATACCTCCAATGAATCTGTCTATGTAGACCATGGCGCGGCCCCTTGAAGAATCGGATGAAGGTGCGGCCGCGTCATGCTTGCGCTTCCCGGACGATATCGACCAGCCCGCGCAGCGCCGTCAGGTAGGAGTGTGGCCCCAGCCCTTGCACGGTGCCGCGCACGGCAGGCGAGATGATCGAATGCGCCCGCCACGCTTCGCGCGCCGCGATGTTCGACATATGCACTTCCAGCGTGGGAAAGGGCATGGCCTTGATCGCGTCGTGCAGCGGCACGCCATGCTGAGTCAGCCCGGCCGGGTTCACGAGCGCGCCTTGCGCGGTGTCGATGTTCTCGTGCAGAAAATCGATCAACGCGCCTTCGTGGTTGGATTGCACCGTGGCAAGCTCAACGCCCAGTTCGCCGGCCAGCGCGGCCAGCCGCTGGTTGATTTCCGCCAGCGTGGTGGTGCCATAGATGTGCGGCTCGCGGCGGCCGAACAGGTTGAGGTTCGGGCCGTGCAGAACAAGAATCTTCATGATGGATACGCCGGTGCGTTTACTTGCGGATGCGTGCGAGTTCGTCGTTGTAGAGCTTGACGATGGCGGGGTCGTAGCTGCCCGTGAAGTGTTCGATGACGGGCTTGACCACCTGCTGCATGCGGGCTTTTTCACCCGGCTCGATCGTGTTGTATTGGATGCCCTTGGCCTGCAATTCGGCCACCGCCTTCTGCGCGGCGTCGCGGCTGACCTTGCGCTGGTAGCCGCGCGCTTCATCCGCGGCTTCGTTCATGATGCGCTGCTCGGCGGGCGAGAGCTTGTCCCAGAATTTCTTGCTGACCAGCACGATGTTCGCGGCGTACACATGGTTGGTCGCGCTGACGTATTTCTGCACTTCGTAGAACTTGTTCGACAGGATCACCGAGTACGGATTCTCCTGGCCGTCCACCGCTTTCGATTCCAGCGCGCCGTACAGTTCCGCGAACGGCATGGGCACCGGGTTGGCCTTGAACGCCTTGAACGTATCCAGGAACACCGGGTTGGGAATGACGCGAATCTTCAAGCCCGCCAGGTCTTCCGGCTTGGTGATGGGGTGCTTGGAGTTGGTGACGTTGCGAAAGCCCAGGTCCCAGAAGCCCAGCGCAACCAGGCCTTTTTCGGGCAGCTTGGCGATCAGCGCTTTGCCCAGCGGGCCGTCCAGCAGCGCGTCCGCCTGACCGAAATCGGTGACCGAGAAGGGCAGGTCGATCAAGCCGAATTCCTTGACGATGCCGGCCAGCGACGTCGATGCGGGCGCCGACATTTCCTGCACGCCGCCTTGCAAGCCCGACTGCTGCTGCATTTCATTGCCCAGCTGCGACGCCGGGAATTCCTTGACCTTCATCTTGCCGCCGCTCTTGGCGGACACCAGCTCGGCAAACTTCTGCACGCCCGCGCTCACGGGGTGGTCGGTGTTGTTCAGGTGGCCGAAGCGGATCGTGCGTTCCTGGATGTCCTGCGCGGTGGCCGTCATGGCGGCCGAGCACAGGGCGCCTACCAAAGCCAAGCGGAAAATGCTGGTCTTCATGGTTGTCTCCTTCCGGTTTTTTTGGAATGTTCTCGATGTCTTGCAAGACTCGGTAGTGGAATGTAATTCCGAGTGGAATAGTTTTCCACCTAGGGTTATCATCCATCACCACACTACTTGTTGAGATGTCATGGCCGGAATCCTCGAACGCGCCCTCGCCGTCATGGAGCACCTCTCTTCCAGGCCGGAAGGTGTTCCGCTTGCGTCCCTGGCTCAAGAGCTCGAGATTCCGCAAAGCGCCGCGCATCGTCTGTTGACCGACCTGTGCCGTTGCGGCTACGTGCGGCAGATGCGTGACCACGGCGACTACGCACTGACGGCTCGCGTGGCGTCGATTGGCCTGAGCTACCTGGCCGCCACCGGCATCGTCGATATCGCGCAGCCGCTGGTGGATCGTCTGGCGGAAACCTCAGGCGAACTCGTGCGCCTGGCAATCGTCGACAACGAACGTCTGACGTGGGTGGCCAAGGCGCAAGGCGCGCGGCACGGCCTGCGTTATGACCCCGAGATGGGCTCGGACGCGCGGCTGTCGTGCAGCGCATCCGGGCACGCCTGGATGCTGACGATGTCTGATGAGCGCGCATTGGATCTGGTCTCGCGGCAGGGCTTCGGCACGCCCGAGGAATATGGCCCCAATGCGCCGACGACCATCACCGCCCTGACCAAGATCCTGCACGCTGGCCGCAAGCGCGGCTACGCCATGATCAATGAAGTGTTCGCGCCGGGCATGACCGCCATGGCCGCGCCCGTGCAGCGCAAGGGCGAAGACGCCATCGGCGTGTTGAGTATTGCCGGGCCTGCGATGCGTTTGACCGAAGCGCGCATGCTGGAGCTGGGCCCGGACTTGTTGGCCGCGGCCGAGGAACTGGCGCTGGCCAGCTTGGCCTCGCCCATGTTCCGCACGCGCTTTCCGATGCAGGGCCGCAATGCCGGGGACGATACCGCTAAGTGAGTAATGGCGCGGGGGCGCCGCCCGCGTCGCCATTCGCCATTCGCCATTCGCCATTCGCCATTCGCCATTCGCCATTCGCCATTCGCCATTCGCCATTCGGCATTCGCCATTCGCCATTCGCCATTCGCCATTCGGCATTCGGCATTCGGCATTCGCCATTCGGCGTTCGGCATTCGCCATTGTCAGCGATTATCAGCGGGGGTCAGCGGGGGTCAGCCGGGGTCAGCCGGGCCATTGCCCCACGTTCCCACGCGTGCTGATCGCAGCAACGGCGACGCGTCCCCCGCTTGCGCAAGCTCGCTTGCTGCGCGCAGCAAGGCGGGCCCAAACTTCTCCATTGCCTTCAACGTCAACCGCTGCGATGGCCCGGCAACCACCAGGATGCCGGTGCTTGCGTAGCCAGGGCGGCGTACGGGCGCGGCCATCGCGCTCATGCCGGCGGCATACACGTCTTGCAGGATGCTGTACCCGCGCCGGCGGTGGCCGTCCAGGCTGGCCAGCAGCGCACGTATCGACGTCGGCGCATTCGGCCCGAAGTCGCGCGGCTTGCCCAGCCCTTGTTCGGTGACATACGCAATGGCTTGGTCCTCGGGCAAGGTCATCAGCCAGGCGTGGCCCGCGGCGCTGCACGACAGACGCAGATCGATGCCCATGTCGGGGTCGTAAAGCAGGCCGGATTTTGCGCCCTGAGCCTTGGCCACCAACGTCAGCCGCTTGCCGTCAACGATGGCCAGCCGAACCAGTTCACCGGTGGCCAAGGCGAAGCGGTCGATGACGGGTTGCGCGATGTCGACCACGCCCGAGCGGCTTAGAAAGCTCAAGCCCATGGAAGCCAGTTTGGTGGTCAGCGCGTATTCACCGCGTACGGGCGTCTGCCGCACATAGCCGTATTTCATCAATTCGTGCAGCGTGCGATGGCATCCGCTGCGCAGCTGATTCAAGTCGTCGGCGATGTTGGCAAGCGCCACGCCGTCGGGGTGGTCCGCCAGGTATTCAAGTAGCGCCAGCGTCTTTTCAATTGCCCCGCTCATCGCCTTCTCCTGAAGATCGTCACGCCGATTATTCAAATTTTGAATTCACTCAATTTTTGAACGGCATTCAAAATTATGCCCTATGCTCGCAGCCGAATATTCAACGATAAGGTCTGCTGCGGCTGTCGATGGATGCGGACCACTTGCCACCACCAAATGGAATAAGGGGTTGGAGATGAAGACGAAGCAATCGCCCGCGCGCGTTGCCGCAATGGCAGCCGCATCCCTGTTGGCGGGCCTGGCGCTGATGGCCTCGGCGGCCGCGCAGGAAGTCAAGACGCGCACCTTGAGGTTCGCCTTCAGCCTGGCGCAGGATCATCCGCTAGGCCAGGGCGCGCAGAAATTCGCGGATCTTGTTGCCGAGAAAAGCGGCGGCAAGATGAAGGTGTCAATCTACGCCAACGCGGTGTTGGGCGGAGACCCGCAGAACCTTTCGGCGGTGCGTGGCGGCACGCTGGATTTCACGTCCATGGCGACGGGCTTGTTGGCCGGCATCGACAAGCGCTTCATGGTGTTCGACCTGCCGTTCCTGTTCAACGATGCGCAAGAAGCCTATGCGGTGTCTGATGGGCCGGTCGGCCAGCGCCTTTTGGGCGGATTGGCGGATCACGGTCTGATTGGCCTGGGTATCTGGGACTTGGGCTTTCGCAACATGACCAACAGCAAGCGGCCCATTTCAACGGTGCAGGATTTTCAGGGCCTGAAAATTCGCGTGATTGCCGCGCCGGTGTATATCGAGATGTTCAAAACCTTGGGTGCCAATCCTGTCCCGATGACCTTTGGCGAAGTCTATGGCGCGCTGGAATCCAAGGCGATTGATGGGCAGGACAATCCCGTGGGCGTCATCCAGTCTGCCAAGTTTGCCGAGGTGCAGAAGTACCTGTCGCTCACGCGTCATATCTACACGGGCATGCCGTTTCTGATGAGCAAGAAGACGTGGGACGGCATGACACAAACTGAGCGCCAGATCATTCTGGATGCGGCCGCGGAAGCCAAGGCGCAGGAACGCAAGATCTCGCAAGCCAAGGAAGCCGTGGCCATCGACGACCTGAAGAAGCTGATGCAGGTCAATGGCTTGACCCCGGATCAGGTCACCCAGCTGCGCGACGCCGTGAAGCCCGTGGTCGATAAGTTTGCGGCAGAGATCGGCCCCGAAGTCATGCAGCAGACGGCCACCGAACTCTCCACGCTGCGGGCCAAGCGCTGATCATGGCGCTGCTTGGAGAAGCCGCCATCGCCATGTGGTGGGACATTTCGCCCGCTTGGCGCGCTGAGTTCGAAGACTGGCATTCCCATGAACACTTTCCTGAGCGGATGAATGTGCCGGGCTTCTTGCGGGGGTCGCGATGGGTGAGCGCGCGGGGAGGGGAAGGGTTCTTCGTTCTGTACGAGCTGGATGCCTACGAAACGTTGAGTTCCCCCGCCTACCTGAACCGGCTCAATCGTCCGACGCCGTGGTCCACGACCCTGATGCCGCAGCATCGCAACATGATCCGCAGCCAGTGCCGGGTGCTGGAAAGCGCTGGCGGCGGCCTGGCCCGTTACGCACTCACCCTCCGCCTGTCGCCGCGGCAGGGCGCGCAAGACGAATTGCGCGCGTATCTGAAGGCGCATGCAGCGTCCGTGTCCCTGCAACCGGGCCTCTCAGGCGCCCACCTGCTGATGACACAAACCCCACCCATCGCCGCCACGACCGAGCAGCAGATACGCGGCGGCAAGGATCAAGCGGCCGACTGGATCTACATCATCAACGGCTACGAAATCAATGCGGTGGCGGCGTGTGACGGCGATGTGCTGAATGCGCCTGAGTTGCGCGACTACGGCGCCGGGGCGGCCTGGTCAGAGGTTTATTGTTTGTCGCATACGTTGGAGGCGGGGTAGGGGGCAGGGGTGAGTCAGTTGCGCGGGCCGCTACCTTTGTTGCGCAGGACTACGCCGCTTCCATCTCATGTTCCGCCGCCAGCGCAAGAAATGCAGACCGCGATAGTTTCCGGGCTCTCGCCACGGCATCGATCCTGTGCACCAGATTCTCGGGCAGGCTGATATTGAGCCGAACTGCCTTGGCATTGACTTTCGACAAGTCGATCTCGACCAGCATCCAGAATCCGCCTTTGAACGCTTTTGTCTTCATCCAGACATCAGGGGCGGTGGGCGGCGAAATGGGTTCGGTTTCACCGAAGAAATGGGCCTCCACGGCTTCTTGGGCCGCTGACGGTAGGCGTTGTAGCGTGGCGGCTGCCGCGTAGCAACCTGGGAAGTCAGGAAAAGACGCGCCGTAGGCGCTGCCCTTTTCCTTGTGGACGTAGATGGGGTAAAGCATGTGGTTCTCCTGGCGGATCGCGCCTACCGCAAGCCTGCCTGCTTGAGGATGCTGTGCGCGGTCGGCGTGGGTAGATCCCGGCGAGGGTGGGGCACGGTGACCTTGCCACGCTTGGTTGGATGCTTGAACTGGTGGTGCGATCCGACGCTGTGCACGTGATACCAGCCATCCGCTTTCAGTCGTTTGATGATATCGGTGCTGTTCATCAGCCCAATGTTATGGGCTACACAATAATACACAATGATCTAGCCGCCATCATCGACATATCTCAGACGGATTCCCATGGCCATCCCATAAGGGCGCATTCAGCCTGCACCTTTATTGTCATCCCCATTGCCCCGCACTTCGCGCACAATGAACCCTGACTCCGCTTTTTCAAGGACACGCCATGACCGCCCCCGATTCCCCCTTGTCCGCCCTGACCCTCAATACCAGCGAAGACGGCCTGCGCTATCTTCAGGGCAACTACGACACCGCCTCCGATATCAACGATGGCAAGGTCTATGTGTCCGTGCAGGTGCTGGCGGATTCGCAAGACAATGAAGCCGGCCTGGCGGCGTTTGAACGCATCATGGCGGATCTGGGCGGCTGGATTGCGCAAGCCAACGCCTATCTGGAAAGCGTTTTCCGATCCGACCCCGAGGCCCTGGGTGCGGACGAATCCTTCGCGCTTCCGGCGGGCGTGCCCGTCGTGGAGGGGCCGGAAGTCATTTTCCATGGCGCAGACGAATGGTCGATTCTTTTCGCAGACGGCGTGTTTCCCATCTGCGAACCCTACGGCATCATGGTGAACATTCAGGACGGTAAGGTGGTGGACTTCACCGACCTGTCTGGCGCCGAGGAAGACTAAGCCGAATCTCGGGTGGCGGGGAGGCCCCCGTGTTGAACGCCAATTTGACGCGCCGCTTGCTACAACCGTGTCTTTGCGATGTAAGGCCTGAAGAAAATGTCTGTTCAAACGCTAAGCCGCTACGGGGTGGCGCTGTTGTTCGCTACGCTGATTGCCGGCTGTTCGTCGGTGAAGCCCGGCGCGTCTGGTGCTGCGTCAAACTCCAGCTCCGCCGCCGCCTCGGAACGGGTGGTTAGCGACAACTGCAAATGGCTGCGTAGCCGGTGCATCTACGAAGGCTCGTATGATGCGGGGGAACGCAATTATGCGGAGCAAGAAGCCAAACGGCTGAACACCGCTGAATTGGAGCGGCTGCGCCGCGCGTTCGCCAAATAAGCGCAATCAGGAGTTAGCTATGGGCGTGCCCGCAATGTCCCGCCGCGACACGTCGCAGGGTTATCTCTCCCGCCGGAATCGTGTCTGCCAGTGTGGCAGCGTGGCCTGCACGCTGATTTATCAACGCGTCACGGCCGACATGTCGCGCCGGCTGTTTCTGGGCGGCATTGCCGCGACGCTGATTCCGTTTACGTCGTTGCGTGCGGCAGACGAACTTGTGCGGCGTCCCGCCACGTCTGACCGCCCCCTGCTGCTGACCAATCTGCGGCTGTTCGACGGCTCAGGCAAGCCGGTGCAGGACGGGGTGCAGGTGCTGATCCAGGGCAACGTGATCACTGCATTGCCCGCTGCCGGTGAAACCGTGGAAGGCGCGCAGGTGATGGATTGCCAAGGCAAGCTGGTGATGCCCGGGCTGATCGATGTGCATTGGCACACGATGCTGGCCGCCATTGCACAGACCACGGCCATGACGGCCGACCTTGGGTATCTCTATATTGCGGCGGCCCAAGAGGCCGAGCGCACGCTGCTGCGCGGCTTCACCTCCATACGCGATGCGGGCGGGCCAGCGTTTGCGTTAAAGCGCGCCATTGATGAAGGCATGGTGCCCGGCCCGCGCATCTACCCCAGCGGGGCAATGATTTCGCAGACGGCCGGGCATGGCGATTTTCGCTTGCGCAGCGAGGTGCCGCGCGGCTCCGACACGCCGCACAATCTGGTGGAGCAGCGCGGCGTGGCGATGATTGCCGATGGCGCAGACCAGGTGCTGCGCCGCGTGCGCGAACAGCTGATGCTGGGCGCGTCGCAGGTCAAGATCATGGCCGGGGGCGGCGTGGCGTCGCTTTACGACCCCTTGGACAGCACGCAGTTCTCGGAAGTCGAAGTGCGTGCAGCGGTGGATGCGGCGGCGGATTGGAACACCTATGTGATGGCGCACGTCTACACGCCCCGAGGCATCCAGCGCACCATCAAGGCCGGCGTGAAAAGCATCGAGCACGGCCAGCTGGCGGACGAGGCCAGCGCGCGGATGATGCGCGACGAAGGCGTGTGGTGGAGCTTGCAGCCCTTCTTGATGGACGAAGACGCCAATACCTACCCCGACGCAGAGCGGCGCGAAAGCCAGCGTTTGGTCTCCGAAGGCACGGTCAACGCCTATGCCTTGGCGCAGAAGTACGGCGTCAAGACGGGATGGGGTACGGACATTCTGTTTAACGCCAAGAACACGCCCAGCCAGGGCAGGCAGTTGGCGAAGATGGTGCGCTTCTATGACCCGCTGACGGCGCTTGCCCAGGCCACGGGCGCCAACGGCGAACTGCTGGGCTTGTCTGGCGCGCGCAATCCCTATCCGCATGTGCTCGGGCGCATTGTTCCCGGCGCGTTTGCTGATCTGCTGGTGGCCGACGGCGACCCGGCCCGCAATCTGGATTTCCTGGGCGACCCGGAGAAGAACCTGCGGGTGATCATGAAGGACGGCAAGATCTACAAGAACTCGCTGTCCGGTTAAAGCGCCGGGCTACGCGCTGCCAGCTGCCGTGATCGCCGGGCTAACCGCTGCCGTGATCGCCGGGCCAACCGCTGCCGTGATCGCCGGGCCGCCCGCTGCCGTGATCGCCGGGCCACCTGCTGCCTGCTGCCGCGTTCTATTCCGCGTTCTATTCCGCCAGCAATTGCGCCGCTTGCAGCGCCAGGCCGTCTGCAATCATGGCCTTGCGCCGTTTGCTGAGCCTGACGAAGCTGTCCTCCAGTTCGCCGTAACGCCGGTCTGAGATATCGGCGCGCGCGGCAACTTCCTGCTTGGACAGTTTCAAGTATTCCCGCCATGCGCGCGGCAAGGGCCAACGGTTCTGGATGACTTTTTCCAGCACGTCCTGTGGGATGGTGCCGTCATCGGGAACGTGCGCATCTTCACTGGCCAAATGCGCCAGGTTTGCATCCTGTTTCGCGGCGGCCGTTAGTAAGTCACTTTGCGCCCATGCGAGCGGCGCTCGAATGAACGGGGCGGTAATCGAATCCGTTGCGGCGTTGCCCGGCAGTTTGGCTTGCAGCAGTTCCAGATACTCGTCGTAATGCAAGAGCACATAAGCGGGCTCACCGTCTACGCGTGACGTTAGCGGGGCCGATTCACGGGGAGGGGCGGGCGCGGTTTGATTAGTGGGGGCGACGGTTCCAGGTGCTTGATCAATATTCCATTTTTGTCCCATTGATAATGCACGTTCCATAAGTGGGACACCGTCAAGATGCGCCGGGAGATACCGCCTGCGTGTGGCAGGCTGGCACTTTCGGGAGAGCTCGCCAACGCTCTGATGGCGTTCAGGATGGCCCGTTGCCCCTTGGGCTCCAGGCAAATCAGCGCTGACGCGGCCAGAGAGGCCCAACGCACTCGGTTCGAAGTCTGGGGTGGCGTGTCCATTAAGGGTGCGGTTCAGTGGCATTCAGTTTGGAATAAAGTCGGGCGCCGGTAAACCGGCGAAAGTTCAGTGCCGAATGTAGTAGCCACCACCGGCCCTGGATATAGGACTGGTTCGATAAGCAAAATTATTTATTGCGGAATAAATCGAAATATAGTTAATGTGTTAGATACTTTCTGTTTTCTTTGTTTGCCTTTCCTAGCGTGGGTTTGGCATAACCCTCACTACACTGCGCGCTCCGTATAGATAGCGAATCCGGATGCTGAACAATGCAGTGGTAGTGTCTATAGCGTCTTTGCTTGCGGCTTGGCCGTCACCGACAATAATGGAGCAAATAATATGTTTGGCGTCGCCAGCCAGCACAAAGATAATCGTGCTGATGCGAAAAGACGTATTTATCCAATGGGAATTGCCGCAGGGTGCGGGATGCATCGGCGCACGGCAAACCAGCGTCAACCGCCTTCGCGCGGTTACCGGAATTCGAGGCTGACCGGCGCGCCCATCGCCTTTTTATAGGCATCCAAGGTGCTGATCATTTTGGCTGACAGCCGAAAGTGCTGCTCCGCATAGGCGCGCGCGCGGGCGGTCACGGCTTGCGCGTCAGCCGGCTGTGCGCGGATCTGCATGATGCAGTCGGCGAATTCCCGGACATTGCCGGGCGCGGCCAGCCACCCGGTTTGACCCGGCGAGATGATCTCGGGCAGTCCTCCCACATTGCTTGCGACCACGGGCAGGCCCGAGGCGAAGGCTTCGGGCACGATACGCGACCAGGCTTCAGTGGCCGATGGCACAAGCACCACATCGGCGGCGTGGATGATCTGGGCGATATCGGTCCGGTGCCCGGCGAACACGGTGTGTTCCGAGATGCCTAGCTCCACGGCCAATTGGTAAAGCTCGTAGGCATAAGGCTGGGTAGCGGGCGTGGGCATGCCGATGACCAGCGCCACCGCGGGCACGCCCTGCGCGCGCAACCGCTGCACGACGCGCAGCAGGTCGGCCTGCCGTTTGTCCGGGCGCAGCATGCCAATCGTGGCGATGACGCAGGCGGCATCGTGCGCGGGCAGCCCCAGTTCGCGCCGGGCTTTTACGCGCGGGCCGGGTGTGCCGCCCGTTTGAAAAAAGGCATCCGCGGCCCATTCCCCCACCACACTGATGCGTTCTTCTGGCGCGAACCGCGCGGCCAGCAGCTCGTGCCTGCCGGTCAGACTGGTCGCGATGACGTGGTCACAGCCGATCTTCCATTCCAGCCTGCGGCGCGGCGAGGTGCGCATCGGCTTGGCGAAGTGGCGCGTCCGCACGACCGTGCACAGGTCGCGGCAGAGCGCCGCGGTCTTGCCGTCGGCGCGGCTGTGGCTGTCGATGACGCTGATGTTCAGCGCTTTGACGGCGCGCCGCAGCGCCAAGACCGTACTGGGCGCGTAGGCGGGGCTGAAGTCGATGTCCACCACGTCCAGGTTGCGCCGCCGGGCTTCATGGTTGACGGCGCTGGCGGCGGGCGCCGCGATCGCCACGCCGTAGCCTGTGCGTTGCAGCCAGCTGGCCTGCTCAAGCGTTCGGAATTCCAGTCCGCCCAGGCTGTGTTCAGCCAGCGTATGAAGAATGCGCATGATGATCCAGTACGTTTTGGCAGGCGTGCAGCACGTCGTCGGGCGTGATGGCGTCAATGCCGTCTTTAGGATGGGGGGGAACGACGGCCGCCGAGTAGGGCCGGTCCCAGAACCATTCCGGATTGGGTTCGTTGAAGATGCCCACGTAGGGCACACAGGCGCCTTGCGCAATGTGCGAAGGCCCGCAATCGTTAGCCACTACCAGCCGTGCGCGCAGCATGATGGCGCTGAGTTCGGAAAGGGTGCGGCAATAGGCGATGGCGAAGTCCGGGCGGCGCATGGCTTCAAGCGCTTCGCGTTCGGCGGCTTCTTGCGGCCCCAGCACGAACAGGAAGCGGGCGTCTGCACCCAGCAAGGGCGTGAGCCGGTCAGCCAGCCGCAGGTAATTCATCAGCCCCCAGCGTTTGAACGCCCCCGCGCCGCCGCCGGGAATCATGACGACGTCGGCACTGGGTGACGAGCGCAGATGCGGGCCGGCCAGCGTTTGAAAACAGCGCCGCGTGGCGTCTTCGGCGTCAAAAGGCCGGTAGGTGGCCAGCAGGCGCAGGTTGGCCAGACCGATGTATTCGGCAGTGGTCTTGCGGTGGCAGTGCGTCCAGATCAGGTCGCTCAAGCGCGCATTGCGAAACCCCAGCCGAATGGCCGGCGGCCGCAGCAGGGTGGCCATGCCGACGCGTTCGCTGCTGTGATGCAGGCTGACGCACATCTGTGTATTCGGCGTCAGGCTGCGCACGGTGTCGCCGAATGAGGCAACGCGCACAAACTCATCAACCCAGGGCACGGCCCGGTAAAAGCTGCCCACGTCGTCGCGCGCCACCACGCGGATTCGTTCAGACGCCCACCACGTTTTCAGCTGGTACAGCGTGGGCAGCGCGACGATCTGGTCGCCCCACTGCGGCTGGCTTCTGATATAGACGACGACTTCCGACACCGCTTCCTCCCGTGCATGGCGCTGCGGTCACGCGACCGCTGGCGGGCAATGTATCGGGAGGGGCGTGGCAACCTTCTTCAATCCATTTAAGAAGTGTGAAGAAGGGTGCGTCGTCGCTTTATAGATTTACACAATTTCCCGGTCAGGGACGGGACCGACCATCGACGGAAGGGTGCAAGTCCTGCGGCGTGTCGACGTCGGCCAGCACGCCGGCGTCGTCCACCGCCAGTTCCGTAACCGGATGCCGGGCCAACAGCGATCGCGCGCCCGTGTCGCCGGACAGCGTGGCGAGTTCCGGCCAGAGCGCGCGGCTGAATGCCACCGGGTGGCCCCGCCGGCCTTGCCACGTGGGCACGACGATGGCATGTTCCAGCGCCGCCGCAGCCACGTGCTGGCAGGTGTCGTGACGCAACCAGGGCATGTCTGCCAAGGCGATCAGGCAAGTTTGTTCGCCCGGCGCCGCCGTGTTCAGCAAGTGGCGCGCGGCGGCCGCCAGGCTGTCGCCCATGCCGTTGGCATCGGGGCCGACGACAAGCACCTCGCACCCCGCTGATGCCAGCAGGGTGCGCAGCGCGGCCTGGTCGGCACGGGTCACGGCGATGGTCCGGCCGGTGGCGGCGCAAAGCGCGGTGGCGGCGGCCTGCGCCACGGACCAGCCCGGCCTGAGTGGTGTGAGCGGCGCCAGTAATTTGTCCTGCCCGGGCGCCATCGCGGCAAAGCGCCGGCCATGGCCCGCGGCCAGCAGCAAGCCCACGCACGCCGTGGCGGGCATTGATGACGATTCGGTAGCGGCCAGAGGATTGGGCATGATTCTTGCCGATGGCGGTTTGCCGATAAGACGCGACAGGCTAAGGGTAAGGGGCCAGCCAGGCTGGCATTGATGAGTCAGTTTCAACGGTGTATGCAGATTTTGCCCCTTTTTCCCGAAAGGGGCCGGTTGTTAGACTCGTTCGACTATCTGGGGGGCGCCGTCATGCAGAGTCTGGATTTACAAGTGCTGTCCGCCATCCGCGACTGGCATCGCCAGGGGCATCGCGTGGTACTGGCCACCGTTGCCGCCACCTGGGGCGCATCGCCACGCCCGCCGGGTTCCTGGCTGGCCGTGCGCGACGACGGCCGAATCGCCGGCTCTGTCTCGGGCGGCTGTATTGAAGATGACCTGATCGACAAGATGCGGCGCGGCGCGTTGTGGGCCGCGCATCCTTACGCATTGACGTATGGCGCCACGCGCGACGAGGCGCTGAATTTTGGCCTGCCTTGCGGCGGCATCCTGGAACTGCTGATTGAGCCGGCCCCCGACATGGCGGCGTTGCAGCAGCTGGATACGCGCCTGCGCCGCGGCGAACTCGTGGGCCGCACCGTCACGTTGAAGGATGGCGCCGCGACGTTGGCGCATGCGGAGCGGGGCGGCCGCTTCCGTTGGGACGGCGCATCGCTGACGACACTCCACGGGCCGCAGTGGCGCCTGCTGTTGGTGGGGGCGGGCGATATCGCCCGGTATGTGGCTCCCATGGCGGTGGCGCTGGAGTTTGACGTCATCGTCTGCGACCCGCGCGACGAATACGCGGCGTCGTGGAATGTGCCGGGTACTCAGCTGGTGACGGCCATGCCCGACGACGCGGTCACCGCCCTGGCGCCCGACATCCGCACCGCCATCATCGTGCTGGCGCACGACCCGAAGCTGGACGACATGGCGCTGCTTGAAGCGTTGCCGTCGCCCGCATTCTTTGTGGGCGCGCTGGGTTCACGGCGCACCAATGCGCACCGGCGCAAACGGCTGGTCGAACATTTTGGTTTTTCGGACGAGACCGTCCAACGCTTGCACGGGCCGGTGGGCCTGGACATCGGCAGCCGCACGCCGCCGGAAATCGCGGTGTCGATCCTGGCGGAGCTGACGGCGGAACGCATCCGGCAAACGGCGCAGATCCGCAGTTTGGATGGCGCGCCTGCCACCTCGCCAGCGTTGCAGGAATGCGGCTTGCTGGCTTTTGCAAATTCATGAAGGGGCTGCCTTGGAAAATTCGCTCGCACTCAAGATCACCCGGCGCAATCTGCTGAAGGCAGGCGCCGTGTCCGCCACCGCAATGGCCACGCCATCAATCGCCCACGCGCAGCAGGCGGCCCAGGCCGGCACGCTGCCCATGTCGTCCACCGTGAACTTGCGCGTCAACGGCACCGCGCGCGAATTATCGCTGGACATGCGCACGACGCTGCTTGACGCCTTGCGCGAGCATCTGCACCTGACCGGCACCAAGAAAGGCTGTGATCACGGCCAATGCGGCGCCTGTACGGTGATGCTGGACGGCAGGCGGGTCAATTCCTGTCTGACCTTGGCGGTGATGCACGAAGGCGCCGAGATCACCACCATCGAAGGCCTGGGCTCACCCCGCGCGCTGCATCCCTTGCAAGCGGCGTTTGTGAAGCACGACGGCTACCAATGCGGCTACTGTACGCCGGGGCAGATATGCTCCGCCGTCGGCATGCTGGACGAAGTGTCCCAAGGCGTGCCCAGCCACGTCAGCGCCAGCCTGACCGAACGCCCGCTGCTCAGCGCAGACGAGATCCGCGAGCGCATGAGCGGCAACATCTGCCGCTGCGGCGCGTATTCAAACATCGTTGACGCCATCGTCGACGTGGCGGGGGGCAAATCATGAAGCCCTTTACCTATGAGCGCCCCCGCACGCCCGCCGAAGCTGCGGCCAGCGCGGCGCAGATGCGTGGCGCGCGCTTCATCGCGGGCGGCACCAACCTGCTGGACCTGATGAAGCTGGAAGTGGAAACGCCCGCGCACCTGATTGACGTGAACGGCCTGGGCCTGGACCAGATCACCGAGACGCCCGAAGGCGGTTTGCGCGTCGGCAGCCTGGTGCGCAATACGGATCTGGCGGCGGACACACGCATCCGCCGCGACTACGCCGTGCTGTCTCGCGCGATTCTGGCGGGCGCGTCCGGGCAGATCCGCAACCGCGCCACCACCGCGGGCAACTTGCTGCAACGCACGCGCTGCCCGTACTTCTACGACACCAACATGCCGTGCAACAAGCGCGCGCCGGGCAGCGGCTGTTCGGCCATTGGCGGCGTGACGCGCCAACTGGCTGTGATTGGCGCAAGCGATGCCTGTATCGCCACGCATCCCAGCGACATGGCGGTGGCCATGCGGCTGCTGGATGCCCAGGTTGAAACCGTGCGCCCGGACGGCGCGGCGCGTGTGATCCCGATTGCGGACTTCTATCGTTTGCCGGGGAACACGCCGCACATCGACACCGCGCTGGACGCGGGCGAACTCATCACGGCCGTCACCTTGCCCAAGCCCGCAGGCGGCACGCACGTCTACCGCAAGGTGCGCGACCGCGCGTCTTTTGCGTTTGCGCTGGTGTCGGTGGGCGCGATTGTGCAGGCGGACGGCAGCGGGCGCGTGGCGATGGGCGGCGTTGCGCCGCAGCCGTGGCGCATGGACGCGGCAGATGCCGCCGTGCCGCAAGGCGCGAAAGCGGTGGCCGACCGGCTGCTGGCCAACGCGCGCCCCACAGACGACAACGCCTTCAAGCTGACCTTGGCGGCGCGAACCCTGAGTGCAGTGCTGGCGCAAGCGAGGGCCTGACGCGATGAAATTCGATACTCCCGCTACCCAAAATCCCATCGATCAATTGAAGATCGTGGGCCATGGCGTTGACCGCATTGACGGCCCGCTGAAAACGACCGGCACGGCGCATTACGCGTATGAACACCACGACACGGCGCCAGACGCCGCCGTGGGCTACGTGCTGGGTTCCGCCATTGCCAAGGGCCGCATCAGCAGCATGGACATCGAGGCCGCGCGGCGCGCGCCCGGCGTGCTGGCCGTGGTCACCGCGCAAAACGCGGGCAAGCTCGGCAAGGGCAAGATGAACACCGCCACCTTGCTGGGCGGCCCCGACGTTGAACACTATCACCAAGCCATTGCGTTGGTGGTGGCCGACACGCTGGAGCAGGCGCGCGCCGCCAGCCGCTTGATTCGCGTGCAGTACGAGCGTGCGCGGGGGGCATTCGATCTGGCGGCGGAAAAAGACGCCGCAGACAAAGCCGGCAAGCCACCGCAGGCGGATCGCGTCGGCGATTTCGAAGGCGCGTTCGCGCAAGCCGCCGTGAAGATCGACCACACCTACACCACGCCCGACCACACCCACGCGATGATGGAGCCGCATGCGTCCACCGCCATGTGGCAAGGCGATGCGCTGACGTTGTGGACGTCGAACCAGATGATCGATTGGGGGCGTAGCGACGTCGCCAAGACCTTGGGAATCTCCAAGGACAAGGTCCGGCTGATTTCTCCCTACATCGGCGGCGGCTTTGGCGGCAAGTTGTTTGTGCGATCGGATGCGCTGCTGGCGGCGCTGGGCGCGCGGGCGGCCAAGCGCGCGGTGAAGGTGGCGCTGCAACGCCCGCTGATCGCCAACAACACCACGCACCGTCCGGCGACCATTCAACGCATCCGCATCGGCACGACGCCAGACGGCAAGATCACCGCCATCGGGCATGAAAGCTGGTCGGGCGATTTGCCCGGCGGCAAGCCTGAAGAAGCCGTGCAGCAGACGCGCTTGCTGTATGCCGGCGCCAACCGGCTGACCGCATTGAATCTGATGGAGCTGGACTTGCCCGAAGGCAACGCGATGCGTGCGCCGGGCGAGGCCCCGGGTTTGATGGCGCTGGAAATCGCCATCGATGAAATGGCCGAGGCCGTGAAGCTGGACCCCATCGAATTTCGCGTCCGCAACGACACGCAGGTGGACCCGGAAAAACCTGATCGGCCGTTCTCGCAACGCAGCTTGATCGAGTGCCTGCGTTCAGGCGCCGAGCGCTTTGGCTGGACGGCGCGCAACACGCAGCCGGGAACACGGCGCGAAGGCCGATGGCTGGTGGGCATGGGCGTGGCGGCGGCATTTCGCAACAACCTGGTGATGGATTCCGCCGCGCGGGTACGGCTGGATGCCGCGGGCCAGGTCATCGTTGAAACCGACATGACCGACATCGGCACGGGCAGCTACACCATCATTGCGCAGACCGCCGCCGAGATGCTGGGCGTGCCGTTGGCGAAAGTCGTGGTGCGGCTGGGGGATTCGTCGTTCCCGGTGTCGGCCGGTTCGGGCGGGCAGTGGGGCGCGAACAGCGCCACGGCCGGCGTGTACGCGGCTTGCCAAAAGCTGCGCACAGCCGTGCTGGACAAGCTGGGTTTCAAATCGGAAGGCGCGACGTTCGCCGACGGGTCGGTGACCGAGGACGGCGGCCGGGCGGCGCTGCTGCGGCAAGCGGCTAGCGACGGCGAGCTGGTGGTGGAAGGCGGCGTGGAGTTCGGCGACCTGGACAAGAAATTCCAGCAGTCCACGTTCGGCGCGCACTTCGTGGAAGTGGCGGTCGACGCCGACACGGGCGAAACGCGTATCCGGCGCATGCTGGCCGTGTGCGCATCGGGCCGCATTCTGAACCCCAAAACGGCGCGCAGCCAGGTGATTGGCGCAATGACGATGGGCGTGGGGTCGGCGCTGATGGAGGAACTGGCCGTGGACCATCGGGTGGGCTTCTTCGTCAACCACGATCTGGCGGGGTACGAAGTGCCGGTGCATGCCGACATTCCATCGCAAGAGGTGGTGTTCCTGGACGAAACCGACCCGACGTCGTCGCCGATGAAGGCCAAGGGCGTGGGCGAACTGGGTCTTTGCGGCGTGGGCGCGGCGATTGCCAACGCGGTCTACAACGCCACCGGGGTACGCGTGCGGGACTATCCGATTACGCTGGACAAGTTGCTTGCAGGGTTGCCGGCGATAACGGATCGGGCGTGACGCCGCGGGAGGCGGCCGGCGATGACATTCGCCGCCACGCCGCCGCCATCCACGGTCATTCGCATCGACGGCCGGGTACTGGCTGGGTGCCAGCCCCCATGGTGAGGAATGGGTGCAGTATCATCCATACATTGCGACATTCCGGCGCACCTAAAACACATGCAAGACGAAGATTTGTATGCAATTTGGCCGCAACATCTGATCCGTGGCGGTGGCCCGCGCTACCGCCAGATTGCAGATTTCATTGAGCGCGCCGTCGCTGAAAACCAACTCCATCCCGGCGACCGCCTGCCCCCGCAACGTGGGCTGGCGCGACGGCTGGGGGTGGATCTGACCACCGTCACGCGCGCTTATGCCGAAGCCGGGCAGCGCCGGCTGCTGGACCCGCGCGGCGCGCTGGGCACCTTCATCGCCCGGCCCGCCGCGCAGTCCACGCAGCTGATCGACCTGGGCATGAACATGCCGCCCGTGCCGCTGGGATGCGACTTGCAAGAGCTGGTGCAACGCGGGCTGGCCAAGGTGATGGACCGCCACGACGTCAACGTGATGATGGCGTATCACCTGGCGGGCGGCGGCCCCGATGGCCGCGCCGCAGGCGCCCAATGGCTGGCGCAGGCGTTGGGCCCGATCGACCCCGAACTGGTGCTGGTCTGCCCCGGCGCGCAAGCGGCGCTTGCCGCGCTGATCCTGGCGCTGAGCCAACCCGGCGACAGCATCATTGCCGAGCCGCTGGTGTACCCCGGCCTGCTCAACGCTGCGCAACATCTGGGCCGCCACGTGCTGGCCGCCGAGGTCGACGACGACGGCATGACGCCCGCCGGCCTGGAACGCGCCTGCCGCGAAAGCGGCAGCCGGCTGGTCTATCTGAATCCCACGTTGCAGAATCCGACCACGCACACGATGAGCGCGCGCCGCCGGCGTGATCTGGTGCGATCGGCATCCGCTTGCGGCGCACGCATCATTGAAGACGATCCGTATCGGCTGTTCCTGGACGACGCGCCGCCGCCCTTGGCCAGCCTCGCGCCTGCGTCGGTGTTTCACATCGCCACGCTAGCCAAGTGCCTGACGCCGGGTCTGCGCACCGCCTTCGTGCTGAGCCCGGATCAAGACAGCCGCACGCGCGTGATGGCCGCCATGCGTTCCTTCGCGCTGATGGCCACGCCGTTAATGGGCGCGCTGACCACGCAATGGATCGTGAGCGGCACCGCGCAGACCGTGCTGAACGGGGTGCGGGCCGAAGCGCAGGCGCGCCAGCGCGTGGCGCGCAAGCTGTTGCCCGGCCCGTTTGGTTCGGCCCCGGTGGGGATTCATCTGTGGCAGCCGCTGCCGTCGCAATGGATGGCGGCAGATCTGGCGCGCGTGGCGCGTGACGAAGGCTTGAGCGTGGCGTCGTCGGACGCGTTTCAGGTGGGCACGGCTGTGATGGGCAATGCGGCGCAGAATGCCATCCGTATTTCACTGGGCGGCGTGAAAGACCGGCAGGCGCTTGCGGATGCGCTGGAAAAGCTGGCGCGGCTGATGCGCCGCCGCCCTGAGTTTCAGCGTGATCCTATCGTGTAGCGCAGGCCATACCGTTACCCGCCTGGCCGCTTTCTTCCAGCAGCCAGTCGCGAAATGCGGCAACGGGTGAGGTCGCCAATTTCTCTGGCGGCGCCAAAAAGTAGTAGCCCGCGCCGGTACTGAATGCCTCATCCAGCGCAGGCGCCAGCACGCCTTGCCGCAGCTCGTCTTCCACCAGGAAGGTCGGCAGCAAGCCGATGCCAATGCCCGAGGCCACCGCCTGAATCAAATGCGTGGTCAGCTCAAACTGCGCGCCCCAGCGCATCGAACGTACGGGCAGCTTGTGCGCATCAAACCAGCGCTGCCACACTGCCGGGCGGGCGGCCACTTGCAGCAGGCTGTGTTGCGCCAGGTCCGACGGTTGACGCGTCGGATGGCTGACCGCCAGCTCCGGGCTGATGACCGGAATGACGTATTCATCCATCAAGCGATACGGCGTCAGACCCGGCCAGTCGCCGTCACCCACGGCGATCACGGCATCAATGCCAGCCAGATCCAGATCGAACCGCGTCACGCGCGAATGCAGGTGGACGAGTATGCCCGGGTGGCGCGCGTAGAACCGGTTCAGCCGGGGCATCAGCCACTTGGCGGTAAAGGTGGGCAGCGCGGCCAGATGAATGTCGCCGCGGCCGGTACGGTGCGAGATCGCTTGCAGCGACGCGCTGCGAATGCGCTGTAGCGCGGCCTCCAGTTCCTTCTGATACCGCATGCCGGCTTCGGTCAGCAGAATGCGCCGCTTCTCGCGCCGGAACAGCGCCACTTCCAGCAGATCCTCCAGCGCTTGCACCTGCCGGCTGACGGCGCTTTGGGTCAGCGCGAGCTCGGTCGCGGCGCGGGTAAAGCTGAGGTGGCGCGCGCTGGCCTCAAAGGCCAGCAGCAGCGACATGGACGGGGTCAGACGGCGCGGATTCATTCTGTAAATACATGAATGGTGGGGCATCAATATACCGCGGCACGCTGGAATATATTGAGATGAATCAATCGTGTTCGGTCAAAGGTCATTCATAAAATGAATGATCTGCATGAGGTTTTTCCGTTTTTCACGCCCCGTCGCCTGACGGAAAATAACGTCTGACTTCAGGAGACAACGATGGATCTGGGTATCAAGAACAAGACGGCGCTGGTGTTGGGCGGTGGCGGCGGGCTGGGCAGCGCGATTGCGGCGTCGCTGGCGCAGGAGGGCGCCAAGGTGGTGGTGGCCGACCTGAACCTCGATGCCGCCACGGCCACGGCGGACAAGCTCCGCGCCGACGGCCTGACGGCGGTGGCCCTGCAGTGGGATCTGCGGGCGCTTGACGCCATCGACAGCCAGGTCGCGTGGATTGAAGCCAACGTGGGCGCGGTCGACATTCTGGTCAACAACACGGGCGGCCCGCCGCCCACACCGTCCTCGGGCCAGACGGCCGATCTGTGGCGCGAGCACTTCGAAGGCATGGTGCTGTCCGTCATCAAACTGACTGACCGCGTGCTGCCTGGCATGCGTGAACGGCAGTGGGGCCGCATCATCACCAGCACGTCGTCGGGCGTGATTGCGCCGATCGCCAACCTGGGTATTTCAAACGCGCTGCGCATGTCGCTGGTGGGCTGGTCCAAAACGCTGGCGCGCGAAGTCGGCAAGGACGGCATCACGTCGAACATCGTGCTGCCGGGCCGCATCGCCACCGCCCGCATCACGTTCCTGGACGAAGCGCGCGCCAAGCGCGAAGGGCGCAGCGTGGAAGACGTCAGCCGCGAAAGCACCGGCACGATTCCGGTGGGACGCTATGGCGACCCCAAGGAATATGGCGACGCGGTGGCGTTTCTGGCCAGCACGCGCGCCAGCTACATCACCGGATCGACGATCCGCGTGGACGGCGGCCTGATCGCCAGTATCTGAACGCCATTGATCTGAACGCAACCGTTGCCGAACTTGGCAGCGACATTGAAGGATGTTGAAGATGAAACTGACTGCTGACGCCAAGGGCGTGTTTCCCATTGCGCCCACGCCGTTCTTTGACGACGGCGCGGTGGACCACGCGTCCATCGACCGCATGATGGATTTCTACCAAGCGTGCGGCGCGACCGGCCTGACGGTGCTGGGCCAGTTGGGCGAAGCGCCCAAGCTGGATTTCAAGGAATCGCTGGACATCGCCTCGCAGGTGATCGGCAAGGCCGGCGGCATGCCCATCGTGGTGGGCGTGTCGGCGCCGGGCTTCGCGTCCATGCGCTCGTTGACGCGTGAAGTGATGGACCGGGGCGCCGCTGGCGTGATGATCGCGCCGCCCAACACCTTGCGCACGGATGACCAGATCGTCACGTATTACCACCAGGCGGTCGAGGCCATTGGCGATGACGTGCCGTTCGTGCTGCAAGACTATCCGCTGACGTTCTCGGTGCAGATGGCGCCGTCGGTGATCCGCCGCATCGTCACGGACCTGGCCTCTTGCGTGATGCTCAAGCACGAAGACTGGCCCGGCCTGGAAAAGATCTCGGCGCTGCGCCGCTTCGAAGCCGAAGGCGCCATGCGCCACATCTCGATCCTGTGCGGCAACAACGGCCTGTTCCTGGACTACGAAATGGCGCGCGGCGCAGATGGCGCCAACACCGGGTATTGCTTCCCCGACATGCTGTGCGACTTCGTCAATTGGGTGGGCGAGGGCAAAACAGAAGCCGCACACGACTTGTTCGACGCGCACTTGCCGCTGTTGCGCTATGAGCAGCAGCCGGGTGTGGGCCTGGCCGTGCGCAAGTACGTGATGATGCGCCGAGGCATCTTGTCCAGTGCGGCGCAACGCCGTCCGGGCGGCGCGTTGACGCCCGCGGCGAAGGCCGAAGTGGATCATCTGCTGACCCGCTTGGGCAAGCATGATCCGCGTGCGAAGAACCTGGTGTAAGGCTGCGGGCGCGCGGCGCAGCCTGATCTACGGCATGTCCCTGCGTGACGCGCCGGGGCAGCGCGTGCAGGATGCGCCGTTGCCCGCGGTGATGGCTTCAAGTACGGCGAGAGGATGACGGCGTGCTCAGGGCCACCACATCGTCGTAAAGCGCGCGGCCAACCCAGACGCCTTCCCGTTCGCTGACCGCGCGGGCTTTGAAACGCCGCTCGGACGGCAAGCGGGCGCCTTGGCCGCTGATGGCGTCCAGCATCGCTTCGGCGCTGCTGGCGTTGATGGCCCGTTGGCCGCGGCCCAGGATGTCCGGGTCTAGCGCAATCACCAATTCACCATGCAGGGGCGTGCCGCCTGCGCCGTTGTCGAACGCCTGGGATTGCAGGCTGGTCCAGTCGCCAATCAGCGGGCCGGCAAGCAGTTCGATCATGGTCGACAGCGCAGACCCCTTGTACGAGCCGAAGGTCAGCATCGCGCCGTCCAGGCCGGCTGCGGCATCGGTGGTGGGGCGCCCGTCGCGGTCGATGGCCCAGCCTTCGGGAATGGCGCGGCCGCTGCGGCGATGCAATTCGATCTCGCCGCGCGCCACCATGCTGGTCGCGAAATCGAACACGTAGGGGTAGCCGCCCGGACGTGGCCAGGCGAAGGCAAACGGGTTGGTGCCGAAGACGGGGCGCGTGCCGCCTGCGGGCGCTACCCAGCTGTGGCTGGGCGTCATGGCGAGCCCGGCCAGACCGTGTTGGGCGATGGCTTCAACTTCCGGCCACAACGCCGAAAAATGAAAGCAGTTATTAATCGCCAGCACGGCCACGCCATTGCTTTTGGCCTTTTCAACCAGATGCGGCAGGCCTTCCTGAAACGCCAGCAGCGAGTACGCGCGTTGCGCGTCCACTTGTACGACGGCGGGAGTGGGATGGGTAATCAAGGGCAGGGCGGCCGCGTCCACCAAGCCCGTTTTCAACGTGCGCACGCACACCAGCAAACGGTACAAGCCATGTGACTGGCAATCGTCACGCTGCCCGGCAGTGATGGTCTTTGCGATGGCTGCGGCGTGAGCCGCCGAGAAACCGTTGTGTGTCAGTACGTCAAACGACAGTTCGTAGATCTGGTCTATCGAAAGATGGATGTGATCCGTGTTCACGGCGCCTCCCAGTGTGGCGTTGCAGGGCCCGACCCGCGCGACGGCTGTCAGCGGGCCTGGCGTGTTAACGACATTGTCATTCTTGAATCCCGATTCCAAAGAACAATGGTGACTTAATTTGATGGGTTGGTCCACATTGCCCCTGGCATTGCCCAAGCCCTGGATAACCGCCGCGTTTGATCTACACAGGAATCGATATGACCTACCGTTTTTTGGCACGTGCCGCCGCGATGTTGGCGCCTTGCGCCGTGTTGATGGGTGTTGTCCTGGCTTCGGCCGCCCACGCGCAAAGCTCCCCCACGCTTGAAAAGGTGCTGGCCGCCAACACCCTCAAGTGCGGCGTGCAGCTCGACTTTCCGCCCGCCGGTTTTCGCACGCCCAAGAACGAGCCCGAGGGCTACGACGTTGCGTATTGCAAGGACATGGCTCGCGCGCTGGGCGTCAAGGCCGAGATCATTGAAACGCCGTCGGCCGAGCGCATTCCTGCGCTGGTGTCGAACCGCATCGACGTCCTGATTGCGTCCACGTCGATCACGCCGCAGCGCGCGTTGAGCGTGGCGTTCTCGCAGCCTTATCTCAGTCTTCAGAACGTCGTGCTGACGCGCAACGACGCGGGGATCAATCGCTACGAAGACTTCAAGGGCCGCACGATCGGCGGCGTCACCGGCACCACGCAAGCGCTGCAATTGCGTACGTCGTTCGACGCCTGGAACGACGCCCGCGGAAAGTTCATCACGTATGGTTCCGAAGCCGAGACCTATCTGGCGCTGAATCAAAAGAAGATCGATGGGTTGGTGGCCAGTTCCAATACCGCGGACGCGTTGATACGCAGCGGACAGTTTCCGTCGTTCGTGACCAAGGGCGCCACTCACTATCCGCCTGATCTCGTCGGGATTGCGGTGCGGTTGGGCGATACGGCCTTGCTGCGCTGGGTGAACGTGTTTGTCTGGAACCAGGTTCGCACCGGCCGGTATCAAGCGCTTTACGAAACCTATTACGGCACCGCCAACGCACCCGCCCTGAACGTGGCCGGTGTGGACTTCTGATCCGAGTGCTCGCGCCCCATGCTTGATTACACCTTCTACTGGTCCGTCGTGTGGGCAAAGCTGCCCATCCTGCTGGATGGCGCGCGCCGCACCATCGAGATCACCGCGCTATCGATGCTGATCGGCACGTGCATCGCGCTGCCGCTCGCGCTGATGCGCAACCGCGCGGGCGGCGTAGGGTACTACGTGGCGACGGCCTGGGTCGAACTGTCGCGCAACACGCCAGCGTTGTTTCAGATCTACATGGCGTATTTCGGTCTGGGCGCCATCGGTATCGGCATCCCCAGCTACGCCTCTCTGCTGGCCGCGCTGAGCTTCAACAACGCGGGCTATCTGGCTGAAATATTCCGTGGCGGAATTGCGTCGGTGCCCGCGACTCAGTATGCCGCCGCCCGCTCCTTGGGGCTGACGGCCACGCAGGCGTATACCCGCGTCATTTTTCCTCAGGTCTTCGTGATGGTGTTCTTCCCGTACATCAATCAGCTGAATTGGGCGCTGTTGAACAGTTCGCTGGGGTCGATCATCGGGGTGGCCGAACTGACCGGCGCCACGCAGACCTCACTGGCGGAGTCGTTTCGCACGTTTGAATTCTTCGTTGTCGCCGCCGCGATGTACTACCTGATCTCCAAGGGCATCAGCTTCGCGGCGCGCATGCTGGCCTGGCGCCTGATGGGAAGGGGATGATCCATGCAATTTCAATTTGCCTACGCCGGGTTGCAGTGGGGCGACATGACCTTCGTATTGATCGGCTTGAGCCGCACCTTGTTGCTGGCCGCAATAGCCACCACCTTCGGCACGCTGCTTGGGGTGCTGCTGGGTTGGGCGCGAGAGGCCAATGGCGCCGTGTCAGTGTTGCTGGCGCCCTATGTCGACATCACGCGCAGCATACCGCTGCTGATCCAGTTCATTCTGGTGAACAGCGCGTTCTCGGTGTTGGGCGTGCCGCTTGATCCGCTTCAAGTTGGGGTGCTGACCTTGAGCCTCTATATGGGCGTGCTGACGTCGGAACTGGTGCGCTCGGGGTTACGGTCGGTGCGGCCCGAGCTCACGCGGGCGGCGCGGTCTCTGGGCATGACGTATTGGCAGGAGCTTCGTCATGTTTCCCTGCCGCTGGCGTTACGGACGGTGTTTCCCAGCTGGATCGGCACGGTGCTGGGCCTGACGAAGGATACGGCGCTGGTGAGCGTGGTCGGCTATGTCGAGCTGTTGCGCGCGGCGCAGATCCTCATTACGCGCACCAACGATGCCTTGCTGCTGCTGACCGGCGTGGGCATCGCGTATTTCCTGATCTGCTACCCGGTGTCCCGCTACAGCCGTGCGCTGGAACGCCGTCTTGACGGCGTTTGACGCCGCGCCACTCCTGCCAAGGCAACCCCATGATCGAAATCAAAAACGTAAGAAAGTCGTTCGGCCAGGTCGAGGTCATCAAAGGCATAGACCTGACCATTGCACGGGGCGAGGTCGTGTGCCTGATCGGCGCCAGCGGCTCGGGTAAATCGACGCTGCTTCAATGCATCAACGGGTTGGAGCCGATACAAAGCGGGCAGATCCTGGTGGATGGCGTGGACGTGCATGACAAGCATACGAACCTGAACCAGCTGCGTCAGAAGCTTGGCATCGTGTTTCAGCAGTACAACGCGTTTCCGCATTTGTCCGCGCTGGAGAACGTGGCGCTGGCGCCCCGGGTGGTCAAGGGCATGAGCCGCAAGGATGCGCTGGCGCTGGCTGCCGAGTATCTGGATTACGTGGGCTTGAGCCAGCGCGCAACGCTGCGCCCGGTGAAGCTGTCGGGCGGGCAGCAACAACGTCTGGCCATTGCACGCGCGCTGGCGATGCGGCCCGACTACATGCTGTTTGACGAGGTCACCTCGGCGCTGGACCCGGAGTTGGTGGGCGAAGTGCTGGACACGCTGCGCCGATTGAAGTCATCCGGAATGACGATGATCGTCGTCACTCACGATATTGCCTTCGCCCGCGAAAGCGGCGATCGGGTGGCCTTCTTTGATCAAGGCACCCTGTGCGAAGTGGGGCCCGCCAAAACCGTCATCAACGCACCGCGCGAAGAAAGAACCCGGCAGTTTTTGCAGC
The DNA here is from genome assembly GCF_056394065.1 of Achromobacter sp. 10T422. NCBI lineage: Bacteria > Pseudomonadati > Pseudomonadota > Betaproteobacteria > Burkholderiales > Alcaligenaceae > Achromobacter > Achromobacter sp. 10T422. The sequence continues at coordinate 216,662 of NZ_JBFTHD010000005.1, forward strand.
GTGTCCTGAACTAAGGCCAGCGCCTGCGGCAACTGCGCTAAGGCCGGCGCTTGTGGCAACCGCGTCGCCGCCCACGTGGCGCGCGCGCCGGGTACGAATAGGACCAACAGGGAGAAAAAAGTGGATCGCTTTCAGTCGGACACGCCCAAACTGCTGGGCAAGACCTGGGTTCCTGGCGAGGCGTCAGGCAAGGTGCTCTGGACCGATATGGACTTGAGCTTCTGGGGCGGCGTCGACCCACGCACGGGCGTGGTGATCGACAAGCATCATCCGTTGCACGGGCAAACCCTCTCAGACCGCATCCTGGTGTTGCCGGGCAGTCGGGGCTCGTGTACCGGCAGCGCCGTCATGCTTGAATTGCTGCTGGGCGGCCGGGCCCCGCGGGCGCTGGTGCTGGCCGGCCGCGACGACGTCCTCATGCTGGGCGTGCTGGTGGCCGAAGCGGTGTTCGGCAAGAGCATCCCCGTGGTCAGCGTCGGCGCTTCGGCCTTTCTTGCCTTGAAGCAACGCCCATCGCTGCGGGTGCAGGCAGGGGAAGCGCCCATGCCCATGCCCATGCCCGCGCAGACGGACGACGCGGTCATCATTGCCGATGCATCCCATTGGTCGGTGGTGGCATTGGGCGAAGGCGACCTGCGGATGTTGCAAGGGACCGAAGGCAAGGCTGCGCGGGTTGCGATGGAGATCATCGTGCGCATGGCGCGCGCGGCGGGTGCGACGCAACTGCTTGATATCCGGCAAGGCCATATCGACGGCTGCATCTATACCGGGCCGGCAGGCCTGGCGTTCGCCCGGCGGCTGGCCAGTTGGGACGCGAAGGTGAAGATCCCCACGACCATGAACGCCATTTCCGTGGACCGTTGCGCCTGGCGCGCCCAGGGCGTGCCGGCAACGTTGGGCGTGCCAGCCGAAGCGCTGGCCGACGCCTATGTGGCCATGGGAGTGGCGCCCACCTACACCTGTGCGCCCTATCACCTGCCCACGGCGCCGAGGTTCGGCGAGCAGATCGCCTGGGCGGAATCCAATGCGGTTGTCTATGCGAACAGCGTGATCGGCGCGCGCACGGCCAAGTATCCGGATTTCCTGGACATATTCATCGCGCTGACCGGTCGCGCCGCCGCGGCCAGCAGTCATCTGACACAGAACCGCCGTGCCGTGTTGCAGGTGGACATCGACCCGCCGGCCGATCATGACGATAGCTTTTGGCCCCTGCTGGGGTATCTCGTGGGCGTTTGCGCGGGCCGCGATGTGCCGGTGGTGAATGGACTGCAGGCCGCGTCGCCCACGCTGGACGCGCTGCGTGCGTTTGGCGCCGCGTTCGCCACCACGTCGTCCGCACCCATGTTCCATATCGCGGGCGTCACCCCGGAAGCGCCTGATCTGGCGGCGGCGCTGGGCGGGGCGGAGCCCAACTCAACGCGACGAATCACGGTTGCAGATTTGCGAAACGCGTGGCGGGCCTTCAACAAGGCCGAGCGGGATCAGGTGGAATGGGTGGCGTTGGGTAATCCGCACTTTTCTGCCGAAGAAATCACGGCGCTGGCAGAGCGATGCGCCGGCCGGAAGAAGAGCGACACGGTGGGCATCACGGTCACGACCCATGGCGACGTACTGCGTTCTGCGGCAATAGCCGGGCCCGTTGCGGCATTGCGCAGCTTCGGCGTCAGTTTCGTCGTGGACACGTGTTGGTGCGTGATCCAGGCGCCGGTCTTTGACCCCGCCGTCAAGACGGTCATGACCAATTCCGGAAAGTACGCGCATTACGGGCCGGGGCTGGTGGACAGGAACGTACGCTTCGGGTCCTTGGCGGATTGCGTCGACGCGGCCTGTACTGGAACGTTCAGCACCGAACCGCCACTGTGGCTTGGCCAAGATGGCTGAGCCCAGACACTGCGCTTTGCAATCCAGTAATACAGCCTGCGCATCACCCTCAGATTTCGAGGGGAATATCTGATTAATCAGGGTTTGAATTAAGCATCATCCTAGTTCCTTGAGCGTGTCAAAAAAGTATCGTTCGTGGGTCTGCACAGATCCACGACTTGGTCCGCCAATCAGGTCTGTGTATGTCCTTTCAGCCTTGTGTACGGCATTGCCGTGTCTGGGCTTTTCACAGCGTTGGTAGCCATTTGAAGCACCGTCGGCAAGCAGCTATTGCCTGTTGGCGGTGCCTTTTTTCGAATGGACTTTTTTATCTCTGCATAGAGGAACTCGCATGAAGCGCAGTATTGTGAATACCCTTGCCGCCTCCGGTTTACTCCTGGCCGTGTTGGCGCCCGTATCGACGTATGCCGCCAACGGGGTTATTCAATTTCGCGGTGACATCAGCGACACGACGTGCGCCGTCGATGTTTCGTCGGCCACGGGCTCGGAAGTGCGGTTTGGCACCGTCAAACCGGATGCCGTCATTGCCGGCACCGCGCCGGCCCTGAGTTTCGACATCAACGTGGGTGGCGGGGCCGATTGCACCAATGGCAAGAAGGCCATGTTGAGCTTCGACCGCAACGACGTCGACCTGGTGTCCAACAACGTTCCGCTGTATGCGGGCGGTGCGGGCAACGTGCAAATCGAAATCTCCAACAGCACGAACGGCGTGAAGGGCGACAAGGTGCTGCTTGGCCAGGTTGGCGCGGTGGAAGCCGAGATCGTCGACAACGCGGCGAAGTACTCGTACTTCGCGCAGTATGTGCGCCGGGACAACGCGGCTCCGGTCACGCCGGGCGATGGTAACGCGCGCCTGAACTTTACGGTCAACGTCCGCTAATTGCTGTCAGCGACATGACGTTTGACTCTGGAATCCTTGCGCGCGGCGCATCGTTACTTGCTGTGTCGTCCGCAGTGATCCTGGCAGCTTGGGCCACCCCGGTCCAAGCTGCGATCGTGCTGGACGGAACTCGCGTTGTGATCTCGTCCGATGCGCGCAGTGTCACGCTTGGCATGCAGAACACGGGTGACGTGCCCGTGCTGGCGCAGAACTGGATCGATGACGGGCGGCAAGACGCCTTGCCTGCGGATATCAATGTGCCGTTCATCCTGACGCCGGCCATCGTTCGGGTAGAACCCAGTGGTTCGGCGGTGGTTCGCATTTCGTACACGCGTGAACCGCTGCCTGCTGATCGCGAAAGCCTGTTCTATCTGAACGTGATGGAAACGCCTCCGCGCGTGGCGGGTGCTGAGAACGCACTGATGTTCAACATCAGAACGCGCATCAAGATCTTCTTTCGGCCGGTCTCATTGAAGCAAGGGGTGGGCGGCGCGCCCGGCAAGCTCGGCTGGAAGCTCGCGCGCAGTGCGAAGGGCAAGACGGTGCTTGAAGTCGCCAATCCGACGCCGTACCACGTCACGTTGGTGGGCATTGGGCTGTTCTCCAAGAACGGTCGAGTCGATGCCGGTAGCGGTATGGTGGCGCCCTTTGACACCGCACGTTTTGAATTGCCCGCGGCCGGCATTTCAGCTACCCAAAAAGGGCTGAGCGTTCGCTACGAAATTGTCAACGACTACGGCGGGTTGCAGCCTCAGGATATGCGCCTGCTTGATTGACTCCCCGTCACTTTGACTGTGGTTGGGCCAAGGAGCCAATTCGCCCGAGATGGAACCTTTACGCTTGCGGACTTTCGTTCGCGTCTCTGCACGCCCATCGCCTCTGATCGCGGCGCCTGCCGCGCCCTCGCGGCGGCCAATCGGGGGCATGATGGCGCTGGCTTTCGCCCTGGGTGTCGCGGCAACCGCCACGAACGCGCAGGACGAAATCGCCATCTTCGACCCGAACATGCTGGTGCAAGGCATCGGCGGCGTCACCATTGATACGCGCCGGTTTCAGCGCGTGAATTACGCCGAGGCCGGCACGCATCACTTGGATGTCTACTTCAACGGCCAATGGCGCGGGGTCGAGGACATCGAATTCCGTCACATCGAGGGCTTCGATAGCGCCGTGCCTTGCTATGACACCGCCTTTCTCGACCGGGGCGGGTTGGATCTGAACAAGGTGTCGCGTGCAGAAGGGGTTGATCCCTTACCGGACGCGCTGACCTGCGAAGAGCTGGCGGCATACGTGCCGGGCGGTCAGATAAAGCTGGATATCGCGCAACAGCGCCTGTACATCACCTATCCCGAATACCTGCAACGGCTGGCGGCGTCGCACCGGTATGTGGACCCGTCGCAATGGGACAGCGGCATGACGGCGGCGCGACTGAACTACACGGCCAACGTGTACACCAGCGAAGGCGCGGGGCGCCGCATGACGCGGGGATACTCGGGGCTGAACCTGGGCGTTAATGTGGGCGCGCTGCGGTTCCGGCACACGGGATCGGTCACCTGGTCCACCCGCAACGGAGCCAGGTATCAAGCCAGTTCCTACTATGTGCAAACTGATTTGCCCTCGTGGCAATCACAGTTGCTGCTGGGGGAAAGCGCCACCAGCGGCGAACTGTTCGACTCGGTGACGTTCCGGGGCGTTCAACTTGCCAGCGATGACCGTATGTTGCCCGAGACCTTGCGGTACTACACACCCATCGTGCGGGGCACGGCCAATAGCAATGCCAAGGTGTCGGTCTATCAGCGCGGCTTTCTTGTGTATGAAACGACCGTCTCGCCCGGCCCGTTTGCGATTGAAGACGTGCGCGCCAACAGCTATGGCGGCGACCTGGACGTACGCGTGACGGAAGCCGATGGCAGCTCACGCAGCTTCGTGGTGCCGTTTGCCACGATCGTGCAGTTGCTCAGACCGGGCACGACCCAATACAGCCTGACTGCGGGCCGCGCAGCAGACCCGGGGCTGCGCGGCAGTTCGCAGTACGTCCTGCAAGGAACGCTCAAACGCGGGGTGGGCGACGCCGTGACGGCCTACGGCGGGCTGGCCTTTACCGACGATTACCGCTCGATGCTGTTGGGCGCGGCGATGAGTACGCAGATAGGCGCTTTTGCGGCGGACGTCACGACAGCGCGCGCTGATTTGCCGGGTTCGGGCAAGCGCAGCGGCGCCAGCTACCGGCTGACCTACAGCAAGGATTTGCCGAACAGCGGCACCAGCTTTTCGTTGCTGGCGTACCGGTACTCCACCAGCGGATACGTCGGCTTGGGAGAGGCCCTCGCCGCCGGGAGAACGTCGTACGGAGACGGCTACCGGCCATTTCGCGTCAACGGCATGCGCAGCCGCTTCGACGCGAACATCAATCAGGCGCTGGGTGAGCGGTGGGGCAGCGTGTATGTGGCGGGCTCGGCGGCGAACTACTGGAGCGAACGGGGCAACGCCCTGAACTTTGCATTGGGCTACAGCAATTCTTGGAACCGCATTTCGTATTCCTTAGGCGTGCAGCGGGTGCACAACGTGGGCGGCGCAGACGGGTACCGTCGTGGCAATGGTGACCGAAGCACGCAGGTGACGCTGAATATCTCCATCCCCTTGGGCAGCGCAGCCTCGGGCGGATCGCCCCGATTGAATACGTTCTACAGCCGCGACAGCCAGTCTGGAACGCGCCTCACCACGGGTGTGACGGGCGCATTGGATGAGGAAAGCGCCGGCACTTACTCGGTATCTGCCTCTCACGCGGGCGGCAATGGCTCCAATACGGCGGATGCCAGCCTGGCGTACCAATTCCCTCAGGTATCGGTGTCGGCAAGCGTAGGCGCGGGCCAGGGGTACCGCCAGGCATCCATGAGCGCCAATGGCGGTGTCTTGGTGCACGGCGGCGGCGTGACGTTCGCCCAGGCAATGGGCGAGACCGTGGCGCTGGTCGAGGCCAAGGGCGCTCAGGGCGCGCGGGTAGGGTACGGCTTCAATCAGGTGGACGCTCGCGGCTACGCCATCGTTGGCCATCTGACGCCGTATCGCCTGAACTCGGTAGACCTGGACCCCAAGAATATTCCGGACGACATTGAACTGAAGACTAGCTCGGTCAACATCGCGCCCCGGGCCGGGGCCATCGCCAAACTGGTTTACCCGACGCTGCGTGCCCGCCAACTGCTGATTCGCAGCACGCAGGCCGACGGCGCTTCGCTGCCGTTTGGCGCCGAGGTCATCGATGTGGCAACCGCATTGCCGGTGGGCGTGGTCGGGCAGGGCAGCCGTATCGTCATGCGCGCCGAACAAGACAGCGGTACGGTGCGTGTGCAGTGGGGAACGGGTGACGATGAGCAATGCCTGATTGACTACCAATTGCCCGAGCGGAACACGTCCACGGGCTATGACGTGCTTGAGCTGGCCTGCACCGCGGGGGTGGCAACGCCGGTGTTGAAGGCGGCGGCGGGCGACGCGCTGACGATGCGATGAATGCGCCTATCTTGCCTGCTGGTTACCGAGTCATTCTGTGTCTTGCCTTGGCGCTGGGGCTGAGCGCGGCTGCGCGCGCCGATCTCGCTGTGGTGGGTACGCGTCATGTCTACCCGGCAAACGACAAATCACTGACGATTCAAACCCGCAACACGGGCGAGCGGCCGATTCTGGTGCAGGTCTGGCTGGATCAAGGAAGCCGTGATGCGGACCCCAGCCAGCTGGCCGTGCCGTTTGTTGTGGCGCCGCCCGTGTTTCGTCTGAACGCGCATGAACGCGCGGCGGTGTCGCTGCGGCACACGGGTGAACCCATGCCCACGGATCGTGAATCCGTGTTCTGGATCAATTTTCTGAACGTGCCGTCGAGTACGCCGTCGGTGGCGGGCGACGCGCCGAATCGCTTGAAGTTGTCGCATCGCTTCCGGATGAAAGTGCTGTACCGGCCATCGGGCTTGGCGGGATCGTCGCGTGAGGCCATTGATCAGGTGAGGTGGGCGTATCGCAATGCGGTAGAGGGGGCGCAGGGCGAGGGCGTGCTGGAAGCGTGGAATCCGTCGGCCTACTTCGTGTCGTTCGCCCGCGTGGAATTAAAGGCCCGTGGCGGCCCCGTCCTGCTGGACGGACTGACCGTGGCGCCTATGGGCGGAACGCGCTTTCCGCTGGCGCCGGGCGTCATCCCGTTAGCCGGCCGGGACGCACTGCGGTTTGAAGCGCCGACGGACGACGGCGTCATGGTGAAGGGGGCGAGCGCGCTCGCAACGGGCGCGATGAAGTGAAGCAGGGCGGCGGGAGCCGGTAAGCCGCCGTCAATCAAACTAGGAAGACAAACATGGCAAGCAGGGGTGTGTTGCGGCGTCTCGGCGCGGGAGGATTGGCGGGCGTGTTGCTGGCGGTGGCAGCGCCGATGGCGTGGGGCCAGTCAACGCAGAAGGGCCTTATCGCCGGGAATTGCACCTGGAGCAATAAGCTAGGCTCGCGATGGAATCCGCTTAGGCCGCAACTTAGCAGTGCGGCGCAAGTGAGTGATGTGCTGTCTGAAAGAGGCGCCTCTGTCACAACGGATTTTACTTATGTGGAATACGGCGAGTCTACGGAGGAATACGAGTTGATCGTGGCGGCATTTTGGGAACCCCAAGCAGCCGTGGATCGAAATGGCTGGGCCAAGACCAACATTCCCGGAATCTCCATGACGATATCGGCAAACGGCCAGGTAGTGACTCCCGGCCATTTTCCGGTGGTGGTCGCAAAGCATGCACTGGCTGTCAACGACGGAAAATTCGGGTCGAAGCAAGATTCGGTGCATACCGCATTGACCCAGCAGCTTGTGTTGGCCTCCCCGCTGGATCAGTTGCCGTCCGAGGGGCCTCTTGTTGTGACCGGTGTCTCAATTGGCGCGGGATTTACGATGTATGCAATGACCTTTCGGAAAGGTATGTATCAACTCGGGCAAACAATTCCGCAATTTCCGTCTTATCCGGGATCACAGTCGGTTTGCGTCTCTTCTAAGTTTGGCCCTTTGCTGGGAAGCGGCATCATGGGACTTGGGGCGGGTGGCAGCGAGGTGGCATTTTCCAACGCCTGCGAAGTGGGGCTGACACAGACCAAAACCGTGCAGCTGGGCTCCTACTCGCTGCGTGATTTTCCCAGTCAAGGAGCCACCTCTGAAGAAAGGCCATTTAATATCACGCTGGGCAAATGCAGCGCCCTTGCCAAACCCAAAATTTCCTTTACCGCCAAACACGGCGCCAGTGCTGACAAGACCGTGCTGAAGCTCGATCCCAAAGCGGATGACCGGGGATTGCCACCGGCCAAAGGCGTGGGCATTGTGATGATTAACGCGGCGACCAACAAGCGCATCGAATTCGGCAAGTTCTATGACATGGCGAGAGCCGGCGCGGACAGCGCAAGCATGTTTCTGCGCGCCAGCTATTTGCGCACCGCCGCGCACCCGGCCCAGATGGCAGGCGGACATGCGAATGGAACAGCCGAGTTCACCATCGAATTTCCCTGATGCCGGCGTTGCATAAAAGAAGGCCGTACGGTGTCACCCGTACGGCCTTTTTCATGCCCTGGAGCTTCTGCGTAGAAAGTGCTTTAGACGATCAAAGGGGCTTGAAGTCCATTAGCGAATGATGCCGGTATTCTTTCCCGCGACCGCGCCATGCGTCTGGCCCAACAACCACGTGTACCAATGCGTCTTGATGTGGGCTGCGGCGCTAGAGCTTTCAATCTGCCCTTGATTCAATCCGGCGATGCCACCGATCGTCGTGTGGGCAGCGCCTTCCAGGGTTCCACGAGTGGTCGCGTTGAAGACAATCCCATCGCGCGTGTTCACACCAGCGATTCCGCCGATACGGCTTTGATCGTGGCCCCATACCGTACCGGACGCGACGGCGGAATGGATCTTGCCGCTATTGGTACCCACCAATCCTCCCACTGACGAATGTTTGTAGGCGCTGACATTGCCGTTTGCGCTCACGCGTAGCAGCCGTCCGTCGTTGGTGCCGACCAGGCCACCCGCCGATGCGTTATGGCCGGTTTCAACAGAAGCGTGCGATTCGGAGTCTTTGATGATGCCGCTGTTGTAGCCCACCAGCCCCCCGATTTGCGCTCCCTTCTGGCTTTTGCGAGCGTCGACGCGTCCGGCGGAATGGCCTTCCTCGATCAGGCTATCGCTACCGATGTTCTCGCCTACCAGCCCGCCGACGTTATGGCCCTCCCAATCGGCGACTTTTCCGGCGGCTCTGACGTTATGCAGTTCACCGCCATCGATGTTGCTGCCCACCGCTCCGCCCGTGTTGCCAGCGCCGTAGGCTTCGACGGCGTTGCTGGCTATCGCGTGGTAAATCGCGCCACCGATGTTGACCCCTACCAGACCGCCGGTGTTGCCTAGCTTTCCGCCTTGGACGAGTCCTCCCGCCTGGGACGACTCAATTAAGCTGTAGGTGTGGTTGCCGACCAAGCCGCCCACATTAATGCCATCACTGCGGGTTGCCGTCTTACCGGTGGCGGACGAATGGTGGACAGCCCCACGGTTGTTGACCCCTACCAGCCCTCCCATGCCGCCTGTCGAGCCGCGATGCATGTCGCCGGATACGGTAGCGGTCGACGCGCTGTCCCGGATCGTCCCGCGGCCTGTAGCACTACCCTTGTTCTCGCCCACCAGACCGCCTGCGGCTCGGGTGTGACCGTTGCTTCGTACGTTGCCCGACACCGTGGCTCGTTGAATCACGGCGCCTTCGTTCGTGCCGACCAGGCCGCCGATGACACTTTCGCGATTCGCGGCACCCTCTACCAACGTGCTCCAGGATTTGACGTTGTAGATGTCTCCGGTATTCAAGCCCACCAGCGAGCCGATCGACATCGCTGCCAGACTATTGCGCGGCCCGCTGACCGTCACCGACTGCAGAACGACGTTACGGACCACGCCGGACGAGGCTGCGAATAGTCCGAGATTGGCGCCGCTTCCCTTTATCGAGAGGTTTTCAATCGTGTGACCCAGACCATCGAACGTCCCTGAAAACGTGCCGCTTTCGCCGCCGATGGCCTGGAAGTTGGCCTTGGCCCCCATGCTGTTACCCAACACATAATGGCCGTCCAGGCGCTTATTGATGGCCTGCAATTGCGACACGTTTTGGATCACGGTGTGCTCCCGGCCATTGGCGCTGAACGTAGTCCCTGCGCCAGACAACATCACGGTCGCGCCGTCCGCAATCTCATAGCCATTCAAAGCGTTGATCGTCATCCTGCTCTTGGCGCCTGTGATGCCCAGAGAACCATTGATGAACGCGCCAGCGCCTGCGCTCACGGACAAATGGACATTCGCACCTGAGCCGCGCACGCTGCCATTGATATTGGCGTTTTCACTGGCGCTCAGACTCAAGCCATTTGAGCTGCTCCACACAATCGGCGCATGGATCGTGAGCTCGCCGCCGGTGGCGGCCAGCGCAATCGCCGTGGTGGTGAGGTTCTGGGTGAGCGTGTTGTTGTGTATTGTCAGACTCTCAAGGGGCGCGCCCACCGTGTTGACGTTGACCGTCGCACTGCCAATGTTCCAAATTCCGTTTTTGCCCTTGTTCGCGCGGGTGTCCGTCTGCGTGGATTGTTTGATGCGCACATCATGCCCTTGCGTGGTAACGGTGCCGCCGTCTCCTTGGCCACCCAGCGCCGCAGCGCTCATCGTGCCAGCGACCCTGACCATACCTTGCGCGCCACCATCCAACACGATTCTGCCCGCCTTGCCGGACAGCGTGTTGGCTTCGATGATGCCCTCGCTGTTAATGACCGTTTTTAGCGTGGCGTTCGCGGCGTCGGCCTTGATCAGCACCTGGCCGCCGTTCGCTTGTAGCAGATTGCCGCTATTGACCATTGCGGCGATGGCGGCGCGGTCTATCTGCAAGTCCAGGAGTTGGTTGTCCTGGAACGTCAGCGTGAAGGCTTCGCCCGCGGCCAGAGCGATGGTGCCCAACTCCGCACGGATGACGCCTTCGTTACTGACGTTCGCTCCGAGCAATGCAACGCCGCCCCCGCCGCTAGCGGTAATGGCGCCATAGTTTTCGACCACCGATGCACTGTCGCCGGAAAAGACATAATGGCTGCCGATAAAATCGGCATCCTGAATAGGTTGCGTCGATGCGACGAGGCCGCCCACGTTGACTTCTGCCCCGTGCTTGAAAATCACGCCGCTCGGGTTGATCAGGAAGACCCGGCCATTGGCCTCGAGCTTGCCGTTGATCTCGGTGTGCAGGAAGCTGGTGACTTTATTCAATGCCGCGGACGTGCTGCTGGGCTGCTCGAACCTGACGGTATTCCCGGCGCTGATGTCAAACGAGGTCCAGTCCGCGATGATCTTCTCGCTGTTCTGCTGAATGACCATCTGTTCGGCGTCGGTAGTAATCGTGGCGTCGCCATGCGTGATGGTGCCGCCTGTCGGTAACGCTTGCGCGCAAAAGTGGGTGCTCAGGCCGAGCAGCGCAATGGCCGCTGCGGCGGCACGGGCGCCCGATTGGGTGGACTTGCCCCGACGGCGCGCGCACTCGCTGGCGGCGATCCAGGCGCGTCGCGATTCGCTCCACACTAATGCATAGGTCTTGTTCAAAGCTCTCTCCAGGGATGGATGGGTGCCCTTAACGCCTGCGGCATTGGCCCAGGACGATGCAACAAGGGCGGTGTCTACGCTTAGAAATACCGGGTGGCTTGCACCCAGAAGCGTGGCTCTTGATCCGTCGCGGTGCGTGGCATGCTTTGCTGCAAGGGCCAGGCGGCGCTGACGTTGATCAAATGTGTGGGCGCGGCATGGGCAATGCCGACGCCAAAGGCGGTCAGGAAATGGCGGTTGCGTTCGTCCGTCCAGCTGCGCTTATTGGCCTGCACCGAACCGGTGTCGATGAATGCCGATAGCTGCAAGCCCGGCAGGGGCAGATAACGCAGCTCGCCCGAGGCCTGCCAGCCTTGGTCGCCGCTGGCCGCGCCGGGCGCGAATGCGCGCACGCCGTACGGCCCGCCCAGGCTGAATTTTTCCGAACTGTTCAGGTTCTTGCTGGACCACTGCGCACGCAGGCGGCCATAGAACTGCACGGGACCCGCGACGTGCTGCAAGCGGCCCAGGCTGGCATTGACCACGCCGAACCCGCCTCCCGCGTGCTTGAAGCGCCGGTCTTCATCGCGCAGCGCCGTATCGCCAAAGCGCAAGTTGCCCCGGGAATAACTCAGATAGGCGGCGTTGCGCCCGCCGCCCAGGATGTGGTCGCGGGCGCTGGCGTTCAGCGCGGCCGTCCACAAGCCGACGCGATGCGCGCGCGTGTAGTCCACGGCGTCGTAGTCGTCTTGCAAGCGTTTGTGTTCGTATTGCAGCGTGGCCTGCACGGTGGCATCGCGGCTGCGCAACAGGGTTTGCCTGATGTAAACGTTTGCCGTGTCGGCGCGCCCATGCGCTTCCAGGTAGTTGAATTCCCGGCCCAATTCATAACGCATGGCCGACATGCCGGCGCCCACGCGCGTGGACCAGGGGCCTAGCGGCAGGGAGTAGTCGACGTGGTAGTAGCGTTGTTGGCGGTCGCTTGAGAGCAGGCGCACATCGAGCTGGTCGCCCAGCGTCAAGGGGCTGTTGATGTTGGCCGCTGCGCTTAGCCGGTATTCCCCGGTGTAGGCGCCGCCGTAGTTGTCGGCGTCAACGCTGCCGGAAATCCAGGGGCCCGATTCCGCATTGACGATCAGGTCGGTGGACCCCGGTACCGAGCCTGCGCGCAAGGTGCCTTTGGCGGTGACGCCGGGGATGTCGTTCAACGCGAGCAGCGCACGGTCGAGCTCGGCGCCATGTACCGCATCGCCGCTATGCAACGCATCAAGGGCGGGTTGCAGCACGTGGTTGCGGGTGCGTGAGGCATTGTTCAGAACGACCTGCCCATACACTCCTTCCAGCATGCTGATCCGCACGATGCCGTTCTGAATTTCCTGCGCGGGCAGGTAGGCGCGCGCCAGCGGATAACCGCCGCGCTGATAGTGGGCCGTGAGGCGCGCGGCGGCGCTGCGCAGGCCGTTAAGGTCTTGCTCGGAGCCGACCAGGTCGGCCAGCAACGCCTGCAATGCGGCGCTGTCGTAAACGCGGTTACCGTCCAGTTGGAAGCCCTGCACCCTGATGGTGGCAAGGGGGGCGGCGTTGTCGGCAGCAGGGCTTGCGGGTGCGCCGGGTTCACGCAGGTCGAGCGCCGGCGCGGGGGCGGCGGGCGGTGGGGCCGGGATGGTGGATTCCAGATCCCGGATAGAGCGGCCGGCGTCGGGTACCTGCGCCCAGGCGGGTTGGGCAAAGAGCAGCGCCAGGCAGGCGGCCCGGTGGGGCATGGTGCGGAAGTGTCGAAAGAGCGTGTGGGACGTCTTGGCGAGCGCCATGCAGCGGGCGCCGCCGTGTCGTAGGGTCATCAGGGTCATCCGTATGGGACGCTGGCGTCGCAGACGTGAACGCGGCGCGAATGGGCGTCAGAGACGTGGCGTGGACGCGAAAAATCAGGTCACGCGATGCAAGCGGCCAATATACGGAGCGGGCAGGAATCAAGCCCTATGAAGAGTACGAATTCCGCGGTTGACGATTCCGATTCGTGTCCGAGGTGTGCCCGGGGTTTGTCCGAGCAGGGGTCCCGAGCAGGGTCCGAGCAGGGTCTGAACTGTGCCCGAGAGGTGCCCGAGATGTGCCCGAGATGTGCCCGAGCAGGGGCCGAGCTGTTTCCTAGCGCTGTCGGGAACGTGTCCCACACCTGAATCGCGGCGTTCAGGGCGGCGGCCCGTCGGCTTCTTGCGCCATGCGCTCGCATGACTCGCCGAACTCGCGCATGGCGTCTTCCATGTTTTGAACGCAGCGGGTCAGCGTGAAGGGTGAGGCTTTGGGATCAAGGCAGGCGGCCCCGAGCGCGGTACAGTGCGCAACGAGTTGCGTGTCGCCCATCATTTGTGCAGCGCCTTTGATGCGGTGCGCCAGTTGGCGCAACGCCAGGCGGTCGCCGTTGTCATGCAGCCGGCGCAACTGCTGCTTGTCGACGTCGTTGGCTTTGACGAATGCGCTGGCCAGCGTGCGGATACGCGCGGGGTCGGCCGCGGTCAAGTCGCTGATCATGCGCACGCGTTGTTCATGGCGGCGTTCGCGGTCTTCGGGCCGAGGGGGCAGCACAAGCGCCGTCACGTCAGGTGAGGCCATGTTTTGGTCTTGGTCTAGGGCGAGTGCGGTGGGTCTGGAGGGGGAAGTCCCGGCTTCCAATGGGTCTTTTTCTTTCATGGGCCTGGCTAGCGTCCTGAGTGCCGGTACGCGGGATCAGACAATATGCGCCAAAAGAGAGGCGTCGTCTGTGGGATTGGTCTGAGGCGTATTAGGATTACGTCTGACTCATGCGCGGCAACGGTACGAAACTGGCACTTTCGTATTCTTCCTATTTGTTTATTAGGTGTACGGCAGCACTATATCGGTCTATCGCTCTAGTGGTTTGACACCGACGAAGCACCCATGAGTATCATCCGATAAATGAGAAACCTCGTTTTCGCCGATCGTCGACATTGCGCGAGAACGAGAATGTTGCCCGGGGAGTCCCAATGTGGAAGAGGGGAATGCAACAATGTCGTCCCGATATATTCGTGTCATCGTCGCAGACGACCATCCCGCCGTTGCGCTGGGCGTCAGTTATGAATTGGGTCTTGATCCCGCCATCGATGTCATCGGCTGCGCGGAAAATTCCACCGACCTGATTGCGCGGCTGGAAACTCAGCATTGCGACGTAGTGGTTTCCGATTACACCATGCCAGGCGGAAAGTACGGCGACGGCCTGGGCCTGATTGCGCTATTGCGCCGGCGCTATCCTGCCTTGCGCGTGGCGGTGTTGACCATGATCGACAACCCCACGCTGATCCGCGCCTTGCTGGCGTATGAAAATCTGTGCGTGCTCAGCAAGTCGGATTCGACGAGCCACATCATTAATGCGGTGCACGCCATGTACCAGGGCCGCACCTATTATTCGCCCACGATCAAGGACATGATCGTGAATCAGGCGTTTGCATTGGGGCGCGCGCGCCTGACCAAGCGCGAAGCCGAGATCGTGCGGCTGTTCTGCGCCGGCGCCACCGTGACCGAAATATCTCAGATGTCGCATCGCAGCGTGCAGACGGTCAGTTCGCAAAAGCGTAGCGCCATGCGCAAGCTGGGAATCGAACGCGACGCCGACTTGATCAAGTACGGCGCCGACGCGGCGCAAATCCAGGCAGGCGATGGCGGGCTGTCGATGATCCCGCGCATGGACGAGCGCGTCTGGAACCGCGTTTGACCGCCCGGATGGCTTAGAAGCCCACCGCCTGGCCGTCGCGGCGCGAGTCCGACGCCGCCACATAACCACCCTGCGGCAAACGGCAAATCAATTGCGCCGAGCCAAATTCCAGGCTGTCGGCAGGCGCCACGGCCACGTTGTGGCCGCGTGCGCGCAGCGCCTCGACCACATCCGCCGGCAGGTGCGATTCCACATTCACGACCGGGCCCTTTTCCACTCGGAAGCGCGGCGCGTCGCTCATCGCCTGCGGGTTCTGGCCAAACGCGGCCAGCCGCGTGACCATTTGCAGATGGCCTTGCGCCTGCATGGATCCGCCCATCACACCGAACGACATCAGCGGTTCACCGCCACGCGTGACGAATGCGGGGATGATCGTGTGCATGGGTTTCTTGCGCGGCGCGACCTGGTTTGCGTGGCCGGGTGTGAGCACGAAGTTCAGGCCACGGTTGTGCAGGCTGATGCCAGTGTCAGGCACCACAACGCCGGAGCCAAAGCCGTGATAGTTCGATTGAATGAACGACACCATGGTGCCGTTGGCATCGGCCGCGGTCAGGTAGACGGTGCCGCCCGTGGTGGGCGTGCCCGCGGTGGGGATGCTGGCGCGGTCCATGGAAATCAGGCGCGCGCGCTCGGCCAGATAGGCGCGGTCGAGCAGGGCGCGGGCATCGGTGCGCATGTGGCGCGGATCGGCGACGTGATGGTGCAGGTCGGCGAACGCCAGCTTCATGGCTTCGATGCTGACGTGGTAGTAGTCGGCGCTGTCGCGGCCCATGCCTTCCAGGTCGAACTGTTCCAACATGCCCAGCGCCATCAACGCGGAAATGCCCTGGCCGTTTGGCGGGATTTCATGCAGCTCGACATCGCGGAACGATTGCGAGATGGGCGCGACCCATTCCGGGCGGTGCTCGGCCAGGTCCGTGGCGCTGAGCGCGCCGCCCGTCTGGCGGGCGAAGTCGGTGATCTTGCGGGCGAGTTCGCCGCGGTAGAAGCTTTCGCCGCCGGTTTCGGCGATGTCGCGCAGCGTCTTGGCCTGCGCCGGAAAGCGCCACCATTCGCCGGCTTGCGGGGCGCGGCCCTGCGGCAGGAACGCGTCGGCAAAGCCGGGTTCGTGAGCCAGCTTGGGCGCTTGCGTGGCCCATTGGCGCGCAATGGTGGGCGATACCGCGAAGCCTTCTTCGGCGTAGGCGATGGCGGGTTCGAACAGCTTGGCGAAGGGCAGCTTGCCAAAGCGTTCCGACAAGGCCTTCCAGCCTGCCACTTGGCCCGGCACGGTGACGGTGCCCCAGCCGGTGCCGGGCATGGCGTCGCGGCCGTTGAAGAATTCGGGTGTCCACGCGGCCGGCGCGCAGCCGCTGGAGTTCAAGCCATGCAGGCGGCCGTCATGCCAGACAAGCGCGAACATGTCGCCGCCGATCCCGTTCATGACGGGCTCGACAACGGTCAGAGCAATCGCGGTGGCAATGGCGCTATCAACGGCATTGCCACCGGCCAGCAGCATGCGTAGCCCCGCCTGCGCCGCCAGCGGCTGGCTGGTCGCGACCGCGTTGGCGGCCAGGACCGGCATTTTTCGGGAAGCGTACGGAAAAGACCAATCGAAGGAGGAGGACATGGATGCTGGAAACTCGTGAATAGGATTACTGCGGCGTGATGCCGGCTTGATCGATCAACTGCTTGGTGCGCGGAATTTCGGCCTTGATGAAGGCGGCGAATTCTTCGCGGCTGCCGCCACGGGGCTCGGCGCCTGCTTCGGCGAGCTTACCGCGCAATGCCGGGTCGGCCAGCACCTTGTTCACGGCACGGTTGAGCTTGTCGAGGATCGGGGCCGGCGTGCCTTCAGGCGCGACCAGACCGTACCAAGGGGCGATGTCGTAGCCGGCGTAGCCTTGTTCGGCGATGGTGGGGATGTCCGGCGCCAGCGCCGAGCGCTGCGAGTTGGACATGCCCAGCGCCAGCAACGAACCGCTCTTGACCTGCGGCAGGCCGGTCATGATGGTGTCGAAGTACATGGACACCTGGCCCGACAGCAACGCCGGAATGGCTTCGCCCGCGCCCTTGTACGGCACGTGCAGGATGTCGATGCCGGCAATGGACTTCAGCATTTCACCCGCCATGTGCGAGGTGGTGCCGGTGCCGAACGAGGCATAGGTCAGCTTGCCCGGATTGGCGCGCGCATAGGCGACCATTTCGGGCAGCGTCTTGAACGGCTGCTGCGGGTTGGCCAGCAGGATGTTGGGCGTGTAGGCCACCATCGACACCAGCGCGAAGGCGTCGGGGTCATAGGCCAGGCGTTTTTGCAGGAAGCGGTTCGTGACCACGGCGGCCGGGCCGCCCATCAACAGCGTGTAGCCGTCGGGCGCCGAACGCGCCACCGAGGCGCTGCCAATGGCGGCCGCCGCGCCCGGACGGGCTTCGACGACGAAAGGCTGGCCCAGTTCAGTCGCCAGCGCGGCGCCCAGCTGGCGCGAGATCAGATCGGTGGCGGAGCCGGCCTGGAAGGGCACGACGATACGCACGGGATGCTGCGGCCAATCGGTGGCCGGGGCGCCAGCTTGCGCACCGGCCTGGGCCGCGAAGGCCACGGCGGCTAGGCCCGCCAGCGTCCGGATAAGACGAAATTTCATGGGTTCCCCTGTTATGAGGGCGCATGACAACGCCCTTCGGAGGGAATTAGACGGGACCGCGCGCCCTGGAACCATTGGTATTTGCATCCATGGATAACTGTATCCAGTTTGTGTTATTTTTGCGTTTATCTATCATTGCGGCTTTCCAAGCCCGGGAACGACGATGCTGCAATTTCAAAAGACAGCGATCAGCGCCGAAGACGAGGCGTACCTGCATCTGCAACGCGAAATCCGGCTGGGCAACTATGCCCCGGGCCAGCGCCTGGTGCCGGATGTTGTCGCCACCGAGATCGGTACCAGCCGCATGCCCGTGCGCGCGGCGTTGCGCCGATTGGCATCGGAAGGGCTGGTGGAAATTCGCGCGAACCGCAGTGCGGTCGTGCGCGGCTTGAATCAGCAGGAGATGCTGGAAGTGTTCGAGATGCGCTCGGTGCTGGAAGGGCTGGCCATGCGCAACGCCGTCCTGCACATGAACGCCGAGCACATCCGCCGCCTGTCGAACATGCTTGAGCAACTGGACCAGGGCTCGGGCGAGGATCTCGACTGGACCACCGCGCACCGCGAGTTTCACGAATACCTGTGCAGCTTCTGTCAGCAGCCGCGCTTGCTGGGCCAGCTCTCGGAACTGCATTCCGTGGTGGAACCCTATATGCGCTTGTGGGCCGCCCAACCGGGCCGCGTGCTGCGCGTGCGCGAATCGCACCAGGAACTGATCGACGCGTTAAAGACCCGCGACCCCGCGCGCTGCGAGGCCGCCATGCGCCAGCATGTGCTCAATACCGTGCCCGCCTTGCAAGCATTTCTGGAACAGGCGGGCTGATTTCGCCGACGTCGGCTTTGACGTGGGCCGACTTCGATTCAGGCCGACTTCAATTCAGGCCGAGCCGCCCACCGCTTGCTTCCCCTTCGCCGCGACGGGTTTCTTTCTGCCGAACTTGATTTCGCTGGCCAGTACGCCGGCCACAATCAGCGCCGCGCCCGCCAGGGCAAGCGCCGGCAAACGGTCACCCGCCAAGCGCCCTACGATGCCGCCCCATACCGGTTCGCCCGCATAAATGACGGTGGCGCGCGTCGGAGACACCGACTTCTGCGCCCAGTTCATGGTCAGCTGGATGATGGCGCTGGCCAGGCCCAGCCCAATCGCGGCGCCCGCCCACAGCCAGGAAAACGCCGGGATCGATTCGCCCATCACCGGCATCAGCGCAAACGACACCAGCCCGGCAGTCAGCAACTGCACGAAGGTCACGCGGCGGCTGTCGACACGCTTGGCGAACAGACCGATCAAAATGATTTCCGCGGCAATGGCGACGGCGCCGGCCAGCGTGGCGACTTCACCGGGGCTGAAACTCAGCGAACCCGCCTCGGGGCCCGCCAACAGGATCAGTCCGGAGAAGGCCAGCGCCACGCCGATCCAGCTCATCAGCCCAGGGGGACGCTTCAGCACCGCCCATTGCAGCAGCGGCACGATCGGCACATACAGCGCGGTGATGAAGGCGGACTGGCTGCTGGTGATGGTGCGCAGGCCTTCGGTCTGCAGAAAGTAGCCCAGGAACAGCGCGCAGCCGATGGCGATGCCCGCACCGACTTCCAGACGGGTGATCCCCGCCATGTGTTTTCTGAACAGCAACAGCGCCATCAAACCCGCAATGGTGAAGCGCAACCCCACGAAGAACAGCGGTCCGCTGTGCTGCATGGCGATATGAATGATGAGGAACGTGCTTCCCCACAGCATGGTGACCAGCACCAGGGCAATTTCCTGGCGGGAAAGGGCGAACATCGACGTCTTGGGGTTCACGATTGAATTCAGCAGCTGCGCAGTTGTGGATCTGGACCGTGGCGCCGGGCGAACAATAGGTGGCCGCACCGATCCTGATGGGTGGCACGAAATGGCCTACGGCATCGGCGGCATATTACGCCTGGAATGGTCGAGCGTCGCTCAAACGGGTGGGGCACGGATGACTTCGCGATCTACAGCAGTGCCCAGCCGTATGCCTGCTTCAATGACGGCGAGACGCGCCTGCGCTTCGCGCGCAACGTGCTGTGCTTCGCGCGCAACGTGCTGCGCTGAAGGGCCGGCGCGGCGGCGGGCGTGAGTGCCTGGCCCGGCGGCCTGCGAGATCCCTCGGCGCACGGGCCTGCGAGATCGCCTGGCGCTCCGGCTTGCGAGATTGCCCGGAGATCGGACAGTTTTTAATTTCTGGCGGGCGCAAGCTTTATAGCCAGGAGTAATATGACGCGTCCGGACGGCCGATGGCCGCTGGCAAGAACACGCCGATCCACGCCTCGCCCTTCCCACCCGTGTCGATAGCGGAGCCTCTCCGCGCCTTCCCTGCGGTGTCTGTAAGCCTTGGCGCGCAAGCGGCAATAAGAAGACATCGAGGAGAAGGACTTGGACAAGCAAGAGTCGGGCGGCTGGTATTTCGGCTGGAACATCGTCGGCGCCGCCGCGGTACTCACCCTGTTGACGGTTGGCCTGCGTATGGGCATCGGGCCGTTTTTCCTGCCCATGGCGGACGGGCTGGGATTTTCGCGCAGCCTGCTGTCGGGCATCGTCGCGGTGGGCATGCTGTGCTACGGCCTGGCCATGCCGCTGGCGGGGTACCTGGTCAGCACGCGCGGCACGCGCTTCGTGCTGCTGACCGGCACCGCCATCGTCGTGGCGTCTTCGCTGTGGACAGTATTCGCGCGCGGCCCCATTGAATTCTTGCTGTCGTTCGGCGTGGCGCTATCCGTCGGCCTGGCTTTCACCAGCCCCGTTGCGCTGACCCCGGTGATCAGCCGCTGGTTCACGCGCCAGCGCGGCATGGCGCTGTTCTTTTTGTCCACGGGTTCGATGGCGGGCATCGCGCTGATGACGCCGACCTTGACGTTCGCCATCGCCGCAGTGGGCTGGAAGGAAACGCTGCTGGCCTTCTCGGTGTTGTTCGCCTTGCTGACGGTGCCCGTCGCGCTCTTCGTGATGCGCGACACCGCACCCGAGCACACCGACCTGCTGCCGCACCAGATCATCGAAGGCAAGTCCGCCGCCAAGCCCGCAGCAAAGGGGCCCGCGCCCAACGTGCGCAATGCCTTGCGCACGCGGCCTTTCTGGCAGGTGGCGCTGGGTCTGTTCGCCTGTGGCTACAGCATGAACCTGCTGGGCACGCACGGCATGCCGATGCTGATGGACCACGGCTTTGACGCCACGACGAGTTCGCTGGGTATCGGCTTGATTGGCTTGGTCGCCATCTTCAGCACGCTGGTGCTGGGGCGCATGTCGGACCAGGTCGAACGGCGCAACATCCTGGCCGCCATCTATCTGGTGCGTGGCCTGGGATTCTTCGCGCTGGTCATGGTGGGCGCGCATTGGGAGCTCTACGCCGCGGCCACCATCGGCGGCATCGTGTGGGCGGGCAGCATCGCCTTGTCCTCGGCGATTCTGGCGGACGTTTACGGTATCCGGCTGGTCGGCGTGCTGTACGGGCTGACGTATCTGGGCCACCAGGTCGGCGGCATGATCAGTTCGTGGCTGGGCGGCTGGGCCTTCGACACGTTCCACACGCATTGGGTCGCCTTCGGATCGGCGGGCGTGTTGCTGCTGCTGGCTGCCGCGATTTCGCTGCGGCTGCCGGGCCGCGGATTGGTGCGGGCGCCGGCAGCCGTCAGTCGTTAACGCGTTGCGGGCGCCTTAGCGGTCTTTCAGCAACGACACCAGCTCAGGCACATAGCGGTCACCGCCGCCTTGCGTCACGGCCTGGTCGAACGTGTGCTGCACGGCCGCGCCGATTTCGCGCACGGCGCCGGCTTCGGCCGCCATGGTGTTGTAGTAGGACAGGTCCTTCTGCGCGTTCGACATGAAAAAGCGCAACGACGACGGGTCCTGTTCCAGCAGATAGGGCTTGATGCGTTCCAGCGCTACGCCGCCACCGCCGCCCTTGCTGAGCACATCGGCGAACACCGCCGGATCAATGTCGGAACGCAGTGCGCACGCCGCCGCTTCGGACAGCAGGGCGACAACACCCAGCGACACGTAGTTGTGCAGCAGCTTCATGCGGTGCCCGGCGCCCACGGGGCCGGCATGCGTGATGTTCTCGGCGAAGCAGGCCAGGATCGGCTTGCACTCTTCGAACAAGGCGGCGTCACCGCCCACCAGCAGATTCAACCGGCCTTCGGCGGCTTCCTTGGGCGTGCGCGTCATCGGCGCGTCCAGGAAGCGGCCGCCGGATTCCGTCACGGCCTGCGCCACCTTCACGGTCGACGACGGGATCGCGGTCGAGCAATCGATGATGACGGTGCCTGCGCGCAAGCCTTCCAGCACGCCGCCTTCGGACAGCAGCACGGCCTCGACTTGCGGGCTGCCCGTCACACACAGAATGATCACATCCGCTTGCGCGGCCAACGCGGCGCCTGTGGTCACGCTGGCTGCGCCCGCGGCCTTCAAGGCATCCAGGGGCTGATTGCCCGGGTGCTCCAGCACGGTCAGGCTATGACCATGCTTTACCAAATTGCTTGCAATGCCGTGGCCCATGAGGCCGATTCCAACCATGCCGACTTTCGCCATCTTCCACTGCTCCTGCCATGTGTAGGTGTTTGTTGTGCCGTAAATCTTACTCTCAGAAGTCGGACGATACGAAGGCCTCAGGGGGGCGGGCCCCCGCGCCGGGCAAATGGCCGCTTCGTTCGCTGTGCGGTCACCTCTTGCAGCCGGGGATGCCCAATGGTTTGCGCTTTGGGGTACTTTCGATAATCCACTATCGGACTTTTCTAATTTCCAGGCCATGACAGATTCCATCCCCGAGGGCTTTGAACGCTGGACCCCCAGCAGCCCCTTCATGACGCACCTGGCGGACTTGGGCGCCTTTTACCGGCGCGATGCAGACGGCGTCATGGCGCTGCGCGTCGGCGAGCCGCATACGAACATGCACGGCATGGCGCATGGCGGCCTGCTGGCCACGCTAGCCGACAGCGCGCTGGGCTACACCATCGCGCAACAGGCGCACGTGTCGATCGTGACGGTGCAGATGTCGGTGGAATACCTGAACGCCGTGCAGCCCGGCGACTGGCTCGAAGCGCATGTGCAGGTGGACAAGCAGGGCAAGCGGCTGATCTACGCCACCTGCCTGCTCAAGGCAACTGGCCGGGTGATGTTGAAAGCCAACGCGGTGTTCGCCGTCCGCCACGCGGCCGTGCCGGCGTCCGACGGCTGAGCCGCTGGGCGGCTGTCATCGGCCGCTGCTGGCGAAGGGCAACTCAGCCATCGCTGGCTCCCTTACAGATAGGGCGTCGCCAGCCAGATAATCTTGTTGCGCAGCCGTTTGGCAAACGGCGTCTGCGTCAGCGTTTCCAGCGTCTCGCGCTTGGCGTGCGCGATGCGCCCGTCGATCTGGTCGCCAATCCAGCAGGCGACCGTTGGGTCGTAGATCTCGATGTCCAACTCGAAGTTCAGCCGCAAGCTGCGCGGGTCCAGGTTCGACGAACCGGCGTAGGCCCACGCGTCGTCCACCGTCATCAACTTGGAGTGATCAAACGCGCCCAACGCGCGCCACACGCGGCAGCCCGTGCGCACGACCTGGTCCAGCTGCGCCGACATGGCGTAGTCCACCAGCCGTAAGTTGTTCTTGTCCGGAATGACAATATCGACCACGATGCCGCGCCGCGCTGCGGTGGCCAGCGCCCCAATCAGCGTCTGGTCGGGCAGGAAGTAGGGCGACTGAATGCGGACATGGCGCTGCGCCACCGCCAGCGCACCCAGCAGCATATTGTGCGAACTGCCCAGCGCACGGTCCGGCCCGGACGGCACGCAGCGCACCGGCACGTTGCCCGTAGGCGGCAAGGCGTGCGGATCAAACCAGGGCTTGGCGGGCAACGATTCGTGCGTGGTGAAGTTCCAGTCATGCGCAAACACCGACATCAGCTGCGTCACGATCGGCCCTTCCACCCGAAAGTGCGTGTCGCGATTGGTGGCATCCCCCGACAGCGCGCTGACAAAGGCCGCCCGCACGTTCATGCCGCCGGTGAAACCCACGCGCCCATCAATCACCAGCACCTTGCGGTGGCTGCGCAGATTGGCATACGGCATGCGCAGCACGCCCAGCGGATTCGTCATGAAGCGCGCCACGGGCACACCGCCGCGCGCGAGCATGCGCACGATGGGCGGGCGCGAATACTTGGAACCAATGGCGTCAATCAACACCCGCACCTGTACGCCGCGCGCGTGCGCTTCGATCAGCGCCTCTGCCAGTTCACGGCCGATGGCATCGTTGTCGAAGATGTAGCTTTGCATCGCGATGGCATGACGCGCATCGCGAATGGCCTTCAGCATGGCCGGATAGGTTTCATCCCCCCCCGCCAGCGGCTGCACGGCATTGCCGCCCAGCAAACGGAACCGGCTGACCCGGTCGCCCAGCACCTTCAGCGACGCGAACTGCGGCCCCGAGATCGGCGCAACATCCACGGGCCGCGTTTCAACTTGCTCGGCATCCACCACCATGGCTTCATCGCGCAGCTGCGATACGCGTGTCTTGCGGATACGGTTGATCCCCGCCACAAAATAAAACAGCGCGCCAAACAGCGGCGAGAACAACGCGACCCCCACCCAGCCGATGGCGGCGCGCACATCCTGCTTGGTCATCGCGGCATGCACCGCCGCGCCCGACCCCGCCACGATGCTGATGGCGAACACGATATGAGGCCAGTAATCGATCAAAAATGCGTGTAGGCGATCCATAGCGATGGCAAAAAAGCCGGCCTCCAAAGGTGAGCCAAGCGGAAGGATAGCAAGCTGGCGAAGTCAGGCAAGCAAAATTAGGGGCAGGGCTTTTGACAGGTCAAAAAAATGTGCTATAGTTCGGCCTCTTCGTTGTTGAGCTTCTTCCTGAAACGCGGCGGTGAAGAAGAAAGCAGTACGTAAGTACCGCTTGAAGAAGTACCAGAGGTGGCTGTAGCTCAGTTGGTAGAGTCCTGGATTGTGATTCCAGTTGTCGTGGGTTCGAGCCCCATCAGCCACCCCAAAGAATTCAAAGAAATCAGCCGCCTAGAGCGGCTTTTTTCTTGTCCGCCGTTTCTGCAATGGTGGCATGAACAGCGATTGGCGGCATCGGTCAGGCACTGCTCTTGATCTTCACCAAGCGCCGGCGTTCCATTTGAAAACCCGCACCCCATGATCGCTCATGACGCGGAACAACTCGGGCGCGTTAACACTAATTGAGCCGATGAGTCGCCGGTAATGCGGCAGTTGGCCAAAGCCGAACAGACCGAGCAGGTCAGCTAAGCACTAATCATTCGCCGCCGCCGGGCCGTCTGCCTGCTGCGGCGTAGCGGTATCGCGCCGTTGCAGCATGCGGGCGACCCGTTCGCTCGCGATCTGAAAGCGCTGCGCCAGGGACGCCGGCGCCAGCACATCGAATTCCACTTCCAGCGCCAGCAGCCAATACGTCAGCGCCTCCAGCGACTGGCCGATGCAGCGCAGCAGGCAACGGCCATCGTCTAACGCCTCGACCTGGCCGGCCGACGCGGGAATGCGCGCGGCAATCACCGCGTGCGGCGCATGCAGCACGATGCTGGCCTCTTCGGCGTTGGGCGCCTGGCCCACCGCCCGCGTCACATAGGCGCGCAGGTTGCCACCTTCGGGCGGCGGACGCGGCGCGAAGTGCGCGCCCAGCGCTACCGCGCTGGTGATTCGGTCGAGCCGGAACGTGCGCCAATCGTCGCGCGCCGGATCCCACGCCACCAGATACCAGCGATACCCCGTGTGCGCCAGCCCCTGCGGCTCGACCTGACGCGTGCTGGGCTGGCCGCGGCTGTCCGCGTAGTCGAAGTTGACGCGCAACTGGTCGCGGCAGGCGGCGGCCAGCGCGGCCAATAGTCCCGCATCGATCACCGGGCCGCCGCTCGGCAGCGGCACGATGGCCGACCGCAGCGCGTCCACCTTGTGGCGCAGGCGCGTGGGCATCACCTGCTCTAGTTTGACCAGCGCGCGCAGCGCAGCTTCTTCCACGCCACCGACCGTGCCCGTGGCCGCGGTGCGCAGCGTGATTGCCACCGTCAGCGCCTCGTCGTCGTCCAGCAGCAGGGGCGGCAGGGCGTTGCCCGCGCGAAAGGCGTAGCCGCCCGCCACACCGCTGCTGGCCTGGATGGGGTAGCCCAGTTCGCGCAGCCGGTCGATGTCGCGGCGCAGCGTGCGCGGATGCACCGCCAGGGTCTGCGCCAGGTCGGCGCCGGCCCAATGGCGGCGGGTCTGCAGTAGGGAAAGCAGGCGCAGGAGGCGGTTGCTGGAGCTGAGCATCGGTCAACGATAGCCTGTATCAAGGGCGGAAACTGTCCGCAATGGATTTTAAAGTTCGTCCGTCGTCAGCGGCCATGGGGCCGCGGCACTCCCCCAATCCGGAGCTTGTCCATGTCTATCGTTTTCCATTGGTACCCCCAGTCCAGCGCCTCCCCCATCGCCTGCGCCCTGGCCGAACTGCAGGTCCCACACGAACGCGTCAAGGTGGATATCCAGGCCGGCGAGCAGCGCCGCCCGGAATTCCTGGCCTTGAACCCCAACGGCAAGGTGCCGACCCTGACTGTGGACGGTGCGCCGCTGTTCGAAGCCTTGGCCATCCACCTGTGGCTGGGTGAACAATGGGGCGTCGAGCGGGGCTTGTGGCCCGCGGCCGGCACTTCGCAGCGGCTGGCCGCCATGTCGTGGTGCACGTGGGCCTACGTGACGTATGGCGCGGTGGTCTCGCGCCTGTATGTCGTCGCCCACGGCGACGAGCAAAGCCGCGATGCCCGCCAGGCCGAGCGGGCCATCGCCGACCTGGATTCGCTATTGGGGCTGCTGGATGCGCATCTGACGCGCCAGCCGTGGATGGTGGGCGACAAGTACTCGCTGGCTGACCTGGTGGTGGCGTCGGTGGTCGGCTACACCGCCTCTCTGGGCGCACCGGTGGCCGCCCATCCGAAGGTGCGGGCATGGCTGAGCACGATCAAGGCCAGGCCGGCGATGCAAGGCGAGGTCTGAAGCGACGGCGGGCCTGAGCAACCCAGCGCGCCATGTGGCCGCGCGTGTGCGCGGCCGCGTCCAAGCCGGCTTGACGCACTATGGTATGAACCGCCTGCATCGTGTCCGCGATTTCMTGTTCTGGCCCGATTCACTCAAGTTCTTGCCCTGGCTGCCGTTAACGCTGATACACCTTCATACGCCCACGGAAATCAGCGCCATGTTTGATTGGATCTCTCTTGCCCTAACCATCATTGCTCTGATTGCTTGGGCAATCCATCGCCAAAAGAAGCGGCATGACGCGCTGTTGGCCAAGTTTCGCGAACATAATCAGAGACTCGGTACGTCCTTTCCTGAAAACAGTGTCGACAGCGAACTGATTCTTAGCGATAAGGACAAAAAGGTCGTCATGGCGTTCGACCCCCAAACCCGAAAACTCTGCATGGTATCGGGGGCGAAGGATCCGGGCGAGGTGCTCGACTTTTCCTACATCAGGCAGTGGCAGTTGAAATGGACCGAGGTTTCAGGCAACGGTGGGCTCGCTTTCAAGGATGTCCATTTTGCCTTTTCCACAAACGACCTTAAAAGGCCATTGCTTCACATCGCCGTCCCCGGCAAGGGCTATGGAGATACGTGGAATAGCCGCCTTGCAATTCTGATGGGCGCCTAAGGGACTCCACGCCTTGGCGGCATCTTGATTCACGTTCCAGGCTTATCCGCACCGCGACGCAAACCGCAAACCTGAAGGGCCTCCACCCGCATTCAAGTCACCCCGGGAATGGAACTTGCTGTAGTCATGTTTCCCAAGCCGCCCACGCGGCTTGATTGATCCTAGGAGACCGGACATGGCTGACAACGTCATCAAGACACTGAACCACCTCATCGAAACCTCGAAGAACGGACAAAAGGGCTTCGAAGCCGCGGCCGATGACACGAAAAACCCCGAGCTGCAGCAGCTATTCAGGAACCGGGCGCAAGATTGCGCCACGGGGGCCGCGGAGTTGCAAACCGTGATCGCGCAGTTGGGTGGCGTGCCTGAAGACAGTGGCACGGTCGCGGGTGCGGTGCATCGCGGCTGGACCAACTTGAAGGCCGCCGTGGCCGGCCGCACCGATCTGGCCATTTTGGAAGAGTGTGAGCGGGGCGAAGACGTGGCCAAGGCGGCCTATGCTGACGCGCTGAAGGAACCGCTGCCGGAAGAAATTCGCGTGATCGTGGAACGGCAGAATGCCGGCGTTGTGCGAAATCACGATCAGATCCGCGACCTGCGGAATCGCTACAAGGCCGCGAAGTAACGTGGTGCCGAGGCTACACCTACGAGCGCCCCTGAAGGTGTAGCCCGGGTGTAGCCCCGGTATAGCGCGGTCGCCTGGCGCGACAGGCGTGGCATTGAGAACCAGGGCGCCGCAGCGCACCCCTACAGCAAGCGCTCATCCACCCCATTGCGCAAGTCATAAGGCGACCACAAGATCCGCCCGACGATGCGAACCTCGCATCCGTCTTCTTTCTCCAGCGCAAAAGGCGTATAAGCCGGGTTCAACGACTTGGCCAGCCAGCCGCCTTCGCGTTCGCGCGCGATGCACTTCACGATCATCTTGCCGCCCTGGTTGATGGCGTAGACCGTACGCGGGTCGATCTCGCGCGGGTCGGTGATGGGGTCTTCAAAAAACAGCATGGGTCCGCCGTTGCGAATCACGGGTTCCATGCTGTCGCCTTGCGCATACACGATCTTCATGCGGCTGATCGGCAGCTTGAACGATTCCAGAAATGAACGGCGCAGCAGAATTTCGCCGATCTCGGTCTCGTGATAGTTCTCGATGCCAAGCCGGCCAGCGGCCAGGCGCACATCCAGCTCGGGGATGGGCATGAATTCCTGGTCGTTGGCGGAATAGCCCGCGTGGGCGACGTGGCCGACGTTGGCCGCGGTGCTGATGCGCAGCGCCTGCATGCGTTCGGCCTGATGTGTGGTGATGCCGTCCGGATCCCAGGGCGCTGCCGACACGGGCGCCATCGGGAATTCATCCGCGACGGCGTCGATATTCAAAAGGGTGCCGCGCTTGGATTGCGAGGACTTGGATTGCGCGGCCGCCGCCTTCGTCTTGACCCCCATCTGGCCCAGTGCCAATAGCAGCGCGCCTTCCAGACGCTTGAGCTGATCGTCGGCCAAGCCTTTGATAAGCGACTGCGGCACCGAAGCAAAGGGCCACGCCACGTCAGTGGCCGGGGTGGCAAGCGGGGCGGCTGCCGATAGCGATGCGGCCTTTTTAGCTTCGGCCGCCAATCGCGGGCTGATCGCAGCCAGTGTGCAGCCAAACCCTTCGGCGTAAGCCATGGCCGCTTCAATCCCAATGGGACGGCGGCCGGTGATGTGCTGATAAATCATCGCCTGGCCGCCCTTCACGTGGTGGTCACGAGCAAAGGCCGCGCGGTTCACGCCTTCAAAGCGTGCGCGCAGCGCGGCGGCTTCCTCTTCGATAGTCCACATTTTCATATAGCAATGCTATGCAAATTAAACTATAGCATGGCTTGCTAATAAGATGTAGCGTCGCTATAGTTTTGGTAATGAACCTACATGACTATTTCGATTGCGAGGGAGCCATTACCGCTGCGGCGCTGGCTCGGCGCGTGGGGGTATCGCCCGCGCTGGTCTACCAGTGGCGCACCGGGCGCCGGCCGGTGCCGGTCAAGCACTGCGCCCTGATTGAGCTGGCCACGTGCGGCTGGGTCACCCGGCGCGACTTGCGTCCCACGGATTGCATTCGAATCTGGCCGGAGCTGGCCGAAGGGCTGAAGGCGCAATGAACTACTACCCCCATCACATTGGCGATTTCAATAGCGCCACGCGGCACCTGACGCGCATCGAACGCAGCGTCTATCGCGACTTGATTGAACTCTATTACGACACCGAAGCCCCTTTGTGCGGGGACGTCGACAAACTCTGCCGCCTGTTGATTGCGCGGTCAGACGAAGAGCAGGCCGCGGTGGTCCAGGTGCTGGGCGAATTCTTCGTGGACACCGAGCAAGGCTGGCGGCATGCGCGTTGCGATGCCGAGATTGCCCGCTACCACGGCAACAAGGAAGCGAAGTCCGCGGCCGGTAAGGCCAGCGCGGCCAAGCGGGCGCGGCAAGCTTGCCGGCAAGTGAACGCGGCGGAGGATGTGGCAGAGAAAGCGGCAGAGAAATCGGCAGTAGAGGCAAAGGTGGAAGGCGTGGAAGGCGGGGCGGGCCAACAGCCGTTGAACACCCGTGCAACTAACCATGAACCAGAACCAGAACCAGGAACCCAAAGCCAGAAAGAAAAGGAACCCCGGTCGTGCCAGCGCACTCCAGGTTTTGACGCTACCGCCATTGCCTTGCCCGAATGGCTGGACCGCGCCGATTGGACCAGTTGGGTAGCGGATCGCAAGGCCCGCAAGAAGCCGATTACGGAAGAGGGCGCGCGGCGGCAATTGCAACAGCTTGCTGCCTACCGCGCCGAGGGCATTGCCGCCAGTGCGGTCATCGCACACAGCATCGCCAGCGGCTATCTCGGGCTGTACCCACCGCGCGATAGGCCGCGCACCGCCGGAAGCAGCCGCGTACGGCAACGCGCCGACTGGTCATCTGAACTGCGCAGCGTGTTGGCCGAAGGCCGGGGACGTGGCGAGATCGACATGGGGGTGATCGATGCAAGTCGCTGAATCGTCCGCCAGCCTGGGCGCGCTGGTCGTCAATGAAATGCACCTGCTGTATGGCGCCAAGTTCGCGCAGCAATGGGAAGGCCTGACGCCGCGCGAGTTGAAGGATTCCTGGAATCAAAAGTTATCGGGGCTGACCGAGGCGCAAGTCAGGCGCGGGCTGACCGCGTGCCTGACGCGCGAGTGGCCGCCCACGCTGCCCGAATTTCTGAAGCTGTGTTGCCCGTGGTTGATCTCCGAACTGGCCTATCACGAAGCCGTGCGCGGCGTGTCGGCGCGGCGGCGCGGCGAGACCGGTGATTGGTCGCACCCGGCGGTGTATTGGGCGGCGGTTGGCGTCAGTACGGTGGACCTGCTCAACAGCAATTACGGCGCTATCAAGGCGAGGTGGGAAAGGACCTTGACCGAGGAGCTGAGCAAAGGCGCGTGGCCCGACATTCCGCCACCGCGCGCGGCACTGCCCGCGCCAGGCCAGACGCTGGCCACGCGCGCACAAGCAGAAGCCGCGCTCAAAAAGATGGGGGCGGGAAAGCTGTTGGAGCCGCGCAGCCGGTCGCATCGCGAGTGGATTGATCGATGGGAGGCGCGCATCGCGCTTGGCGGTCACCCCACCAAGGCCATCGCCGAGATGCTGACGCACGCCAGGCACACCACCAAGCCGGAGGGCGCATGACGCGGGTACACGAATCGAGATGCGAAGCGGGACAAAAAATGGGACCCAAAGCGGAACACAACGCGGAACACAAAAAGGGATGCGACACGGGACACCAAAGCGGTTCCGCGATCCGCAAACAAGAACGAGGCAACAAGACAATGGAAGCAAGGGCAGGCACGCAAGCAGGCTTACCGCGTTGGGTGGAAGACGAAATTCGCAATTGGGCAAGATCGCAATGGGAAGGCGACTGGCCGGGCCCGCGCCGCATGGCGCAAGACGCGCCGGACGTGTGCGCGTTTCCGCCGCTGCCGGGTCACGATGACGACGATGAGCCGCTGCGCATTCCGGTGAATCATGAACGGGCGCGCCGGGTTGACGCGTTGTATGAAGCGCTGCCGCTGGTTGAGCGGCGTGTGGTGCAAGCCGAATACACGCGGCGCGCCGACTACGGCGATCTACCCGCGCATCTGCGTCAGGACAAGGCCTGCCGCGTCATCGGTATCACGCTGCCTTACTACAAGGTGGCGTTGGGCAGTTTCAAGCAACAGGTCTGGAGGGCATTCAAATGAAGTACGCGCATGAAGTCATCGATTTGCTGGCGGCATATCCGGGGCGCGAGTTCAGAATGGCCGAGATCCTGCGACACGTCAGCCGCGGCATTCCGTTGGCGCCCGCATCGCAAGAAGCCATGCGCCGTGGCGCGCGCCGCGTGCTGGACCACTTGCTGGATGCGGGGCATGTGCAGCGCTGTGGCGGCAACACCAAGTCTGCAACCTACGCGTGGTCGGAATTGGGACACGCACTTCATAAAAACCATGCCCATTTGGGACCGGATTTGAGACAATAGCTCCGGGCCATTGCGCCCACACGAAATGCAGCCCGCCCACCTAAACGGTTCGCGGGCTTTGTTTTTTTCAGACCTGAAACCGGACTTCCATGACGCCCGATAACGCAATTCTTACGTTGGTGACGGCCGCTGCGGGCGGTGTGCCCGTCGTCTCGTCCGACGACGCGCAATCCAGTCCGCAACCGCCCTACATCGCGATGGCGGTGCGTTGGGTACAGACAGGCCCCGCTGAAGCCGGGCCGGTTGACGACGATGGCAATCAGCCTGTGCATGACCACCGCGATGCGACCGTCGAGCTGCGCAGCGTGGGCGCCGCCGCCTACGCTGCGCTCGACAAGATGGGCCTGACCTTGCGCCATCCCGTTTATGAGGAGCAGGCGGAAGCGCTGGGCCTGGCGCTGTTTGAAGTCGGCCGCATCGAGCGCGTGCCGCGTGAAAGCGCGGGCGCCGCCAGCGAGCGGCTGGGTGTGCTTGAGCTGGGCATCCGCTACGCGCAAACCTATACCGATGTTGTCGGTGTCATCGAAACCGTGACCGGCACGATCACCACGACGGGCGGGCTCATGCCTGCCCTGGAAACCTCTTTTTCCGCGGAGACCGAGAAGGCGACGTAGCGCCCCAGGTCTTCTTAACGCAGTCCCGCCGCCCTTGGGCGGCTTTTTTTTTGGAGCCGCAAATGGCAAAAATCGACCGGATCGTCAATGTGGCGATCTCGCTGAACACCACGGCGATCAAGGAGCAGAACTTCTCTGACATCCTGATCCTTGGCGCGCATGCGCTGGCCGTCAACCGCGTCTTGGTGGTGACCGAGCCGGGCGAACTGCTGGATCTGGGCATGTCGCCGAATGATCCTCTGTACATCGCCGTGCGCGATGCCTTCAAACAGATCCCGACTGTCGCTCGCGTTTTCGTGGGCCGCCGTCAAGTGGATGCATCGCGCATTTCCGTGACGCGTGCCGCTGTGGCCGACTACGCCGTCTCCCTGTCGTGGCGTGATGCCGCTGGCGCCGTGCAAAAGGTGGGCGTGAACGTGTCGGGTCTGGCCGAGAGCACCCCGCAGACGATCGCCACCGCGCTGGCTGCCGCCATCGTCGAAACCGATGCGCCGGTAACCGCTACCGCGACGGGCGCTGACGTTGCCGTGACCGCCAGCCAGGCCGGCCAGGCCGTCGCCATCGCCGTGAAGGGCAATGTGCAATTGGCCGCACCGGTCAGCACCGAAACCCCGTCGGCCGCCTTGAACGCCTGCCTGCGCGAGAACGGTGACTGGTACGGCGTGTCGTTGGCCAGCCGTGTCGAAGCTGACGTGTTGGATGCCGCCGAATGGGTGGAATCGAACGAGCGCCTGTTCGGCGTGTCCAGCGCACAGGCCGGCATCATCGATGCCGCCGTGTCCAGCGACATCGCGTCCCAGTGCCAGCAGAAGCAGTTCTTCCGCACGCACGTTTGGTATCACGGCCAAGCTGCCAGCGAAGCGCTGGATGCCGCCGTCGCCGCCAACCGCTTCACCTTCTATCCGGGCGGTGAAACGTGGGCGAACACGCGTCTGTCGGGCGTCACCTATGACAGCCTGACTGAAGGCCAGGCGCTGGCCGCACACGCCAAGAACGCCAACACGTTCGAGCAGATGCGCAACTTCGCCGTGACGCAGAACGGCAAGGTCGCCGCCGGCGAATGGATCGACGTGATCCGCGGCCGCGACTGGCTGGCCGAGCAGGTGAAGATCAACGTCGCGTCGCAGCTGATCAACGCGAACGGCAAGGTGCCGTACACCGACGCCGGTATCCAGATCCTGGTCAACGGCATTCGCCAGGCGCTGCTGCTGGGCCAGAGCCGTGGCCTGGTTGCACCCGACGAGATCGACGACGCCGGCCGCAAGATTCCCGGCTTTGTCATCAACGTGCCGCGTGCAGCCAGCGTTTCCACCAACGACAAGGCCAACCGCATTCTGCGTGACCTGACGTTCAGCGCCCGCCTTGCCGGCGCCATCCATGTTGCCGAAATCAAGGGCAACCTCACCTACCAACAACTGTAATCGGGGCCTACTCATGTC
Source organism: Achromobacter sp. 10T422 (assembly GCF_056394065.1). NCBI lineage: Bacteria > Pseudomonadati > Pseudomonadota > Betaproteobacteria > Burkholderiales > Alcaligenaceae > Achromobacter > Achromobacter sp. 10T422. The sequence continues at coordinate 250,543 of NZ_JBFTHD010000005.1, forward strand.
CGTCAAAACTTACGCACCCAATCAGGTGAAGATCGTGATGGGCGCGCTGCCCATCTCTGGCCTGGCCGAAGACACCTTTGTCACCGTGACCGAGATCGGCGAAGGCATCGCCTCTGTCGTCGGCGTCGATGGCGAAGTTGCGCGTTCCATGTCGCGCGATTCGCGCCTGCGCATCACGCTGACGCTGATGCAGACCAGCGCCAGCAACGCCGCGTTGACCGCGCTGCATCAGGCCGACCGCGCTACGGATGGCAACGGCGCCGTGCCGATCTCGGTGACCGACTTGCGTGGCACGTCGCTGCACGCCTCGGACTCGGCGTGGATCGTCAAGATGCCCGACGCGGGCTACGGCGCCAAGGTCGGCAGCCGCGAATGGTCGATCGAGACCGGTCCGGCCATCAACGTCATCGGAGGCAATACCTGATGAGCGCCATCAAGGAAGTGACCATCGGTTCGACGGTCTTCCGGGTCTCGCGGTTTGATCCGTTTCGCCAGCTGAAGCTGTTGGGCGACCTGCAAAAGGAAGTGCTGCCAGCCGCGGGCTCGATGTTGACCGCCGTGTTCGGCGGTGACGGCGCGGCGCAGGAACGCGACGAAAAGGCGATGCTGAACGCCTTTCGCGAACTGTCGGTCAAGCTGGGCGGCGACAGCCTGGCCAGCTGGGCCGAACGGCTGATCGACGCGGAACTGGTGACCTTCGAGCTCGCGGGCCGCGAGCCCCAGAAGCTGACGCCGGCGCATCGCGGCCTGGCGTTTGGCGACTATGCCGAAATCCTGGAGCTCTTGTTCCACATCCTTGAGCACAACTTCGCCGGCCCTTTGGCGCGTTGGGCCGGCCGCTTTGGTCCGGCCCGCGCCAAGCTGGCGAGCCTGTCGGGCGGTTCGACGCAGGCTTCGAAAGAGAGTTGATCATCTGGCGGCCCATCCTGGCCCGCCATGTCAGCCTGGACGCCGTTAAACGCGGCGATGTCGACCTCCTGGACATCATGAAGCTCAATGCGCTGATGGATGCCCAGGCGGCGGCCCAGGCTGCGGCAGAAAACAAGGCGAGGTAACGATGACCGTTGTACGAGAACTGGTGACGCTGTTGCGCTACCAGGTGGATGATTCCGGGCTGAAGGTGTATCAACAGTCGTTCGAGGCGATGCTGTCGGCGATGGTGAAGGCAAGCACTCAAGCCAGCGCGGCCATCACTAAAGCCTTGGCGGGTGCGCTGCCGTCGGTGATGAATGCGCAGCAGACGGTAGGCGCCATGGTTCAGTCGCAGCGGCAGGGGGTATCGGCCGCGCGGCAACACGCCACGGCGCTTGGCGGCCTGCGAGGCGTTGTTTCTCTGACGCTGGGCGGTTCGCCCTTGAAGCGCATCTTGAGCGACATCGACGCGTGGGCGCAGACGCAGATGCGTCTGCGGCAAGCGGCCGGATCGGACGCGCAGGCGTCCGACGCCGACCGCGACCTGGCGCGCCTGTCGCGCTCCAGCCGCACGCCGTATGCCGATAACGTCGATACGTATGCACGCACTCGGCAGGCCCTGGAAGATCAGGGACGCTCCAGCATTGACGCGTCCAGCATCACCGAAGCGGTGGCGTTGGGCATGAGCTTGTCGGGCGCACCGGCGCAAGACCGTAGCGGAGTCGTCGCATCGCTGCTGAAGATGATCGAGCAAGGCAAGCTGGGCATGGAGGAATACAACGCCTTGCCCCGGCGCATGCAGGATGCGCTGGCCGCGGGCTTGGGCGTCAATCGTGGCCAATTGCGCGAGCAGGTGCAGGGCGGGCAAGTAACGGCTACCCGCGCCTTGCCCGCGCTGGAATCGCAGTTGCCCAAGATGCGGGCGGAAGCGGAAAGCGCGCCGGCGTCCATCACCGGCGCGATGACGGTGTTCAACGACGCCATGCAGCGCTACTTTGGCGAGACGCTGCCGATGGGCCGTGCGGCGCTATCGGCGGTGACGGCATCGATTCAATTCCTGGCCGACAACATCGACGCCGTCGTCAAGCTGCTGGCGTTGGCGGGGACCAGCTTGGGGCTTGTGGCGCTGAGCAACTGGCTCCGCCAAGCCACCGTGCAGTCTGGCGGCTTGCTGCGATCTCTGGTCGCCGCCACCCGCGTGGCCTTGGGGCTGGATGCGGCGATGGCGCTGCGCAGCGGCCCGGCAGGCGCGATGCAGATGCTGTCGGTGTGGACGCGGACGCTGGCGCCAATGCTGCGCATGGCCGCGGTGCTGATGACGATCTACTTGATCGGCGAAGACATCGCCAATTGGCTGAGCGGGGGCGACTCCGTGCTGGGCGGCTGGATCGGTGGCGTGGAGCAATGGCAGGATGAGCTGGATGCCGTGTCGGGTGTGCTCGGCGTTGTGAAGGATCTGCTGGTAGGCGCCGGGCAGACGCTGGGGCCGTGGATCGCTCAGTTTGGAACCATTGCCATTTTGGCCTATGGACTGTGGCAGATGCTGTCGCCCATCGGCAGCGTGATCCTCTCCATGGCGAAGATCGCCGTTCCCATGCTGTGGAACGCATTCCTGTACCTGGCCACGACCATCATCCCGCTGCTGTGGAACGGGCTGATGTGGGTGGCGACGACGGCGCTGCCGATGTTGTGGAACGGGTTGCTGTACATCGCGCGGTCCGTCATCCCGATGCTGTGGAACGCGTTTGCCATGACGCCCATTGGCCGGATCATTTCCGCCATTGGTGTGCTGGCGCTTGCGTTGTGGCAGATCTGGGAAAACTGGGATGAGATCCAGGCCTATATCTCGGCGTCCTGGGACGCGCTGATGGGAATCGCGCACGACTCCTTCCTGGGGCCGGTGATGGAATACATCTCGGCGATCTGGGCGTTCTGGAGCGAACTCGTCAGTGGCGTCGTCGCCGCGTTCACGGGCGATTGGGACGGCGCAATTGCCCATTGGCAGGGCGCCTTCAGCGGTTTGTGGACGTTCTTCTCAGGCATGGGCGGCCGCATGATCGCCACGGTCAAGGAGATTGGCGCCGCGATTCAAACGTGGGTGCTGGATAAGGTTCAGAAGGCGAAGGAGTGGTTTAAGAGCCTGGTGCCGGGCGGGTCGAAATCTGACAAGCAAGCCTCCGCGACGGATGCGGCAGGCGCCAAGCCAGACCTTGCGCCGGAATGGATGGCCGTGGCCAGTGGCGCTGTCGTTCCGGTCGTGCCGCCTGCGGTTGTGGTCGGCCCCGCGTCGAACCTCGGCCGCGCGCCGTTCTCGTACCAGAGCCACAACGACATCGTCGTCAACGTGACGGGGGGGGAACCTCAAGCCGTCAGGAGCGCTGTTGAGCGGGGCGTCGGCTTGGGCTTGCAACGCAACCTTTCCGACGTGGGCAGAACCTTCGACCTGCCGGCCCCCGTCGAGATGGTCGCCTAGGAGCAGCAATGAACTTTGTTTCCATGATCTTTGGATGGAATGGCGGCAGCAGCATTGGCGCGTTGCCACTGGATGCGTTGGTGGGCGAGAAGACGGCACTCAACAGCCGCGCCACCTCGTATGCGGTGGAAGACGGGCCGTCGGTTTCGGACCACGTGGTCCAGGAATCGGAACTGCTGACGCTCGACGGATGGGTCACCGCCGCCGACATCACCTTGCTGGGCGGCTTGAATGCGCGGGGCGCGTTGGGTGGCATGGGGGGCTCTGGCGGGGCGTCAACGGACGTGGGCCGGTCAAAACTCATCGGCGCCAAGGACGCCTTGCGCAAGATCCACGCAGACCGCCTGCCCATCACCATCACGACCGGACTCGATGTCTATGAGAACTTCGTGATGGAAAGCTGCTCCATTGGGCGCAGCAATGGCGGCGGTGACCGCTTCGAGCTATCCGCCACGTTCAGGCGCATCCGCAAAGTGACCTTGCGCCAGGCGGACATTCCCCCCGAGAAAACCTCGGGCAGCGCCACGGGCAAGGCTGGCACGACAAAACAGAACGCCGGCAAGACCAGCGGCGTGCCGGCCACCCCGAAGCAGCAGGGCGGCATCTTTACGACAAGGCAAATCCCGACATGATCCAAATTCCGATTCCGGACGTGAACGACAGTCTTACCGAAGTCGATCTGGACGGCCTGACCTACTTCTTGCGGCTGTCCTGGAACAGCGAGGCGGAACTGTGGACGCTGTCCATCGAGAACGCCTACAACGAGCTCGTCGTGGCGGGCATCGCCGTGCTGCCGGGTACGCCGTTGCTGTCGGGCTACCGGCACTTGACGGTGCCGGCTGGCGAACTGGTGGCGCTGGCGCCCGACCGTCGCGACACCATCAGCCGAGCGGCGCTGGCCTCAGGTGAAGTCGCGTTGATCTACGTGGATGCGCAGGAGATGGCGGATGGCCAGATTTGATCGGGTTTACCGCTTGCTCGTGGGCAAGAGCGGTCAGAAGGCGCTAGAGATCGTGCCGCCCATTCGGCTGACGTTCGACATCGCCAAGACCGCAGGGGAATCCCCCAACGACGCCAAGATCACGCTCTACAACCTGGCGGCGGGTACGCGTGGCGCGCTGGAAGAACCGAACCTGCGCTGCGTGCTGTACGCGGGTTACGCCGAAGAAGGCGGCCCGCTGTTGATGGCCTCGGGCAGCGTGGTGTACGCCTACACCCGATTCGAACAGCCGGATGTGATTACGGAGCTGACGGTCAAGGACGGCTATATCGAAGTGCGCGACACGGCGGTGTCGATCGGCCTGGGGCCGGGCGCGCAGGCCAGCGCCATCATCCGTGACATTGCCCGCCAAATGGGCTTGCCGCTCGTCATGGCGGACGACGTGCCTGACCGCCGCTGGGAGCAAGGGTTTTCTTTCTACGGCGCCGCTCGCACGGCGTTGCACAAGGTGACGCAGGGCACCGGGCTGGAGTGGTCGATTCAGAATCAGCAGCTACAGGTGGTGCAACGGCTGGGCACCACGCGGCGTCAGGCCGTCGTGCTGGCAGTGGACACGGGGCTGCTGGGCCAGCCCGAGCGCACGCGTGAGGCGGCCACCGAGAAGGCGGCATCGAAAGGGCCAGCGAAAGGGCCAGCGAAGGCCGCTGAACCGGCAACGGCCGCCAGCGCCAAGCCGGCAAGCGGCCAGCAACAGCGCGACGGTTGGAAGGTGAAGTCGCTATTGCTGCCGACCATCAGCCCCGGCGACCTGGTCAAGGTCGAGAGCCGCACGGTTGGTGCGTGGCAACGCGTCGAAACCGTGCACCACACCGGCGACAGCGAGGGTGGCGATTGGCAGACCGAATTGGGGCTGGTCGACCGCTATGCGCCACCGAAGAAAAAGGAAAAGACATGAGCCAAGCAGTGACCCTGGTGCGCCGCTTGATCGCGACGGAGCTGGCGGACGTCTATACGACGCTACCCGGTGAAGTGGTGGCCTACGACGGCGTTTTCGTGACGGCCAGGCCGACGTTGGCCAAGCGGCTCGCCAACGGCGAAACCTTGCCGCCGCCGCAGATCGTGCGTGTGCCGGTGTGCTGGCCGGTAGGCGATGTGAATGGCGCGCGTGCGTTGATCTCGGTGCCGCTGAAGGCGGGCGATGCGATCAAGCTGTCGTTCTCCGCGCGGGCGCTTGAGAACTGGCTGGCGGGCGATAACGGCCCGCCCGACGACCCGCGCCAATTTGATTTGTCGGACGCCTTCGCCTCGCCGCTGCTGCGGCCCGGCACGATGGCGGCCGACACGCAGAACGTCTGCATCCAGTACGGTCCCGGCATGTTGAAACTGTCGCCCGCCGGCGACCTGACGTTTCAGGTCAAGACCTGGACGGTTCAGGCCGAACAGACAACGTTCAATACACCGGTGACGGTGAACGGCCCCTTGACCTACACGCAAGGCATGGCGGGCGAGGGCGGCGAAGGCGGCGCATCCATGCGTATCCGGGGCGGCGTGGCGTACGAGGGCGGCGCCATCACGCACAACGGCAAGAACATCGGCGACACCCATCGCCACGCCTATGCGGGCGGCATCACGGAGAACCCTGTCTGATGGCACTCGACCTTGCGCTATCCGCCGACCACGATCTGGACCTGGATCTGCTCGGCCGCACTTCATTTGTGGACGGCGCCGAACGCATCGCCCAGCAAATCAAAACCACCTTGCTGACTTTTCTGGGCGAGTGGTTCCTGGACACGACGTTTGGCGTGCCGTATTTCGATGACGTGCTGGTGAAGTCGCCGAACCGGGCCAGCATCGAAGCCATCTTCCGCGCGCGCATTCGCGCCGTGCCGGATGTGGCCCGCGTGCGCGGCCTTGAGCTGCAAATTGAACGCCAATTGCGCGTGCTGCGTGTCACCTATGACGTGGACACGGCAGCAGGACGGCTCGAACGAGTCGTTGAGTTGCGCACGTCTTAACCCCAATCTTTTTTCGAGGTACCTATGGCCTACGGTGTCACACCGGACGGGTTCGTACGCCCGCGCCTGCCGGAAATCCGCCAGGAGATCGTGGCGGACCTGCGCGCCCGCATGCAGTCCGCCGGCTTCAACGGCGCGGTGGAAACCCGCCCCGACAGCATTACCGGTCTGTTGATCGATACGTTCGCCGAGCGCGAAGCCACGTTGTGGGAGCAAGCGGAAGGCGTGTATTACGCGATGTACCCCGGTTCGGCGACGGGGGTGTCGCTGGATCGCGCGGTGTCGTTTACTGGCGTGTCGCGGTATCGCGACGAGCCCTCGCGCGCCTATGTGGTGCTGTATGGCGCGGCGGGCACGACGGTGCCGGCGGGCGCGCAAGTACGGCATCGCGTCAGCCAGAACCTGTGGGCGCTGGAGAGCGCCACGCAGATCCTGGCCGGCGCCGCGGCGGACGTGATCCTTCAACCGGCGGTTACGCCATCCAGCGCCTACATCGTGTCAATCGACGGTGCGGCATATTCTTACACGTCGGGCACGACGACGAACCTGCCTCAGATTCTGGCGGGGCTGGTCACGGCGTTGACGCCTAGCGGCCTGGCCGTATCCAGCGACGGCGCCTCGGTACGCATCCATACGGATGGACGCAGCGCGGCGGCGTTCACGTGGTCCGGCAACTTGTCTCTGATCCGTTTAGGCTCGCCGGGCCTTGCCGTGACGCTGGGCGCATCGACGGAAGGCGCGGCGGTGGGTGACTTGAACGGCATCATCACGCAGGTCGATGGCTGGGAAGCCGTGGGCAACCTGCAAGCGGGTGTGGCGGGGCGCCTGGCGGAGAACGCGGCGGAGCTGCGTGCGCGATATCCCACCGGCCTGTTCCGGTTGGGCGCGGCGACGCTGCCCAGCATCGCACCTAATGTGCGCGACCGCGTGGCTGGCGTGCGCACCGTGAAGGTGTTCATGAACAGCACCGACACGCCGGATGCGCTGGGCCGTCCGCCGCACAGCGTGCATGTGGTGGCGGACGGCGGCCTGGACGACGAAGTGGCCGACGCAATCTTTCGCGTGGTGGCCGCCGGCATCGACACCCATGGCAAGCAGCAGGTGGTGGTCAAGGATGAGGACGGCGCGGACCACCTGATCCGCTTCGACCGGCCCGAACGTGTCTACCTGTGGGTGCGCTGCGCCACCACGCTGCTGTCGCCGGCTGAGCAGGCATTTCCGCCAGACGGCTTTCAGCGCATTGCCGAAAACCTGGCAGCCGTGGGCGACGCGTCGAGCATTGGCGAAGACGTCATCCTGCAACGGCTCTACGGCGCGATCTATCGCACGCCTGGCCTGGCGTCGGTGGATCTGAAGCTGGCGTTCTCCACCAACCCCGCGTTCACGCCCACGCCGGCCGACTACCGCGCCGCCAACGTGACGATCCAGGACTTCCAGGTGGCCGCGTTCGACTTGTCACGCATCGAGGTGACCTGATGGACTTGAACCAAGACCATGGGCAAGTTGCGTGGGGCCACTGGCTGGGCCAGTTCCAGACCAAGCGGCGGCTGGAGGCGCTGGTCCGGGCGCTGCTCAAACCCGCCGATGGCCTGCAAGGCGCGCTGCGCTCCCTGTACGAGGACCGGTGGCTAGAGACCGCGGTGGGCAAGCAGCTCGATGGCATCGGCGAGATCGTGGGCTTGCCCCGCGTCATTGATGAAGCGATCTACATCCGCTTCTTCGGCTTCGAAGGGCAGCCGAACGTCGGAGGCTTCTCCGACGCCCGTTTTCGCCGCGCCAACGAACGAACGGTAGCCGGGTCGACGTCCTTGCTGGACGCCGAGTACCGCAAGCTTCTGTACTGGAAGATCGCGCTGAACAACGGGCACGGCACCACGCCAGAGATCGCCTCGTCGCTCAAACCGATCTTCGACGTGAGCCGCGTCGTGGTGCAGAACGCGGGCAACGCAAAGATCCGCATCTGGGTCAGCCGGATTCCCGGTCCCAATGACCCGCTTATGGCCAACCCCTATAAGTGGGTACCCCAAGCCGCCGGTGTCGGCGTGCAACTCATTACCGGCTCGACCGACAAGCCTTTCGGCTTTCGCGAGCAAGGTTTCTTTGGCTTTGGCGTCGGCGTGCTGGCGCGAGGAATCTACTGATGGCAGACCCTACTTTTTTCGACCTTTTCAACTCGACCTGGGCGCAAAACGGCCTGACCGAGGGCATCACCGACCTGCAATACAAGACGGGTTGGTCGTACATCGGTTCCGTGCCGCCCTCTGTCGAACAATTCAACAAGGTCCAGCAGACCACCGACGAACGCCTGGCCTGGCTGTACAAGCAGCTGGACGGCCTGGCGGCAGTCACGGGCCGTCCGCTAGCGGCCACGGGTTTCGACGCACTGAGCTACGCGCAGCAGAACCTGAACGCCACCAACCTGAAGACCGGCACGGTGCCTGTTGCGCGCTTGTCGGGCACGGCCACCGCGCTGACCGCAGGCGCCGCGCAGAAGCTGGCCACGGCGCGCACCATTGCAGCGACCGGCGACGCAACGGGTTCGGGAACATTCGACGGTTCCGCGAACTTGTCGGTGGGCCTGACGCTCAGCAGCACCGGCGTGACTGCGGGCAGCTACGGCAATGCCAACGCGGTGCCGACGTTCACCGTAGACGCCAAGGGCCGCGTGTCGGCAGCCGGCGAGGTCGCAGTCGGTAATGCCGCCACCGCAACCAAGCTGGCGACGACGCGTTTGTTCTCTGTCACGGGCGGCGCGACGGCTGGCGGCGTGAGCTTTGACGGAACCGGCAACGTCGCGCTTAACGTGACCGCGTTGGACGTGTCGAAAGCCACCGCCGGCACCTTGCCGGTGGCGCGCGGTGGCACGGGCGTGGCGACGCTTGCCGCCGGCTCGTACTTGACCGGGGCGGGCACGGGCGCGCTGGTATCGCGCACGCCGGCGCAGGTGCTGGAGGATATCCAGGCACTGCCGAAGGCGGGCGGCGAGGTTACGGGTCCGGTGGTGTTGGGCACGGGCGCGGCGATCGGCTCGCAGTATGGCGTGAACACGTCGTCGGGACGCACTGCGCACGTGCTGTTGCCGGATGGCGGCGCCTATTCGACCCACACCGCCACCGTCGCGGGCGCGATGAAGATCACGCTGCCCGCTGCGGCTGTCGGGGTGAACACGATGCTGCGCTTGCGCGTGGACCTGTTCGAGTACCTGGACGGCGTGCCGCCGGTGTCGCTGTTGATCCATGGTTATGTTCAGACCACGAAGGCGTGGGGGCGTTGTGGGGCGACGGTGCTGGCGGGTGGCGCCGCGTCAGATGTTCCCGTTCGCTTCGGGTCGGACGCGGCTGGGGTTCCGTGCATCTGGATCGGTGACACGAGCAAGTCCTGGTCATATCCGACTGTGACGGTGGCGGAAGTCTCGGCCAAGTACAACGCGTCGGGCGCAACCGTTGCCGCGTGGGGGGCGGGGTGGAAGGTGGAACCGGTCACGGCATTCGAGACGGTGGTGCAGACGTTGTCGGGTAGCAACCTGGCGTTTGGCCGCGCGGATATCGCACGGGTCATCGGTTTGCAGGACGCGCTGGATTTGAAGGCCTATGCTGCCGTGTCGTTGGTCGCGGGTAATGGATTGAGCGGCGGGGGCACGCTGGGCGCAAATCGTACGTTCACGTTGGGCACGCCGTCCAAACTGTCGGCCGCCACCACAAATGCGGTGACTGCCACGAGCCATACGCATGAGCTGGACACGCAGACGGCGCCGAACGATGCGACCGTGGGCCGAATTCTGACGGTGGGCAACGCCTTCGGCTTGGGGTCGGATAACCCGTTGGGAACCCTGGATCTGAACACGGTGAAGATCCCCGGCTTTTACGGGCAGTCTGCGAGCGCCAATGCCACATCGGCGCGCAATTACCCCCTTGCTATGGCTGGCGCGCTCTTGGTTGAATCGGGTGGGAGCCAGATCACGACGCAGAAATACACGATCTACAACACGGGAACGATATACAGCCGCGCCTGCTACAACGGCGTTTGGTATGCGTGGAAGGAAGTCGTGACGGTCGATAGCAATCCTGCCAATGCATGGGCAGGCATGATCGCCTTCTTCGCCCGTTCGACCCCGCCGACGGGCTGGTTGCGCGCCAATGGCGCAACTATTTCCCGCGCAACTTATCCCGATCTGTTTGCCGCCATCGGAGCGAATTGGGGAGGGGGAAACGGAACCACGTTTGTCCTGCCAGATTTGCGAGCCGAGTTTATTCGTGGCCTGGATGACGGGCGCGGCGGGGATCCCGGGCGTCTGCTAGGTACGCCTCAAGGCAGTCAAAACCTGATCCATGCCCATGGCGTCAACGATCCCGGCCACGTGCACCAACTGAACTATCAGGTGCCCACGAACATGGTCGATACAGATAGGGGAACCAGCGGTTCGAGCCAATTTTCGATTGACGATCCGATCATCCCCCACACGGCCACGAGCTGGACCGGTATATCCATCCAGCATGACGGTGGAAATGAGTCGCGGCCGCGAAATCTCGCCCTTTTGGCATGCATCAAGTATTGAACGGAGGCTATATGCAGGAAGAAAAATCGAATGAGGAGTCGAGCATGGAAAACACTCAGTCACGCAAACTGATGTCGCAATTGGATGCGCGGGGTTATTTCGTTGGGCCGGTTTGGGCTGACGCCTCGCCTCTGGATGAACCCGGCTACTTTTTGATTCCCGGCGGTGCCATTGATCGTGAGCCGCCGAACCCCGTTGAGCCAGAACGCCTTTATCGACCTGCGGGTGACGCGGGTTGGATGAGCGTCGAAGACTTTCGCCAGCGCACGTTTTACTTGACTCGTGACGGAGAGGCCTATGGGCTGGGCGAAGAGTCAAAAGGCCAGCGGTATGACGGCATAGGCCCGCTCCCAAATTGGTTGACGTTTGAGTCCCGTCCCAATGCCTGGAGCGTGTGGAACGGTTTGGCTTGGACCCTCGATGACGCGCTATTTTCCCTCGAAATCACCCGGCGCCGTTCGGAGGAAAAGCGAGAAAAACTGCTGTCAGCCGGACTGATGATTGCTCCGTTGCTGGACGCTTTCAGCTTGGGAATAGCCACGCAGGAAGAGTTGATTCTGCTAGACGTGTGGAAGCAATATCGCGTCGAACTGTCGCGCGTCGATCCGGCAGATCATGAGGCCGGCTGGCCTGTTACCCCTGGCTGAAGGCGTTGTCGCAGGCATTGTTCCGTGTCTTATCAAGCCCGCCCCCCGCGGGCATTTTTTTTCACCCCCACAGGAGGCCATCCTGCACACCCTACTCAGGAGCACCCCTTCTATGGAACCCGGCTCTACCAGCCTAGGCGGTCTTGCCGCCTTAAAGGTCGCGATGGCGTATGGCGTTCCCGCCGCCATCGCGGCCATGCTTGGCTTATTGATCATGCCGCCCCGGACGATTAGAGAATTTACGGTCCGCACGGTGTCCACCGTAACCTGTTCCTTTCTCTTCGGTCCCGCGCTGGCCGCGTCCGTCATCGCCTGGAAGCCTGCCTTGATGGAGGCCATGACCTGGCTGGCCCATCACGGCGCGGGCACGGACGATGCGTTGCTTGCCAAGTTCTACGTGCTGGGACCCAGCATGCTGCTGGCTGGTTTGCCAGCGTGGTGGGTGTTGGGCGCGTACATGCGTTGGATGGCCAGCATGCGAAAAAAGGGTGTGTTGGAGTGGCTGGCGGAGGCGCGCGCCAAGGTGTTGGGCGTGCCTCGCAATCGAAAAAACAACCATGAACCTTGACACCCTAATCCGCACCGCCATCTCCCCGGCGCTCGCTTTGCTGCCGCCCGCCATGACCTCCCCCGCGGCCCGTATCCTCTTGCTTGCCATCGGCCTTCAAGAAAGCCGTTTCCTGCACCGCCGCCAAATCAACGGCCCCGCACGCGGGTTCTGGCAGTTCGAAAAAAACGGTGGGGTACTTGGCGTGCTGACGCACCCGTCCAGCCGCGACGCCGCGCACAACCTGTGCGCCGCCCGCAACGTGCCTCCGCTATCCGCAGCCGTCTACTCCGCGCTGGAAACGGACGATGTGCTGGCCGCAGGTTTCGCGCGTCTGTTGCTATGGACGGACCCTTGGCGCTTGCCGGCGCCCGGTGATGCCGACGGCGCGTGGGCGCTGTACTTGCGTACCTGGCGCCCGGGCAAGCCGCATCCGCACACGTGGGCGGCGCTGTATGCCCAAGCCCGCCTGGCAGAGGAAAGCCTTCATGCGCACATGGCTTGAGCGATTCAACAAGATGGCGTTGGCCGCATTCGGGGCCATCGCGCTCTTGATACTGGCTTACTTGCGCGGACGTGGCGCTGGCCGCAAGGACGAACGTGATCAGCACGCGGCGCGCATCAACCAGCAGGCGGATCACGCCCGGCAGGAGGCACGAGATGTGCAAGATCAAACGGCTCGCATGGATGACGCTGCCATTGCTGCTGAGCTTAAGCGCGACTGGGTGCGTGGCGCCGGCCCGGGTGGGCGTTGAATACTGCGAGCATGCGCGCCCGATTTATTTCGATGATGCACGTCAGGTTGACGATACGCCGGCCCCGGTGCGCCGGCAGATTCGTGAAGGCAACGCCGTCTGGCGCAGGCTGTGTGGCGCGTCGTCATGACCTAGTCGATATGGTGGTTTATGGCTCTATCGCGCTAGGCCAAGAAGGCGCACGATAGCGGTTCTGATCTTCTCTATCCAGGACCCATCATGAGCGCTCCCCGCCTCGATTACGCCCACGCTTCGCCCGACGGTTACAAGGCCTTTGGCGGGGTATACGTTTACCTTCAGCGCTGCGGCTTGCCCAAGACGCTGATTGATCTTGTCTTTCTTCGGGTGTCGCAGATCAACGGCTGCGCCTATTGCATCGACATGCACTCGCGCGACCTGGTCAAGCAGGGCGTCGCCATCGACAAGCTGGTGCTGGTGCCCGTATGGCATGAGGCCGGCGCCGTGTTCAGCCGCCGCGAACGCACGGCGCTGGCCTGGGCTGAAAGCGTGACCCGCGTGTCCGAGACCGGCGTGCCGGACGAGGACTACGCGGCCGCCGCCGCCGAGTTCACCGACAAGGAGCTGGCGGATCTGACGTATGCGATTGGGCTGATGAACGCGTTCAACCGGCTGGGCGTGTCGTTCAGGGCAACGCCGGCGGCGGCCACGGCGGCGGAACTGGCGGCGGATAGTGCCGAGCCGCAGGAATAGTTCGGCGGCAGACCCCGCCGCGGAAGGCGCCATCCCGCAAGAATTGCGGGGTCCATTTCCCCGGCTTAGCTGTTGTTTTTTTGATTCTTGATGCGCGCAACAATGGTTCATCCGACGAGCAGATGCTAGAACGTATCTGACAAAAAAATCGGAGGCCGCTTGCGTAAACCCAGGATCACATTGCTGTATCTCGTTGTCGGCTTGTCCGTGTTCAGCGCGGCCGTGGCGTTTGCCAATGCGCTGTTCGCGGCGTACACGGTGCAGAAAGAACAACTTGTCGCCACGACGCTCGAGGGCAACCGCGCCTATGCGGTGAAGCTGGCTGAAGTGGTGGATATCTACGTCGGCGCCATTCAGCAGCAGTTGAAGTCCAGCGCGCGCCGTGTGGCGAAGATGATGGATGTGCCGGCAGAGATGGACGAAGAGGTGTTACGCGTGGCCGAGCAATCGGACGGTGTGATTGCTGCGGCGGTGGTGGATGCCAAGGGGGCGATGGTGGCCTTTGCGTCGTTGCTGCCCGGTGCGGAAACGCAGGGTAGAACGACCTCGGGTGTCGATCTGCGCGGCGCGGCGCAATCAGGCAATGTGACGCCGCCGTATCTGTCGTCGCAAGGGTTATGGACGGTGGCCCTGACCGAACCCGTGCGGGATGCGCAGGGCAAGTACCTGGGCTTTGTGGGGGCGGCGCTTTACCTTCAGCACAACACCGAACTGGACCGCCTGCTGCAAGAGCATTTCTACCGTGATGGTTCCTACGTTTATGTGGTCGGGGCCGACGGCAATATCCTGTACCACCGCGACCATCGCCGGATTGGAACGGGGGGCGACTCCAATCGCGTCATCCAGGCCCTGTTGCGCCGGGAGTCCGGCTCCATGGCGGTCACCAATAGCCAGGGCGTTCCCATGCTGGCCGGCTATGCGCATATGAGCCTGGGCGGCTGGGGCGTGGTGGTGCAACGGCCGGTGGCCGAGACGCTTGCGCCTTTGCATGGGCTGATGTGGCGGATCTTTGAATACTCCATTCCCGCCGCGCTCGTCATGCTGTTGATGGTGTCGGCGATGGGCTTCTGGATCGCCAGGCCGCTGGCAACGCTGGCGCGCGCAATGAAGTCGGGTGATGCCAAACAGGCCGCGCCGTTGATTCAATCGGTGCAGGCCAATTACTTCGAAGCCGAACAACTGCGCGACGCCGTCGGCTTCACCATGGCGCAGCACGAAAGCCAGATTGGCAAGTTGAACGCCGAGACGATGACGGACCCGATGACCGGCCTGTTGAATCGCCGGGGCATGGCCAACGAGTTATCAAGGCTGACCTCCGCACGGTTGCCGTTTGCGGTGCTGGCGTTGGATCTGGATCACTTCAAACGCGTCAACGACACCTTTGGGCATGCGGCCGGCGACGTCGTGCTGACGGCGCTGGCGGACATCATGCGCTCTTGCGTGCGCGCCGACGACGCGTGCTGCCGGGTGGGCGGCGAAGAGTTTCTGGTGCTGATGCCGGGGGCGTCCCCGGACGCGGCCCGCGCCATCGCCGAGCGCATTCGTCACGCCACCGAAGGTCACCTGATGCCGGCCGGCGTCGGCCATGTCACCGTCTCGATTGGCGCGGCCCGCTGGCCCGACGATGACGCGGATGCCGGCGCCGTGCTGAAGTGCGCGGATCAGGCGCTGTATCAGGCCAAGACAACGGGCCGCAATCAAGTGGTGACGTGGGTGGCTAACGCGTAGCGTTGCTGGTGACACGCGCAGCGGTGTGTGCCGTTGCAGCGCGTTCAATCCCCGGCACGCCTTCCCGGATGGCTTGCGAGAAGGTTGTGGTCGATTCAGTGGTCGATTCAGTGGGCGATTCGGTGGACGATAAAGCGGCCGGCTGGGCGGGCACTTCCGTCTGCGTTTGCGTGGCGCGAGCTCGGTCCGTGTATCGGCCCAGCCGCCGGTACTGCGCGGCGTTGTCCGCGCCTTGCAGCACCTGTAATTCATAAAGATATTCAGGCAGATAGCCAGAGACCAGCTGCCGGTAATCCAGCGGCAGGCCTGGCACGATACGGCGCGCCATCTGGAACACGATGGTGGTGCAATTGGCGGTCAGCGTGTGATAGAAGCGCGGCGTGTCGCGCAACTGGTTGGCCGTGTTCACGTAGGCCAGAAATAGCGAGCGCGCGTTGTCTGGCGGCATGTGGATGCGGTACAGATAGCCGTCTTCACCGCGCACGTTCGTGCGCACGCGCAGGCTGTCTTCTTCGCTGGATGCGATGACGCTTAGTTCGTACTGCTTGAAGAAGCCGCCGATCTCGGAAAAGCTGTCGCCTTGCTTACGCCGGATCTCCACTGAAAACACGACATAGCGTTCGTGGCCAAAGCCAAACGAGACGAGCGCATGGGCGATGGCGGGGCGGCCCCAATACGACAGCGCCACGTCCACGGATTCGAGTTCGTGCAGCGCGTAGTGGCGTGTTTCCCAATGCGGGGTGAAGTCGGTGCGCGTGCGCCAGGTGAAGTTGCGCACGTTGTGCAGGGTGACGTGATCGCCGTCGATGTCGCCGTAGGTTTGCTGCGCCACTTCCGGAATCCAATCGCGGTGGTTTGACGGGCGAATGCAGCGCCACCAAATCAGCATCACCAGCAGCGCCACGGAAAAACCGATGCCCGCAGGCCGCCATGCGGGCCAGATCAGTGCGGCGATGGCGGCAAGCGCCAGTGCTGTCCACGCGATTGCGAGCGCGGTGCGCAGGCTTGCGGGTAAGGGGGCGCGTATCCATAGCGCCAGCGCGCCCCAACCGGCGGCGAGCACGATGGTGATGCCAAGCAGGATGGAAGCGGTCATGGTGGTGTTGATCGGTCCAGGCCGCCAGAGTATGGCCGGGCCTGATTTGAACCGTCAATCACGCCGTGGGCGTGTCAGCGCAAGTCCCGCGGGAAGGGAAAGGGGGAAAGCAGCCAGCGCTGAAAGGACGGCGCCGCCGTCATGGCGGCGCGTGTCCTGGCTGGCAAGTTCATGAGCGCACGCGGCTGGCGGCCGGAGGCTCTTTCTTGGCGCGCGGTTTGGGCGCGGCTTTTTTGACTTCGGGCGGAGCGTCAAACTCCTGTTTATTGCGCTCACCACGTGGGGTGTTTTCCGGATGAGGCTTGGGAAAGGCCCAGGGCTTCGTTTTCTGATCCATTGCATGTACTCCTTGCACAGGCGGAACAGTAGCATTAGCCGTGGCTGTGAGTAAGTGAGGGTTGACGTCAATATTCATCACATCGTGATTTTTAAGAAAAAACTTGGGCGTTTTGACCTCAGCGGTGGCGACTATGTTCCCCGCTTGTGGCACGCCGCCACTTCTTGACCGCGAAATTCGCGCTGCGCGTGACGGCAAATGTCCGCCGCGCACGCCATTGGGGCTGCGCGATTTTACGCAGATTCGGAAAGTTCGCCGGGCGCCGCCGTCAAGGTCCCGCGTTCAGCCAGATGCGGTTGAATTGCTCGGTGACCTGATGCGCCCAATCGTCAAGGGCGGCGCGCACGTCGTCCGGCGTGGGTGTTTTGTCCGGGGGCAGATTGCCGCCGGTGACGGCGCCTAGCGAAGCGACCAGCAGTTCGTTGGTGTTGGCGTCGCGTACGGACGCCTCAATCAGCAGCCGCGCGGAGTCGTCGCGCATGCCGGCAGCCTTGGCGCCCTGGCCGAGCACAAAGCCAATCGGGATGTACTCCATCGCCCGCGGATCGCGGTCGTTCTTGAAGGTGGCGGTGATGGCGGCCCGCACGCGCATTGTGCGTGGCGCGGGCGCCGCCACCAATTGATAGCCTGCTTTCGAAAGTTCGCGCCGCACCGCTTCATTCATGTACGCCAGGACGCGCTCGCGCAGGACGGAGTTGTTCTTCATGTCCAACTGGTCGGGCCGGTCGCCGGGAATGTACGTGATCGGTTCCAGCAAGATCTTCTTGTCGTACTGGCTGCTGATCGGCGGGGTGGGGCGCACCCAGATGCGGCCGCCGCTCCAGACGGGGTCCGGTTGCAGCTGCGCCTGTGATTCTCCGAGTTCCGTGGAATAGTTTTCTGCGCGGGGCAGGTTGGTGCAGCCGGCCAGCGCGGCGGCGGCAATGCAACAGGCGGCCAGGGTCAATCGAAAGTTCATGATTTTTCCTTTCCAGACAGGGGCGGCGTCCGCGCCAGCGCAGTGCTAATTATGTGCCGCGCAATGCGTGTCGGCGCAGACATTTCCGCGGCCACACGGGCGGGGTAAACCCTGTCAGGAAATGGAGATCATCCTTTATTACTGCGGCGCCGCGCGGTTGCGGCATGCATGCCGGCGCTACGATGGACGGGTGCACATAGGGAGGAAACTATGGACACCGCCAAGGAATGGTATGCCGCTGTGAAGGAATGGCAGCGCGCCCGCGACGAGCTCACTGCAGCCATCGCCGCAATCAAGTGGCCCAGCCCCACGCCGGGGTGCCTGGAAAGCTACGACCGCGCGTATGCGCTGGAAACCGAGGCGAGAGATCGCATGAACCAGGCGTACGAGCGCGTCCGACGATAGCCGCCTTGGCAGCTTGACTGGCTGGCTCCATGAAACAGCAGTTCGATGGCCCTGTGCATGGGGCCACGAAGGCGTTATGTTGGGATTTTTCCAGACCACTTCAGCCCCGCCATGTATCTGCCGTCCGCTTTCCGTGAAGACGACCTTGCCGTCCAGCATGACTTCATCCGCGCCCATCCGCTGGGCGTCATCATGACCAGCGGGGACGCCGGGCTGATGGCCAACCATATTCCCTGTCTGCTCTATCCCGAAGGCCCGCACGGCGTGCTGCGGCTGCATGTGGCGCGCGCGAATCCGCAGCTGGCGCATCTGGCGGCGGGGCAGGAATGCCTGATCGTTTTTCATGGCGCGCAGGCCTACATTACGCCGTCGTGGTATGCCACCAAGGCCGAGACGCACAAGGTCGTGCCTACGTGGAATTTTGTGGCCGTGCATGTGTGGGGCACGCCTGTCATTCAGGATGATCCCGCCTGGCTGCGCGCGCAGTTGGAGGCGCTGACCAACAGCCAGGAAAAGGCGCGCACGCAACCGTGGAGCGTGGATCAGGCGCCGGCGGATTTCATTGCGGCGCAGATGCGGGCGATTGTGGGCGTCGAGATTCCGATTTCGCGTATCGAAGGCAAGTGGAAAGTCAGCCAGAACCGCACGCTGGCCGACCGCCAGGGCGTGGCGCAAGGGCTGGCCAGCGAAGGGGGCAACGCGGTCATGGCCGGTCTTGTTGCGCGCCGGGGCGGGCTGGACTGAGGGCGTGCGCGGCGTCATCAGGCACGTTGCCGCGTGCTGCCGCCGCACCGCGCCCGGCCATGAAGCAGACAATGGCCGCGGCCTGCACCAGCGCCGCTACCGCCAGGAAGCCGATCATCGATTGCCCCGTCGTGTCGAGCACGGCGCGCAGCAGGCCGAACAGGGCGGGTGCGAAGGCGTAGGCGCCTTGCGATAGCGCCACAATCAGCGGCACCACGCGCCCGGTGTCTTCGCGGGCGAATTCGGTTTGCGCGATCAGCGGCGGCAACGAGGTGGCATTGCCGATGCCCGAGCCAAACAGCACGACGCCCACCCACACCGCCCAGGCATGGTCGGCGGCCAGCATCAACGTGAGCGATCCGCAGATCTGGATGGCATAGGCCACGCAGGCCACCTTGCGCCGATCCGCGCCCGCAGGCATCAACGCGCCGACTAGCGTGCGGCCCGCAATGGCGGCCGCCGTCGCCAGCCCCATCGCCACGCCCGCCGTCTGCGCACCCAGCAAGGGCGCAAGCAGCGACAGCAAATGCGCGATCAGCCCGATCTGGGCGAACAACCCCAGCGCCATGCCGCCCGCCAACGTCAGGAAAGCGCGGTCGCGCCACAGGTTGCTGACGCGGGGAAGGGGGGAGGCGGATGACGCGGCGGGCGTGGCGGCGGTGTCGCCGTCGGGCAATTGGCCAAGCTGCTGCGGCGTGACGGCGAACACTTTACGCGCCAGCAACGCAATCACGAGCACCATCGCAACGCCTACCCACAAGGCGGCCTGCGCAAAGCCGGCTTGGGCAATCAGGAACACCCACAACGGTGAAAACACGATGCCGCCGACGCTGGCGCCGTTATAGGCCATGCCCAGCGCGGCAGGCCGGCGACGCACGAACCACGGCGCAATCAGCGCGTTCACGGCGGCGGCGCCCAGCGCCACCCACCCCATGCCGCTGAGCACCGACGCCGCATACAGTTGCCACGGGGCCTGGGCTTGCGACCAGCCGGCCACACCCAGCGCCAGCAGTACCGCGCCGCCCAACGTGGCTTGCGGCACGCCCACGCGGCGATACAGGCGCGGCAGGTTGGCGACGACGATTGTGCCGCTTAGAAAATGCAGGGTGACGGCGCCGGACACCAGCGCCACGCTCCAGCCGGTGCGCTGCACCACCGCGTGCAGGAAGACCGGCGGGCCGTAGAAGCCGACTCCCCAACCGAAGATGGCCAGGACGAATGTGGCGGCCAGGACTTTCCAGCCGAAGAAGGGTTGAGCAGTAGGCATGAGTTTTCAGACGCGTCGGATGTTTTCTTGAGATGAGTCGCAGTATGCTTATGCCTTGCACACAACACTTTGGTCTGTAGCGAATCATGGAATCCGAGTTCGCTGACGTCAATCTCTCGGCCGTGGCAGGCGCCATTGCTGACCCGGCCCGCGCGCGCATGCTATGCCTGCTGCTGGACGGCCGCGCGCGCACCGCGACGGAATTGGCGTCGGCGGCGGACATTGGCGCATCCACAGCCAGCAGCCATTTCCAGCGCTTGCGCGAGCAAGGCTTGGTCGATATGGCGGTGCAAGGCAAGCATCGCTACTTCCGCCTGGCCAATGGTGAAGTGGCGCACGCGCTGGAAGCGTTGCTTGTCGTGGCCGGCGCCGAGCGCGTGCCGTTCAAACCCAATACGCCCTCTGCATTGCGCGAAGCCCGCACCTGCTACGACCACATGGCCGGCACGTTGGCCGTGCGCATCCACGACGCCATGATCGCGCGTCAATGGCTCACGCCTGATGGCCGCGATTACGTGCTGACGCCGTTGGGCGAAGCGTCGCTTGCGCAGGTAGGCGTGGACGTGGCGCAGGCCCGGCAACGCCGCCGGCGCTTTGCTTGCGCGTGCCTGGACTGGAGCGAGCGCCGTTCGCACCTGGGCGGCGCGCTGGGCGCGGCCTTGCTTGACGCGGTGGTGCAGCGCGGCTGGATCACCAAGGATCTGGATTCGCGCGCGCTGTCGGTCACCCGCAAGGGGGCGCGGCAGTTTCCGGCGTTCTTCGGCCAACCCGATGGGCAATCCCTGGCCCAACATGCCAACGGCTGGACGCCGGCAGACACGCATGCCGCGGCCTAGCCCACACCCATAACCCATCCATTCCCAGCCGCGAATGCGGCTATTTTTTTATCAACGCTGTACAGGAGGTGGCCTTGCCTACGTTGGCACTGCACGCATTGCATTCGCTCTCGCGTTTCATGAGCGGAGTGATGGAACTACGCATCGACGTCAATCATGCTCCCCAAGAAGTGGAGAACGAACTCGATGCCATACACGCGCGGATGAACCGCCCTTTGGATCGCTTGCACGCCCTGCCGGAGGTCAAGACCGACATCCCTGGCATCGTGCTTCGCTATCGCGAGGCGGACGGCGAGTACTACGTGTATGTGGTGGATGTGCAGCGCGACCGGGTGGCGGGCTACACCGTGTTCAACCGGCTGATCGAAGTGGGCAAGCGCGCCGACCCCTACGTGCGTGCGCCGCATTCGAAGTACGCCGCGCCGTATCAAGGCATGGGGCTGGCGACGGCGGTGTACCGGTGGGGGCTGGACGCGGGCCTGTGCATCATCAGCGGCGCGCGCCAGTCCACCGGCGCGCATCGTTTGTGGATGGGGCTGGCGCGGCATTACGAGCTGGGCTACGTGGACCTGCGCCGTAAGCAGTTGCGCTATCTGGGGCGCGAGGTGGCGCCCCGTGTTCAGGAGGATCTGCACACGCGAATGATCCTGTTGGGGCGGGGCTGGGCGCTGGATGACTACATGCGGGCGACGGCCATGCTTCCGGTGGAAGATGCGATTTCGCAACAGGACTTAGGGAAATCCCCGTAAGACCGGGCGGCGATGCGGGTGCGGCGAACCTGGCGTTGCGCCGCAGCCCGCGTCAGGCTTGCCTATCCGCCAAATACGCGTTTCAGCATCTCAGGATTTGAGAAATGGGGACGTAATTCTTGCGGTGCAACAATGTTTCTATTTTCTGCCCAGGTTACAAAACATATCTGAACTGTCATGAAAGCCCGGAGTATGCTCGACCGCAGAAAGAGGGCATTCGAAGTGCATCCAAACAACTTGATCTACAAGGGATACCGGCTGACGGCCAAGGTGTCCCGGGGCGCGGACGCAGAGGTTCAAGCGTTGCCCAGCGGCCCCGTATTCATCGCCTCGATAATGGTGGTTCAGGCAGGCGCCGTGCTGGAAGGCGGCGACGAATACCCGGTTCCCCGTTTTGCCGAAGGCGGTTTCGTCTACAGTCCGCGAGAGGCCGTGCACGCGGCCATATCGCATGGCCGCGAGATCGTCGACGGCCTGACGAACATGCCGTCTTAGCGATGTGGTCTTAGTGATCCGGTCTCAGTGATCCGGTCTCAGTGATCCCGTTCTAGTGATCCGGTCTTAGTGATCCCATCCTAGTGATCCCTTCCTGGATGTCTTCCTAGCCGGAAAACACTTCCCGCCAATCGCGCGTCTTGGCCAGCGTCTGCACCGTGGCGGACTGCTCAAGAATGGTCACGGCCTTCTTGAATTCTTCAGCCGTTGCGCCGTCTTCCAGGATGACCATGCGTGAGTGGCGCGCATTCGCCATCTTCACGTCCGACATCTTGCCGTGGGTTTGGTAGACCTGCGTCCAATCCATCTTCTTGCCGGCCTTCAGCGCAATCGGCTCAATGTAGGTCAGCGCCGTGCTGCCCGCCGCACGAACGGCGAACGCGAAGTCGGCCGTGTGGCCGCTGCTGGCCTTGGCGCGTGCGCCCTTGACCATGCGGTTCACGCCCACGCCTTCGGCAAGCGCGCGTCCCACCTGCGCGCGAAAGCGCAACTGGCTGAAGCGCGGCATCCACTTGGCGCATTGGAACGACAAGGCCATCGCCAGCTTCACGGCGTCCCACAGCGCTTCTTGCAGCTGCTCGTTGGGGCCCGAGGCAACGATGGCGCCGTCGCGGTCGAAGTGCGCCAGGCTGACGCCGGGCGTTTCGTTCAGCATGTCAATGCGCTTGGCGCCCACGTCGATGCCGTAGCTGGACGCGTGCATCGTGGTCTCACAGGCGTCGGTCAGATAGAACGTGGCGTCGTCCGGGTGCGCGATGAAGAAGGCCGCGTGCTGGCCGTCCAGCCCCAACGTCATGGGGGCGACGGCGCGAATGGCGTGTTCACCGGCCGGCAGGACAGTCCAGCCGGAGGCTTCCAGAAAAGTGCTCATAGGATCAATTCGATTTGGCGGCCTTTGAGGGGATGCGCAAATCCGCCGGCAAGCGTCAGGTTCGCTCGCGGCAGGAAGTACTGCATCAGCGCGCCGATAGTGTGCAGGGCGGGCACGATGGGCTCGGCATAGCCTTCGCCTTCGTCCACCCAGATATGTTCATGGCTGCGGTCGGCCAGCGGCTTGCGGTATTGCGGCCGTCCTTCACCCACCAGGCTGGTGTGGAAGGAGTCGTCCGTGTCCACGCCGAACACGCGGTGCGGACCGACGAAAAGGCTCACACAGAACGCTTCCGTCAGGAAGATCGTGGCCTGGCCGTGCACCACGGTGCGCGCGCCGCGGTAGGTCACGCGAAAGATCACGTCGTCGCGCACTTCACCCTTGACCTTGCAGACGCTGGCGAACTCCATCCACTGGATGTTGTTGGCGGCGGGCTTGGGCACCCAGGCGATCGGCTTTACGGTTTCCTTGGGTTCGGCAAGGATCTCTTGCACCTCATCAACGGTGATTAGCGGTTCGAACTTGTTGGCCATAAAACAGAGGTAGGGTCTTGGAATTGCGCTTCAGGTGCGCGGCGCCGCTCGCGTCGGCGCAGGGGACTCATGCGCGGAAACAGTGCGAGGGGGCGTAATCTTACAAGATGAAGACGATGTCGATCTTTTGACTGGATGGATATACAGCCCAAAGATAGCCGGACAACGCGCCTTCATCCCGCGGCTACAACGTGCTGGCTGAGAACGTATCGCATTGCTTGATGTTGCCGCTGTCCAGGCCGCGCTTGAACCAGCGCACGCGCTGAGCCGACGAGCCATGGGTGAACGAGTCCGGCACGGCATAGCCTTGCGTCTGCTTTTGCAGACGGTCGTCGCCAATGGCGGTGGCTGCCGCCAACGCTTCTTCCACGTCACCGCCTTCCAGGATGTTGCGCGCCGCATTCGCGCGCTGCGCCCACAGGCCGGCAAAACAATCAGCCTGCAATTCGATCCGCACCGACAACGCGTTGGCTTGAGCCGGATTGCGGCGGCGCAATTGGTCGACCTGGTCCGAGATGCCCAGCAAGTGCTGCACGTGGTGGCCGACTTCATGCGCAATCACGTAGGCCTGAGCGAAGTCGCCCGGCGCCTTGAAGCGGTTCTGCAATTCATCAAAGAACGCCAGGTCGATATACACCTTGCTGTCGCCGGGGCAGTAGAAGGGGCCCATCGCCGTCTGGCCGGTGCCGCAGGCCGTGGGCGTCGCGCCGCGAAACAGCACGAGCTTGGGCGCGACGTATTGCCGGTTCAGATCTTTCTGAAAAATGGCGCTCCAGGTGTCTTCGGTTTCGCCCAGCACTTTGGCCACGAAGCGCGCTTGCGGATCGTTCACGGGCGGGCGCGTGGCGGGCGCTTGCTGCTGCGTTTCAGGCGGGCCTTCGGCCATCTGCAAGACCACGTTGGGGTCCACGCCAAAGTACATGGCCACCAAGGCAAGTACTATCGTACCGATGCCGATGGTTCCCCGGCCGCCGATTCGGGGACCGCTGGCACGTCGGTCTTCCACATTGTCGCTTTCGCGCGAGTCATCGAGGCGCATACTGTTTCTCCGGGCGGGTCGGCGTTCCCGCCATTTTGCATCGCCGCGCCATGCTGGGCGGCATTCAAGAGTGTTAGGATAAACCCATGGCTCTGCATTTATCTATTCATCCTGCGAATCCTCAACCTCGCCTGCTGAAGCAGGCAGCCCAATGGCTGAACGATGGGGGCCTTGTGGCCGTACCCACCGATTCCAGCTATGCCGTAGTCGCGCGGCTGGACGATAAGGACGCTGCGGACGGCTTGCGCCGGCTACGCGGCCTGGACGAAAGACATCACCTCACTTTGCTGTGCCGCGATCTGGCTGAAATTGGCCATTTCGCGCGCGTCGACAACAAGCAATACCGCTTGTTGAAAGCCGCAACGCCGGGTCCGTGGACCTTCATTCTTGAAGCCACCAAGGAAGTGCCGCGGCGTGTGTCCCACCCGTCGCGCAAGACCATCGGCATTCGCGTGCCGGACAACGTCGTCATGCTGGGATTGCTGGAACAAGTGGGGGCGCCGTTGCTGTCCACGACCCTGATTCCCAAAGACGAAACGGAAGCGTTGAACGACGCTGAAGCCATCCGCGATCGCTACGACCACGACTTGGCGGCCATCATCGACGCGGGCGCCTGCCCGCAATCGCCCACCACCGTCATCGACCTCACCAGCGATGATCCCGTCGTGGTTCGCGTAGGCCGGGGCGATCCCGCCACGCTTGGCCTTGTCTGATTTTTCCCTCTTGCGTTTTACCTTGCGTGCCGGCTCCCGCCGGCACGCGGCTCATCTACAATCCGGTTCGCCATGAATGACATCATCCAAACCATTGCGGTTTACGCGATACCGGTAATTTTCGCCATCACCCTGCACGAAGCCGCGCACGGCTACGTTGCGCGCATGTTCGGCGACCCCACCGCGTATGAGGCTGGCCGCATCAGCCTGAATCCGGCGCGCCATATCGACCCGATTGGCACGCTGCTGGTGCCAGTCGCCATCCTGCTTGCGTCCAAGCTGCTGGGCAGCCCGGGCATGCTGTTCGGCTGGGCCAAACCGGTGCCGGTGGACTTCGGCCGTCTGCGCCGCCCCAAGCGCGACATGCTCTGGGTGGCGCTGGCGGGGCCGGCGGCGAACCTGTTCATGGCAATTCTGTGGGCCTTTTCGCTGCGTCTGATGCTGGAATCCGGCATGCAGGAATCGTTCTGGTTCCAGATGGGCGTGGCGGGCGTGAATATCAATCTGGTGCTGATGGCGCTGAATCTGCTGCCGATCCTGCCGCTGGATGGGGGACGCATCCTGTTCAGCCTGCTGCCCAACCGCCTGGCCTGGCAGTACTCGAAGATTGAGCCCTACGGTCTGGTGATTGTCATCGTCCTGCTGGTTACCGATGTGCTCTGGCTTTTGATGCGCCCGGTGTACGAATTTGGAACGACTATCGTCCAGTGGTTTCTGTAGGATTTCGGCCAATATCCGTTAAACTCAGCGGTTTCATTGATTCTGGCCCTGGGGCATCCTGCCGTGGGGCGTTGGAGCCCTACATTTATGGCATCCCCTGCAACCGCCGCAGGCGTTAATTTCCAGGGCAGCTTGGTGGCCCTGGTCACCCCCATGCAGCCCGATGGCACCTTGGACTACGCTGCCTACCGGTCATTGATCGACTGGCACGTTCAGGAAGGAACCGATGCGCTGGTGGTGGTGGGCACCACTGGGGAATCTCCCACGGTCTCCATGGAAGAGCACGCGGAACTGATCCGTGTTGCGGTCGAACATGCCGCTGGCCGTATCCCGGTCATCGCTGGCGTGGGCGCCAACTCCACCGACGAAGCCATCCACCTGACGCGTCACGCCAAGGCAGTGGGCGCGCAGGCCGGCCTGTCGGTCGTTCCCTATTACAACAAGCCGTCGCAAGAAGGCTTGTACCGTCACTTCCGCACCATCGCGGAAGCCGTCGATCTGCCCACCATCCTGTACAACGTGCCGGGCCGCACCGTTGCCGATATGAGCAACGAAACGGTTCTGCGCCTGGCGCAGGTGCCGGGCATCATCGGCATCAAGGATGCCACCGGCGACATCGCCCGCGGTGGCTTGCTGCTGCGCGAAGCGCCTGCCAGCTTCCAGGTTTTCAGCGGTGATGACCCCACCGCCGCCGCCCTGATCCTGTTGGGCGCGCGTGGCAACATCTCGGTTACCGCCAACGTGGCGCCCAAGCTCATGCATGAGCTGTGCGCCGCGGCGCTGGCCGGCAATGTGCCGAAGGTGCGTGAACTTAATGCGTACCTGGCGCGTCTGAACAAGGCTTTGTTTGTTGAAGCCAATCCCATCCCCGTCAAGTGGGCGTTGGCCGAAATGGGCCGCAGCGCACTGGGCTACCGGCTCCCGCTGGTTGAACTGGGAACGCAGAACCACGAAATCGTGCGTCGTGCGCTCCAGGAAACGGGTCTGCTCTAAATATCGTGAGGATACGTATGAACAAGCGTCATGCCGGTTTGTCGGCATTGATGTCTCTGGTGTTATTGGCCGGCTGCAGCGAGGTCAATCAATTCCTGGGCAATGAAGAATCCGTCAACTACAAGAGCGCCGTCACCCAGCGTGGAGAGCCTCTGAGCATCCCGCCGGATCTGACTCAGGCAAACAGTGATCCGCGTTACCGCGCGCCGGCCTCGGGCTCGACGACGTATTCGCAGTTCCAACAGCAGGGCCAGGCGCAAGCCACCGCCCCGAAGACCAGCAATGTGCTTCCCGGCCGCCAAGACATGCGCGTCGAGCGTGATGGCGACCTGCGCTGGCTCGTCATTGATCGTGCCCCGGAAGACGTGTTCCCGCGTCTGGTCGACTTCTGGACCGAGAGCGGCTTCACGGTGGCCAGCAACAACCCCGGTGCGGGTTTGATCGAAACCGACTGGGCGGAAAACCGCGCCAAAATTCCGGAAAGCTGGTTGCGCCAGGCCTTGGGCGCCGTGCTGGAATCGGCCTGGGATAGCGGCGAGCGCGAGAAATTCCGCACCCGCGTCGAGCGCGTCAACGGTCACACCGAAGTGTTCGTCAGCCATCGCCAGATGCTTGAAAAGCGCGTCGGCAGCGACGGCGGCCAAGTGCAGTGGCAAAACGGCAAGGAAGATCCGGGCCTGAACGCCGCCATGCTCGCCCGCATGATGGTCTACCTGGGTTCCGACGTCGACAACGCCCGCAAGCTGGTGCAGCAGGCGGAAGCCGCGCCGCAGAAGCCTGCCGTGCAGGAAGATGTCCGTGCACAAGGCGCAACGCTGCTGGTGGCCGAATCGTTCGACCGCGCATGGCGCCGCGTCGGCGTGGCGCTGGACGGCGGTGGTTTCGCCGTTGAAGACCGCGACCGTTCCGCTGGCGACTACTTTGTTCGCTACGTGGATACCGACACCGGCGAAAAGAACGAGCAACCGGGCTTCTTCAGCCGCATGTTCTCGGGCGACAAGGCGGCTCAAGCGCCGCAGTACCGCATCCACCTGGCCGCCACGGGCGACCAGACCACGGTGACGGTGCTGGACGCCAACGGCGCGCGCGACAGCAGCGCTACCGCCCAGCGTCTGCTGAGCGTGCTGAAGGACAAGATGTAAAGCTGAAAACGGCCGGCATTAAAATGCCGGCCTGTCCGCTTTCAAAGGACGCAAAAAAGCCCCGGCAATTGAATTGCCGGGGCTTTTTTACGTCTTCAGAGCGGGGGTTCGTCTCTGTTTTTATTAAGACGCGGGCGTGGTCGAGCCGCCCGGCGTGGTCGAACCGCCACCCGGCGTGGTGTTAGGAGTGGGGGCCGGAGCCGGCGAGGTGGCCGGCGGCGTGGTGGTGGGTGCGGGCGTGCTTGCACCCGGAGTGGGGTTGGTCGCGGGCGCCGGGGCATCTTCCTTCTTGTTGCAAGCGCTGAGCGCGACGGCCAGCACCGAAGCAATAATCAAGGTTTTGCTCATCATTTTTGGACTCCTGTAGATGACGACTCTTGAAACCCCCTTAGGGGAAACCAGAATCCAGGCTACAGGAACCCACGGTCCGATCGCGTGTGAAAGTTAAAAAGGTGGCATCCCAACGGCAACAAACCTTTCAGCTTCGTGTTATCTCTTTCTTTATGTGTCCCTGCGATCAGACCTGATTGCGTTCTGTTCGAGACAGATACGCGCACGTGTCTGGATACTACGATGCCACGTAGTGAATCCACCCCGAATCCAGCCAATCCGCCAGGCATGAACGCGCCTCTGGCGACAGCTTCGCGCAGGCCGGGTTCGCGCAATCCAGGCTGCGAGCATCCGCAAGCTGGCGCAAGGCGGCATCCGCGGGCGTCATGGCGGTTTCGCCGTTGATGAAGAGCTGCTTGCCGCGATACAGCATGCGGCTGCGGCGATCCAGCACCAGCCGGCCGGCGGCAGGCCAGTCTTCTTCGAGATCCACGTCCATGTCTTCGGGCGCGTCGAACACGCTCTGGTTGTGCGGTTCGGTCAGCCAGCAGCCCAGGAAACGCGAGGCCAGCGCATCATCAAAGCGCATCTTTTCGACCGTTTCCAGCGTGGCGGCGACCAGCGCATCGGGCAGGGCCGCAGGCGTGTCCACCGCTGGCTGGCCGGGGTCACGGTACACCGCAGACAACTTCGGGCCGGGCAGCGCGGGTTCGCCGTAAGGGCCGCCCAGCAAACCCACGCGGGCCATCACCTGGTCAGCCGCTGCCTCAAGCAGGCCGCGCGCCAGCGTGGCTTGCGTGGGGGCGCGGAAACCTATCGAAATCGTCATGCAGCCGTCGCCGACCGCAATGCCGTCATGCGCGGCCTGCGGCGGCAGGTACAGCATGTCGCCCGGGGCCAGCACGGCTTTTTCTTCCGGCTGAAAGTTGCTGAGGATCTTCAGTGGCAGGTCGGGCGCAAGCGACAGATCTTTCTGACGGCCGTAACGCCATTCGCGTTCCCCTGCGGCTTGCAGCAAGAACACGTCATAGCTGTCGAAGTGGGGGCCCACGCCGCCGCCGTGGCTGGCGATGCTGATCATCACGTCGTCCAGGCGCGCGTCGGGAATGAATCGGAACATCCCCATGAGTTCGGACGCGGCGTCGCTGAGCAGGTCCACGCTTTGCACCAGCAGCGTCCAGTCGCCTTCGTTGTCTTTGGGCAGACGCGCGAACGGGCCGTTCTCCATTTGCCATTCGCCGTTCTCGCGCCAGATCAGGCGCGACTCCACGTCGTCGCGGCGCGCCAGCTTCTTGATGGCGGCGATGGTAAGCGGCGGCTTGAAGTCAGGGATGGCCTGGCGGATCAACAGCGGCTTGCGCTGCCAATAGCGGCGCATGAAGTCGTTGGGGCTTTGATTGCCCAAGAGCGGCAACGCGTGATCGAGGTTCATTGAACGTGTTTCTTCAAACGGTAAAGGGCATCCAGCGCTTCGCGCGGGGTGAGGCTGTCGGGGTCGATGGTGGCGAGTGCTTCGCGCAAGGCGTCCAGCGCGTCGATGGCGTCGGAACGTTCGGCCTCGGCGTAGGCTTGCGCATCGGCATCGGCCGCAGCAGAGAACAGGCCCAGCTGCGGCGTGGGCGCACCCTGCGCTTCCAGCCGTTCGAGTTCACGCGTGGCCTGGCGGATGACGGCGGCAGGCACGCCCGCGCGTTGCGCCACCTGAATCCCGTAGCTGCGGCTGGCGGGGCCTTCGCGCACTTCGTGCAGGAACACGATGCCGCTGGCGGATTCCGCCGCGGCCAGATGCACGTTGGCGGATGCCGGTTGTTCGGCCGGCAGGCGGGTCAGTTCGAAATAGTGGGTGGCGAACAGCGTCAGCGCGCGGTTGTGCGCCAGCAGGCGGCAGGCAATGGCCCAGGCCAGCGCCAGGCCGTCGTAGGTGGACGTGCCGCGGCCGATTTCGTCCATCAGCACCAGGCTGTTGGGCGTGCTGGCCGACAGGATGGCGGCGGCTTCCGTCATTTCCATCATGAAGGTCGAGCGCCCGCCGGCCAGATCGTCGGCCGCACCGATGCGGGTGAAGATGCGGTCGATCTTGCCAATGCGCGCGCGCGCCGCCGGCACAAAGCTGCCGATGCGCGCCAGCAGCACAATCAGCGCCACCTGCCGCATGTACGTCGATTTACCGCCCATGTTCGGGCCGGTGATCAGCAGCATGCGGCGCGCCGGGTCCAGCCGGCAGCCATTGGGCGTGAAGCGTTCGATGGCATGTTCCACGACGGGATGGCGGCCAGCGTCGATGTCGATGTCAGCCTGTTCCGACAAGTCAGGCGCGATCCAGTCGTGGCGGCGCGCGTGATCGGCCAGGGCGGCCAGCGTGTCCAGCTCGGCAAGGGCAGCCGCGCAATCAGACAGCGGGCGCACGTGTTCGGCCAGCACATCCAGCAGTTGTTCAAACAGCCATTTTTCGCGGGCCAGCGAACGGTCTTGCGCCGACAGCACCTTGTCTTCCCAGGTCTTGAGCTCGGGCGTGATGTAGCGTTCGGCGTTCTTCAGCGTCTGGCGGCGGCGGTAGTCTTCCGGCACCTTGGCCGTCTGGCCCTTGCTGACTTCGATATAGAACCCGTGCACGCGGTTGAATTCCACGCGCAGGTTGCTGATGCCGGTGCGTTCGCGTTCGCGGGCTTCCAGTTGCAGCAGGAAGTCGCCACCGTCGGCGGCCAGGCCGCGCAGCTCGTCCAGCTCGGCGTCAAACCCTGCGGCCAGCACGCCGCCGTCGCGGATGGCCACGGCGGGTTCCGGCGCAATCGCGCGCATCAGCAGCGCGGCCAGCGCCGGGTCTACCGACAGATGCGAGATCAGCTCGCCCAGACGCGGCGATGCGGCCATGGGTTCGAGCAGATCGCGCAAGGCCGGCAGAGATTCCAGCGCATCGCGCAGGCTGGCCAGTTCACGCGGGCGCACTGAGCGCAACGCCAGGCGGGCGGCGATGCGTTCGATGTCGGGGAACGCGTTCAGGGCGCTGCGCAGCGCTTCCAGCAGACCGGCAGAGCCGAACGTCTGCTCGACATCCATGCGGCCAGCCAGCAGGGCCGAAATGGCTTGCTGGCGCGCCAGCGCTTGATCGTTTTCACGCAAGGGGTGATGCAGCCAGCGGCGCAACAGGCGGCTGCCCATCGGCGTGCGGCAACCGTCCAGCAACGAAAACAGCGTGGGCGAATCTTCGCCGGCCAGCGTTTGCGTCAGTTCAAGGTTGCGGCGGGTGACCGGGTCCAGCAGCACGTACTGCCCCGGGCGCTCGGCCGACAGGCTTTGCACGTGGGCCAAGGCCTGCGACTGGGTGCGCGCTGCGTAGCGCAGCAGCGCGCCCGCCGCGCAAATGCCCGCTGGCATGTCTTCGATGTCAAAGCCGGCCAGCGTGTCGGTCTTGAAGTGGGCCAGCAGGTGCGCACGTGCGCCATCGCTTTCGAAGTGCCAATCAGGCACCCGGGCGCGGGCGCCATCGAACGGGAAATCAAATTCGGCGCTGTCGGCGCAGATGATCTCGGCCGGCGCGACGCGATGCAGTTCTGATTCCAATTGAGCCGGCGCGCATTCGGTGACTCGGAACTCGCCGCTGGCCAAGTTCAGCCAGGCCAGCCCGGCGCGTGGCGCGCGGGCGTTGCCGCTGACGAACACGGCGGCAAGTGCGCGGTCGGCCTTGGCGGGCAGCAGGGCGTCGTCGGTCAGCGTGCCCGGTGTGACGATACGCACGATACGGCGTTCGACCGGGCCCTTGGACGTGGCCGGGTCGCCAATCTGCTCGCAGATGGCAATGGATTCGCCCAGCGCGACCAGCCGGGCCAGGTACTGCTCCATGGCGTGCACGGGCAGGCCGGCCATCGGAATCGGGATGCCGTTGGACGAACCGCGCTTGGTCAGCGTCAGGTTGAGCAGACGCGCGCCGCGTTCCGCGTCTTCATAGAACATTTCATAGAAGTCACCCATGCGGTAGAAGAGCAGCAAGGGGCCAGCCTCCGCTTTTAAGCGGAGGTATTGTTGCATCATCGGGGTATGGCCCGCGTGGGCGTCGGCGGCGGTGGGTTGTGTTGCTGAATTCATGCCCGTGATTGTATCGGGGCGGGCGAGGGCGTGCGGGGCAGGGCGGGATGGTTTTGGCGCTTGTTGATCATTTCACTGAGCGCGGCCGCTATCAGTGAGCCCGGTCCCCCTTTCTTCGCCTAATCGTGACCCTTAAGCGACGGGAAGCGCCAGGTCTCCCGGAAACCCAGGTTCGCCAGTTCGCCCAACAAGGGTTGCAACTGGGCCGCCGCTGCGAGGTCAAACTCCAGCCGCACGCCAACGCGCTTGTCGCCGGGGGCTTGTGTCAGTTGGGCCATGCCATGGATGCCGGGCAGGAATAGACGGGCGCCCCACGGGGCATCGATCTGGTGCGCGGGGGGAAAACGCGCGGCGATCCGTTCCGCCATATCGTGGATAGCGAAGCTGCCGGACGAGAAAAGCTCGATGATGCCGCGATCCACGTGCGAATCGAAGTATCGCCATTCGCTTTCGGCGTGTTTATCTTCGCGGTTGCGCAACCCCCAATCCCGCGGATCGTCCGCGCCCTGCGGCATCCAGATCACCTCCTGGCCGTGCCGGGGAAGCACGAAGATCTGCCGGCGATCGACGCTGTACAAGACCTTGTCGCCATCGACCGTGCTGGCAAACGGCACGCCCCGCGCCGCTTCTTCCATAGTGATCGTGCCGTCATCCCCCCAGAAATCGTCGAAGTACTCACGGATGAACTCGCGTTCAGATTCGCAATCGGCAAGGATCTGCGCCGGCATCCACACCATCAGCCGTCCGCAGTACGTGCCCTGCCCGAGCAAGGTGACGAAGCGGGCGTAGCCGCCGGGCAGGTCGGCGCCCAGCCAGGGTTTCAAGGCGTCGACGTCGCCGGGGCGAGCGAGCGACAACTTAGGGGTGATCAGGTAAATGTCGTCAACGGTCATTGGCATGCGCGGGCGGGTATAGGGGGCAACGGACGGGGGGCAACGGACGGGGGAAAGCGTGGGTCAAATTATGCAAGGGCTTTACTTTACCGGCACAATCGCACGACGCGGCCCCGTGTTGGCCGCGGGAGCAGCAGATGCCGGAATTTCCTTTCGCCGACCCCGTGAATGCGGTCGAGCGCTTAACCATTGCCAGCGGGGCGCACCAGGCGGAATTTGCGCCGGGGGGCGGGGGGCGGCTGACCCGATTGTCGACGGGGTCGCATGATTGGATTGTGCCGCTGACCGCCACCGAGTGGCCGGCCGGCAAGTGGCCGCGCGCGGGGTCTTACCCGTTGGCGCCGTATTCCAACCGGATTCGCGACGGCGTGTTCACGTTCAATGGCGCGCGCCATGAGCTTCAGTCCGTGCCGGGCCGGCCGCAGGCCATTCATGGCTCGGGGCTGTTTCAGCCCTGGCAGGTGCGCAATCACACGGCGGACAGTGTCGACCTGGTGCTGAGCCAGCCGGCGGGCGTGTTGGGCTGGCCCTGGCCGTTTGAGTGCGTGCAGCGCTATCGGCTGGATGCGCGCGGTTTGAGCCTGTCGCTCAGCCTGATCAACCAGGGCGATTCACCCATGCCTTGCGGGCTGGGCATTCATCCGTACTTCACCGCCGAGCGCGTGGCGCTGAATGCGCGCCGTCTGTGGCCGGCGGACGCGAACGGGTTGCCCACGGGCAGCAAGGTCAAGCATGTGCGTGAAGTGCGCCGGTCGGCCGAAGGCTGCGATACCTATCTGTCGCAATGGGAAGGGCGCGCCACGCTCTCTTGGGCCGACGGCCACGAGCTGGCGCTGCACGCGGACCCGGCGTTTGCGCACGTCGTCATTTATACGGCGCCGGGGTCGGATTTTCTGTGCGTGGAGCCGGTCACCAACGTGGCGGACGCGTTCAATCTGGCGGCGGCGGGTGAGACTCGCACGGGGATGCAGGTGCTGGAACCGGGGGCGCGCTTTGCGGCAACGGCCTTGATGGCGCTGACGCCGCCTCGGGCCAAACGCTGAAGCGACTGAAAGGCCGAAGCCGCTGCATGGCGGAATGGCTGAACGGCCGAAGCGGCTGACATGGCTGAACGCGGCGCTTTGAAAGGCCGGCTTCCTCCGGCGATAATCCGGCAACCCCAATCCAGGAGTCCTCACGTGAAAAAGCTCAGCACCGAACAATTGCAGGCCGCGGCTGAAACGCTGCGCCGGGTGCAGACGAAGCTGGCCCGCTCGGGCAGCCTGCCGCTGGAGCCCACGCTCTACGCCAGCGCAAAGGGTTTTCGGCGCAATGTGCCGGAGTATCTGTGGACGTGGTTGTCGGGCCTGCTGGCGCCGCACAAGAGCCTGGCGTCGTGGATGGATACGCATCAGGCCGGCTGGCGCGATGGCAAGACGCCCGCCGCCGTGGTGTACGCCCGTACCGAAAAGGGGTGGTTCGATTGGCTCATCGCCGAACTGGAATCCGAAATCAACGACCCGCACGCTCGCGCCAAGCGCGAAGGGCAGGCCTGACGGGTCAAGCGGGGCGGCCCGCCGGTGGCGCAACGCTACCGGCCATTTTTGCGTAAGCCGTCGCGCCCAATGACGCGCCATGCACCGCCAGATGCGCGCCCAGCTGAATCACTTGCAGGATCTCGGCACGCGCCACACCTTGGGCCAGCGCATGCGGGATCAGCGTGTGCAACGTCTGCCCGTCTGCCTGCGTGAAGCAGGCGTGCAGCGCGATGCGCACCAACAGCCGCTCGGCGGGAGTCAAGCCACCGGCTGGCGCGCCGCCTTCAACAAAGTCCAACAGCACCGAAACATAGCCGGGGTCTTGCGCCGCCAGGCGCAGCAGGCTTGGCGCCTGTTCCGGCCATAGCACGTGGATGCGATGGTGTAGCGGATCTTCCGCAGCCAAAGGCGATGGCGCGGCCGCGTCATGCAGCACGTCGGCCGCTTGCAGGACGGCGCTCAGGCCTTGCACGGTCACGCAATGCAGCACGTCGAACACATCGGCTTGGCTGGCGCCGGCCTCGCGCGCCATGCGCAGATGGGTCGTCAGACCGGGCTCGTACAGATGCGTGGCCGAGGCGTCCAGCGCCACATAAACCAGCTCGACCATGCGGGGAGTCAACGGGCCGGTTTGCGCCGGATACCCCGCGTAGTCCGCGTAGCGCGACAGAAACGCAGGGTTGGCGTACAGCAGTGCCTCGGTCCACGGCCGCCAATAGCCCCGTGCGGCGATGAAGCGCGATTTGATGGCGTCTAGATCCTCTAGCGCGTGCATAGCGTTTGCCCGGTCAGGTATTGCGCTTGGGCGCCCGCCACGAAGCGCAGCAGCGGCGATAGCGCAGCGTTCGGCTCCGCCGAAGCCACTTCGACGGCGTTGATGCGGCGCGCGCGCGGGCCCCATTCGCAGGCAAGCGTGGCGATCAACATGCGTGCGGCGGCGTCGTCCCCCGCGTGTTCCCAATCGGTATCGGCGGCGCGCGGCAAGAGCAGCGTCAGGCTGCCGGGCGCATCGCCGGCGCCATGGCGGCGGGCGGCGGCCAATGTGGCGGCCAGGCGCGCGCCGGGCGGGCTATTCAGCACCGTGACGTCAATGACAGCGGGGTAGCCGTCGGTCACCTGCGTACTGCGTAGCGCCGGCCAGTGGCCATGCACGGTCAACGACAACGGCGTATCACAAGACGCCGGGGCGATGGCGCTGGGGGCATAGGCCTGGCTGCCGCCGAACACCGACGATCCGCCATCGACGGACAAGCGGCCGCCCGAGACAAGCGCTGCGTGGTCGCTGGCCAGAAACGCCAGCGCGCAGGCGATTTCCTCGGGGGCGGCCAACCGGCCCAACGGAATCTTGGCGACCGCGCACACGGGGTCCAGGCGGCCGGATGCGATCAATCCGTCGACCAGCTCTGTCTGCACGAATCCCGGACACAGCACGCTGACGCGCAGTTCCGGGTGCGCCCGCGCCAAGGCTTGAGTCTGCGCGATCAGTCCGGCCTTGCTGGGGCTGTACGCGCCGCGCATGGGAATCGCACGCTGCCCCGCGCCGGAGGCCACATTGACGATGCGCGCATGCCGCGTCAGCCGTCCGTGCAGGGCGCGCAGCAGCCGTGCGGGCGCATGCAGGTTCAGGTCCAGCAGCCGCTGCCAGTTGTCATCGGCTTGTGCGACGGCAGGCAGATTGCTGGCGTCCGTCATGCCCGCGTTGTTGATGATGGCGTCAAGCGGGGGCAGGCCATCGGCCAGCGCGTGAATCTGGTCAGGATCAGTCAAGTCCGCCACGCGGGCAAGATGATCCACGGCCGCGCCCTCCGACCGCAGCGCCGTCAGCAGCGCTTCAAGCGCCGCGGCATTGCGATCCACCAGCACGCAGCGCTGGCGTTCACGGGCCAGCCGCCAGGCCGTGGCGCGGCCGATGCCGCTGGCGGCGCCCGTCAACAGGACGGTGTCCATCAGAGCGTGGTGAACGTGATGCCGCCATCCACCACCAGCGCCTGCGCGGTGATGAAGCGCGCTTCGTCGCTGGCCAGGAAAGCGATGCCACTGGCCACGTCTTCCACGGTGCCCAGCCGCCCCATCGGCGTGCTGGCGATACGGCGCGCATCGCGCTCGGCGTTGCGGTTGCGCTGCGTGCCTTCCGTGGGTACGGCCGATGGGCACACGGCATTCACGCGGATGCCACGCCCGCCCAGCTCGGCTGCGGCCGCGCGGGTGATGCCCAGCACGCCCGCCTTGATGCCCGAATACACCATCGAACTGGGCGCGGATTTCAACGCGGCGGTGGAGGCCACGTTGACGATGGAGCCGCCACGTTCGGGGTCCATCGCTTCGGCGGCAGCCTGGATGCCCCAGATCACCGCCTTGAAGCCGATGTCCAGCATGCGGTCCATGGTGTCTGCCTGAATCTCGGCCGCGCTTTGGTAGCGGACCCACGCCGCGTTGTTGACCAGGATGTCAAAGCGCGAGCCGTGTTCGGCGGCCTGGCGCACCGCTTGCGCGATGCCTTCACGCGACGCCACGTTCTGCACCACTGCAAACGCTTGGCCGCCCGATGCCGTGATGTCGGCGACGGTGGCGTCCACCAGTTCCTGCTTCAAATCATTCACGCCGACGATGGCGCCGCGCGCGGCAAGTGCGCGGGCCGTGGCGCGGCCGATGCCGGCCCCGGCGCCCGTGACGAGCGCAACGCGCCCAGCCAGATCTTGTTGCATGGTTTCTTCCTACACCGATTGAATGAAATCGCGGCCGGTCTGGCGCGACAAGCCGTTGAACGCCGCATCCAGCTTGCGCACCGCGCGCAGCGCAGGGTGCAAGGGCAGCTCCCAGGTGAAGCCCATGCCGCCGTGCAGATGGATGGCCTTTTCGATGACGAAGGCGGCATGGGCGATAGCGCCCGCCAGCGCGGGGCGGGTGTCGCGTGGCGCCCCGAATTCGTCCGCGTGCATGGCGCGGCGGATGGAGGCGCTGGACACGTCTTGCAGCAAGCGCATGCGTGCGAGCAAGTGGCGCACCGCCTGCTTGGCCGACAGCGGCCGCCCAAACTGCACGCGCGTCGCCATATAGCTGGCCGCCATTTGCAGCGCACCTTCGGCAGCGCCGTTTGCGAACTCGGCCAGCAACAGCTGCGCCTGCCGCCGAACCGCTTCGAAAGCCGCCGTATCCAGCCGGGCCAGCACCGGCGCGCCTTCCAGCGTCAGCCAGCGTTGCGGATGGTCGGGGTCAAGCGCGGCCTGCGCGTCGCACGTTGCCGCGCTCACGTCCACCAGCGCCGCGCCGTTGTCATCGGCCACCAGCACCCAGTCGGCCGGGCCGTGGTCCAAACGGACGCTGCCTGATTGCAGCGTGCCTTGCCAGGCAATGCCAGCGAGCCGTTCGCCGGCCGCCAATGCCGCGGCTTGCGGCGTGCCGGCAAAAGCCCGGGCCAGCAGCATCTGTTCGGCCAACGGCAAGGGCAATTGCAATCGGCCCGCGGCATGCGCGATGGGCAAGGCAAAGGCCAGATCCAACCCCAGGCCGCCATCGGCCTCATCCGCCATCACGCCGCACAGACCGGCTTGGGCCAGCACGGCCGCCTGATCGTGCGGGTCGTTGTGCGATAGCGCATCGGTAATGGCCGCGTCGGCGGCCTGTGCGAATTCTTCCGGCCGCAGTTCTTCGCTACTCATGTCAGGTCCTTGGGAAGATTCATCACGCGCTGCGCGATCACATCCAGCTGCACCTCGGTGGTGCCGGCGTAAATCGTTTCAGCGCGCGAGAACAGATACGCGTTGGTAAAGGCCTTGTGCGCACGCTGCGCCACGGGGCTGGAGTGCGGGCCCACGGGCGACAACATCGATAGCGCCAGGCTGGCGAAGGCCTGGTGGCATTCCGACCAATACAGCTTCGTCAGCGAGCCGCGCGCGCCGAGTGATTCGCCGCGCAGCATGCGTTCCACCGTGAGTTCGACCAGGCCCTTCAAACCGTCGATCTCGCTCACCAGATCGCCCACGCGGCGTTGCACGTAGCCGTCGTCCAGAGAGGGGGCCAGCTGGGAGTCGGATTTGCACGCCGCGATCAGCTGGCGCAGTTCGCATTCGAAGCGCCACGGGCGGTACATGCGGTTGGTGGCGCGCTCGATCGACAGCACCCGGATGGCGGCGTTCCAGCCTTCGTCCGGCGCACCCAGGCGCGCACTGTCAGGCACGACGACGTCGTCGAAGAACACTTCGGCAAACGATTCCTTGCCGTCGATGGATTTGATTGGCACCACGCGGATGCCCGGCGTATCCATGGGCACGGCAAACATCAGCAGGCCACGGTGCTTGTCGGCAACGGTGCCGGTGCGCGTCAGCAGCAGGCAGTAGTGCGCCTTGGCCGCGCCGCTGGTCCAGATCTTCTGGCCGTTGATGCGCCAGTGTTCGCCTTCCTGCACGGCCTTGGTGCGCAGACGCGCCAGGTCCGAGCCCGCGTCGGGTTCCGAAAAGCCCTGGCACCAGTACTGCCGCATCGTCAGGATGTCGGGCAGAAACGTTTGCTTCTGCGCCTCGCTGCCCACAGCCATGATGATGGGGCCGGCGATCTCTTTGCCGATCGAGCTCACGCTTTCGGGCATGGGCAGCGCGCCGATTTCTTTGTTCACCGCCAGATGTTCGCGCAGCGTCAGGCCGTGGCCGCCATAGGCCTTGGGCCAGGTCATGCCAGCCAACCCCGCCTGATGCATCGCCGCTTCCCACATGCTGCTTTCGGCCAGCGTGGCGGCGCGCCAGTTCAGGCTGTCGGCGCGCATGAAGTCGGGCAGATTGGCGCGCAGCCAGGTGCGCGCATGTTGA
Organism: Achromobacter sp. 10T422; assembly: GCF_056394065.1. Lineage (NCBI taxonomy): Bacteria > Pseudomonadati > Pseudomonadota > Betaproteobacteria > Burkholderiales > Alcaligenaceae > Achromobacter > Achromobacter sp. 10T422. The sequence continues at coordinate 290,349 of NZ_JBFTHD010000005.1, forward strand.
CGATAGGCCGCTGGCCCGGCGGACGGGTCTGGGACCGCCACCTGTTGTTCGAATTGCATGCTTGGTCCTTACAGAGCGGGCGCGGCGCGCGGGATCATCAGCGCGTCGAGCACGACCACGCCTTGGCCTTGCGGCCGCACCAGAATGGGGTTCATGTCGATGTCGGATACGTCGTCGCGATGCCGAAACGCGAACTCCGACAAGCGCGCCACGCTGCGCGCCGCCGCCGTGATATCGGCCTTGGCCTGTCCGCGTGCGCCGTCCAGAATCGGGAACATCTTCAACGACCGGATCATCGCCAGCGCCTCGTCTTCGGTGATGGGGGCGGCTTGCACCGCCACGTCGTTCAGCACTTCGGCATAGATGCCGCCCATGCCCACCATGACGATCGGCCCAAAGACCGGGTCTTGCGACACGCCCGCGATCATCTCCGTGCCGCCTTGCAGCATCGGCGCCACCAGCACGCCATCGATGCGGGCGGCGGGGGCATGCCGCGCGACGTTGACCAGGATGCGCGCATGCGCGTCGCGCACGGCATGGGCGTTGGCCACGTTCAGCATCACGCCGCCGGCCTCGGTCTTGTGCGCTATATCTTCCGACGCAATCTTCAACACAACGGGGTAGCCGATGGCGTCGGCGGCGCGCACGGCGGCGTCGGCATCGCCCGCGATCACTTCGTTCGGCACATCAATGCCCACCTTGCCCAGCGCCTGCTTGGCGTGGAATTCGTTCTGGAAGACGATGGGGTCGACAGGTTCGGCGGCGGGCAGTGCGCGTTGGGGCGCGTTGGCCGCACGCAATTGCCCAAGCCGTGCCAGGCCCGCCAGGCCCGTCGCCGCGGCGTCGATGCTGGAGAACACCGGAATACCTAGCGCGTTGATCTGCTCGATGGCGTCGGCCGGCCCCTGGCTGATGATCATCAACAGGCGGCCGGGATGGCTCGCGCGAACCTGCGCCAGCGCTTCCAGATAGATGCCGCGCAAGCGCGTGTTGTACAGCGACAGCGACATGAACAGCACCAGCGCGCTGTCGGACGGGTCGTCCAGCAAGGCGGTCAGCATCTTCAGCAAAATGTCTGGCCGGCTCGACATTTGCGCCGACGCGTCGACCGGGTTGCCGGTGCTGGCGGTGGGCACGGCATCCAGGATGCGTTGTTGCGTCAGCGGCGCCAAGGCGGGCAGGGCCAGGCCGGCTTCGCTCATGGCGTCGGCCATCATGATGCCGAAGCCGCCAGACGCTGCGACCAGCGTCACGGCATTGTTGTGCGGCAAGCGGGTCGGCATGAGCAAGGACGCGGCGTGGCCGATGTCGATCAGCGCTTCCACCGAGCGCACGCGCAACACGCCGTGGCGGCGGAAGACGGCGTCGATCACGGCATCCGAACCCGTCAGCGCACCGGTGTGGGAGGCGGCCGCCTGCTGGCCTTTTTCGGTAGAGCCGATTTTCAACACGATGACCGGCTTGCCGAGTTCGCGCGCCCGTTGCAGGGCGCTGATCAGCTTGGCGGCGTCGCGGCAGGTTTCCATGCAGCACAAGATGATGCGCGTGTCCGGGTCTTCGGCCAGCGCGGCGATGCCGTCGGCCACGTCGACGTCGGCCTCGTTGCCGGTGGCAATGAAACGGCTGACGCCCATGCCGCGCCGCGCCACGCTTTGCATGGTGTGGCTGCCCACATTGCCCGACTGCGACACGATGCCCGCATGGCCGGCGGGCGGCATGTGTTCTTCCAGCGCGATGGAAAACGAGCCAATCAAGCGGTCGGCCACATTGACCGCGCCCAGGCAGTTCGGCCCCAGCACGCGCATGCCGTGTTCGCGCGCGATAGCCACCAGCTCGGCTTGCAGCGCGGCGCCCGCCGGGCCCGCTTCCGTGAAGCCTGCCGACAGCACAATGGCCGCTTTGGTGCCGCGTGCCGCGCAGTCGCGCAATGCGGCGGGCGTGGCGCTGGCGGGTACGGCCAGAATTGCGAGCTCGGGCGCGGCGGGTGTGTCGCGCACGGAAGCATAGGCAGGCAGCCCTTGAATGACGCCGCCCTTGGGGTTGATGGGATAGACCGCGCCGGCATAGCCGTGCTTGATCAGCATATGCACCGGCCGGCCGCCGATCTTGGTGATGTCATCCGAAGCGCCCACGATGGCGATGCTCGCCGCCTTGAAAAACGGAGACAGCCCCGCGCCGGCGGGAAGTGCTTGTGCCAGAGCCGCCATCTCAGCGCCCCTTGAACTGCGGCTGGCGCTTTTCCAGGAAGGCCATGCGCGCTTCCCGGGCGTCTTCCGTCTTGGCGAGCGCCATGGTGAAGTCCTGCTCGAAGCGGTAGGCATCGCGCTGCGGCATCAGGTCGACCATATTGGCCGCACGCTTGGCGTAGAGCACAGCCAGCGGCGCTTTGGATGCGATCTCATGCGCCAACGCCAGCGCGGCAGGCAGCAGTTGGTCGGGCGGCAGCACTTCTTCCAGCACGTTGCGGCGCAGAAGATCGTGGGCGCTCAGACGCTGGCCGGTGAAGAACATGCGGCGCAGGGTCGACCGGCCTACCAGCGTGCGCAACATGGACGCGCCGCCCGCCAGGCCGACATTGATTTCGGGCATGCCGAAGGTGGCGTTGTCGGACGCGTACATGATGTCGCACGCCGCCATCAGGCCCAGTCCCGCGCCGAGCGCCGCACCGTTGACGGCGGCAATTACCGGTTTGGCGCATTCCTTGATGGCGTTGCCGGTTTCGCGCGTGATGCGGTTGTGTTCAAGAAAGTCTCCCGCGATGTCGGCGTTGGGGCGGTCTTTCAAGTCGGCCCCCGCGCAGAAGACCTTGCCATGGCCGGTCAGTACGGCGCAGCGGATGTCGTCGCGTTCGGAGATTTCATCGAAGATCGCCACAATGCGGCGGCGCATGGCGCGGTTCAGCGCATTGACGGGCGGGCTGTTCAGCGTGACGAGCGCAACGCCCTCATTGACGTCCAGCGTGACGGTCGATTCGCTCATGCCGTCACCTTGTTGAAGGTAGAAAATGCGGGGGAAAAAGCAGAGGGGCGCAGGGCGCCGGTGGCATGCTGCATCGCGTGTCTCCTAGAGTCGGATGGACCGGTCTCGCCCTGCATTGCTGCCCGGGGGCGCCGGCTTTTTTTGGATTATATGGACGGGTATTGCTGCGGATTCAGGCCAAAATTGTTGGTTGTGTTCTGCATGAAAACGCCATATTCCAGGGGCCTGCAAGCCGATACCATGGGATGGGAAATCGTCCGCCGGACGAGCAAAACAGAGGCGGTCGGCAGATGCAGATCGAGCGTATCGGCACGGTTCGCGCGGCGCTGGGCGAATGCCCGGTGTGGGACGCGGCCAGGAACACGTTGTGGATGTTGGATTGCCGCAGCGGGCAACTGATGCAGGTGGACCCCGACACCGGCGCCACGCAAGATTGGCAGTTGCCCGCCCCGGTGGGGTCGTTTGCGTTCAATGGTGACGACGACATCATCGTGGCGTTGAAAGACACGTTTGCCCTGTACCGGTTGTCAGATGGGGCGATGCGTTCTTTGGGGCACATCGGAGACAGCCATCCGCATCTGCGGCTGAACGATGGCGCACCGTTGCCGGACGGCAGCTTTGTGGCGGGCACCATGCACATCCACCGGCAAGCGGGCCAGCCCCCGCTGGGCGGTTTGTACCGCGTGGACCTGCAAGGCAAGGTGAGCCGGATCGCCCAAGGCCTGGGCGTGGTGAATGGCCCCGCCATGCATCCCGACGGCATGCACTTCCATGTTTGCGACAGTGCGCAGCGCAAGATCTTCCGCTATCGCATGGATGCGCAAGGGCAGTTGTCATCCCCTGAAGTTTTCGTGGACACGGACGCGCTGGGGTCCGCGCCTGACGGCTGCTGCTTTGATCAGGAGGGCGGCTTGTGGACGGCGCTGGTGCATGCCGCGGCCATTGCGCGGTTCGATGCGCACGGCAAGCTCGACCGCCGCATCGAATTGCCGGTGGCGCACCCTGCATCACTGTGTTTCGGCGGGCCTGATCTGTCGGATATTTTCGTGACCACGATCAGCGACAGCGGCCGCTTGTCGGCCAAGGGCCCGCTGGACGGCGCGTTGCTGCGCATCCGGGGCGCAGGCGCTGTGGGCGCGCCGCGCGGGCAATGCCGCATTCACCCTTGATAGCCGCCCCTGATCAGGGGCTTTCGGCGGCCGCCATCTTGTTGTACGCCGTGAACCGCAGCGCGGAACCCGACACGTGCGATGCCACGAAATCCAGGAACAGCCGGATCTTCACCGGGATCATCGCCGTGTCCAGAATGGTGGCGTACATGCCTTCTTCAAAGGTCGTGTTCGTGACGTGGTAATCGGGGAACAAGCGCACCAGCGTGCCGCGCGAAATATCGTTGTGCACGGTGTAGTCGTCAAGCAGCGCCACCCCTTCGCCCAGCAGCGCAAGCTCAAGCAGCGCCACGCCGTTGTTCGTCACGTGGCGCGGCTTGATCAGCACTTCCTCGATGGCCTCGCCCTGCTTGAAGCGCCAGCAGGTTTGATCGCCGGGCAGCAGATAGGCCAGGCAATCGTGCTGCGCGATATCGGCGGGTTTCCCGGGCGGGGCATGCTTCGCCAGATACGCGGGGGAGGCCACCAGAAAGCGTTCGCTTTTGAACAGGATGCGCCGCTTCAGGCCCGCTTCCACGGGCGGCGAAATGCGGAAATCGATATCGAAGTTGTTGCGGCGCAGGTCCGTCTTGGCTTCCGACAGCACCAGCTCAATGTGGATGTCGGGGTACTGCTGGCGAAACGCCGCCACCAGCGGGGGCAGTACGCCCAGGCCGAACATCATGCGCGAATGCACGCGCAGAATGCCTTTGGGCGCCGCGCGGATTTCGGTGATGTTGCGATGCGCTTCGTTGATGTTCCAGAGGATGGATTCAAGCTGTTGCGCATATTCCTGGCCGGCTTCGGTCAGCACGACCTGGCGGGTTGAACGCAGCAGCAGCTTGACGTTCAACTCGTTTTCAAACTCGGTGATCATGCGTGATACCGACGTTGCCGACACGCCAAACTGCCGCGCGGTTTCAGAGAAACTCTCGGTTTTCGAGATCGACAGAAAGAGCTCCATCGCGCGCAGTCTGTCCATCATTCCTCCACTTTATGCAGCACAGAACGCCGCTTTTCTTGTATTCAGTCGATGACTGCCGGCCTCTAGAATTTCCTCAGACGTCAAGCAATCAATGAGGAGACATTATGGAATTCGGCGTGTTCATTCTGGCGCAGCAGCGAGGTTACCACCAGTCCTCAAAGCAAGTCATCAACAACTCCATCGAGCAAACCGTGGTGGCTGAGCAGGCCGGTTTCGACGCCGCCTGGTACGCCGAGCACCACTTCAACAACTACTCGTTGTCGCCGTCGCCGTTGATGACGGTGGCGCACGCCGCGGCCAAAACGCACCGCATCCGCCTGGGCACGGCCGTGTGCATTCTGCCCCTGTATCACCCCGCGCGGTTCCTGGCCGAAGTCGGTTTCGTGGACACGGTGTCCAATGGCCGTCTGGACTTGGGCGTGGGGTCGGGCTACCAGGAATTCGAGTTCGAACGCTTTGGTGTGCAGATCGCGGAATCGGGGGCGATCTTCAACGAATTTCTGGACGTCATCCCCAAGGGGCTGACGCAGAAGATCTTCGAGCACGACGGCCAGTTCCTGAAGATTCCGCCCAGCTCGATCGCGGTGCGCTGCCTGCAAGACCCGATGCCGCCGCTGTGGATCACCTCAGGCAATCCGGTGACGCTGGGCCGGGGCGTGCGCGAGAACCACAACCTGTTCGTCACCGCGCTGCTCAAGGGCAACGATGCGATTGCCGAGCTGCGCGGCCGCCTGGAAAAGGTTGCGCAAGACAATGGCCGCGATCTTGATCGCGACGTGAAGTTCGGCTTCCTGCGCTGCGGATACGCGTCGGACAACAAGGCAGAGATTGACGCGTATCTGGATTGCGCGCGCTTTCAGCGCCGCATTTCCGAAAGCCTGAAGTTCCGCCGTGCGCAAAGCGACGACGGCTACATGGTCAAGGAAGTGCCGTCGGAAAATGACCCCACGTTCGAGCAGCTGCGCAAGAACCTGCCGGTGGGCTCCGTCAATGAAGTCATCGACAAGATGCTGGAAGAGATCAGCATCCTGCGCCCCAAGCACATTGCCTTGCAGACGCAGCTGGGCGACTTCGATCAGAAGACGATGCTCAAGCAGATTGAACTGTGGGGCGACAAGATCATTCCGGCCATCCGCAAGGAAGTCGGCAGTACCGCAGCCATTGCGTAAAGGAGCGCACCATGCAGATCTATCTGAGCAACGCGGGCGCCATCACGCTGCGCCATCCCGCGGACTTCCGGCGGCTGGATGTACTGGCCGATCCGCAGCCGCGCGAACGGCTTGAGCACGCGATTGCCCGGGTGGGGCGGCGCGAAGACGAGCGCCATGTGCGCTTGTCGCCTTCGGTGCTGCGCTTCTTGTCGCAACACGCGGGCGACCCGAAGTGGGAAGCGGATTTTTCCGCGATGGTCGACTATGCGGCGCGTCACGGATGGGTGGACGAACGTGGCGACATCCGCGCGCACATGGTGGTCAACGAGCATGACGAGGTAGTGTCGGTGGATGACTTCAAGGCGGCGATGCGGTCGCTGCCGGCCGGCATCAGCGCCGTCACCACGGGCGATGGCGAGCACGTGGCCGGCATGATCGTGTCGAGCCTGACGTCGATTTCGGCGGACCCGCCGATGGTCGGCTTCTTCGTTCAGCAAACGTCATCGGCGCGCGAGCCCTTGCTGCGCCATGGACGCTTCGTGGCCAACGTGCTGGGCGAAGGGCACGAAGCCGTCATGCAGGCGTTTCTGGGCCAGCCGCAGGGCATGGCGCGGTTTGCGCAAGGCGGCTGGGTGATGAACGAGCAAGGCACGCCGGTGTTGCCGGATGCGCTGGCCAGTATCGAATGCGATATCGTCTGCACCGAAGTGCTGGGCACGCATGATTTGATCGTGGGCAAGATCCGCAAGACGGCGTGCCGCGCGGCGCAGCCCGTCATCAACTTCAATTCCGCCACCCATCGGATTGCGCCGGTGCGGCTGCAATAACCGTGGCAGGTGGTCGCCTGCATGCATGAAAAAGCCCGCCAGATTGGCGGGCCTATTTTTTCTGGCGGAAACCTGTCGTTCAGTCCAGAACGATGTGGTTTTCCTGGATGACCTTGCCCCAGTATTGGCGGTCGGCGTCCAGTTGGGCGTCCAGGGCTTGCGGGCCACCGGCTTTCTCGGTCTGCCCGTTGGTGACGAGCAATTGGCGGAAGCTTTCGGATTGAACCGTCTTGATGGCGGCGGCGGAATAGGCCTGGATCACATTGGCGGGCGTGCCTTTGGGAACGTGCAGGCCCGTCCAGTAGCTGGCCTTCAATTGCGGATAGCCCAGCTCGGCCACCGATGGCACATCGGGCAGGGCAGGGTCGCGTTGATCGGTCGTCAAGGCCAGGATCTTCACGGCGCCCGCCTTCTGGTGATCGGCCAACGCGATGGGCGTCATGTAAGACAAGTCGTTGCGGCCGGTGATCAGGTCGATGAGGCTCGTCGGCGTGCTCTTGTAGGGCACGGCGGTCAGCGGGATGCCCAGCGTCTTCGACAGAATCAGTCCGTACAGATCGGTGACGCTGCCCGGCCCCAGGGAACCATAGGTCAGCGCGCGGTTTTCTTTCTTGGCGTAGGCGACCAGGTCCGCGATGGAATTCACGCCGATGGTGGCGGGCACGGTGATGGTCAATGGCCCATCGAACATCATGGCCACCGAATCGAAGCTGTCGAAGCGGTATTGCAGGCTGGGGCGCAGCAACACGTTCAGCGACACGGGGCCGGAGCCGCCCATCAGCAGCATGTTGCCGTCGGCGGGCGCACGCGCAACCAGGGCAGCGCCAATGATGCCGTTGGCGCCGGGCTTGTTCTCGACGATGAACGGCATGCCTAACTGCGCGCTCATGCCTTCGGCCAGCAAGCGCGCGAAGTTGTCATTGGGGCCGCCCGCGGCGTAAGGCACGATCAGGGTCACGGGCTTGGGGGCGGCGCGCAGTGCCGGGCTAAGCATCATGAGGGTGCCGGCCGCGATGAAGCCGCGGCGCGTGAGCTTGAACATTGTCTGTCTCCTTGTTCCCGCCGCCATGCCTGTCCGAGCCTTCTGCGGGCCGGCTTTGCGTCTTGTCATGGGCAGCTGGGGCGGCTGGCGCTAGCGCGCCAGCCTTGGGTTGTCACTGTCGTCGATGATAATTTTTATCGGACTTGCCGATTACCCCACCGTTACGCAGAACAGTTCTGCGAAGGCCGCGCTTATCGGCTGGCAGGCAGCCGCGCGGCGCGGGCGCGTTGCAGCAGATGGAAGGCAGTTCCCAGTACGGTGGCGACGGCCAGGGCGGCCAGAACGGACGCCAGCACCTGCGCGTCCCAGAGCCGCGGCGGCCCGACGCGGAATTGAATGGTGTCGAACACCAGCCCCGCCGAAAACCCTGCAACGATGATGGCCTTCCACCCTTGCAGCGGAAAGAGCCGGAGCATCAGCAACGTGAACGCGACCATGGCCCAGAGGACCGGTTCCAGCGTCTGGTCTATGAGATGGGCAAGCAGGGGAAACTCCGTTCAAGGTGCGTGGGGCAGGGTCGAACGAGGTTGTACTGCTTTCGGGCGGCGCTGGCGAGAGGGTTCGGCGAAACCGGGGCGAAACCGCCGGGTGAAATCCTTGGGCTAAGCCCCGGACTGGACCCGGGACTACACCCGGGACTACACCCGGGCGTAACCCCGCCCGGAGGTCTCGCCGGGCTTTCGGGGTCAGAACCCTTCCAGCACCACTTTGCCCTGTGCCTTGCCGCTTTCGATGAAGGCGTGTGCGCGGCGCAGGTTGGCCGCGTTGATCGTGCCGTAGTGCTCGCCCAGCGTCGTGCGCAGCGTACCGTTGTCGATCAGGCGGGCGGCCTGGTTCAGCAGTTCGTGCTGAGCGATCATGTCGGGCGTATTGTGCAGCGGCCGCGCGAACATGAACTCCCAGTGCAGCGACGCAGACTTGCCCTTCAGCAGGCGCACGTCGATGGCGGCGGGGTCGTCGATCAGCGCGATCTTGCCCTGCGGCGCAATCGCCTCCGCCAGCTGTGGGAAGTGTTTGTCGGTGTGGGTCAGGCCTGCGATGAAATCCACCTGGTTCACGCCGATGCGTTTGAGTTCATCCGTAATCGGCTTGCTGTGGTCGATCACGTGGTGCGCGCCCAGTTCGCGCACCCATGCCTGGGTCTCGGGGCGCGAGGCGGTGCCGATCACCGTCAGGCCGGTCAGTTGACGGGCCAGTTGCGTCAGGATCGATCCCACCCCCCCGGCTGCGCCGATGATGAGCAGGGTGCGCTGGCTGGGGGCGTGGTTTTCCAGCACGCGCAACCGGTCAAACAGCAGTTCCCAGGCGGTGATGGTGGTGAGCGGCAGCGCCGCGGCCTGAGCGAAGTCCAGGCTCTCGGGCATGCGGCCGACGATGCGTTCGTCCACCACGTGCTGCTCGCTGTTGGCCCCCGGCCGGTTCAGCGCGCCGGCGTACCAGACTCGGTCGCCCGGCTTGAACAGGCTGGTCTTGGCGCCCACGGCACGCACCACCCCTGCGACATCCCACCCGATGACTTCGGGCTTGCCGTCTTTGGGGGCGCGGTTGGCGCGGATCTTCACGTCCACGGGGTTGACGGAAATGGCGTGTACGTCGACCAGCAGGTCGTGGTCGCCGGGGGTGGGGGCGTCAAGGGTGATGTCTTGCAGCGCGTCGGCGTTGTCCGCGGGCAGGTTCTTGAAATAGGCGATGGCTTTCATGGGGTTGGGGCTCGTTTGAGAGTTAGGGGCGATTGCTTAGAGGATGGAGCGGACCACGCCGCCATCGACGCGCAGCGCCGCGCCATTGGTGGCGGCGGCCTGGGTGGAGCAGGTGTAGACGACCATGTTGGCCACTTCGTCCACCGTGGCCAGGCGGCGCAGCAACGACGTCGGGCGATGCTGGGCGATGAAGTCGCGTTCCATCTCGTCTTGCGACACGCCTTGCTCCTTGGCCATTTCGGCGAAGAAATCCGACACGCCTTCGGAACGCGTGGGGCCGGGCAACACGGCGTTGACCGTGACGCCGGTGCCGGCCGTGAGTTCGGCCAAGCCGCGCGACACGCCCAGCAGCGCGGTTTTGCTGACGCCGTAATGGATCATCTCGGCGGGAATCTGCACGCCGGATTCGCTAGAGATAAAGACAATGCGGCCCCAGTTGGCCGCCATCATGCGCGGCAGGTAGTAGCGCGACAGCCGGATGCCGCTCATGACGTTGGTGTCCAGCATCTGCTGCCAGTCGTCGTCGGTGATTTCGGTAAAGGACTTGGGCGCGAAGAAACCGGCGTTGTTGACCAGGATGTCCACGTCGGGATGCGCGGCGGACAACGAAGCCGCGCCGTCGGCGGTGGCCAGGTCGGCTTGCACGGTGCCGATCTTGGCGTCCGGAAATTTCTGCGTGATGGCGGCTGCCGCATGCGCCAGCTTGTCGGCGCTGCGCCCGTGCAGCACAACTTCTGCGCCTGCTTCAGCCAGCCCGAAAGCGATGGCCAACCCGATGCCGCCGGACGATCCGGTGACCAGGGCCTTCTTGCCGTTCAGTTCGATCTTCATTGCGGTGACTCCAGGAATGTGGGGGAACGGGTCCATGATTACCCACTCTGCAGCGATGAAAAACCGGCTAGCATCGCACTCAGTTTCAATAATTTTTTGAAAATGGGGCAATCATGGTCCGGTTCGAGGACTTGAGGATCTTTGTGGCGGCGGCCGACCACGGCAGTTTTTCGGCCGCCGCGCGGGAACTGGATCTGACGCCCGCCGTCGCCAGTGCTGCGCTCAAGCGCCTGGAACTGACGCTTGAAACCCGATTGTTCGTGCGCTCCACACGCAGCCTGCGCCTGACCGGCGACGGCGAGCGTTACCTGGAGTACGCGCGCTCGGCGATCTCGACGCTGGAAGCGGGCAAGAACGCCATGGCGCGCGACAAGACCGCCATCTCTGGCACGCTGTCCGTTTCCATACCGTCCGACCTGGGGCGCAATGTGCTGTTGCCGTGGCTGGATGACTTTCAGCAGCAGCATTCACGCGTGAGCTTCCAGGTGCGCATCAGCGACCGGCTTGCGGATCTGTACCGCCAGCCGGTCGACATCGCCATCCGCTACGGCACGCCCAACGATTCCGCGCTGGTGGCCTTGCCGCTGGCCGAACACAACCGCCGCGTGGTGTGTGCATCGCCCGCGTATCTGGCGCGCCATGGCGTGCCGCAAGCACCGGCCGACCTGCGCCGCCACAATTGCCTGTCGTTCGTGCTGGGCGAAACCCTGCACGACCGCTGGACGTTCGAACGCGACGGCACCAGTACCACCGTGCCCATCAAGGGCGACCGCGTCGGCGACGATGGCGACCTGGTGCGCCGCTGGGCGCTGGCCGGCCACGGCATCGCCTACAAGTCGCGTTACGACGTGCTGTCCGACCTGCGCGCGGGCCGGCTGGTTGAACTGCTGCCCGACTACGTCACCGAGCCGTCGCCGCTCTACCTGCTGTGCGTGCATCGCATGCTGCTGTCACCCGCCGTCAAACGCATGCGCGAGTTTTTGCAGGAACGCTTCAGGCAGTTCGACGCGGGCTAGCTCGCTCATGGGCAGATGCATTTCAATGCGCCGCGCAGATCGTCGCGGGTCGAGACCGTGCGACGGAACTCGTAACACCACGATAGCGCTGCGGGCGTATGCTGTGTGTTCGAATGAATTGCCGGTCGTAAGCACCGGAACATGGCCGCACGCCGGCGATTCACAACTCACCCCCCTTAGCGGAGACGAGCTATGTCGAATCATGTGTACAAGCAAATAGAATTGGTGGGTTCTTCCACCAAGTCCACCGACGACGCCATCGCCAAAGCGATCGAGCGTGCTTCGGAAACGCTGCGCAATCTGGATTGGTTCGAGGTCACCGAAGTGCGTGGCCACATCAAGGACGGCAAAGTGGCGCACTGGCAGGTCGGTTTGAAGATCGGCATGCGTCTGGAAGGCGACAAGTAATTCCGTCGCTGCGCCTTTTTTGAGCACGCCTTCCAAGTGCTTGTCGGGTAAGGACTTTTCAGGCTTGTTATCCGACTGTTCATAGGCTTGTCCACATTCCATGGGGACAAGCCTATGCCGTTATCCCCAGCGGATGGCGAGTGCGGCGAGGGTCTGGCGGGCAGGGCGGCGATGATGCGCTGTTGAGCGTTTCTTGCCCGCATCTTGCAAGTCGTTGGTGTGCAAAGGTTTTTCGCGAGTACCGGCATACTGTCCTCAGGCTTATCCACATTTGGCGGGGACAACCCCGGGCGTCAAAACGCGGCAATGGGCCTTTCTTGACCACCCCCTGCAGGGCATTGATATCACAGGCTATTTCCGACCTGCCCTCAGACTGTCCTCATGCTTGTCCACAGAATGCTGGGACAAATCCACATGCGAAAGCAGGTATGAAAAAAGCCTGGACGGACATCCAGGCTTTTTGTGAATAAACACGCCAAAACTCATCCAAAAGGAGGATTGCGCAGTGTTTGACCAGCCCTTGCAAGTGCTTGGCAGGGCAGGGAATTTTGACTCTACCCCAAGACTGTCCTCAACCTTCTCCACAGTTGGCGGGGATAAGTGTGAGCCGAGACCAAAACACCTCAGACCGAATGGCGGCGATTACGGGCAGATTGTTCGCGTTGCTGTTTCAGATCCGTCTTGGCGACGTTGTTCGCAACAATGAATCCGAAACCGATGAGCAGGGCAAGAAGGCCCAGGCCGACGAAGGTTCCAATGTCCATCTGAATTTCCTAATGGGTGCGGTAATGCCAACAGGCAAGAATCAATGACAGCGGGACCCCCACGCACAAGCCCGCAAGCTTCAGGCAGGGAACCCAGGTGATGACCGACCAGTCCGTGCCAAATGCCACACTCGCGGCGCCAATTGAACTGGCAATGGCGATGCCCACATAGAACTGCGCGAATGCCTCTTTTTGGCGGCCCACGGGATTCACGAGCCCATGCCAAAGCGGCAGCATCAAGCGCTGTGCAAGCGATTGTGCTGCCCGCCGCGAAGGCGCGTGGCACCAGTGGGCAACCGCCCACATGAAGGCCAGTGGGCTCAGAATCAGAAGCGCGACAAGCATCACTCCTCCATCGATATGCGTGACAAGGTGTTGGGTCTGAGCATCTTAGTCAGAGGATGCTGGCCTTGGTTGTGCATAGGGACGGTTTTGTCATCGATATCGGACGGGTTCCGCACGCAAGCGTCTCCCGGCGAAAAAAAGCCCCCCGACGTATCGGGGGGCTTGATCGCCCGGAGGTAGATCGGGCGATCGGCGCCGGCAGGCTTGCGCGCTGCCGGCAGCGGCGGCGATCAGGCGTTCTGTTTCTTGACCCAGTCGACGTAGCGGTCGATCCAGCCTTGCAGGAATTTGCGCGTGCCTTCGTTGGTGATGGTGAACTGATCATCGACCAAGCCTTCGGCGTACTGCAAGAACACTTCCGGGGTGGTGAGCGCGTTGGCGCCTTCGGCGGCCAGGATGTTGCGCAGGTGCTGCTGCATCATCGCCGTACCCGCAGCGCTGGGCGAGGCGCCGACAATGCCCACGGCTTTGCCCGGCCACGAGTTCTGGCCCCACGGGCGCGAGCCCCAGTCAATGGCGTTTTTCAGTGCGGCGGGCAGCGAACGGTTGTGTTCGGGGGAGACGAACAGGATGCCTTGCGCATCGGCGATCTGTTGCTTCAGCTTGGCAGCCGGCGCGGGCAAGTTGTTCTCGTTGTCCTGGTTGTAGAGCGGGATGTCGCCCAGGCTCACATACTCAAACTTGAAGTCGGCAGGGACCAGCTTTTCCAGCGCACGCGCCAGTCGCAGATTGATCGATGCGGCACGCAGGCTTCCGACGAAAACCGCAATCTTGTATGTGCTCATGGGTGGGGGCTCCAACGGAAAAGGGAAAGTCCAGTGTAGACCTGGACGGTGACGTGCTCAATCCTGATTGCACATATTGTTATGGCGCGTCTGGCGCGGTGCGGCCAACGATTGTTATGCCCGTCTAGCGCAGTCCGGCCAACGCTTCAGTGTTATGCCGTGCCGTTCGCGGTCGGCCAACGCTTCAGCTCATCAGGCTGACATGCGCGGACACCACGCGCCAGCCTTGCGGTGTGCGCATCCATGTCTGGCTCTGACGGCCAATGCGGTCACTGCCGTCGCGCTGGAATTCCAAGTTGGCGGTGGCGAAGTCGGTGCCGTAGGTGGTGATGGCGGTGCGCAGCACGCGGCGGGCCAGGCCTTGCGGCGAACGTCCGGCGCGAAATGCGCGGATGGCGTCGTAGCCATACAGGTTTTCGCTGGCGCCGTAGCGCAGCGTATGCGGGCTGTTCCAGAACAGCGTGTCCAGCACCTCGACGTCGTTCGCGACCAGCGCCGTTTCATACTGCTCAAATGCGGCTGTCACTTCAGCCACGACGTCGGGCAAATTGATGTCCATGCGTAAGACTCCGGTTGCACCAAAACGGTGCGAGTTATAGGGGTAATCACCAATATGGTGTCTGCTGCGGTGCGTCAATTCCAACAGGCTCCGTTGGTACGCACTCGCCCCAGGGGAAAAAGCGATGCCGAATACCTGGCACGCAGCTTGCTAGGGTTACTACTGCATTCGTACGCATTCAGACTGCATTTTGCGCACTGCATTCAGACTGCATTTGCACTGCGTCCGCACGATGTCCGCACTGCACCGCACGACATAACAAGCTACACCCGCTGCCCAGGAGTTCCATCATGTCCAGTTCCGCTGTTTCCGCCCCGGTCACCATGCTGGTCACCCGCCATATTGCGCCTGAACGCTATAGCGATTTTCTGTCCTGGATGCGCCAGGGCGAAATTCTGGCGGCGGGCTTTCCCGGCTTTCTGGGCTCGGGCGTGCTGCAACCGCCCGAAGGCGGCGATCAATATCAGATCGTGCTGCGCTTCACGGATGAGGCGAGCCTGAACCGTTGGGAAAAGTCGCTGCCGCGGCGCATGTGGCTGGAACGCGGCGCGAAGCTGGTACGCGCCAGCCATGAACGCAAGGTCAGCGGCACGGACAGCTGGTTCGCGCCCACCGCCGCCAGCGCGCCGCCGCGCTGGAAGCAAGCCGTCAGCATCTGGCTGGCTTACTTTCCGGTGCTGCTGGTGTTCTCGATTCTGGTCAGCGAGCACTTGAGCATCCTGCCGGTGTTCTGGCGCGTGCTGATCACAAGCGTGATCCTGACGCCCATCATGGTGTTCATCTGCATCCCCGTCATCTCGCGCGTGCTGCAACGCTGGCTGCGCGCGGGGTGATTCGGGGCGTTATGCGGCGAAACACTCAGCGTGCTGCGCGCGTTCTGCGGGGAAACACGCAGCGTGCTCCGCGCGTCATGCCGCCTTCGCATGGCGCGTGGAATAAAGCCGGTGCAAGGTGATCTTGCGCACGGCGTTCTGACTGTCCTGGATATGCGCTTGCAGCAGCGGCACGGCGCTGGCGGCGTCGCGGGCCAGCACGGCGCGCAAGATCGCGCCGTGTTCCTCATACGTCTTGTGGATGCGGTCCTGCTGCGTGAAGTCCAGCCTGCGCACAATGCGGATACGTTCCGTGGCCGCGCGATGCACGCGCGAGATTTCGGGGTTGCCGGCCGCCGCCACCAGGTCGATATGGAAGCGTTCGTCCAGGTCGGCCAGCCATTCGCCGTCGCTCGAATGGCCGCTTTCATCGACCAGCCAGACGTCCGCCAGCGATTGCAGCGCGCGTAGCGGGTCTGGCCCCTGGCCGGGCGCGCACAACGCGTGCACCGCGGCGGTTTCCAGCACGCTGCGTAGTTCGTAGAAGTGGTCCAGCGTGTTGAAGTCCAGGGGCTTCACCAGCCAGCCGTTGCGCTGGCGCACTTCCAGATAGCCTTCGCGCTCGAGCCGGAACAAGGCTTCGCGAACCGGCGTGCGGCTGACCTGCAAGCGGTCGGCGATTTCGGTTTCGGTGAAGCGGTCGCCCGGCGCCAGCCGGAAATCAAGGATGTCGCGTTTCAGCGCGCTATAGGCCGAATCGGCCAGGGTGCGCGGCATGTCGATGGCGGCGAAAGCGGTTTCCATTGCGTGGCCTTGGGTGCGAATCGAGCGTGAGAACGTGGCGAAGGGGCTGATCGGTCAGACGGGCCGCACGCGTGCGGCGCCGGCTTGTTCCAGCGCATAGGCGGCGCTCAGGCAATCGGCCTCGCGCCAGGGCGCGCCGATCAGTTGCACGCCCAACGGCAAGTGGCCGTCCTGTTCCGTTTCCGGCCAGGTGGGCGCGGTGCAGACAGGCAGGCCGATGCACGAGATGGGCTGCGTCAACAAGCCCATGCTGGCGCGCGCGGGCAGTTCCTTGCCGGCCAGCGTCAGCCAGTCGGTGCCGATGGGCGTGGCCGACACGGGTGTGGCAGGCGCGATCAGTACGTCGTACTGGTCGAACAGCGCCAGCGCCTCGCGGTAGACGCGGTGGCGGATGCGTTGCGCCTGCTGCACCCAGGCCGCAGGCACCAGGCTGCCAGCCACCAGGCGGTCGCGCGAATTGGGTTCGTAGTCGTCGTAATGCGTGATGAGTTTGCCGCGATGCAAGGCGCCGCCTTCGGCTGCCGTGATGATGAACGCGGCGGCGCGGGCTTGCGTGGCGCCGGGCAGTTCGACGATGGCGGTGGCGTCCAATGCACGCGCGGCGATCTCGACGGCGCGGCGGGCTTGCGGGCCGGCCCAGTCATGGAAGTAGCCGCCCAGCACCGCCACGCGCAGCTTGCGCGCGCCGTGGGCAAGCGTCGGCAGCACGGGCTCAGCCGCGCGTTGCGCGCACGCGGCGTCATCCGCGTCCGGCCCTTGCAGTGCGTCATAGGCGGCGGCCAGGTCGCTGGCGCTGGCCGCGAAGGGACCCAGATGATCCAGGCTGCCCACAAAGGGAAACGACCCCGTGCGCGGCAGGCGGCCATACGTGGGCTTCAGGCCGAAGATGCCGCACAGCGACGCCGGCACGCGGATGGAGCCATTGGTATCCGACCCCAGCGTCAGCGGCACCAGTCCGCCCGCGACGGCCGCCGCGCTGCCGCCGGACGATCCGCCCGCAATGCGGGTCACGTCATGCGGGTTGTGGCAGGCGCCGTAGTGTGAGTTTTCCGTGGTGAAGCCGTAGGCGTGCTCGTCCATGTTCAGCGCGCCGATCAGCACGGCGCCCGCATCGCGCAGACGCGTGACCAGGCGGGCATCGTGCCGGGCAGGGGGATTGGACGCGTTGACCTTCCCGCCCGCCAGTGTCACTTCGCCGGCGATGTCGAACAGATTCTTGACGGCGTACGGCACGCCCGCCAGCGGCGGCAAGGCCTCGCCGCGAGCGCGGCGCGCGTCGATGGCGGCGGCTTCCTGGCGCGCGCGGGTTTCGGTGACCAGCGTGAAGCTGTTGTAGTGGGGATCGCGCGCGCGCACGCCGGCCAGCGTGGCGTCCAGCACCGCAACGGCGGTGCGTTCGCCGCTGGCGACCTGGCGGGCGATGTCGATGGCGGGGCCGCTCACGGACGGAACACCGAAGCCGATTCCAGTTCCACCGGCAGCGGCTCGTCAACGAAGCTGGCCGCAATGTCGTGGATGCGCGAGAACTGCTGCACGACTTCCGCCGTGGTGGATTCGCGCAACGCGTAGCCCGATAACGCCAAGGCGCTACGCACGTATTGATCGATGGTTTCCTGGGTCATGGCGGATGCTCCCGATAGACTGGATGGTTGCTGCTGGGGGTTAAAGCGTACTCAAAATCACTTGCGCACTTCGCGCTGGAAGATCTCCAGGCTCAGTTTCTTCATCTGGATGAAGCTGGGTTCCGACAAGGTATCCACGGTGCGGGGGCGGGCGTCGGTGTAGTCCAGAATCTCGGCCACGCGCGTGGGCCGCTTCGTCAAGAGCAGCACCTGGTCCGCCAGGTACACGGCCTCTTCCAGGTCGTGCGACACCAGCAGCATGGTCGTGCCCGTCTGCAAGAACACTTCTTGCAGTTTTTCGCGGATGAACAGCGTCATCTCGAAGTCCAGCGCCGAGAACGGCTCGTCCAGGAACAGCACTTCGGGGCCGGGGGCCAGCGCCCGCATGATGGACGCCGTCTGCTGCTGCCCGCCCGACAATTCATAGGGATACCGCTTCAGGTCGAACTTGACGTCAAACGACGCCACCAGCTCTTCCACGCGCGCATCCACTTCGGCCTTGCTGCGGCCTTCCAGACGCAGCGGGTACGCGATGTTGTCGATGGTGCGCAGCCACGGGAACATGGCCTCGCGATAGTTCTGGAACACGTAGCCGATCTTCGTCTGCGCCAGCGACTTGCCGTCGAACAGGATCTCGCCTGCGTCGATGGGAATCAGCCCCGCGATCATGTTGATCAGCGTGGATTTTCCGCAGCCGTTGGGGCCGAACACCGAGACGATCTTGCCCTTAGGGATGTCCAGGTTGAAGTCTTCATACAGCGGCCAGCCCGCGAAATACTTGGTCAGGCCGCGGATGGTGATGTGGGTGCCCAGCGGGCCAGGCGCAAAGGGCGCGGCGGCAGGGCCGGGGGCGATGATGGGGTTGATGACGGTGGACATTTATCGGCCGCTCCAATGGACCACGCGCTTTTCCAGCACAAGAAAAAGGATGTTCAGCACATAGCCCAAGGCGCCCGCGGCCAAGATAGCCGCGTACATCTCGCGCACGTTCAACACCTGCTGGGCATTGATGATGCGATTGCCCAGGCCGCTGTCGGAGCCGATGAACATCTCGGCCACGATCACGATCACCAGCGCCATCGACACCCCGCTGCGCAGGCCTACGAACGTGGGTTGCAGGCTTTCCCAGATCAGCACGTCTTTGAAGATCTGCCAGCGCGAGGCGCCCATCACCCGCGCCGCCATCACGCGCTGCTTGCGCGCATTGATGACGCCATAGGCGCTGTTGAACAGAATCACCAGCACGGCCGCAAACGCGGCGATGGCGATCTTGTTCATGTCGGTGACGCCGAAGATCATCAGGAACAACGGGATCAGCGCAGACGACGGCGTCGAGCGGAAGAAATCCACCAGGAACTCCACGCTGCGATACGCCTTTTCATTGCTGCCCAACAGCACGCCTAGCGGCACGCCGATCACGCCGGCAATCACGAACGCCTGCAACGTGCGGTTCAAGGACGCCAGGAAGTCCCACAGCAGCGGGCCGCCCGCCAGGCCCTTGACCAGCGCGACGATGGTGGCGCTGGGCGTGGGCAGCAGCACGGGGCTGACGAGTTGCAGGCGCACCACCAGGTCCCACACGATGAACAGCGCCAGGGGGCCGATCAGCGGCAGAAACCGCGTCCCGTTGAATTTGCGAGGCGGCTGCTTGGCGGGCGCAGCGCTCGTGGCGGAGGGGGATGTCATGGCGCTCGATGCCTTCGTTGGTGCGACGGCCACGGCCACGGTGCTTCCCGTTGCCGCTGCCGCTGCGGAAGTTGCGGTCGTTGCTGGCATGGGTCAGCCCTTGTAAAGCATGCTCGACACGTCGACCTTTTGCGCAAAGATGCCCTTGTCGGTGAACAGGTCGAAGAATTTCTGGAAGTACTGGATGTCGCTTGCCGTGAACTCGTTGTAGAGCGTGTAGGCGGCCAGCGGCACTTCTTCGGTCATGGGGCCTTCGATGGCGGTGTAGCCCTTCATGAAGGGGCGCGCCTCGGCCGGCTTGGTGCGGATCAGTTCGATGCCGCGCGCATAGGCGGCGATGAATTTCTTGCTTTCCTCGGGGTGCTTCTTCAGGAAGGCGGTGGTCAGCGAGGCCGACCCGCCGAACCACGGCGCCATCGGATCGCCCAATACGTACTTGGCGATGACGCCCGTTTCCAGCACGCGCGTGGTGCCGTTCAAGCGGCCCACCGTGCCCGTGGGCTCCAGCGTGTAGCACGCATCCAACTGGCCGGCGGCAACCGCGGCGACGTGCTGGCTGATTGCCAACTCGACCACGGTTGCCCCGGTTGCGCCGGCGCGCTCCAGTACTGCTTTGGCCAGCGTGGCGTTCTGGATGCCGGGTCCAGATCCGACCTTTTTCCCCTTGAGGTCTGCTATGGATTTGATGGGACTGTCTTTCGCGACGATGAACTCATCCAGCACGTTCTTGGCGTTGCTGGGGTTGGACGCAAAAATCTTGAACAAGCCGGGCGACGCGATTTCGCCAATGGCCAGGTTGGCCGAGCCCGTGCCGTTGGCGCTGCCGTCTGCGCGGCCCGCCAGCATGGCTTCCATGACCTGCTGCGCGCCGGCGAACTTCAGCGGTTCGACGTTCAGGCCCGCTTCCTTGAAATAGCCTTTCTCAACCGCGGCGTAGAACGGCAGGCCGGCAGCAACCGGCCAGAACCCGATGCGGATCACCGGGCCCGATTGCGCGCGCACCAGGGCGGGCGCGGCCAGCGTCGCGGCGCCCATTGCGGCGCCTTGGATCAGGCGGCGGCGGGTGGCGTTGAAAGCGAAGGGCGCATTGCGGTTGATCATGAGGGCTCCTGAAGGGCGCGGGGTGAGTTCTGGGTTGCAGTGATCGGTTGCCTGTCTTGTAGACAAGCTTGCATACCAGTCATCAAGCAAAACGCGTGCCAGGTTTGCGCAAGCCGGCTCCGCCCTGGGGCGCGGGGGCGCGGGGCATCGGGCTGGTGCCTTGCGCGCGCCACATTGGTGCATGCCGCACCATAGAAGGGGACATAACGCGGCGGCAGTCCGCCAGAAGCAGCCGCTAGCGCCTTCCAGGCCGCAGCAGCCACGGCGCAGCGGCCTGGAAGGCGGTAGCATGGTCGCCATGCCGTGGCCCGCCGTCGCGGAGCTTGCAAAAGAGTTGAGCGCCGTCACGCGGCGCATGGATCATGAATACGCGTTTCGTCGAAGCCTTTCTCTGGTCGGCGCGCCTGGGCAGTTTCCGGGCCGCCAGCGACCGTCTCCACATCACCCAGGCCGCCGTGGCCAATCGCATTGCCTCGCTGGAAGAAGATATCGGCGCGCGGCTGTTCGAGCGCGACGCCAAGGAATTGCGCCTGACAGCCGTGGGCACGCGGCTGCTGGACTACGGCGAACGGCTGCTGGAAATCCGCCAGCAGATTCTGTCGCTAGGCAAGCGCGGCGACGAAGTGTTCGGCCTGGTCCGCATTGGCGCGATCGAAACCGTGGTGCACACGTGGCTGATCGGTTTCCTGACGAACCTGAAGTCCACCTATCCCGGCATCGAGGTGCAGCTGACATCCGAAACCACGCGCGCACTGCATCGCGGTTTGCGCGAAGGCACGCTGGACATCGCCCTGCAAACCGATTTGCTCAGCGACACGGGCATCATCAGCACCGCCTGCCTGCCGATGGAAATGGGCTGGGTGGGGCCGGCGGGCGACGAGCCATCGCTGACCGTGCAGCAACTGCTGAGCGAGCCGGTGTTGACGATGAGCCCGGGTTCGCAACCGCATGAGGCCTTGAAGGCGCTGTATCGCGAAGCGGGCATGCCGCAAGGCAAGGTGCATTGCGTGAGCTCGATGTCGGCGTTGGCGCGGCTGGTGAAAAGCGGCTTTGGCCGGGCGCTGGTGCCGCTGCCGCCCATGTATGAATACGTGGCGCGCGGCGAAGTGCAGGTCATCCGCAGTGACGTGCCCGTGCCGCCGCAATTGCTGGTGGTGAGCTATCTGGAAAGCGCCGGGTCGGACGCCATCCGGCTGGTGGCGGAGCTGGCCAGCCGCGCGTCTGACCAGTTCACGACATCGGTGGTGGCGCCGCGTTTCGGGTCTGCGCAATAGTGTTATCCCTAGGGTGGCGCTCAGTAATTCTGTTGCCGTGAGGAAGAATTACTCGTTTGTCGCCGCCCCGCCTGGCGGACGAAGATTGGGCCTTCCGAAATTGTTGGAACCCTGGTCTTCCGCTTATGAGCTATTCCGCCGCCTCTGCCTCGCTTCCCAATGGCCTGCTGTTCGTCGCTTCTGACGTGGCCGCCGCCGACGAACCCGATTTCAACCGCTGGTACGACCGCGAACACGTGGAAGAACGCGTGCGCATTCCCGGTTTTCTGTCTGGCGCACGCTATGTGTCGCGCCACGGCGGGCGCAAGTACCTGGGCCTGTACCGCACCGAATCGCTGGGCGCCTTCACCACCACCGACTACCGCGCCGCGTTCGAACGCCAGACGCCGTGGTCGGTGGCCAACCTGGACCGCATGCGCGACCCGATGCGCCGCGTGTGCGCGGTCGAAGCCGTCATCGGCGCGGGCAGCGGCAGCCAATTGGTGGTGCTGCCCTTGCCGATGACGGATACCACCGAAGCCTTGATCGTGCAGGCGCGCGAGCTGGGCCTGATGTTGTCAGGCGCGGATGGGTTCGTGCAGTCGTACTTGCTGGTGCCTGACCCGGTGCTCAGCACGCCGCTGCCGCGTGAATCCACCGAGCAGCGCCAGCTGGCGCCGATCTTCATCGTGGAAGCCAGCACCGAAGCGGGCGCATTGGCCTTGCGTGACCAGGCCGCCGCCGCCTTCAAGGCCGACGCGTCCCAAGCCTGGCTGCTTGAGCTGGGCTGGAAGCTGAACGCGTCCGATCTGCGCTAACACTGAATCACAAAACAAGGGGAACCTCATGGCTGAACACACCTTGCCCGCGGCGTCGGCCGCGGCCGACACCGCCGGTGCGCCCAACAAGATGCGCCGGCTGGCAATGGCCAGCTCGGTCGGCACCACGCTGGAGTGGTACGACTTCACCATCTACAACCTGATGGCGGCGCTGGTCTTCAACTCGATCTTCTTCCCGTCGTTCGATCCGCTGACGGGCACCATCCTGGCCTTCTCGACGTACGCGGTGGGCTATGTGTCGCGGCCGCTGGGCGGCTTCGTCTTCGGCCATCTGGGCGACCGCCTGGGCCGCAAGTTCGTGCTGGTCGCGACCCTGGTCATCATGGGTATTTCGACCGGGCTGATGGGGCTGCTGCCCACCTATGCCTCGTGGGGCGTCTGGGCGCCAGTGGCGCTGGTGGCGTTGCGCTTCGTGCAGGGCGTGGCCTTGGGCGGCGAATGGGCGGGCGCGGTGCTGTTGTCGATGGAACATGGCAAGCCGCACCAACGTGGCCGCAACGCCTCGTTCACGCAGGTCGGACCGTCGTGCGGCACGCTGATCGGCACGGGCTTCATCGCCATCGTCACCGCGTTTCTCAGCGCGGAAGATTTTCAGTCGTGGGGCTGGCGCGTGCCGTTCGTCTCCAGCGTGGCGCTGGTGATGTTCGGCTTGTGGCTGCGCCGCGGCGTCGAAGAAACGCCGGTGTTTCGCGAGATGGAAGAAAAGCGTGAAACCGCCAGCACGCCCATCAAGGAAGTGCTGGGCCAGCACTGGCGCCAGCTGCTGATCGCGGGCGGTTCGCGCATTGGCTCCGACGTCTTGTATGCGCTGGTGGTGGTTTTCACGCTGACCTACGTGACGACGGTGCTGCACTTGTCGCGGCCCATGGCGCTGACGGCGACGATGCTGGGCGCGGCGCTCAACGCCATCGCGGTGCCGCTGTGCGGCGCGCTGTCCGACAAGATCGGCCGCCGTCCGGTGTATCTGTTGGGCGCGGTGCTGGGCATGATCTGGGCGTTCGTGTTCTTTGTGCTGATGGACACGGCGCACCCCATCGCCATCTGCGCGGCGGTCGTGGTGGGCCTGTTGATTCACGCTCTGATGTACGGCCCGCAAGCCGCCTTCATCACCGAACAGTTCCCGGGCCGGGTGCGCTACGCCGGGTCGTCGTTGGCGTACACGCTGGCCGGCATTGTGGGCGGCGGGTTTGCGCCGCTGATCATCGCCAGCCTGTACAAGTCGTGGAATTCAACGCTGGCTATTTCGCTGTACGTGGCGGCTGCGTTGGCCGTGACGGCGGTGGCGCTGCTGGCGGCGAAGGAAACGGCCAAGGCGCCGTTGCAACGCTGATCGCCGCTACGCAAGCAGCAAAAAGCCCGGGCGATGGTCCGGGCTTTTTTGCTTCGAGCGGCGTCAGCTGAAGTTTGCCGATGTCAGCCGATGTCAGCCGATCAGGGGATTGATCAGCGGTTCACCTTGCGCCCAGCGGCGCAGATTATTCAGGAACAATTCGCGCACTCGCGCCGCGTTGCCGTCCGAGAAGCCCGCGCTGTGCGGCGTGACGATGACATTGTCCAGCCCCCATAGCGGGGAGTCCGGTGGCAGCGGTTCCTGCTGGAACACGTCCAGAAACGCGCCGCCCAGACGGCCATGGGCAAGCGCGTCGATCAGCGCGGGCTCGTCGATGACATGGCCGCGCGCCACGTTGACCACCATGGCGTGGGCGGGCAGGGCGGCCAGGGCGTCGCGGCTGACGAGTTCGCGCGTGGCCGGTGTCAACGGGCATGCCAGCACCAGCCAGTCGGCATCATGCAGCAGGCCCGGCAGGTCGCCATAGGCCGCCGTGCGTCGCGCTTGTGGCACAGCGGTGGCCGAATGCCGGACGACGGTCAGCGTCAACCCCAGCGCCATCAGCAGCGCGCCGATGCGCTGCCCGATGCCGCCCCAGCCGACCAGCACCGCATGCTGGCCAGACAGGTCGCGCGGCGTGCGGGCGCCCAGCAGCGGACGCCAGGCACGGTCACGCTGGTCAGCCGCCAGCAGCGGAAACCGGCGCGCCAGCGCCAGCACGCCGCCGATGGCGGTTTGCGCCACGACGGCATCCGTGGCGCCTTGGGACGTGGTGATGGTGACGCCGCGCGCATGCAGGCTTTGATAGATCTCGCGGTCGGCGCCCGCCGAATGCACATGCACCCAGCGCAGCGCCGGCGCGTGGCGCATCGCCTCGTAGTAGCGCGCCGTGTCGGGCGTGATGCTGAACTTGGTGGATGCGCCCGTGATGTCGCGCGACACAAAGGCCACTTGCGCATCGCAGGCTTGTCCGGGCTCGGGATGGCGCAGGGTATAGCGCCGGCCATCATGGGGCAGCGCCTGCCGCAGCGTGTCAGCGGCGGCGGGCGAGCAGAGGATGCGGATGTCGTCGTGTTGCGTCATTAGGGTTAACTGCCCGCGGCGGGCTTCAGTTGGGATTGGGTTGGAACTTGCGCACCAGCGCGGCCCATTTGTCGTGTTCGCTGCGAATGAACGTCGAGAACTGCGCGGGCGTGCCGCCAACCGGTTCCGCGCCTTCGTGCAGCATCTGCGATTTCAGCGAGGGCAGGGCGGCATTCACTTCGCGGTTGATCACGTCCACCACGGCGGGCGGCGTGCCTTTGGGGCCGAAGAAGCCAAACCACGAGCCCGCATCAAAGCCCGGATAGCCGGACTCGGCGATGGTGGGCAGCTCGGGCAGCGTTGCCGACCGTTGCAGCGTGCTGACGGCCAGCGGGCGCAGCTTGCCCGCGCGAATTTGCCCGATCACGGATGGGATGGTCGCAAACATGAAGTCGATGCGCCCGGCCAGCAGGTCGTTGACCGCGTCGGCGCCTTTGTATGGCACATGCGTGGCTTGCACGCCCAGCTCATCCATCAGCATGTAGCTGGACAGATGCGACGACGTGCCCACGCCGGTCGAGCTGTAGTTCAGGTGCTTCGCCGTTTTCACGTACGCCAGAAAACTCTTGATGTCCTTCGCGGGGGACGACGGCGGCACGACCAGCACGTTTGGTACGGTGGCGATTTGCACCATGGGCACCAGATCGGTCAGCGGGTCGAACGACAGCTTGGCCAGCGACGCGTTAACCGCAATGGGGCCGACGGAATTCACGATCAAGGTGTGCCCGTCGGGCGCGGCGCGCACCACATATTCCGTGCCGATGTTGCCGCCCGCGCCGGGCTTGTTTTCTACGACGAAGGGCTGATCGAGCTTCTTCGCCAGCGCATTGGACATGCTGCGCGTTAGCGTGTCGGTGGTGCCGCCGGCGGTGAACGCCACGATCACTTTGACGGGCTTGTCGGGATAGTCCGCCGCCATCGCGGGCGGTACGGTACAGGCGCAGGCCGCCGCTGCGGCGGCGAGCAGGGCTCGGGCAGTGTTCATTGTTGTCTCCGTTCGTGGTTGTCGTTTGGGCTTGCGAGCGCCGTGCCGCCACGTCGGCCGGCGCTTTGGAGTTCAGTCCCGGGGTTTCAGTCCGGGGTTTTAGTCCGACACTTCAGTCCGACACTTCAGTCCCGGAACCCGGGGTCCATGCGGTCCAGTTTGCGCAGCAGGGCCGGCCACTCCATGACGCCGTACGGGCGCCGGGTGCCGGGCTGGTAGTTGTTCCAGGTTTCTTGCAGCACGGCCGGGCTGACCTGCCGCAACGGCGAGCCGGTGGCCATGGCGGCCAGCTGGGCGCGGCAGGCAAGCTCCAGCCGGTGCATCCAGTTGAAGGCCTCGCCCACGGTGCGGCCCACGGTCAGCGCGCCGTGGTTGCGCAGGATCAGCGCTTCGCCCTGGCCAAGATCCTTCAACAGCGATTCCTGCTCTTGCAGGTCCAGCACCACGCCTTGGTAATCGTGATACCCAATCTTCAGAAAGCGCATGGCCGTCTGCGTGAGCGGCAGCAAGCCGCAATCCAGCGACGCCACCGCCATCGACGCCCAGCTGTGCGTGTGGATCACGCAGTCGACCTCATGGCGCGCCGCGTGCACGGCACTGTGAATCACATAGCCGGCTTTGTTGATGCCGTAGTCCATGTCGCCGAAATCGGGTTTGGCCAGGATGGTGCCGTCCAGGTCCACCTTGATCAGGCTGGACGCCGTGATCTCTTCGTACATCATGCCGTAGGGGTTGATGAGGAAGGCGTTGTCTTCGCCCGGCACGCGGGCCGAGATGTGGTTGGCCATCATGTCGGCCATGCCGTAGAGCTCAACCAGCCGATAACAGGCGGCAAGGTCGACACGGGCCT
Organism: Achromobacter sp. 10T422; assembly: GCF_056394065.1. Taxonomy (NCBI): domain Bacteria; kingdom Pseudomonadati; phylum Pseudomonadota; class Betaproteobacteria; order Burkholderiales; family Alcaligenaceae; genus Achromobacter; species Achromobacter sp. 10T422. The sequence continues at coordinate 317,254 of NZ_JBFTHD010000005.1, forward strand.
GCCATTCCTGCTCGGAACAGTGCGGCCGCATGGAGGGGATGGGTAGCGTGCCCGGGCGTCGGGAGTCAGTCGTCATCAGCGTTCGAGAAGGTCCGTCGCCCCGGCACCATTGCCGCAGCGTTCACGAATGCAATGTATCCGTGGGACTTCCTCGGGCCTAGCCATGCGCCCGGCATGGGGGCATCACGAATCGAGAAGGGTGGCGCCCGGCCAGCCGCCGTGGCGCACTTGCGCGCGCATCACGTCCACCAGCACGACGCGCGCCGCCAGCGCCGCGGGCGATAGTTCTTCATCGTTGATGCAGTAAACGGCGTTGCGGCGGTACAGAAAGGGGTCGTTGATGGGGTGCATGTTCAGCAGCCCGGCCTCGGCCCGCGCCACGGCGGCGCCCGGCTGGATGGTGGCGATGGCGTTGGCCTGCACCAGGTCCATCAAGGTCGTCAGGCCATCCACTTCGACGGCCACCCAGGGCTCGATGCCGGCGCGTTCGAAGGCGGCTTCCACCCAGGCGCGCAGGCCGTGCGCTTTGCTGGTGACCGCCAGCGGCAGGCTCGCCAGTTCGGCAATGGTGACGGGTTCGCCGTCAGGCAAGGCGAACATGCCGCGCTGCGCCAGCAGGAATAGTTTTTCGTCCAGCACGGGAATGGCGCTGCGCCCCTGGCTGCTGTCATTCTGGAACAGCACCGCCAGATCCAGCCGCCGGTTGCTGAGCTGTTCGCCCAGATTGCCCGACAGCCCTTCGACCAGATGCAGCCGCACGTTGGGATAGCGTTCAGCCATGGCCGCATAGAACGGCTTGGCCAGCACCGATGCCGTGGTGGGGGCGAAACCCACGCTGACCATGCCGGACAAACGCGCCTCGCGGGCCGCCGCCACGGCGTTTTCCGCGTGCCGCAACGTCAAGCGGGCTTGCCGCAAAAAGGCGGTGCCGGCGGCCGTGGGCACCACGCCCGTGTGCGTGCGCATCAGCAACCGCGTCGCCAGCTCGCTTTCCAGGCGGCTGATCTGCTGGCTGAGCGCAGACGCCACCACGCCCAGATCGCGCGCGGCGCGGCCGATGCTGCCAAGTTCAGCGACACGCACGAAGTAGCGGAGTTGACGGAGTTCCATGGGCTTCAAAACGGGGACGGCAATAGCGGGATAGTAGCGGGCCAGCCACGGGGGTTGCGCGGAATTGCTCAAGTTTTACGTTCAAAAAAGCGTCAGGTAGCTGACTTATCGCTGAACATCAAACGAAAATTGTTTACACTCTCATCCGCAAATTAAAGTCGTAACGGCCCGCCGCGGGGGTGGTCGCCGTTCGAAGTTACGGGAGAACGTTGATGCGCAAGTTGCTTTTGGGAGCGGTGCTGGCAGCCGCGGTATTCGGGGGAACGGCACACGCCGCGGTTGAGCCCAAGGCCGTCGTCGCCACCTATTCGGATCTGGCGCTGGCGGGCTATGAAGACTCGCTGACCGCCGCCAAGACGCTGCGCACCGCCATCAACGCACTGATCGCCAAGCCCAGCCCCGACACGCTGAAAGCCGCCCGCGAAGCCTGGCTGGCCGCTCGCGTGCCGTACCAGCAGACGGAAGCCTACCGCTTTGGCAACCCCATCGTTGACGACTGGGAAGGCCGCGTTAATGCCTGGCCGCTGGACGAAGGCCTGATCGATTATGTGGACGCCTCGTACGGCACCGACAACGACGAGAACGCGTACTACGCCGTCAACGTCATCGCCAATTCCAAGATTTCGGTGGGCGGCAAGACGGTGGATGTCAGCAAGATCACGCCGCAGCTGCTGTCTGAAGTGCTGCACGAAGCCGACGGCAACGAAGCCAACGTGGCCACGGGCTACCACGCCATCGAATTCCTGCTCTGGGGCCAGGACCTGAACGGCACCGGCCCGGCGCCGGCTGACCGCAAGGGCACGCCGCAAGAGCGCCACTCGGGCAACCGCCCGCACACGGATTTCGACACCAAGCAATGCACGGGCGGCCACTGCGAACGCCGCGTTGAATTCCTGAAGGCCGTGACGGATTTGCTGGTCACTGATCTGGAAGAAATGGTGGGCAACTGGAAGAAGGAAGGCGCGGCGCGCAAGGCCGTCGAAGAAGATCCCAAGGCGGGCTTGATCGCCATGCTGACCGGTCTGGGCAGCCTGTCGTACGGCGAGCTGGCCGGTGAGCGCATGAAGCTCGGCCTGATGCTGCACGATCCCGAAGAAGAGCACGACTGCTTCTCGGACAACACGCACAACTCGCACTACTACGACCAGATCGGCATCCGCAACGTGTACGTGGGCGCCTACACGCGCATCGACGGCAAGGAAGTCAAGGGCGCCAGCCTGTCGGAATTGGTCAAGGCCAAGGACCCGAAGCTGGACGCTGAAGTGCGCGCCAAGCTGGACGCCACCGTGGCGGCCATGCAGGCGATGAAGACGCGCGCCGAAACCGTCGAAACCTATGACCAGATGATTGCCGACGGCAACAAGGAAGGCAACGCGGTGGTGCAGGCCGCCATCGACCGCCTGGTGGATCAGACCCGCAGCCTGGAGCGTGTGATCACGCTGCTGGACCTGGGCAAGGTCGCCATCGAAGGTTCCGACAGCCTGGATAAACCCGACGCCGTATTCAAGTGAAACTCGTATTAGCCGCCGTACTGGCGGCGTCGGCTCACGCCGGCGCCGCCGCCGCACCTGAAGTGCCAGCCGGGCGTGATGACCTTACGCCCGAAGATCAAAAACGCGTCACCGCCATCACCGCGCCCACGCGCGATTTCTCGAAGGTCGAGACCTTTGAGTCCATGCAGGCGGGTGCTGCGACCACCAACAAGCTCATCAACGCCGATATCTTTTCGCAGCCGTCGGCGAACATGAGCTTCGAGGGGCGCCAGGAATTCCAGGTTGGCAACGGCCTGTTCCGCAAGGACTGGGTGTCGGCGCCTGCCTCCACGCAAGCGTCCGACGGCCTGGGGCCGCTATTTAACGCCCGGTCGTGCCAGGCCTGTCATACCAAGGACGGACGCGGCACGGTGCCGGGTTTCGATCCTTTGGAACGCACGGATGCCGTGGCGCTGCTGCTGCGTCTGGCCGTGCCGCACGGCCCTGACCGTGGGCATCCCAAGCTTGCCGCAGGTGAAATCGCCGAGCTGCCCGAACCCATTTACGGCGTGCAGTTGCAGAACTTTGCGGTGGCGGGCCTGCCGGCCGAAGGCCGCATGGAGATCGAGTACGAACCGATACCCGTGGCGCTAAACGGTGGCGAGACCGCCACGCTGATGAAGCCCACGTACCGCATCGAGAACCTGGGCTATGGCCCGATGCGCGCCGACACGCAGATTTCGCCGCGTCTGGCGCCGCCAATGATCGGCCTGGGCCTGCTGGAATCCATTCACGAAGCCGACATTCTGGCCAACGTGGGCGCCGACACGCGCGATGGCATCAAAGGAAAACCCAACTGGGTGACCGATGCGCGCACCGGCGCGCGCGCGCTGGGCCGCTTCAACCTGAAGGCTGGTCAGCCCACGGTTGAGCAGCAAAGCGCCGCCGCGTTCTCGAACGACATGGGTCTGTCGACGCCGATGTTCCCGAAGCATTCGGGCGACTGCACGCCCGCGCAAAAGCAATGCCTGGACATGCCGCACGGCGCACAGCCGCGCTTCGGCCCGGAAGAAGTCCCGGCGAAGTTGATGGACTTCGTCACCATCTATTCCACCAATCTGGCCGTACCGGCGCGGCGCGATGCCGACGACGCGCGGGTGCTGGCGGGCAAGAAGCTGTTTTACGAAGCCAATTGCGTGGCCTGCCATGTGCCCAAGTACGTGACGAGCCGCAACGCCAAGCAGCCCGAGCACCGCTTCCAGCTGATCTGGCCCTACACCGACATGCTGGTGCATGACATGGGCGACGACCTGGCCGATGGCGTGTCTGACGGCCAGGCCAACGGCCGCGAATGGCGCACGCCGCCGCTGTGGGGCATCGGCCTGACCAAGACCGTGAACCCCAACGCCACCTGGCTGCACGACGGGCGCGCCCGCACCTTGCTGGAAGCCGTGCTGTGGCACGGCGGCGCGGGCAAGCCTGCGCGTGACCGCGTGGTGGCGATGACGCCTGACGAACGCGCAGACCTCATTCGTTTCCTGGAGTCGCTGTGATGGCCCGATCCTTCCCGCCTGTGTTCAAACCCGCGCTGGTGGCCGTGCTGCTGACCGCAGCCCCGCTGGCGGCGCAGGCCCAATTGCCCGCCGACCTGGGCGAACGCCTGGCGCGAGATTACGCGCGGCCCGCCGTCAGCAAGATGGTGGATGCCGCGGCGGCGTTGGATGGCGCGTTGGGCAGCTGGTGCGCCAAGCCGGATGCCGCGGGCGCCACGCGTGTTGGTGACGCGTTCACGAATCTGGCGTTGGCGTGGTCCGGCGTCGAGATTCTGCGCTTCGGCCCGCTGGTGCAAGCCAACCGTTTTGAGCGGCTGGCGTTCTGGCCCGACACGCGCGGCGTGATGCCCCGGCAGGTGCAGCAGCTGATCGCCGCAAAGGACGACGCGCTGCTCGCGCCGGGGGCGCTTGCCGGCCGCAGCGTGGCGGTTCAGGGCCTGCCCGCGCTGGAATACGTGTTGTATGGCGAACCGGCGCTGCTGAAGAACACGGGCGACCCCACGTTTGCCTACGCCTGCGGCTATGCCCGCGCGGTAACGGCGAACGTCACGGGAATCTCGCGCGATGTGGCGCAGGCCTGGAGCGCCCAAGGCGAATTCGGCCGGCAGTTCGCCAAGCCGCAAGCCGCGAACGACCTGTACCGCGATCCGCAGGAAGTGGCGGCGGAAGCCATGAAGGCGCTGTCCACCGGCCTGCAATTCGCGCGCGACGTGAAGATTCTGCCCGTGCTGGGCGCAACGCCGGATGCGGCGCGCCCCAAGCGCGCGGCGTTCTGGCGCAGTGATTTGTCCACGCGTTTGCTGGCGGCGAACCTGAGCAGCCTGAAGGCGTTCTACCAAGCCGGCGCGTATCCGCTGCCGGCAGGCGGTGACTGGATGGACGTGTCGGTGCAAGGCGAGCTGAAAGGCGCCGCGCAGACCTTGCTGGATGTGCCGGCGCCGCTTGAGGCCGCGCTGAAAGAGGAAGACGGCCGCCGCCTGTTGGAGCTGGCGTCCTTGACCATCAAGAATGCCAAGGCGATCGTCGACCAGGACCTGGCCCCGGCACTGGGCGTCACCATTGGATTCAATGCGCTCGATGGTGATTGACCGCCGCCGCTTTCTGACCTTGGCCGCGGCGCTGGGCTTGTCGCCCGGCGCGGCGCGTGCCGTGTTGCCCGCCGATGGCGGCCCGCTGTATCTGAGCGCGCGCAAGCGCGGCGGGCGCGATGAAGCGGTGTTGCTGGATGACGCGGGCCACGACAAGTTGGTGGTGCCCATGCCCGCGCGCGGGCACAGCTTTGCGATCGACGCATCGAGCCAGCGCGCCGTGGTGTTCGGCCGTCAGCCCGGCTTTTTTGCCGTGGCTTTTTCCTTGCGCGATGGGGGCGAGCCGCAGGCATTGCCCATGCCGGACGAGCGTCATTTCTTCGGCCACGGCGCGTTCATGGAACAGGGGCGGCTGCTGGCCGCCACCGAAAACGATTTTGAAGCGGGGCGCGGCGTGCTGGGCATTTACGATGCCTCGCCGGGCGGCGCGTGGCGGCGGGTGGGCGAGTTCGACACGGGCGGCATCGGCCCGCACGAAGTGGTGCTGATGCCCGACGGCAAGACGCTCTGCGTGGCCAACGGCGGCATCCTTACGCATCCCGATTACGGCAAGCTGGAGCTGAACCTGGACACGATGCGGCCGTCACTGGCCTACATCGATGCGGCCAGCGGGCAGTTGCTGGAAAAGGTGGAGCTTGCCCCTGATCTGCATCGCCTGTCGATCCGGCATCTGGCGCTGGCGGGCGATGGCAGCGTGTGGTTCGGCTGCCAGTACATGGGGCCGGTGGCCGACCGCCCTGCGCTGGTCGGGCGGCATCGGCGCGGCGCGCAACTGGAATTGTTCGAAGGGCCTGCCGAGACGCTGCGCAACATGCGCAACTACGTGGGCTCGGTCACGGTGGATGCGTCGGGCGGCATCGTCGCGACGTCCAGCCCCGTAGGCGGGCAGGTGATCTATTGGGACACGGCCAGCGGCCGGTGCCTGGGCACGACGGCGCTTGCCGACGGCTGCGGCGTGGCGCCTGCGCCCGAGGCGGGCTTTCTGGTCAGCAGCGGTTTGGGCGCGATGCTGCGCACCGATGCCGCCGGCCACGAAACGCCGGTGCTGCCGCCGTCGCGCGAGGTGTCTTGGGACAATCACTTCCGCATCGTTCCCCGCTGACTCCCTCAGTTCGCGCATCGGGCGTATTCTTACAAAGCTTGACATACCAGGGCCGCATTGCGGCCCTTTGCGACTTCTTCATCTGATAGAGTTTTCGGTTGTCATTTTTCGCAGGAGATTCCATGGAAGACGCCTTGAGGGAATTTAACGCCTGGGCTCCCAGGTTCGTGGATATGGGCATCAATTTGTTGGTTGCCCTGCTTATCCTGATCGCGGGTTGGTGGATATCGTCACTGCTGGGCAGTTGGGTTCGACGGGCGTCTACGCGCTCCAGCAAGATCGATCCGACCATCGTGCCGATGTTCTACACCACGGTCGTCTGGGCAGTGCGCATCTTTACGATCATTGCCGTGCTGGCGCGCTTTGGCGTGCAAACGGCCAGCCTGATTGCCGTGCTGGGCGCCGCCGGTCTGGCCGTGGGCCTGGCCTTGCAAGGCACGCTGCAAAACATTGCGGCGGGCATCATGCTGCTGATGCTGCGCCCCATTCGCGCGGGCGAGTACATCGCGCTGAGCTCGGGCGCGGACGGCACGGTGGCCGAAGTGGGCTTGTTCCTGACGCGATTGGTGCAGGGCGATGGCATCCATCTGACGCTGCCCAACAGCACCGTGTGGAACGCCACCATCACCAACTACAGCCGCAACCCGACGCGTCGTCTGGATATCCCGGTACCGGTGCGCTATGGCGATGACCTGGAACTGGTGTTGACCAAGCTGAAGGAAATCGTGGCGTCGCGTCCCGATGCGCTGAAGGACCCCGAGCCGCAGGTGAAGGTGTTTGAGTACAAGGAAAACGGCGTCATCGTGAACGTGCGCGTGTGGGCCGAAGCGGGCAAGTACTGGGACCTGCGTTGGGGCCTGTACCAGCAGATTCGCACGTCGCTGGAAGCGGCCGGCTTCCAGCCGCCGATCCCGGTGCGCGAAATTCAAAACCCCAAGGTGGCAGGCAAGGCCGATGCGGCCTCGGGTGGGGCGGCAACCTGATCCTTGCGGGTATCGCCTATCGCCAACAAGACAACGGGCGCCCTTATTCGGGCGCCCGTTGTCTTATGTTCGCTGCTTATGTCCGCTGTCTTATTTTCGCTGTCTTATGCCCGTCGCCTCACAGGCCAGGCAGCGCAGCCATTTCGATCAGGCCTGCACAGCCAGCCGCGCCAGTTCCGACTTGATCCAGCCCGCGATCTCGCGTTGGCGCTGGGCCGGCATGCGGTCGATGATGGCGGTGACGCTGACTGCCAGCAGCGGCTGGCCCTGCGTATCCAGCAGCGCGCAACCCACGCCCAGCGCGCCGCGCACGGCGTGGTTGCCCACCACCGAATAGCCACGCGCACGGGTGTTTTCAATCAGCCGGTACATTTCCTGCGGCGTCATGCCGCCGTATTCGTCCAGCCGTCCGGAGTTGCGTTCGACGATGCTGCGCGCGATGTCATCCGGCAGCGCCGCCAGCAGCGCCATGCCGCCAGAACCCACGCCCAGCGGCTGACGCTTGCCGGCGTAAGTGGCCAAAATCTGCACGGGGTAGCTGCCGATTTCGCGATGCAGGCTGATCGAGTCGTCCTCGTCGCGCACCACCAGGAAGACGGCGTCACCGGTGCGGTCGGCCAGGCGGCGCAGCACGGGCAGCAGTTGGCGCACACGCGGATCGCGCGAACGCGTGTCCGGGTCCACCGCCAGTTGCGCGCGGTATTTCTTGGTGCCCGTCACCGGCAACACCAGACCGGCGTCGAGCAGGGCGGCCAGCAATCGGTAGATGGTGGGGCGCTGTATGCCCGTCAGGCGGGCAATATCCGTCACGCTGAGGCCATCGGGCCCTTGATCGCGCAGGGCGGCCAGAACGGCCAGGCCCCGCCGCAACGTGCGTGGGCCTGCGGCCGCGGCATCACTGTCTTGCATGCAAATCTCTGAAAACTTTGGGTTATTCCGGGACGGTCAAGGGAAAACCATTGTCCGTAGCGTGGACTCTACCTTGATGCCCCCGCCGTGTATAGCTCAAAATGCGTCATCCAATAATTCAAATCGTCCACTCAATGGACAGTACCTGCACGGAGACACTATGACTACAGGTCACAAGCCTGGACTGCGGCGTTTTGCCGCCACCCTTCTGGCCACCGCCGCAAGCGCATTCGCCATGGGTTCCGCCCATGCTGCCTACCCTGACAAACCTGTCCGCATCGTGGTCGGTTTTTCCGCCGGTGGCACCACCGACGTAATCGCCCGCATCATGGCCAAGGAACTCACCGAGAGCCTGGGCCAATCGTTCGTGGTTGAAAACAAGCCGGGCGCCGGCAGCAACATCGCCACCGACCAGGTGCAACGCGCCGCGCCCGATGGCTACACGCTGCTGTTCGTGGCGGTCACCAGCGCCATCAACCAATCGCTGTACAAGAACGTCACGTTCGATCTGACCAAAGATTTTGCTCCGGTGGCGCTGGGCGCCAAGGTGCCGAACATCCTGGTCGTGAACCCGCAAGTGCCGGTGAAGTCGGTCCAGGAACTGGTCGACTACGCCAAGAAGAACCCGGGCAAGCTGGCGTTCGCATCGTCGGGCAGCGGCACCTCCATTCACATGGCGGGCGAGCTGTTCAAGATGAAGGCGGGCATTGACGTCCTGCACGTGCCGTACAAGGGCAGCGCGCCGGCCATGACCGACCTGATCGGCGGCCAGGTGCAATTCATGTTCGACAACATGCCTTCGGCATGGCCGCACGCCCAATCGGGCAAGCTGCGCGCCTTGGCCGTTACCACCAGCGAACGCTCCAAGAGCGCGCCGGACCTGCCCACGATGAAGGAATCGGGCTTTACCGACTTCGACGTGTCGTCGTGGTTTGGCCTGTTGGCCCCGGCCGGCACGCCGCCGGAAGTGATCAACAAGCTGAACGCCGCCATGCAGAAAGCGCTGGACAAGGCCTCGGTTCAGACCAGCTATGAAAAGCTGGGCGCAGTCGGCGTGAAGACCACGCCGGCCGAATTCGGCGCGTTCATCAAGTCGGAAGTGGACGGTTGGGCCCCGGTGGTGAAGGCCTCGGGCGCCAAGGTGGACTGATCGTCGCAGACGACGGGCACGCCCTCCGGGCCGGCTTGCCGCCGGGGGCGAGTTCAAAAAAAAGGACAGGCTGAGGCCTGTCCTTTTTTTATCGCTAGGGCGGGTGCTGAGGCCGGTCCTGAAGTCTCAGGCAGTGAGGACTGTCCTGACTTCTCGGGCGATGAAGCCTGTCCTTATTTTTTTGCGCCGCCGTTGCGCCGCGCGGTGGCCAGCATGGCGGTGCACACGCCGCGCATCATGTCGACTTCGTCGCGCGTCAGGGCAGGGCGGGAAAACAGGTGGCGCATCCGCGGCATCAGCTTCTTGGGGTGGGCGGGGTCCAGGAACTGCACGCCAACCAGCGCTTCTTCCCAGTGCGCCAGAAACGCCTGCACCGCTTCGCTGGACGCCGGTTCGGCGCCGCGCGAGGGTTCCTGCGCGGTGGACACCGGCAGCAGCGCCGCACCCTCATCGACCAGCAACGCGTAACGCAGCTCCCAGGCCGCCAATTGCAGGGCCTGGGCGACGTTCAACGAGCTGTACTCGGGGTTGGCCGGGATATGGCAGATGCGATGGCACAGGGCGATCTGGGCGTTCGTCAGCCCGGCGCGTTCGGTGCCCAGCACCACGGCTGCCACGCCCTCGGACGTTTCAGCCAAGTGGGCGCAGGCCAGATCGGCCGCCTGGCGGATGTCGCAGGGCGGGGGGCCCAGGTCGCGCACGCGGGCGGTCAGGGCGAAGGCCATGGTGACGGGCGCCAGCGCGTCTTCCAGCGACGGGTAGATGCGCGCATTTTCCAGCACATCCAGCGCGCCGCTGGCCAGGGCGACGGCCTCGGGCTGACTGGTTACATCTGGAAACTTTGGCTCCACCAGAACCAGTTCCGAGAAGCCCATCGTCTTGATGGCGCGGGCCGCCGAACCGACGTTTCCGGGGTGGCTGGGGTTCACCATAACGAAGCGAACACGTGAAAATGCTTGAGTCATTTAAAATGGCACGTTTGGCTAAGTGCCTTCCTGGTTTTTTGGGTCGATTTCCCCGGTTGGGGCAACGACGGACCCGGGGGGCGGCAAGTGGCCAACCATCACGCGAACCCACCGCATACGTACGGAATTTTATGCACCCGATGCTCAACATCGCCATCAAGGCGGCCCGGCGTGCCGGCACCATTATCAACCGTGCCAGCATGGATTTGGAACGACTCAGCGTGGCTCGCAAGGGGCCGCGCGATTATGTCACGGAAGTCGATCGCGCCGCCGAGGAGTCCATCGTCGAAACACTGCATGCCGCTTACCCGGACCATGCCGTGCTGGGCGAGGAATTCGGGCTGCAAGGTCCCGACCAGGCTGAATTCCAGTGGATCATTGATCCCCTGGACGGCACCACGAACTTCATCCATGGCCTGCCCAACTACGCCGTGTCCATCGCGCTGACGCAGCGCGGCCAGGTCACGCAAGCGGTCATCTATGACCCGTCGCGCAACGAACTGTTCACGGCCAGCCGTGGCAGCGGCACCTTCCTGAACGACCGCCGCGTGCGCGTCTCGGGCCGCACCCGCTATCACGAAGCGCTGCTGGGCGCGCACTGGCCCAACGCTGGCGACCTTGAACAGGGTTCGCAGCGTTTCCGCCATATGGCTGAAAGCGTCACCGGTGTGCGCCGCATGGGCTCCACCGTGCTGGACCTGGCCTACGTGGCCAGCGGCCGTCTGGATGGCTTCTGCGGCGTGGGCTTGAAGCCCTGGGACCTGGCGGCTGGCAGCCTGATGGTTCTGGAAGCCGGCGGCCTGATCGCCGACTTCGACGGCGAACAAGGCTGGATGGACAGCGGCAACGTGCTGGCCGCCAGCCCGAAGATCTTCACGCAGATGCTGACGTCGCTGAACCCGCCGTCGGCTGCCTGATTCCCAGCGCCGATCCGGCGTTGTGCGAGACCGGCCTTCGGGCCGGTTTTTCTTTGCGCGCACGGTTGCGAGGAGCGCAATGCAACCTTGATGCAACCCCTGCACATGGCGCAAAACCAATGGCCATCAGGCATACGGACGGGGGCGTGTCACCGGCATGTCACGAATTTTCCATGTACGATTACCGGTCGTGTAACTTCTGGAGCTCCTGATGGAGTGGCTGCTAGACCCCGCAGCGTGGGTCGGCTTGCTTACCCTGGTCGTCCTTGAGATCGTCCTGGGCATTGATAACCTGATTTTCATCGCCATCCTGGCGGACAAACTTCCCCCTGCGCAACGCGACCGCGCGCGCATCATGGGGCTGAGCCTCGCGCTGATCATGCGCCTGGGCCTGTTGTCCGTCATGTCGTGGCTCGTCACCTTGACCACCCCCTTGTTTACCGTCGGACCCGTGTCGCCTTCCGGGCGCGACCTGATCCTGATGGTGGGCGGTCTATTCCTGCTGTTCAAGGGCACCATGGAGCTGCACGAGCGCCTGGAGGGCGGGCAGCATGCCGGCTCGTCGGGCCCGCGCGTGTACGCCAGCTTCTGGGTCATCGTGACGCAGATCGTGGTGCTGGACGCGGTGTTCTCGCTGGACTCCGTCATCACCGCAGTGGGCATGGTCGACCACCTGGCCATCATGATGATTGCCGTCGTCATCGCCATCGGCATCATGCTGCTGGCGTCCAAGCCCCTGACGCGCTTCGTCAACGCGCACCCCACCGTCGTGGTGCTGTGCCTGGGCTTCCTGCTGATGATCGGCTTCTCGCTGTTGGCGGAAGCGTTCGGCTTCAAGGTGCCCAAGGGCTACCTGTATGCCGCCATCGGTTTCTCGGTGGCTATCGAAGCGTTGAACCAGGTTGCGCGCCGCAACCTGCTCAAGCTGGACGGTGGCCGTCCCATGCGCGAACGCACCGCCTCGGCGGTGCTGCGCATGCTGGGCAAGCGTCCGCCGGCCAGCGACGAACCCGATCTGCCCAACGCGGATGGCCCGTCCATGCCGGCCTTCGGCGTCGAAGAACGCAACATGGTCAGCGGCGTGCTGACGCTGGCCGAACGGTCCATCCGGTCGATCATGACGCCGCGCACGGATGTGTCGTGGATCAACATCGACGACGATCCCGAACTCATCCGCCGCCAGCTGACCGAAGCCCCGCACAGCTTTTTCCCGGTCTGCCGCGGGTCGCTGGATGAAGTGCTGGGCATTGCCCGCGCCAAGGACCTGGTGGCCGACCTGATCACCGAAGGCCGCGTGCGCCGCAACCGCCTGCGCGACCCGATCATCGTGCACGAGTCCATCGGCATCCTGCGCCTGATGGACACGCTCAAGCGTTCGCGCGGACAGCTCGTGCTGGTGGCTGACGAGTTCGGCGCCATCGAAGGCCTGGTCACGCCCATCGACGTGTTCGAAGCCATTGCCGGCGAATTCCCCGACGAAGACGAACTGCCCGACATCGTGGCCGACGGCGACAACACCTGGAAGATCGACGGCGCAGCGGACTTGCACCACGTTGAGCAGGTGCTGGAAACCGAAGGGCTGGTCGACGAAGCGCAAGACTTCTCGACGCTGGCCGGCTACCTGCTGTCGCGCTTTGGCCACCTGCCCAAGCCCGGCGACGTCTGCGAATACGAAATCCATCATCAGCATTTCCGCTTCGAAGTCCTGGAAATGGATGGCCGCCGAATCGCGCTGGTGCGCGTGGAAAAACGGCCCCAGGAAATGTTGTCCGACGAAGCCTCTTTAGCCAACGACTAACCAGGACCGCCCACGCATCGTGACTGAAAACGCGCTCTACCTGATCAAGGCTTTCATTCTTGGCATTCTTGAAGGCCTGACGGAATTCATCCCCGTCTCCAGCACCGGCCACCTGATCCTGGTGGGCGACTGGATCAACTTCCAGTCCGGCGACGGCAAGGTGTTCGAAGTCGTCATCCAGCTGGGTTCCATCCTGGCCGTCATGTGGGTGTTCCGCGCGCGGCTGATGCAGCTGATTCGCGGCGCGCTGACCGGCGTGCCCAGCGAAGTGGCCTTCGCCCGCAACCTGATCATCGCCTTCCTGCCGGCGGCCGTCATCGGCGCCATCTTCATCAAGACCATCAAATCGGTGTTCTATCACCCCGGCGTGGTGGTGGTGACGCTGGTGCTGGGCGGCCTGATCATGTTGTACGTTGAACGCAAGACGCACCACACGCCGGGCGACCAGCCGGGCGCGGCGGATGACACGGCATCGGACGAACGGGCGTCCGCTTACACGCTTGAGCAGATCACCTGGAAGCAGGCGCTGGGCGTAGGCGTGGCGCAGTGCTTCGCGATGATTCCGGGTACGTCGCGTTCGGGTGCCACCATCATCGGCGGCATGATCGCCGGCATCCAGCGCAAGACCGCCACCGAGTTCTCGTTCTTCCTGGCCATGCCCACGATGCTGGGCGCGGCCGTGTTCGACATGTACAAGAACTTCGGCGCGCTGACCCAGCACGACCTGTCGGGCATTGCCGTGGGCTTCATCGCGGCCTTCCTGAGCGCGATGGTCGTGGTGCGCGCGGTGCTGCGCTTCGTGGCCAACCACACGTACCGCGTGTTCGCCTGGTATCGCATCGTGTTCGGCGCGGTGGTCGCGGCCTGGATCTTCACGCGCTAAATCGTTAGCGCCGCACGATAAAAAAGAGCCTCGCAGTGCGAGGCTCTTTTGCTTTGGCGTGCCGGCAAGGCCTGAGGCCGTCGTGCGGCCGGGTCTTGAGGCTGACGTCTTACGGCCGGGGCTTGCGGCTGACGTCTTACGATTCCGTTTCCAGATCGTAGAACTCCAGGCCGTCCTGGTCGATGACCAGCCAGCCGCCGCGCGGGGGCGACACGTGGTCGAAGTCCCAGTCGGGCAGCACCCAGCGTTCGCGCTTCTTGCCGTCGATATCCAGCACGTGGCGGGCAGGGCGGTGCGTGTGGCCATGCACCAGCACGCGCACGCCGGTCTCGCGGAAGATGGCGTCAACTGCTGCGCCGTTGACGTCCATGATTTCCATGGACTTCGTCTGGTTGGCCGCCTGGCTTTCGCCACGGGCCTGCTGCGCCATCGCCAGCCGTTCCGGAATGGTCTTGGCCAGAAATTCGGCCTGCCACTGCGGATTGCGAACCATCGTGCGGAACTGCTGATACGCGGCGTCGTCCGTACAGAATTCGTCGCCGTGCGTCAGCAGCACCTGGCCGAAGTCGGTTTCCAGCAGGGCGGGTTCCGGCAGCAGCTTGGCGCCCACGGCATCGGCCAGCTCTTGCCCGATCAGGAAGTCGCGGTTGCCGCGGCCCAGCCACACGGGAATGCGTGCGGCCGTTTCGCGCAGCGCCGTCAACACCGTGGCAAGCCACGGCGGTGCGGCGCGAATCACGTCGTCGCCAATCCAGGCATCGAAGATGTCGCCCGGCAGCAGCAGGGCGGCAGCGTCTTCTTGTGCGGCCTGCAAGAAGGCCAGAAAGGCCTCCGAGGTAGCCGGCGTGGCCGGCCCCAGATGCAGGTCGGACGCCAGCCAGATCGGACCGGACAGGGCAATCTTATTCAAGAACTTCGGCCTTCTCGATGATCACGTCTTCGTTCGGCACGTTCTGGTGGAAGCCCTTGTTGCCGGTCTTCACGCCCTTGATCTTCTCAACAACGTCGGTGCCTTCGGTGACGGTGGCAAACACAGCGTAGCCCCAGCCGTTCGGCGTGGGCGACGTGAAGTTCAGGAAATCGTTGTTCGACACGTTGATGAAGAACTGGGCGGTGGCCGAGTGCGGGTCGCTGGTGCGCGCCATCGCCAGGGTGTACTTGTCGTTCTTCAGGCCGTTGTTGGCTTCGTTTTCGATCGGGGCATGGGTTTGCTTTTGCTTCATGCCGGGTTCGAAGCCGCCGCCTTGGATCATGAAGCCGTCGATCACGCGATGGAACACCGTGCCGTTGTAGAAACCTTCCTTGACGTAGGTCAGGAAGTTTTCGACGGTCTTGGGCGCCTTGGCGGCGTCCAGGGTGATGACCATGTCGCCTTGGTTCGTGACGAGCTTGACGCGGGGATTGGTGCTCATGGCTTTTGTGCCTTCAGAAGTGGAGGTGGAAGAGGTGGCCGCAGGGGCGGCGCTGACGAGGGCTGGGGCAAATGCGGCCAGCGCGAACGAGCACGCCGTCAGGCGCAGCAGGTGGAAAGGAGAGTATCGGGACATCATTTGCCTTGTTTATCCTTCAGCATGGTTTCGACTTCGCGGGCTTTGTCCTGCATGCCCGGCACGCCATCGCGGGCGGCCTTTTTGTAGGTTTGCATTGCCTGCAGAAGTTGCAGATCGCCCAGATTGGCGCGGGCGGCGGCATAACCCGGGTCGGCGCGCAATGCCATTTGCAGGGCATCTTGCGCTTTTTCAAGTTCTCCGCGGCTGGCATATAGAGCGGCCAGGTTGTTCCAAGGTTCCGGCAGCTCGGGGAAACGCGTCGTCATGTCGGTATAGATATCGATGGCTTCGCCCGTGCGGTTCAGGGCGGCCAGCGCGCGCGCGTGCTGGAACATCAGCTGCACATCGGTGCCGCGCTGATCCTTGATCTGCGCTTCGCGCTTTTCAATCATCGCCAGCGCTTCTTCGTTGTCGCCACGATTCAACAGCATTTCAATGCGGCCGGTAATTTGCGAGGCCGAAGGCGTGAGCCGCGTGTCGACACCCGGCTTGGCGGCTTCCAGCAGGTTGGCCAGGCCTTCCCAGCCGCCTTCGGGCGGGATGGGGTCCAGCGTGGTCCGGGTGGCGTTGGGGTTGGCCCCCGAGCCGCCGGCCATGGACTGGGCAAGGGCGGTTGCAACCGGCGCGCCGGCCAAAGCCAGGGCGAGCAGGGCGACACAAAAACGCGGCTTGATAGTCACGTAGGTTATCCGTTAAAAGTCGTGGCCGAGCCGCACTTACGCGCGCGACCGGGCCGCTTGCTATACTTGACGACCGCCATTTTAGCCCCGGTTGCGTTTTTGGTTCGGCATTGGGTCCGAGACCTCGTGTGACAACGCGTATAGCGACCAGGCCGGGGTCGGCGCCGGGCCGATTGCGGAGCCTGAAAGCAGGGCTGAATCCGGCTGATCATGCCACGGGCGTGATCGGGGGCAGGCGGCACGCTTCGAAGGTATTGTCCTTCGCGAGCAACTTTCCGAATCCGCCACGGAATATTTAGACGAATCCATAAGCGCCATGCTGCAAATCTACAACACGTTATCGCGTACCAAAGAACCGTTCAAACCGGCCCAGGCTGGTCAGGTGCGCATGTACGTGTGTGGCATGACCGTATATGACTTCTGTCATCTGGGCCATGCCCGCATGCTGGTGTCGTTCGACGTCGTGCAGCGCTGGCTGCGCGCAAGCGGCCTGGCCGTTGACTACGTGCGCAACATCACCGACATCGATGACAAGATCATCCGCCGCGCCGTTGAAACCAACCGCCGCATCGGTGACGTCACCGAGTTCTACATTGCCGCCATGCACGCCGACGAACGCGCGCTGGGCGTGCAATCGCCCGACCGCGAACCGCGCGCCACCCAATACGTGGGCGACATGCTGGACATCATCGGCAAGCTCGAGCAAAACGGCCTGGCCTACCAGGCCGACGACGGCGACGTGAACTACGCCGTGCGCGGCTTTGCCGGCTACGGCAAGCTTTCCGGCAAGACGCTGGACGACCTGCGCGCGGGCGAACGCGTCGCCGTGGGCTCGGCCAAGCGCGACCCGCTGGACTTCGTCTTGTGGAAATCGGCCAAGGCCGACGAACCCGACGACACCAAGTGGGAATCGCCCTACGGCATGGGCCGCCCCGGCTGGCATATTGAATGCTCGGCGATGAGCAAGTCGCTGCTGGGCCTGCCCCTGGATATCCACGGCGGCGGTCCTGACCTGAAGTTCCCGCACCACGAAAACGAAATCGCCCAGACCGAAGGCGCCTTCGGCGGCACGCTGGCCAACATCTGGATGCACTGCGGCCCGCTCATGGTCGATTCGGACAAGATGTCCAAGTCGCTGGGCAACTTCCGCACCATCCGCCAGACCGTGGCGCTGGGCGACCCGGCCGCTGACGACGCCAACTACCGCGTGAACCCGCGCGAAGCCGAAATGGTGCGCTTCTTCATTGTGCGTAACCACTACCGCAGCTCGCAGAACTACACGCCCGACAACCTGATCGACGCGCAAAACGCACTGGACCGTCTGTACCAGGCGTTGCAGAACGTGCCTGCCGACGATCAAGGCATCGACTGGAACGAGCCGCAGGCCCAGGCCTTCAAGGCCGCCATGGACGACGACTTCAACAGCTCGGGCGCGATCGCAGCGCTGTTCGAGCTGGCGTCCGACGCCAACCGCAACAAATGCGCACGCAGCGCCGGCCAGATGAAGGCCCTGGCGTCGTTGCTGGGTTTGCTGCAACAAGACCCGGCCGCGTACTTCCAGTCGCCCACCCGCTATTCGGCCGCGGCCATCGAGCAAGGCCCGCGCGCCACGCTCGACGCCGACGCCATCCAGTCGCTGATCGACGCGCGCGCTGCCGCCAAGGCAGCCCGCAACTTCGCCGAAGCCGACCGCATCCGCGCCGAACTGCGCGAGGCGGGTATCGAACTCGACGACAAGCCGGGTGGCTTGACGCAATGGCGGCGGGCTTGAGCCCAGTGGATACCCCCGACATGTCCACCGCTGAAATCGACGTTCCCAAGCCTGAGTATTGGGAAGCGGCCGTCGCCCATCTGATGCGGCGCGACCGCATCCTGAAAAAAGTCATCCCCCAGCACCCCGAAGTCTGGCTGACCTCGCGCGGCACGCCATTCATTACGCTGGCGCGCGCGATCATCGGCCAGCAGGTGTCCGCCAAGGCGGCCGACGCGGTCTGGACCAAATTCATCGAAGCGGTGGGCAAGCGCCCGACGCCCGTAGCCGTGCTGCGTGTGGGGGTGGACGGGCTGCGCAAAGCCGGCCTGTCCCAGCGCAAAGCCGAATACGTGCTGGATCTGGCGGTGCACTTCGGCGAACGCCGGGTGCATCCCGAGAAATGGGCGGCCATGGACGACGAGGCCGTTATTTCTGAATTAGTCGCCATCCGGGGCATTGGGCGCTGGACGGCGGAGATGTTTTTGATTTTCAATCTACAGCGGCCTGACGTTCTGCCGCTGGATGATCCCGGATTGCTCAAGGCAATCTCGCTACATTATTTCAGTGGCGAGCCTGTCTCGCGCTTCGAGGCTCGCGAAGTCTCGCTGGCGTGGCAACCCTGGCGTACCGTGGCGACCTGGTACTTGTGGCGCAGTCTGGAACCGACACCGGTTCAATACTGATGCACACCAGGCAGCCCATCTACGGAACCACACTACATGCGCAATACATTTCTGGAATTTGAACAGCCGCTGGCCGAGCTTGAGAACAAGATCGAGCAGCTGCGCTACGTGCAGGCCGATTCTGCGGTAGACATCTCCGACGAGATCGGACGTCTGCAGCAAAAGAGCCAGACCTTGGCCAAGGAAATCTACGCCAAGCTCACGCCGTGGCAAACGGCGCTTGTCGCCCGCCACCCCCAGCGTCCCTACACGCTGGACTACGTGCGCGAAATGTTCACCGACTTCCATGAGCTGCACGGCGACCGCATGTACGCCGACGACCAGTCCATCATCGGCGGTCTGGCGCGCTTTAACGGCACGCCCTGCATGATCATCGGCCATCAGAAAGGCCGCGACACCAAGGAACGCGCCGCCCGCAATTTCGGCATGCCGCGTCCCGAAGGCTATCGCAAGGCCCTGCGCCTGATGCGCCTGGCTGAAAAATTCGGCATCCCCGTGTTCACCTTCGTGGACACCCCGGGCGCCTACCCCGGCATCGGCGCTGAAGAGCGCGGCCAGTCCGAAGCCATCGGCCACAACCTGTACGCCATGGCCGAGCTCAAGGTTCCCGTGATCTGCACGATCATCGGCGAAGGCGGCTCGGGCGGCGCGTTGGCGATTGCCGTGGGCAACGCCGTGCTGATGCTGCAATACGCCACCTACGCGGTGATCTCGCCCGAAGGTTGCGCATCCATTCTGTGGCGCAGCGCCGACAAGGCCCCTGACGCCGCCGAAGCGCTGGCCATCATTGCGCCGCGCCTGAAGGACCTGGGCCTGGTTGACCGCGTCGTCAACGAACCGGTGGGCGGCGCCCATCGCGACCCGCGCGTCATGGCCCGCCTGCTGCGCCGCGCACTGGGCGACGCCCTGCGCCAGCTGCAAGGCATGACGCCCGAACAGCTCGTTGAACAGCGCGTGCAACGCCTGCTGTCCTACGGCGCCTACCAGGAAGTGCGCGCCTGATGCAGGCAGCGGCGCGGGCGAACACGCCAGCGCCACGGCCGCGTCCACCGCGCCCTCTCGCATGACTGCCCGGCCCACGCCCGACACGCCCCTTGCGGCCGAGTCGGGCGTGTCGCATTCGGCGCCGCAAGCCGGGGGGCAGGCTCCGCGAGCCGAAGAAGTCGCGTCACCAGACGCGCTGCCGGCTTCGCCACCCGCAGGGCTCCCTCTTGTTCCCGCCTTGATCACGTCGCTGCGCCAAGCCTTGCTGGCGCTGCCCGAGCGTCCTGCGCGCATCGGCGTGGCGCTCAGTGGGGGCGCCGACTCGGCCATGCTGGCGGTGCACGCAGCGGCGGTTGCGCGCGAACTTGGCGTCGGCGTGGCCTTGTTCCATGTGCACCATGGCTTGCAGGCCGCTGCCGATGCCTGGAGCGAACACGTCAACGCGCTGGGCCGCTTGCTGGACCTGCCAGTCGCCCAGGCGCGTGTGCAGGTCGAGCAGGCCGGCGGCAAGGGTGTCGAGGCCGCCGCGCGCGACGCCCGTTACGCCGCGCTGGCGCAGTTGGCGCATGCGCAGGGCGTGGCCCACGTGCTGTTGGCGCATCACCGCAACGACCAGGCCGAAACCGTGTTGCTGCGTTTGCTGCGCGGAACCGGGCTGGCCGGTATGGCGGCGATGGCGCCGGTGTCCCAGCGCGACGGCCTGACGTATTTGCGTCCGTGGCTGGGCCAGGACCGCGCCGTTATTTTGCAAGCCGCTGATGCCGTCGAAGCGGCCTGCGGCTGGCGTCCGGTAGAAGATCCCACCAACGCCGACCCCCACTACACCCGCGCCGCGCTGCGCGAATTGCTGGCGCCGGTGTTGGACAGCCGCTGGCCCGGCTGGCGCGCCATCGTCGCGCGCCACGCCGGTCACATGGCCGAAGCGGCCCAGATCCTGGATGAAGTTGCCCGCGAAGATTTTGCGCGCCTTGACCCGAGTGATGACGGCGCCAGTTTTTCGTTAAAGGCGTGGCGCGAGTTGTCCGCGCCGCGTCAGGCGCAGGTGCTGCGCCACTGGCTGAGCCAGAACGGCGCGCGCATGCCGACGGATGCGCGCCTGCGCGACCTGCTGCGCCAGCTGCGTGAATTGCATAGCCTGGGGCATGACCGCCAATTGCGCGTCGAGCAGGCGGGCCATGTCATCCGCTGCCATCGCGGCCGTGTCTGGGTGGAAACGCGGCGATGAAAACTGCCGTTTCGGAAAGAATCCGTAGAAAAATAGCCGCAGAATGAACATAAATTTCCTCAAATTGAGCAAATTTTTACCGTCGCGCTAGAATGTATGGTTTTGCCCGTCATCACTTTCGCGGCGGGTTCCCAGCCAGAGTACGAGATGTCCCTGATCGTTCACAAATATGGCGGTACTTCGATGGGCTCGGTTGAGCGCATCAGAAACGTGGCGCGTCGCGTCGCGAAGTGGCATGCCGCCGGCCACCAGGTTGTTGTAGTGCCGTCGGCAATGGCGGGCGAAACGAATCGCCTGCTAGGCTTGGCGCGCGAAATTTCGCCCCAGCCCGACGGCCGCGAACTCGATATGATCGCCGCCACCGGCGAGCAGGCCAGCAGCGGTTTGCTGGCTATTGCGTTGCAGGCCGAAGGCGTGCCGGCGCGTAGCTATGCCGGTTGGCAAGTGCCCGTGCGCACCGATTCGTCGTTCACCAAAGCCCGCATCAGCTCCATCGACGACGCCCGCATCCGCGGCGATCTCGACGCTGGCCGCGTGGTCATCGTGACGGGCTTCCAGGGCATCGACCCGGAAGGCCACATCACGACGCTGGGCCGTGGTGGTTCGGATACCTCGGCCGTGGCCGTGGCTGCCGCCATCAAGGCAGACGAATGCCTGATCTACACCGACGTGGATGGCGTCTACACGACCGATCCGCGCGTGGTGCCTGAAGCGCGCCGCATGGCCGTCGTTTCCTTCGAGGAAATGCTGGAAATGGCATCGCTGGGTTCCAAGGTCCTCCAGATCCGCTCGGTTGAATTCGCCGGCAAATATCGTGTACCGGTCCGGGTCCTGTCCTCGCTGACCGACCCGCTCATCCCGCTCGACGAAGAAATGACTTCGGGCACGCTGATTACTTTTGAGGAAGACGAAAAAATGGAAGCCGCCGTTGTCTCCGGCATCGCCTTCAGCCGCGACGAAGCCAAAATCACCCTGCTGGCCGTGCCCGACAAACCGGGCATCGCTTTCTCCATCCTGGGCCCTGTCGCCGCCGCCAATATCGACGTCGACATGATCGTGCAAAACCAGTCCGTGGCTGGCACGACCGACTTCTCGTTCACCGTGAACCGCAATGAATTTGCGCGCGCCGTGGAATTGCTCAAGCGCGAAGTCATCCCCGCCGTGGGCGCGCGTGAACTGTCCACCGACGAGAAGGTCGCCAAGGTCTCGATCGTGGGTATCGGCATGCGTTCGCACGTCGGTGTCGCCAGCTTGATGTTCCAGACGCTTTCGCAAGAAGGCATCAACATCCAGATGATCAGCACCAGCGAAA
The DNA here is from genome assembly GCF_056394065.1 of Achromobacter sp. 10T422. Taxonomy (NCBI): domain Bacteria; kingdom Pseudomonadati; phylum Pseudomonadota; class Betaproteobacteria; order Burkholderiales; family Alcaligenaceae; genus Achromobacter; species Achromobacter sp. 10T422. Next base: position 339,371 of record NZ_JBFTHD010000005.1, read on the forward strand.
TCAAGACGTCGGTCATCATCGACGACAAGTACATGGAATTGGGCGTGCGCGCACTGCACAAGGCCTTTGGCCTGGACCAGGCGCCGGCCGCCAAGGAATAAAGGCAACGGCTCCGGCACGAATTTTTTTGCATGATGTCCCCACTTGCGGGACACACCTAAAAAATTCGTGCTAGAATCTCGTTCTCTTTTCGGAGACGTGCCCGAGAGGCTGAAGGGGCTCCCCTGCTAAGGGAGTATGTGGCTAAAAACTGCATCGTGGGTTCGAATCCCACCGTCTCCGCCAGATCTTCGGCGCTGGCCTAAACACCCAGCGCTGAATTAAAAAACCCGCAATCGCGAAATCGATTGCGGGTTTTTTTCATTGCAGCGCGGATAGCAGTTTTTGCGCCTGTTCCACCACATCCTCATCATTCGGCCTGAACGTCATCGGCGTGGCTTGCGGCAGCTGCGTGTACTGCGCATTGCTGCTGCGGGTGTAGGCGGGGTCGTAGTGGCGGTCGATCAGTTCGCGGGCCAGGTCGATGCGGCGGCCGTCGTCCACCATCTGTTGCCAGCTTTTGATCACGTCACGGCTGTGCAGGCCCAGCATGCGTTGCAGCTGGGCTTTCAACCATTCGGGGTTTTCGAACAGTTGCGCGTAGTCCTGTTGAAGGAACGCGGCGCGCGCTTCGCGGGTGGAGACAACATCGACGCACGCGCCTTGGTGCATCGCTTGCAGTAAAGCGGGCGGGATTTCGATGGCGCCGATCTTGCGGCTTTCGGCTTCGATGAAGACGGGTTGCGTGGTGTCGAACGTGCACAGGCGTTCTGCGAGCAGCGTGTCGAAGTGCTTTTGCGTGGGCTGCGCAATGCCGGGCAGGGCGCCCAGCAATGAGCCGCGATGCGCGGCCAGTTGTTCCAGGTCCAGCGTTTGGGCGCCGGCTTGAGATAGCGCGCTCAACAAGCGCGTTTTGCCGCTGCCGGTGGGGCCAACCAACACCACAAAGCGCAACGCCGCAGGCAAGGCTTCCAATGCGTCCAGGGTGGCGCGGCGGTAGCTCTTGTAGCCGCCGTCCAATTGGCGTGCGCGCCAGCCGATCATGTTGAACATCAGCGTCATGGAGCCGGATCGTTTGCCGCCGCGCCAGCAGTAGATCAACGGGCGCCAGCCTTGCGGCCGATCGGCGAAGGTGGTTTCCAGGTGCTGGGCGATGTTGCGGGCCACGATGGCGGCGCCGGTGCGTGAGGCCTCGAATGGCGAGGTCTGGCGGTACAGCGTGCCGACGACGACGCGTTCTTCGTTGCTGAGCACGGGCGCGTTGATGGCGCCGGGGATGTGGTCATCGGCGTATTCAAGCGGCGAACGCACGTCGATGATTTCATCGAAGTCGTGCAGCTTGTCCAGGGTGACTAACAGGTGTTTCACGATGACGGCCGATGCGAGGAGGAATGCGGTGGGAGACGGCCACTAGAATAATGCTTTCCCGCATCACACATACCTTCGAACCCGGACATGGATTTCTCTTTTCATTGCGCGACCTGCAATCAGGTTCACCACGGCTTGCCGAGTTTTGGCGCCGATGCGCCCGAAAGCTATTACCGCATCGCGCCTGAAGAACGGCCGCAACGCGGCGATCTGGGCAGCGATGATTGCGTGATCGATGAACAGCATTTTTTCGTGCGTGGCTGCATTGAGCTTCCCATTCATGGACATGCTGAGCCGTTTGTGTGGGGCGTGTGGGTGTCGGTGAGCCTGGCCAGCTACGAGACCTGGGTGCGCACGTCCGATGCGCCAGAGCGCTCGCAAACGCCGCCGCTCTTTGGCTGGCTGAATACGCAGCTGTCGCCGTATCCCGACACGCTGAGTCTGAAGACGCATGTGCATTTGCGTGACGGCGGTATCCGGCCGCTGATTGAATTGGAACCCACCAGCCATCCGCTTGCCGTTGAGCAGCGCGAGGGGATATCCGTGGAGCGGGTCGCGGAAATCTACGCGATGCTGGTGCATGGCGCCGATGGCGCTTAATTCTGCTAGCCCCTTTTGAACGTTGACGATATTTTCCAAGTTGCGCGCGGCGGCGATGTGGAGCGGGTGCGTGCGTGTCTGGCGGCGGGCGCGCTGATCGTTCGCACGGCTGAAGCGGCCGGATTGCCGGTCACGTGGAACGGCAGCGCAGGCAGGCGGCCGACGCTGGCGTTGTACTGAACACCGAAGGCGTGCGTCGCAGCGGCGCACGCCTTCGTCGTTATCCCTTACGCGCTGAACTGCAACGTATTCGTCAGGTCCCCCATGGGTTGCTGCCCACGAGCCGTCATCGCGTCGTCACGCGCCTTCAGCCCTTCAAGCATCGGCAGGTCGAACACGCGGGTGGCCAGGCGCAGGATGGAACCCGTGTCGTACACGGTGTGATCCACGGTGCCTTTCTTCGCAAACGGCGAGACGACCAGCGCGGGAACGCGCGTGCCTGGACCCCAGCGGTCGCCTTGCGGCGGGGCCACGTGGTCCCACCAGCCGCCGTTTTCATCCACAGTAATCACGACCACCATGTTGTCCCACTGCGCGCTCTTCTTCAGGCTGTCGACGATGTGCGCGATGTGGCGGTCGCCCGAATCCACATCGGCATATCCCGCGTGCATGTTCAAGTTGCCTTGCGGCTTGTAGAACGTTAGCGGGGGCAGTTTGCCGGCTTCGGCGTCGGCCAGGAACTTGTTGGTGGACGACAGATCGCCCAGGCCGCCATCGCGCAGATGCGCGGTGCGCGCGGCGGTGCCGGGGGCGGTGCTCTTGAAGTAGTTGAAGGGCTGGTGATGCGCCTGGAAGTTGGGCGACGACGGAAAGCCGGTGCTGGCGGTGGAGTCGACCGCGGCCTGCCAGCCGCCGGCGTACCAAGCCCAATCCAGGCCCTTGGCGGTCATCAGGTCGCCGATGTTGTTGTGCGCTTGGGGCACCATCGTTTGCGGGCTGGTGGCGTCGGCAAGCGTGGGGTCAGTGGTGTCGCGGCTGAATGATGGCCAGTAGGGCGGGGCCATCGTGTTCACGCCGTAGCCGTCCGGCGTCAATGCGCTGGCGCCGAACTGCGGGATACCGGTAAGCGCGCTGGCGGGCGACGTGGCCTTGGGTTGCAGGCGCGTGTCGGTGGGGTCGGCGCTTTGCAGCTGCGCGATCTGCGTCTTGGCGACCGAGTCCGCAGCATCCGGATAGAACGGCGGGCGGCCTGCCACCAGGTATTGGTGGTTCAGGAACGAGCCACCGAACGCGCCTTGGAAGAAGTTGTCGCACAGCACGAATTCTTGCGCGAGCTTCCACAGGCGCAGGTTGTACGCCGAGTCGCTGTAGTACCCCATGACGAGCGCGCCGGAATCTGCCCATGCGACGAAGCGGTCGTTCTTGCCGCCGTTGATCTGCATCTGGTTCTGATAGAACACATGCCACAAGTCGCGCGTGACGACGCCTTGCGGCAGCGGTTCGCCTTGCGGACCCAGCAGCGCAAATGGCGCGTTGGCCAGGTTGTTCATGTAGGGCGCGGCCTGATCCACTTGATACGTGATGTGGTTGGCCTGTTGCGATGTGGGCACCATGCCGTTCCACACGGGCGGTAGCACGGACAGCGGCATGCCGTCGCGATCGTACTGCGTGGTGTCGGCGGCGGTGAGTGCGGACAAGGGCTTTTCAACGCCAGGGAAGTTGGCGAACAGATTGTTGAAGCTGCGGTTCTCGGCAAAGATCACGACGACTGTCTTCACGTTGTCGCGCAATTGCTTCGTCAGGTCAGGGGCGGGCGTGGGCGTGGGGTCTGGCGTGGGTGCGGGCGCGGGCGTGCTGGGGGTGCTGTCATTGTCATCATCGCTTGAGCAGCCGGACAGCGCGCCCATCGCGGCGGCGCTGGCGCCGAGTGCGGCGATGCCGGTCAGGAAGCCGCGGCGCGTGGCGCGCACGGGGGATGCGTTATCCGTGGCGTCGGTCGGCGCGCCGGAATTTTTTTCTTTGTCAGACATGAAAGAGGCTCTTCAGCTAGCGGGTGGCGCAGCGCACTGTCATTGCGCTGCGAGATCGCCGGATGACAGCCGGCATCGTTAACGGCCGCTAGGCTAAAGAGACAAGGTTCAATCGGTGTGACCATCCGCTGTCGGAAAGCTGAGCGTGAATGTTGTGAAGCTGAATGCGGAGGGCATGAAGCTGAATGCGGGCGTAGAGGGCGAGTAAATGGGGCGTGCGCAAGGTGCGTGTGCAATGCGATGTTTTCATCGCTCGACTTGCACGTTTTCTGAAACAACGCTATTATTCAAGGCTTGCTTTTTGATGCGCCCGTAGCTCAGCTGGATAGAGTACCTGGMTACGAACCAGGGGGTCGTAGGTTCGAATCCTGCCGGGCGCGCCAAGATTGCAATGCTGGAATGTTTGATGTTGTTGGGTGTGAATTGCAGCGAAAGCCGCGAAAAACACGAAAGTAAAAAACAACCGCATCAAGCTTACAGCGGCAAAATTTTCTGATATAATTTTGCCTCTTTGTCGGAGCGCCCGTAGCTCAGCTGGATAGAGTACCTGGCTACGAACCAGGGGGTCGTAGGTTCGAATCCTGCCGGGCGCGCCAAAGCAAAGAATGTCGCAAGACAACAGCGGTAAAAATGGAAAGGCCTTTGATCTTGAATCGAAGGCCTTTTTGTTTAGTGACAGCCAATGCATGTCGATGCAGAAGCTGCAACAGGCGGCGAAGATACTTCGCATGAAAGTTACGCAGAGAGCCTAAGCAAAGGACCGAAGCAAAGGACCGAAGCAAAGGGCTCAAGCAAAGCGTTTAAGCAGAAAATTCGCACAGCACTTCGCGAGTTTCCCCAAGCGATTTGCGTGATGTGTTTTTTTCATGTTATAAACACGCCTCTTTCGGAGCGCCCGTAGCTCAGCTGGATAGAGTACCTGGCTACGAACCAGGGGGTCGTAGGTTCGAATCCTGCCGGGCGCGCCACCTTATTCAGAACTTGCGATGATGTTGATATCGCGGTTCAGCCGAAAGGCAAAGCAAGACAAAAAAGCGGCTTGATGGTTATCCATCAAGCCGCTTTTCTTTTGTCTGATCGCAGGATCGGAGTCACTGAGCCCGATCACCAAAAACGATCACTAAACCCCATCACCAAACCCGGATCACCCGTCCCGTTTGCACGCCTTCCACGCTGCGGCAATACGCCAGAGCGACGCGGCTGGCGGGGGCGGCTTCGAAGCCGGGGAAGAAGGGGCCGTAGCTGCCCATCGATTCTTGCAGCACGGTCGGGCTGACCGAGTTGATGCGGATGCCTTGCAGTTCAACTGCTGCGCCGCGCACGAAGCCGTCGATGGCGGAGTTCACGGCGGATGCGTTGGCGCCGTGGCGGATGGGTTCGTCGCTGACGATGCCGCTGGTCAGCGTGATGGAGCCGCCTGCGTTCACATAGTGCTGGCCGATCAGCGCCAGGTCCACTTGGCCCAGCAGCTTGTTGTGCAAGCCGATCTTGAATTGTTCGGCCGTCATCTCCGACAGCGGGCCGAAGTGCAGCGCGCCGGTGGTGGAGACGATGGCGTCCACCTTGCCGACCTGTTCAAACAAGGCGCGGATGCTGTCGCTGCGCGTCACGTCGACTTGATATTGGCCATGGGTTTTGCCGACGGAGATGATGTCGTGGCGTTGGCCCAGCGCTTCCGCCACTGCGCGGCCGATGGTGCCGGTGGCGCCGATAAGGATGATTTTCATGGAGTGCTCCCGAGCTTGCTGGTTTGTAAAAGGGCGCCCCGGCCAAGCGCCAGGGCATGCAAGCATTCTCGCCGTTCGATTTCCATGGAAAAATCCGGGAATGGTGGAAACACTTCACACTCAGGGTGCGTAATTCATGGACCGCTTGCTCAGCATGGAAGTCTTTGTGGCGGTTGTGGAATTGGGCAGCCTGACGGCGGCCGCCGCGCGCCATCAGATGTCTGCCGCGATGGCGGCCAAGCACATCAAGGGCCTTGAAGCGCGGCTGGGCCTGCGGCTGATGAACCGCACGACGCGCCGGCAAAGTCTGACCGAAGCGGGGCAGGCGTATTTCGCGCGCTGCAAAACCATCTTGTCGGATATCCGTGAGGCCGAGCAGGGCGCCGAGGCCTTGCGGCTGACGCCGCGCGGGCATCTGCGCATCACGTCAACGGTCACCTTCGGATCGTTCTCGCTCACGCCCGCCATTACCGATTACCTGTCCGTCTATCCCGATGTCAGCGTTGAACTGGTGCTGAGCGATATGGTCGAGGACATCGTCGCCGCGCGTTACGACCTTGCCGTGCGTATTGGCGAGCCGGCCGACTCGGGGCTGGTCGCGCGCACGATCGGGCGCTACCAGATGATCATCTGCGCCGCGCCCGCGTATCTGGAACGCTATGGCACACCGGCCTCGCCTGATGATCTGATGCGTCATCAATGCCTGGATTTTTCCTACTGGAGCCGCCGCACGGGCTGGCAACTGGCCAGCAACGATGGCAGCCGGGTGGGTTACCCCACCGGCCGCTTCGTGTCGAACAATGGCCAGGCCTTGCGACAAGCCGCGCTGGCGGGCTTTGGCGTCGTGCTGCAACCCGAGCTGCTGCTGGGCGACGATGTGCGCGCAGGCAGGCTCGTACCGATCTTGCAGCCGTACTGGCCCGTGGCGCGGCCGATCTCGCTGCTGTATCCAAAGGACAGGCAGGCGCTGCCGAAGCTCACGACCTTCGTAGACTTTCTGGTGGATCGGTTTACGCGATAGGGAAGGGGGCGTTCAGCGCCGTCGCCGGTCTACCGCCGTCAGCGCGATGCCGTTCTTCAGCATCTGATACGCCTGGCCGCCCAGCCAGGTGACTTTTTCACCTGAGCTCGTGCGGCAGATGCAATGCATCTTGGGGTCGAACCGGGACGTGCCCAGCGCGGAATACGCATCAAGATCCGCAACGAAGCGTTCGATGCGATACAGGGTGCCATCAGGCGATGTGACAAGCACATCGGTCAAGCGTCTTGCGGTGCCGAGCATACTCAGTACCTCCTGCGGGCCGTCTTTTTTGCGGCGCCAAAGTCACGTGGACGTTTCAACGTGCGTAGCGGAAAGGCGGATGCCCCCGCTGTGGCGCTATTGAAGCCGCCCTCCTAACAATGAATCATCGAGTTGGTCTGGTGACACGCCTAACGCCTCCGACACGCGGTCCAGGACGACTTGCCGAGGCCTTGGACGTGGCCGTTCCAATTCAATGTAGATGGAGTGATCTACTCCCAGACGAGCCGCCATATCCGCAGTGGAGATATTGAGGTGCTCGCGCCAGGCGCGTATCAAACTCCAATCGTTGCCGGTTTTTAGATTGATGACAGCTAGTGGTAGCGGACTGTGCCCGGCATTCAGTTTCTGGTGCGGGGCCGCCCGGTATGCCTCCGGCGCATTCCGCTTGGCGCTGCCTTTGCGGGCATCGCCACGAGGCGTCGTGACGTCGGTTTCGGCGGTATAAATTGCGCCGCCATTAGTCTGACGATACTGGTTATTTCCGATCCAGGAAAGCGTTTCACCGTTGTCCAGCTTGCACTCGCAATCCAGGTGGTAATTGCTGGGAATACTCTCAAGTTTGGCAATGGTTTCGGTGGTCGTGGCGTGGCGCACCACACGATGCAAGGCACCGTCTGATGAACGCACGAAGATGTCGGGAAGTCTCCAGGAAAACGGAATGATGCTCTCCACAGCCAAAACCACTCGCCACTGTATCGCGGTGGCCAAGCGGTGAGATTTGGGGTTTCCCCTCGAGTGGTGCAGCTGGCTTCTTTCTACCGCAGATCAGATGGGCAGATGTTCACAAATGTTCACTTGCGGCGGCCAGCACACGCGGCATCACGTCGGCGGCCAGGCCATGCAGATTGCAGTGCGCGTGCGGGTCCAGCGGTGTCACGCCGGGGTTCACCTGCACGACTGTGGCGCCTGCGGCCAAGGCGCGTTGCGGCAATTCCGCGGCGGGATAGACCAGCGCTGATGTGCCGATGGCAAACAGCACATCGCATTGTTCCGCCGCGCGCAACGCGGTGCTCCAGGCGTCGCCCGGCAGGCTTTCGCCAAACCACACGACGCCGGGGCGCACCGGCGCGCCGCATGCGGTGCAAGCGGGCGGCGTGATGCGCCGTCCTTCGTCGGGTTCGACTGGGATCTCATCGCCAAAGACATAGGGCGCGGCGCATACGGAACAGCGCGGCGCGTGCAGGCTGCCATGCAGATGCACCACATGCTTGCTGCCTGCGCGTTCGTGCAAGTCATCCACGTTTTGTGTGACGACGATCAGTTCGGGCACATGCTGCGCCAATGCCGCGATGGCATGGTGCGCGGCGTTCGGCGCGGCGCGCAGCACTTGCGCACGCCGCCATTCATACCAGCCCCAGACCACGTCGGGCTGCGCGCGAAACGCCTCGGGGGTGGCCAAGGCTTGCGCGTCAAAGCGCGACCACAAACCCGTCAGCGCATCGCGAAACGTGGCGATGCCGCTTTCGGCGGAGACGCCGGCGCCAGTAAAGATCACGACGCGCTGCGCGCCGCGTAATGCGTCCGCCAACGCGGGCGGAATATCGTGATGCGGGTTTTTCATTTCCAACCTTCAAGACAGTCCGATACGCTGCGCGCTGGGGCGCCGGCCTGTCAAGCCTGGCGTGACGTGGCGTGCGCCGGTATCGGCGTGATCACCACACTCGCGTCAGGCTCACCTGTGCATGGGCGTCCCGAATGGTGGATACTGCTTTTCTCATCTGGGATATTCCCATCGATCTGGAGACCCGCAATGCCCGATTCCGTTACCGGCCTGGACCGGCTTCGCCGTTTCATCGCGACGGCGACTCGCTTGGCGACGCCAGACGCCTTGGCGCAGACGCCCGCGCTGCAAGCCGCGTTTGCCGATCTGGTGCGCCACGACGACTGGCTGCCCGACGCCTGTACCGCACCGCATCCGCAGTACTACCAGCAATACCTGCTGCATTGCGATCCGCTGGAGCGCTTTTCGCTGGTGAGCTTCGTGTGGGGGCCGGGCCAATTCACGCCGGTGCATGACCACGAGGTCTGGGGCTACGTGGGTATGTTGCGTGGCGCCGAAATCAATCAGCGCTACGTGCGCCATGCGGATGGCCGGTTGACGGCGGCGGGCGAGCCCACCACCTTGCAGCCCGGTGACGTCGAGCGCTTGTCGCCGCAAGAGGGTGACATCCACCGCGTTTCCAATGCCTTTGCCGACCGCGTGTCGATCAGCGTGCATCTGTATGGCGGCAACATCGGCGCGGTGTCGCGCCATGTGTATGACCCCGAAACCGGCCAGCCCAAACCGTTTGTGTCGGGCTATTCGTCGCCCAGCCTGCCGAACCTGTGGGATCGTTCGGCGGCTGTGCGCGCCACCATTCCCGGCTTGAAGGCCTGAGCGCCGCGGCGCCCGAAAGCGCTGTCCGCCCGGGCGCGTCTCGTGCTATGTTCCCGTCCTAAATATTAGGAAAATCAAGATGGACAAGACGCTGCTCAAGGGATTGATGGTTTTGGAGGCGGTGACCGATGTGGACAATCCGCCGCGCACCATCGATGCGCTGGCCGCCCGGGTCGGGCTCACGCGCAGCAACACGCATCGCACGTTGCAGACGCTGATCCACGCGGGCTACGTCATCAAAGACGACGACGGCGGCGGCTATCGCGGTGCGGTGCGCCTGTTTGAATTGGCCGCCCGCCAGTTGGCGCAGCTGGACGTGCGCAAGCTGGCCGCGCCCTTCATGCGCACGCTGGCCGATCAAACGGGCGAGACCGTGCACTTGTCGGTGCTGGATGGTTTTGATGTGGTCTACGTGGACAAGATCGACAGCCCGCAGCCCATCCGCGCGTACTCGATGGTGGGCGGGCGCGCGCCGGCGTATGCGGTGGCCACCGGCAAGGCGCTGCTGGCCTATCAGCCCGAAGGCTATGTCGAGCGTTACGCCGAGCAGCTGGTGCGCCACACGCCGTCCACGATCGTTTCCATGCCCTTGCTGAAAGATGAACTGCGCAAGATTGCCCGCGCCGGTTACGCCGTGAATCGCGGCGAATGGCGCGAGGGCGTGGGCGGGCTGGCCGTGACGCTGTTCAACAGCCTGGACCAGCCCGTGGCGGCCGTGGGCATCTCTGGCCCGCTTGACCGCCTGAGCGCCGCTAGGATGAAGCAGCTGGCGCCGGATGTGTCGGCCTGTGCGCAGTCCATCTCTCAGGGGATGGGATATCGGCGCGGCTATCTGGATCAATAAGCGGCACGGGCTGCGTTAGTGCGGCAGCGATGCGCTGTGCCTGATCTTGCGCCAGCCGCGCGTTCACATCCATGGACGTGGTCCAGAAGTACGTGCCGCCCGCCAGGCTGCCCAGCACGGATAGCTGACGCAGCACGGCGCCATGCGCCGTTTTCACGCAACCCGTGTCGTAGTCCAATGCCATGCCGCCAAATGGGTCGGCGCATGCGTGGCCCTCGCGCAGCAAGGCGGAGATCAGCGGGTCGCCGGTGCGCGCGGCATCCACCGAGAAGCTGGTGGCGTTGATCAGGTAAGGGCTGCGCGTGGTGGTGTCTGCTTGCGCCTCACGCAGCCGCGTATGGAACTGGCCGTCGGCCGGGTCGTAACGCGTATCCAGATAGCCTGCACGCACTTGCAGCTGGCCGGTCTTGAACAAGGCTTGCAGGGTGAGCGCGTTGCGCATCGGGAAGGTTGCGCGCCGCGCCATCCACAATGACCGAAAACGCGAATGGAACAGATGGCGCTCGGCGTCCGGCATCAGATGCCAGATCTGATCCACCGCCGCGTTGGTGGCGGCCGCCACGGCTTGCCAGGGGCGTGCGGCGCCTGATGATCGGCGTATCTCGTCGTCCAGCGCGGTGTGCGCATCGGCGGCCAAGCCCAACACGTCGTCCGCATCCAGCGCGCCGTTCATGGCGCGCACCTCATCTTGCAACGCGCGCAAAATCACTTCCACCGATAGTGCGCCGCCATGGTCTGCCGCCAGTTGCCGTGCGCCGTCGCGGCTTAAGTGGCGCAGCGCGGCCGGCGGCTGATTGTGCGGACTGCGCACCGACGGCAGCCGCCCATTGCGCGACACGCACAGGATCGGGCCGCGATGGCCCGAGCGCGTCAACGCCGCGATGGCGTCCACCGCGCTAAGGCTGGTGCCAACGATGCAAACGGAGGCATCCGGCTGGATGCCGCGCGCCAATTCCGCGACGGGATAGGGGCTGTTGAAATACCCCGGCGCATCCTGCAAGTGGGGAAACGCTTGCGAGGGCAGGTTGCCATTGCACAGCACCGCGTAGCGGGCCTGCCAAGGCGCGCCTTGATCCGGCTCGATACGCATCCCGCCATCAGGCAAGGGCGACACGCGTTGCACCCGCTGTGGCACATGCGCAAGCGACACGCCCAGCGCCCGCGCCAGCGTCTGGCAGCGCGCGTACACATCGCGCAAGTACGCGCCGAACAGGGGGCGCGGCAGAAAGTCCGACGGCGCAATGGCTTGAACGCCATAGCCACGCAGCCACTCGGCATCCTGCCCGCGCAGCCACTCGACGAAGTCCATCCGCTGGTCTGCCCGCGCCGACATATTGCCGGCGGGGATGTTGAGCAGATTGCTGGGCAGGTCGTCCTGATACGCGCCGCCCGGGCCAGGCTCGGCTTGCGGTTCGAACAGCGCGATCGTCAGCGGACGGCGCGCGTCCGCCGATTCCGTCGACAGCAGAAACTGGTAGAGGAAGCTGACGGCGACGGAGCCGCCGCCCACGATGGCTAGGTCTGCGTGTTGCATCATGCCGGTCGTCATTTCGCCGCCGACATCCGCACCACATCGCCCCAGCGCGCCACTTCCTGCTTCAGCACGCGGCTGGTGTCAGCGGGGGAGGTGGCCACGGCATCCGCGCCCAGCTTCAGCGCGGCCTGCTGCACCGACGCCATCGCGGCGGCCTTCTGCATGCCGGCCGACAATTTGTCGACCACCGCGGGCGGCGTGCCGGCCGGTGCCAGCAGCGCGTAGGCGGTGGCGACGGAATAGTCTTTCACGCCTTGCTCCATCAGCGTGGGCAGATCAGGCAGCGCCGTGGCGCGGGTGGCGGTGGTGACGCCCAACAGCCGGATCTTGCCGCTGGCCACTTGCGGCAGCAGCGCGGGCAGGGTCTCGATCACCATATCGATCTGGCCGCCCAGCAAGTCGGTGATGGCAGGGCCGCTGCCGCGATACGGCACGTGCATGAGCTTGGTGCCCGTCACCACCTGGAACAGCTCGCCCGCCATGTGTTGCGAGGTGCCGGGGCCGGCAGACCCGAACGTGATCGTGCCGGGTTTGCTCTTGGCCAGCGCAATCAGTTCCTGCACGTTGTTGGCCGGCACCTTGCTGTTGACGGCCACGGCCATGGGCATGCTGGTGGCCATGGAAACGCCCACGAACGCGGTGGCGAAGTCATAGCCGGGCTTGTCTGGCATGGCGGCGTGGATGGCATGGCTGCCCACCGCGCCCATCAACAGCGTGTAGCCGTCGGGCGCAGACTTGGCCACGTATTCGGCGCCGATCTCACCGCCCGCGCCCGCCTTGTTTTCAACGACAACGCCTTGGCCCAGGAAGTCGCCCAGGTGTTGCGCGTAGATGCGGGCCGCGGCATCCGTGGCCCCGCCCGGCGGGAACGGCACCACCATGCGTACGGGTTTGGCGGGCCAGGCTTGCGCCGATACGGGTCCGGCGGCCAGCGCCAGGACGGCGCCCGCGAGGGCAATGCGCCACGTCTGCTTCATGAAAGTCTCCTTGGTGTGATCGGGCCGTCATGCGCGAGCCGGCGCCGCGTTGGCGGGCGTTTGCTTGGCTGCGGTCCGTTTTTATAAATCCTAAAATATAGGACTCGAATTCCAATAAATGGTTTACCTAGAATTCCACACGGTGATATGCTGGTCAACAATTAAGCGCGGCACCTAGGGATTGCACTAGGATTCACGCGGTGCAAGACACGGCGGCCCACCGCTCGCCGGGCATGATGCCATCCTGAAAGCCGCGCTCTTATAATATTTTTCGCATCCCAAATATTGAATTTTCATAACGAGAGGTCAGACATGACACCCAGTTCGGCACTTACCGGCATCACCGTGCTGGAAATTTGCAATGTCGCGGCGGGACCGTTTTGCGGCATGTTGTTGGCGGATATGGGCGCCGACGTGATCAAGGTTGAAAACCCGGAAGGCGGCGACACGCTGCGTAGCTGGCCGCCCATTTCCGATGGCTATAGCGAGAACTTCGCGTCGCTGAACCGCAACAAGAAGTCGGTGACGCTGAACCTGAAAGACCCGGCCGACCTGGCGCTGGCGCGCGAGCTGGCGCAAACCGTGGACGTGCTGATCGAAAACAACCGCCCCGGCGTGATGGACCGTCTGGGCCTGGGCTATGCGCAATTGCGCGAAGCCAATCCCAAGCTCGTGTACTGCTCGATCTCGGCGTACGGCCAATCCGGCCCGCGCTCGCAGGAAGGCGGTTTCGACCTGACCATCCAGGCCATGAGCGGCATCATGAGCGTGACGGGCGAAGCCGGCGGTGAACCCGTCAAATGCGGCGTGCCGGTGGCGGATTTTTCAGCGGGCCTGTATGGCGCGTTCGCCATTGCCTCGGCCTTGCGCGCGGCGCAGGCTAGCGGGCAGGGCACGCATATCGACGTGCCGATGTTGGGCGCCACGCTGGGCATCGCCGCGTTGCAAACGTCAGAGTTCTTCGGCAGCGGCAAAGACCCCGTCAAGCTGGGTTCCGCGCATCCGCGCAATGCGCCGTATCAGGCGTTTCGCTGCCAGGGCGGTTACTTCGGCATGGCCGCGGGCAATCAGGCCTTGTGGAAGGCCGTGTGCGTCACGGTGGGCCGTGAAGACCTGCTGGCTGACCCGCGCTTTACCGACACCAGCGCACGTGCGCGCAACCAGACGGCGCTGCGGGAAATTCTGGAAGCGATCTTCGCCGGCGATGATGCCCAGACCTGGTTGTCGCGCTTTCGCGCGGCAGGCGTGCCGTGCGCGCCCATCAACACGTATTCCGAAGTGCTGGCCGACCCGCAAGTCGAACACATGGGCTGGGTGCAGCCAGTGGAATTGCCCAACGGCGTGCAGACCCGCACCTTCGGCCTGCCCGTGCGCTTTGACGGCCAGACGACGGCGCTGCGGCTGCGTCCGCCTGCGCTGGGCGAGCACAACGACGAAGTGCTGGGCGCATTGCGCGCCGCCAAGCAGGGAGGCCAGGCATGAGCGCCGTTCTGCGTATCGACAAGCAAGACGCGCGCCATGTGCTGACCCTGGCGCGCGCTGAAAAAATGAACGCGCTGTCTGCCGATTTGGTGGAAGCGCTGATCTCGGCGCTGGACGATGCCGAAGCGCAAGGCGCCAAGCTGATCGTGCTGAAGGGCGAAGGCAAGAACTTCAGCGCGGGGTTTGATTTTGGCGATTGGCAAACGCAAAGCGAAGGTGATCTGTTGCTGCGCTTCGTGCGCATCGAAACCTTGCTGCAACGTCTGGCGGGCTCACCCTGCCTGACGGTGGCGCTGGCGCATGGCCGTAATTTTGGCGCAGGCGTGGATCTGTTTGGCGCCTGCAAATGGCGCGTCAGCGCACCGGACGCTACGTTCCGCATGCCGGGCCTGAAGTTTGGATTGGTGCTGGGCACGCGCCGCTTTGCCGCGCTGGTGGGCGCCGAGCGCGCGCGCGCGGTGCTGGAGCAAGCGGCGACCTTTAGCGCGGAAGAAGCTTTGCGCGACGGCTTCGCCACGCGGCTGGCCGTGGCGCAGGAATGGGCGGAGATCGAGCAGCAGGCGGCCGACACCGCGGCCGCGTTGACGGACGCCAGCCGTGCGCAGTTGTATGCCGCGCTGTCGCAGGAATCGCCGGACGCCGATCTGGCGCGGCTGGTGCGGTCCGCTGCCGCGCCCGGTTTGAAAGACCGCGTGGCCGCCTATCTGCAAGCGCGCTAACGCCAAGAACAAACAGCAGGGAGGAAGACAATGGCTTCGGGTTTCAATCAAAAGAACAAGCAGTGCTCGGTGGCGGAACTGGCGGCGTTGGTGCCCAACGGCGCCTCGATTGCGCTGGGCGGCAGCTTTCTGCATCGCGGGCCGTTCGCGTTCGTGCGTGAACTGATTCGCCAGGGCAAGCGCGATCTGGAATTGATCAAGCAGTCGCCGGGTTACGACGTAGACATCCTGTGCCGCGCGGGCGTGTTGCGCCGCGTGCGCGCAGGCATCGTCGCCATGGAAGGCAACTTCGGTTTGGCGCCGTGGTATCGGCGCGCCGTGGAACGGCATGAAATCGAACTGGAAGAACACGCCTGCGCCAGCCTGACGGCGGGGCTGCGGGCGGCGGCCTTCGGCGTGCCGTTTCAGCCTTGCGGCGGCCTGCACGGCAGCGGCTTGCCGGAATTGAATGGCTGGGCGTGCCTGGACGACCCGTATGGCAGCGGACAAAAGACGTATGTGGTGCCGGCCATCCGCCCGGACTTCGCCGTGATCCAGGCGTCCGAAGTGGATGCGCTGGGCAATGTGCGCGTGCACGGCACGGCGCATTGGGACCGCATCATGTCGCGCGCGGCGGGCAGCGTGCTGGTGGTGGCCGAGAAGGTGGTGGACAGCGCCGTGTTCGAAGCGCAGCCGGAGTCCACGCTGGTGCCGTACTTCATGGTGCAGGCCTACGCGGTGGCGCCGGGCAGTGCGTGGCCGGGTTCGTGCTGGCCCGACTACGCCATCGACTATCCGGCGGTGGAATCCTACATGGACAAGAACAGCGATCTGGCGGCGCATCTGGCGGCCGCACCGGAAGCGCAAGGGGGCAATCATGGCTGAGCAATGGTCGGCTTTTTCGTACATCGTCACGAACCTGGCGCGCTTCATCCGCCCGGATGAAATCACCTTCAGCGGCGTGAATTCCACCATGCCGATGTTGGCGTGCCTGCTGGCCAAGCGCGCCTACGACTGGGACTTCGTCTACATCAACGTGGCGGGCGGCGTGAACCCGCGCCCTTCGCACATTCCCATTTCAAGCTCTGATCCGGTGCTGGCCGAGCACACGGCGTCGATCTTTTCCAACGAAGACTTCTACGACCTGTGCACGCGCGGCCGCATGGACCTGACCTTTCTGGGCGCGGCGCAGATCGATGGCGCGGGCTGCGCGAACAACTCCTGCATTGGCGACTGGCATGCACCCAAGGTGCGCTTGCCGGGCGGCGGTGGCGGCGCGGTGATGCTGCCCACCGCCCGTCGCGCCTGCACGTGGCGCACGGAACATTCGCGCCGCACCTTCGTGCCGAAGCTGGACTTCATGACGTCGTGGGGCGGGTTCCATGGGGTGGTGACGCCGATCGCCGTGTTCGTGAAGCGCGACGGGCGCTTGGCGCTGCAATCGTGGCATCCGGAGTCCAGCCTGTCGGAAGTGCGCGAGCGCACGGGCTTTGAGTTCGACGCCACGGGCGCCGCGCCATCGGAACCGCCCACCGCTGCCGAAGCCCGCGCGTTGCGCGAGCTGGACGCGGACGGGCAGTTCGAACGCGACGCCGCTGTCGCGCTGCGCTAGGAGACCGCCATGACGATTGCCGATGCCACGCTGGTGGCGGCGTTTTCGCGCGCATGGCGTCAGCCCGAATGGGCGGCGCGCCCCGCCATCGTGACGGCGGACGAGACGCTGACGTATGCCGGCTTGCACCGCCGGGTCGGGCAAATCGCCGCGGGCTTGCGAGCCGCGGGCGTCGCGCCCAGCAGCTACGTGGCCATTGCGATGGAGCGGTCGCTCGATCAGGTGCTGACGATTCTGGGCGTGATGGTGGCGGGGGCGTGCCCTTGCCCGTTGGAGCCCCGGCTATCGGTTGAAGAAACCGCGCGCCGGGTGACGGCGGTGGGGCTCACGTGGATGGTGCACGACGACGCCAACACGGCCACGGCGCAGGCGAGCGGAATGGCTTCGGCACGGCTGCTTGATGCGGCACGCGTGGCGCAGGAGCGCGTCGATGGCGAAGCGGGGATGGGGTGGGAGTCGGGTGCGGGTTTGGGTGCGGAACTGGCCCCTGACGCCCCGGGTCTGCTGCTGTTTACCTCCGGCAGCACGGGCAACCCCAAGGGCGTGTTGCTGAGCCATCGGGGCCTGGCGAACAATGCGCGTGGCGTGCTGGCGCATACGGCCCTGACGCCGGCCGACCGCTTGCTGCACGTGATGCCGCTGCATCACACCAATGCGCTGAACAATCAAATTTTCGCGCCGCTGCTGGCGGGCGCAAGCGTGGCGTTGGCGGGGCGCTTTCGCGCCGACGACATGCCAGGGCTGCTGCGCGCGTTTGCGCCCACCATCATCACCGGCGTGCCGACCATGTATGCGCGCATGCTGGAATTGGCGTTCGATGCGCAAAGCTTGTCGGGCCTGCGCTTTGCCCGCTGTGGGTCCGCGCCCATCACCGAGGCGCTGCATCGGCGCATCGAAGCCTTTCTGGGTTGCCCGCTGGTGGTGTCCTACGGCTTGTCGGAAGCGACCTGCACGTCAACCATGAACCCGCCTGCGGCGCGCCGTGTCGGGACGGTTGGGACGGTGCTGGCGGGGCAAAGCGTCACGCTGCGCCTGCCCGATGGCACCGAAGCCGCTCGCGGTGGCGAAGGCGAAATCTGCATCGCGGGCGACAGCCTGATGCTGGGCTATCTGGGCGTAGACAACGGTGAGGATGGCGCGCTGCAATTGCTGCGCACGGGCGACCTTGGGCGCTTTGACGATGACGGATACCTGAGCATTACCGGCCGCATCAAGGACGTGATCATCCGGGGCGGCGAGAACTTGTCGCCCGCGCTGATCGAAGGCGTGGTCACCGGGTTGCCCTTTGTCGCTGCATGCTGCGTGGTGGGCGCGCCCGACGAAGACTTGGGCGAAGTGCCGGTGATCTTCGTGCAGCGCAAGGGCGATGCATTAGAAGGTGCGACGGGGGGCGCTGCGGGCCGGGATGAAGAAGGCGCGCAGATCCAGGCCAGTGTGCTGGCCGGACTAGGCCGCATCTATGTGCCGCGCGATGTGCTTTGGGTTGAACGCCTGCCGGAGAATGCCGTGGGCAAGGTGGATCGCAAGGCGCTGGCGCAGCAGGTGAAGGCGGCGGCCAGCGCTTGAGCAAAGCGAATCAGGAGGCGCGCCGCAGTCGGGCCAGTTCGGCTGACAGTTCCGCCACCAGCGCTTCGGCGCGGGCCAACGGGTCTGCGTCGGCATCCGGTGCCGCCACGGCGGATGTTTCCGAGGTGGCGGCAGGCGCATCCTGCAAACGCGGATGCACGCTTTCGTGGCCCATGCTGACGTCCACATCGAACACCAGCTGTTCGGCGCGGTGCCAGGTCGTGAACCATTCCAGCGGCCGGTCGTGCTGGTCCATGCCCTGGCCTTGCAGCATCAGCAAGGGCGTGCCGGTTTGGGTATCCAGCAATTCCGCCAGCGTGGCGTCAGCGGCCACGGCGCGAATCTGATTGCGGCCCGCGCCAGGGCGCAGACCAAAACGGCGGGTCAGCACACCATGCAGCGATGCATCCGCCAGATCATCGGCGCGCAGGCCCGGCACCGCGTCAGCGGGCAGCCAGGTGCGCACGTAGGCCAAGGGCGCATCGGCCACATGGCGCAGCCGTTCCAGCATCAATAACTTATTCGTGCCGAAGAATGCCGCCACGTCTGCGGGCGGCTCGGCGCGTGCAAAGGCCAGCACGCGGGTTTGCAGAGCCACGCCCGATTGGGCGAATTGTTCGTACAGGCCGGTAGACCGCTGCACCAGACGGCGATGCTCTTGCGGCGCCGCCACGGTGGCGGGGCGGCCGGTTTCGCGCTGGATCAGGCCTTCGGCGGCCAGCGCCGCCAGGGCCTGGCGCACCACGCTGCGCGCCACGCCAAAGCGTTCGCACAGCGCGGCTTCGCTGGGCAGCACGGCGCCCGCCGCGAGCTTGTTCGTTCGGATGACGCCGCGCAGCAGGGTGGCCACCTGCGCGTGCAGCGGGATATCGCCGGAGCGATCAAGAACGGGCAATGCGTCGTGCGTGGCGGGCGCCATGGAAATCAACCTCCGGTTTGTGCCCGCGCAGTTTCCCACACATGCGTCCAGCCCGGGGCCAGATGCGCGGCGCGCTCGGCGGCCAGAATCAGGCTGTCTTCGCGGGCAATGCCCTTGCCGGCGATGTCGAAGGCGGTGCCGTGGTCCACGGACACGCGCACAACCGGCAGGCCGACCGTGATGTTGACGCCGTCGTCGCCGTACACGGCCTTGAAGGGCGCGTGGCCTTGGTCGTGGTAACAGGCGATCACGAACTGCCATTTGCCGCGCACGGCTTGCGGGAACAGCGCGTCGGCCGGAATGGGGCCGGCGGCCAGGATGCCGGCCGCGTTGGCTTCGGCCACGGCGGGCGCCAGGATGTCGGCGTCTTCGCTGCCGAAGATGCCGTTTTCGCCGGCGTGCGGGTTCAGGCCCGACACGGCAACCGGCTGGTCGCCACGGCCCAGCGCCTTGGCGAACGAACCCGCCAGGCGCAGCACCGCGCGCATGCGCACGGGCGTCAGGTCTTCGATGGCCTGGCGCAGCGACACGTGGGTGGTGGCGTGGAAGATGTAGAGGTCGCCGGCCGACAGCACCAGCGAGAAGGTCTTGACGCCGAACTCGTGGGCCAGCAGTTCGGTATGGCCGGGCCACTTGTGGCCAGCGGCGTGCATGGCCGCCTTGTTCAGCGGCGCGGTGACGATGCCGTCGACTTCACCGGCGCGGGCCAGGGCGCAAGCTGTGGTCACGAAACGGACCGAACCGTCGCCTGCATCGGCGCTGATTTCACCCAGCTTGACGTGGGCCAGCGACGGGCCGGCTTGCAGCACTTCAATCGTGCCGGGCGTGTTGGTGCAGTCAGCCGGACGGTCCAGCTTTTTCACAATGGCGGGGTCGCCGCCCAGGCTGCGCACGGCGTTGACCATGACGTCCACGTCGCCGACCACCAGCAGGCGGGCCTTCTGGCGCAGTTCGTCGTGGCCCATCAGCATCTTGGCCGTGATTTCCGGCCCGATGCCCGCCACGTCGCCCAGGGTGACGGCCAGCAAAGGCAGCTTGTTGGGTTGGGGTTGTGTCATCGCTTGAATCTCCTGTCGCGGATCGCGCGCACTGCGCGAACCAGTACGTCTTCGGTGCCAAAGCCGCCGGCCTTGGTCACCACGGGCAGGCCCGCGGCCGTGCCCCCGGTCAGCGTGCCCAAAGGCACGCCGCCCATCACTTCATCCACCAGCGCAATGCCGCGCGCGGCCAGCGCCACCAGCACGCTGCGTGCGCCGTCGCCACCGGTGGCGACCACGCCCGCGGCTCGCGAGGTGGTGATCAATTGCGCCGCCAGGCTGCCCAGCCTGTCAGCGACTTTTTCAGAATCCAGGCCGTCGAGTTGGCCTTCGGGCGCCAGCAGCAGCACCGTGCCCGCCTCGGCGGGGGCTTGCGCGTGCGATTGCAGCAGCGGCTGGCTCCAGGCCTGCCACGCGGCGTCGTCGGCCAGTTGCGCCAGCGACGGCGTCCAGGTGTCGGCGCCCGACGCTTGCAGCGCGGCCGCTTGTGCACGCGCCGCGCTGTGCTGCGACGTGACGACGACCACGACGGGCGCCGTCTGATCCGCACCCGCCCACACGCGGGCCAGCGGCACGGCCAGGCCGCCCGCGCCTACGGGCAGCGCGTGTTCGCCCAGCAGGCCGATGGCGCGCGCCAGACGCTCCAGGTCAGCGTCCGAGGCGGCGTCCACCACCACGGTGTTGCCGGCCTGGCGGATGCGCTGGGCCAGCGTTTCCGGCGTATCGCCGTCTTGCGCGGCCACGTGGGCGCAGCCCAGCAGCGTGGGGATATGGCTTTCGGTCACGGGCGTGACGGGGTCGGTTGCCGCCGAGGTCTCGGTGACCGGCTTGCCGTTCACGTAGAGAATGCCTTGCTCGACGGTGCGGCCGGTGGCCGGGAACGCGGGGCAGATCACCGCCACCGTGTTCGGGCCCCAGGCCTCGCGCGCCGCATCGATCTCGGCCTTGAACGCGCCGCGCAAGGTGGAGTCCACCTTCTTGTACAGGCGCGACACGCCGGCCGCGCGCAGCTGCTGCACGTTTTGCTGGATGACGCGGGCGGCGTCGGCGGCGGGCAGGGCACGGCTGTTGGTGGTGACGGCCAGCACTTCGACCCCGGCCGTCGCCGGGCCGGACAACGCTTCGTCGGCGCCGCCGATGGACAGGTGCGTGCTCCAGCCGGCGCGCACAAACTGCACCGCGGTGTCACCGGAACCGGTCAGATCATCAGCGACGATGGCGATGGTGGGAGTCAAAGCGCCTCTCCGCGCGCCTCGCCCAAGGTGGGCGTGCCGCTGGTTGTGTCCGCATCTTCGGACTTGAGTTCACCCGCGCGCTTCAGGAAGTACGAAGCCAAAATCGGCGCCAGGATCGAGCTGATCAGCACGCACGCGGCGACCTGCGCGGTGGCGGTCGCGACGTACTGCTGGAAGTTCGGGTCGGCTGCCGCCACCACGGCGGGCGTGGCGATGGCGTTACCGGCCGTCGTGCCCGCTGCAAAACCCAGGCCGCTCTTGCCGCCACGGCGCAGGATCATACGATAGCCCAGGTAGACCAGGCCGCCGGTGATGGGGCTGATGATCAGGCCCAGGATCAGGCCGCTCATGCCGCCGCTGACGACCGCGCCCAGGTTGATGCCGGTGCCCAGCGCAAAGGCGAAGAACGGGATGACGATGTTCGGCACGGGCTTGAGCACGTCGCGCCACTTCGGGTCCAGGTTGCCGACCACGACGCCCAGCAGGAACGGCACCAGGGCCGCCACCAGGGCAATCATCGGAATATCGGCCAGGCCCGACGCGCCCAGGAACAGCAGGCTGAAGAAGGGGCCATCGTTGACCGCGCTGGCGACATAGGCGCCACGGTCGCGGGCGTCGCCGTACTGGCCGGTATAGGCCAGCCACAGGCCGCCGTTGCTGTTGTCGAACGCGGCCAGCATGGCCAGGATCGACACGCCCAGCACGCCGTCCAGGCCGACGTAGCTGCCCAGAATGATGATCAGCGTGGCGGGTACCAGCGTCTTCATCAACAGAATGGTGCCGGCGGTAGCCAGGATGGGGCCGCCGGTGCGGGTGTTGACTTGCGTGCCGGTCGCGAAGATCAGCAGGGCGATCAGCGGCAGGGCGCTGTTCTTGAAGAGGGCGGTGGTGAAGCCGCCGATGGCCAGCGCATCAGGGGCGAAGGTGCCGATCAGGGAACCCAGGATCAGCGGCACAAGCATCAATCCACCAGGGATTTTCTGCATGGTGCCAAAAAAAGGCGAACGGGAAGAGGCAGCGGTCGACACTTGCGTAAGTCTCCAGGACGGTTCTGGTGGGTTGCAGACGTTCGTTGACGCGTCTGTCAGTGGGGGTTGAAAACGCGTAGTGTACACCTGTACGTACTAGCTGTACGTACAGGTTAACCCGTCCTGGAGTGCGCGATGCCGCCTAGAAGCGGTAGGCCCCGCTCAGCATCACCGTGCGGCGCGCGCCGTAGAAACAGTCGCCCCGATCCAGGCAAACCACTTCGTACGTCCGGTCGGCAATGTTGTTGACGTTCAGCGCATAGCGCCACGGCCCGTTGTCGTAGCTGACCATGGCGTCAAACAAGGTGACGGCGGGCGTTTGCGGCGCGCCGCCATCGCGGAATGCGCTCAGGTAGCGCACGCCCGCGCCCACGGCAAAGCCGGGCTGGCCGGCCAGTGCGAAGCGGTACTTGCCCCACAACGACGCCATGTGTTTGGGCAGGCCTTCCAGCTGCGGGTCCGGGTCGGTGTAGATGTAGTTGGCGATCACGTCCACGTCTTTGGTGGCGCGGCCGCGCAGTTCCAGTTCCACCCCGCGCGTGCGCGTCTTGCCGGCCTGGAGCTGGTTGTTGGGGTTTTCGGGGTCGTTCGTCTGCCGGTTCTTTTCCCGCAGGTCGTAGGCGGCGGCGGTGAATTCGATGTCGGCGTCCTTCGGCATGTACTTGATGCCGGCCTCGACCTGCTTGCCGCGCATCGGCTTGTAGCGCTGGTTGTAGAAGTTCGATCCGGCGATCGGCGTGAATGATTCGCTGTAGCTCAGGTACGGCGACCAGCCGTTGTCGGCCGCGTACATCAGGCCGAAGCGCTTCGTGGTGGCGTAATCGGTTTCCTTGTCCTGGCCATCGATGCGGTTGTCGGCGCGGTCGCGGCGGATGCCCGCCAGGAAGATCCAGTTCTTGTCGAACTTGATCTGGTCCTGCGCGTAAAAGCCCAGTTGCTGCTGCTTTTGCTTGGGGGTGTCTGACAGCTCGTATTCCGGGATGTTGCCGTACACGGGGTGGTACAGGTTCAGCGGCGCGCCCAGGCCGCTGGCCGTCTGGCTGGTTTCGCGGTAATGCGAATAGTCCATGCCGACGATCACGGTGTGTTCGGTGCGGCCCCAGTTCAGTTTGCCTTCGATGTTCTGGTCGGCCAGCAGCGTGCGCATGCGCGGCTTGTTGACGTAGAAGAAGCGGTCGGTGGTGGTTTGGTCCGGGTCGATATAGGAATTGCCGCGGCGCTCGCCATACACGTTCGGGTACAGCGATTGATAGTCGACGCGGCTGACCGTGTTGCGGAAGTTCTGGCGGAATTTCCAGGTGTCGTTGAACTGGTGTTCGAACAGCCAGCCCACGCTGAACTGTTCAGTGTCGTAGGCGTCCCAACCCGGTTCGCTGACGAAGCGGCGGGTGGGAATGCGGCCGTTGGGGTTCTCTTGTACCGAACCGCTCCAGGGCAGGAACGATTGCGTCGTGCCGGCCTTGTCCTTTTGCCACAAGGCCTGCAACGTCAGCGACGTGGCGGCGCTGGGGCGCCACGTCAGGGACGGCGCCAGCATCAGGCGGTCGTCGGGGGCGTGCTGCACTTGCGTGTCGCTGTCCCGGCCCACCGCCACCACGCGGTACAGCCATTGGCCGTCTTCCGTCACCGGGCCGGTCAGGTCGGCCTGGATTTCGCGGCGGTGGTCGTTGCCCAGCACCACGCCGATCTCGCGTTGGGCTTCGGCCTGCGGGCGCTTGCTGACCAGGTTCACGATGCCGCCGGTGCTGCCCTGTCCGTACAGCATGGACGACGGGCCGCGCAGCACTTCCACGCGTTCCATGCCGTAGATCTCGGTGCGCGGGTTGTTGTAGTTGAAGTACTGGCGCAGGCCGTCCAGGTACTGGGCGGGCTCCACGCCACGGATGCGCACATAGTCGCCGCGGTTGTCCACGCCATACGCGTTAGGGCGCACGCCGGCCGCGTAGTTCATGGCGTCCTGCACGTTCTGCGAACCCTKGTCCACGATCTGGTCACGCGGAATCACGGTGATGGCCTGCGGCGTTTCCGATAGCGGCGTATCGGTCTTGGTGCCGGTGGCGCTGCGCGTGGCGACGTAGCCATCAACCGGCCCCGTCGCGGTTTCACCCGTGCCGGTCACCTGCACCGCGGGCAGGACGGTGGTGGGTTCGGCCGTCTGGGCATGCGTGGCCGCGCTTAAGCAGGCCGCCAGCGCGGCGGCGATGGGCAATAGCGGTTGAGGCCGCACCCGGTGGGCGGCATGGACTAGGTGGCGTTTCAAGAGAGTCCCCTCGCGGCCCGTCGGCCGCCGATTACATATAGGAATAGCAACGATAATTATTATTAATTAATGTTTATGGGACCACCGGCATTTGCGCCCAACGCAGATGTAAAAAAGCCCTGCAAGGCACGTTGGCGGGCAGGGCAGATAGAAAAATAGGCCTATTTTTCAGGGGTTTGGCGCAGTTCTTTGTGGCGATGGGCCAATGATCGCGTTGTTGGCCGCACGCGACAACCGTCGCCTCAGGCGTACTGCGCCCGCCGCGTGCCGCCTTCGCGGCGGCTGGCTTTTTCCGACACGATGTTGTCTTCCGCCATGCGTCGGCCGCGTTGTTCGATGCGGCCCAACAGGTCACGCAAGACCGCGATTTCGCTATCGCTCAGGTCTTGCACCAGCAGGTCATTCAAGCCCGCAACTTCCGGCAGCAGGGCGTGATAGCGGGCCAGGCCTTCGACGGTGGCTTCGACGCGCACCACGCGCCGGTCAGCGCTGTCGTGCAAGCGGCGCAGCCAGCCTTTTTCGCACAGCGCGCCCAAGGTGCGCGAGGTGCGGGCCAGGTCCAGCTTGGCGGCCGCGGCCAGTTCGGCCGAATTCATGATGCCGCCTTCCACGGCACAGGCCAGGATGCGCCATTCGCGCCGCGTGATGCCAAAGCGCCCTTCGCACAGCCGCACAAAAACAGGATTGGACTGCGACCAGGCCTGGTACAGCCGGTACATCAGCATGTCGGCCAGATGGCGGGGGTCGGGCGCGGGGGCGGGCAATTCAGGCATGGCGTCTCTTTCCGGGTCGGATGGCGTGTAGCGCGCATCGCGTTCTTCATATCGTTATGGATAGTGCTGGATTAGATCAAGCAATGGCCCCGTTGCTACATTCAATTTGCTTATTTGGGTATCGGCCAGGCATCAATAACCATAACCGACAGCAGGCCACTGTCTCCAGGAGAAGACGATGCGGAAATGGATGGCGAGCGCCCTGGCGGCGACCGCGTTGACGGGGCTGGCGCCGCTGGCCGGTGCGCAGCAACCGGCGCTGGACGGCGCGCTGACCATCGTGGTTGGCTATCCGCCGGGCGGCAGTTCCGACCGCATTGCGCGGCTGGTTGCTGACCGTCTGAAAGACCGGGTCGGCGTGCCCGTCGTGGTCGAGAACAAGACGGGCGCGGGCGGCCGCATCGCGGCGCAGGGCCTGCACGCCGCGCCCGCCAATCAGAATGTGCTGATGCTGGCCAACCCGGCGGTCATGGTGGTGGCGCCGCTGGTGTATGCGCAACCGGGCTACGACGCTCAACAGGACTTCAAACCCGTGTCGCTGGCCAGCCGCTACAAGTTCGCCTTGGCTGTGCCGGCCAGTTCGCCGATTCAAGATGTGCCGGCATTGCGCCAGTGGCTGCGCGCCAACCCCAAACAGTTCACCGTCGGCGTGCCGGCCACCGGCAGCTTGCCGCACTTTTTCGCGCTGATGCTGGGCCGTGAAATCAAGCAGGAGCCAGAAGTGATTGGCTACCGCGGCTCGGCCCCGCTGATCTCGGAACTGATCGGCGGCATCCTGCCGCAAGGCATCGACACGCTGGACACGCTGCTGCCGCAACACCGCGCGGGCAAGATCCGCATCCTGGCAACCTCCGGCGACACGCGCGACGCTGATCTGAAAGACGTGCCCACCTTCAAGGAAAGTGGCGTGGATCTGGCCGCAGACGGCTGGAACGCCTTCTTCGCCCCGGCAGCAATGCCGCAAGCAAAGATCGACCGCTTGGGCGCCGACATTGCCGCCATCCTGCGCGAACCCGCCATGCAGGAGGCCGTGCGCGGCGTGTTCCTGGAGCCGGTGTCGCTGGACGCCGCCGCCACCGCTGACGCGCTGGCCGCCTACCGCAAGCAGTGGGAACCCGTGGTGCGGGCCTCCGGCTTCACGGCCACACAATAAGGGGCGCCGCAATGAGCACTGTACAAAATGTCTTGTTCATCATGGCCGACCAGCTGCGTGCCGACCACCTCAGCTGTTATGGCCATCCGTACTTGCAGACCCCCAGCCTGGACGCGCTGGCCGCGCGCGGCGTGCGCTTTGATCGCGCCTTCGTGAATTCCGGCGTGTGCGGGCCGTCACGCATGAGCTACTACACCGGCCGCTATCCGTCGCGTCATGGCGCAACGTGGAACCGCGTGCCGCTGTCCGTCAACGAGATCACGCTGGGCGAGTACCTGGCGGGGCAGGGGCGGGAATTGGCCCTGGCTGGCAAAACCCACATCATCCCTGACCGCGCCGGCATGGAACGCCTGGCCATCGATGGCGCGTCGGAGCTGGGCGTGTTGCTCAGCCAGGGCGGTTTCACCGAACTGGACCGCTACGACGGCCACCACACCCCCGGTCAGGAAAGCGGCTACCCCGCCTTCTTGCGCCGCCACGGTTACGACAGCGCAGACCCCTGGACCGACTACGTCATCGCGGGCGTGGACGCCAGCGGCCAGGTCGTCAGCGGCTGGAACATGCGCAACGTGCATCTGCCGTCCCGAGTGGCCGAGCCGCATTCCGAAACCGCCTACATGACGGACCAGGCGCTGGATTTCATGAAGCGCCGCGGCAGCCAGCCCTGGGTGCTGCACTTAAGCTACGTGAAGCCGCACTGGCCTTACATGGCGCCTGCGCCCTACCACCAGCGCTACACCGCCGATCAATGCCTGCCGGTGCGGCGCAACCAGGAAGAGCTGCGTGACGCGCATCCCGTTGTGGCCGCCTATCGGCAGCAGGAAGAAAGCATCAGCTTTTCCACGGACGAATGCGTGCGCGTCGTGCGCCCTGCGTATCAAGGCTTGATCCGGCAACTGGACGATCACCTTGGCCGTCTGTTCGACTACATGGAAGGCGCGGGCCTGATGCAGAACACGCTGATCGTCTTCACGGCCGATCACGGCGACTTCCTGGGCGACCACTGGCTGGGCGAAAAGGAACTGTTCTACGACACCGTGCAACGCGTGCCGTTCATCGTGATGGACCCGTCCACCGCCGCCAACGCCACGCGCGGCCAGGCGCTGGACGACATGGTCGAAAGCGTGGACGTCGTGCCAACCGTGCTGCGCGCATTAGGCACACTGGGGCCTGCGCATCGGCTGGAAGGCCGCGAACTGCAAACGCTGCTGCACGGCCGGGATGCCGCCACGCCCTGGCGCGACTGCGTGTTTTCGGAGCTGGACTACAGCTTCCGCCAAGCGCGCATCCTGCGCGGCAAAACGCCGCAGAACGCACGCGCATGGTCAGTGCGCACCGACCGCTGGCGCTACGTGCATTGGCTGGACGAACCCGAACAGCTTTTTGATTTGCACGCCGACCCCGACGAGTTCCAGGACCTGGGCAGAAGCAGCGCGCATGCAGACGTCCGCGCAGCATTGCGCGAACGCCTGCTGGACTGGATGCTGCGCGGCAAACGCCGAACCACCATCAGCGACGAAGCCATTGAAAAAGCCACGAACGCGCACAAGCGGGCGGGGGTGTTTTTCGGGCAGTGGTAGGGGCAGGGGCGGCTCAAGAGAAATCCGGAGCCGCCGCTTCGTGTCGCTGGATCAGTAGCGCCAGCGCACGCTGAGCGCGCCCGCGTGCTCACGATTGCCGCCGCCATACTGGCCGCTGTAGTTCAGGCCCAGCGTGGCCGAGCGCGATACAGCGACATCCACGCCCAGTTCGGCCAGTGCCGCGTTGCGAGCGATGGGCGTGCCGGCGACGGTAAAGGCCTGCCCGCCGTCAAACGCCATCGTCGACTGCGGGACGACATCCCCAAAGGCATGGCGCCATCCCAGGGTGGCTTGCAGACGGCCTTCGGCTTGGCCGAGCGTGAAGTCCGTTTGCGCGCGTACGCCCAAGGTGCTGCTGGTCTGTTTGTCGCTGCTGCTTTGGCCGCGCAGTGCAGCCAGGCCGCCCGACTCCGCAAAGGCGCGGCTGCGCAAATCGCTCCAGGCCAGGCCCGCAAAGGGCTCGATGCTGGCGCGTTCCGATAGCGGCATCGCGTAACCCAGTTCCGTGAACAGCTGCGTCGTGCTGGCTCCGTAATCAGCGGTCAGCTCCTGCTGCGTGCCTGCGATGGCGACACGGCGCTCGGTGCCGATGTCGTGCCAGGTGTAGGACGCACCCGCCATCAGGTTCAGCTTGCCTGCGCCAGCCTGGAACGATTTTCCGCCATAGAGCGCGGCGCTGTAGCTGGAGACATCCGCCTTGGATGAGCGGTCATCGACGCGGATCTTGCCGTCGGTGTAGCCCAACGCGCCGCCCAGACGCCAGCCGCCGCCCACGGCATGGTCTGCGCCGACGAAAACGCCACCGGTGTGTTGCTTGAGCTGGGCCGCGTTGCCATTGCCTTGCTGGGTCTGCCAGTTGCCCACCAGTTCGGCCCATGCAGGCTGGGCATTGGAAGTGGGCAAGGACGAGGCAAGCAGATCGCCGCCAGCCTGCGCAGTGGGCGCGCCTGGGCGCATTCCAGCGCCCAGATTGGCACGCAGATGCGACAGGGGCAGCGTGCGTGTTGTGGCCCCGGCGTTGACCAGGCCCGACGTTACGCTGGCATGCGCTTCGCCCGACAGACTGTTAAACGCGTCCGGGGGCGTGCCTTCTGGCAGGGTCAGAATGTACTCGTGCAATGCATTGCCGGCTGGCAGGCTGTCCAAAGCGTTGGCCACGGCGCGCTGGTTGGAATTTTGGGCCTTGTCGGCAAACGAGATAGGACGTGTCGGGACGCCCGGGTCGACGGACGCTTGCTTGCGTTCCAGTTGCAGCGTGACATCTTGGGTGCCGTAGCGTAGCTCGGGAGTCACATAGGCATAGTTGGAGCTGACCGAGCTGAATTGCCCCTGCACCGAATCGGCGGTCAGGATGGTGTATTGGCGCGTGGTGCCGAAACCGCCGTCGGGGCCGACGTGCACCACAGATCCCGCCAGGCTGGCCGTGCCGCTGACCGTGACACGCGCGCTGGAGGACGAGTCCGGGTTGGCCGACACCTGAAACAGCGAGCCAGGCATGAACGCCAGGTCACCCGCGACGCGCAGCGCGCCGTTGATGTGGCCTGGGGCAAGTATTGCGCCGCTTTCCAACGTGGTCGTTCCCACCTGCCCCGCGCCTTGCAGCACGGCGCCATTGGCGACGGTGACGGGGCCAGCAAGCACGCTCTGCGCAGCGACGTTCAGCGCGCCCGACTGGACCACGGTGCGTCCGGTATAGGCGCTGCCGTCGCCCGAAAACACCAACGTACCTGCTCCACGCTTGGTCAGGCTGGCGTTGCCCGAAAGGCTGCCGGTCAGTCCGAGCGACGTGGCGGCCGACACGTCGATACCGCTGTCCTGGGTGACGTTGATGGCGCGGCCCGTGACGAAGCTTGCGATAGTGGCCAGGGTGCCGCCGTTCAATTCCAGGCCACCCCCGGCCGCGCCCAGATTTGCATCGGACGATATCGACAAGATGCCCGACCGGATTTCGGTGCCGCCGTTGTAGCGGTTGTCGCCGGCCAGTACCAGCGTGCCATAGTCCGCTTTCACCAATTTGCCCGCGCCGGTCAACGTTGACGCGATGGTGCCGGTTATGCCGGCGCTGTCCGCTGCACCTGTGCCCACGCGGATGATGCTTTCACCGCCCGCGCCTTGCAGCGCGATGGGGGCGCCCTGGATGCGGTAGCCGTTGCTGGCGATCTGCATGCCGGTCACGCCGATTGGGCCGGCAGAGTCATCGACGGTGACCGTGCCTGCGGCGCCTTGGAACACGGCGAAGGTGGGAGCCGGCTGCAAGGGACCGTTGACGGCGCCATTGGCATCCGTCCAGTTGCGGCCGCCGACGCTCCATACGCCAACGCCGCCGTTGACCTGTCCGTTGTCGTGCAGCAAGACATTGCCGCCATCCCAGAAGGCCAGGGTCGCACCGCCCGTCGAGGCCAGATTGACCTGGCCGGGGACTGCGGTCTGGATGGAAAGATCGGCGGAAGCGATGCCGGACGGCGTGGTTCCTATTGTTAGTCCGTTGCCGGTCAACATCCCCTGGTAATCGAACAGCCGGTAAATACCAACGCCAAAGCCGCCCTGGTCCTTGATGTTGAGCGTGCCGTTCAGGGTCAGGTTGCTTCCAACATCGAAAAGGGCGGCTGTCGGCGCTTTGCCTAACGCGACATTGACCTGACTGGCGCTGTCCAAAGTCAATCCGCCGCTCAGTTTCAGCGTCTGCCCTTGTTCGCCAGCGAGAATACCGCCTTGGATCTGGGTGGGCCCTGCGATCTTGCCTGATCCGGACAACGTGCCACCGAGAATGGTCGCGGAGCTTTCATGCAGACCGTCAACTTGCAGGTTGGCGTGGGTCGCAATGATATCGCCGCCATGTGTGCCGGAAATCCAAAGCGTGCCCTCATTGACCAGCGTCTTGCCGAAAAAGGCAGGATTATCATTGGTCAGTTGCAGACGGCCCGCGCCTGTTTTGACGAAGGTGCCGCCTCCCCACATCAGCCCTGCGTAGGTTGCGCTTGATGCGTCGTCCAGTCGCAATGTGCTGTTCCCGTTGATGAATGAATCGCTTGCATAGCGATTCGCGCTGCTCACCAGCGTGCCCGCAAGCACATCCCAACGCGGGCTGCTGGCTCCATTGAGTGTCAGCGTCCCTATGCCCTGCTTGGTCATCGTGCCCATGCCTGTGATCTGGCCGGCAAAGCTGGCGTCGACGAGTTGATCGAAGCGGACCATGCTGTTGTTCAGCACGTTCCCACGAATTGACGCCGTATTGCCAATCAGCGTGCCGGCCTCCACGCGTGTGTTGCCATAGCTGTTTGTCCCGGCCAGCTCGAGCGTTCCCGCTCCGAGTTTGGTCAGATCTGCGGGGCCGGAAACGTTGCCCCTGAAGACCGTCCAGTCGTAAAGATCTGGGACATCAATGCTGCTTGCTTTGGCCACGATGACGCTGCGGTTGCTTTGGATGCTCTCTGTTGTTCGCAGCGTGCCGCCATTCAATATGATTCCACCGCCTTCGCCCAGATTGGCGTCCAGGTTCACGGACAATACGCCGCCGCGAATTTCCGTGTCGCCGGTGTAGCGGTTGTACGCCGTCAGCACCAGCGTGCCGAAATCCGATTTGACCAGTTTGCTGGCGCCGATCAGCGTCGCGCTGATGGTACCCGTTGTATTTGCACTGTCGGCCAGTCCAGTGCCAACGCGAATAATCGTTTCGCCTCCCTTGCCCTTCAGGGCAATAGGGATACCCTGGATGTGATAGCCATCAGTGGCGATCTGCATGCCAGCCATGCCGAAGTCGTCGTCGAAGCTGTTGCTCCATACGTATCCGGCAGCGCCCTGGAACACCACAAATACGGGGTCTGAAGGCAAGAAACCGTTTACCGTGCCATCGGCGTTGGTCCAGTTTCGGCCACCGAGCCCCCAGCTACCAGAGCCCCCATCGATCACGCCGTTGTCGTGCTTGGACGTATCCCCGCCGTCCCAGTAGACGACATTAGCGTCGTTAGTCGAGGCAAGGTTGACTTGGCCGCCGATTGCCGTCTGGACCGAGAGCTTCCGAGCGTCTAGTCCAAAGGGAACGTTGCCAATCGTCAATCCATTGCCGCTGAGTGTGCCGCCGTAGTTGAACAGGCGGTACACACCGGAGCCAAATCCGCCGGGACTTTCCAGGTTGAGCGTTCCATTCAAGGCCAGGTTGCCTTGGACATCGAAAAGCGTGTTGGCCGCCGTCCCGCCGAGCTGGACGTTGACGCGGCTGGAGGGATCCATGACCAAATCGCCGGCGATTTTCAACGTCTGTCCCTGCACGCCGGATAATTCGCCGCCGATTAGATCGACATTGCCGGAGATCGTGCCGTGCCCCGTTAGCAAGCCGCTTTGTGCGACAGAAACGGGGCCGTTGAACCGACCGTCCACTTGCATGCGGCCCCCCATGACGGCTGCGGACCCGCCTAGCGCGCTGGACACGGTCAAGACGCCGCCATGGACCGACGTTAGCCCTTGGAAGGCCGAGCTATCACCCGTCAACCGGGTATGGCCTGCGTATTGATTCAATTGGTGAGTGCCCGAGCCCAGACTGCTCAGCGATGCTCCGAAATCGAAATTCAGGTCCTCGTGGTTGAAATTCAGTGAACCGCGGCCCGCACCGAACACGACGTTGGCAGCCTCGAGTCTGCCTGCGCCCGTAGCGGCGTTGGCTTGCGTGGCGTCCGCGCCGATATTGAGGTTCGCCACGGAGTTTGCCGCACGCGCCAAGGTCACCGTGCCGGCGCCACCGCCCACCGTAAGACTGCCCCTGTTCCTAAGCGTGACGGCGCCCTCGCTGCCTGTCTCTTGCCCGACGACAAGTTCCCCTGTGTTAATCCAACTCGATGTCGGGTCGACCATCATCACAGAACCCGACTTCCCGCTGCGCGTGCCGATGTAGCCGTTGACGCTGGCGAGCTTGCCTCCTGCGAGCAGGAGCGTACCCGCTTCCACGTTCGTATCGCCCAGGAAACCCGAGCTGTCGCCGCGCAGGCTCAGCGTCCCCGCCCCAAGCTTGTTCAAGCTGCTTTGCGTGGCGGATGACAAGCGGGTGCCAAAGGCGATGTCATGACCGTTGGTGTTGAACCAAGCGCCTTCAGCACCGACCGCTAGGGAGTCGAAACCGTAGAAATAATTGTGCTGTTGTTCGGTGGCTTCGAGGATGCCACCGTTTAGATTCAGGGAGGCAAGGCCAGATCCCTTCATGAGTTGCCCTGTGGCAAGGACTCCACGTCCGTGCAAGGCGTCGCCGAACAAATTAAGCGTTCCAGCCGCGCTGTTGTTCGAAGCTAGGGAAATACTGTTCGCGTCGACCCTACCGCCTTTTTCCAGGATCAGGGTGCCGGCACCAGATAGGCCTACATGGAGGGTTCCGGACAGTGACCAACTAGAGTTCTCACCGGTGACTGTGGCGATACCAACCTCGTTGCGCGAGGAGCCCAGAGTGCTGGAGGCACTGTTGACGGCGCCGCCATCTTCTATGCGTATGTTGGCGGGCAGGTCTCCACCAATGTATATGCCGCCGCTAAGGAGTTGCGATCCGCTCCCTGACACCCGCAATGCCCCGCGGCTCTGGTAACCCGGCGTGGCTCCTCCGACAAGGACCGATCTGGCGGAAACCGTTCCGCCGTCCTGTACGGTGAGCGATGCCGTCCCCATCACCCCAACTGAAAGAACACCAGCGTTCGCCCAGGTCGAACCTAGTCCTGACACGTCTACTGTCGCATTACCGGATGGAAAAGAACCAAGATGTCCACTGTCGCTGGATACCGTAGCGCCATTCGAGATGCGCATGGTGCCGACGCCGTTCATGCCGACGAACAGACCGCCGTCCACGACCCAATTCGTTGCTGTAGGGCTGGGCATTCCCGGCGAGACGTCGCCCGTCACCACAATCGATTGCGCATGAGCAGGCGCTGCCCCATGCAGCACGGAAAACGCGGCAATCAACGCTGCTGCCAGGGGGAGCAATCGCGGCCCGTTTCCGCGATTGCGAGTCTCTACATTCTTATTTTTCATTCTTCCCTTTCCGAATTCGCGTGAGTCGAAAAGGGGGGAGTAAATACTATATGTGTTAAGTTGTAAACCGTGCCTCGGCTTTTTCCGGGGCCGCGTCTTGCGCTTCCGGCTTCAACTCCCGACGCAAAATCTTGCCCACGTTGGTGCGCGGCAGGTCATCGCGAAACTCCACGTACCGCGGCACCTTGTAGCCCGTCAGTTGCGTGCGGCAATGGGCGATCAGCGTTTCGGCATCCAGCCCCGGGTCTTTGCGGATCACGTACAGCTTTACCGCTTCGCCCGAGCGTTCGTCTGGCACGCCGACGGCCGCCACTTCGCGCACGCCGGGATGCAGCGCGGCGGCGTCTTCGACCTCGTTGGGATACACGTTGAAGCCCGACACCAAGATCATGTCTTTCTTGCGGTCGATCAGGAACACGTAGCCATCCTGGTCCACGTAGCCGATGTCGCCCGTGCGCAGAAAGCCGTCGGGGTACATGACCAGCGCGGTTTCGTCGGGGCGGTTCCAGTAGCCTTGCGTGACCTGTGGCCCGCGCACGCAGATTTCTCCGCTTTCGCCGATGCCTTGTTCTTCGCCGTCATCGTTGCGGATGGAGATCTCGGTAGATGGCACCGGCAGCCCGATCGAGCCCGTGAACACCTTGACGTCCAGCGGGTTGACGGTCACGGCGGGCGAGGTCTCGGTCAGCCCGTAGGCCTGCGCCAGCGACTTGCCGGTGACGGCGCGCCAGCGGTCGGCAACCGCGCGTTGCACCGCCATGCCGCCGCCCATGGTCAAGCGCAGGCGCGAGAAATCCAGCTTGGCGAAATCGGGATGGTTGAGGAGCGCGTTGAACAGCGTGTTCACGCCCGTGAAGGCCGAGAACGGCACCTTGCTCATTTCCTTGATCAGGCCGGGAATGTCGCGCGGGTTGATGATCAGCAGGTTGCTGGCGCCGATCTTCATAAAGGTCAGGCAGTTCGCTGTGAGCGCGAAGATGTGATACAGCGGCAGCGCCGTCACGACGCATTCTTCGCCTTCTTTCACCAACGGTTTGATCCACGCATGCGCCTGGCTCAGGTTGGCCACCAGATTGCCGTGCGACAGCATTGCAGCCTTGGCCACGCCCGTGGTGCCGCCCGTGTATTGCAGGCAGGCCAGGTCGCGCTGGTCCAGCGGCACTTCGGTGAAAGGCGCTTTGCGCCCCTCGCGCAGCGCGTCGCCCAAGCGAATGGCGCGTGGCAGCGACCACGCCGGCACCATGCGCTTGACGCGGCGAATCACGAAGTCCACCAGCCGGCCTTTGACGGGGCCGAGCATTTCACCGATGGACGTTACCAGCACGTGTTCGACTGCCGTCTTCGGCAAGGCCTTTTGCAGCGTGGCGGCGAAGTTGTCGGCGACGACGATGGCGCGCGCGCCGGAATCAGCCAATTGATGTTCAAGCTCGTGCGCGGTGTAGAGCGGGTTGCAATTGACCACGATGCAGCCGGCGCGCAGCGCGCCGAACAGGCAGATGGGGTATTGCAGCAGGTTGGGCATCATGAGCGCGATGCGGTCGCCCTTGCCCAGCCCATTGGCGTGCAACCAGGCGGCGAAGTCGCGGGTCAGCGCGTCCAGCTCGGCGTAGCGGATGGACTTGCCCATGCTGATGTACGCCGTCTTCTCGGCGTAGCGGCGGCAGCTGTCCCGCACAACCGAGACCAGCGTGGTGACGCCGTCCATCGCGATCTCTGCGGGGACGCCAGAGGGATAGCTCTTATGCCAGATTCGTTCCATCGTGGTGAGGTTCCGCCTAGTTGCCCAAGAGGGCTTTCTTCAGGGAGGTCTGTGCCGGCTTGTCGCCCAGCCAGACGCGCAGCAAGGCGCGCGCGAATGCAGGGTTGTCGATGCGGCCCCGTTGCTTGCCGTTGCCGGTGAACGTGACGCCGCGGGCGTCAAAGTCCAGATCGACCACATCGCCCTCTTTGGCGTTGCCGATCTCGGCCATCATTTGCGACAAACGATCCGCAGCCGCCTTCAGCGCGGCCAGTTCCTGCTTGGGCGTATTGTCGCGCAAACCTTCCTGCAGCGCTTCGTTCAGGCTCTGGCTATCGACCTCGCGCAGCAATTGCAGCCGGATGCGGCGGGGCTCGGTGCTGTTGATCACGGTGGCCGCGTCACTGCTTTTAGCGGTGACGTACAAGGCGGCCACGTAGACCTTCACGACGAATTTGGTGCGCACGCCCGCGCCATTCAATACCAGCGCATGGCTGCCGTCGGACAATTGTTCGGGGACGCGTTTGCCGGCAACCTCGATGTCGGCGGCGAACGCGGGCGCGGCCGCCAGGCTGGCGGCAAGGATGAGGCTCAGGGCGGCGGATCGCCCTCCAGAGATGCGTTGCATGTGTCTCCTCCAGTGTTTTTTCGCTTGTAGAACTTCTTGTCTGCGATATAGATCGTGCGTTCCACGACGGCATACACCACGCCGTCCTTGTCCTTCAATTCCACCGTGTACGTGCGGGTGGTTTCATGGTCGCGCGCAAGGGTCTCGCGGATGGCCGCGATTTCTCCGGGCGGCAACCGGAAGTCGACATACAACGTCGTGTAGGCGGGCTTGCGGTAGCGGATGGACGCCGCCTTGTCCCACACGATGTGATCCGCGCCCAACGCGGACATCAGCATTGTGGGATGGGCGCCGTCCGTCACCGCAAACAACGACCCGCCGTACATCGACCCAACAATATTGCGCGTGCGCCGCAAGAGCGGCAGCTTGATGCGGATGTGCTGAAAGTCCGGCGACACGTGCAACACCCGGCCGCCGGTGGCGCGAAACGCGGGATGCAGGTTGAAGCCCACCCGCATCAGGCGCGCGCGCCATTCTGGCGACAGGTTCTTGAACCAATAAGGCTTCACGCGGGGTCCGTTTGGGTGAGCATCATGGGGCAGGGATCACGGGGCCGGAATCACAAGGCTTCGAACAAGCCGGCCGCGCCCATGCCGGTGCCGATGCACATGGTGACCAGACCATACTTGCCCCCCGTGCGGCGCAAGCCGTGCGTGATGGTGGCGGTGCGGATGGCGCCGGTCGCGCCCAGCGGGTGGCCCAACGCGATGGCGCCGCCCAGCGGGTTGACCTTGGCGGGGTCCAGCTTCAGCTCCCGGATCACAGCAAGCGATTGCGCGGCGAACGCCTCGTTCAGTTCGATCCAGTCCAGCGCGTCTTGCGTGATGCCCGCGCGGTCGAGCACCTTGGGGATGGCGGCCACCGGGCCGATGCCCATCACTTCGGGCGGCACGCCGGCCACCGCAAAGCTGACGAAGCGCGCCAGCGGGCTCAGGTTGAATTCGCGCAGAATGCGGTCGGACACGAGCACGATGGCGGCCGCGCCGTCGGACATCTGCGAGCTGTTGCCGGCGGTGACGCTGCCGCGCGTCGAGAACACGGGGCGCAGGCGGGCCAGCGCTTCGGCGCTGCTGTCCGGGCGCGGGCCTTCGTCCACTTCCACCAGCCGGCGCACGACGCGCACTGCGCCGCTTGCGCCGTCAGGCAGATGTTGCACCACTTCAAACGGCGTGGTCTCGGCGCGGAAATGGCCCGCGGCAATGGCGGCGCAGGCCTTCTGGTGCGAGGCGAGCGCAAAGGCGTCCTGATCTTCGCGCGAGACCTTCCAGCGCTCGGCCACCTTTTCACCGGTCAGGCCCATGCCGAACGCCATGCCGATGTTTTCCTCGTGCGCGAAGATGGCGGGGTTCATCGACACCTTGTTGCCCATGATCTGCGGCATGGCGCTCATGGACTCGGTGCCTGCGCCGATCATGATGTCGGCTTCGCCCGTGCGGATGCGGGCGGCGGCGTCCGCCACCGCTTGCAGGCCCGATGCGCAGAAGCGGTTGACGGTCACGCCCGCTACGCTTTGCGGCAGGCCCGCCAGCAGCAGGCCGATGCGCGCCACGTTCATGCCTTGCTCGGCTTCCGGCATGGCGCAGCCGGCGATGACGTCTTCGATGCGCGCAGTGTCCAGCCCTGGCACTTGCGCCAGCGCGCCGTTCAGCGCGGCGGCCAGCATGTCGTCGGGGCGGGTGGTGATGTAGGCGCCGTTGCGCTTGCCCACCGGCAAGCGCGTGGCGGCGACGATGTAGGCGTCTTGAATCTGCTTCGTCATGATCGTTTCCTCAGTTGCGCAAGGGCTTGCCGGTTTCCAGCGTGTGGCGAATGCGGGCCTGGGTTTCAGGCGTGCGCAAGAGCGCAACGAATTCCTTTCGTTCCACGGCCAGCAGCCATTCCTCGTCCACCTTGGTGCCGGTTTCGATTTCGCCACCGCACAAAGCCACGGCGGCGCTGCGGGCCACGCGGTAGTCGTGCGCGCTGATCATGCCGCCTTCGCGCATGTTGACCAGCACCATTTCAAAGTTGGCGACGCCGTTGCGGCCTGCGACCGGTACGTTGGACAGGCGCGGGGGCGGCGTGTAGCCGGCCTGGGCGGCGGCGCGCGCCTGGCCGATGGCCACAAAGAGCAGCTCGTCGGGATGGAACAGCACGATGTCGTGCTCGCGTGCAAAGCCGGCGTCGATGGCTTCCAGGCCGCTCTTGGCCACCTGCGCCATGGCGATGGTCTGGAACACGGGTTGCAGATAGGGGAAGACTTCGCCGGGGGTTGCGGTCTTGGCCGCCAATGCAGCGGCGCGGCCCGCAAATTCCTTGCTGCCGCCGCCCGCTGGAATCAGGCCGACGCCCGCTTCGACCAAGCCGATATAGCTTTCCAGCGCCAGGACGCGGTGTGAGGCGTGCATCAGGAATTCGCAGCCACCGCCCAGCGCCATGCCCTGCACGGCGGCTACGGTAGGAATCTGCGCGTACTTGAACGACTGGGACGCGCGCTGGAATTTTTCGACCATGGCTTCCAGCATGTCGAACTGGCCGGCGGCGCAGGCTTCGACCACTTGCTRCAAGTTGGCGCCCACGGCAAACGGCGGTTCGTGCCAGATGACCAAGCCGTCGAATTCGCGTTCCGCACGGGCCACGGCTTGCAGCACGCCTTCCAGCACTTCGCCGCCCAGCGTGTGGTTCTTCGACGTGACCGACAGAATGGCGATGCCGGCATCCACGTCGGGCAGGTTCCACAGGCGCACGCCTTCGTTTTCCCAGACGGTGACGCCACGGTCGTCGGCGCCTTCGCCAAAGACGCGTTCCGGGAACAGCTGGCGCTGGTAGACCGGCAGCGACGAACGCGGGTGCAGCGTGCCGGTGCGGGCGGAATACGAGCCTTCGGGCGTGTGCACGCCCTGGCGATCGGGCTCCTGAACCCAGGCGGGCAGCGGCGCATCGCTCATGGCGCGGCCTGCGGCGATGTCCTCGGCCACCGCAGCGGCGATGTCTTGCCAGCCCGCAGCCTGCCAGGTTTCGAACGGGCCTTGCGACCAGCCAAAGCCCCAGCGCATGGCCAAGTCCAGGTCGCGGGCGTTATCAGCCACGTGCTCAAGCTGCACGGCGCTGTAGTGGAAGATGTCGCGGAACAGGCTCCACAGGAACTGGGCCTGCGGGTGTTCGCTTGCGCGCAAGGCGGCGAACCGCTTGGCGGGGTTGCGTTCTTTCAGCAGTGCGGCGACTTCGTCAGCCAGCTTGCCGGCGCTGGGCACGTAGTCTTGCGCCTTCAGGTCCAGCACCAGGATGTCGCGGCCTTGCTTGCGGTAGACGCCTGCGCCCGTCTTCTGGCCCAGCGCGCCTTTTTGGATCAGTGCAGACAACCACGCGGGCAGCGCGAAGTGGCGGTGCCACGGGTCGTTCGGCAGATTCTTTTCCATCGTGCCAACCACGTGGGCCAGCGTGTCCAGGCCGACCACATCCGCCGTGCGGTACGTGGCGCTCTTGGGGCGGCCAATCTTCGGGCCGGTCAGCGCGTCGACTTCGTCAAAGCCCAAACCCAGGCGCGCGGTGTGGTGCATGGCGGCCAGAATGGAGAACACGCCGATGCGGTTGGCCACGAAGTTGGGCGTGTCCAGTGCGCGGATCACGCCTTTGCCCAGCGTGGACGTCAGCCAGGTTTCCAGCTGGTCCAGCACGGCCGGCTGCGTGTGCGACGTGGCGATGATTTCCACCAGCCGCATGTAGCGGGGCGGATTAAAAAAGTGGATGCCGCAGAAACGGTTGCGCAGGCTTGCGGGCAGCGCGTTGGCCAGCGCGTCGATCGACAGGCCGGACGTGTTCGACGCAATGATGGCGTCGGGCGACACATGCGGGGCGATGCGCTCATACAGCGCCGTCTTCCAGTCCATGCGTTCGGCAATGGCCTCGATGACCAGATCGCAGCCGCGTAGCGCGTCCAGATGGTCGTCGTAATTGGCGGGGGTGATCAGCGCGATGCGGGCGGCGCCCGCCAGCGGCGCGGGTTCCAGCTTTTTCAGGCCGGCCAGCGCCTTGTTGACGATGCCGTTGCGGTCGCCTTCGGCCGCGGCCAGATCGAACAGCGTGACGGGCACGCCGGCATTGGCCAGGTGGGCGGCGATTTGCGCGCCCATGACGCCGGCACCCAGCACGGCAACGTGTTTGACGACGAACTTGCTCAAGGGATTCTCCTGAAAAAGCGGGCGGCGGCGCGTGGCCGGCCGCCCGCGCATAGGCTAGAAGCGGGACGACAGTTGCAGGCCGAGAATGTGGCCGC
Source organism: Achromobacter sp. 10T422 (assembly GCF_056394065.1). Lineage (NCBI taxonomy): Bacteria > Pseudomonadati > Pseudomonadota > Betaproteobacteria > Burkholderiales > Alcaligenaceae > Achromobacter > Achromobacter sp. 10T422. The sequence continues at coordinate 380,080 of NZ_JBFTHD010000005.1, forward strand.
TGCTGTCATAGGTGCCCGCCACGCGGCCCTTGGTCAGCTGATTGCCGGACGTCGTGTCGATGTCCGTCTTGCGCAGGTACAGATAGGTGTAGCCCAGGTCCAGCGTGGTGCTCTTGGTGGCTTGCCACTGCACGCCCGTCGAGAACCAGTAGCGGTCGTTGTCGGGCAGCGAGGTCGGGCGGTCGGCTTCCTTGTGAACGGGCGATTGGTCGTAGGCCAGACCGAACTTCCACTTCCAGTCCGGGGCGAACTTGTAGTTCGCGCCCACTGCCACGCGCCACGTGTCGCGGAAGTTCAGCGGCAGGTCGTCATCGCGCGCGCCTGCGCCGGAGTTGCGGATCTTCAGGTCGGGAATGCTGCTCCAGCCCGTCCACGATACGTCGCCCAGCAGTTCCCAGCGTTCGTTCAACTGATGCGCGGCGCTGAGAATCAGCGTGTCGGGCAGGTCCACCGAGGCCTTGGCGTCAAACGACACCGACTGCTTGGTGGGGCCGATGCTGGTGATCTCGGTGTCGCCCTTGGCGGTGTGCTTGATCTTCGAACGGTACGACAGGCCGATGCGCGTGTCTTCCGTGGGTTGCAGCATGAAGCCGACGTTCCAGCCCCAGGCGTCGCCCTTCAGATTCAAGTCGGCGTCGCCGTTGGTGGCGACCGGCAGGCCGGCAATCGGCACCACCGTTTTCTTCTTGTAGTTGGCGTCGATGTGCTGCCAGTTCACGCCGAAGCCCATCGAGAATTTTTCGTTGACCTTGTAGGCGATCGACGGGTTGACGTTGATCGTCTTGATCTCGAATTTGTTGGAATGGTATTGGCCGACCCAGCCATCGTCGTATTCGGTCATCAGGCCGAAGGGGGCGCCCACGCCCAGGCCGAGATACCACTGTTCGTTCAACTGCCAGGAGGCGTACAGGTTCGGGACCACGCCCAGGTTGCCGGCGTCACCGCCATTGCCGCCCGTGGGAACCGAGCCGTTCAGGCCCGAGCCGGGCAGGCCGGGCACGCTGGGGTTGCGGCTGTCGCCGTTGTCCTTGAACTTGAAGGACGGTTTGATCAGGTTGACCCCGCCCGAAAAGTTCACGCCGGGCAAGTACGTCATGCCTGCCGGGTTGTAGTAGATGATGCTGGCGTTTTCCGGATTTGCCGCTGAGCCTGCATAAGCGTTGCCCAGGCCACTGGCGTTCTGCTCTAAAAGCTGAAAGCCGGCAGCGTAGGACGTTGCGGATGCGCCCAGGCCGACCACTAGGGCCGACAAGGTGCTCAGGGACAATGAACGTCTGCGCATGGTACTGCCTCCTCGAGTTGGATGATGTCTCTATTCCACTGCCGGTCTGCATGCTGGCCGGTCTAATCGGCGTGAGCCGTTTTGCTGCGGGTTTTTGCCGCGGGTTCTGCCGTGGGCTTTTGCCGCGGGTTTTGCCGTGGTACTACGCATTGCTGCCTTGGTAATGCAAGGGGCCGCCCGTGAATGGCGCGAACCCTGTTCCGAAAATCACACCGGCGTCGGCCAGATCGGCATCGGCGACGACGCCGGCTTGCACGCGCTGACGGGTGGCGTCCACCAGGGGCTGAATCAGGCGCTCCGCCAAACCTGCGGGCGCGGCGGCGGGGCTGGCCCCGCCTTGCTTGACCGGTTTGCCGTCGCGCCATGTGTAGAAGCCCTTGCCGCTTTTTTTGCCGAGATCGCCGCGCGCCAGCCGTTCGGCCAGGCATCGCGGAGGTTCGGCGCCGCCGGCCAGTTCTTCGCCTGCGGCGCGTGCGATGTCCAGGCCCACCGTGTCGGCCAATTCCAATGGCCCCATCGGCATGCCAAAGGCCACCATGGCGGCGTCGATGGTTTCGGGCGCGATGCCTTCATCCACACTGCGCATGGCTTGCAGCATGTAGGGCGCCAGCACCGCGTTGACCAGAAAGCCGGGCGCGCTCTTGACGGGCAGCGCAAGCTTGTCGATCTGGCCGACGAACGCGCAGGCGCGTGCCGTGGCGTCGCCGGCATCGCCCTCGGCATGCACGATTTCCACCAACGGCATCTTCGCCACCGGGTTGAAGAAATGAATGCCGACCAGCCGCTCGGGGCGGGCGAGCCCCGTGCGCAGCGTTTCCAGCGACAGGCTGGACGTGTTGGTGGCCAGCAGCGCGCCGGCCTTCATGCGCGGTTCCAGCGAGGCGTACAGCGCGCGCTTGGCTTCGGGCTGTTCGCTGATGGCTTCGATGATGATGTCGGCCAGCGGCACGCCGCCGCCAGCAGGGTCGGGGATCAGCCGGTCAAACGCAGCGCGCGCCAGACGCGGGTCTTTCAACCGGCGCGCATACAGCGTGGCCGCGCGCTTGATGGCGGGCGCAATGCGCGCCATGTCCTGGTCTTGCAACGTGACGGTCATGCCCTTGAGCGCGCACCACGCGGCGATGTCGCCGCCCATCACGCCCGCGCCCACCACATGCACGTGCCGTGCAGGCGTCACGCCCGGTTGTTTGCCGTTCGCCTTCAGGCGTTCTTGCAGGCGGAACACGCGCAGCAGATTGCGGGCGGTGTCGGACGAGATGATGCCGTCGATAAGTTCCGGTGCTTGCAGCGCATTGCCGCCATGCTTTTCCCACAGCGTCACGATGGCGGGCGCGGCGGGGTAGTGGCCCAAGGGGTCCTTGGCGGCAATCTGCTTGCGGGCGCGGTTGGCGACGAGCAATTTCAACGGCCAGAGATTGGCCAGCGCACCGAAGCCGCGTGCGCGGCGCGGCGGCTTTTTCGACAGCACCGTCTGGCGGGCGGCCGCGAGCAGCAAACGCGGCGGCACGCGCGMATCGGCCAAGCCCAATGCGGCCGCGCGGCGCGCATCCGCACCGCGGCCGGTCAGCATCATGTCCAGTGCGGCGGGCGCGCCAATCACCTGCGGCAGCCGCAGCATGCCGCCCCAGCCCGGGAAGATGCCCAGCATCACTTCGGGCAACGCGAGGGAAGTGCCGGGTTGGTCCGCCACCAGCCGGTAGCGGCAGGCCAGCGCCAGTTCCAGTCCGCCGCCCAGGCAGTGGCCCTGGATCAGCGCCAGCGTGGGGTAGCGCACGGCGGCCAGCCGCTTGAACAGATTCCAGCCGCGAGCTACCAGCGCGCGCGCTTGTTCGGGGGTATCCAGGCTGGCGAATTCGTTGACGTCGGCGCCCACGATGAATCCCGTGGCCTTGCCGGATTGAATGATCAGGCCCGGGGGCGGCGCGGCGTCCAGCGCGTCCAGCACGATGCCAAGCTCGGTCATGGTGTCGGCCGACAGCGCGTTGACGGCGCTGCCCGCGCGGTCAAACGTCAGCCAGGCCAGGCCGTCAGGGTCGCGGTCCAGGCGCCAGTGGGAAAGCGTGTCCAGTGTCGTCATGGGCGGTCCTCGTCCAGGGTTTCAACCAGCATCGCACCGCCTTGTCCGCCGCCGATGCAGATGGCGGCCATGCCGCGCTTGGCGCCTCGGCGCTTCAGGGCGTCAAGCAAGTGCAGCACGATGCGGGCGCCGGAAGCGCCCACGGGGTGCCCGATCGCAATGGCGCCGCCGTCCACGTTGAGTTTGTCGGGGTCGAGTGGCCCCCATGCTGGCGTACCGAAGTGTTCTTGGCAATAGGCGTCGTCTTGCCATGCTGCCAGGCAGCCTAGCACTTGGGCGGCGAACGCCTCGTTGATTTCCCACAAGTCCAGGTCGTTCAAGCCCAGGCCGTGGCGTTGCAGGATGGGCGTGGCGGCATGCACCGGGCCCAGCCCCATCTGCGCCGGGTCCAGGCCGGCCCACTGGCTGTCGACAATGCGGCCGATGGGGCGCAGGTTCCATTTGGCGACGGCTTCTTCGGAGGCCAGCACGAGCATGGCCGCGCCGTCCGTCACTTGCGAGCTGTTGCCGGCGGTGATGTTGCCCCAGGGCTTGTCGAACACGGGCTTGAGCTTGGCCAATTTCTCTGGCGTTGAATCTTCGCGCACGCCGTCATCGTCGGGGTAGAGCTTGCCTTGCGTGTCGATCAGCGGGGTAATTTCGGTCATGGCGCCGGCGGCGCGGGCGGCCAGCGCACGGCGATGGCTGCTGGCCGCGTAGGCGTCCATGGCGGCGCGGTCGATGCCGAAGCGGGTCGCGACGTTCTCGGCGGTCTGCCCCATCGACAGGCCCACGACGGGGTCCGTCAGGCCTTTGAGCAGACCGATGACGGGCGCCAGATTTTTCAACCTGAAGCCGCGCAGCGCCGCCAATTTTGCGCCCATGCCGCGCGCCGCGTACCAGCCCGCGAGCCACCGCACCATGTCGTCTGAGAACAACAGCGGCGCACGCGACAGCGCGTCGGTGCCGCCGGCCAGCACCAATTGCGAGCGGCCGGACTGGATGTTGGCGATGCCGGAGTCCAATGCCTGCATGCCGGACGCGCAGTTGCGCATCACCGTCCAGCCGGGCACTTTGTTGCCGCAACCCAGGCGCAGCGCGATCACACGGCCGATGTTKACTTCATCGGGCGAGGGGGCCGCGCAGCCGATGATGACCTCGTCCAGGTCGGTGGGCGCATAGGGCTGGCGCAGCAGCAGGCCGCGGCCCGCTTGCACCGCCAGGTCGCCGGCGGAAAAGGGCCCTGGCCCGGTGCGGGCTTTCAGGAATGGAGTGCGGGCGCCGTCAACGACGTAAACCGGTTTGAATGCCATCCGTACCCTCCCTTAAGCGACCTTGCGTTCGGCCGCAGGCTTGATTGCGTCCGATGCGCCAAGATCAAAGGGGAAATCATCCACTTTCACGACGGCATCGCGCAAGCGATTGCGGCGTTTTACAACCGTATATTCTTCCGCCGTGATGCCACCCATGGCGAACGCGGCGTCGGCAATATCGCGCACGTTGGCTTGGGGGTTGCCTTCCAGCGCGCCACGCTTTTCCAGTTCGCGGATCTTGGCTTCGATGGGTTCGGCGTCCAGCGTTGCGGTCAGCGCCTGTTCGATCGCGCCCACGGGTTCGTCTTCGGTGGCGGGCAAATGGCAGCCGGCGGTCAGGCGGTCTCGCGTGTCGCAGGGGTTGATCAAGAGCCGCGCCACATCCTGACCCAACTGGTCAGAAGGCAGCATCTGCGTGCGGCCCCACGGGAAGATGATGCGGGCAAGGCCCCAGGCCACGAATCGGTTGGGATAGTTTTCCAGCACGCCATTAATGGCTTCCTGCAACTTGTACAGCGCGTCTTGAATGGACCAGTGCGCAAGCGGCGCATCGGCAGCTTGGCGGCCTTCATCTTCATAGCGCTTGAGCGTGGCGCTCACCAGGTACATCTGCGACAGCACGTCGCCTAAGCGCGCCGACAGCCGCTCGCGACGCTTCAGGCTGCCGCCCAGCACCAGCATCGATGTATCGGCCAGCAGCGCGAAGGCGGCGGAATAGCGGCTAAGCAGTTGGTAGTAGCGCTTCATGCCGGGTGCGACATCGGCGTTCACGGTGACGAACCGCGCGCCGGTCAGTGCGGTGCCCAACGCGCGCAGCTTGTTGCGCACGACAAAGCCCACGTGGCCCCAGAAGGCGGTGTCGAAATCGGTCAGGCCTTGCTTGCGATCCGGCGATTGCGCGGCGCGCATTTCCGCCAGCACGTACGGATGGCAGCGGATGGCGCCCTGGCCAAAGATGATCAGGCTGCGCGTCAGGATGTTTGCGCCTTCGACCGTGATGCCGATGGGAATCTGCTGATACGCGCGGCCCAGGAAGTTGTTGGGGCCCAGGCAGATGCCCTTGCCGCCAATCACGTCCATGCCGTCATTGACGACTTGGCGCGCGCGTTCGGTGACGTGGTATTTGACGATGGCCGATACCACCGAAGGCTTCTCGCCCAGGTCCACCGCGCCCGCCGTCATGCTGCGCGCGGCGTCCATCATGTAGGTGTTGCCGCCGATGCGGGCCAGCGCTTCTTCCACGCCTTCGAACTTGCCAACCGGCATGCGGAACTGGCTGCGCACGCGGGCGTAGCCGCCCACGGCGCGCGCCGTCAGCTTGGACATGCCGGTGTTGGAAGAGGGCAGCGAAATTGAGCGGCCGGCGGCCAGGCATTCCATCAGCATGCGCCAGCCTTGGCCGGCCATGGCCGGGCCGCCGATGATGAAGTCCAGCGGCATGAAGACGTCATCGCCGCGGGTCGGCCCGTTCATGAACATGGCGTTCAGCGGGAAGTGGCGGCGGCCGGTGTCCACGCCAGGGTGGTCGTGCGGCACCAGCGCGCACGTAATGCCCAGGTCTTTCTTGCCGCCCAACAGGCCATCGGGGTCGTACAGGCGGAACGCCAGCCCCAGCAACGTGCAGACGGGCGCCAGCGTGATGTAGCGCTTGTCCCAGGTGACGCGCATGCCGAGTACTTCGCGGCCTTGCCATTCGCCTTTGCAAACGATGCCGCTGTCGGGAATGGCGGCGGCGTCCGACCCGGCCCAGGGGCTGGTCAGCGCGAAGGCGGGCACGTCTTCACCGCGCGCCAGACGCGGCAGGTAGTGGTTCTTTTGTTCTTCGGTGCCGTAGTGCAGCAGCAGCTCGGCCGGGCCGAGCGAGTTGGGCACCATCACCGAGACGGCCAGCGCGGACGAGCGCGTGGACAGCTTGGTCACGATTTCGGAATGGGCATAGGCCGAGAACGCCAGGCCGCCGTATTCCTTGGGGATGATCATGCCCAGAAAGCCCTGGGTCTTCAGATAGTTCCAGACGTCGGCCGGCAGATCGTAGCGTTCCTGCGTGACGCTCCAGTCGTTGACCATGCGGCAGGCCTCTTCGGCCTGATTGTCCAGAAAGTGCTGTTCTTCGGCAGTCAGCTGCGGACGTGGATAGGCCAGCAGCCGGCTCCAGTCGGGCCGGCCGCGGAACAGTTCCCCTTCCCACCACACGGTGCCGGCTTCCAGCGCATCGCGCTCGGTGTCGGACATCTGCGGCAGCACCTTGCGGTACAGATTGAAGATCGGCGCCGACAGCAGTGCGCGGCGCACGGGCCGCACGGCCAACACGATGACGGCAAGGAGCGCGATGACGACCAGCGCGAGGATGACTGCGTTCATTTCTTTGTCTCCGTAGGGGTTCTGTCTTGTTCTGTCTTTGCCGCTGTCCTTGCCGCCGCCCGGGCGGCGCGGCTAGGTGCCCGCCACCGGCGGCAACGGCGCGCGCAGGCCGCCCAGCAGGAAGCTCATCAGGCGCGGCAGCAGCAGTTCGGGGTTGTTGGGCTGTTCGGATTCATCAACCGTCATTCCCGTCACGGAGCGCAGCAGGTCGGTGCCAATGATGGCGTAGGACGTCGCGCCCAACATGAATTGAAAGCGCCACATGATTTCCGCCTTGGGCACATCGGGCAGCGCGGCAAAGAGGGCGTTGCGGTAGCGCTCGAGCACATCCGCGTATTCCTCGGCGAACAGCGCGCGGATGAAGTCGGACGGGTCGGTCATGGTGCGTTCCAGCAGGGGCAGGAACGTGCTGCCTGCCTGGGCTGGATCGGCGGCCAGGCGCAAGAGGGTGCCGAAGAAGGCGTCGACGATTTGCGACGGCTTCAAGGGCTTGCCGCCGGATTGCGCCTCAAGTTCGTCCAACAGGCGCAGGCGCTCGTGATTCAGGACTTCCAGGCGGCGTTTGAGCACCGCCTGCACGAGTGACTCCTTCGAGCCGAAGTGGTAGTTCACCGAAGCCAGGTTGACGCCTGCCGCGCCGGTGATTTGACGCATCGACGTGCCGTCATGACCTTGTTGCGCAAACAGGGCTTCGGCCGTGTCGAGGATGGTTTCGCGAGTGTTGGGTGTTCTGATTTCTTGCATATGGTTGAATTCAAACGTTCGTTTAAAAATCATTATGCGTGAGGGATGAAGGAGACGCGAGCCTCGGCTATCCCCAATAGGGTTTACCCCTAACGTTCCTGCGTGGTTCCACGATGTGCACCCTTCAGGTACTGACGCACCGGGACAGTTAGCTCAGATGGATGAGGCGGCTCGCGCGGTCGGACGAGCCGGGCGTCGGTCACAGGGGGGTAGGTGAATCGTTTGTCCTCGGACGGCCGCCCTAGGATGAATGTGGTCTGGAAGGCAGGGCGAAAACGCATCAGTATCAGCGCGAAGACCTATGCGTAGCCCCGGCGAACCGCACGCCCTGACACAGGAGCAGGACAAAATGAAGACCTACCGAGTGGGACTGCTGGTTGACGGGTATGAGCAACCCGGCTGGATGCATGAGATGGTTGACTGGCTGATCCATAGTCAGGACTTCGTCATGTCCGCGGTGCTGGTGATGACGGCGGCGGGCGTCACCAAAGGGCCAAGGCTGGGGATGAGGGCGTTGTTCGGCACCTTGTCGCGCCTAGAGGCCCGCATGCTGCCACTCAAGCAGCGGCAGATGCTGGCGGACTGCCGTGATCTGCGCCAGAGCCTGCCGGCCAGTACGCCGGTGTTGCCGCTTGAGCCGGGCGAGCCCGATGCGGGGGCGCAAGAGGCGGTGGAGGCGTTGGGGCTGGACTTGGTGATCACCTTGGGAGCGTCGCTGGCCACACGCGCGCAAATGACGGGGTGGGCGCGTTTGGGGGTCTGGCAGCTGAGTTATTCCGACATTGCCGTGTCGACCAGCCGCTACGCCGGATTTTGGGAGGTCTATCAGCGCGAGGATCACACCACGGTGAAACTCTGGCGCGTCGGGCCGGAAGCCGATCAGGACGAACTGCTGGACCAGCGCAGTTTCAACACGGAAGTGTTCTGGCTGAAAAATCAGGCCCGCGCATTCAGCCTGGGAAATTTCATGGTCTACGACGCGTTGCAGGCGCTGGCGCGGGCCAGGCAAGCCGTTGCCACGCCCGAGATGCAGATCATGAGCGGGCCTCGGCGGGGCGACCCGGCGGAGTGGGACAGCGCTTCGTATATTGCGCGACAAGCTTGGTTAATTTCGGATTTGATTGTGCGGCGCATCATGAAACGCAATGTGCGATGGCGGATTGGTATGTTCCCGTCATCCCGCCAACAGGCGGTGGTATCCGAAGCCATGGTGCTGCAACCTCCAAAAGGCAGGTTCTTCGCAGATCCGTTTGTTTATACCCACGATAAAAAACCTTATATATTTTTTGAAGATTACGACTTCACTTCCCGCAAGGGCACAATTTCCGTTGCGACCTACTCCGACGGGGCTTTCCGGCTGTTGGGCACGGCGCTGAACCTGCCCTATCATTTATCTTTTCCGTATATTTTTGAGCACGAAGGCGTCACGTACATGGTGCCGGAGACGTGCGGAAATCGCAGTATAGAGCTGTGGAAGTGCACTGAATTTCCGCTTAAATGGGAATTAGATGTCACGTTAATGACCAATATATCCGCCGTGGATACTATTATTTTTAAACACGGCGAATACTGGTGGTTATTAACGAATATTGATCGAACAGATGGCCAAAGCCATTGCGACGAGCTTTTCGCATTTTTCTCGGATTCGCCGCGCTCGACCGAGTGGACGCCTCACGCCTGCAACCCCATCGTTCGCAACCCCATGCGGGCCCGCAACGCGGGAATCGTTGTCTCGCCTAGCGGAGAGGTGATCCGCTGCGCCCAGTACCAGGGCTTTTGCCACTACGGAAAGGGCGTGTCGCTCAACCGCATCGAAGAGCTCACGCCGTCCACTTACGTTGAAACGGACGGCGAAATCCACTACGCAAGCTTCCTGAGGAAGCGTCATGCTTCAATGCACCATTGGCACCATCAGGGGGGTCATACGGTATTTGACTTCGCCTATATGGAGTAAATGGAAGGTCCGGCACAAAAATAAAAATGTTACCTATATTTCGATTGCGCATCCCCGGCACGGGCAGGTTGTGTCGGCGGAAACATATCGACAGTCTTTTCGTCGAAAAAGCCTCTTTCTTGCCGCGCCCGGCATGTGCCGGGTCGCGGCTTTTTTTCGGCAGGTAACGGGGTCAAAACCCCGTTGATGTTGGCGCTGGCGGCAGGTCCTCATAGAGGGAATCCCCAGGGCGCAAGGCGACAGCTAGTAAAAACCCTAGCGGTTAAAAGGTTGAGGACGTCATCTCATCCCTATTTAGGATGGTGATTAAGGCTAACGAATGATTTCTGTTTTTATCGGATTATATCGCCCTGAAACGTCTTGATTTTGAAGGTTTCGAACCATAAGATGGGTTCATGCCATCCGTTATGTTGGCTACCAAAGTTGCCCAGCCCAAATGTCCCGGTCCAGCTTCATTAGATATTCCGGGATATTGCGGACCACCCCCGTGGGGCTGGAAAAAAAATAGTCTTCAGCACAGCGAAGATCCCTTCTAGGCCCGTCGAAAAACCGGGAGGACACCATGGCCAAGATGGTCCTGATTGAAGCCCATCCGCTACTGCGGTTGGGGTTGTGGCAGATACTTAGCAAGTTGGATGATGTGTGGGAAATCGAGGGGATGGGCCTGGCAGATTTGTCCAAGGCCGATGGCGCGCACGCGGGCGCCGATCTCCTGATCTATGGGTTGCCGGTAGATACCGATGAAGCATGGAGCGCGCTGCACGAAATTCAGCGCGTGCTCACGCCGAAGCGGATTCTGCTTCTGACGGATGTGATGCCCCTGCCCATGCCGGTGCAGGGCCTGCCTGGCGCAAGCGTGTATGGCTGCCTGATGAAGACCGCCTCGGTCGAGATTCTTGAAGCTGCGATACGCCTGGTGATGGCGGGTGGACAGTGCTTTCCCAGCGAGCAGGCGATGCAAGCGCCCGCAGCTGCGGTCTGCGCCTTGCCGTCCCGTGATGCCGATGACGTGTCCAGCAAGGGCACGATGCCGGTCAGTGCGGGTGCGCAATTGCTGCAGATCACGCCCCGTCAATATGAAGTGTTGGTGTTGCTGGCCCGAGGCTATCCGATCAAGACGGTCAGCCGCATGCTCAACATCTCGGTTGCAACCGCCAAGACGCACGCGTGCACGCTTTACCAGCGCCTGCATGTCAAGAACAAGGGCGAAGCCGTGTATGCAGCGCTGCAACGCGGCGCAACCTTGGAGTGGCATGAACCCAATAACAGGGATTCGGACGCCGGGCAGCTCTATGGGCGCAAGCTTGGGTAGTTAACAGGCCGCGCCGCCTGCCCGGCAGCCCAGGAACAGGTTCTGTTCTGTTGCTGCCGGGTTCGCCCCACCATCCCGCCTAATACATACATCGCAGTTCGCAGCGCCTTTGCTGGCGCACCTTTCAACCACCATTCATCCTCCTGAACGAGATTCAGCGAACGTAGCCGCTGATAGCATGGGTTGTGTCCGCAAGCATGGGTTGAGAGCGCGAATCACAACGCCTCGCCATCACGATCCAATAGCGCGGACGAGATTCCCAAGGGGGCGTCGCCGCACAAGAACCTGCCATTGCAGCGTGATGCGCCAACACCGTGGGAACCGTGTATGGGCCATGTGTCACAAGGTTCTTCCCGGGATGACAACCGTACTGATCGAAGACTACGCTCTGCTTCGCGTCGCAATCCAGCATGTCCTGGAACGTGTACGGAACGCCGACGACATCCTGGCCATCTCGCCAGCTCACCTGCTCAACATGTCCAGTTCGATCAACCGCCCAGTGGAATTACTGGTCGTTGGTTGTAGTGGCGTGGCCGAGCAGGATATTGGGCTTATCTCGCAGGCGATGGCTTTTTTCATGCCCCGGCTGGTGCTGGTGCTGTACTCGATACTGGACCCCGCCGTGATGGGAACATGCGCGCGGGCGGGCGTGGCGGGCTATCTGCCTAAAGCGTCCAACCCGGACGCGCTGGCGGCGGCCGTGAGCCTGGTGATGGCGGGCGGTGAATGCTATCCGCAGCCTGCCGGCCGGCCCCAAGGCGCAACGCATGCGCCCACGCAAGAACTACGGGAGCTGACGCAACGGCAAGAAGAAATCCTGCAACTGCTGGTGCAGGGAAAGACAATGCGCGAGATCGGCCAGCAGGTCGGCATTTCGGTGGCGACGGTAAAGAGTCATGCGCGCACGCTGTACTGGAAGCTCAATGCGCGGAACCAGGCAGAGGCGGCTTATATCGCTGTGCAGATGGGGTTGGTGCGCAGCGGCAACAATGTGCCGCCCGGAAAGGAATGATCCGTAAGAGAAATGAAGCGCGCCACGACGTTCGCAAGAACGGAGTGGCCACGCGCGCGTCAGGCATCGTTCGGATGTCGTTCGGACGGTGGGGTGATGGTGCAGCGATGGTGCAGCGCTGGCGCAGTGATGGGTCACGCGCGATAACGGTCTGAGTTTTCGCTGCCCAATGCCAATGCCCAGAGGGCCGCGGCGTGCGCATCAGACGCAACACAGGGCTTAGATATCGCCTTCGCGCGTACGCGAGTCCAGCGGTTTCGCGCGGCCTTGCACCACGGCTTCGAATTCACGCTCGGCCGCGGCCAGCACGGCGTCCACATGCAAATGATTCAACGCGTACTGGCGCGCTGCGGCGCCCAGCGTTTCGCGGATCTGCGCGTTGCAGCTCAGCTTGCGCACGGCTTCGGCCATGGCGTCGGCGTCTTCAGGCGGCGTCAGCAGGCCGCAATGCGTGACGACACTGGCAAGCTCGGTGCCAGGCGCCGCGCCGCAGACCACCGGTCGGCCGCTGGCCAGCATGCCGGTCAGCTTGGACGGCATGACCAGGTCGGCCGCGCCGGCGCGTTGCGGCAGCAGGTGTATGTCGGCGGTGTTCAGCAGCGCGCCCAGGCGGTTGGCCGGTTGCAAGTCCAGGAAGATGACTTGCGACAAGCCTTCGCAGGCGGCCTGAAGCGGGGCGCGTTCGGGGCCTTGGCCGCAGAACACGAACCACAGCCGCTTGTCGTGGCTTAACCGCCGCGCCACATCGGCCAGCGTCTGCAAGCCTTGCTTGCCGCCCATGTTGCCTGAATACAGCGCCACCACTGCATCGGCAGGAATGCCGAGTTCGGCGCGGTAGTCGCCACTGTCAGCGCGCGGCGTGATGGCGTTGACGTCGATCCAGTTGGGCAACAGCACTGCGCGATCGGCGTCCACGCCCTTGGCCAGCGCCAGGTCTAGCATGCGGTTCGATATCGTCGACACGCGGTCAAAGCGGCGCATCAGCCAGCGTTCGGCACGCTTGACCAGTGACCGCAAGCCGGCGCCCTTGAGCAACCCCAGCTCAAACGCGGCGTCGACCTCGTAGTCTTGAATGTGCAGCCAGGCGCGCGCGCCGCACAAGCGTGCGGTGATCCACGCGGCGGGCGCACAGAACAGCGCGGGCTCCACCACCAGAATCAAGTCCGGCCGGCCGGCTGCCGCGCGCAGCAATGACGGCAAGCTGGATACGGCAAAGCTGGCCAGGTGAATCAGGCGTTTCAGCCCGCCCGGCTTGCTCGGCACCCACAGCGGCGCGCGGCGCACGGTGACGCCGCGCCGGTCTTCCTTTTGGTAGCGGCCCGCGCGATAGCCGTCGTGTACCTGCCATTGCGGGTAATAGGGCGGCGCGGTGACGACGCTGACTTCATGCCCGTGCGCGGCCAGCCATTCGGCCAGCTCGGCGCTGTACTTGCCGATGCCGGTGAGTTCGGGCGCGTAGTTGATGCCGTAGATCAGTATTTTCATGGCGATGTCGCCATGCGAGGGCGCACGGGGCGGCAGGGGTTGCCGTGGCACACCATCGCGGGCGGCATGTTGCGAAACACCGAACTGCGCGCACCCACCACGGCTTCACGGCCGATCGTCACGCCCGGCCCCACGAAGACGTCTGTTGCAACCCAGGCGCCATCCTCAATCCGCACCGCGCGTTCGCGCAATGGAAAATCCGGCTGGCCTGCGTCGTGGTCGGCCGCGCACAGATAGCTGCGTTGCGACACCACGGCGTGTGCGCCGATGTGGATGGGACCCAGGCTGTAGATCACGGCGTCGTCGCCGATCCAGGCGTAGTCGCCAATCTCGACCTTCCACGGATAGGTCACCGTGGCGGTCGGGCGGATCAGCACCTTGCGGCCCACCTGCGCGCCAAAGCAGCGCAGCAGCCAGCGGCGAAATCCATACGCCACTTGGGGCGACCAGCGAAACAATGTGCTTTGCACCGTCCACCACAGCTGCACCGTCAGCGCGGAGCGGCCACGCTGGCCCGGGGCCAGCGCAAAGCGATCCAGTTGCTGAAGGGTGCTCATTTGGCGGCCCCCGCTACGGTGTCGGCTTGCGTGTCATCTTGCGCCAGCCGCGCCTTCTGCAATTCTTCGGTCTTGATGCGGATCTGCCAGTAGTACATGGCGCGCGCAACGGCGTAGTCATAGCCGGCCTTGCCATCCAGGAAGCCCAGCTTGAAGACGTAGGAATGCAGGAACGAGATCGGCGCCTTGAAGGGCAGGGCCTGGAAAATGCGCTTGAGCAAGGCGCGTGCGCCGACGTTGGCTTCGCGCGGATCGTTCATCAGCCCCTTGGTGCGCAGGTTCGCTTCCCAGTCCGAATAGCGGTTGTGCTTGTCGAAATAATGGAACAGCGAATCGTGATCGTTGTGCACYATGCGCTGGCGCAACGCGAACGTTTCGCCTTGAACCTGCGGCTGATAGTGGCCTTCCACTTCCCACATGTGCGCCACGTCCAGGTCGTCGTAATCCAGGAAGCGGGACTGGTCGCGCGCCAGCAGCGCCAGCTTGTAGACGCGGTGGCCGTGCTCCAGCTTTTTGCCGCAGAACACGTAGTCAAACGGCACGAACGCGCCGCCTGCCCCCGCGGCAAAGCGCGGCAGCACGTCGCGAATTTCGGCAGCAAGGGCGGGCGTCATTTCTTCATCGGCGTCCACATACAGCACGACCGGGTGCGAGAACGGCAACTGCTCCAGGCACCACTGCTTCTTCTTCGGATACTTGCCATTCCATTGGAAGTTGGAGACGCGGGCGCCCAGCGCCGTCGCCATCGCGCAGGTGGCGTCGGTGCTGTTGGAGTCCACCACGAAGACTTCGTCGAACTCAACCAGCGCCTTCAAACACTTGGCGATATTGCGTTCTTCATTCTTCGTCATGACGACCACGGAAACCGGAATTTTCTGCATGATGCTGTCCTGTTCAGGGCGTGCCGCGTTGCATCAGCGGCTGGAATAGCGCGATGACGTTGCGGCAATGCCGCTCTAGGGAAAAGGCGTCGGCGCGTTCGGGGCCTTGGGCGGCCAGTTGTTCGCGTATTTCGCCGTCGTAGGCCAGGCGGCGCACCGCCGCGGCCAGCGCATGGGCGTCGCCCACGGGCACCAGCAGGCCGTAGCGGCCGGCGTCCAGAATTTCGGCGGGGCCATGCGGACAGTCGGTGGAGATCACCGGCACGCCCAGGCACAGCGCCTCCACCAGCACGTTGCCAAAGCTCTCGCGGATGGACGTCAGCGCAAACGCACCGGCGCCGGCAATGACGGGGAAGGGGTTGTCGATATGGCCGGCCAGCGTGACGGGCGTGCGCGAGGCGCGCTCGTCGATGCGTTTCTGCAAGGCGTCGTGTTCCGAACCTTCGCCCAGAATCGTGAAGGCGATGCCGGGGTCGTCCAGGATCGCCGCCGCGTCGATCAGGGTGGCGTAGTCCTTCACCGCTTCCAGCCGGCCCACCGCCACCACCTGGTACGGCGCATTGCCATCGTCATTGGGGCGCTGAGCGCCTTGCCGGCGCACCTTGTCCAGCGGCACGCCGTTGTAGATGGTTTGCACTTTGCCGCGCAGCGGCGGGAACATGCTGACCAGGTCTTCCTTCACGCCGCGCGACACGCCCACCACGGCGTCGTGCCGCCGATACGTCTGGCTGACCAGCCAGCACTTCAGGCGCCGCATCCGCGATGCACCGTAGTGGATGGCCGGGCTGCTGTGTTCGAACGCCACGGTCTTGAAGCTGCCGCCCAGAAGTTTTCTGGCCAGCACCACCAGCATGTTGCACAACAAGCCATGCGAACACACGATGGCCGGCTTCTCGCGGCGGATCTGCGCAATCAGCCGGAAAAATGCCACGGGCAGCATGAGCCGCAGCTTTGTGGGCGATTCAATAATGGGCAAGGCGCGCGTCACCTTCGGGTTGGCGACGGGGTACTCACGGTTGCGCGAACGCAGCAGGAACAGGGCCGAGTCGACTCCCTGTTCCGGCAAGGCATCCACGATGAAGGCGACGCATCTTCCGACGCCGCCGTGCAGGTCCGGCGCGACAAACAGGACATCAGGCATGGGGGATTACTCGCGGTGGCGCCCGGCGCGCAGCGCTCGGACGGTGGCTGGGGGTAAGCGGCGTAGCGGCGGCCTTTGCCTGGGGCACGGGCATGATCTGCGCATTGCGCATCAGCGACAGGCAGTAGCAAAGCAGGAATCCGGTGAATGCGGTCTTGGGCGCATAGGCCAGCCCGCCGGATAACGAATCGATGAAGATGTAGATCGGGGCGGTGGCGAGCAGGTAGCGCCGGTGCATCTCCAGCCCGGGATGCGCGTAGCGCCTGAGCAGCGTCAGCAGCAGGATCAGCAAGGGCGGCAGCATGATCATGATGGTGCCGACCACGCCGAACTTCATCAGATAGAAGGCCCAGGAATTGTGCGCGAAGGTGCTGAGTTCGAATCCGTTCTCGCCCATCACCCAGCTGCGAAAGCCCGCGCCCTTGCCGAACACGGGGCTTTCGGCGAAGAAGTCCATCTGCCCCTGCATTTCTTGAATGCGCGCGCCGTAGCTGGAATCTTCGTCCAGCTTTTCCACGCTGAAAATGCGGTTGGTCAGCACATCCAGGTAGCCGATGCTGGCAAACACCAGCACGCCCGCCAGCGCCGCCGGCGCAAAGATGATGATGGCGCGCCGCCGGATTTCGGCGCTGGAACCCAGCAGCACCGCAATCAGCACGGACACGGCCAGCTGCAAGTATTGGCTGCGGTTCAGCGAGAAGACCAGCGCCAGCAGCATATACACCGTCAACGCGTAAGCCTTGGGCCCGGACACGTTCAACGTGCGCCGAAAGTACAGCAGCGACACCACGCCAAACGGAATCGCCCACACCCCCAGCCGCACATTGCGCAGCGGGTTGGACACGCTGAACCCCTGCAACTGTTCCAGCAGCATCAGCGTGGCCACCGCCAGGCAGGCCGCCACAATGTACTTTTGCAGCACGGCATAGGCGGCGGGGCTGTCGATGTCCTTGTAGCAAAGGAACGGCGTGCACAGAAAATAGWAGACGATGCGCAGGTCGCGCGCCACGTCGCCCGTTTCAATGCCGGGGTGATGCATGGACACCAGCAGCAGATAAATCACCGACATGGCCTGCAGGCCCAGCAGGGCGCCCAGCAGCCCGCGCGGCAAGGCGTAGGCGCTGGGTTCCGCCAGCCGCAGCGCCTTGACGGCCAGCATGGCGACGAACAGCACATCAAAGGGCGAAAGCTTGAAGCTGCCCACGCCCAGGATGAAGCGGTCATCGTTCAGGGCCAGCGCGGTGAACGCGAACAGGCCCAGCAGATGCAGGGTGGTAAAGCGGCGATGCGGGCTCATGTCGGTGTCGTCCTAGTGCGCGGCCCAGTCGTCGCGTCCGAAAATTTTCGTGGTCAGCTTTTCGAACAGGTACGACAGGTCGCCCTGACGGGCGTGCGCCGCCACCTTGGACGCGCGGCAAGACAGTTCGAACAGCCGGCCCAGCCCCGGCTCCGTGCGCCGGATGCGGGTGACGATCTGTTCGCGCTCTTCCAGCAGCACGTCCTGCATCAGCGCCGTCTTGGTTTCGTCATGCGCGGTGTAGACGCCCAGCGCATCAGGCACGATCAGGTTCTTGCCTTCGCGCAGCAGCCGGCTCCATAGCTCCAGGTCCATGCAGTAGCGCATGCTTTCCTGAAGCAGCCCGTACTTGCGCAGCAGGTCGCGGCGGAAGATGGCCGATTGGTTGGGAATCGACGCCTTCACCACCGTCAACGTGCCGCGGTTGACGGGCGTGTAGTGGATCTTGCGGAAGATCTTGTTGTCGGCATCCGCCACGAACAGGTTGCCGCTGACGATTGGCGCGCGGCCCTTTGCCGCGGCCGCGCCCAGCTTGCGCAACGCGCCCGGGAAGTACAGGTCGTCGGAATTCTGCCAGCCCACGTAATCGCCCGTGGCGCGTTCGAATCCCTTGTTGATGGCGTGCGACTGGCCGCGGTCGGGGGTGCTTTCCCAATAGGTCAGGTAGCGCTCGTACTTGCGGATGATGTCCACGCTGCCATCGGTGGAGCCGCCGTCGATGATGATGTATTCCAGACGCGGATAGCCCTGGTTCAACACCGACAGAATGGTGCGTTCCAGGAACTTCGCCTGGTTGAACGAGGGGGTCACGATGGTCACTTTGGGCAACAGGCCGCCGGCGATCGGCGCGGGCGGGCGAAGCTCGCGAACGAAGTCGATGAGCTGACGTGAATACTCGTTATGACGCTTGCGCATGTAAGACCTCAGCATGTGGGTGTTATCGGGTGGCCGCAGGCAATGCGCCCGGGAAGTCGGGGCGGGATTGACGGATGGCGAGGGCCACGCCGGCCAGCGTGATCGCCGCGTAGGCCATGCGGCCCCAAGCCGCGGCGTGTTCACCGGCCGCGTGTACGAGTCCAGCCATGACGCACAGCATCGCCAGCCCGCCAAGACCATTCAGAATGGCGACGGCGCGGGAATTCCCCAGGCCAAGCAGCGAGAAGTGTGCGGCAGCGTTGAGCGACAACAAGCCCGACGCCACGATCAGCAACTGAAAGGTGCCCAGGTGGCCGGTGGCCACGTTGTCGCCCAACAGCAGATTCAAAAGCGGATGGCTCACCGCCAGCACGGCCAGCGTGGCGCTGGCTGACAGCACCAGGTTCCACATCATCATGCGGCGGATCTCGCGTTCGGCCGCGCCCACATAAGGCGGCGACACCGTCAGGCGGCTGACGCGCGGCATCGCTTTCTGGAAGATGGCGACGGATGCCGTGTGGATGATCTGGCCCACTTGCACGCCCACCGTGTAGATGGCTAGCGCCGCCGGGCCCATCATGCTGCCAACCAGCACGCGGTCCACCGAGCCGAAGGCCAGCGCGCTCAAACTGTTCAGCCACGACCAGCGCGAAAACTTGAATGCGTCAGACATGGCCGCGCGGTCGCGCACCGGGCGCACCAGCACCCGGCCGTAGGCGCGCGAGAACACGCGCATCTTCACCGTGCCGGCCACCAGCAGCCCGAACGCTTGTGCGACCCCGGTCCACGTGGGCGATGCCGTCAGCGCGGCCGTGGCGCAGGCCAGCGCCATCGTGCCTGTGCGGCTGAACAGTTCGCACAAGGCGGTCGCACGAAAATCTTCCCGGCCTTTCAGGCAGCCGGAGAAAAGCTGGTCATATTGTTGAGTCAGGTAGATGGCCAGTGCGGGCATGGCCAGCAGCGTCACGGCCACGCCGCCAAAGGTCGCGGCGGGCCAACCCAGGCCCACCACCGCCCACAGCAACACCGCGGCCAGCGTCACCACGCCCAGCGCGCAGCCAATCAACGACATGCTGACCCCGGCGGCACGGTAAGCGCCGCCAGGTTCGTGCAGGCGTTCGGACACAAGCTTGGTCGCGGTGACCGCCGCGCCCAAGTTGGCGGCGTTGCCGAACCCGGCCAGCGCGATGATCATCGAGTACTGGCCAAAGCCCACCGTACCCAACTGGCGGAACAGAATGGGCAAGGCCACCAGCGCCGCAACGGGGCCGATGCCGTACTCCACCAGCCCCCAGAAGGAAGCATTGCCGGCGATGTGTTTTCTGACGAATCCAAGCATCGGGAAGCCTGTGGTTGAAGCTGCTGGCGCGGCCCTCAGGCCACGGGCAGCGCCTGTTGGGATTGGTCTGCGCGTTCACGCAGAAAATGTCCGTAGGCCAGCGTGATGCCGTCTACCAGCGAGATGCCGGGTTGCCACCCCAGCGCCTGCACGCGCGACGAATCCATCAGCTTGCGCGGCGTGCCGTCGGGCTTGCTGGTGTCGTAGACGATGCGGCCTTGATAGCCCACCACGCGCGCCACCAGCGCCGCCAGATCCGCAATCGAGATGTCTTTGCCGGCGCCGATGTTGTACATGCCGGTAGCATCCGGATGTTCCATCAGCATCACGCAGGCTTGGGCCAGATCGTCCACGTACAGGAATTCGCGCAGCGGCGTGCCCGTGCCCCAGATCGTCACGCTCTCCTGACCGGCTTCGCGGCCTTCATGGAACTTGCGGATCAGCGCGGGCAGCACATGGCTGCTATGCAGGTCGTAGTTGTCGTGCGGCCCATACAGGTTCGTGGGCATGGCGCAGATGAAGCGCGCGCCATACTCGCGCTGGTAGGCCTCGCACAACTTCAAGCCCGCGATCTTGGCGATGGCGTAGGGCTCGTTGGTGGCTTCCAGCGGGCCGGTCAGCAAGGCGTCTTCGTGAATCGGCTGCGGGGCTTCGCGGGGGTAGATGCATGACGAACCCAGAAACAGCAGCTTGCGCACGCCGGCCGCATAGGCGGCGCGGATCACGTTGCACTGGATCATCAGGTTCTTGTACAGAAAGTCCACCGGATGATTCTGGTTGGCCAGAATGCCGCCCACCTTGGCGGCGGCCAGGTACACCACATCGACCGGCGTGGTCGAAAAGAAGCGGTGCACCTGGTTCTGGTTTTCCAGGTCCAGCTCGGCGTGGCTGCGGGTCAGCACCTGCTCGTACCCGCGGCGGCGCAGTTCGCGCGTGATCGCGGCGCCCACCATGCCACGGTGGCCGGCGACAAACACGCGTTGGTCCAGGTTCGTCATGGCGCGCTACTCCTTGTAGGCGTAGATTTCGTAGCCGTTCTGCTCGACCAGCGCGTCGCGGCGCGCATCCTTCAGGTCGCTTTCCACCATTTCCTTGACCAGCTCCTGGAAGGTGGTGCGCGGCGACCAGCCCAGCTTTTCGCGCGCCTTGGTGGGGTCGCCCAACAGGGTTTCCACTTCGGTCGGACGGAAATAGCGCGGATCGACGCGCACGATGACCTGGCCCGGCTTGACGTCGTGCACCGGCGAGAACAGCACGGTGGCCGTTTCTTCCAGGCCTTCGCCTTCCCACGCCAGCAGAATGCCCAGCTCGCGCGCCGCCGTATTGATGAATTCGCGCACGCTGTATTGCATGCCGGTGGCGATGACGTAGTCCTCCGGCGTGTCCTGTTGCAGCATCAACCACTGCATTTCGACGTAGTCGCGGGCATGGCCCCAGTCACGCAGCGCAGACAGGTTGCCCAGGTACAGGCATTCCTGCAGGCCGAGCACAATGCGCGCCAGGCCGCGGGTGATCTTGCGCGTCACGAAGGTTTCGCCGCGCTTGGGCGATTCGTGGTTGAACAAGATGCCGTTGCAGGCGTACATGCCATACGCTTCGCGGTAGTTCACGCTGATCCAGTAGGCGTAGAGCTTGGCGGCGGCGTAGGGGCTGCGCGGATAGAAGGGGGTGGTTTCCTTCTGAGGCGTTTCCTGCACCAGGCCGTACAGTTCGGACGTAGACGCCTGATAGAAGCGCGCCTTCTCCTCCAGCTTGAGGATGCGGATGGCTTCCAGCAAACGCAGCGTGCCTAGCCCATCGGCGTTGGCGGTGTACTCCGGCTCTTCGAACGAGACCCCCACATGGCTTTGGGCGGCCAGGTTATAGATCTCGTCGGGCTGCACCGACTGCACGATCCGGATCAGGCTGCACGAGTCAGTCATGTCGCCGTGATGCAGCACGAAATTGCGGGGCTTATCGTGCGGATCTTGGTACAGATGGTCGATACGCGCGGTATTGAACAGCGAAGCGCGCCGCTTGATGCCATGGACTTCATAGCCCTTGGCCAGCAGGAACTCCGCCAGATAGGCGCCGTCTTGTCCGGTAACGCCGGTAATCAGTGCCCGTTTTGGCATGGTTGTATCCTTAAGACTTAGTAACTGCACGAAAGGAGCCGAAGGCTGCGGTACCAATGTGCAATGAGATTACTGTTGCACCAGCCGCCAAGATATCGGCCAAAAGGTCTAAGAGTTCAGCCTGTCGATAGGGAAAAAAGGATTGGATTGATTCATCCAATGCACCCAAAGCCGTGATGGTCAGCATGGCCACCAGCGCCGGGCGCCGGTTGACCGACAGGTAAATCAAACCGGTCAGGAAGGCGTAAGCCAGAAGATGCAGGCGCTTGTCGCCAAACGCGTCTGACATGTCGGCCGCCAGGCCAGGCAGGTTCCCCACGGTGATCAGCACCACGAAGAACACCCCCGCCAGAGGCAGGCAGATGCGAGCCATGCCGGGACGCCAGAACGGTTCGTGAGGCGCCTGCCTTTCAGACGCGGCCATACATGTCCTGGAATCTGACGATGTCGTCCTCGCCCAGGTACGCGCCCGATTGGACTTCGATGATTTCCAGCGGAATCTTTCCCGGGTTTTCCAGGCTGTGGGTTTCCCCCAGCGGGATGTAGGTCGATTGGTTCTCCGTCAGCAGGTACTGCTTGTCGCCGTTGTAGATGCGCGCCGTGCCTGACACCACGATCCAGTGTTCCGCCCGGTGGTGATGCATCTGCGACGACAGGCGTGCGCCCGGCTTCACCGTGATGCGCTTGACCTGGTAGCGCGGGCCTTGGCCCACCGAGTCATACGACCCCCACGGCCGCTGCACTTCGCGGTGATGGTTCAGCTCGGAGCGATGCTGCGTCTTGAAGATCTCGACCAGGCGTTTGACGTCCTGCGAACGCGATTTATGCGCCACCAGCACGGCGTCGGCCGTTTCGATCACCACAATGTCGTCCAGGCCCACCGATGCGACGAGACGGCTGGTGGAGTGGATCAAACAATTGCGCGAATCCTCCACCATGACGTCGCCGGTGGTGGAGTTGCCTTCCACCGTCTTCTGGGCGATGCCCCAGACGGCGTCCCAGGCGCCCACGTCGCTCCACGAGGCGGCCAGCGGGATGACGACGGCGCTGTCCGTGCGTTCCATGATGGCGTAGTCCATCGAGTCGCTGGGGCAGGCTTCGAACGACGGCCCGTCCAGGTGGAACAGCCCGTTGTCTCCGTGGCCGGTGGCAACCGCTGCCTGCACCTGTTCAAGCATCTTCGGGGCCAGCCGGGCCATTTCAGACAGGAAGACAGACGCCTGGAACGCGAACATGCCGCTGTTCCAGTAGTAGCCGCCATCCTCGATGAAACGCTGCGCCACTTCTGGCGACGGCTTTTCCACAAAGCGGCGCACGCGGCGCGCGGGCGCCATCACGCCCGGCTCTTCCGACTGGATGTAGCCATAGCCGCTGAGCGGCGCGGTCGGCGTGATGCCGAACGTGACCAAGGCGCCCTGGCGCGCGGCCTCATAGGCCTGGGCGAACGCGGCGCTGAGCACCTCGCCGTCTTCCAGCACGTGGTCCGACGGCATGATCAGCATGATGGGGTCTTCGCCATCACGCATGGCGCGCAGCGTGGCGGCCGCAATGGCGGGCGCGGTGTTGCGGGCAAAGGGTTCAAGAATCACCTCGGCGTCCTTGATGCCCAGCTCCAGCGCCTGCTCGGCCGCAATGTATTGGTGGGCGTCATTGCACACCAGCATCGGCTTGGCCTCGGCGCCCGCCGACCCCAACCGCAACAGCGTGTTCTGCAACAGGCTGCGGGCATCGGTCAAACGGATGAACTGCTTCGGCAGCAGTTCGCGCGACAGCGGCCACAGGCGCGAGCCGGAACCGCCGCAAAGAATGACTGCCCGGTAGGGGGGAGGGGGATTCGTCATGGCGCTCACTCCTTGAAGTAGGCCTGGGTGTACGGATGCACGCCGGGGTCGGCGGCGATCTCTTGTGCGGGCAGCCAGCGGTAGCCCTGGTGCTGGCGTTGGGGAAGGCTTGCGGTGTCCAGCGACAGCTCGGCCTCATAGGCGAGGACGACGTAATGGGTGGAGCGTCCGGCTTCACCCGCGAAATTGGTGCCATAGAAGTGTTCGTACACGCCGCGCGGCGTCCACGCGTCTGCCTCGATGGGCAGGCCGAGTTCTTCGCGGGCGATGCGGGCGAGCGCGTCGCGCAAGGATTCGTTTTTGCGGATGCGTCCGCCCGGCACAAACCAGGCGCCGCGCGCGGGCGGGTTGGTGCGCAAGCCGGTCAGGTAGCGGCCGTCGGCGTCGCGCAGCAGCAGGTCAATGGACACCAGCGGCAGCATCTCCACCGCCTGGCGGAAGTCCGCCTGCGGCAGGACGCCGGCGCACGTGTTGTGCGGCCCAGTGCTGTGGGCGGGCCATCCCAAAGGTTTAGTAGACATTGCGGCCCGTCCATCCCGACACGGCCGTGCGGGCGATGATCAGCAGGTCCATCCTGAACGTCCAGTGCTGGATGTAATAGATGTCGTGCTCGACGCGGTCGCTCATCTTGCGCAGCGTGTCCGTCTGACCCCGAAAACCATTCACCTGCGCCCAGCCCGTGATGCCCGGTTTGACGCGGTGGCGCATCATGTAGCGCTGCACCAGGTCCTTGTACATCTCGTTATGTTCCAGCGCGTGCGGGCGCGGCCCCACGACGGACATATCGCCCATCAGCACGTTCAAAAACTGCGGCAGCTCATCCAGGCTGGTACGGCGCAGGAAGCCGCCGATACGGGTGATGCGCGTGTCGTTACGCGTGGCCTGGGTGACGGTGCCATGCTCCTCATGCACCGTCATCGTGCGGAATTTGTAGACGTGAAAGACCTTGCCATCCACGCCCAGGCGCGGCTGGGTAAAGAACACCGGCCCGCGGGAAGTCAGCTTCACCATCAGCGCGATGGACAACATCACGGGCGACAACCCGATCAGCGCGCAAAAAGCGAAGCTGCGATCAAACACTTCCTTGGCCCAACCACGCACGCCAGCCGCCGGCAGGCTATTGAGTTGAATGGCGGGCAGCCCCAGGAATTCGCCGATGCGATGGCCCAGCAGCTGAATCGACATCACATCCGGAATCCAGCGGATATCCACCAAGTCGTTACGCAAGTGATAGAGCACTTCGCGCAGCTCCTGGCCCGCCTCCATCGGAAGCACGATCCAGATCTCACGCACATTGTTTTCATGGACGAAGCTGTGCAGGTTGTCCAGATCATGCAGGCGGCGGACTTGCGGCGGCAGGCTTTCATGCGGCTCGGCGTAGATGCCCGCCACTTCATAGCCCGCGCCCCGGTACTGTTCAACGCGGCGCCACAGGTCGTGGCCCAGCGCGCCAAAGCCCACCAGCAGCACGTGCTTTTTATTCAGCCCGCGATCACGCGCCGCGCCCAACGCGGCGTAGACGGCGATGCGCACGCCGGCCAGCGTCAGCGCCGCCATGCCAAACCAGGTAGCCGCCCATATGCGCGATATCGCGGCGGTCTGATGCATGAGAAAACTGACAAGAATGCCAAGTGCGAACACGGTCGCCCACGCCGCCAGGCTGCGCACGACGAGATCCGTCAGCAGCCGGCCCCGCCAAGACACATACAGGCGGAAGGCGGGGAACAGGGCAATCACGCCCAGCCCGCACAAATACACCAGGAACAGATGAATTTGCGGCGGTTCCGCCAATGCATCGTCCGAGAATTTCAAGCCGGTGGCAGTCAGGCCGCAGGTGATGACGATCGCGGCGTCGAGCAGGCGGTATAGATAGCTTGCTCCACTGAATCTTGCCGACGTGTCCGATTGGGACGGGTCCATCGCGCACTCCTGTTCGGGGGGAGTCTTTCTTGCGGCGACAACAACAACGGTGCAGTGCCGCAAAACTTGTGGCTACCGACGAAATCTTATTGAGTGCAAGGCGTACCCGAAACCTCCAAACGATGTAGGAGAAGGCTTAGGGCATCCGTCGAATGTGCGGGGCTTCAAAAAGAGAGTGGAATGTCGCAACCCGTTACGCATCGGGCTCCTTTCCAAGCAACGAAGTCATTCACAGTGGATTTGCCATGACGACATTTTTCGGAACGTTGAGCCGGGCCATCGCCGCTATCGCGCTCGTGTCCTCGCTAGGCGCTTGCGCCCTGTCACCCGGTATGACCTTCAGCGCCGGCCATCTCGTTGATCCGCTGGACCCGAACTCCGTGGCGCCGATCAAGGAAATTACGCCTTCGCTCGTGGTGGACGACTTGCGCGCCCGCCAGGCATTGATCAATAACGACGGCGTCGAACGCCTGGTTGGTACCGTTGAACCCTACCGCATTGGACCCGGAGACATCCTCTCCATTGTCGTGTGGGATCACCCCGAGCTCGTCCTTCCGACGCAAACCTACGCCATCGGAACTGGGGTGACCGAACTAATCATGGGAGATACCGCCTCGGGCATTCCGGGCTATACGGTCTCATCCACTGGATACATCCAATTTCCGTATGCAGGATTGCTGAAAGTGGCGGGGTTGACGGAACTTCAGGCGCGCAATCTCATAGTGAATAGTTCCGGCAAGTACATCCAGGATCCGCAGATCACGGTACGCGTGCTGGGCTATCGAAGCAAGCGTGTCTACGTCGAAGGCGAAGTGAAGTTGCCGGGCACGGTTGCCATCAACGACATTCCGATGACTCTGCTTGAAGCGGTCAACCGCGCGGGAGGTTTGTTGCCTACCGCTGATCGCAGCGCCGTCTATGTGATTCGTGATGGACGCCGGACTCGCGTGAATCTGCCTGCGCTGATCGAGCGTGGCCAAGACTTGAATCAAGTGATGCTGAAGTCGGGCGACATCGTGCGTGTCACGCCGCGAGACGACAGCAAAGTGTTCGTGATGGGCGAGGTGTTCCTGCCCACCACGGTGGTGATGCGCGACGGACGGATGTCGTTGACCGAGGCGCTGGGCATGGCGGGAGGACCTAACCAGCTCACGGCTGACGCGTCGCAAATTTTTGTAGTCCGCAGTACCGAGGAAGCGATGCCGCTGGTGTTCCATCTGAACTCCAAGTCGCCGCAGGCCTTGGCGGTAGGAGCGAAGTTTGAGCTGGAGCCCAAAGACGTCGTGTTCGTGGATACGGCTGCGCTGGTGCGGTGGAACCGCTTCATCAGCAACCTGTTCCCGAGCGCGCAAACGGTACAGACCGTGAAGTCGATCAACTAAGTCCGCCTTTCGGGGCCGCAAGGCTCCAAAACCACGCCTTTGGGGGCGCCGCGTCCGCGGCGGCGCCCACGTCTGGAGAGCTGCATGTCGTTGCCCATCGAATCATTCGAGCCGAACGTCCCGGCTCGCCAGCAGGAAACCCCGTTGTCGTCCCATGTGGATGCAATCGTGTCGAACCGGTGGATGATCTTCGCGATCACCTTGCTCGCCTTCCTGGGCGCCTTGGCCTACGTGATGGTGACCCCATCGGTCTATTCGGCCGACATCATCGTGCAGGTTGAAGAGGAAATGCCGAACGGCCAGGCGCGCAGCCTGTTGGGCGATGTGTCCGCCATGTTCGACACCAAGGCCGAAACCTCCGGCGAAATGGAAGTGCTGCGTTCGCGCATGGTGGTGGGACCCGCCGTCGATAAATTCCTGCTCTACATCCACGCCAAGCCTCGCTACTTCCCGGTGGTGGGCGAATGGCTTGCACAGCGTTATGAAGCGCTGCCGTATCCGTCCAGCCTGCCGCGTGGCGGTTATGCATGGGGCGGAGAATCCATTGCGATCTCGCAGCTGGATGTGCCCAATGAATGGCTGGGCAAGCCGTTTCGCGTGACCACGCTTGGCGAAGGCCGCTACACGCTGACCGACAAATTCACCGGCGCCACGTTCAACGGCACGGTGGGCAAGGCCGAGCATTTCCTGTTGCCTGGCGGTGGCGCGATGGACGTGCACATCGACGCGTTGGCAGGCCGGCCCGGCACCGAATTCACCGTGTCGCGCAGCTCGCGTCTGGCGGCCATTGAAGACGTGCAATCGCACCTGGGCATCTTCGAGCGTGGCCGCACATCGGGCGTGATCGGCGTCACGCTGGAAGGCAACGACCCGGCGTTGACCACCGCCGTGCTGAACCAGATCGGCCAGGAATACGTGCAGCAGAACGTGAACCGGAAGTCGGCGCAAGCGGAAAAATCGCTGGGCTTCCTGGAACAGCAGCTGCCTATCCTGAAGGGCGAGCTGGACGCGGCCGAAACCAAGTACAACGCCTTGCGCAACAAGCGCGGCACGATCGACCTGAGCGAAGAAGCCAAGCTGATCCTGGCGCAATCGGTGGATGCGCAAACGAAGGTGATGGAGCTGCGTTCGAAGCGTCAGGAACTGATCACGCGCTTTGCGCCCACGCACCCGAGCATCGTCGCCATCGACCGCCAGATTGCATCGCTGTCGGGGGACGTCAGCCGCATTGGCAACAACATCAAGCAGCTGCCGGATCTGGAGCAAGACGTGGTGCGCCTGGTGCGTGATGTGCGCGTGAACACCGAGCTCTACACGGGGCTGTTGAACAACGCGCAGCAACTGCGTTTGATCCGCGCCGGCAAGGTGGGCAACGTGCGCATCCTGGATGCCGCCGTGCAGCCTGACCGCCCCGTGCGTCCCAAGGCCGCGATCATTCTGGGCGTGGCCACCGCCATCGGCCTGATCTTCGGCATGCTGTGCGCCTTTGTCCGCAACGCGTTGTTCGGCGGCCTGTCCGAACCCGAAGACGTCGAACGCTACACGGGCCTGCCGGTGCTGGCCGCCATTCCCTACAGCGACATGCAGGACAAGCTGTGGCGCCGCAGCCGCCGCAAGAACGCGACGGTGCCTGCGCTGTTGGCGCAAAGCCAGGGCAACTCGCCACCCATCGAAAGCCTGCGATCGTTCCGCAATGTGCTGCAAGCGTCGCTGCGCCAATCGGCCAACAACATGGTCATGTTCACCGGCCCGGTGGCGGGCGTAGGCAAGTCGTTCCTGTCGGCCAACTTCGCGTTCATCCAGGGCGGCGTGGGCAAGCGCGTGCTGCTGATCGACGCCGACTTCCGCAAGGGCCAATTGAACCGTTATTTCGGCGTGCCGAAGGAAGACGGTTTGTTCGAAGTGCTGTCGGGCACGATCCCGCTGGCACGCGTCAAAAAGCACAGCGTGTCTGAAGGCGTGGACTTCATCGCCACGGGTGCGGTGACGTTCGACCCGTCTGAACTGCTGGCCTCGCCGGTGTTTGGCGCCACGCTGCGCGAACTGTCTTCCCAGTACGACATGGTGATTCTGGACACCGCGCCCGTGCTGTCGTCGCCCGATGCGGCGGTGGTGGGCACGCATGCCGCGGCAGTCATGGTGGTGGTGCGCTCCGGCCAAAACACCGTGGGTGAAATCCGCGAGACTGCCAAGCGGCTCATCCAGGCAGGTGCGCCCGTGGACGGCGTGTTGTTCAACGGCTTGAAACTCATGCCGGAACGCTTTGGCTTCCGGTCCAAGTATGGGAGCTATCGATACTCCCGTGCGGCGTATTACGGCGATTTCAAACAGAACGGCCCCAAATAACGCCACCCGGAGAAACTGGCATGCACGGAACTTTTGGCTGGGATACCCCGCAAATTCTGGATGCGGTTTTCAAGGCTTATGACATACGCGGCACGGTGCCGGACGAAATCGATGCGCGCTTCGCGCACAGCCTGGGCATGGCGGTGGGCAGCAAGGCACGGGACCTGGGCGCGCGTTCGATTGTGGTGGGACGCGATGGCCGGCTGAGCAGCGTGGAACTGGCGGCGGCGCTGCAAGCCGGTTTGCGTTCGGCGGGCATGCACGTCATCGACCTGGGCATGGCGACCACGCCGATGGTGTACTTCGCCACGCGCCTGATGGACACGGGCGCGGGCATTGCGGTGACGGGCAGCCACAACCCGCCCGCGCACAACGGCTTCAAGATTGTGCTGGACGGCGCATCGCTGTACGGCGAGGGCATCACCGCGCTGCGCGATGCGATGCGCTTGCCGATTGAATCCGCCGACGTGCCGGGCGGGCGCACGCAGATGCAGCTTCAGCCCTGCTACGCGGCGCGGCTGGTGGGCGACATCCGCATGGCGCGCCCGATGAAGATCGCCATCGACTGCGGCAGCGGCGTGGCAGGCGCGGTGGCGCCCGCCTTGTTTCGCGCCTTGGGGTGCGAAGTGACGGAACTGTTCTGCGAGGTGGATGGCTCGTTCCCCGGCCATCACCCTGATCCTGCCGACCCCCAAAACCTGCAAGACCTGATCTATTGCCTGCGCTATTCCGATTGCGAAGTCGGCCTGGCGTTTGACGGCGATGGCGACCGGCTGGGCGTTGTCACCAAATCGGGACAGATCATCTGGCCAGACCGGCAACTGATTCTGTTTGCGCGCGACGTGCTGGCGCGCAACCCGGGCGCCGAGATCATCTACGACGTCAAGTGCAGCCGCCATGTGGCGCGCGCCGTCGTCGAAGCGGGGGGCCGGGCCACCATGTGGAAATCAGGGCATTCCCTGATCAAGGCCAAGATGCGCGAGACGGGAGCGCTACTTGCTGGAGAGATGAGCGGCCACATGTTTTTCAAAGAGCGCTGGTACGGCTTTGACGATGGCATTTACGCCGCTGCACGGCTGCTGGAAATTCTGTCGTCTGCGCCGGACCCGTCAGGCTTGCTCGAAAGCCTGCCTCAGTCTTGCGCGACCCCCGAAATCAAGCTGGACACCGCCGAAGGCGAGCAGTTCGAACTGGTGGAGACATTGCGCGCACAAGGGGAATTCCCGGGCGCCGTGTCCATCAACGATCTGGACGGCGTGCGGGTGGACTATGCCGACGGCTTCGGCCTGGCGCGTCCATCCAACACGACGCCGACGGTGGTTTTGCGTTTTGAAGGAGACACCGTGGCCGCGTTGGCCCGTATTGAGGAGGACTTCCGCAACGCGTTCCGGCGCATTGCACCTCATGTTCGTTTACCGTTCTAAGGAGCATCACGCGATGGGTAAGGCCAATTATGCGATTGAGGCGTTAAGGGCGAATTCCGGCCTGGCGCAGAGCCCCGAGTGGCAGGCGTTTGCGCAGGCGGCGCAAACTGCCGAATTGGATGCCAGCACGCTGAAAGTGATCGAAGCGGCCGGGTTGTGCGTGGACCTGACCATGCAGCGCCAGTCTCCGGCGCTGGAGGCCGCGGCGCTGAATCTGTTGCAGGCGCGCGGGCTGGCGGATGCCCGCCACGCGCTGTTCGCCGGCGATCCGGTCAACTGGACGGAAGGCAAGCCGGCGTGGCATACGGCGCTGCGAGCCGGCCGCACGCGCGAGCAACCTGACGGCCAGGACGCTGATTCCGTTTGCGAATATTCGCGCATGACGGACTTCGTGCGCCGCGTGGATCAGACGGCAGATTTTTCCACCGTGCTGCATATTGGTATCGGCGGCAGCGACTGGGGCCCGCGCCTGGCCATCCAGGCGTTCGGCGGCCCGTCGCAACGCCGCCAGATCCGCTTCGTGTCCAACATCGACGGCCATGCGTTTCACGACGCTATCGCCGGCCTGGACCCGCGGCGTTGCCTGGTGGTGGTGTCGTCCAAATCTTTCACCACGTCTGAAACCCTGCACAACGCCCGCGCGGCCATTGCCTGGCTCAAGCAAGGCGGTGTAGCCGACGTGTCTGAACATCTGGCGGCGGTGACCGCCAATGCGCCGGCGGCGCGCGCGCTGGGCGTGCCGGCCAGCCAGGTGTTCAAGATGTGCGACTGGGTGGGTGGACGCTATTCCGTGTGGTCGGTGGCGGGCCTGTCGATTGCGTTGACCGTGGGCGCCGATGTGCTGATTGGCATGCGCGCGGGCGCCGAAGCGATGGACCAGCACTTCCAACAAGCACCATTCGCGGCCAATGCGCCGATTCAGCTGGCGCTGGCCGGGCTGGTCAATTGCAGCGTGTTGGGCCACAACTCGTTGAACATCGCCGCGTATAGCGCGCGTCTGCTGCACCTGGTGACCTATCTTCAGCAGTTGGAAATGGAATCGCTGGGCAAGCGCGTAGCGGGCGATGGCACGGCGGTGGGGGTGCCCACGGCGCCCATCATCTGGGGCATGCCGGGCACCGATGGCCAGCACACCTTCTTCCAATGGCTGCATCAAAGCGAAGACGGCGCGCCGGTGGACTTCATCGCCAGCCTGCAAGGGCATACCGACAGCCCGGACGCGCATCGCCTGTTGCTGGCCAATTGCCTGGCGCAGCGGCAAGCGCTGTTGCGCGGCAAGTGCCTGGAGCAAGCGCTGCAAGACGTGGCGCATATCGACGACCAGGAGCGCGCGCTGAGCCTCGCGCAGCACATGGTGCATCCGGGCGGACGGCCGTCAACGCTGATCGTGCTGCGTCAACTGGACCCGCGCGGTCTGGGTGCGCTGCTGGCGTTGTACGAACACAAAGTGTTTGTGCAAAGCGTGGTCTGGGGCATCAACCCGTTTGACCAATGGGGTGTGGAACTGGGCAAAAGGCTGGCCACGGGTATCGAACGTGAACTGGCCGTGCCGGTGTCGGCCGGCGTGGTGGATTGGGGCCATGACGCGTCCACCTCGTACTGGATCGACCGTTATCGCGGCCACGCACAGGCGCCGCGCCCGCGCCATGCATGGGTGCCCGGCATGGCCGCACACCTTTGACGGAGACGGGCATGCCGGACCTGCATGTGCTGGTGACGGGCGGGGCGGGCTACATCGGCACGCACACGCTGGTGGCGATGGTGGCGGCGGGCCAGCGGCCGCTGGTGCTGGATAACTTCAGCAACGGCAGCCGCGAGGCCGTGCGCCGGGTCGAACAACTGTGCGGCGTGCCGATACCGCTTGTCGAAGGCGATATCCGCACGCCCGGGTTGATTGAATCCGTGCTGGCCGGCGCGGCGGCCAGCGGTACGCCGGTAGACGCAGTGCTGCATCTGGCCGGCTGCAAGGCGGTGGGCGAATCGGTGGCGGACCCGCTCAAGTATTACGACAACAACGTCACAGGGTCGATGGTGCTCTTGCGCGCCATGCGTGACACGGGGGTCACGCGGCTGGTGTTCAGTTCGTCGGCCACGGTCTATGGCGAACCGCAGTATCTGCCGTTCGATGAGTCGCATCCTTTGGCGCCCACCAATCCTTACGGGCGCACCAAGCTGATGGTGGAAGAGATGCTGCGCGACGTCTGCGTGGCGGACCCGGCCTTCAGCGCGCTGACTTTGCGCTACTTCAATCCCATCGGCGCGCACGCGAGCGGCCGCATCGGCGAAAGCCCGCGCGACCTGCCCAATAATCTGTTCCCCTTCATTACCCAGGTGGCGGTGGGCCGGCAGCCGTATCTGCGCGTGTTCGGCGACGACTACGACACCGCCGATGGCACGGGCGAGCGCGACTATCTGCACGTGATGGATCTGGCGCGCGGGCATGTGCTGGGGTTGGCGCACGCCATGACGCACACGGGCTTTGCTGCGGTGAACCTGGGCACGGGGCAGGGCACCAGCGTCTTGCAGCTGGTGCGCGCGTTCGAGGCGGCCAGCGGCTGCCGGATTCCGCTGAACCGGCAGGGACGGCGCGCGGGAGACGTGGCGCGGACCTGGGCCGACCCGGCGCTGGCGGCATCGCTGCTGGGCTGGCGCAGCACGCATGACGTGGCGGCGATGTGCGCGGACGGCTGGCGCTGGCAGCAGGGGAATCCGCAGGGGTATGACGCCGAGGCCCATACGGACGAATCTGCGGGGCAGGCCGTGCGCGATCCGGCGGGTCGGGCCGCGGCATAACCCCAATGGCGTGTCGGAGGGATTCCGGAAACGGGGCGCCTGCGGTTACAGTTGACGGCATTATTGCGTAGCAGCATGGCGCAGGCGGCGCATCCGCCCACGCCATGCACCCGTCAGTGAGGCTCTCCCATGTTTGAATTCCATCCGTATGCCGGACGCCGCGGACAACACCGCGCCCGCCAGGGGCAGTCGCAATGAGCGGCCCCACCTACATCCCGCCCGCCCACTGGAACCTGGACAGCATCGTGTCCGGGCTGCGCGACGCGCGCGTGGCGTGGCGCGGCCCGCGTGGCCGCCTGCGTGAAGACTCGGGCCTGCGTGAATTCCCGTCGCAGGAAAGCCTGCGTCAGATCATCAAAGACCTCTGTGGCGCCTTGTTCCCGATGCGCCTGGGCCCCATCGACCTGCGCGAAGAGGTCGAAGACTTCTATGTGGGGCACACCATCGGCGCGGCCTTGGACGCGCTGTTGCATCAGGTCTGTCTTGAACTGCAATACGTGGGCCGTCACGAACACGCGGACCCTGCCCAAACCCAGCAACGCGCCATCGAAATCGTGCGCCAGTTCGGCGCCGAGCTTCCGCGCGTGCGCGCCGCCCTCGACCTGGACGTCACCGCCGCCTATCAAGGCGACCCGGCCGCGCACAGCGTTGACGAAGTGCTGCTCTGCTATCCCGGCGTGGCGGCGATGATTCATCACCGCCTGGCCAACGTGCTGTATCGGCTGAATGTGCCGATGCTGGCCCGTATCGTGGCCGAGATCGCACACGCCGATACCGGCATCGACATCCACCCGGGCGCCACCATCGGCCGCAGCTTCTTCATTGATCACGGCACGGGTGTCGTCATTGGTGAAACCGCCATCATCGGCGACCGCGTGCGGCTCTATCAGATGGTGACGCTTGGCGCCAAGCGCTTCCCGCCCGGTGAAAACGGCGAGCTCAAGAAGGGCCTGCCGCGTCACCCGCTTATCGAAGACGACGTCGTGATCTACGCGGGCGCCACCATCCTGGGCCGCGTCACGATCGGCAAGGGCTCGACCATTGGCGGTAACGTCTGGCTCACGCGCAGCGTGCCGCCGGGCAGCAACGTCACGCAGGCCAGCCTGGTCAGCGACATGCCCGACTGCGGGCTGGGCGGCTAAGCGCCGTCCACGCGGGCGCTGCCCCTGCGGGCGGCGCCCAGACCGGCACACAGGAGTCAGGATGGACACACGAGTCTCGGACCTGGCCGCCTTGCGCGGCTTCATCGACCGCCACCCGCGGCTGTTCGTGCTGACGGGGGCGGGCGTCAGCACTGACTCCGGCATTCCCGACTACCGCGACACCGAAGGCGAATGGAAGCGCAAGCCGCCCATGACGTTGCAGACGTTCATGGGCGACGACCTGGCGCGCGCCCGCTACTGGGCGCGCAGCATGGTTGGCTGGCGCCGCTTTGGCCACGTCAAACCCAACGATTCGCACCGGGCGCTGGCGCGGCTGGAGTCGCAAGGCCACATCAGCGTGCTGGTCACGCAAAACGTAGACGGCCTGCATGAAGCCGCAGGCAGCCGCGAGGTCGTGGACCTGCACGGCCGGTTGGATGAAGTGCGCTGCATGAACTGCGATTGGCGCGGTGGCCGCCAGCCCTGGCAAGAGGCCTTGCAGCAGGGCAACCCGTATTGGACGTCGCTGGACGCCACCGATGCGCCCGACGGCGACGCCGATCTGGACGGCGAAGATTTCTCGCAATTCACCGTGCCGCCGTGTCCGCGCTGTGGCGGCATCGTCAAACCGGATGTGGTGTTCTTCGGCGAAACTGTTCCGCGCGACCGTGTGGACCGCGCCAACGCGGGCTTGATGAGCGCCGACGCGGTGCTGGTCGTGGGCTCATCATTGATGGTGTATTCGGGCTACCGCTTCGTGACGGCGGCGGCGCGTAACGGCGTGCCGATTGCCGCCATCAACCTGGGCCGCACCCGCGCCGACAGCCTGTTGACCCTGAAGGTGGAACAGCCTTGCGCGGTGGCGCTGGACGCCTTGTAACCGGCCGGTTTTTGACCGGTTTAAGCAAGTGCTTGCCCCGTAAGGGATTTTTCCCGCTGTTACAGACCTTTCCAAAGGGTTGTCCACAGGAACTGTGGATAATTCCTAGGGATTACCCGCGTCTGCCATCTCTACCGCCTCGCCCAGCAGGGCCTTGCGGGCGGCGTGCCAGCTGCCGGCGTCGGGTGCGTACAGGAGCCCGCCTGTGCGGTGCGTAGGCTTGTAGGGCGATCCGTCAAAGCGCGCGGCATAGCCGCCGGCCTCGCGGTGCAGCAGCCAGCCCGCCGCGTGGTCCCACGCCGTCAGCTGGTTGTACAGCGCAATGTGGCAATGGCCGGCGGCCAGCATGCGGTATTCATGCGCGGCGCAACGCAGCGACGCGGTACTGGCCAAACGCGACAGATGGCTGTTGACGGTGGTGCGCAGCGGCTCGGGCAGGGCGCCCGTGGCGATCAGGCCATCCATGTCCTCCAGGGGCGCAGGCGGGGCCACGGTCAGCGGCACGCGCCGGCCGTTCTCGTATTCCATCCAGGCGCCTTCGCCGCGCACGGCCAGCGCGCTGTCGCGGTTGACCGGGTCGTAGATGACGCCCGCGATGACGTCGCCGCGATGGCAGGCCGCGATCATCATGCCGAACAGCGGCAGGCCCGCGACGTAGTTGCGAGTGCCGTCGATGGGGTCAATCAGAAAGGCCAGGTCAGCGTCGACCAGCATGTTCAGCAAGGCCGGGTTGCGCGCGGACGCTTCTTCACCAATGAGCACGGCACCCGGGTGCAGCTTGGCCAGCCGCGCGCCGATCATGCGTTCGGCGGCTTCGTCTGCGTCGGTGACCAGATCGCGCGGCGAACTCTTGCCCCGCACCGACCCTTCCGGCAGGTTGCGAAAGCGCGGCATGACTTCCGTCAGGGCGGTTTCAGCCAGCACGGCGGCAAGCTTGCGGGTGTCCTCAAGGGTAAAAGTTCTGCTCATTCGGTGTCATCCAGGGAACGCGCAAATCTATCACGCCTGAGCGGCAATTGATCGTGATTTATAAGTCACTGGATTGAAAGGACATTTTCCGGCTATGCAGGAGTTATCTGCCGGGTTGTCCACAGTTGCTGGGGATAAGCGCGGCGTGTCTGGTGACATGCCGGCTTATCCCCGGTGCGCGGCAGGGCGCCGCGCACCGGTTGGGCGTCAGGCGCCCAGATCCACGCAGAGGTACTTGATTTCGAGGTATTCCTCGATGCCGTACTTCGAGCCTTCACGGCCCAGGCCGGATTGCTTCACGCCGCCAAACGGGCCGACTTCGTTCGAGATCAAACCCGTGTTGATGCCGACGATGCCGTATTCCAGCGCTTCGGACACGCGCCAGATGCGGGCGTAGTCGCGCGTGAAGAAATAAGCGGCCAGACCGAAGATGGTGTCGTTGGCCATGCCAATGACTTCTTCTTCCGTTTCGAAGCGGAACAGCGGTGCGACCGGGCCGAAGGTTTCTTCGGTGGCAAAGCGCATCGACTGCGTCACGTCGCGCACGACGGTGGGTTCGAAGAACGTGCCGCCCAGTGCATGCGGCTTGCCGCCAGCGATGACCTTGGCGCCGTGGGACGTCGCGTCAGCGATGTGTTCCTGCACCTTTTCAACGGCGTTGGCGTCGATCAGCGGACCTTGCGTCACGCCATCACCAAAGCCGTCGCCCACCTTCATGGCGTTGACCTTGGCGACCAGGCGCTTGGCGATTTCTTCGTACACGCCGGCCTGCACGTAGATGCGGTTCGCGCATACGCACGTCTGGCCTGCGTTGCGGTACTTGGAGGCCAGGATGCCGTCGACCGCGCGGTCCAGATCGGCGTCGTCGAACACGATGAAGGGCGCGTTGCCGCCAAGTTCCAGCGACAGCTTCTTGATGGTCGGGGCGCATTGCTCCATCAGCGTGCGGCCGACTTCGGTGGAACCCGTGAAGCTCAGCTTGCGCACCACGTCGCTTTCGCACAGGGCGGCGCCGATGTCGCGCGAGCTGCCGGTGATGACGTGGAACACGCCAGCCGGCACGCCGGCTTCTTCGGCCAGCACGGCCAGCGCCAGCGCGGTCAGCGGGGTTTGCTGAGCGGGCTTGACGACCATGGTGCAACCGGCAGCCAGCGCGGGGCCGACCTTGCGGGTGATCATGGCGGCCGGGAAGTTCCACGGCGTGATGGCGGCGGTTACGCCGATGGGCTGCTTCAACGCCAGCAGGCGCTGGCCAGCCTTGGGGCTTTGCAGCACGTCGCCGTCGATGCGCTTGGCTTCTTCGGCAAACCATTCCAGGAACGACGCGGCGTAGGCGATTTCGCCGGCGGCTTCGGTCACGGGCTTGCCCTGTTCGGACGTCATGATGGCGGCCAGATCTTGCTGGTTCTGCATCATCAGTTGCGCCCACTTCAGCAGGATCGCGGCGCGTTCCTTGCCGGTCTTGGCGCTCCAGGCCGGCAGCGCGGCTTGGGCGCTGGCGATGGCCTGTTCGGTTTCCTTGCGGCCCAGCTTCGGCACGGACACGATGGTCTTGCCGGTGGAGGGGTTGTCCACCGGAATCGACGCGCCATTGCCGGCGCCAACCCACTTGCCGTCGATGTAGCAGGCGTCGCGCAGCAGTTCAGGGCGCGACAGGGGGTGAGTCAAAGCGGTCATTATCGGAGTCTCCTTGAATGAAATGCAGCGGGGTCAGGAAACGGCTGCGGGCGTGGCGGTAAACCGCTGCACGCCCGCAATTGCCATGCCTGCCCACCGGCTATCGGGGTTCAGGCCCTGAACGTCAAGCGGCCAGCGCTTCCGACAGGATAACCAGCGCGCGGTCGAATTGCGCGTCGGGAATCGTCAGCGGGTACAGGAAGCGCAGCACGTTGCCGTACACGCCGCAGCTCAGCAGGATCAGGCCTTGTTCCAGCGCGCGCGCTTGCACACGCTTGACGGCTTCGGCGTCCGGCTTGCCATTGGCGTCGTTCAGTTCCAGCGCCACCATCGAACCCAGGCCGCGCACATCGGCGATACCCGGGACCTTGGCGCGCAGGCCTTCCAGATGGGCGCGCAGCTTCTCGCCCAGCACGTTGGCGCGGTCGCACAGCTTTTCTTCAGCGATGACGTCCAGCACGGCGTGCGCGGCGGCAACTGCCAGCGGGTTGCCGGCGTACGTGCCACCCAGGCCGCCAGCGGCCGGGCCGTCCATGACATCGGCGCGGCCGACGACGCCCGAAATCGGGAAGCCGCCGCCCAGGCTCTTGGCCATGGTGATCAGGTCGGCTTGCACCGAGTGGTGTTCCATCGCGTAGAGCTTGCCGGTGCGGCCAAAGCCCGTTTGCACTTCGTCAGCGATCAGCAGGATGCCGTGCTCGTCGCAGAGCTTGCGCAGCGCGGTCATCAGTTCAGGCGGGGTGATGTTGAAGCCGCCTTCGCCTTGCACC
Source organism: Achromobacter sp. 10T422 (assembly GCF_056394065.1). Taxonomy (NCBI): domain Bacteria; kingdom Pseudomonadati; phylum Pseudomonadota; class Betaproteobacteria; order Burkholderiales; family Alcaligenaceae; genus Achromobacter; species Achromobacter sp. 10T422. The sequence goes on from NZ_JBFTHD010000005.1 coordinate 418,987, forward strand.
GGTTCGATGATGATGGCGGCCACGCGCTTCGGATCGATGTCGCACTTGAACAGCAAGTCCAGCGCCTTGAGCGAGTCAGCCACGCTGATGGCTTGCGTGGCGTTGGGGAACGGCACGTGATAGATGTCGCCGGGCATCGGGCCGAACGACAGCTTGTACGGGGCGACCTTGCCGGTCAGCGCCATGCCCAGCATGGTGCGGCCGTGGAACGAACCCGAGAAGGCGATGACGCCCGAGCGGCCCGTCGACGAACGCGCAATCTTGATGGCGTTTTCTACGGCTTCGACGCCGGTCGTGAAGAAGGCGGTCTTTTTCAGGCCGTCGATGGGGGCCAGGCGGTTGATGCGCTCTGCCAGCGAGATGTAGCCTTCATACGGCACGATCTGGTAGGCGGTGTGCGTGAAGTTGTCCAGCTGGGCGGACACGGCGGCCTTGACCTTGGGGTGCAAGTGGCCGGTGTTCAGCACGGCGATGCCGCCTGCGAAATCGATGTATTCCTTGCCGTTGGCGTCCCACAGCGTGGCGTTTTCAGCGCGCACGGCGTAGAAGTCGCACATGACGCCAACGCCGCGCGGCGTGGCCAGGGAACGGCGGGTATTCAGGTCCTGATTCTTCATCTCTGCCTCGGGGAACGTGATGGGCGGGAAAAACCTTATTTAATGCTACGATGGCCCCATTTGTGGGAACCACTTTGATAAAACAGGTAGAACCAATTGCGGTCCATTGTTGGTGACTTGCTTCTGCTGCGCTTGGCAGATGGCTCTACTGAGCCGATGAACAAGCGCCTGTATCGCGGAATCCGTGAAGCGATCCTCGATGGCGCCATCGCGGCGGACTCGCGGCTGCCCGCCTCACGTGACCTGGCCGCCGAGCTCGGCATCGCCCGCAACACCGTCGTTCACGTTTACAGCCAGCTGCTGGCCGAAGGCTATACGCGCAGCCGCCAGGGCAACGGCACCTTCGTCAACGCGTCGGTGCCGGACTCGTATCTGGCCAGCGGCCGCCGCCTGCGCCAGCCGCCGCAAGCCCAGCCGGGGCCGGCGCTGTCGCCGCGTGGCGCGGCCATCGTCGATGGCGTGTCGGCCTCGCCTTATCAATGGGGGGCGTTCATGCCGGGCGTGCCCGACCTGACCGAATTCCCGCACAAGAAGTTTGGCCGCATTTTCAGCGCGCTGTGGCGCAACCCATCGCCCGACTTGCTGACTTACGCCTACGGCGGCGGCCTGCCTGCGCTGCGCGAGGCCCTGGCCCAGCATCTGGCGCTGACGCGTTCCATCGATTGCGACCCGGAACAAATCATCATCACCGAAGGCTCGCACCAAGCCATCGACCTTACCACCCGCATCCTGGGCGAAGCCGGCGAAACGGCGTGGGTCGAAGACCCAGGCTACTGGGGCGCCCGCACCATCCTGCAAGCCAATGGCCTGCACACCGTGCACCTGCCTGTCGACGAAGAAGGCATGCGCCTGCCTGAAACAGTGGGCACGCCGCCGCGCTTCATCTTCGTCACGCCGTCGCATCAATATCCGCTTGGCCCTGTGATGTCGTTGACCCGGCGCCGCCAGTTGCTGGCCGTGGCGCGGCAGTGTGGCAGCTGGATCATCGAAGACGATTACGACAGCGAGTTCCGCTTCTCGGGCCGGCCCATTGCATCGCTGCTGGGGCTGGAGCCGGACGCGCCCGTCATCTATATGGGTACGTTCAGCAAGACGCTGTACCCGGGGCTGCGCGTGGGCTATCTGGTGCTGCCCAAGCCGCTGACGGCGGCGTTCCAGGCGGCGCACGCCGAGCTGTACCGCGAAGGCCACTTGATGACGCACGCGGCGCTGGCGACCTTTATTTCAGAAGGCCATTACGCCGCCCACATCCGCCGCATGCGCATGCTGTATGGCCGGCGGCGCGCAATGCTCGTCAACCTGATCGAACGCCGCCTGGGGCCGGATTGGCTGCATCGCGACGCCAGCATGGCGGGCTTGCATCTGGTGCTGACGCTGCCGCCGGACATGGATGACCTGCGCGTGGTGGACGTGGCGCGCAGCAAGGGCGTGCTGACGCGTGCGCTGTCGCGTTATTACGTGAATGAAGCAGGGCGGCGGCCGGGGCTGCTGTTGGGGTACGCCTGTGTGCCCGAGCACGACATTGCCCGCAAGTTCGAGGTGTTGCTGGAAAGCCTGGCGGAAGTGGCGCGCAAGCCGGCCGCGGCTTGAGCGGTGCCCGTCAGGGTTAAAACGGTACCAAGGCGGCATCACAAGCATCCGCACGGCGTCAGAACGGAACTAAAACGGCAACAGCGCCGACGCGAAGGCGGCGGCGTTGCGCATGCCTTGGTCTTCAAAGTTGGTATTGAACACGGCGTGCGCCTGCGCGCTTTGCGTGGCCAGCCGCGAAAAGCGTTCCGCCAGCTCTGCCAGTTCCTGTTCGGTGTACTCGTATTGAAAGCGCCCCGACGAGGCCGTGCCCGACACATTCCACGCGTCGGTGTTGCGGCCGTGCAGGCGCAGCAAGGTCAGATCGGGATGTGTGCATTCCCATATGGCGGGCACCGTGTTCTCAAAGCCTTGCGGCGCGTCGACCACCGTGTGCACCACGCCCAGGTCGCGTTCAAACGCTAGCGTGTCCGCGATGGCGGCTGGGCTGTCAAACCAGCTGCGATGCCGGAACTCCACGGAAATCAGATGCTCTTCCATGCGCCGCGCGCAATCGGCCACATGCGCGCGGCCCCGCGCATCGCGCCGGACCCAGGGCGGAAACTGGAAATGCACCGCGCCCAGTTTGCCCGGCATGCGCAGCGGTTCCAGCGCCAGCTGATAGCGGCGCCACAGCGCATCGCGCAAGTCTTCCGGCATCTGGCCGTGATAGATGATGGGCTCCGGCCAATCGTCCAGTTCGCGCTGGATGTCGCGGGGCAGGGCGGCAAGCGGCGTCTGGTGGCCGGTGAATAGCCGGAAGGCCTTGATGTTGAAGACAAAATCGTCCGGCGTGCGTTGGTCCCAAAGATAGGCGTTGTCGGCCGAGGGCAGGGCGTAGTAGCTGGAATCGACCTCGGCCAGCCGGTAGCGCGAGGCGTAAAAGCGCAGCCGCGATTCGGCGCTGCGGGCCTCGGGCGGGTAGAAGCGGCCGCAGGCAAGCAGGGTGGGATCGGTCCAGGAGGCGGTGCCGGTCAGAAGGCGCATGGGGGGGAATCGGGTTCGTATCGTGCCGGCGGCGGGGCCGGCTACGCTGCTATGATAGCTGGATAAATAGCCAGTCATTGGCCGCCAATTCAGCCCAGCCCGCCGGTCAGGTTTTGCCGCCCAGCCGTGCCCAGCGCCGTCACAACGCGTCATGCCCGATCAGAATCCCGCTTCTACTCCCGCCCGTCCCGACCCTCTGGCCGACTTGAATCCCGCGCAGCGCGAAGCTGCCGAATTCGGCGTGGCGGGCGCTGCCGGCGATGACGGCCCCTTGCTGGTGATTGCCGGGGCGGGTTCAGGCAAGACCAACACGCTGGCGCATCGTGTCGCGCACCTGATCCTGAACGGCGCCGATCCCCAACGCATGTTGCTGCTGACCTTTTCACGCCGCGCCGCGCAGGAAATGGATCGCCGCGTGGGTTCGGTATTGCAGCGAGTGATGAACCTGCGCGGCTCGCAACAGGCGCCGTCGCTGCCGTGGGCCGGCACGTTCCACGCCATCGGCGCGCGCCTGCTGCACGACTGCGCGCTGCGCATCGGCCTGTCGGAAGCCTTCACCATCCATGACCGCGGCGACGCCGAAGACCTGATGGGGATGGTGCGGCACGAGCAGGGCCTGTCGTCCACCAAATCCCGTTTTCCCTTGAAAGGCACATGCCTGGCCATTTATTCGCGCGTGGTCAACAGCCAGACGCCGGTGGCCGACGTGCTGAAAACGTCATTCCCTTGGTGCGCCCAATGGGAAGACGAACTGAAGAATCTGTTTCGCGGCTATGTGGCCGCCAAGCAGGATCAGCAGGTGCTGGACTACGACGACCTGCTGCTCTACTGGGCCGAGATGATGTCCGACCCCGGCATCGCGGCCGACGTGGGGGCGCGGTTCGACCACGTGCTGGTGGACGAATACCAGGACACCAACCGCTTGCAATCGGCCATTCTGCTGGCGATGAAGCCCGATGGGCGCGGGCTGACGGTGGTGGGCGACGACGCCCAATCCATCTATTCCTTCCGCGCGGCCACGGTGCGCAACATCCTGGACTTCCCGACGCAATTCCCCAAGCCCGCGCGCGTCATCACGCTGGACCGCAACTACCGTTCCACGCAGCCCATCCTGAACGCATCGAATGCGGTGATCGGGCTGGCGACGGAGCGCTTCGCCAAAGACCTCTGGACGGATCGCGCGTCGTCGCAATTGCCTGAACTGGTGACTGTCAGCGATGAAGCCGGTCAGGCGCGTTGGGTGGCCGATCAGGTGTTGGCGCAGCGCGAGGGCGGCGCCACGCTGAAATCGCAGGCGGCGCTGTTCCGCACGGCCAGCCACAGCGCCGCGCTGGAACTTGAGCTGACCCGCCGCAACATCCCCTTCGTGAAATTTGGCGGTCTGCGCTTTCTGGAAGCCGCGCACGTGAAGGACTTGCTGTCGCTGTTGCGCTGGGCCGAGAACCCGCGTGGCCGCATGGCGGGCTTTCGCGTGGCGCAGCTGATGCCGGGCATTGGCCCCGCCACCGCCGGCAAACTGATGGACGCCATGTCTGCGTCCGCCGAACCGCTGCAAGCCCTGCGCGAATTCAAGCCGGGCGCAGCCGCCCAAGAAGAGTGGGGCGCGTTTGCCGACACCTACGCGGCCTTGTGCGACCCCGGCCTGCGCTGGCCCGCAGATGTCGATCTTGCCCTGCGCTGGTATGCCGGCCAGCTCGAACGCCTGTATGACGATGCCCGCGTGCGCAAGACCGATCTTGACCAGCTGGTGCGCCTGGCCGCGGGCTATCCGTCGCGCGAACGCTTCTTGACCGAACTGACGCTGGACCCGCCCGATGCCACCAGCGATGAGTCCGGCGCGCCGTCCCGCGACGAGGACTACATGATCCTGTCCACCATCCATTCGGCCAAGGGCCAGGAATGGAAGGCCGTGTACGTGCTGAACGTGGTCGACGGCTGCATTCCGTCCGACATGAGCACGGGCACCGCCGAGGAAATCGAGGAAGAACGCCGCCTGCTGTACGTGGCCATGACGCGCGCGAAAGAACGCTTGCAGCTCATCGTGCCGCAACGCTTTTATGTGCATCAGCAAACGGGCATGGGCGACCGCCATGTGTACGGCTCGCGCACGCGCTACATCACGAATGCGATGCTGCCGCTGTTTGACCATCTGCCCAAGCCGCCCGCACTGTCTGATTTACCCGGCGGCGGCCAGCCCAAGGAACCCCAGGCGCCCAGCATCGACGTCACCAAGCGGGTGCGCAGCCTGTTCTCCTAGCCTGGGCTATCATCGGCCGATGTTTATAAGTTGTCCGGTAGGGTTCGCGTTGCCAAAGGAAGTCCATGTCCGCCGAAGATAGTTTTGCCGACGCCCACAAGGGCGAGGTGGTCGCGTCGATTGCCTACGTGAACGGGCGCCGCGACCGCGAAGTTCCCATCGACGAGGTGGGGCAGCACATCACCCGGTACAACAGCCAGCCCCAGGGCCAACCGCCCGGCATGTTGTGGATAGGTCTGCGCAACCCCACGCCGGAATTGCTGGCCCGGATCACCGGCGAACTGGGCGCCTGCGGCAAGAACCAGGAAGAAATGCTGGAGCCGCACCGGCGGCCGAAGATCATCGACTACGGCAACATGGTCCTGATCGTGACCATCACGGTCGAGGTCGAAGCCGAACGGCCCATCTTTGGCGAGACCCAGCTGCTGATTGGCGACGGCTTTCTCGTCACCGTGCGCCGGGGTGCGACGGCGGCGCACAGCCCCTTGCGTGAACGGCTGGAAGCCTCGCCCGATTTGCTCAAGCGCGGCAGCGATTACGTGGCATCTGAAGTGCTGGACTGGCTGGTTGACCGCTATGTGGCCGCGGCCGGCAAGATCGAAAGCGTGGTCGAAGGCGCCGAACAAAAGCTCCTGATCCGCGGCGCCAAAGACACCGATATCCGCAGGCTGTACCGGCAGCGCCGCGACCTGCTGCGCATACATACCGTGGTGTCGCCGATGGCCGAGATCTGCCGCCGGCTGGCGCGCGTCGAGATGTCGGCGGTGGACGAACATGCACGCCCGTACTTCGGCGAAGTGGCCGACCGGGTGCTGCGCGTGGACGAACTGTTCAATGCCTTGCGGGAATCGCTGGCCTTCGCGTTTGAAGCCAGCCTGATGATCGGGCAGGCGGCGCAGAACGACACCACCCGCAAGCTCGCGTCCTGGGCCGCCATTCTGGCGGTGCCAACGGCTATTGCCGGCATCTACGGCATGAACTTCAAATTCATGCCCGAACTGGAATCGCCCTGGGGCTATCCGATTACGCTGGGCGTCATCGCATCGATCTGTTCGGTGCTGTATTGGCGCTTCCGCAAGTCGGGCTGGCTGTAGGCGCGGGCTCGGGAAAGGGTGAGAGCGGGAGCACCCCGCCAAGCGGGACATTTTCCTCTCATTACGCCGGTGGAAACGGGGCTGGCTGTGGCAAACTTCCTGCGTTTCTAACGTGGAGTGTGGCCGGTGCGTGGCAAACCCCCTTTTCGCGGCGGCAGCAAGCTGACCGCCCTGATCGTCGCCGTGATCCTTGCGGCGGCGGGCGCCATCGTCAATTGGCTGCAACCCGACGGGCGGGATCAACAACGCCCGTCGTCAACCTCGTCCCCCTCCCGCCCCGGCCCTGCCTTGGCGGGCGGCATTCCGCAAGGCAGCTATACGCTGACCGGCCCCATCGTGAACGTGTCCGATGGCGACACGGTCACGCTGCGCGCGCCCGACGGCCAGCGCCGCATCCGCATGGACAGCATCGACGCCCCTGAAGAAGGCCATGGCGCTGACCAGCCCGGCCAGCCCTATGCCGAGGCGTCCCGCAAGAATCTGGCGAGTCTGGTGGCGGGCAAGACGCTCACCGCCCAATGCTACGAACAAGACCAGTACGGCCGCGACGTGTGCGCGCTGATCCTGGACGACGGCCGTTCGGCCAACCGCCTGCAAGTGGAATCCGGCTACGCCTGGGCCTACACGGCCAGAAAAGGCGACTATCTGCGCGACAAGGCCATGCCCGACCTGCAACGCCAGGCCAAGGACGCCAAGCGCGGATTATGGGTCGATCAACACGCCATGCAGCCCTGGAAATGGCGCTACGACTGCTGGCGCCAACGCCAGTGCGGATGAGCCCGGCCGGTAGGGGGATGCCTGGGTACTGGCTCTGTCCCGCGTTTGCTATCCTCTGTCGCAACGATTTGAAGGGAAGGTTTCCATGCGTGCACTGAAGCGGCTCTGGGCGACAGCCATGCTGCTGTTGCTGGCGACGACGGGCTGCTCGCAAGAAAGCCCCATCAACAGCCCGTATCCGTCCGGCGCGGAAAGCCAGAACACGTTTTTCTCAGCGTTCGCGTCGCGCTCGCCCAAGTACCTGGACCCGGCCAACTCTTATTCCGGCGACGAAACGCCTTATACCTACAACATCTATGAACCGCTGTACGGCTATCACTATCTGAAGCGGCCGTACGAATTGGTGCCGCGCGCGGCCCAGTCCATTGATCCCCCGGTCTATCTGGATGCGCAGGGCAAGGAACTGCCCGCTGATGCGCCGGGCGACCAGATCGCCGAAAGCGTTTACGACATCAAGATCCGGCCCGGCGTGCGCTTTCAGCCGCATCCGGCCTTTGCCCGCAAGACGGACGGCAGCTACGACTACTACCCGCTGGCAAGCGGCGAGCTGGACGACAAGTTCTACATTCCCGATTTCCCGCGCACCGGCACGCGCGAACTGACCGCAGACGATTACGTCTACGCCTTCCGCCGCCTGGCCAGCCCGCGCGTGGCTTCGCCCATTTATTCCGTCATGGCTGACCACGTCGAAGGCATGCAGGAATACGGCGACCGCCTGCGCAAGCGCGACCAGGCCCTGCGGCGTGACATGCCCGGCGGCAGCACGCCGCCCTGGCTCGACTTGCGCGAACCCGATGGCTTCACCGGCGTACAGGCGCTGGACCCCCACACGCTGCGCGTGCGCGTCAAGGGCAAGTACCCGCAGTTCAAATACTGGCTGGCCATGACCTTCACCGCGCCCGTGCCGTGGGAAGCCGACCGCTTCTACAACCAGCCGGGCATGGCCGAACATGATTTGTCCTTGAACACGTGGCCGGTGGGCACGGGGCCGTACATGATGGCGGAGTCGTTGACGAACCGCCGCCACGTGCTGGTCCGCAACCCCAACTTCCGCGGCGAACCCTATCCCTGCGAAGGCGAACCCGGCGACAAGGCGGCTGGCCTGTTGGAAGACTGCGGCAAGCCCACGCCCTTCATTGACCGCGCGGTGTTCAGCCTGGAAAAGGAAGCCATCCCGCTCAGCGGCAAATTCATGCAGGGCTATTACGACGTGCCGCAGATTGAACGCGGCGAGTACGGCGTGGCCATGCTGGTGGCGGCGGGCGACAGCGAGGACAAGGCGCGCCTGTACCGCGACCGTGGCATCCGGCTGCCAACCACCGTCGAAACCTCGATCTGGTACATGGGTTTCAACTGGCAGGACCCGGTGGTGGGCAAGGGCGACACGCCCGAGCAGGAAGAAAAGAACCGCAAGCTGCGTCAGGCCATCAGCATCGTGTTCGACTGGGAAGAGTACGTTGCCGTGTTTGAGAACAGCCAGGCGTCCGTAGCGCAAGGGCCGGTGCCGCCCGGCGTGCTGGGCTACCGCGAACCGCCAGAAGGCGTGAACCCCGTTGTCTACGACCTGGTCGATGGCAAGCCCGTACGTAAATCCCTGGACGTGGCCAAGCGCCTGCTGGCCGAAGCGGGCTACCCCGACGGCCGCAACGCCAAGACCGGCGCGCCGCTGGTGCTGTACTACGACGCCATGCAAGGCGGCGGCTCCAACCCGCAGTTCGACTGGATGCGCCGGCAACTGAACAAGCTGGGCGTGCAACTGGATTTGCGCTCTACCGACTACAACCGCTTCCAGGACAAGATGCGGCGCGGCGCGGCGCAGATTTTCCTGTGGGGTTGGGTGGCCGATTACCCCGATGCCGAGAATTTCCTGTTCCTGCTCTATGGCCCCAACGCCAAGGCCAAGACGGGCGGCGAAAATGCCGCCAACTACGCCAGCCCGGAATTCGACAAGCTGTTCGAGCAGATGAAATTCCTGGACGACGGCCCCGAAAAAGAACAGCTGATCGCCAAGATGGTGGCCGTGGTGCAGCGCGACGCGCCCTGGATGTTCGGCTACTACCCGATGTCGGCGGGCGCGTATCAGCAGTGGGTGGGCAATGCCAAGCCCACGCAGATGGTGCGCAACACGCTTCAGTACATGAAGCTGGACCCCGCGCTGCGCGAGCGGAAGATTGACGAATGGAACTCGCCGATCTGGTGGCCGATCGGCGTACTGATACTGCTGTTGGCGCTGGCGATCTGGCCGTCATACATCGCGCTCAAGCGCCGTGAACGCCAGACGGCGTTTGGCCCCGCCGTCCGTAAGGAGCATCAATCATGATCGGCTATGTGATCCGCCGGCTGCTGTATGGCGTGCTGATTCTGATCGGCGTGAACCTCTTCACCTTCATCCTGTTCTTCGCCGTCAACACGCCGGACGACATGGCGCGGCTGGCCATTGGCGGCCAGCGCGCCAGCCAGGACGCGGTTGAAAAATGGAAGGCCGAACGGGGCTACGACAAACCGCTGTTCTTCAATGCCAAAGCCGAGGGCGCGTCGCAACTGACCGATACCGTCTTCTATCAGCGCTCGGTGCCGCTCTTGGCCATGAAATTCGGGGCGTCCGACAACGGGCGCGACATCAGCCGCGAGATCAAGACGCGCATGGGCCCCAGCCTGGCGCTGGCGGTGCCCACCTTCATCCTGGGCCTGTTCGTCAGCATTGTGTTTTCGCTGACGCTGGTGTTTTTCCGGGCGACGCGGCTGGACTTCTGGGGCGTGGTCGTGTGCGTGCTGCTGCTATCGATCTCCGGCCTGTTCTACATCATCGCGGGCCAGTGGGTCTTCGCCAAGCTGATGCGGCTGGTGCCGTTCTCGGGGTTTTCGGGCGGGTTGGACGTCGTCAAGTTCCTGGCGCTGCCGGTGCTGGTGGCGATTGTGTCGCGGCTGGGGCCTGAAGCGCGCTTTTACCGCACGCTGTTCCTGGAGGAAATTGGCAAGGACTACGTGCGCACTGCGCGCGCCAAGGGCCTGGCCGAACGCGTGGTGCTGTTCCGCCACGTGCTGCGTAACGCCATGCTGCCCATCCTGACCAGCACGGTTGCCGCCTTGCCGCTGCTGTTCATGGGCAGCCTGATCGCGGAATCCTTCTTCGGCATACCCGGGCTGGGCAGCTACACGATTGACGCCATCAACGCGCAGGACTTTTCGGTGGTGCGCGCCATGGTATTCCTGGGCGCGGCGCTCTATATCGTGGGCTTGATCCTGGCCGATATTTCCTACACGCTGGCTGACCCCCGCGTCCGATTCGAGTAGCCGCCATGCCCAAGATCGTCTTCCTGTGGACCGATGTCGCGCTGTGGCTGATGGTGCTGAGCGCGCTGGCCTACCTGTGGCATGTGCGCCGCAGCCCCAACCTGCGCGCCACCTGGGCGCGCGTGGCGCGCGACACGCCCGCGATGTGTTCCGCTGTCATCCTCGTTGCCTTTTCGGTGGTGGGGCTGCTGGACTCGGTGCACTACCGGCCGCTGTTGCCGCCCGCGCCGGGCGCCGCCGCTGACGCGCCGCCCGTCTATGCGCCCGCCGTCAAGTCGGCGCTGGACGGGCTGTTGACCGGCACCGTGCTGACCCAACCTGAAAAGAACTATTCACAGCCGCTGGCGGCCTATCTGTTCCTGAAGGAAACCATGCTGGTCAATGACCAGCCGGTGCGCGACTTCCCGCGCTTGCGCGGCGCCGCCACGCACCTGACCGATCCCAAGCAGGAACGCACAAGCGATGTGCTCACGCGGTTGGGCTTCGGGCTGGCGGGCGGCTTGGCCGTGGCGGTGGCGGGGGCGGCCATCCTGTTCGCAGGCTTGGCGCGGCGCGAGAAATCGGCAGCGGCCGCGGCCGATGCCTTGCTGCTTGGCCAGTCCGACATCCCATGGCGCGCCATGGTGATCACCTTCACCGGGCTGTGCCTGTTCGCAGGCGCGCTGGCGGGCTTGTCCAGCGGCTATCACGCGCTGGGCACTGACCGCATTGGCAACGACGTCTTGTGGCAGGCGCTCAAAAGCATCCGCACGGCGCTGGTCATCGGCAGCCTGACCACCATCGCCATGCTGCCGCCCGCCATCATCTTCGGCATCGCGGCGGGCTACTTCAAGGGTAAGGTCGACGACGCCATTCAATATCTATACACGACCATTACGTCGATTCCCGGTGTGCTGCTGGTGGCCGCCTGCGCGCTGATGATGCAGGTGTACATCGACAACCACGCGGATCTTTTCGACACCTCGGTGGCGCGCGCGGATTTGCGCCTGTTTCTGCTGTGCATGATCCTGGGGTTCACAGGGTGGGCGGGGTTGTGCCGCTTGCTGCGCGCTGAAACGCTCAAGCTGCGTGAACTGGAATACGTGCAGGCGGCGCGCGCATTTGGCGTGTCGCACTGGCGCATCATGACGCGCCACCTGTTGCCCAACGTGGCGCACCTGGTGCTGATTACCGTGGTGCTGGAATTCTCGGGGCTGGTGCTGTACGAAGCCGTGCTGTCGTACCTGGGCATTGGCGTCGACCCCAGCATGAATTCGTTCGGTTCGATGATCAATGGCGCCCGGCTTGAGATGTCGCGCGACCCGATGATCTGGTGGAGCCTGATGACGGCTTTCATTTTCATGCTGGCGCTGGTGCTGGCGGCCAACCTGTTCGCGGACGCCGTGCGCGACGCCTTTGATCCGCGCACCCGCCGCTACAAGCCCAGCCGGATGGCGCGGTTGGGCGGGTGGGGCGGCCTGATCGGCCGTCGTTCGGCGCCGGCGCTTGGCGCCGAACCGCGCGCCTCGAAGTCCGGAGACGCACCATGAACGCCCCGACTCCGTTGCTTGAAGTCCGCGGCCTGGAAGTGGACATTGTCGGCGAAAGCGGCATGACGCATGCCGTCAAACGCCTGGAACTCGCTATTTCACAGCGCGAGACCTTTGCGCTGGTCGGCGAATCCGGCTGCGGCAAAAGCATTACCGCGCTGGCGCTGCTGCGCTTGCTGCCCGATGCCGGCCGCATTGTCGGCGGGCAGATCGATCTGGACGGCGAAGACCTGAACCGGTTGCCCGAAAGCGCCATGCGTGGCGTGCGCGGCGGTCGCATCGGCATCATCTTCCAAGAGCCGTCCACCAGCTTGAACCCGGTTATGCGGGTGGGCGACCAGATCATCGAAACGCTGACGGCGCACACGCCGTTACGCGGCGCCGCCGCACGCGCACGCGCCATCGACTGGCTGCGGCGCGTGGGCATTCCGGAGCCCGAGCGGCGCGTGGATGATTACCCGTTCCAGTTCTCGGGCGGACAAAAGCAGCGCGTCATGATCGCCATTGCGCTGGCGGCGGAGCCCTTGCTGCTGATCGCGGACGAACCCACCACCGCGCTGGACGTCACCGTGCAGGCGCAGGTGCTGGATTTGCTGGCTGACATCCAGCGGGAAATGGGCATGGCCGTGCTGCTCATCACGCACGACCTGGCCGTGGTGAAAAATGTGGCGCACCATGTGGCGCTGATGCGCGGCGGCGAAATCGTTGAAAGCGCCAGCGCCGAGGAATTTTTCCGCGCGCCCAAACACCCCTACGCGCGCCAATTGTTCGAAGCCATTCCCACCTTCGAAAAGCGCGGCGTGCCGCTCACCGAACACGGGCGTCAAGCCATTGCGCGTGACGACCGCCGTCGCACGAAGCCGCGCGAGGCGGGCGAGGTGGTGCTGGACGTGCAAGATCTGAAAGTGCATTACCCCATACGCAAAGGTCCGCTGCGGCGGATTGTGTCGTGGGTCAAGGCCGTGGATGGCGTCACGTTTTCGCTGCGTGCCGGTGAAACCCTGGCGCTGCTGGGTGAATCCGGTTGCGGCAAGACGACCACTGGCAAGGCCTTGCTGCGCTTGATCGACGGCGCGCGGATTTCGGGCCGGGCCATGCTGCAAGGCAAGGATGTGCTGACGGCTGACCGCCGCACCTTGCGCGACCTGCGCCAAGACATTCAGATCGTCTTTCAGGACCCCTATGCCTCGCTCGATCCCCGCATGCGCGTGGGCGATATTCTTGACGAAGGCCTGGAGTCTCTGCGCCGCGGCATGAGCCAGAAAGCGCGCGCCGCGCATGCCGCGCAGTTGATCGAACGCGTCGGCTTGCCCGCCAATACGCTGACACGCTATCCGCATGAATTCTCGGGTGGACAGCGCCAGCGCATCGCCATTGCGCGGGCGCTGGCGGTTGAACCGCGCGTGCTGATTTGCGATGAACCCACGTCCGCGCTCGACGTTTCCGTCCAGGCGCAGATTCTGGATCTGCTGCGCGAGCTGCAAGACGAACTGGGCATTGCCTACCTGTTCATCACCCACAACTTTGGCGTGGTGGAATACCTGGCCGACCGCATCGCGGTCATGGATGGCGGGCAGATCGTCGACCTGGGCCCGGCGGACACGGTGCTGCACGCGCCGCGCCATGCGGTCACGCGGCGCTTGCTTGATGCGGTGCCGCGCTTGCAGTTTGGCTCATGAAAAACGCGCCCTGATCCGGTGGGATCAGGGCGCGTAAAACGCTTTGGGGTAAAACTTGCGCGGGGCTGGCTCAGAGATCGTCGTGATGCGCGCTGCGCGTCTCCAGCCAGACCAGCGTGTCATGCCGCAAGGTGCGCACGCATTGCGCCAGGAAGGCATGAACCGTTTCCATCTCGGCGGTGTCGTAGCGGCGCGCCATCAACATGACCGCATCGGCAACCCACTGGCGTTCCTGCGACAGGTGCTGGCAACGTTCCTCAACCGGCCGGATCACGATCATCCGGCGATCCAGCGGGTGGCGGCCGCGTTGCACATAACCCGCCGCCTCCAGCCGGTTGATCAAGGCCGTGGCGCCGCCTGAGCTGATGCCCATCAGTTGGGCAAGCTGCCCGGTGGGCAGGGCATCGAACTCCATCACCAGTTCCAGCGCTTTCAGGTCGGCCAGGGGGATACCCAGCTTTTCCGCCAGCGCGGACTGGCATGCGGCGTTGTAAACCGAGAATTGACGGCCCAGCATCAAGGCGATGTCGTCAAGCATTCCCGGGCGCAGTTCACTCGTGCGAGATTCTGGCATCACGGTCACATGCTCATGGTGTATGAGGTTTTCTTGAAGCATGGTGTTACTCCCAAGCGTTGGTAGTCGATTACTTCTTGGCCGAGAGGCCGCCCAGCAAGCCACCCAACAGTCCGCCGTTGGTGGTTCCATTCGTGGTGGTGCCGGTGACGCCGCCCAGCACGCCGCCCAACAAGCCGCCGTTGTTGGCAGCGCCCGCACCCGCCGCACCGCCCGCACCGGCGCCCGCCGCGCCGCCTGCGCTCACCCCAGCACTGGCGCCCGTCCCGGTGGTTGCCCCGACGGACACACCGCCGACCAAGCCACCGACCACCCCGCCCAGCAAGCCGCCACTGGCCGTACCGCCCGAGGCGCCGCCTGTCGTGCCGCCCGCAGCACCGCCTGTCACACCGCCCAGCAGGCCGCCAAGCAAGCCGCCGTTGGCCGTGCCGCCAGCGGTGCCCCCGGTGGCGCCGCCCGTCGCGCCGCCCACGGCGCCGGTCACGCCGCTCAGCAGGCCCGTCACCGGCGCCAGCAGGCCGGCTACGCCACCGTTCGCCGGGGTGCCGCCCGCACCGCCCAAACCGCCCACGCCACCGAGAATGCCGGTGATGGGGCTGAGCAAGCCGCCCGTGCCGCCTCCGGTGACGCCACCGGTGACGTTGTTCAAGCCCAGTCCACCCGTCAGCGAGGCGACAGCACCTGTGGCGTTGGCCAGCGTCGCGCCCAACGGATTCGTGTTGCCCGGCGTGGCGGTGAGCAGGCCGCCGGCACTGGCCACTGCGCCGCCCAGGCCTTGCAAGACCCCGTTCAAGCCGGCAGTGTTGCCCGGCAGCGTGCTGCCGGCGTTGGCAACGGTGCCACCCAAGCTCGTGAGCAGGCCGGCGACTGGCGCGCCCAATTTGGTCGTATCACCCACTTGTTGCGTCAGGCCGACCACTTTGCCGGCCAGCGGGCTGGCGGTGGGGTCAAGCGCGGCGCCCACACCCGTCAGGGTCGTTTGCAGCCCCAGCGGCAAGACGTTGTCTACGGTCTTGCCGGCATTGCCCAGGGCAGGCTCCAGCAACGGGGTCGACGGGCCAGATACGAGGCCGCCCGTCACGCCGCCCGCGACCTGCATAATCGGGTTCAGCAAACCACCTTCGCCCGACAGGCCCGCGGTCAGAGCGCCTACGGCGTTCGTCGCGTTACCCAGGACGTTCTTCAGCGGCGCCGGATTGTTCGGGTCTGCATTCAGCAGACCGCCCACGCCAGATACCGTTTTGCCCAAGCCATCGACCAAGCCGCCGACGCCACTGTCCAAACCGCCGGGCAGACCCGAGCTTTTCACCGAGCCGCCCAGGTCGCTGACCAGGCCGCCCACTTGTTTCGTCACGCCATCCACGGGCTGACCCAGGCCGGTCGTGGCGCCCACTTGCTGGGTCAGGCCGACGACGGTGTTGGCGATGGGTTCCACAGTGGGGTCCAGCGCTTTACCCACACCACTCAGCGTCGTGCCCAGATTCAAGGGCAGGGTGTTGTCCAACGCGGTACCGGTATTGCCCAGCGTGGTTTCCAACAAGCCGGCGGATACCGGGTTCGTGGGATTGGTGGGGTTCGTGGGGTTAGTCGGGTTAGTCGGGTTGGTAGGATTCGTGGGATTGGTGGGATCGGTGCCACCGGGGTTGGTCGGATTGGTGCCGCCCGGATTGGTCGGGATATCGATGCCGGGCAGGCTGGCTGACTTCTTACCGCTGCCGCCACCGCCGCAGGCAGCCAATGCGCTCATCAGAGCTGCAGCCAACAGGGTGGAGGTCAGAACGCGTTGAATACGGTTTGCTTCGACTTTGGAATACATGGCGAGCTCCTAGTGGGATAAGCAGGCGCTGAAACTGCCCGATACGTCTCTCCATGCATAAACCGTGCCAATTTTTTTCAGAAGTGCGTTTTTAGGAATGAATTTGACAGTTTTGTTTTAAAAAAACCCTTATATATCAAGGTGATACGGAAAAATAAAGGGTTTGCACTAGGCATGGGAAATTCCCATTTTTGCGACCACGAAAACGCTGCGAATGTTACGAATGACGGGGGATTGCCCGTTACGTTACGGGGAACGTTACGTAACGCGATGTGGAAAACGGGGTGCGGAACTGTCGTAACGCGGCAAGCGCCGTGGCCTTTATTAATTGATGCATCAATAAAAAACGCCTGCTTAAGCAGGCGTTTTTATTCGGCTCGGCGTGGCGTCAGATCAAAATGCGTCGTAGAAGAGTGAATAGTTGGCGTTGAATCGAACGTCGCGGCCATCGTTCACGGTGGCCGAACCCACAGGCTTCGCCACGTTGAAATCGAATAGATAGTATTTGTCGTCTGTGAAACGCAGGCCCAGCGCCACGGAAGACAAGTGCCGATTGTTCAACGCTTGCAGGCCCTTGTTGTTGTACCAAGTGCGTGCATAGTCCACTAACACGTAAGGCTGAACCCCCGCGACGTATTCCCAACCCGTGGCAAAACGGCGGTTGATTTCAGCGGATACGCCAATGCCTTTGTCGCCACTTTGGTCGCCTTGCGGATACCCCATGGCATAACGCCAGCTGCCATAAGACACTTGCTCCGACGATGGCAGGATATTGCTGGAGTACTGGCCAGCGCCCGACAAT
The DNA here is from genome assembly GCF_056394065.1 of Achromobacter sp. 10T422. NCBI lineage: Bacteria > Pseudomonadati > Pseudomonadota > Betaproteobacteria > Burkholderiales > Alcaligenaceae > Achromobacter > Achromobacter sp. 10T422. The sequence goes on from NZ_JBFTHD010000005.1 coordinate 435,982, forward strand.
GTCAGGCCAAACTGTCCCGGCAGCGCAAAGATCTGCTTGGCGCTCAGGTTATAGCGGGTGAAGTCCAGGTCCAGGATCGGGGTTGCCGAGTACCCGTAGTTGGTCGAGATATCTTTCTTTGCGCCGGCCGCATCGAACCCTTTGGAAACGCTGACTGTCACGTCCGTGGAAGCGGCTTCCCCTACCTGCACATAGCGCAGTTCCGCATTGGCGGCGCGCACGCGGGCGTCTTGTTGCAGCCAGAGGTCGGTGGTGCGCGAGTCGTAACGGTCTTTGGAGTTGGCGGCGTACATGCCCAGCGTGCCCGTCAGCGATCGCGTGTTGTTCAGCAAGAACGGGTAACTGACGCCAATACCGATACGGTCGTTTTTCACGCGGCGTTCAAAACCCAGGTATTCGACGGCGTCATCCTTGGGTTTGGCGTCGTAATGGTAGCCGTCGACTTTGATCGCCAGGCCATCGGCGCCGATGGGCACGCTAATTTCGCCCATGACGTATTTCACGTCGTCGCTATTGAAAGGGATGGCCGTTGTCAGTTTTACCTGTTCACCCAAAGGCGTCAGGCTGTTGGCCGCCATATTGACGATGGGCTGCATGCCCGTGCCCAGGTCCGCAATGCCGCCGGTCAGGCTGACGGGATGGCGGGTCGCGGTCAACACCAATTCAGTTTCGCCATCGGCGCGGCGCGGCAAGTCCAGCGCGGGGGTGAATTTCACGCCGGGCACGGTGCGCATCAGATTCAGCTGCCGTTCGAGCGTGGCTTGTTTCAGAGGGCGGTCTGCTTTCAGCGGACCCGCAAGGGTTTCCAAGCGGTCTTGCGCATTGCCGATATCGCCTTCGATTCGAACCGTTCCGATATACCCCTCAACCACTGTCACGACGACCAGTCCATTGGCGAACGTCTGGTTTTGCACCAAGGCAAAGGACAGGGGATAGCCCTTATCGCGATACAGCTGGGTAATCTTATCGACCTGCTGCACCAGTTCGCCCAAGCTGATTTCTTTTCCTGACAGCGGGCTGAGTATTGCCGAGACTTCTTCAAACGGGATCGCGTGCACACCGCTGACGTCGAAATTCAGCGGCACGATGCGCTGCGCCAGACGCGCCTGCAACGCCAATTGTTCGGGGGTGGCCGTTTGTACGACCGGGGGCGGCTGCGTCGCGCCCGGCGGCCGTTCCAGCTGGGGCAGGGCATCAACGGGATTGCCGCGAAGTGGGCCATCCGCTTGCGCCGCAGCGCTAAAGCCAAGCAGGCAAATCAGGGCGAGGGTAAGCGGACTTGCCGGTACGGTACGTCTCATGCCTTGTGTTTCTCTCGTTTCCGCAGGCGCTATCCCTTGTGTATTCAATATTCTCTAGATATTGAATATATAAAGGGACATAACGTTAGAAGAAAAAATTTACCTGCGCCGCTGGCGGTATGGTGCCAGCGGCTAGGGATAATGACAATTTATTTCATTGTGACCAAGTGGAAACGGCAGGATAACAACATTGCGAAACTAGCGGCAATGGAAACATATAAGACAAGTGAGGGTTAACTAGCGGTTTTTAATAGGATTCCTACTATTTTTGCTGTATTCGTTACATGTCTGTTGTCGCAGTCTCAATAAGATTGGTATAAACCCTGATGTGTATTAAATGTTAATAGATAAGACTATATAAACGTATCAATACTATCGGCTATTCGGACTACCGGGGGTCCACCAAATGGACGAGCTAGACCGTAATACTTCTTGCGACGGCGCAGCGGCCGCGCACTGCAATGGCAGATTATTTCGCCGGGGCCATTCATGAACCCGGGTGACATCGTTCCCCTTTCTTTCAACAGCGGCCTGGTCGCGTTGTCGTTCCTGACGGCGGTGCTGGGCTCGTACGTTGCTTTGCTTGCCGCCGCCGGTATCCGCACCGAAACGCAGGACGGCGAAATCCGTATTGGTTACATCATCATCGGCGCCGTCGCGATGGGCGGCGTCGGTATCTGGAGCATGCATTTCATCGGCATGCAGGCGCAGAACCTGCCGTTTGAAGTGGGCTATCAAGTGGGCCTGACGGTACTCAGCTTTTTCGTCGCAGCCGGCTTCTCTGGCTGGGCATTCTGGTTTGTCGGGCGCGATCGCTTCACATTTTCCCGTTGCGTCATCGGTGGCACGGCCGCAGGCCTGGGCGTTGCCGCCATGCATTATCTGGGCATGGGCGCCATGCGCATGCCGGCAGTGCTGCTTTGGAATTTTCCGATCGTTGTTTTATCAGTGCTTATCGCAGTTGTTGCGGCGTCAGCCGCGCTGTGGCTTGCTTTCAATACGCAGAATGAGTTTCAGCGCGCCGGAGCCGCCATTTTGATGGCGGTGGCCGTGTGCGGCATGCATTACACCGGCGCGGCCGCCGGCACCGTTATCTGCAGCACCCCGCGTGACTATTCCAGCCTGCAAATTGGCGGGCTCATGCTGCCTTACATCGCTTTCGTGCTGTCCGCCGTCACGCTGCTGATCATGCGTTGGCAATTACAGCGGGCGTCCCGCCGTTTCCGTGCGCGCATGGCGCAACGGATTGACTCTTTCATTGAATCGGCGCCGGTGGCCGAGCCGGGCAAGTTGCCGGGTTCGACACTGGGGCCGGGTTAGCAGGACCCCGGTTTGCCGCGGGTGGGGAATACACCCGTCAGCAAGCAGTCCCGGGCTTAGGGGGCTGGTACCGCGTTGCGGCGCAGCTCAATTATCAATCGAGACTAGGAGCTCGACATGAAAGCGAAACTTGCGCAGTTCTGGAACGACGAAGATGGCATCACCGCCCTGGAATACGGGCTGATCGCTGGGTTGGTTGCTGTTGCCCTGATTGCTGCCGTGGGCACATTTAGCGACGCGCTCAGCACCATGTTCACGGATCTCGGCGCCAAGCTCGACGCGGCAAGAACGTAACCCCCAGGACGCGTACCGCGATGGCTGACGCCGTTGCGGTACGTGCCTGATTTGCCGTAGCACCGCTTGACTGAGTGGCATGTTCATCTGGATGGACATGCTTGCCGTTGAATCTGATTGATCAGAAGGTCCTGCCTTGTATCCAGGGGAAGTGCTGTGGTGGCTGCTGTTCGCAAGCTGGAATCTGGCGCTGATCTACAACGATCTGCGCTATCGCCGAGTACCCAACACGTTGATCGTGGCTGGGTTTGCGGCGCAGCTGCTTTGGCTGGTTGCCGCCGCCCTGTTGCCTGGATGGCTGTATCCCCCTCGCTGGACGGGGTGGCCCATGACACTGGCAGGCTTTCTGAGCGCATTTCTCTTCTTGCCGCTTTGGGGCCGACGCGTGATGGGCGCGGGCGACGTCAAGGCGATCGCCATACTGGGACTGCTGCTGGGGCTGGCTCCTCTGATTCTGGTGCTGGTGGGAGCGAGCCTGCTCGCGGGGCTGCACGCGCTGGTTTACGTGTTGGTGTCGCAATACTGGGCGCTGTCCGACCGGACGCGCAAGATTCCCTACGGCATGTACCTGGGGCTCGCCGCGTTCAGCGTGGCGCTTACGCCCTTGAATTCGGTTTGGTATTCCTGGTGTTCTTCCTGGTGCTCTACGGGATCCTGACGTTCGGGCTCGCGTTTCTTGCGCAGAATTCACTGACGCTCGCCGCCCAGGATGGGGCCCGCAAGGTGCTCCAATGGCAGGCCGGAACCACCTCGCTCACCGCACGTGCCAATGCCGGACGCGACACCGCGCTGGACATCGCGCAGTGGGTCTCATCGATGTCGTCCGCGCCAATCAAGGTGGCGGTGTGCGGCAACGGCGGCACCTTGAGCAGCAGCGCGGGCGGCACGTGCAGTGGCCAGACGCTGGCCCCCGATCAAATTGAAGTGACGGTGTCTTACGCCTACGGCGCGAATCCGCTGATTCCCAATGTTCCGTTGTTGCAGGCGGTGTTGGTGCCCGCCTCCAGTGTGCTGAGCGCGCGCGCTACCGTGCACCTGGGCAATACCTTGGGCGTAGGGGGCTGATATGCCGCTGCCGACATCGCCCCGCCGGTCTCTTGCGCTGTCAGCCCGCTTGATGCGGCAGCGTGGCATCGCCGCCCTCGAACTTTCGCTGACCCTGACCATGCTGCTGATGTTCGTCTGCGCCGTGGTCGGCTATGGCGTGCTGTTCTGGATGCAGCAGCAGCTGGCATCGGCTGCGACGGAAGGCGCTCGCGCCGCCGTGTATGCGCAGATCAGTGGCAGCAACAACGTGCAGGGCGATGCCTGCGTCGCCGCCATGAGCGTGTTCTCTACCGGTTCTGCAGTGGCGTGCGCGACAACGCGCGCGCCCTGCGCATGGGCCGGTTCGGGCGGGCAGACGGCCAACTGCGCCACGGTCGCGATGACTTACAACACCCAGTCCTGGCCGTTGCTGGCGACGCTGCAGACGTTCATCGTCATGCTGCCCGGCACGAACAAGAACTGGGTGCCCACCCGGTTGTCATCGAAAGCCATCGTGCAGATATCGCAAGGGACACCATGAGCAGTCTTAGCAAGATCATCGCGGGCGTTTTGTTGGTGGCGGGCATCCTGCTGGCCTTCCTGGCGTGGCGCTTGGCGTCGCATTCCAGCGCGCCGCCGGCGCCGCCCGCGCCGGTGGCGGCTGCGCAGGAACCGGCCGCGCCGCCAGTCACCTTTCATCCGGTCGTGGTGGCCAGGGAAGCGATACCGGCCGGCACCCGCATCGATTCCTCAAAAATGCTGATGGTGGCGCAGTGGCAAGTCGCCTTGTCCAACAGCTTTGATTCCGTGACGCCGCTGGAAGGCGCCGTCACGCGGGTGGATATCGCCGTGGGCGATCCCATCGTTCCCAGCCTGTTGGCGCAAGGGCTAGCCAAGCAGCTCAAGCCGGGCGAACGCGCGGTGGCGGTGGCGGTTGATGAGGTCATTGGCGGCGGCAACCGTATTGCGCCGGGCGATCTGGTCGACGTGTTCTTCATGGTCGAGAAAAGCCCCGAAGTACCGGGCGGCCAGGCGCGTCTGCTTCAGTCGCAAGTCCGCGTGCTGGCCTATGGCCGGCAATCCGTGGACGGGCCGGAAGAAAAATCCGTGCTGCAACAAGGTCCGGGCCAGCCTGCCAAGACCGCCGTGCTGGCCGTGCCGGTGGATCAGATCAATGACTTGATATTGGCCAGCCGCGCGGGCCGCCTGCAATTGGCGCTGCGCCCCGTTGGCGATGACGCCGTTCCCGACGTGACGCTGTTCGCCAAACGTGGCGCGGTGTTGTCCACGCGCGCCGACCTGACGCCCGCGCAACGCGAGGCCTTGCTGACCGGCCCGAACCGCGCGTTCGCCGGCGACAGCCTGGTGCAGCTTGATGGCACGACGCCCGCCGCCCGCACGACGCCCAACCGCGTGGCGGGTTCCAGCGGCGGGGGTGGCGGCAGAACCGTCGAAATCGTGCGGGGAGATAAATCCGAGCGCGTGCGTTATTGACCGAGGCTGCGCGTGGCCAGGTGCCGCCCGCGGCTGGACCTTTCAAAACAAGTAGATCCAGCACAATGAAGAAATATCAGCGCACCACCTTGATATGCGTCCTGTCGGCCGCAGCGGCGATGACCTACGGTGTCGCCAGTCTGGCGCAAACCGCCACGCCTGCGGCAGGTGCGAATGCGCCTGTCCGTGACATCGCGGTGGCCGTGCGCGGCCAGCAGTCGCTCATGCTGGATGGCGGGGCGCCCAGCCGCATCGCCATCGGCGACCCGGAAGTGGCGGACGTGAAGGTCTTGCCGGCGTCAGGCAAGCGGGCGGGGTCGATATTGCTCTACGGCAAGAAGGCCGGCAGCACTCAGCTGCAAATCTGGACCGGCAACAACGCCGCGCCTCAGATTTGGAACGTGCGCGTGGCGGGCAGCGTGCAGGCGGCCTTGGCCAGCCGTGGCCTGGAAAGCGGCGCCAACGTGGATATCGCGGGCGACCGGGCGGTGGTGTCGGGGCATGCCGAAACGCCGCTGGGCCAGCTCGCGTCCGCCAAGGCGGCTGCCGCAGCGGTAGGCGACAAGAATGTCGTCGACGTGTCCACCGCGGGCACGGGCGGTGTCGTGCAGGTTGAGGTCAAGGTCGTGGAAGTGTCGCGGTCCGTGTTGAAGCAGGCGGGCATCAACTTCGCCGCCCGCAACGGGCCTTGGGCCAGCACCAGCGGCACCTTGGCGGGGGCCTTGGGGTTCGTACGGGGCGACGCCATCGCCTCGGGCTTTTCACTGTTCTACGACTCAAACGACTTCGCGGCGCGTCTGCGCCTGTTGCAAACCAACGGCATGGCGCGCGTGTTGGCGGAACCGACGCTGGTGGCGTTGACGGGCCAAAGCGCGAGCTTCCTGGCCGGGGGCGAGCTGCCGATTCCGGAAGCCGGCGGCCTGGGCACCACCACCATCACCTTCAAGCCCTTCGGTATCGGCCTGACGGTGACGCCGACGGTGCTGTCGCGGGAACGCATTGCGCTCAAGGTCGCGCCGGAAGCCAGCGAGCTGGACTACAACAACGGCATCTCCATTCCCAACGGCTCCGAAGCCCCTACGATGATCCCCGCGCTGCGTACGCGCCGGGCAGATACGACGGTTGAACTGGGCGACGGGGAAAGCTTCGTCATCAGCGGCCTGGTGTCGCGCCAGACCAAAGCGTTGGTCAACAAGGTTCCGATGCTGGGCGACCTGCCCATCATCGGCGCGTTTTTCCGCAGCGTCGATTACTCCCAGGAGGATACCGAGCTGGTCATTGTGGTGACGCCGCGTCTCGTGCGCCCGATTGCGCGCGGGGTGACGCTGCCACTACCCGGGGGCCGCCAGGAGCGTGCCGATTCCACATTCAATGCCTGGGGCTATTACTTGATGGGCCCCGTCGGCGGCGAACAAATGCCGGGATTCTCACGGTGAGCAATATGAAGACACATGCCAGCGAGTGGGTGGGCCTGCAAAATGGGAAGCGGTTCCTGTTTTGCTCTAAAGGCGATGGTGTTGCCGCGCAGCTTGGACATGCCCTGGGTGATATGGGCATGTTGACCCAGGAGACTCCTGGCGTGGAAGAGTTGGCGCGGCGCTTGACCGAAATTGCCCCCCAGGTGGTGTTTCTGGATTTCACCCTGAGCGAAGACGAACCGGGCAAGCTGTTCAAGTCCGCGGAGTTGGCGCGGTTGCTGGCGCGCATTGCGCCGACTGTTCCGCGTGTGGCGGTGGGCCTCTTGAGTCAGCCCGAAGGCGCGATCGCGGCATTGCGTGCAGGCGTCAGCGATTTCGTCGACCCTTCCGTGGCGCCCGAGGAAGTCAAGGAAGTGGTGTTGCGCTTGCTGGATGTGCCGGCGGGCGGCGGGCGCATGGACGGCTCGCGCCGCAGCGTCCTGTTGCTGGGCGCGCGGCCCGGTGTCGGCACCAGCACGCTGGCCGTGCATCTGGCAGGCATGGTTCAAGACCGCCTCAAACACATGCATGCGGCGCGCGCCACGGCGGCGGGCGCCAAGCCCGCCAAACCGCCGGAGCAGGCGGGCGCGATGCTGCCTCTGTCCAGCCGCGTGGCGCTGATGGACCTGGGCTGGCCCGTTGGCGATTGCCAGCTGTATCTGAATATCGGCAGCGACTTCGATTTCGCCGAAGCCGCCCGCAACTTGCGCCGCCTGGATTCCACCTTGTTGGGATCGGCCATGGCGCACACCCCCAACGGCCTCAGCGTGCTGGCCTTGCCGCGCGACCTGAACCAGATGCGAGATGTCTCGCAATCCGATTCGCTCTTGGTGTTTGAACGCATGCGCCAGCATTTTGGCGTGGTCGTGGCCGATGCAGGCGGCTTCACGAATCCGGAATTCGTGGCGGGTCTTGCGCGGTCGTCTCAACAGAACTGGATCGTGACCGACCAGAGTGTGGGTGCGCTGGTGTCGCTGGCCGGCTTGCTGCAAGAGCTTGAGCAACTGCATGTCGACCGCCGCAGCCTGGGCTTGATCGTCAACCGTTACGACGAACGCTATGGCATGACGGCGCAACAGATTGCCGACCGGTTCCAGCTGGATCTGATTGGCACCTTGCCCGACCGCACGCTGGCGCTGATGGTGTGCACGAACCAGGGCCATTTGCTGCACGAGGAGGCCGAGCGCGATGTGTACGTGCGCGCTGTGCAGACGCTGGCGGAAAAGCTCAGCGCGGAAGAGAACACCCCCGGCGGGCGGGCAAGCTGGCTGGCCACCTGGCTGCCCGGCGTGCACCGCCGCATGATCGTTGGTTAACGGCAAGATTCAGGGACGGCGGCGGAATCCGACATGATCATGACAGCGACCATAGAGTTCGGCGGCGATGGCGACAAAGGGTTCTCGTCGTCAAACCGCTTCCAGGAAGTGAAAACCGCGGCGTACGAGCACCTGCTGTCCCGTATCGAGGAACTGGGGGCGGAGTTCGGACGCTGGGCGCGTTCGGCGATACAGGAATTCGTTGATATCGAAGTCGCCAGCTTTGTCCGATTGCGCCGCGTGCCCATCAACGAAGGCGAGATGCGGCAGATTGCCGAAGCGCTGACCAAGGAACTGGCGGGCCTGGGGCCGCTGGAAGATCTGCTGGCCGATCCGGCGGTGGAAGACATCCTGATCAACGGCTACGACAACGTGTTTGTGTCGCGGCGCGGCGTGCTGGCCCGCGAGACGCTGCGCTTTACCGATAACCAGCACGTGTTGCGCATCGTGCGCCGCATCCTGGCGCCCATCGGTCGTCGGCTGGATGAATCCAGCCCCATGGTGGATGCGCGCTTGCCCGATGGCGGCCGCTTGAATGTGGTGATTGAACCGCTGGCCGTTGATGGCCCGATGGTGTCGATCCGGAAGTTTCGCCAAGACCCGCTCAAGCCCGCTGATCTGCTGACGCTGGGCACGTTCGACGAAGAGATCTACCGCTTGCTGCATGAAGCCGTGAAGAACCGTTGCAACGTGCTGGTGTCAGGCGGCACCAGCTCGGGCAAGACGTCGCTGCTGAACGCGCTGGCCTTTTTCATCCCCGAAACGGAACGCGTGGTGACGGTGGAAGATACCGCCGAACTGTCGCTCAACCATCCGCACGTGGTGCGGCTGGAATCACGCCAGGGCGGGTTCGACGGCAGTGGCGCAGTCAGCATCCGCGAACTGATCCGAAACAGCTTGCGGATGCGGCCTGACCGCGTGGTGGTGGGCGAAGTGCGCGGCGCGGAAGTCATGGACATGCTGCAAGCCATGAACACCGGCCACGAAGGCTCCATGGCCACCATCCACGCGAACTCGCCGCGCGAATGTCTGTACCGGATCGAAATGCTGGCGGGCTTTGCGGGCTTTCAGGGCAGCGAAGACAGCTTGCGCCGGCAGATTGCCAGCGCGCTGGACTTCATTGTGCAGATTGGCCGCTTGTCCAACGGCAAGCGGCGCGTGCTGTCGGTGACCGAAGTCACGGGCATGGGCGACAACGTCATCTCCACGCAGGAACTTTACCGCCACGAAACCTTCACCACGCCTGAAGGCGAAGAGAAAGACCGCTGGAACTGGCTGGGCATTCATCCGCACACGCCCAAGCTGGCCAAAATGCGCAACGAAGCGCGCGCCAACGACAACCCGCAAGGGGATAACGATGGCGGTGGCGGCGGCGGATTCTGGAGCCGGAGGCGCTGATGCAAGACGCTCTGATCCTGGGAGGCATGGCGCTGCTGCTTGCCGTCGGGGCGGTGCTGTTGTGGCGTCACGCCAATAGCGGCGCGCGTCGCAAGGCCAGCTCTGATTTTCTCGACAACCAGCTCAAGCGCGGACGCGAGACGCCGGCCGAAGGCACGTTTTCGGAAGCGGCGCGCGGCAGCGCGTTGCGCAGCGGCTTTTCGGGCTGGGACCGCATGCTGCTGCTGGCAGGCGTACGGCAAACCCCGGGTTTCTATCTGCGGATCACGTTGCCTGTGATTGCGGGCGGTGTCCTCGCCTGGCTGTTCCTGGGGCCGCTGTCTGGCGTGGTGACCAGCATCATGCTGGCCGTGCTGATGTACTTCATGTTGTGGCTGCGCGCCGACCGCCGCCAGCGGCGCATGATCTCGCAGTTGCCCGCATTTCTGGACAACATCGTGCGCCTGATCACGATCGGCAACAGCATGGGGTCGGCGTTCCAGACGGCTGCCGCAACCACCGACCAACCCTTGCTGGAAGTGGTGGAAACCGCGGCCAGTCTGAGCCGCTCGGCCAAGGAATTGGATGCCGCGCTGGTGCAGGTGTCGCGCATGTACGGCTTGAAAGAGCTCTACATGATTGCTGCGGTGGTGTCGCTGGCCATGCGGTTCGGCGGGCGCAGCGACCAGGTGCTGGAGCGTATGGCGGCCTTCATGCGCGACGTGTCCCAGGCCCGCGACGAGCTCACCGCCAGCTCGGCCGAAGTGCGCTTGTCGGCATGGATTCTGGCCTTGCTGCCCGTGGGCATTGCCGGTTTCATCATCGTGGCCAACAACAAGTTGTTCATGGGCCTGTGGGAAGACCCGGTGGGCTTCAAGATGCTGCTGACCGCGGTGGGTCTGCAACTGGGCGGCTGCTATTGGCTGTACCGCATGGCCAAGTCCATTTAAGAGGAGGCGACGATGGATATCCTGCAATCCTTGAATGCCTCGACGGTGCTGGCGGTGGCGCTGATGCTGGTTGCTGGCGCGATGCTGGTGCTGGGCGTCAGCATGACGCGGCGCCTGCGCGGCCAGGGCCGCAGCCGGCAGGTGGTTGAGCAGGCGCTGGCCACGCGCAAGAATGCGGGGGCATCGGCGGCAGTGGCGCCTGCCGACGCAAGCAAGGGCAAATTCGCCTCGGCCACGCGTGCGGCGGACGCGTTCGGCAAACGTCTTAGCGAAGGCCGTCTGGCCGACGCGCTGCTGGCCGCCGAAGACCGCAAGATGGTCGACATGGCCGGCTACGCCGACATCGGCACCGCGCGCTCGCGCTTTGTCGCGGCGCGTTTCGGCTTGGCCATCTTGTTCCCCGTGCTGGCAGTGGTGCTGGACCTGAAGAAGCACCTGATCAACTCATCGATGGGCGTGCTTATCGCCGCCTTCTTCGGGTTTGCGATTGGCTACATGCTGCCCAAATGGATTGTCCGGCGGCGCATGGCGCGGCGGCGGCGCATGGCTGCTGACGAGCTGCCGCTGCTGATTGATTTGCTGCGTCTGCTGCAAGGCGTCGGCTTGTCAATTGACCAAAGCATGCAGGTACTGATCAAGGAATTCGCGCAGGTGCTGCCGGTGCTGTCGTCCGAGCTGCGTCTGGCGTCTGAACTGTATGTGCGAGGCCGCACGCGCGAACAATCGCTGGCTCGCCTGGCGACGGGCTTTGATAACGACGACCTGTCCGCCATCTGCCGCCTGATCGCGCAGGTGGATCAGCATGGCGGCGCGGTGCAGGAACCGTTGAACCGGTTCGGCGAGCGGCTGCGCGACAAACGTCGCTTGGAGCTGAAGGAAAAAGTGGGCAAGACCACCGTGAAGATGACGGGGGTCATGATCTTGACGCTGTTGCCCGCGCTGTTGATCGTGACGGGCGGCGCAGGGTTCATTGCGGTATTGCGCGGTATGTCGCGCTTGGGGGGCTTGTGATGGCTGGTGGCATGGGAAAAAAAGAGGGCGCCCTGCGTTGGACCTTGATGGCGGCAGCCATCGCGGCCGTTGCCGGGCTGGCCGGATGCAAGAGCAATAGCGCGGAGAGCGCTTGGCAATTGATTCAGCAGCAACAGCAGGAGCAGGCGTTGGCACGCCAGAAAGAGGAGGATGCCGAGAACAAGCGCCGTCCGAAAGAGCCCGAAATGATGCTGTCGCTGATTTCGGAAGCGCAGCGCCAGGATCGCTACTTTGCATCCCTGGCTTACATCGACGCTTTTCAGCAGAAATTCGGAAACGATCCGCGCGTGGCCGTGTTGCGTGCGGAAGCTTTGCGGCAGACCGGGCAGGTGGCCATGAGCGAGCAGGCGTATCGCGCGCTGCTCAGCACTGACCAGGCTGCCGACGGCTGGCATGGCTTGGGCCTGATTGCGGGTTCGCGCGGGCAGTTCGATCAGGCGGCTGACGACTTCGCGCGCGCGGCAAAGCTGTCGCCGATGGACCCGCGCATTCTGGGCGACCTGGGCTACGCGCGCTTGCGTGCCGGTGATCCGTCAGGGGCTCGTGTGCCGTTGGGGCAGGCGGCCGAACTGGCGCCCGACAACGGCAAGGTGTTGGCCAATCTGGCGGTGCTGTTGCTGGTGGAAGGCGAACCCGTGCGCGCGCAGCGCTTGATGGATCAGGCTCAACTGGGTGATGAGGCGCGCAGCCAGGTGCTGCGCTTGGCCTCGGATATCCGCAGCCAGCGCACGCTGTCGCCCTCGGCGCCGTCGGTGTCTGCGGCGCCGTCGGTGTCTGCGGCATCGGCGGATTCGCCCGCGACGCGGGTGTCCAGCGGGGGCGGCATCGTCATGCCGATGATGAGTCCGTTGATGGAAGGGCTGAGCAATGGCCCCATCGTGCGTTAACTCCGAATTCAGGAAGCCAACCATGTCTCGTTTTCGCATGCCCGATTTCCGCATTTCTGGTCCCCTGACATTGGCGGTGGCGGTGGCCACGTTGATGCCGTTGGCATCCCTGGCGCAATCGAACGCGCCACTGACCGGCAACATGACGAGTGGCGCGCCGGCTGCCGGGACGCCTGCCGCCGGATCGCCGGCTGCCGGGACGCCTGCCGCCGGATCGCCGGCCGCAGGGTCGCCTGCCGCCGCCGCTCCCGTTTCTACATTGCCCCAGGCGCAGTTGCCTCAGCGGCCGGTGGTGCAGCAGGTGCAGACGCCGATGCCGCAGCCTGCGGCGCAGTCCGCCCAGGCCGCCCAGGCCGCACCGGCGGCTGCGGCCACCCAAACGGCATCATCGGCCCCCGCCGTTGAAGAAAACTTCGGCGACGTCACGCGCGCCTTGCTCGCGGCGCAGGCGGACGGCCGGCGGGCGGGCGGCGCATTACCCGTCCTGGGGCCCGTATCCACCGCAGCCTGGAACCGCTATCTGGATAGCTTCTCGCATCCCATACCGGAATATTTGCAGAAGCGGGTCGAGACGAAGAACACCAATTAAGCGTGGGCCCGCGGCGCCCGCGCGCGATTCCCCTCCAAGGTTGCTAACGTCATGCCAGCCCTTCCTCTTCGTCGTGTTCCGCCGCTGCGTCAGCGCGGCAGCATGGCCATCGCCGTGGTGTTCGCGGTGCTGGTGGGCATCCTGTTGCTGGGCGTGGCGCAGCTGGGCTATGGCTATTACATGAAGCGCGAAATGCAGAAGGCGGCGGATCTGGCCGCGCTGTCTGCGGTGCAGGTGCTGGGCATGGGCTCGGCCGCTGACTGCACGCGCGCCGTCACGGCGGGGCGCACGTCGGCATTGGCGAACGTGCCCAATATTTTTGACACCTTCGCGGCGGGCGACATCACCGTGGAATGCAAGCTCTGGGATTCCACCCGCGCCGACGCCACGGGCATGCATGTATTCGATCCCACTGGCACGCAGACGCTCAATGCGGTGCGCCTGACCATCCGCAAGGACCTGAGAAGCCTGTTTGGCGTCTTGGGCCTGGGGACGACGGTGTCGGTGAACGCGGTGGCAACCAACACCCAGCCCGTTGCGGCGTTCATGGTGGGTTCGCGCTTGCTGCGCTTGCAACGCGGCGGCCTGTTGTCGCAATTGCTGTCGAGCGTGGGCGCAACGCCCACGCAGCTGGACGTGCTGGATGCCGCGGGGCTTGCCAGCGTCAACATCACGCCTTCGGGCTTGCTCAAGGCGCTGGGCTTGCCGCTGTCGGTTGCAACTGGCGTGGGTACGCCCGCCGAGCTGGCCGCGGTCAACAACCTGACGCTGGGCCAGTTGCTGCAAGCCACGCTGACGGTCGTCAACCAAAGCGGCACGGCCGGCGCGAACGTGGGGCTGGTCAGCAACGCCATCAATACCGTGCTGGCCGTGATGCCGTTGAACTTGCCGGTCAAGCTGTTCGGCAATGGCGGCGTGTTGAACTTGTCGGTGGTGGGGGGCGATGCCACGGGCGCATTGTCGGCGAATCTCAACGCGCTCAACCTGCTTGAAACCGCGCTGGTCGTGGCCAATGGCCAGAACCTGATCAATCTGGGCCTGAGCGTCCCGCTGCTGGGCGTAGACGCCCGCGTGCGCGTGGTGGAGCCGCCCACCTTGGCGATTGGCGGCATCGGCACGCAAGCCACCAGCGCAGGCATACGCGTGTACATCCGGGTGAATACCAGCAACATTCCGCTGGTGGGGCCGCTCTTGGCGAACACCCTGGGCACGAAGGTGGACCTGCCCATCATCGTGGACGTGGCGCAATCCACGGGCACGCTGACGAATCTGTGCCAGGCGCCATTGACGCAGTCGCAGGCCACGATCGCGGTGACGTCGTCCGTGGCGAATATTTGCCTGGGGCGGTTCCCGGGCATGACGTCCAGCACCGATCAAACCGCCGCCAACTTCGTGTCGCTGACCAACAGTTGCCAGGTCAGTTCGTTTTCCGCCATCCAGCGCTATCAGGTGCTGAATGTGCTGGGCATCTTGCCGTTGACGGCCAAGGTGACGTTGCCGGTATTCAATTCAACGGCGCCCGTGTTCGTGACGCTGACCGAACCGCCCGGCACGCCGTCCACGCAGACGGTGACCGCCACGTCCGTCAACCTGGGCGCGCTGGCATCGAACCTGTCAGACGCCTTGATCGGCGGCATCTTGGGCGATCTTTTCAACACCGGCACGCCGCTGACGGCGGCCGAGCGCACGGCGTTGGCCACAGACTTGGTGGGCGGTGGCGGCAGCAGCGCGGGCAACTCCATCACGCAGGTCGTCAATAACTTGCAGTGGTCCACGACTGCGCTGAACCAGCTCAGCGCGCGTCTGACCACAGGCGGCCTGACGGGCGTGCTGGGCGGCACGTTGCAACTGGTCGGCAATGTCCTGAGCTCGTTGTTGCTGGCGCCCGTGAACGACGTGGTGTGCGCGTTAGGCTTGACGCCCAGCGCCATCCGCCAATGCCGTATCAATTCCGTCGCCTCGTTGGCGCTTAGCGGCAGCTCGCAGGTAAGCGGTGTGCTGTCGATTGTGGTGAACCTGTTGCAACCCGTGCTGGCGCCGCTGTCTACCTTGTTGCAGCAACTGCTAGACCTGCTGGGTCTGAGCGTGGGCCAGACTGACGTTTCGCTGCTGTCCGTGGATTGCGGCCAGCCGCGCTTGGTGTACTGATGACTCAAAAATTCGCGCGCGACGAGTTCGATGTGTACGTCTGGGAAGGCACTTCCGATATTGCCAGCCGCGCCGAGCGCTGCCTGGCGGGCATGGACGTGTCGCTGGTGCGGGCGGATGCGGGCACCGCGTTTCCGCCACCGCGCGACCCGACGCGTCCGGCGGTTGCGCTGGTGTCGGTATCGGTGATGGGCGACAACCGGTTCAGCGGCTATGACTGGCTATCGGTGCAGGCAATGCCTGTTATCTGGGTGTCGGCCGAAACCCGCGGGCGCGATTCGCGCTACTACCCGCCCGAATACTCGTACACCTTGCCGCTGTCTTTCACCACGGCAGACCTGCGCAAGCTGCTGTTCGAGCTGCTTGGCACGCTGGACCAGTTCAATCGCACCGCGCCCAAGCGCGAGCAGCCGCTGATCGCGGTGTCTGAGCCGATGCGGGCGTTGCTGGCCGAAGCCGAGATGTTTGCCGACTGCCGCAGCAATGCGCTGATCCATGGCGAAACGGGGGTGGGCAAGGAGCGCATTGCCCGTCTGCTGCACGACCGCGCGGCCTGGTCCGACGGCCCGTTCGTGGCCGTGAATTGCGGGGCGATTCCCGAAGGCTTGTTCGAAGCGCATTTCTTCGGTCATGCCAAAGGCGCTTTTACGGGCGCGGTGGGCGCACACAAGGGCTATTTCGAACAGGCAAATGGCGGCACGCTGTTCCTGGATGAAATCGGCGATCTGCCGCTGTACCAACAGGTGAAGCTGCTGCGCGTGCTGGAGCAAAGCACCGTGACCCGGCTGGGTTCCACCGCCGAGGTGCCGGTGGACTTCCGGCTGGTCGCCGCCACCAATAAAGATCTGCGTGTGCTGGTGGGGCAGGACGAATTCCGCGCCGATCTGTATTACCGGCTGGCAGTGATCGAGCTGCGTATTCCCAACCTGGAACAGCGCGGCGGCGAAGAGAAGATCGCTATTTTCCGTTCGCTGCTTGAGCGCCTGGGCGGGGAAGGGGAGCCGCCGGACTGGCTGCTGGAGCGCGTGGCGCGTACCCGCTATGCGGGCAATGTGCGTGAACTGTCCAACGTGGCCGAACGCGTGGCCATCATGCAGAAGCAGTTCAAAACCTGGGACCAGCCCCGCATCGAACGCATTTTTGATCAGATTGCCGAACCGCTGCGCGCAGCAGGTGCGTTGGGCGGCGCCAGCACGCTATGCGAACCACCCGTCTTCACCGATGCGGAGCGCGCGGAACGCGCCCGTATCCTGGCCGCGCTGGACGTCAACGGATGGCGCCGGCAGGACACCGCCAACACCTTGGGCATCAGCCGCAAAGTGCTCTGGGAGAAGATGCGCAAACTGCATCTGGGCGGCGGCCAAGGCGAAACGGCGGAAGGAATCGTCGAGGCATCCTGATCACGCAATAGGGAAAGGCCCGTATCGGGCGACAAATTGCTTGCTGGCAATGTAAGTGGAACAGCCGCGAGCGAAATAAATTGCTATAGTTCCGCAACGATTTTTTTGGGGAAGGCATGAACGTCCAATTTATCCGTGCCGCCACTCGCATGGCGCTGTTGGGCACGGCTCTGTCCGGCCTGGCGGCTTGCGCCAGCGCGCAATCCGAAGCGCCGCGGCCCACGGTTAAGCAGGTCGAAGACAAGCAGCCGGCCACAACGCCGGTGACCCCGCCCGCCGCGCCTGCACCCGCTGCTGCACGGCCGTCGTCGACCGTGGCTGAATTGCAAGGCCTGATCCAGAACCGTCAGGTTTCTGAGCTGCGTACCGCCTACAACGGCACGTACGGCGCCAGCCTGCTGTTCAAGCCGGACGACCTGACGTATTACGTCGCGCTGTTTCAGCAAAAGGATTTCTGGCGCGTGCTGAAAACGGTGTCGGAAAAGCAGGCCGAAGCGACGTACCGCGCTTTCACGACGCAATCGGCCGAGCTGGCCGAAGTGGACATCAAGCGCATCAAGCTGCAAGCCGAATACGCCAATGCTGAGAAGCTCTTGGCCACGCGCAGCGCGCAGTTGAGCACGCTGCAAGCCGACCGCACGCTGCGCATGCAGCAGGAAGAGCAAGTGGCGGCGCGTCAGGAACAGTCGCGCCAGGAAACCACCGCCTTGGCCGATCAGCAAAAGGATGTGCGTCAGCAACTGCGTGATCTGCAACGCCAGATCGATTCCCTGCAGGCGCAGCAGGCGCAAATCGACGCCAGCCCGGCGTCCAAGCGCGGCAAATAAGCGCAGGCTTACGCCAAGACGAAGACGGGCCTTCGGGCCCGTTTTTTCTTGAAAGCCCGTGTCCTTTATCCCATCGCTGCGGGAATGGCGCTTGCTGGTGGATGCTTGATATCTTGCGCCCGGACCCCATATAGCCACCATGGCTCTTAAAGTTTTCGATCTCCAGTGCGAACACAGCCACATTTTTGAAGGCTGGTTCGGTTCGCACGAAGACTATGACGCGCAAACGGCGCGTGGCCTGGTCACGTGCCCAGTGTGCGGGTCGGCCACCATTACCAAGCGCCTGTCGGCCCCGCGTTTGAATGTGTCGCACCTGCACGCCCCGGCGGCCCAAGCGCCCGCCGTGCCGGCTGGCGCGTCGGATGCCGAGAAGATGGCGGCGGTGCAGGCGTTGGTGATGAAGCAGGTGCGCGCGCTGTTGCGCAATACCGAAAACGTGGGCCCGCGCTTTGCCGAAGAGGCGCGCCGCATCCACGATGGCGACGCCGATGAGCGGCCCATTCGCGGCACGGCCACGCAGGAAGAACGGCAATCGCTGGCCGAAGACGGTATCGACGTCATGGCCGTGCCGGATTTTCTGGACGACGAACGCTTGCAGTAAACGTTGGCAAGCGTTGCCGGCCTTCACGCGGCGATATGCGCAGACATAAAAAAAAAGCCAGGCCCTGAAAATAGGGCCTGGCTTTTTCGTACCTGCTGCCGGATCAGTTGTTGACGCGGCTGCGGTATTCGTTCGTGCGGGTGTCGATTTCGATCTTGTCGCCGATGGCGCAGAACAGCGGCACGTTCAGTTCGTAGCCGGTGTTGATCTTGGCCGGCTTCGTGACCTTGCCCGACGTATCGCCACGGACGGCGGGTTCGGTGTAGGTGATTTCGCGGACCAGCGTGGTGGGCAGTTCAACCGAGATGGCGCGGCCGTCGTAGAAGACCACTTCCACGGGCATCGCTTCTTCCAGGTAGTTCAGGGCGTCGCCCATGCTTTCGGCTTCGATTTCGTACTGGTTGTACTCTTCGTCCATGAAGACGTACATCGGGTCGCCGAAGTAGGAGTAGGTGCACTCCTTGCGATCCAGTTGAACGACTTCGAACTTTTCGTCGGCCTTGTAGACCGATTCGCTGGCCGAGGCGGTCAGCAGGTTCTTGAACTTCAGCTTCACAACAGCAGCGTTACGGCCAGACTTGTTGTATTCGGCTTTCTGGACCACGAGGGGGTCCTTGCCGACCATGACCACGTTGCCGACTCGCAATTCCTGAGCGGTTTTCATCGATAAAACTCCGGGGGTGATAGGTGCACTCGCCGTGCTTGCAAAAAACCGCTGGCGCTCGGTAGCGTGTTGCTGATGGCTACCCAAGCTCGCGACGTTTCATGCACACCCCGGGAGGCGTCATAGTTGAGGCCCGACACATTCAGGGCGACTCAGAAAACTCTCTATTCTAACGTTTCTTGGCCAAGTCTGCGCAAAAGTCGGCCAGATTTTCGGCGAGATCCGGGCGCGCGGCCTGGCTGGCGTCCCAGTCGCGCGCGGCGTTGGCCCAGGCTTTCCATGCTGCGGGCGCAAGCGCTTCGGCGGCCGTTGCTTGTGTTTGGCCGGTTTCCGGCTGGTTCCAGGCGCGGATGAGCGCGTGGGCGGAATCCGGGGCCGGATAGCGGGCCAGCCAGGCATCCAGCTTTTCCAGATGGATGTTTTCGTCTTGGGGGTAGATCTGCCACACCAGCGGCCGGGCGGCCCAGGCGGCGCGGATGAAGGAATCTTCGCCGCGCACGAAGTTCAGGTCCGAACTCCACAGCAAGCGGTCGAAATCCGGTTGCGCCACGAACGGCAGGCGCGCCAGCAGCGGCGCGCCGGGCGCCGAACAGGCCGCTTCCAGCCCGGGGGCGATGCCCTCTGGCACCAGCAGAACGCTTGCGCGCGGGTCCGCCGCCAGGGCCTGCACCAGCGCATCGACCGGCGCGGAAGGGTAGCAAAACAGAGACACCGTGCGCGCGCCGTCTTGCCGGCGCAACAGCACGGCCTCGTCCACGCCTAGCGTGCGCAGGAAGGCATTTTGCTGGTCTATCGACGCTTGCAGCGCGTCGCGCTCGGCGGTGAGGCCGGGTTCACGCAGCAGGCCACCGGTGGCTGCCGTGAAACCCGGAAAGAAGAAGTGCTTGACCAGCCCGTCGGGCCGCTGCGAGGGCAGGCCGTGGCAGCTTTCCACCCAGGCTTCCGCGCTCAGATATTCCAGGTTGATCCAGGCAGGATGCGTTTGGCGCATGCTGTCCAGAAACGCGGGCGGCGGGTCGCAGGCAAAGGCTTCGATGACGACATCGCGGGCGGTCAGGGCCGGGTCAGGCGTGTCGGACCAATGGACGATGTCGACCCCGCCCAACTGCTGGCGGGGGGCTGACACGGTGATGCCCGGCTGGATGCGTGCAAAGCTGGCCAGGTCGTCGACCCACAGGCGGATATCCCAGCCACGGCCTTGCGCAAGCCGGCGGGCCAGCCGCCAGCACACGCCGATGTCGCCGTAGTTGTCGACGACCCGGCAGAAGATGTCCGCTTGCATGGCCGCTTAGTGGAACTTGGCGGGCGCGGCCTCGGCGTCCTCGGGCAGTTCGGCGTGCACCAGCTCGCCCAGGGGATTGGGGAAGTAGGGCGCGCCGCAATCTTCGCAGTACTCGGCCGGCAGCACGCCGGGAATGCGGCGCACTTCGGTGACCCCGTATTCCTTCAGCAACGCGGCGATTTCGTCGACCACATCGGGCTGGCCTTCTTCGGACGGCAGCTCTTCTTCGCGGCCGTACAGCGGCCACACGCAGCCGTAGTAGACGTCGTTGCTGCTGCGTGCCGTGAAGCTGATGCGGTATTCGTCGATGCGGCTTTCACCGCAGCCGGCCACGACCGCGCGCAATTGCGAGGCTTCGAGGCTGACCGCGCCTTCCAGCCAGCTGATGGCGGCGCGCAGCGACAGCGGGCGCACGCGGCGGTCGGCTTCGCGGTTGCTGACGTAATAGGCGTCGGGCAACAGCGCTTCGAAACCGCAGCCCGGCAGCAGCGCGGCCAGCGTGGGCTGCGCCTGCTCGGCCCATTGTGCCTGGCAGGCGTCGCGGGTGGCGTCGGCGTCGCCCATGCTTTCCTGCCAGCGGAAGATCGGCGCGTTTTCGGGCACTGCCACCGCGCCGATGATGTAGCGCGTGTCGGCCAGCATGTTGGCGGTTTCGATTTCGGTGTTCAGCGTCGGCTTCGTCGTTTCGGCGCCCAGCGCCTGCGAACCCAGGCGTTGCAACCACTGCCACGTTTCGCCGAAGGTGCGCGGCATCTGGTCCACGCTGACCAGCATGGGCATCAGCGCGGTGCGGGCCTGGCTGGACAACACATGGCCATGCAACTGGGCCAGCAGCGCCTGTTGGGCGGTGGCGGAAACGGGGCCGGTGGGAATGGCGTACCGGGTCCAGGCGACGATGGGCGCGACGATCAGCAATACGTCGTACTGGACGCCGTTTTTCTCGATCTTCATCGATTCAGACAGGGTTTCGGCCTGCTCGATCAAGACCTCGTAAGCGCCTATGTCGCTTTGCGCGAGGTGGTCCAGGGCCGCTTCCAGCGGGGCATCCTGCCCGGCCTTCAGCAGCTTGGGGATCGCCTCGCCAAGCTGGTTCTCCCAGAACACGTCTTCGACGCGGCTGCCCGAGCGGTTCAGCGCTTGGGCAAGCGCAACCAGGCGGGTAGCGTCACGGGTCATGCGGGGAGCGGATTGGCTGCGGGATCGGGCCATAACTTCGAGGGACGTCCAGTAAGTGTGTAACGACGTAGTTTAACGCCCGCCGCGCGCACCGGCATGACGGCGCGGCATTGCCTGGTAATAGGGCAATGCGGCGAGCGAGGCGGACGCTTCGGCACATTAGTGCTGGAATGACAACAGATTATCCCCACTGCGGGGGTTTATTGCTGATTGGAAACAGCCGAAAATGCTTCCATCAACTTATTCTCTGGAGGCTTCGGCATGCGTTGGCCTACGCTTTTTGTTTCCCACGGCTCGCCCATGCTGGCCGTTGAACCGGGCCTGACCGGCCCCGTGCTGGCGGATTGGAGCGCTGCGCAAGGCCGCAAGCCGCGCGGCATTCTGGTGGTGTCGCCGCACTGGATGGGCGAGGGCCTGGCCCTGTCCACCCGTGAGCAACAGGTGGCCTGGCATGACTTTGGCGGCTTCCCGCCGGAACTCTACACGCTGCAATATGCCGCGCCGGGTTCTCCCGAGCTGGCCGCGCGCGTGCAGGCGCTGCTGGCCGAATCGGGCATTGCCGCCGACCGCGACCCGCGCCGTCCGCTGGACCACGGCGCCTGGGTGCCGTTGCGCTACCTGTATCCCGACGTGGACGTGCCTGTGGTGCAGTTGTCGCTGGACATGGGCCGGGATGCCGCGGGCCAGCTGGCGCTGGGGCGGGCGTTGGCGCCGCTGCGTGATGAAGACATCCTGATCATCGGGTCCGGTTCGCTGACGCACAATCTGCGCCATGTCCGCATGCCGCAGAATGCGCCGGCGGTGCCGTACGTGCCGGCGTTTCAGGAGTGGTATGCGCGCAATCTGGCCGAGCACAATGTGCCGGCGCTGCTGGACTGGCAGGCGCAGGCGCCGGGCGCGTTGCAGGCCCATCCGCACGACGATCACCTGATGCCGTTGTATGTGGCGCTGGGCGCGGCGGGCGCATCGGCCAAGCGTCTGAACGACGAGATTTCGTACGGCGCGCTGGCGATGGACGCGTATCAGTTCGACGACTAAGGCGCATCCCTTAGGCGACTGGCGCGTAGTCGTTCGGCGGCAGACGCCGACCGTTTTTCGCCAGTAAAAAAGCCCTGGAACCTGGCGGCTCCGGGGCTTTTTGCATCGCGCTCGGCGCGGTGCGGCGCAGTAACGTGCTTAGGCCGCGAGCAACTGGCGCAGCACGAAGGGCAGGATGCCGCCGTGCTGGTAGTAGTCAACCTCGATCGGCGTGTCGATGCGCAGCAGCACGGTTACGTCCTGCTTCGAACCATCCTTGCGGGTGATCGTCAGCGTCACGTCCTGCATCGGCTTGATGCCGTTTTCCAGGCCCGAGATGTCGTACGTTTCTTCGCCCGTGATGCCCAGCGACTGCACGCTGTCCGTACCCTTGAACTGCAGCGGCAACACGCCCATGCCGACGAGGTTGCTGCGGTGGATGCGTTCGAAGCTGCGGGTGATCACGGCCTTCACGCCCAGCAGTTGCGTGCCCTTGGCCGCCCAGTCACGCGACGAGCCCGTGCCGTATTCTTCGCCGCCGAACACCACGGTGGGCGTGCCGTCGGCCACGTACTTCATGGCGGCGTCATAGATCGACATCTGTTCGCCGGTAGGCTGGAACAGGGTCTCGCCGCCTTCGAAGCGGCTGCCATCCGGCAACGACGGGATCATCAGGTTCTTGATGCGCACGTTGGCAAACGTGCCGCGCATCATGATTTCGTGGTTGCCGCGGCGCGAGCCGTAGCTGTTGAAATCGGCCTTCATGACGCCGTTTTCCTTCAGCCACTTGCCTGCGGGCGAGGTTTCCTTGATGGAACCGGCGGGCGAGATGTGGTCGGTGGTGACGGAATCACCAAACACGCCCAGCGCACGCGCGTTCTTGACGGTGGGCATCGCGGCCGGCGTCATGTCGAAGCCTTCAAAGAAGGGCGGTTCGGCGATGTAGGTGGAGTCGGGCCAGTTGTAGGTGTCGCCGCTGACGCCCTTGATGTTTTCCCAGAGCTTGCCCGGGTTGCTCTTGACCTGGCCGTAGTTGGCCTCGAACACCTTCGGGTCCAGCGCATGCTTCATCAGCGCTTCGACTTCTTCGGACGTGGGCCAGATGTCGCCCAGCCAGACGTCGCCGTTCTTGCCCTTTCCAACCGGCTCGGTCATCAGGTCGCGCGTGACGGTGCCGGCCAGCGCGTACGCCACCACCAGCGGGGGCGAGGCCAGGAAGTTGGCCTTGATGTTCGGGTGGATGCGCGCTTCGAAGTTGCGGTTGCCAGACAGCACGGCCGAGCAGACGAGATCGTTGCCGGTGATGGCTTCGTTCAGGTCCGGCGTGAGGTCGCCCGCGTTGCCGATGCAGGTGGTGCAGCCGTAGGCGGCCACGTCAAAGCCCAGCTTTTCCAGGTAGGGCAGCAGGCCCGTCTTGGTCAGGTAGTCGGTCACGACGCGCGATCCGGGCGCAAGCGAGGTCTTGATGTGCTTGGGCACCTTCAGGCCGGCTTCCACTGCCTTCTTGGCCAACAGGCCTGCGGCCAGCAGCACGTTCGGGTTCGACGTGTTGGTGCAAGACGTGATGGCGGCAATCAGGATGTCGCCGTTCTTGATCTTGGTGCCGGTGCTGGTGGTGAAGGTTTCGGCCAGCTTTTCGGCGGGCTGGTTGAAGCCGTTTTCAGCGACCGGCTTGGAGAACAAGTCGATGAACGTGTTCTTGACGTTGCCGATTTCGATGCGGTCTTGCGGGCGCTTCGGGCCGGCCAGCGACGGGGCGACGGTGGACAGGTCCAGCGTCAGCAGCTTGGTGAAGTTGATGTCTTGGGCGGCCGGAATGCCGAACATCTTCTGCGCCTTGAAATAGGCTTCAAAGGCGGCAATTTCAGCTTCCGTGCGGCCGGTGCCGCGGAAGTAGTCGATGGTGCGTTCGTCAACGGGGAAAAAGCCCATGGTGGCGCCGTACTCCGGCGCCATGTTGCCGATGGTGGCGCGTTCGGCCACGGTCAGGCTGGCGGTGCCTTCGCCGCAGAATTCAACGAACTTGCCCACCACTTTTTCACGGCGCAGCATTTCGGTGATGGTCAGCACCAGGTCGGTGGCGGTGACGCCGCCGCGCAACTGGCCCTTGAGCTCAACGCCCACCACGTCGGGCGTCAGGAAGTACACGGGCTGGCCCAGCATGCCGGCTTCGGCTTCGATGCCGCCCACGCCCCAGCCCACCACGCCGATGCCGTTGATCATCGTGGTGTGGCTATCGGTGCCCACCAGCGAATCGGGGTAATAGACGTTGTTCTTTTTGTCCTGGTGCACGCCGCGCGCCAGGTATTCCAGGTTGACCTGGTGGACGATGCCAAAGCCCGGAGGCACGACGCCGAACGTGTCGAACGCCTGCATGCCCCACTTCATGAACTGGTAGCGCTCTTGGTTGCGCTTGAATTCCAGCTTCATGTTCAGGTCCAGCGCGTTCTTGGTGCCGAAGTAGTCGATCATGACCGAGTGGTCGACGACCAGGTCAACCGGCACCAGCGGCTCAATGCTCTTGGGGCTCTTGCCCATTTTGTCGGCGACCGAGCGCATGGCGGCGATGTCAGCCAGCAGCGGCACGCCGGTGAAATCCTGCAACACCACGCGCGCCACGACGAAGGGGATTTCGTCTTCGCGGCGGGCGTTGGCTTGCCAGTTGGCCAGCTGCTTCACGTGCTCTTCAGTGACCTTCTTGCCATCACAGTTGCGCAGCACGGATTCCAGCACGATGCGGATAGAAACCGGGAGCCGCTGCACATCAATGCCGAGGGACTTGCCCAGCGCCGGCAGCGAATAGTACTGACAGGATTTATTGCCGATCTTGAAGTTCTTGAGGGTGTCTAGAGTGTTGTGCGGCATGATGGACTCCGTTGTTTTGCCCGACTGTATGTGCCCAGGCGCAGGCGGCATTTTCTGGCGATTTTGCGCGGTTGTCATTGTAGGGGAGACAAGCCCTTGCGCGGCTGCATGTCTTATATCTTATATAAGACTTGGGGCGCACGTCAAAGTTCCGTCCGAGTTCCGGCAAGGCACCGGGATGGCACTCCCCGCACTGCAAAACCCCTACTTTGGCGGACATGAGCCAAGCCTGCAAGACCCCGCGTTTTTAACAGGGAAGTTCTACCGTGGCGTGGCGGCGGTCAGGAAAATTTCAGATCAGGCCAGGAAGCCGCGCAACAGCGGTTCCAGCTCGGATTTCAAAAAGTCGACCAGCGCGCGTTGAGCGGTCGACGGGTAGGGCGTGGGGGACGTCAGGATGAACAACTTGTCGCCCGGTCCTTGCGCCTTGTAGGCCGGCAGCACTTCAATGAGCCGGCCGGCTTCCAGATCGGGCTGCACGATGTAGGCGGGCAGCAGCGCGATGCCGGCGCCGTCGCGCGCGGCCTGGGCCAGAAAGGGGAAGTATTCGGATTGCAGCCGGGGCGCCAGCTTGGCTTCGTAAACCTGGCCTTTGCGGGTCAGGCGCAGCGTCGTTTGTGGCTTGGGGCCAGGCGGGCAAAGAAAATCCACCCGGCCCAGGTCGCGCGGGTGGGCGGGTTTGCCCGCGCGCTGCAAGTAGCCGGGCGCGGCGCACAGATGCCATTTCACTTCGCCCAGCTCGCGGGCCACGTAGTCCTGCGGCGGCGTCGAAATCACCCGCAGCGCCACGTCGATTTCTGACGAAATCAGGTCGCTGACACGGTTGGAGAACAGCACCCGCAGGCTCAGGCTGGGGTGTTCCAGCGCAAATCGCACCAGCAGCGGGCGCAGCGCGTCCAGCTCGCCCAGGCCGGTGGGCAAGGACAGCCGCACATGGCCCGTGGGTTCCGCGCCCAGCTTCTGCAGCGCATGTCGCGCCGATTCCACCTCGCGCGACATGCGCGCGCCGTGCTCATACAGCACCGTGCCTTGCTGCGTTAGTTCCAGGCGGCGGGTGGTGCGCCGGATCAGTTGGGCGCCGAACGCGCGCTCCAGCTTTTGCAGATTCCGGCTGACGTGCGACCGCGTCACGCCCTGGCGCAAGGCCGCCTCACTGAGCGTGCCGGCTTCGACGATGGTGACGAACAGCTGGATCAGGTTCAGGTCTAGCGCGGGCAAGGCGGACATGGGCGTCATCGATTGTTGCCTGTGAGGAAACATAGTTTACGCAAGCCGAAGGATTGTCGCGGAATATTGGCGTTGATACTCTCGGTCCAAAGCAAATCCATATCGACATAAAGGAGACAACCCCATGGTCCAAAGCATGTTCCGCGCGGATCTGTTCCGCGGTCAGCGCGTCCTGGTCACAGGCGGGGGCACCGGGCTGGGCTACGCCATGGCCGAACAACTGGCCGCGCTGGGCGCCACCGTGCACCTGTGCGGCCGCCGGCTGTCGGTCGTTGAAGCTGCCGCGGCCACGCTGCGCGCCCGCTACGGCGGCCAGGCCCATGCGCATGCCGTCGACATCCGCGATGCCGACGCCGTGGACGCCATGGTGGACGGCATCTGGCGCGAGCATGGCGGCTTGGACGGCCTGATCAACAATGCCGCGGGCAACTTCATCAGCCCGACTGAGAAGCTGTCGGCGCGCGGCTTCAACGCCATCGCCGACACGGTGTTTCGCGGCACCTTCTATATGACCCAGGCGGTCGGCAAGCGCTGGATCGAGACCGGCACGCACGGCGCGGTGGTGTCGATTGTGGTGACGTGGGTCTGGACGGGCTCGCCGTTCGTGGTGCCGTCGGCCATGTCCAAGGCGGGTATCGACGCGATGACGAAGTCGCTGGCGGTGGAATGGGGCCGCCACGGTATCCGCCTGAACGCGATCGCGCCCGGCGTGATTCCCACCGAAGGCGCAACCGCAAGGCTGCGCCCCAACGGCGATGGCCAGGACGCGCTGACCCAGCAAAATCCGATGCGCCGTCTGGGCACCGGGCACGACATCGGCGAATTGGCCGCGTTCCTGCTGGGGCCGGGCAACGATTGGATCAACGGCCAGACGATTGCGCTGGACGGCGGCGACTACCTGGCCAACGGCGCGTACTTCAAGCAGTACTTCGAATGGAGCGACGACGATTGGGCGGCCGCCCGCGCCGCGATCGAGGCGCGCACCGCACAAGACAAGGCGCAGCGCGCCGGGAAGCCGGCATGAGCGGGCGCATCATTGCGGGCGGCATTGAGCTGACCCGTGACGCGCTGGTTGCGCGCGGCGAGCAAGTGGCGGCCGGGCTGGCGGCGATGGGCGTGCGCGAAGGCGATGTGATCGCGGTGCTGCTGCGCAACGGCATGCCGTATCTGGAAATCATCCAGGCCTGCAAGCGGCTGGGCTGCTACTACTGCCCGATCAACTGGCATTACACGGCCGAGGAAGTGGCGTTTCTGGTGACCGATAGCGGCGCCAAGCTGGTGATTGCCGAAGACGATTTGTGGCGGCAGGTCTGGACCGCGCTGCCCAAGGGGCTGCCCGCGCTGCGGGTGATGGGCGGCGGGAAGTCGGTGGCCGGCAACATTGATGTAGCCGCCGGCGTGTCCGACCCCAACGAGTCTGACCCCAACGAGTCTGACCCCAACGAGTCCGACCCCAACGATTCCGAAGCCAACGACTTCGAAGCCAACAACTACGAAACCTGGCGCAATGCGCAGTCGCGCTACGACGGGCCGCTCGTCGCGCCCCGCGGGCACATGGCGTACACCTCGGGCACCACAGGCCGGCCCAAGGGCGTGGTGCGTCAGCCGTTTCCGGTGGCGCGTCTGCCCGAGCACCTGGCGGCCGTCGAAGCCGTGGTGGAACAAGCCTACGGATTGCGCCCCGGATGCCGCGCCTTGCTGCCCGCGCCGGTCTATCACAGCGCGCCCAGCGTCTTCGCCCAGGTGGCGCTGCGCGTGTGCGACACGCTGGTGCTGACCGCGCGCTTTGATCCCATCGAGGTGTTGCGCCTGATCGAACAGCATCGCATCGACACCATCTATCTCGTGCCCATCATGTATGTGCGGCTGCTGAAGCTGGATGCGCGCACACGAGCGTCGTTCGACTTGTCGTCGTTGCGTTTCGTGGCGTCGACGGGGGCGCCGTGCGCACCTGAACTCAAGCAGGCCATGATCGACTGGCTAGGCCCCGTGGTGCATGAAACCTACGCGTCCAGCGAGGCAGGCATGGTGACGGTAATTGACTCCCACGAGGCGCTGGCCAAGCCCGGCAGCGCGGGGCGGCCCATCGGGCCGGCGCAGGTGCGCGTGTATGCCGAAGACGGGTCGCTTTGTGCGCCCGGCGAGGTCGGCCGCATCTACGTGCGCCAGCCGGCCTACGCCGACTTCACCTACCGCAATCACCCCGAGGCCCGCCAGGCCGTCGAGCGCGACGGCCTGATCGGCCTGGGTGACTTGGGCTATGTGGACGAAGACGGTTATCTGTTCGTGTGCGACCGCGAATCGGACCTGGTGATTTCCGGCGGCGTGAACATCTATCCCGCCGAAATCGAACACCACCTGACGCAGTACCCGGGCGTGGCTGATTGCGCCGTATTTGGCGTGCCGGATGCCGAGTTTGGGGAACGCTTGCTGGGTTTGATTCAACCCGCGCCGGACGCCACGGTGAATGTGCAGGACGCCCTGCAATGGCTGGCTGGCCGCGTCGCCCGCTACAAGATCCCGCGCGACCTGCAACTGCGCCCGGCCTTGCCGCGCGACGACAACGGCAAGATCGCCAAACGCCGCCTGCGCGCCGAGTTCTGGGAGGGGCAGGCGCGCAAGGTGTAGCGGCGAACGTCAGGCCAACACCCCAGCAATACCCCAGCAATACCCCAGCAATACCCCAGCAGTACCCACTACAAGAGTCGTTCAAGACTCGGGAGACAAGCATGTTGAAAATGAATCGTTGGTTGGGCCGCACTGCGGCCGCCGTGCTGGCTTGCGCGGCAATTGCACCCCAAGCGCTGGCGGCGTTCCCTGACCGCCCGGTGAAGCTGGTGGTGCCGTATACGCCGGGCGGCGCGGCGGATCAGTTGTCGCGCGTGCTGGCCGAGCGCCTGTCGCGCGAACTCGGCCAGCCCGTCGTGGTGGAGAACAAGCCGGGCGCCAACACGATGATTGCGGCCACGCAGGTGGCCCGCGCCCAGCCCGATGGCTACACCCTGTTTCTGGCCAGCAATGCCAGCATGGTGCTGAACCCCATGCTTTATCAGAAGATCGCCTACGACGCCGCGCGCGATTTCCGCGTGCTGTCGGTGGTGGCTGAACTGCCGCTGGTGGTCGTGGCGAACAACGCGGTGCCGGCCACCACGCTGGCGCAATTCGTCAGCTACGCCAAGACGCGTCCGGGCAAGCTGAACTATGCGTCGGTGGGCATTGGCAACCCCTTGCAGCTGGCGACGGAATTGCTCAAGTCGCGCACCGGCGTCGACATTGCGCACATCCCGTACAACGGCAGCGCGCCGGCCTTGAGCTCGCTGATGGCCAACGACACGCAACTGATGGTGGATGTGATCAGCACGTCGCTGCCGCTGGTGAAAGAGAACAAAATCAAGGCCTTGGCGGTAACGACGGCGGAACGCCTGCCCGTGCTGCCCGATGTGCCGACGGTGGCGGAAAGCGGCTTTCCGGGGTTCCGCGCAGCCACCTGGTTTGGCATCGCCGTGCCGCAAGCGACGCCGGCCGCCGAAGGGCGAGCCTTGCAGGAGGCGGTTGCGCGCGTCATGGCGCAACCGGATTTCCGCGAACGTTTCCAGACCTTGGGGCTGGTGATCCAGGCGCCGCGTGATCAGGCGGAAACCGACCGCTACGTGGCGGAAGACCGCGAGCGGTGGGGCGCCGTCATTCAGGCGAATCACATCAAGCTGGATTAGATGCGGGGTCGGGTCACGGTGATCAGGCAAACACGTCCGGCCCGAGCATCAAGCAAGCGCATCAGGCCCGCACATCAAGCAAGCGCACCCGGCCCGCAAATCAAGCAAGCGCACCCGGCCCGCACATCAAGCAAGCGCATCAAGCCAGCAACACGGGCAGCTCCGCCGCCGCCAGTTCCAGAAAGCGGCGCAGCGCAAGAGGCTCGCCGCGGCGGGCGGGCATGATGGCGTAGATGCGTGATGGCGCGGCCTGCCAGCCGGGCAGAATCGGAACCAGTTCGCCCTTGGCCATCATGGTTGCGCTGAGGTAGTGCGGCAGCAGCGCCACGCCCAGCCCGCTGCGCGCCATCGAACGCAGCGTGGCCATGTTGCTGCTCAGGCAGCGCGGCTGGAATTCCAAAGTCTCGATTTCCCCAGCCGGCCCGGTAAAGCGCCACGTGTGGCGGTTGTCTTGCGTGGCGTGCGCCAGCAAGGGCAGGGCGGCCAGGTCGCGGGGGTGGCGCGGCCGCGCCTGGGCCAGCGCTGGCGCGCCAAGCAGCGTCAGCGGCACCAGCGCCAGTTCACGGCCGATCAGCCGGGAGTCCGTCAGCGCCGAACTCATGGCGCGAAACGCCAGGTCATAGCCTTCACCGACCAGGTCGATGATTTCGTCACGCGTATCCAGCAGCACCCGTACCCCGGGGTTCGCCATGCAGAAGCGGGCCACCATGTCCCCCAACAAGGTCACAGCCAGCGGAGACGGCGCGGTGATGCGCAGCAGGCCGCTGGGGGTGTCGCCCATGGACGCCGCCAGGTCGAACGCCGTGCGGGCTTCTCGGGCCATGGTCTGGGCATGCACATAGATCTGTTCGCCCATCGGGGTCAGCGATACCCGGCGCGTATTGCGTTGAAGCAACCGGACACCCAGGCGCGCTTCCAGCTCGGCCACGCGCCGGCTGAGCTTCGAACGTTGCATATTCAACACACGCGCGGCGGCGGAGAAGCCGCCTTTTTCAACGACCTCGCTAAAGAGCAGCAGGTCGTCGACGTGATGAATGTGCGATTGCATGGGGGTTTCAGCTGGGCGCGAACGAAAAAGGAGCGAATTGTCCTGCAAGACAGGACAACTATTCCTGAAATTGGCCTCTACTGTCCGCCAGGTGGAACTCATAAGCTTGGCGTCAGCCAGCGTTACCACTTCCCCAGGCAGCACTTTTTTGACTATCCATCTCAGTAACGTCGTTGCCAGCCCGGTCCAGTCCGCGGGCGACGCCTGCACCGTCCGCCCGTTCCGCCACACCGATTTTTCCCGCAGCCCGTCGCCAGTGGTCAGCGTGGACCACTTCGTCATGACAGGGCCTGCCACGGCGCCTGAGCCGGCCCCCGGCCTGTGCGCCGCGACGCTGTTGCTGGAGGACTCCAAGGGCGTCATGCAAAGCCTGGGCAGCACCAAGGACGACCACGAGATCCGGGCGGGCGACCTGCATTGGACGCAGGCGGGCCAGGGGATTCTGCGGGTACACCGGCCCGAGGCGCAGGCGCGGCTGCACGGGCTGCGCATCGGGATCAAGCTGTCAGACCGCCAGCCCGCCCAAGCGCCAGGCATTGCGTTGCTGCGGGGCTGGGAGATGCCCGTCATCCAGACCGACGCGGGCCGTATCCGCGTGGCGGCGGGTAGCCATAGCGGCTGGCAATCGCCGCTGGCCACGCCAGACCCCCTGATGCTGCTGGACGCCTGGCTGCGCCCCGGAGCGACGCAACTGGTGCCGTTGGCGCCGGGGTGGAATGCCTGGATCTATGCCGTGCAGGGGGAGGTGGGCGTACGCGCCAGGCATCGCCTGACGGGCGCACCGGCCTTGCCGAAACGGCCGGGCGGTGACCCGGATTTCGCTGTGGTGCACGCTGGCTCGGCCCTGGCCGCGTCGGCGTCCGTTGACGACGAACATGGCGTGCTGGTCTTGATGGCGGGCAGGGCGCCGGTGCATTTCGTGCTGATTGCGGGCGGCGCCATCGAAGCCGCTTCGGGCCAGCCCCATGCGGCCGCCAAGCCAGCCCGACGCGGTCTGACCCAGTCGGAAACCGCTTTCGAGGCGGGTGATTTTGGCCGGTTGCAGCCCGATTTAGCCGCCTGATCCTGACCTTGACCTTAACGAACCCAACTTGTTGCGGCCGGGCAACGGGCGGGTTTTCCTGCGTTGGAAATGGTATGAGAATGATTCTCGGTTTGATAACATTTTCGTCGTCAGACCTCAATACCCCATGGTGAACGGGCTCGGCAGGGCCGTTGTACAGCCTTGCGGTAGTGCAAGGAGATAAGCCGTTTTCCGCGCGTGACCCCATCGGGATTTGGTGTTTCTTCGCGCGGTGACGCGCATTCTCTAGCCCATCGATCCCGATATGAAAATCAGAACTCTAGCTTGCGTGGCGGCCACGCTTCCGTGCCTGGGCGCAGCCTATGGCCAGACGGCTCCGGCTGCCCAATCTGGCGACGCTACCGTATCCATGGAAGCCATCAAGGTCGAAGCCAGCGCGGACGCGTCGGCAGGCGGCCTGTCGGCCCCGTTCGCGGGCGGCCAAGTCGCCACCGGTGGCCGGGTCGGCATTCTGGGTACGCAAGACAACTTGAGCACGCCGTTCAGCATCACCAGCTACACGAACGAGCTGATCCAGGACAAGCAGGCACGCAGCGTTGGCGACGTGCTGCAAAACGACTCCGGCGTGCGCGTGGCGCGCGGCTTCGGTAACTTCCAGGAGTCGTACTTCATTCGCGGCTTCATCCTGAGCTCGGACGATGTGGCCTACAACGGCCTGTACAGCCTGCTGCCGCGCCAGTACATCGCCACTGAACTGTTCGAACGCGTGGAAGTGCTGCGCGGCGCAACGGCATTCCTGACCGGCGCCACCCCTGGCGGCGGCGGTATCGGCGGCGTGATCAACCTGGTGCCCAAGCGCGCCCCGAACGATCCGCTGACGCGCGTCACGACCGGTATTTCCAGCGGCGGCCAGTTTCAGTTGTCCACCGACATCGCCCGCCGCTTTGGCCCGGACGACAGCACTGGCATCCGCCTGAACGCCGCGCAACGCAGCGGTGATACGGCGATTGATGATGAACATTCCCGCACCAGCCTGGTGTCGCTGGGCATTGATTGGCGCTCGGCGGATACGCGCTTGTCGGGGGATATCGGCTGGCAGGAAAACAAGCTCAAGCGCGCGCGTCCGAACGTGACGCTGGGCGCGGGCGTCACCACCGTGCCCGACGCACCGGACGCCAGCTCCAACTACGCGCAACCGTGGTCGTACTCCAACGAACGCGATGTGTTCGGCACCTTGCGCGCGGAACATGACTTCAGCGACAAGCTGACCGGCTGGGCAGCCTACGGATTCCGCCGCAGCGATGAAGCGAACTCGCTGGGCAACGTCACGTTGACGAACGGCAGCACGGGCGCGGGCAATTTCTATCGCTTCGACAACACCCGTGAAGACAGCGTCAACACGGGCGAATTCGGCCTGCGCGCCAAGGTGCGCACCGGCCCGGTCGGCCACGAAATCGTTGCGTCGGCGTCCTTCTTCGATCTGAAGAAGAAGAACGCCTACATCATGGATTTCGGCAATACGTTTCCGACCAACATCTATGACCCGATCTCCTACGACAAGCCCGCCTTCAGCGCGGGAGCGTTGCGTGGCAACGATATTGATAACCCTGCCTTGCAAGGCCGTACGCGCATGAGCAGCTACGCCCTGGGCGACACCCTGTCGTTCCTGGACGACAAGGTGCTGCTGACCCTGGGCATCCGCCATCAACGCTTGTCGCAGCGTGATTACGCCTACAACACGGGCAAGGAAAGCGGCGCCTATGACGCCAGCCGCAACTCGCCGGCCGCCGGTATCGTCTTCAAGGTGGCGCCCAGCGTGTCGCTGTATGCCAACTACATCGAAGCCCTGGTCGCGGGGCCGACCGCGCCTGCCAACGCGAACGGCAAGCCGGTGCCTAACGTCGGCCAAAGCCTGCAACCGTACGTGTCCAAGCAAAAGGAAATCGGCGTGAAGTACGAAGGTGACGGGCTTGGCGCGGGCTTGGCCTTGTTCTCCACCGACAAGCCGCGCGCGATGTACAACGCCAGCAACGAGCTGACCACCTCCGGCAAAGACCGTCACCAAGGCGCGGAACTGACCGTCTACGGCGAGCCCATCAAGAGCGTGCGCGTGCTGGGCGGCTTGACGTGGCTGGATGCCGAGCAGCGTTCCACCGGCAACGCCTCGCTGGACGGCAACCGCGTGATCGGTGTGCCGCGCTTTCAGGCCAACATGGGCGTGGAATGGGACATCCCCGGCGTGCAAGGCCTGGCCGTGGACGGCCGCGTCGTCTACACCGGTTCGTCTTACGCGAACGACGCCAACACCCTCAAGGTGCCCGGCTGGACCCGCTTTGACGCCGGCCTGCGCTACATGACGGACATCGACGGCCACGTCGTGACGCTGCGCGCCCGCGTGGAAAACATCGCCAACCGCAACTACTGGTCGTCGGTCGGCGGATACCCCGGCAACGGCTACCTGGTACTGGGCGGCCCGCGCACGTTCCTGCTGTCAGCCAGCATGGATTTCTGATCGCAGCCGGCTTTGACCGGTATGCAACAAAAAATCCCGGCCTGGTGCCGGGATTTTTATTTGAAGGAAAGCAAGCGGGTGCTCAGGCGGCTTCTTGAATCGTCATCTGCACATGCAGGCCCGCGGCGGTTGCCATATTGACCAGGGCGTCCAGGCCAAACAGGTTGATCTTGCCGCGCATCAGGTCTGACACGCGCGGTTGCGTAACGCCGAGCAGCTGCGCCGCTTGCTGTTGGCTCATCTCCGATCGGGCAATGTGATGCTTCAGCGCCACCATGAGTTCTGAGCGCAGTTTCATGTTTTCAGCTTCGGCGGGGGTGTCTTCAATGGCATCCCACACACTGGCGAATTGTTGCTTGCTCATAGGCCTAGCTCCTTCAACAGATCGCGGTATCGTCTGGCCGCCAGATCCAGGTCGGTCTTTCCTGTCTTTGCCGCCTTCTTTTAAAAGCAATGCAAGACATAGACAGCTTTGGCAAATTTTGCGACGTATATCACGCGGAACGCGCCCGACTCTTCCCGAAGCCGAATTTCACGGACCCCTGGTCCGATCGTTGTCATAGGCTTCCAGTCGTCCGGCTCCAAGCCGCGCTGTACCTGATCTATCTGATGCCCCGCGTCGCGTCGTGCATGCAGTGGAAAGGCCCGCAGTTCGTCAAGTGCCGTACCTAAAAAGGTGACGAGTTTGAGGACGCTCATGCGGCGATTATACAAATTTTTGTATAAGGATCAATTGCTCACGGGATTCCTCTATCCCCTCACCAAAACCACCCTCCGCGCGTCAAATCTCCTTCGCAACTCTTGTACTGCGACGAGAATTTCTCGGCGCGTGCCTGCACTTTTTGCGACACCGTTTTCAACCAGGCCTTGCGGTCGTAGCTGCGGTTGCGGTAGCCGGTCCAGCCTTCGTGGTAATTCAAGTACTGGCCGTAGGCGTCCCACTTGGACACGCCGTTGATGCGTTGTGACTTGCTCATGTACCAGCCCATGAAGTCCAGCGCGTCGGCGAAGTTGTCGCGGCTGGAACCCCATCCGCCGGCTTCTTTTTTGTAGTCGGCCCAGGTTTCGTCCTTGGCTTGGGCGTAGCCATAGGCAGAGCTGACGCGGCCCCAGGGAATGATGCCCAGGAAGTAATAGCGGGGCGGCACGGCGTCCTGTTTGAAGGACGACTCCTGGTACATCATCGCCATGGGCACCGGGACGGGGGCGCCCCATTTCTTCTGCACCTTCAGGGCGGCGTCGTGCCAGTCCGGCTTTTCTCGGAAGATCGCGCAAATATTCTCGGGGTTCGATGGCGGCGCCGTGGCGCAACCGGCAAGCGCCAGCAGTAGCAGCGGCGGCAGCAAAAGCCGGGTCATTGGCGGGCTTCCTCCTCAGGTTCGGGGCGCAAACGGGATGCTGCGCCGGGCAAGTGTCACAAGGTACCGCGATTGTATGAAAACGTATCGTCGGAAAAGTTTCCTGTTCGGATGCTTGCTCGGGCGTTAAGGGAGCAACTGCTGAAACCCTCTGCCCGAAACTCGGCCCCAAAAGGAAGCGGCCTGCAAAGAAAGCGGCCTGCAAAGAAAACGACCTGCAAAGAAAACGACCTGCAAAGAAAAACGGCCCCGGATTGCTCCGGGGCCGTCGTTCGTACTGCATGCAGGCTAAGACGCCTGGCTAGCGTGCAAGGCTTACACCTCGATCACGTCCGCCACGTCCTTGTAGTCCGCGATCTTGTCGAAGTTCAGGTACTGATAGATCTGGTCGCCGCTCTTGTTGATGACGCCCATATCGGCCATGTACTCGTCCTTGGTCGGGATGCGGCCCAGCTTCGAGCAGATGGCGGCCAACTCGGCCGAACCCAGGTACACGTTCGTGTTCTTGCCCAGACGGTTCGGGAAGTTGCGGGTGCTGGTCGACATGACGGTCGCGCCTTCGCGCACTTGTGCCTGGTTACCCATGCACAGCGAGCAGCCCGGCATTTCCGTGCGCGCGCCAGCGGTGCCGAAGACGCCGTAGTGGCCTTCTTCGGTCAGTTGCGTGGCGTCCATCTTGGTGGGCGGGGCCACCCACAGCTTGACCGGGATGTCGCGCTTGCCTTCCAGCAGCTTGGAGGCTGCGCGGAAGTGGCCGATGTTGGTCATGCAGCTGCCGATGAACACTTCGTCGATCTTGGCGCCAGCCACTTCCGACAGCGTCTTGACGTCGTCCGGGTCGTTCGGGCAGGCCACGATGGGCTCATGCACGTCGGCCAGGTCGATGTCGATGATGGCGGCGTATTCGGCGTCGGCGTCCGGCTCCAGCAGCTTGGGGTCAGCCAGCCAGGCTTCCATGGCCTTGATGCGGCGGCCCAGCGTGCGTTCGTCTTCGTAGCCGTTGGCGATCATCCACTTCAACATCACGATGTTGCTGTTGATGTATTCGATGATCGGTTCCTTGTTCAGGAACACCGAGCAGCCGGCGGCCGAACGTTCAGCGGAAGCGTCCGACAGTTCGAAAGCTTGCTCGACCTTCAGGTCCGGCAGGCCTTCGATTTCCAGGATGCGGCCCGAGAAGATGTTCTTCTTGCCTTGCTTGGCCACCGTCAGCAAGCCTTGCTTGATGGCGTACAGCGGGATGGCGTTGACCAGGTCACGCAGGGTGACGCCGGGTTGCAGCTTGCCCTTGAAGCGGACCAGCACCGATTCCGGCATGTCCAGCGGCATCACGCCGGTGGCGGCGGCAAAGGCGACCAGGCCCGAACCGGCCGGGAACGAAATGCCGATGGGGAAACGGGTGTGCGAGTCGCCGCCGGTGCCGACGGTGTCGGGCAACAGCATGCGGTTCAGCCACGAGTGGATCACGCCATCACCCGGACGCAGCGACACGCCGCCACGGGTGCTGATGAATTCCGGCAGCGTGTGGTGCGTCTTGACGTCCACGGGCTTCGGGTAGGCGGCGGTGTGGCAGAACGACTGCATCACGAGGTCAGCCGAGAAGCCCAGGCAAGCCAGATCCTTCAGCTCGTCGCGGGTCATCGGGCCGGTGGTGTCCTGGCTGCCGACCGAGGTCATCTTCGGTTCGCAATAGGTGCCCGGGCGAATGCCCTTGCCATCCGGCAGACCGCAGGCGCGGCCAACCATCTTCTGAGCCAGCGTGTAGCCCTTGCCGGTGTCGACCGGGTCTTTCGGCAGGCGGAACAGCGTCGACGGCGCCAGGCCCAGCGCTTCACGCGCCTTGCTGGTCAGGCCACGGCCGATGATCAGCGGAATGCGGCCACCGGCGCGCACTTCGTCGAACAGCACGTCGGACTTCACTTCGAATTCAGCGATGACTTCGCCGTTCTTCAGCGCTTTGCCATCGTAGGGGCGCAGTTCGACGACATCGCCCATTTCCATCTTGGAAACGTCGAGTTCGATCGGCAGCGCGCCGGCGTCTTCCATCGTGTTGTAGAAGATGGGGGCGATCTTGTTGCCCAGGCACACGCCGCCAAAGCGCTTGTTCGGCACAAACGGGATGTCTTCGCCCGTGAACCACAGCACCGAGTTGGTGGCCGACTTGCGCGACGAACCCGTGCCAACCACGTCACCCACGTAGGCGACCAGGTGGCCCTTTTCTTTCAGGGATTCGATGAACTTGACCGGGCCGCGCTTGCCGTCTTCTTCCGGTTCGAACGCGGCGCCGTCGCGCTTGTTCTTCAGCATCGCCAGGGCGTGCATCGGGATGTCGGGGCGGGTCGTGGCGTCAGGCGCCGGCGACAGGTCGTCGGTGTTGGTTTCGCCAGGCACCTTGAAGACGGTGATGGTCAGGCTTTCCGGCAGTTCCGGGCGGCTGGTGAACCATTCGGCGTCAGCCCAGCTTTGCAGCACGGACTTGGCGTTGGCGTTGCCCTTGTCAGCCTTTTCCTTCACGTCATGGAAGGCGTCGAACATCAACAGGGTCTTTTTCAGCGCATCGGCGGCGATGGTGCCGATTTCAGCATCGTCCAGCAGGTCGACCAGCGGGCCAATGTTGTAGCCGCCGAGCATCGTGCCCAGCAGTTCCGTCGCCTTGGCACGGCTGATCAGCGCACAAGCTTCCTTGCCCAGCGCCACGGCGGCCAGGTAGGACGCCTTGACCTTGGCGGCATCGTCCACGCCGGCCGGCACACGGTAGGTCAGCAGTTCGACCAGATTCTGCTCCTCGCCAGCGGGCGGGTTCTTCAGCAGTTCGATCAGTTCAGCGGTTTGTTTAGCCGTAAGGGGCAGCGGGGGAATCCCCAGAGCCGCGCGTTCGGCAACGTGTTGGCGGTAGTTATCCAGCATGTGAGGCCTGCTCAAAGTCGGGTTGGAAGAAGGGTTTTCGACCGGAATTGTAGAGGCAACAGAAGTCGCTAGCAAATGTCTTATATCTTATATAAGACCTGAGCCGATAGCTGTTGCGTTACGGCGACGCAGAGCGGGGCCGCGCAGGCGCGGCGCGGGGCGAGCGTAGGGGGCGCGCAGGGCGCGCGCTGGGGGTTGGGCAGGGGATTGGGCGGGGGCGAGCTAGCGCGCCGTGACGTCGTACACCACGCCAACCCGCGCAAAATTCCCGCCGTACTGCTTCACGATGACCTCATACGGGGCGCTTTCGCCGGGTTGCAGCTTGGGCAGGCGCAGTTCCTTGAAACTGGCGCCGCTGAGCTTGTCCTGCGCGTCGTACAGGCTGACCCAGACCCGCACGTTGTTCACTTCTGCCTGGTCCTCGTTGCGCACGCGGCCCGTCACGGTGACGTATTTGTAACGGTAGCGGTAGCTGAAGTTCAGCGTGCCGGTGCCGACGCCGGCCTCTGTGTTGTCGACGGAAATATCCAGCTTGGGCCGGGGGCCGGGCAGGGCGGCGCGCTTGGCGGGCATCCAGTCGGTCTTGACCTCGGTGTAGCGTTCGTAGTTGCCGCCGACCAGCGCCACCGGCACGCGCTCGCCCGGATACAGATAGGCGGGCAGGGTCCAGTCCTGCCGGACCTTCAGCGGGGTCGAGCCATCGAACACGGTGATCTGCGCCTGAGGCGACAAGGCCACATAGTCCGGGCTGGTGTTGACGACTTCCGCGTACATGATCGGGCGGTCGATTTCGTCCAGCAGCCGGCGCGGCGCGGACAAGGTCAGCGCTTTGGTGTCGAACAGCGCAAAGCCGGGGTCCAGCAGTTCTTCG
Organism: Achromobacter sp. 10T422; assembly: GCF_056394065.1. Classification (NCBI taxonomy): domain Bacteria; kingdom Pseudomonadati; phylum Pseudomonadota; class Betaproteobacteria; order Burkholderiales; family Alcaligenaceae; genus Achromobacter; species Achromobacter sp. 10T422. Next base: position 475,665 of record NZ_JBFTHD010000005.1, read on the forward strand.
GTGGTCAGGCGCACATGGTCGATCACGCGCACATCCGCCGGGCTGACCCGCACCATACGGGTGGCGGGGGCGGCCACTTTGGGCGGTTCCACCTTTGTAGCTTCCACGTTGGGCGCGTCGTTGGCCGGCGCGTCTTGCATGCCGAGTTTGCGCATGGCCCAGGGGCCGGCGGCGGTGTACTTCGTCAATGCAAATCCGGCGGCCGCCAGGATGATCAGCACCAATACGGCCTTGGCCGGCCAGGACAGCGGCTGGGCGCCGCGACGATCAGCTTTCACTTTGCACCATGTAGTCGTAGGACGCGACCTTGCCGTCGCCGAACATTTCGCACCGCGCATCGAACGCCGTCACCGCGCCCGGCGCGAGCGTACCCGCGGCGGCGTAGCCGTTGCCGGTGCCGATCATGGCGCCATCTTCGCCATACAGGATGACGGTGATCTGGGTGCTGTTGGCGTCGCCATGTCCTTGATTCTTCAACAATCCCACCAGCCGGTACGCGCCATCATTCTTTACCAGCTGCACCCTGCTGGCCACCACATCGTTGGGCTTGCCGCGGGCGGGCGCAGGGGTTGCGACCTGCAGCGTGTAGCGCGTATAGGCCTTGCCCGGCACCGAGATCCGCAAGGGCGCGTATTCACCTGGCTGCAGGGAACGCGCCGAGATCGAACCCCAGGACGACGTCAGCGTCAGCTCCCCCTGGAAGAAGGTGGCCGTGACGCGTGGCGGGTCGATCTTCTTGCCCGTTTCGTTGCGCATCATCATGACCAACTCTTTGCTGCCGCGCGTCTGGATCTCGCGCACATCGGTCAGCTTCACCAGCGAGGCGTCGATTGGCGGCGCCACGGCAGGCGCACGATACGGCGTCGATGTCCGGTTTGATGACACCAGCGATATCACCAGCGGCACGACCACCGCGGCCACCACCACGAAAGCAATCGCAGCCAGCGCCCCGGGCTTGATCGCCGTGTGCTGCGCGGGCTGCTGCATGCCGCGCAGAATCTTTTCCAGCCGCTGGGCAACGTCATCTTCTACCAGCGTCAGCGCGTGGCAGTGATTGCAGCGGTATTCGTTCGGAGCCAATTTGGTGAACTGAGCGCTGCCGCAAGTCGAGCAGGTCAGGGTTACCGTGTTGATCGTGGTGTGTTTGGGCGTCATTCTGAGCGCGAGCTTTCCGGCAAGGACGGACAGGGCGGCAAGGATAGCGGCAGCGCGCAGCGGCCGGGTTCGGGGACGCTTCCAGTTGTGACAAGATATGTGATTCGGCATGTTCACCCGCCCGCGTTGGGCGGGTGGTCAGCACCCCGGTGATATCATCGCCGCGACCCCAAACCCTCCAAGCGCATGAGTATCTCCCACCACTTGCTGTTCCTGGCCTGCGTGGCGCTCGCCACCTATGCCCAGACCATGACCGGCTTTGCGTTCGGACTCGTGCTTCTCGGTTTGTCGGGGGTGTTCCAGCTGGCGTCGGTGTCGGAAGTGGCCAATGTGGTCAGCGTGTTGTCGCTGGTGAACGCCGCCGTGACGCTGGCGCGGGCCAAGCCGCAAGTGAACTGGTCGCTGATGCGGCCGGCCATGATCGCCAGCCTGGTGGGCGTGGGTGCCGGGGTTGCCGCGCTGACGTGGATCAGCGGATCGATGGCGGTCTTGCTGCAACTGCTGTTGGGCGTCACGATTCTGGCCTGTGCCATCTTGCTGGTGGCGCGCGCCAAGCCGCTGGAGCGCTTGTCGTCCAAAGCATCCTTCGTATTTTTCGGTGGAATTTCCGGCGTGCTGGGCGGTTTGTTCTCAAGCGCCGGGCCGCCCATGGTGTATCACCTGTACCGCCAGCCCTTGCCGCTGGCGTCCATCCGCAACAGCCTGCTGGTGCTGTTTTCGCTGAATGCCGTGGTGCGCCTGACGCTGGTGACCGGGCAGGGCGCGTTCATGGCGTCGTCATTCTGGCTGAGTTTGCAGGCCTTGCCGGTGGTGATTGGCGTGACGTGGGTGGCGCGCCGCTACAGCACGGCCGGGTCGATGAAGACCGTCAAGCGCATGGTGTTCGTGCTGTTGCTGGCAGCCGGCATGGGGCTGATCGTGCCGGCGGCGCGGATACTGGCGGCGGGCTAGCCGCCAGGGTCATGGCCGCCACTTGCCGTGGCGGCTAGCGGTGGCGGCTCGGGAGAGAACTCGCCGGACAACTCGCCAGACAACTAGCCGTGGCCGCCGCTGATGTAGCGTTCGAGCTCGTGGATGATGAATTTCTGCTCGCTCATGATGTCCTTGACCAAGTCGCCAATGGACAACAGACCAATCAGTTTTTCGTTTTCGATGACCGGAAGATGACGGAAATGTCGTTCCGTCATCATGGCCATACAGTGTTCCCGGGTGTCGGTGGGGCCCACGTAATAGACCGAGTCGGTCATGATTTCCCGCACTTTGGTGCTGCGCGACGAGCGGTCTTGCAGAACGACTTTGCGGGCGTAGTCGCGCTCGGAGAGCATGCCCAGCACGGTGTCGCCCTCCACCACCACGACGGCGCCGATGCTGCGTTCGGCCATGGTCTTGATGGCGTCAAACACCGAAGAATCCGGTGAAACCGTCACGACGGAATTGTTCGACTTTTCCCTAAGAATCTCAGCAACTGATTTCACGATGTGCTCCCGGATCGCTGACAAGGTTCAAACGCCGGCCGCGCGTCGCGCCCTCGGTCTGACGGGGCGCTGCGGCGCAACCATGCTCCATCCTAAGCCTGCGGGCCATCTTGCCGCAAGCGCGGCGCCGCTTATTTGACACCCTTGTCGCGGAACGACAGGCTGGCCAATTCGCGCAGGTTGCGGGCGGCGCTGCGTTCGATGTCGGGGTTCCACGCCAGGGAAATGCCGATGGATGCGTCTGCCGGAAAGTCCGCCAGCGTCTTGTAGACCACATTGGGGCCGGGATGGCGCCGGCTGCCCGCCGGCACCAGCGCCACGCCCAAGCCGCTTTCAACCAGGCTCAGCAGCGTTTGCACCTGCACGGCTTCCTGCGTGATGCGGGGCGTGAAGCCTCGCAACTGGCACGCGTTGATGGCCGCCATGCGCAGCCCCGCGGCTTCTGTCGCGGTGTACATGATGAAGGCCTCGTCCGCCAGATCGGCCAGACGGATGCGGCCGCGGCGCGCCAGCGGATGGCCCTTGGGCACGGCCAGCGCAAAATTCTCGGTGGTCAGGGGGGTTAAGCGAACGTTCGAGCCCATGGCCACCGGCACGCGCACGATGCCGACTTCCAACGCATCTTCGGCCAGGTCCTGCATGATGCGGATCGACGTGGCTTCGCGCAGCACCACCGTCACGCCAGGATAACGCTGGCGAAACGCGGGCAGGATGCGCGGCAGGATGCCGTGCGTGGCGGAACCCACGAAGCCCACGCGCACCGTGCCGCCTTCGCCCGCCGCGCCCGCGCGTGCCGCGAGCCGGAACTGCTCGGCATGGAACAGCGCGCGGCGCGCTTCGTCGCGAGCGGCCAGGCCGGCTTCGGTCAACTGCACGCCCTGGCGTCCGCGCACAAACAGCGGCACGCCCACCATATCTTCAAGCTTGCGGATCGACACCGACAACGGCGGCTGCGACATGTGCAGCTTTTCGGCGGCGCGGTGAAAGTTCAGCGTGTCGGCAAGAACCAGGAACTGCTGCAGATGGCGAAAATCCATGGGGGCGGTCCGGGGCGAGGGTTGCCCAGGATGATACGGCCCGCGTATCGGATTCGGCATCGGTGCTATCCCTTCGGTATCGGGTCCGTTGGCATCATGCTCTTCGCTATCCGGGACGTTGCTATCCGGGACGTTGCTCTCCGGCGCTTCGCGGTCAGCCCGCCGCCCCTTGGAGTTCGGTACGCAGATACGTCAGCGCATCGTGATGGCTACTCAACGCCGCCGCGCCAATCCGCGCGTGCCAATACGATTCCGAGCCGCCCGCCAGACGCCAGTCGCGCAGCCGTCTTGTGTAGCACTGCAAGTCGAATTCCGCCGTGATGCCGATCGCGCCATGCACCGCGTGCGCAATGTCTGCGACAAGCGGTGCGGCCTGGCTGGTGCGCGCTTTGCCCAATGCGGCCATCAACGCTTGCGGCTGGCCGCCGCGCCCCTGAAACGCCAGTTGCGCCGCCATGCGCGCGGCCCACACGTGTTCTGCCATGACGCTGATCTGTTGCTGCACCGCCTGAAACCGGCCGATGGCTTTGCCAAATTGCGTGCGTTGGTTGGCATAGTCCAGCGTCATCGCCAACACGCGATCCATGGCGCCGGCCATCAGGCCGGCATAGGCGATGGCGGCGAGTTCATCCAACGGGGCGTCGCCATGCGCCCGGTTGGCAATACGTGATGCCCCGGCCGCTTCGCCATCCACGCGGACGGCCGCAGCCATCGCCCAAGACGCTTCGCCATCCAGACTGCCGTGCACGCCGTTGGGCGCGACGCAGCCGGCCGCAACAGGCAGCAGCCAGACGTGCCCGTCAGCCTGCGCTAGAACATAGTCCGCAACGCGCACCCAAGGCACGTTCACGCCTGTCATGCGATCCTGCTGCATCGACAAACCCTGCGCGGCGATGGCGATGGACCCCATTGGCACGGCGTGTCCGGCGCGGGCGAGCCAGGCGCGCGCCAGCACGGTGTGCGCGATGGGGTAGGGGCACAGATGCCGCCCGGCTGCCAACACCACGGGCAGCGCGTCGGCCACATCCAGGCCCGCGCCGCCTTGCGCTTCGGGCACCAGCGCATCCGCAAAGCCTGCGTCTTCGCAGGCCTGCCACGCGGCGGCAATGCTATGGCCTTGTTCCGCGGCGCGCAGCAGGGCAGGCGTGCAGGTTTGGGCAAACAGGCGTTCGGCGGCGTCGCCAAGCAAGGTGTCCATGGTCATCGTCCTTATCGAAGTCCCAGCCCGCGCGCGATGATGCCGCGCAGGATTTCGCGCGTGCCGCCGCGCAACGAGAACGTGGGCGCCACCTGCTCCAGGTACGCCAGCGTGCGCAACAGTGGCAAGGGAATCGGCGTATTGGGATGGCGGCCCAGCGCGTCGCCGATCAGGCGTGGAATCTGTTGTTCCAGCGCTGTGCCCAGGTCCTTCACCAGCGCGGCTTCGACGGCAGGGCTGGCGCCTGCCGCGAGCTTGCCCGCCACCGCCACGGACAGGGCGCGCAGCACCGCCATCTGCGACAGGATGCTGCCCAGCACGGCATGATCGTTCTGGTGGTCTGCCATATCAGCGGGGCTCGTGGGACCCAAACGGCGACGGCAATGCGTCAGCCAACACTCCAGCAGCGCGATGCTGGAATACAAACGTTCCGGCCCGCTGCGTTCAAACGCCAGCTCGGCATTCACTTGCGCCCAGCCCGCGCCTTCCTGGCCGATCAGCGCGTCGTCGGCCAACTCGACGTTGTCGAAGAACACTTCCGAAAAATGCGCGTCGCCCGCCAGGTCTTCAATGGGGCGGATCGACACGCCGGGCAGCGACAGGTCGATGATGACTTGCGACAAGCCCTGATGCCGGTCTTCTGCCGTACCCGACGTGCGGACCAACGCAATCATGTAGTGCGAACGGTGCGCGTTGGTTGTCCAGATCTTGCTGCCATTCAAGCGCCAGCCGTTCGCGGTGGGCTCGGCGCGGCTGCGGATGCTGGCCAGGTCCGAGCCCGAGCCGGGTTCGCTCATGCCGATGCAGAAGAAGGCTTGGGCGCGGCAGATGCGGGGCAGGTAGAACGCCTGCTGCGCGGGCGTGCCGTACTTCAAGATCAGCGGTGCGCTTTGGCGGTCGGCGATCCAGTGCGCCGATACCGGTGCGCCCGCGCCCAGCAGTTCTTCCGACAGCACGAAGCGCGCGAAATGTCCGCGCGCCGCGCCGCCGTGTTCGCGCGGTAGTGTCAGCCCGAGCCAGCCACGTTCGGCCAGTTGGCGGCTGAAGCCTGCATCGAACCCCATCCACGAGCGCGCGCGTTCATCGGGTTCCAGGCCATCCAGCGTCTCGGCCAGGAAGTCGCGCACCTCGGCGCGCAAAGCTTCGTCGGCGGCGGGGATGGCAGTGAGTTCCAGCGTGTCGATCATGAGGCGCTCCGGTGCGGGCCGGCGCTTGGCCGGGGGGCTCGAAAGCGCACTATCGCGGCGTGCGGCCGTGCGCGTCCAATATTATTTTTGGGCTTTCCGATACGAATCTCGTATCACCCGCGCGAAAACTAATATTGGACGGCAAGCAACGCCTGCACCTACGCTGGGGCGATCAACCCTTTCACTATCAGGAGCGGGCATGACGGAACGTGTGCATTACGAATTGGACGCGCAGGGCGTTGCAACGTTGACGCTGGACGACCCCGCTACGCGCAACGCGCTGACCGGCAGCGACATCGTGGACCAGATTCTGGCGGTGTTCGCACGCATTGAACGCGACCCCGCCGTGCGGGTGCTGATCGTGACGGCGGCAGGCGATGTGTTTTCATCCGGCGGCAACATCAACGACATGCAGCGGCAGATTGGCCCAGAGGTGGGCAGCGCCGCGTTGCGTCAGGAATACCGGCACGGCATCCAGCGTTTGCCGCTGGCGTTGCATGCGCTGGAAGTGCCGACGATCGCCGCCGTGAATGGCGCCGCCATCGGCGCGGGCTGCGACCTGGCGTGCATGTGCGACGTGCGCATCGCAGCCGAAGGGGCATCGTTCGCGGAGAGCTTCGTGAAGCTGGGGTTGATTCCCGGCGACGGCGGCGCCTGGTTCCTGCCGCGTTTGATCGGCATGGCGCGGGCGGCCGAGATGTCGTTCACGGGCGACGCCATCAGCGCGCAAACGGCGTTGGACTGGGGGCTGGTGTCGCGCGTGGTGCCGGCCACGGAATTGCTGCCCGCCGCGCACGCGCTGGCCAGCCGCATCGCGGCCAATTCGCCGGACGCCGTGCGCCTGACCAAACGCCTGTTGCGTGAAAGCCAGCATGCCCGCCTGGACCATTTGCTGGAGCTGTCGGCCGCCTATCAGGCCCTGGCCCACAAGACGCCCGCGCACGCGGAGGCGGTTGAAAACTTCATCGCACAACGCGCCGCGCGCAAAGCGGGACGCCCGTCTGGCGGCTAGGCAGAGAGCGGGCGCGCATGAATGCAGGCCAGGCAAACAGGGGGCGGGTTTGAGTACGGGCCTAGGCAAAGCGAGGGTGGGCGGCAGTATGATGGAGCGCATTACAAGGAGGAAACACCATGAATGAAGTCATCGTCGCTTCGGCCGTCCGCACCGCCATTGGCGACTTCGGGGGCGCGCTGAAAGACGTGCCGCCGTGCGACCTGGGCGCCACTGTCATCCGCGCCGCGCTGGAACGCGCAGGCGTCAAGGGTGACGAGGTCGGCCACGTTGCGGTCGGCCACGTCATCAACACCGAACCGCGCGATATGTACCTGTCGCGCGTGGCCGCCATGAACGCGGGCATCGCCAAGGAAACCCCGGCCTTCAACGTCAACCGCCTGTGCGGCTCGGGCTTGCAGGCCATCGTGTCGGCAGCGCAAACCATCTTGTTGGGCGATGCCGATATCGCCATCGGCGCGGGCGCCGAAAGCATGAGCCGCGCACCGTACATCGTGCCGTCGCAGCGCTGGGGCGCCCGCATGGGTGACAGCGTCATGCTGGACATGATGACGGGTGCGTTGTCCGACCCGTTCGGCCGTATGCACATGGGCGTTACCGCTGAAAACGTGGCCGCCAAGTTCGGCATCAGCCGTCAGGACCAGGACGCGCTGGCCGCCGAATCGCACCGCCGGGCGGCCGCCGCCATCGACGCGGGCTACTTCCGCGACCAGATCGTTCCCGTCGTGCAAAAGACGCGCAAGGGCGAAGTCGTGTTCGACACCGACGAGCACGTGCGCCGCGACGTGTCGGCCGCCACCATGGCCACGCTGAAGCCGGTTTTCCAGAAAGAGAACGGCACCGTCACCGCGGGTAACGCGTCGGGCCTGAACGACGGCGCGGGCGCCGTGGTGCTGATGAACGCGTCGGTTGCCGCCAAGCGCGGCATCAAACCGCTGGCGCGTCTGGTGGCCTACGCCCACGCGGGCGTTGACCCCGACATCATGGGCATCGGCCCGGTGCCGGCCACGCAAGCCGCGCTCAAGCGCGCCGGCCTGACGGTGGACCAGCTGGACGTCATTGAAGCCAACGAAGCCTTCGCCGCGCAAGCGTGCGCAGTGTCGCGCGAACTGAAGCTGGACCCCGCCAAGGTCAACCCGAACGGCAGCGGCATCGGCCTGGGCCACCCCATCGGCGCCACCGGCGCGATCATCACCGTCAAGGCGCTGCACGAGCTGCAACGCGTGGGCGGGCGCTACGCGCTGGTGACGATGTGCATCGGCGGCGGTCAAGGCATCGCCGCGATCTTCGAACGCATTTAAGCGTTTGAACCCAAGCGGCCTCCGCCAGTTACGGCGGAGGCCGCTTTTTTTCGACTCGCCCCGATGCGTTACGCATCCCCCAAATAGTCCCGCGCCCACGCCAGGCATTCGGCGTGCAGCAACGCGCCCATCTCCGCGCGTCTTGGCGCGTCCAGCCGGCTGCTGATGGCGCCGAAGCTGAACGCTACCCAGGTTAGTTCCGACACCGGAAACGCCACGCCCACGCCTGAAACTCCTGGCGTGATCGTGTCTACGATTTCGGCATGGCCGGTGGCGCGTGTCTGTTTCACGGCCTTCATCAACGCGCTGCTGGAAACGCCGATCTGCGCGTAGCTGGCCGCATGCCGCGCATAGAGCGCGGAGATGTCTTCATCGGGCAGGCTGGCCATCAGCGCCAGGCCGCCCGCGCCCACGCCCAGCAAGCGGCGTTCGCCCTGGTCAATGGTGAACACCTTCACCGGAAACGACCCGGCTTCGCGCAGCAGGCACAGCGCGTAGTCGCCCTGGCGAATCACCAGAAACACGGTGTCGCCCGACAGCCGCGCGAGCTTTTGTGCGAAGGGGCGCAGCGCGTCCAGCAGGGGCGTGCGCCGCAACGCCGCAAACCCCAACTGCATGGAATCCACGCCTAGCCGGTAGCGGCGCGTGCTGCTGTCGCGTTCGGCGAATTGTTCTTCCAGCAGGCAGCTCAGCAGCCGATGCGCGGTGGAGCGCTCAAGCCCGGTCGCGTTCATGACGCCTTGCAGATCCAGCCCGTCTTCCTGGTGCTGCGCCAGCACGCGCAGCAGGCCGAGCGCGCGCCGCATGCTTTGGGTTCCGCCCGTTGCGGTCGATTTGTTCATATTATGGGAAAGGTTGATTGAATATTTTGTATTCTAGGATTTGAGGTGCGTTAATTCAATCCAATCGATCCGCGCCATCCGTCGAGCGCGGGCATAGCAAGCGTTGAGGAGACTATGGAATACGCCACCCTTGCCGTCGAACGGCTCGACTCGGTATGCCGCATCAGCCTGGCGCGCGAATCTGCGCGCAACGCCCAAAGCCAGCAGATGCTGGACGAACTGGATGACGCCCTGACGCGGGCCGAGCAAGACGATTCCGTGCGGGTCGTGGTGCTGGCCGGACGCGGCGCGCACTTTTCGGCGGGCCATGACCTGAAGGAAGCGCAGGCCAAGCGCGCCGACTTCACCGTGGAAGAACGCTGGGACTATGAGTCGCGCCGTTACTACGGCTACTGCCTGCGCATCTGGGATTTCCCGAAGCCCACCATTGCCCAGGTGCAAGGCGCCTGCGTCGCGGGCGGCTTCATGGTCGCCAATATGTGCGACCTGGTGGTCTGCTCCGACACCGCGTATTTCTCTGATCCGGTGGGCCACACGCTGGCCGCCGCCGCCACCGAAGTGCTGATCCATCCCTGGGTGATGGGGCTGCGCAAGGCCAAGGAAATGCTCTACACCGGCGAGAAGGTCGACGCGCAGGAAGCCTTGCGCATCGGCATGGTGAACCGCGTGGTGCCGGAAGCCGAACTGGATGAAGCCACCTTGGCGCTGGCTCGCCGTATTGCGCAGGCGCCGCCGTTCGGGCTGCGGCTGATCAAGCGGTCACTGAACCGCACGGCCGATGCGCAGGGTTTCCGCACGGCGTTGTCGGCGCACTTCGACACGCACCAGCTGTCGCACCTGAGCGAAGAGTTTCAAGCGGTGCGCGAGCGCGGGCTGGCGCAAGCCATCCAGCGCAACAAGAAGGGCGAAACGGCATGAGGGCCGCGCTGGATTGTTTGCTGAATCCGGGGTCCATCGCCATGATCGGCGCCAGCGCCAACGCGGGGCGCATCGGCGGCATGCCGCTGGAATTGCTGACGCGCTTTGGCTACGCGGGCGGCATCTATCCGGTGAACCCCAAGTACCAGGAAGTGTTCGGCAAGCGCTGCTGGCCCGACATCGAAGCCGTGCCTGAACCCGTAGACCTGGCGGTGCTGGCCATTGCCGCGGCCGACGTCACGCCCATGCTGCGCCGCTGCCATGCCAAGGGCGTGCGCGCGGCCATCGTGTACGCCGCCGGCTTCGCGGAAGCGGGCGGCGACGGCCAGCGCTTGCAAGACGAACTGGAAGCCTTCGTGGCGGAAAGCGGCATGGCGGTGGCCGGCCCCAACTGCATGGGCTTTGCCAACCTGAACACGCAGGCGCACACGGCGTTTGCGTCGGTTTTTAAAACCGCGCCCGCCCAGAGCGGCCCAGGCGTCGTCAGCCTGCTGACGCAAAGCGGCAACGTCTGCGCAGCGGTGTACGCCATCGCGCGCAAGCTGGATTTGCCGTTCTCGCACTTCATCAACACCGGCAACGAAGCGTGCCTGGATTTTTCGCAGTACCTGGAATATCTAGCCGCTGACCCGCAGACGGAAATCGTGCTGGGCTACATCGAACAGCTGCGCGATGGCGAACGCTTCGTGCGCGCCTGCCGCGAGCTTGAACGCCAAGGCAAATTGCTGATTGCGTTGAAGGCTGGCAATACCGACAAGGGCGCGCAGGCCGTGCGTTCGCACACGTCTGCGCTGGCGGGCGACCGGCGCGTGTACGCGGCGGCGTTCCGGCAATTGAATGTGATCGAGGCATCGGACTTCGCCCAGATGGCGCACCTGGCCAGCCTGGCCACGCTGCGCCATCGCAGCGCGGGCAAACGCGTGGCGGTGCTGACGATGTCGGGCGCATTGGGCGCCATCCTGGCCGACAAATTCATCGGCGCGGGCCTGGACTTGCCTGATCTGCCCGAGGCCTTGCAAGCCGTGTTGCGCGGCGGCATTCCCGATTACGGCATGGTGGGCAACCCGGTGGATGTGACCGGCAACGTGGTCAATGATCCTGCTTTCGTGCGCACCGTGCTGCAGGCGCTGGCGACGACAGACGCGATTGACGCGGTCGTCGTCTATGCGCCCGGCTACATGCTCGACCGCATGGCGGACGCGCTGGCCGAGGCGTCGCGCCAGCATCAACGCCTGTTCATCGCCATCGACACGGGCCTTGCGCAAAGCCGCGCCGCCTTGCGCGAGGCCGAAGTGGCCGTGTTCGATGACCTGGGCCAGGCCGTGTCCGCGCTGGCGCCGTATCTGTTGTGGTGCGAGGCGCGTGGGAAGCCGCGCATTGCCCCGATGCCGCCGCTTGAGACGGTGCCGGTGCCGCCGTTGCCCTGCAACGAAGCCGACGCGCGTGCGTATGTTGCGGCGTTTGGCTTGCCGCAGGCGCGCGTGCATTGCGCCCGCGATGCCGACGAAGCCGTGGCCGAGGCTCAAGCCGCCGGCTACCCCGTAGCCCTGAAAATCCTAAGCGCCGACATCGCGCACAAGACGGAAGCGGGCGGCGTGGCCTTGGGGCTGGCCGACGCCGCCGCCGTGCGCACCGCGTTCGATCAGGTTCGCCAAGCCGCCGCGCAAGCGCAGCCGGACGCCCGCATCGACGGCGTGATGGTGCAGAAGATGGAGCGCGGCGTGGCAGAGCTGATCGTGGGCGCCACGCGCGACCCCGTCTTCGGACCCGTGCTGACCGTGGGCCTGGGCGGCGTGCTGACCGAGATCTATCAAGACACCAGCCATTGCTTGTTGCCGGTGGACGAGAACATCGCCTTGCAGATGCTGCATGAGCTCAAGGCGTTTGCGCTGCTGGACGGTTACCGGGGCAAGCCCCGCGCCGATCTGGCGGCGGCGTGCCGCAGCATCGTGGCAATTGGCAATGCGCTGCTTGCCGCGCCCGCCCACGTGGCGGAAATTGAAGTGAATCCTTTGCTGATCAAAGAGGCGGGACAAGGCGTTGCGGTACTGGACGCCCTGATCCTGCCCGCAACCCCGTAGCGCCATCGCGCAATCCGCGCAGCGCATCCCCAGGAGGAGACAAGCATGATGAAGAGACTATTGGCCGGCGTCGCGCTGGCCTGCATTGGCGTCGCGAACCCGTCGTACGCTCAGGACCCGTATCCCAGCAGGCCCGTGCGCATCGTGGTGCCGTTTTCCCCGGGCGGCGCGGCGGACATCATGAGCCGGCTGCTGGCCGAGCGCCTGACCGCCAAGCTGGGCCAGACCGTGATCGTCGAAAACAAGCCGGGCGGCGGCACGATGATCGCGTCCGACTACGTGTCGCGCGCCGAGCCCGATGGCTACACGCTGCTGATGGCGGCTTCGTCGCTGGGCATCGCGCCCAGCATCTACGCCAAGGTCAATTACGACCCCATCAAGGACTTCGCGCCGGTCAGCCAGGTGGCGTCGGTGGTGCACGTGCTGGAGGTGCATCCGTCGATTCCCGCCAAGAACGTAGGCGAACTCATCGCCTACCTGAAGGCGAACCCCGGCAAGGTCAGCTACGGCTCGGTGGGCACCGGCAGCTCCACGCATCTGGAGGCCGAACTCTTCAACAGCATGGCGGGCGTGCAGATGGCGCACATTCCGTACAAGGGCAGCGCACCCGCGCTGAATGACCTGGTGGCTGGGCGCATTCAGGTGATGTTCGACGCCTGGGCTTCGTCCGGCCCCTTCGTGAAGGACGGCAAGCTGCGCGCGCTGGCAGTCACCACGACGCGGCCGTCGGCGTCTGTGCCGGATCTGCCGACGGTGGCGGGCTCAGGTCTGCCGGGTTATTCCGCGATGCCGTGGCTGGGTCTGGTGGCGCCGGCCCGCACGCCGCAACCGGTGATCGACAAGCTCTATCAGAATCTGGCGCAGATTCTGGAGCAGCCCGATGTGAAGGCGCAGTTTGTGGGGCTGGGGCTGGACATCATCGGCAGCGACCCCAAGACGTTTGCCGCTTTCATCCGGCAGGACGTGACCACGTGGGCCAAGGTGGCGCGCGAGTCGAATATTCGTCTGGAGTAGCAGGAATGAGTGAAGTGCAATCCGCACGCAACACCGCGTGCGACCCCGTAGGCAACACCGCGTGCGACAGCGCAGCGATTGACGACGCGGCCTTTCGGCAGTCGTTGCGCGCGTGGCTGGCCTCGGCCTATGCCCGGTTCGCCCGGGACTGGCCGGGCGGCGCGGCCCCGCGCGACCTGGACTTTCGCCGCGCCTGGGAAGACACCTTGTGCGCCAACGGCTGGTCGGGCTTGGGCTGGCCCAAGGCGCATGGCGGACAGGCCTTGCCGCTATCTCGCCAAGCCGTGTTTCATGAAGAGCACGCGCGTTCCGGCGCGCCGTTGGGCGTGAATCTGATTGGCCACGGCATCCTGGCGCCGACCTTGCTGCACTTTGGCACCGACGCGCAAAAGGCCCGCTTCCTGCCCGGCATTCTGTCCAACCGCGAAGTCTGGTGCCAGGGCTATTCGGAACCGGGCGCGGGGTCCGATCTGGCCTCCGTGCGCACCCGCGCCGAGGCCGTTGACGGCGGCTACCGGCTGAACGGCCACAAGATATGGACGTCGTTTGCCGACCGCGCGCAGTGGTGCTTCGTGCTGGCGCGTACCGACCCGCAAGCGCCCAAGCACAAAGGCTTGAGCTTCTTGCTGGTGGACATGCGCAGCCCCGGCGTGCGGGTCGAGCCCATCCGCCAGATCACGGGCGAGGCCGAGTTCTGCGAAGTGTTCTTCGAAGATGTCTTCGTGCCGGCGGACTTGCTGCTGGGTGAACAGAACCAGGGCTGGAAGGTGGCGATGGCGGCCGCCAGTTTCGAACGCGGCACCTACTTCATCCCGCGTCTGGTGCGTTTTGCGCAAGAACTCGGCACGGTGCGCCAGTTGGCGCTGCGCCCCGACGCCTATGGCCATGTGCCAGCCTCGTCAGCTTCCGTGCGCCACAAGTGGGCGCGGCTGGCGGCGGACAGCCATGTGCTGGCGTTGAAGTCGCAGCGCGCGTTGGCCGGCGCCATGCGGGGCGATCCGCCGGGGCCTGAGGGTTCGTCCACCAAGATCCACTGGAGCGAAGCGCATCAGCGCTTGTTGGAACTGTCGATGCAGCTGCTGGGCGAATCCGCCTGCCTGACGGACGGCGCCGACGAGCAGGCCGCGGCGCTGACACACGCCTATCTGTGGTCGCGCGCCGAGACCATTCTGGCGGGCACCTCCGAGATCCAGCGCAACATCATTGCCGAGCAGATGCTGGGCTTGCCCAAATTTTGAAACCCGATCTGAAGCCCGATTTGAAACCCGATCTGAATCCCGTAGCCACATCACCATGACCTTTCTGCTGACTGAAGACCAGCGCATGCTGCAAGACGCGGCGCGCCGCTATTTGTCCGAACGCCATCCGCTGTCATTGGCGCGCAATGCGGCGGCGCGCACGCACGCTGAACGTCTGGCGCAATGGCGCGAGTTGGCCGCGCAAGGCTGGCCGGCGTTGTTGGCGCCTGCCGAACAGGATGGCTTGGGGCTGGGTCTGTCCGACGCGTGGGTAGTCGCCGAAGCGGCCGGCCGTCATCTGCTGAGCCTGCCGCTTGTGGCCAACATAGTCGTGCTGCCTACGCTTGTTGATGCGGGCATCAAGGGGCTGGCCGCGCAGTGGGCGCGTGAAGTGATGCAGGGCGACCGCTATTTTGCAGACGCCTCGGTGCGCCCCGATGGGTCGATCTTCATCGAGGGCGCGGGCGAGGGCGTGTCGGCGTTGTCCGTACGGTGCACGGGGCCGAACGCCTTGCTGCTGGAACGCTACGCGCCCGTTGGCGGCTTGGCGGGGTTGGACCCGACGATGCCCGTGGCGGTGGTGGCGCGGCCTGACGTTCTGGACCGCATCGAACTGCCCATTGGCACGGAAACCGCGCGCCGCTTGCGAACCCGGCTGACGCTGCTGCGTTCGGCCGAACTGTTGGGCGCGGCCGCGGCGGCCTTGGATATGGCGGCGGCCTACGCGCAGGAACGCCGTCAATTCGACCGCGCCATCGGCGCCAACCAGGCCATCAAGCATCGGCTGGCGGACGATTGGATGGCGCTGGATGACGCCCGGCTGGCCGGCATGGCTGCGGTGGCATCGCACGACGCGGGTTCCGAAAACGCGGACCTCGATGCGCTTTATGTGCCGCTATTGGCGGTTGAAGGCGGCCGCCGCGCCGTGCAAAACGCCATCCAGACGCATGGGGCGATGGGCGTCACGTGGGAATGTGACGCGCATCTGTATCTGAAGCGCGTGCTGCGGCTGGCGGCGGCGCTGCATGCGCAAGCCTCCTGCGCCGAACTGTTGGAACGAATCTGGGAAGGCGGCGCGGCAATAGCGGCGTGAGCGGGGCCGCCGTGCCTGACGCCGCGCGGCGTCCGCCCTACAATCCCGCCATGCATAAATCGAACTTCCCCTCTGAACTTGATCAGCCGACGCTGTCCGAAGTGGACGGCGTGCGCTATTTGCACTTCAACACCGAATGGGTTCAGGGCGCCATGCGCATCAAGAACCCGTCGGAACTGGTGTTGGAATACACCGGCCAGATGATGGCCTGGCTGCTGTTCCTGGAGCCGCCCAAGGAAGAAGCCATCGGCATGCTGGGCCTGGGCGCGGGGTCGCTTGTGCGGTACTGCGTCAAGCACACGCGCAGCCCCTTGCTGGCGGTGGAGTGGAATCCGCGCGTGACGGCGGCCTGCCACATGTTCTTCCGGCTGCCGGGGGCCAACCGGCTGGAAGTCGAGCACGCGGACGCGGGCGCCTGGGTGGCCGACCCCATGAACGCGGGGCGTTGCCCGGTGCTGATGGTTGACCTGTACGACGCGGCCGCCGAAGGGCCGGTGCGCGACAGCGTGAAGTTCTACCGCGATTGCCGCCGTGTGCTGGGTGATGTCGGCGTGCTGGCCGTGAACCTGTTCGGCCGCCACGAGAGCTTTGGCAAGAACATCGACAACCTGTCCAAGGCGTTTGACGACCGCGTGCTGCTGCTGCCCGAGGTCGACGCGGGCAACCAGATCGTGCTGGCCTTTTCCGGGCCGCGCCTGGCCGTGACCCCGGCAGACCTGCTGGCGCGGGCCGAGGTCGTGGAATCGAAGTACGGCCTGCCGGCGCGCCGCTGGGCGCGGGCGCTGACCCGCCACGCCGTGGACGGCGTGCTGCATTTCTAAGACCATCGCCCGGCGTTCTGCCGGGCGTGTTTCCCTATTAGGGTAGGTACGGGGGCGGAAGGGGGTTTACCTTTTTCCGTGGCGGGCTCTATCATGGCCTTATTCATAATTATGAATTACGGCGCAGTTCAAGCCGTTCATCCATGAGCCAACCCATCGTCCGTCAAGCCCTGTACCTGGAAGTCGCGGATCGTTTGCGCGCCATGATCCATGCGCGCGCGCTCAGCAATGGCGAATGGATTGACGAGCTTCGGCTGGCAGGCGAAATGGGCATTTCGCGCACCCCGCTGCGCGAGGCCCTGAAAGTGCTGGCCACCGAAGGGCTGGTGCGGCTGGAGCCGCGCCGCGGCTGCTTCGTCAATGAACTGTCCACGCAAGATCTGGAAGACATCTTCCCGCTGATGGCCATGCTGGAAGGGCGCTGCGCCTTCGAGGCCGCCCGCAAGGCCACCGACGCGGAGCTGGCGGCGCTGGAGCCGCTGCACGCCGAACTGGCGGGCCATGCCCAGGCCGGCCGCATCGACGCCTATTACCAAACCAACTACCTGATCCATGAAGCCGTGCAGGCGCTGGCCGGCAACCAATGGTTGTCCGATATGGTCGGCAATCTGCGCAAGGTGCTGAGCCTGTCGCGGCACCGCAGCCTGGCGCGGCCGGGGCGCATCCAGCAATCCTGCACCGAACACCTGGCCATTTTCGACGCGCTGAAGGCGCATGACAGCGAAGCCGCGCAGGCGCTCGCCCACACCCATCTGATGCGGCAGCTGGAAGCGCTGCGCGTGTTGGCCAATGAAGACGCCGCCGATCCGGCGTTATCCGATCCCATCGTTATCCAGGAGCCCGCCCATGTCCGACCCCGCCAATCTCGCGCCCGCGCGGGGCGCACGCACGCCTGAGCCCGAGGCCGAACTGATTGACGCCGCAACGGCGGCCGAAAGCGCCAGCCTGATGACGCGGCTGGGCCGCTTGTGGGAACGCGGCCGCCTGCCCAGCGAATCCGAAGTCCGGCGCCTGTTCGAAGCGCGCCTGACCGACGTAGCCGCCAACAAGCTGGCGCGCCGCTGGTGCGAGCAATACAGCGCGGCCGACGGCAAAGACCGCCGGCTGATGCTGGCCGCCTTGGCGCAGGTGCGCGCAACTTACGCGGGCGACGGCGGCGAGGGCACGCGCCTCTTCAAACGATTCAATGGCTTGCCGCAGGGCCTGCGCTTCCTGGTGGAATTGCGGGCCGACATGGTGCGCTGGCGCAAGCAGGTATCCGGCATTCAGGGGCTGGACAAGGAACTGGAAGCGCTGCTGTCGGCGTGGTTCGATGTGGGCCTGCTGGAGCTGCGTCCGCTGACGTGGGATTCGCCCGCGTCGCTGCTGGAAAAGCTGATCCTGTATGAAGCGGTGCACGAGATCAAATCCTGGGATGATCTGCGCCGCCGCGTGTCGCCCGACCGCCGCTGCTACGCCTACTTCCATCCGCAAATGCCGGGTGTGCCGTTAATTTTTGTGGAAGTCGCCTTCGCCAGCCAGATGGCCGACAACGTGCAGGTGCTGCTGGACAGCACGCTGCCGCCGCAGGATCTGGACAAGGCGCGCTGGGCAATCTTCTATTCCATTTCGAATACGCAGCCGGGCTTGAAGGGCATCAGCTTTGGCAACTTCCTGCTCAAGCGCGTGGTGGAACAATTGCTGGAAGAGCTGCCCAAGCTGAAGGCGTTCGCGACGTTGTCGCCGATTCCCGGGTTCTCGGATTGGCTGGGCAAGCTGGATGCTGACGCCGTGGAAGCCATCGTGCGCGAAGACAAGTCGCGCGCCAAGGACCGCAAGCGCGAAGGCGTGCCGGACGGCCAGCGTTGGGTCGCCCGCCTGGCCACGGCCGCGCAGGGCAAGGCGTCCGATGTGGTCAAGCGCGCGAGCTTCAAGCTGGCGGCGACGTATCTGCAATCCATGAAGAACGGTTTGCCAGTGGACGCCGTGGCGCGCTTTCACTTGGGCAATGGCGCGCGCATCGAACGCCTGAACTGGGCGGCGGACACGTCGCCCAAGGGTCTCAAGCAATCGTGCGCGCTGATGGTCAATTACCTGTATGACCTGGACGAGCTCGATACCAACCTGGCGCGTCTGGGTGAAGGCAAGCCCCAGGTCAGCCGGGGCGTGGGACGCGTGGGCTGAACGCCGGATACACGGCGCCATCCATCCATAAGAAGGGCAGGGGACATGAAGGAAGACGACGCTGGCCGCGTGCGGCTGGAACGCGAAGGGGGCTTTGCCTGGGTGACGCTATCGCACCCCGGGCGCCTGAACGCGATCACGGTGGGCATGTGGGGGCAACTGCGCGACGTGTTCACGCAGCTGGCCGCCGATGACAGCCTGCGCTGCGTGATCGTGCGCGGCGAAGGCGGCAATTTTGCGGCGGGTGCGGATATCCGCGAATTCCCGCAGCAGCGCGCCAACATGGCCGGCGTGCAGCGCTATCACCGTGACATCCTGGCGCCCGCGCTGCAAGCCGTGGCGCAATGCCCGCATCCTGTCATTGCTCAGATTGAAGGCGTGTGCGTGGGCGGCGGGCTGGAAATCGCCAGCCAGTGCGACCTGCGCATTGCCGGCGCATCCGCCCGCTTTGGCGTGCCGATCAACCGGCTGGGCTTTCCCATGGCGCCCGACGAAATGCGCGGCCTGCTGGCGCTGGCCGGGCGCGCCGCCACGCTCGCCATCCTGCTCGAAGGCCGCGTGTTCGGCGCCGACGAAGCGCTCGGCCTGGGCCTGTTGACGCGCATCGTGCCGGATGAGCAGGTGGCCGACGCGGCCCGCCGCAGCGCCGAGCGCATCGCGCAGGGCGCACCCATCGCCGCCCGCATCAATAAACGCTTGTCCGCAAGGCTCGCCCAAGGCGGCGCCTTGACCGAAGCCGAATATCAAGATTATTTCTCCTATGCCGACAGCCGGGACCACAAGGAAGGCGTGCGCGCTTTCCTGGCCGGCGTAGACCCTTCCTTTTCCGGAGATTGACCAAGGTGAGCAACGCCAACCTCTATGCCGTCCTGCAAGGCGGCTTTCCCAAGGACCGCAGCAAAGTCGCGCTGGAAACGCCCGACCTGGAATACACCTGGGATGACATCGACCGCGCCACCGCGTGCCTGGCCAACCTGCTGATGTCGCTGGACTTGCCCGAAGGCTCGCGCGTGGCGGTGCAGGTGGAAAAATCGCCCGAAGCGCTGCTGCTGTATCTGGCCACGTTGCGCGCCGGGCTGGTGTACCTGCCGCTGAACACGGCGTACCGCGAATCCGAAATCGAATACTTCCTGGGCAATGCCGAACCGGCCGTGGTGGTGTGCGCCAGCAAGAACCGCGACTGGGTGCAACGCGCCGCTGACAAGGCGGGCTGCGCGCATGTTTACACGCTGGATGAAGACCGCACCGGCACCTTGCTGGAGGCCGCCGGCAGCCTGCCGCAAACGTTCACCACCGTGGTCCGGCAGGCCGATGACCTGGCCGCCATTCTGTACACGTCCGGCACCACCGGCCGCAGCAAGGGCGCGATGCTGTCGCATGGCAACCTGGCCGCCAACGCCCAGGTGCTGCATGAATACTGGGGCTGGCGCGAAGACGATGTGCTGCTGCACATGCTGCCCATCTTCCACGTGCACGGCTTGTTCGTGGCCTCGCACGGCGCGCTGCTGGCCGGCGCCAAGATGATCTGGCTGCCCAAGCTGGACGCCGATCAGGCGCTGCATTACCTGCCGCAAAGCACGGTGATGATGGGCGTGCCGACGTATTACGTTCGTCTGCTGGCCGACCCGCGCTTTACCCGCGACGTGTGCGCGAAGATGCGCCTGTTCATTTCGGGATCGGCGCCGTTGCTGGCCGAAACGTTTACCGACTTCGAACAGCGCAGCGGCCACGCCATTCTGGAACGCTACGGCATGAGCGAAACCGTCATGCTGACGTCCAACCCCTACGACGCCAAGCTGGGCGAGCGTTTGGCCGGCACCGTCGGCCGTGCGCTGCCGGGCGTGCAGGTGCGCGTGGTGGATGATGCGGGCATCGCCTTGGCGCCGGGTGAAATCGGCAACGTGCAGGTGCGCGGCCCCAATGTATTCTCGGGCTACTGGCGCATGCCGGAAAAGACGCGCGAAGAATTCACCGAAGACGGTTGGTTCAAAACGGGCGACGTGGGCCGCTGGGGCGGCGAATCCGCTGGGCGCGACGTGCCGGCCGATTACCTGTCCATCGTGGGCCGCAGCAAGGACTTGATCATCTCGGGCGGCTTTAACGTCTATCCGAAAGAGATCGAAACGCTGATCGACGACATGCCCGGCGTGGCGGAATCGGCAGTGATCGGCGTGCCGCACGCCGACTTCGGCGAAGCCGTGGTGGCGGTGGTGGTGCCCAAGAACGGCGTGTCGCTGGATGCCGCGGCGATGCAGCTTGAGCTCAAGTCACGCATCGCGAACTTCAAGGTGCCCAAGCGCGTGCACATCGTGGGCGAGCTGCCGCGCAACACCATGGGCAAGGTGCAGAAGAACGTGCTGCGCGAAACGTACAAGGCGCTTTAACGCCAGGCGAAGATGCCGGTCCCCAGGGGCCGGCATTTTTTTATCCCAAGGAGACGATCCCCATTCAATGTGAACGCAGTCCTGGCAGCTTCATTCCATAAAAAATCCAAGAGACGAGACGCACATAACCGCGCCGTCCCCATGATGCAGCAAGAGGAGACACTATGAGAGTTCGCACGACCGCCGCAGCCGTATTCGCCGTGGCAGCCCTGAGTGTTGGCGGTGTGGCCGCCGCGCAATGGCCTGAGCGCCCCATCACGCTGATCGTTCCGTTCCCCGCAGGCGGCGGCACGGATACCTTTGCCCGTCCGCTGGCCCAGCAACTGACCATGCAGCTTGGCCAGACGGTGGTGATCGACAACAAGGGCGGCGCAGGCGGCACGGTGGGCGCAGGCGTGGCCGCCAAGGCCCGGCCCGACGGCTACACCTTCTTCATGGGCGGCGCGCATCACGCGTTGGCCCCGTCGCTGTACAAAAGCCTGAACTACAACATCCAGAAGGACTTCGTGCCCGTTGCGCTGGTGGCGCAGCCGCCGCAGGTGGTGGTCATCAACGCCAGCAAGCTGCCAGTGAAGACCTTGCAGGAATTCATCGACTACGCCAAGAAGCACCCAGGCGAAATCAACTTCGGCACGGCCGGCAAGGGCAGCACGCATCACCTGGCGGGCGAATTGTTTGCCATGCAGACCGGCATCAAGTTGGTTGATGTGCCATATCAGGGGGCAGGACCTATGTTGTCGGCGCTGATCGGCGGCCAGGTGGATCTGGCGTTTGACGGGCTGGGGTCGTCGTCAGGCCATATTCGCGCTGGCGTCATCAAGCCCCTGGCCGTGGCCGCGACCGAACGCTCGGCTTCGTTGCCCGACGTGCCGACCGCCGCCGAAGCAGGCGTGCCGAATTACGTCGTGTCGACCTGGTACGCCATTTGGGCGCCCGCCGGCACGCCGAAGGAAGCGGTCGACAAGATGGCGGTGGAAATCACCAAGGCCTTGAACACGCCGAAGCTCAAGGAAACCTGGGCCGGTAACGGTTCTGCGGTGCCGACATTGACGGGCGCTGACTTCGGTAAGTTCGTCGATAGCGAGGTGGATCGCTGGGCGAAAGTCGTGAAAGATTCCGGGGTGAAGCTGGATTGATGCGTTTGCCGGACCGGATTCATATTACTATTGATAATCGTTATCATTGGTAAATCTGCTTTCCGGTCCGTCGAACGTCATGAATCAAAGCGGTACGCCTGCGCCCATTGAAGGGCTCTATATTCAGCATCAATCCTGGCTGCGCGACTGGCTGCGCAGAAAGACGGGCTGCCCATTCGATGCGGCCGACCTGACCCACGACACCTATCTGAAAGTGCTGGTCCGCGAGGACGACACGCGCGCCCTGCGCGAGCCGCGCGCGTATCTGACGACCATTGCGCACGGCTTGATGGTGAATCTGTTTCGCCGCCGCGATATCGAACGCGCCTATCTGGACAGCCTGGCGCTGGTGGAGGACGCGCACGCGCCTTCGCCCGAACGCCGCGCCCTGGCATTGGAAGCGCTGCTGGAAATCGACCGTTTGCTTGACGGGCTGCCCGCCAAGGTGCGCAAGGCGTTTCTGCTGTCGCAGCTGGAAGGGCTGCGCCACGGCGAGATCGCGGAACGCATGGCGGTGTCGGTGAGCTCGGTGCGCCAGTATCTGGCGCGCGCCATGCAGCATTGCCTGGCGGCGTGGTGAGCGCGCGCGCCACGGGGCGGGTGGAATTGCCGCCCGCCGTCATCCGAGAAGCCAGCAACTGGTTTGTGCGCCTGGGCGCCGAAGAGGCCACGCCGACCGACGGCGCGGCCTGTCGCCGCTGGATCGACGCCGACCCCTTGCATCGCCTGGCATGGGAACGCGTGGAAATGTTGGGACGCCAATTCGGTCAGGTTGACCCCCAAGCCGGTTTGGCGGCGCTGGACCGCCTGCCATCCCGTGGCCGGCGTCAGGCGCTGAAGGCCTTGTCGCTGGTGCTGGGGGCGGGCGGGCTGGCGGCGGCGGGCTTGCCGTGGCGCGCCTGGAGCGCCGACTTCACCACATCGGTGGGGGAACGGCGCGTCGCCACGCTGGCCGACGGCACGGTGCTGAGCCTGAACACGGACAGCGCGGCCGACGTGCGGTTTGACGGTTTGCTTCGCCAGATCGTGTTGCGCCGGGGCGAGCTGCATATTGCGTCGCACGCCGATCCGCACGTGCCTGCGCGGCCCTTGGTCGTGGCCACGCCCCTGGGCCGCATCACCGCGCTAGGCACGCGCTTTGTCGTGCGCTTGTTGGACGACGAGGCCTGGGTGGCGGTGACCGACGGCGCCGTCAGAATCGAACCGATCTCAGGCGGCGCGGGCGCGGCGCGCGTGGTGGACGCCGGCGCCGGCACGCATTTTGATGCGCGCGCGGTGCAAGCTGCCCGCCCCGCGCCCCATGCCGACGACTGGGTGCAAGGCGCGCTGTACGCCGATGCCATGCGGCTGGATGCCTTCGTTGATGCGCTCAGCCGGCATCGCAAGGGCAGGCTTGTGTGCGACCCGGCCGTGGCGGGCTTGCGTATCTCGGGCTCGTACCCGCTGGGCGACACCGACCGCATCCTGGCCGCCGTTGAACGCGCGCTGCCCGTGCGCGTCGATCGGTTCACACGCTACTGGGTAACGATCCGCCCGCGAGGGTGATTCAAAGAATTTTCTGCGCGGCCCTGTCACTTTTGCATTCTCGATTGGCATACGGGTGAAGCCTCGATTTTCTTCGCCTGGAACCCAACGAAATGTCTCTGCCGTTTTTCCCCTCTCATTGCTCAGCGCCAGCGGGTTTGCGCTTGAAGGCGTTTGCCGCGCTGGTGCTGGCCGCCATGGCGGGCGCCGCGCTGTCACCCACGACGGTGCAGGCGCAACCCCGCGCCGCCAATACGATCCGCCATTCCGTGACCATTCCGGCCGGCGCACTCGGCGCCGCGTTGTCCAGCTTCGCCCAGCAGACGCAGGTGCTGCTGTCGTTCGACCCGGCGCTGACGTCAGGCATGGAGTCGGCCGGGCTGCAAGGCGGATACGACATCGACCAGGGCTTCGCGGCCCTGTTGGCGGGGACGGGCCTGGAAGCCGTGCGCCGCGCCGATGGGGATTACCAATTGCAGCGCGCGGGCGGCCCGCAGGCCACGCAGTTGGCGCCGGTGGTGGTGCTGGGCGCAGGCGCCACCACCGAAGGCACGGGCGATTACACCGCTGACTGGATGCGGTCAGCCAACGGCCTGGTGCTGTCCCAACGCGAAACGCCGCAATCCACCAGCGTGCTGACCCGCCAGCAAATGGACGACCGTTCCATCACGTCCGTGCGCGACGTCATGGAAAACGCCACCGGCATGAACGTGCAGCAGGCGGAGTCCGAGCGCCTGACGTATTACTCGCGCGGCTTTTCCATGGACACGTTCCAGTTCGACGGCGTGGTCAAGCCGCTGAACGGCCTCTACCAGTTTGGCGATAGCAACCTGGACCCGGTCATCTACGACCACGTGGAAATCATCCGCGGCGCGACCGGCCTGATGAGCGGCACGGGCAACCCAGGCGGCTCGGTGAACTTCATCCGCAAGCGTCCCACCCGCGAGTTCCAGGGCGACATCAAATTGTCGGCCGGCACCGAAGACACCTATCGCGGCGAAGTGGACTTGTCCACGCCGTTCAATGAGTCGGGCTCGGTGCGCGGGCGCATCGTCGGCGCCAAGGAACGGCGCGGCGACACGATGGACCTCTACAAGAAAAAGCGCGACGTGCTCTACGGCATTGTCGAGGCCGACATCGCCGACGCCACCACGGTCAGCCTGGGCGCATCGGTGCAGCGCACGCGGCCCAGCGGCATCAGTTGGGGCGGGCTGCCGGCACTCGATGCCGATGGCAAGCCGATCGATTGGCCCAAGGGCCAGGCCATGGGCGCGAAGTGGTCGCGCTGGGACACCGATTCGCATGAGTATTTCGCGCAGCTGGACCATGGCTTCGCCAACGGTTGGAACGCGCGTTTGTCGTTCACGCGCCTGGAAAACAAGTTTGACGCGCCGCTGCTGTTCACATCAGACGTGCCCGTCACCATCGATGGCTTTTCCACGCCGCCATTGCTGCGTAAATTCGTGGGCGGCAGCGACCAGAACGTGGTGGGCGGTTCGATGGACGGCGGCTTCGATGCGTTTGGCCGGCAGCATCAGTTCAACGTCGGCTTCTCGCATTCCGATATCAAGGCCTGGAACCAAAGCTGGGACACGACGGATCAGGACACCTATCCCATTCCCGACGTCCACCACTGGACGGGCGACTGGCCCGCGCCCAACTGGGACATCCTGGCGCTGTCGCAAACCAACCGCAACAAGCAGACGGGCATCTACGGCACGCTGCGCCTGGGCCTGACCGAGCGGCTGCATCTGCTGACCGGCGCGCGTTGGACCCGTTGGGAATCCACCGAAACCAGCGGGGGCGTGACGGGCTATTCGCACACGTACTCCGAAGTCACGCCTTATGTGGGCGTGACCTATGACCTGAACGACACCTACACCGCCTACGCCAGCTACACCAACATCTTCCAGCCGCAGATGGTGAAAACGCAGACGTGGGACATGGCCGGCCCAGCCTATGGCCACAACTACGAGATGGGCCTGAAGGCGGCGTACCTGGATGGCCGGGTGAACGCATCCGTTGCGGTGTTCCAAACCGATCAGAAAGATGTGGCCGAGTACGGCGGCTACGACTACGCGCACGACGACGGCTGGTATTACATCCTGGACGGCACGCGCACGCGCGGCTTCGAAGCCGAAGTGGCGGGCGAAGTGATGCCGGGCTGGAACGTATTCCTGGGCTATACGTATCGCCAGTCCAAGGACAACAACGGCAAGAAGGTGCAGACGACCCAGCCCGAACAGCTGCTGAAGCTGAGCACGGCGTACCGTCTGCCCGGCGCGCTGAACAAGGTGACGGTGGGCGGCGGCGTGCGCTGGCAGAGCCAGACCAGCGCACAGACGTACTACGGCCTGAAGTCCGGTTCGATCGTGCAGAAACCCTACGCGTTGTTTGATCTGATGGCGCAGATCAACTTCACGGACAAGACGCAGTTGCAGCTGAATGTGCGCAACCTGGCCGACAAGAAGTACTACCGCTCGATGGGCTTTTACAACTCGGTCTTCTATGGCGAAGGCCGAACCGCGCTGCTCACGCTGACGCAGCGCTTCTAGTCAACGTGCTATCGCCAGTCGCTCGCCTGGCTGAGCTTGGCCAACTGGTCACGCGTCAGCGTCAGGCTGGCGGCCTTGACCAGTTCGTCCAGCTGGGCGATCGACGTTGCGCTGACGATCGGCGAGGTAATGCCGGGCTGCGCGATCTGCCAGGCGAGTGCCGCCTGCGCAGGCGTGCAGCCGGCGTCTTCCGAAACCTCGTCCAGCGCTTTCAGGATGCGGAACCCGCGCTCGTTCAGATACGTGTCCACAATCTTCTGGCCGCGCGCGCTCTTGCTGACGTCGGCGGCGCTGCGGTACTTGCCGCTGAGAAAGCCGCTGGCCAGCGCGTAGTAGTTGATGGTGCCCATCTGCTGCGTCTTCACCAGGCTTTGCAGGCCAGACTCGAAGGGCTCGCGGCTGTACAGGTTGTATTCCGGCTGGATGCTTTCATAGCGCGGCAGGTCGTGGCGTTCGGCGGTGATCAGCGCTTCCGACAGGCGCACGGCCGTGTAGTTTGACGCGCCAATGGCGCGTACCTTGCCCGATTCGATGTGCTTGGCGTATTCGGCCAGCGTATCGGTCAGCGGCGTATCGGGATCATCCTTGTGCGACTGGTACAGGTCCACGTAATCCGTTTGCAGCCGGGCAAGCGAGGCATCCAGCGAGCGGCGGATGTAGGCGGGCGCCAGGCCTTTGGCGTCGGGCCCCATTTCCATGCCGACCTTGGTGGCGATCATCACGCGGTCGCGCTTGCCGGAACGCTTTAGCCATTTGCCGATCAGCGTTTCAGATTCACCGCCCTGGTTGCCCGGCACCCACCGCGAGTACACGTCGGCGGTGTCGATGAAGTTCAGCCCGGCATCCACCAGCGCGTCCAGCAGCGAGTACGTGCCGGCCTCGTCAACGGTCCAGCCGAAGACGTTGCCGCCGAAAGTGAGTGGGGGAATTTGCAGGCCGGAACGGCCCAATGCGCGTTTGATCATGATGAGGCCTTTGGATGCGGCGGCCGGTCTTGGAGCAAGGGCGGCCGCGCGGATTTAGTATATTGGCGCCGCGTGCCCCGGCGTGGGGCGCGCCACTTCCGGCATGCACCATTTCAGGGATTCCCCCCAAATTCTTTTGCGTGGCGGCAAGTTAGACTATACGGCTTTACGGCCTGCGCAAGCCGTCGGGAAGCCGCCGGCGCCGCCGTAACCACGAACAAATACCCGACGAACATATACCAAGGGTTCAAGGAGCTAAGTAATGCTGATCGGAAAAAAACATTTTCTGACGGTTGGCGCCATGGCGCTGGCAATGGCTATCGCCGCGCCGGTGTCCGCGCAGCAGAAGTCGGTGGCGGTGACCGCCATCGTCGAGCACCCGGCGCTGGATGCCGTGCGCGACGGCGTGCAAGACGCGCTGAAGCAAGCCGGCTATGAACCCGGCAAGAACCTGAAGTGGCAATACCAAAGCGCGCAGGGCAACAACGGCACCGCCGCGCAGATCGCCCGCAAGTTCGTCGGCGACCGCCCCGACGCCATCGTCGCCATCGCCACGCCGTCGGCCCAGGCGGTTGTCGCCGCAACCAAGGACGTGCCGGTGGTGTATTCCGCCGTGACCGATCCCGTTGCCGCCCAACTGGTGTCCAGCATGGATGCTTCCGGCACCAACGTGACCGGCGTGTCCGACTTGCTGGCGCTGGACAAGCAGGTTGAACTCATCAAGAAAATCGTTCCCAACGCCAAGCGCGTGGGCATCGTCTACAACCCGGGCGAAGCCAACTCGGTGGTGGTGGTGAAGAAGCTTCAGGAAATTCTGCCGAAGTCGGGCATGAGCCTGGTGGAAGCCGCCGCCCCGCGTTCGGTTGACGTGGCATCCGCCGCGCGCAGCCTGATTGGCAAGGTCGACGTCATCTACACCAACACCGACAACAACGTCGTCTCGGCGTATGAATCGCTGGTGAAGGTGGGCAACGACGCCAAGATCCCGCTGATCGCCTCCGACACCGACAGCGTCAAGCGCGGCGGCATTGCTGCGCTGGGCATCAACTACCGCGACCTGGGCGTGCAGACGGGCAAGGTGGTGGTTCGCATCCTGAAGGGCGAAAAGCCCGGCGCCATCCCGTCGGAAGTGGTCTCCAAGCTTGAGCTCTACGTGAACCCGGGCGCCGCCGCCAAGCAAGGCGTGACGCTGTCTGACGCCATCATCAAGTCGGCCGCCGTGGTTGTGAAGTAAAACGGCGCCGCACAAACCCCGCCATACCTGCTAGGTGTGCGCGGGGTTTTTTTTCACCGATGCGCTTGACCAACTCCGCTTGCGGCCCAATCCGCAGGCGTGGCGGCGCTTTGGCAGAAAAAAAGCGAAAATGACGCGCCGGGAAACGTTTGTTGCGAAAGCTGGGGTAAAACTGACCCCCAAACGCAAGAAACCCGACGTTTCAAGTCTTTAATATGCACCATCCTTACCCTGATTGGATTTAACCCATGTCATTGTTCTCGTTGTTAGGCGCGTTGGAGATCGGGCTGATCTTCAGCCTGGTGGCCTTGGGCGTGTTTATCTCCTTTCGCCTGCTGCGCTTCCCCGACCTGACCGTTGACGGCAGCTTCCCGCTGGGCGGCGCCGTCTGTGCCACGCTGATCGCGTCGGGCACCGATCCGTTTTCGGCCACCATCATCGCCACCTTCGCCGGCGCGGCCGCGGGGCTGGTCACGGGCTGGCTGAACGTGAAGCTGAAGATCATGGATCTGCTGGCCAGCATCCTGATGATGATTGCGCTGTACTCGGTCAACTTGCGCATCATGGGCAAGCCCAACGTTCCGCTGATCACCGAACCTACGGTGTTCACCATTTTGCAGCCGGGTTGGATTGCTGATTACGTGGCGCGCCCGCTGATCCTGATTGTGATTGTGATTCTGGCCAAGCTGGCGCTGGACTGGTTCTTCGCCACGCAGACCGGGCTGGCCGTGCGCGCCACCGGTTCCAACGGCCGCATGGCCCGCGCGCAAGGCGTGAATACGGGCCGCATGATTCTGGGCGGCATGGCGCTGTCCAACGCGCTGGTTGCCTTGGCGGGCGCGCTGTTCGCACAGACGCAAGGCGGTTCCGATATTTCGATGGGCATCGGCACCATCGTGATCGGTCTGGCGGCGGTGATCGTCGGCGAAAGCATTCTGCCGTCGCGCAAGCTGGTGCTGGCGACACTTGCCGTCATCATCGGCGCCATCGTTTACCGCTTCTTCATCGCGCTGGCGTTGAATAGCGATTTCATCGGCCTGAAGGCGCAAGACCTGAACCTGGTTACCGCGGTGCTGGTCACGTTCGCCCTGGTCATTCCGATGCTCAAGCGCCGCCTGGTCGGCAAGAAGGGGCGCTGATATGTTGTCCGCACAAGATCTGAAAATTACCTTCAACGCGGGTACGCCCATCGAAACCCGCGCGCTGCGCGGCCTGTCGCTGGAAATTCCGTCGGGCCAGTTCGTGACCGTGATTGGTTCCAACGGCGCGGGCAAGTCCACGTTCCTGAACGCCGTGTCGGGCGACCTGCCGATTGATTCCGGCCGCATCGACATCAATGGCGTGGACGTCACGCGTCAGCCCGTGTGGGCGCGCGCCGGCCGCGTGGCTCGCGTGTTCCAGGACCCCATGGCCGGCACCTGCGAAGACCTGACCATTGAAGAAAACATGGCGCTGGCGCAGATGCGCGGCGTGCGGCGCGGCTTTGGCCGCGCGGTGAAGGCGTCAATGAAAGACGGCTTCCGCGAACGTCTGGCCACCTTGGGCCTGGGCCTGGAAAACCGGCTGACCGACCGCATTGGCCTGTTGTCCGGCGGCCAGCGTCAGGCAGTGAGTTTGCTGATGGCCGCCTTGCAGCCGTCGCGCATCCTGCTGCTGGACGAGCACACGGCGGCCTTGGACCCGCGCACGGCGGACTTCGTGTTGCAGCTGACGGCGCGCATCGTCGCCGAAAACCAGCTGACGACGATGATGGTCACGCACAGCATGCGTCAGGCGCTGGACGTGGGCGACCGCACGGTCATGCTGCATCAGGGCCAGGTGGTGCTGGACGTGTCGGGCGACGAGCGCCGCGGCATGGACGTGCCTGACCTGCTGCAAATGTTTGAACGCGTGCGCGGTGAAAAGCTGTCGGACGACGCGTTGCTGCTGGGTTGAAGCAGCCCCGGGCTGACCGGCTTTACGCCGGCAGCCCGCGCCAGGTTCGAAGCGCAATTTACAAAAAACGGCCGGGCCGGAACGCGTGGTGCAAGGCCGTAGCACGGCCATCGATCATCAATTCCGCCAGCAGTTTCGCCGTGCCGGGCGCGGTGCTGAAGCCGATGTGCTGATGCCCCAGCGCCAGCCACAGGCCGGGATGTTTGGGCGCTTCGCCAATCATTGGGCGGCTGTCGGGCAGAGTGGGGCGGCGGCCCAGCCAGGCGGATGCATCCAGCCGTTCGCCTAACGGAAAGGCTTCGCGCGCACGCGATTCCGCCAGCTCCAGCTGCGCCGGCCGTGGGGCGGCGTCGCACGCATCCAGTTCGACGCCGGTGGTCAAGCGCAGCCCGCGCGCCATCGGCGACAACACATAACCGCCACCCGTGTCATACACCGGCCGGCTGACGCGCGCGCCGTCCGCGCCGCGGTAATGCATGTGATAGCCGCGTTCAAACGCCATGGGCAAGTCGATGCCCGTGGTTTTCAGCAGCGCCTTGGACCACGGGCCCAGCGCCACCACCACCTGATCCGCGGATAGCGATTCCGAGTCTTGCGCGCCTTGCACCGTCCAGCGCTGGCCGTCGCGGCGCACGCCGGTGGCGGTCATGCGCTTGAGCGTGCCGCCCGCTTGAAGGAACAGGTCAGCATACGCGGCCACAACTGCATGCGGATCATCCACCGAATACGAACCTTGAATCCACAAGGCGCGATGGAAGATGGGCGCCAGCGCGGGTTCCATCTGGGCAAGCTCGGCGGGGCTGAGCGTCTGGGTGGGCACCTGGTATTGCGCAAAGGTCTTGCGCGCCAGCTCGCTGCCATTCCACGCAGCCTCGCTGCGGTACAGGAACACCCAGCCCGTATCGCGCAAGCGATCGCGCGCGCCCGCTTCGTCCAGCAGTTTCAGGTGTTCAGGGGCCGACAGCCGGATCAGCCCGTCCAGCGCGTTGACGGTTTCGCGGAAGACGGCGGGCCGGGCGTTCAGCAGGAAGCGCGTCGCCCAGCCCAGATGCTTTGCCAGGAACGCGGGGCGATAACGGAATTGGACGGTATCGTTTTTCAGCAGCCGGGGCAGTTGCGCCCACAGGCCCGGGTGGTTGAACGGCATCAGCGAGCTGCGCGCCAGCACGCCCGCGTTGCCCATTGACGTTTCCATGCCCGGTTCCCGCTTGTCGACCAAGGTGACCGTGGCGCCACGGCGCAACAACTCCAATGCGCAGCAGACACCGACGATGCCCGCGCCCAGAACAATGACGTGCTTTCCCATGATTTTTTATTCGAAGCGTCAAGGCCGGGGATTGTATTGCAGTCCTTCCTTGGGATGCGCCGTTAGCTGGCCGGTTTCTGCCCCAGGATGCGGCCCGCCGCCACCACGCCCCACCACGACGCTTCTTCGAACACGGAATAGCCCGACAGGTCGGCGTGCGCGAACAGCACCGGGCCATCTACCTCGCGCAGCGCGGCCAAGCCCGCGTTGGACAAAAAACCGCACAGCGGCGAGGCCATGGCGTGGCCGCGCACGGTGATGTCCAATTGCCGCGCGTTGCGCCAGAACTCGCTGCCGTAGGCGGCGACAAGATCAGCGGCTGCTTCGTCGCGCAAGGCTTCGGGGCTTGCCGTGGTGAGCCATCGCCGTGCGGCTTGCGGCGTTTGCCCGCTTAGCGCGTGATACGCGGTGAACACCGTGCGGGGCGATCGCGCAACGCGCAGCAGCTGATGTGTGGACACGACATAGCCCAGCGCCCGGCCTTGGTAGACGACGTTGTCCCAAGACAGCGGTTCGCCGGGGGCTTCCAGCGGATAGCCTTCCAACACGAAGTTGGACACCAGCCACGGTGCGTGCGATGACGTGTGTACGGCCGGGTCGTAACCGTAGGCGCGGATGTCGGGCAGGATGCGCTGCGCGACGAACAAGGGCATGGCGCAGACGGTGCGCCGCGTTTGCAGCGTGTAGGCGGCGGTGGGGGCTTGGGTGTCAGTCATGCCCGTGATGCACGTCACGCGCGGGCCGGCGGCCGTCTCGTCCAGGCGCACCGCCGTACCCGGAATCAGCCAGCGGTTGTGTCCCAGCTTCTGGGTGATGGCGTCGCGCATGCGGGCGGCCAGCACGGCCAGCCCGCCCGGCCACGTCAGCACTGCGCCTTCGCCGGCGTTGGCGGCGTGGCCGTCGCGGCTGGCGAAGTAGTGCAGGCCGGCCCAGGCCGAGACCACGTCGTACTGCGCGCCGTAATCGTCGCGGCAGCAGTAGTTCAGATACCAGTGCAGCGCGGGCGACGTATAGCCCTCGCGCGCCAGCCATTGTTTGAAGGTGATGGCGTCCAGCGCGCGCCACGCCGGGTCTTGCGATGACAGCACAAGCGGAATGCAGAACACCTTGCGGCCATCGTTGCCGACCTGCGTGTGCAGCCGGTCGATCAGCGCCAGAAAGCGGTGATGCTGCGCCACGTCTTCGTCCGGCAGCCCGGTCATGGGCAGCAGGCCTTCTTCCCAACGCCCGTTGCGCAGCAGCCGTTCTTGCGGCGAATGGACGAGCAGGGCTTCGTCGTAAGTCGGGCGCACGTCACCCGCGCCGCGTTCGATGATGCCGAAGTCGGACAGCATCTCGCGCACATGGGTAGACGCCATCGAAGGCAGCGGCAGGTAATGCGCGCCCAGCGGGTAGTCCAGCTCATCGCGCTTGCCCGCCGCCGCATTGCCTGCGAATTCCGGGCCTTGCACCACCACGAAATCGGTAAAGCCTTCGCGCGCAAGCTTCCACGCGCATGACAGGCCGGCCACCCCCGCGCCCAGGATGGCGACGTTGTGCTGATAGTGGGCGGATGGCGCGGGCAACGCTGCGCCATCGCGCAAGGCGTGTCCGGCTTGCATGCCCGGGTAGTGAACGCTGGGCGGGGTTTCGACGATGCGCGACCGATACCAGCCCGCGGTGCCGGCGGCCGCTGCCGTGGCTGCGCCCAGCAGGAAGCTGCGGCGGCGCATCAGCGGATAACCTTGCGCCAGTCCTCGTCGAAATAGCGCACGAGCGACTGCTCATTCAAGCGGTTGGGCGGCATCGCCAGCGCCGGCATGTCGGCGGGGAAGTGGAACAGTTCGCGCGTGGTGGCCGGGTCGAGATAGCGCGTCGGCACGGTGATCTTGTCAGGCGGCGTGTAGTCGCGCCGCTTGCTGGCCAGAATGAAACCCCAGTCGCCAAACGATGGCACATAGGTGTGGTACGGCCAGGTGTTCAGGCCCGCTTCCTTCAACGTGGCGTCCACGCTCCAGAACGAGCGCGGCGCGAAGTAGGGCGACGTCGACTGGATCACCATGTAGCCGTTTTCGGCCAGGTGGCGCGCCATCAGATGGTAGACCGGCACCGAGTACAGCCGGCCCAGCCCGAAGTTGGACGGGTCGGGAAAGTCCACCACGATGAAGTCATAGACCTCTGCGTGCGTTTCCAGCCAGCGGCCGGCGTCGTCGTTGATGACGGTAACGCGCGGGTCTTTGAGCGAGCCCTGGTTCAACGCCACCAGCGGCTCCGAGCGCGAGAACAAGCCCGTCATCGCCGGGTCCAGATCCACCAGCGTCACGTGTTCGATGTTCTTGTATTTGAGGATTTCGCGCACCGCCAGCCCGTCGCCGCCGCCCAGCACCAGCACGTTGCGCGCCCAGGGCAGCGTCTGCAAACCCGGATGCACCAGCGACTCGTGATAACGATGTTCGTCGCGCGACGAGAATTGCAGGTTGTTGTTGATGTACAGGCGCAGGTCGTCATGCCAGCGCGTCACCACCAGCCGCTGATACGGCGTGGTTTCGGCGTGCACCACATCGTCGCCATACAGGCCCTTTTCAGCCCAGGCCGTCATCGCGGTGGAATAGATGAAGCCCAGCGCCAGAAAGCCGATCACCACGCAGGCGCGGATGGCTTTTTCGCCGGGCCGGCGGACCTCGGCGCGAAACAGCCACGTCGTCCACAGCGCGACGCTGGCGTTCAGGATGCCGAACAGAAAGCTTGTGCGCAGCAGGCCCAGCTTGGGGGCGAGCAGCAGCGGGAAGATCAGGGAGACGGCCAGCGCGCCCAGGTAGTCAAAGGTCAGCACGCGGCTGACGATCTCGCGGAATTCGGCCTTGCGCTGGTTGAACACGCGCATCACCAGCGGGATCTCCATGCCGACCATCAGGCCGATGACGAAGACGCCCACATACAAAGCCGCGCGAAAGGGCGCGGACAGCCAGGCGAAAACCAGGAACAAGACGGCGGCGGACACGCCGCCCAACAACGCAACAAGCAGTTCGACGTCGATGAACCGATTCAAAACGTCTTCGTCTTTTACATATTTTGACAACCACGAACCGATGCCCATGGCGAACAAATAGCAGCCGATGACGGACGAGAACTGAAGGATGGAATCCCCCAGTAAATAGCTGGCCAGCGCGCTGCTGATGAGCTCATAGCCCAAACCGCAGGAAGCAACGATCAATACCGATAGGATGAGAACGCGGTCGCGCATGGGGTGTCCGGAGCGAAAAATGCGTTCGCAGTATATCGAACGCCGCGTATATACTGCGCGCAATTAGGAGGGTGGCAATGGGAGAAGCGATGCATCCGGCGGTGACCTATCTGATCTATATCGTCTCGGCGCTTGTCATGCTGGGCGTTTTCACCGCGGTCTACACCGCCGTGACCCGCTACAAAGAATTCGACCTGATCCGCGAAGGCAACATCGCAGCGGTGCTGTCCTACGGCGGCGCGCTGGTCGGTTTCAGCTTCACGCTGTGCTCCAGTATTGCCGTGCACGCCAGCTTCGTGATGTTCCTGGTGTGGGGCGCCGCCGCCATGGTGGTGCAGATCGTGGTGTATGTCGTGATCGCCCAGGCCATACGCGGCATGAACGAGGCCATCGAACAAAACAATATCGCCATGGGCGGCCTGATCGGTTCGATCTCGCTGGCCGCAGGCGTCGTCAACGCCGCCTGCCTGACCTGACGGCCGGCGCGCGTCATCCGATCTGACACGGGAGAACTTGCCATGAGTCTCGGTTCATTTATTCGCAAGCAGTTTATTGACATCCTGCAATGGAACGAGGATCGCGACGGCGTGCTCGCCTGGCGCCATCCGATGCAGGATTTCGAAATCCAGTACGGCGCCAGCCTGACCGTGCGGGAATCGCAAATGGCGGTGTTCGTCAACGAAGGCAAGGTGGCCGATGTGTTCGGCCCCGGCATGTACAAGCTGACGACGCAAACGCTGCCGATCCTGACGTACCTGAAGAACTGGGACAAGCTGTTCGAGTCGCCCTTCAAGTCGGACGTGATCTTCTTCAGCACGCGCCTGCAACTGGGCCGGCGCTGGGGCACGGCGCAGCCGGTGACGCTGCGCGACAGCGAATTCGGCATGGTGCGCCTGCGCGCATTCGGCGTGTATTCGTATCAGATTTCCGACCCGGCCAAGTTTTATCGCGAAATCAGCGGCACGCGTGATGAGTACACCGTGGACGACCTGGAAGCGCAGCTGCGCAACATGGTGGTCGCCGCGATGACGACGGCGCTGGGCGGCTCCAAGGTGCCGTTCCTGGATATCGCGGGTAACCAGGGGCTGATGTCGCAAAGCATCAGCGAGCAGCTGGCCCCGGTGTTCGACCGTTATGGCGTGAAGCTCGACAACTTCACCGTTGAAAACGTGTCCCTGCCCGAAGAGCTGCAAAAGGCGCTGGACACGCGGATTTCGATGGGCATGGCGGGCGACCTGGGCAAGTTCACCCAGTACCAGACTGCGACGTCGATTCCGCTGGCCGCGCAGAACGAAGGCGGCATTGCCGGCATCGGCGCGGGCCTGGCGGCCGGCGCCGCGCTGGGCCAGACGATGGCCGCGGGGTTGGGCGTGGGGCAGGGCCAGCCGCAGCAGCCACAGCAACCGCAGCAACAGCCGCAGCCCGCGCAGCAAGCCGCGCCCGCTGCGGCCGGCGCCGACCCGGTCGCGCGCCTGCAACAGCTGAAGGACTTGCTGGACAAAGGGCTGATCACCGCCGCTGACTACGATTCGGCCAAGGCCGAAGTGCTGAAGAAACTTACCAGCTAAGGACTTATGCAGCAGGTTCTGTGTCCGCAGTGCGGCGCCCCGGTCAAGTTCACGTCCACCGCATCCGTCATGGCGGTTTGCGGCGCTTGCCGCAGCACCTTGTTGAAGGATGCCGAATCGGTCAAGCGCATTGGCGAGATGGCCGATGTGCTGGAAGACTATTCGCCCTTGTGCCTGGGCGCGACGGGCAAGTTCGACAGCAAGCGTTTTGACGTCATCGGCCGCATCCAGCTGCGCTTTGACGAGGGCTTCTGGAACGAGTGGTACGTGTGGTTCGAAGATGGCTCCGACGGCTGGTTGTCGGACGCGTCGGGCCAGTACGCCGTCACGCGCCGCCGCAAGGTCAAGTCCCTGCAAGGCATGCCAGCGTTCACCGACATTTCGCCAGGCGACGAGCTCAAGCTGGATGGCCAGCGCTTTGTCGCCGCCGATGTCCGCACGGCGCAGGCGGGTGGTGCGCAGGGCGAACTGCCGTTTGTGCCGGGCGATGGCTGGGAAGCAAAGGTGGCGGACTACCGCAGCCTGGACGCGTTTCTCACGCTGGATTTTTCCGACGCGCCCGAACCCGAACTCTATATCGGCAAAGCCTTCGACCTGTCCGCCATGCAGGCGGGGTCGCTGCGCACCAACGAGCAGGTCGAGGAAACCGCGGGCCGCTTCCGTGGCCAGATCAAGGCGCTGGAGTGCCCCAACTGCGGCGCGCCGATCAGCTTCGTGGCGGCCATGGCCACCCACGTTGTCTGCCCGTCGTGCGCATCGGCGGTAGATTGCTCGGGCCCCACGGCCGAAGTCATCGCCAAGGGCCACAAGGTCAAGGCGATCACCACCACGCTGTCGCTGGGCGCGGTGGCCAAGATCGACGGCGCCAGCTACACGCTGATCGGCCTGATGAAATGCGCAGACCCCGATCCCGACGAACCGTCCGACTGGATCGAGTACCTGCTGTTCAACCCGGCCAAAGGCTTTATCTGGCTGGTGGAAACCGACGAAGGCTGGGAACGCGTGCAGGTCTGCGACACCTGGCCCAGCCTGAATAACGCCACCAGCGTGCGCTGGCGGTCAAAGCTGTACCAGAAGCTGTACGACTACACCTCGCGGGTCGAGGTGCCGCTTGGCGCGTTCAACTGGCGCGTCAAGGCGGGCGACACCACGAAGATCACCGACTACAAGGCCGGCACGTTGAAGCTCACGCGTGAACTCGCGGCCAACGAACTCGGCTGGTCGGCGTCGGCGCCCATCGCCCCGGCGCAGTTGGCGGAGTGGTTTGGCGACGCCCAGCTGGCCAAGCAGAAGTCGCTACCTATGGGCGGCAAGCGCGGCGGCTACGGCAAATGGGCCTGGATCGCGACGATCGGCATGGTGTTCCTGAACATGAGCAATATCTTGAACGGCCGCTTTATTCCAGTCCTGATCGGGCTGGCGTTCCTGTGGTTCCCCGCCAAGCTGGCGGACAAGTTTTCCGGAAAGGACGACTAGGACGATGGGCAAGTTCCTTTATGCCGTCTATGCGGTGGTGGTGGTGCTGGCGGCCACGGGCGCCAGTTCGCCCGGCGCCCGTATCGTGAGCGGCGGCAGCAGCAGTAGCAGCAGCTGGGGCAGCAGCTCGTCCGGCAGTTCGGGCTGGTCGTCGGGCGGATCGCACAAGTGACGGTGCATGCCACTCCGGGCCGCCACGTGCTGGCGGATTTTCGCGGCGTGCCTGCCACGCGGCTCACGGATGCCGCCGCGTTGGAAGCGCAATTGATCGGCGCGGCGCAGGCCGCCGGCGCGCATGTGCTGAGTGCGCATTTCCACCACTTTGGCGAAGGCGCGGGCGTGACGGGCGTGGTCATGCTGAGCGAATCGCATATCAGCATCCATTCCTGGCCCGAACACCAGTTCGCGGCGCTGGACATCTTCATGTGCGGCACGGCGCAGCCCGAGCTGGCGCTGGCCTGGCTGCAAGATGCGCTGGCGCCGGAATCGGTACACGTCACCACGGTCGCGCGCGGCTGATATTCCCCCATTTTTTGCCCGTTTGATCTGGCGCAATGGCCGCCGGGAAGCAAATTGACGAGCGTTATATACCTCTATATATTTCGTTACCGATATGGCGATACCCGAGGAGAAAATCATGTCCTGCAAACGCCCGCCGTTGGCCCTGTCCCTGGCGCTATCCCTGGCGCTGTCCACCCTGTGGGGCGCGAGCGCCCACGCGGGTGACCTGGTGGTGTCCGCCGCCGCCAGCCTGACCAACGCATTCAAGGAAGTGGCGCAAGGCTACGAGAAAGCGCATCCCGGCACCAAGGTCGTGCTGAATTTCGGCGCGTCCGACGTGCTGCTGCAGCAGATCGTGAAGGGTGCGCCCGCGGATGTGTTCGCCTCGGCTGACCAGAAAGCGATGGACAAGGCCGTGGAAGAAAAGGCCGTCAAGCCTGCTTCGCGCGTGGACTTCGCCGCCAACCAGATCGTGCTGATCGTTCCCACGGACAGCAAGGCCAACATCACCGCGCTGAAAGACCTGACGCGCGACGACATCAAGCGCATCGCCTATGGCAACCCGGCCTCGGTGCCGGTGGGCCGCTACACCCAGGGCGCGCTTGAAGCCGCCGGGTTGTGGACGGCGGTGCAAGCCAAGAGCGTGCTGGCGCAGAACGTGCGCCAAAGCCTGGACTACGTGTCGCGCGGCGAAGTGGACGCGGGCTTTGTGTTCGCAACAGACGCCGCCGTCATGCCTGACAAGGTCAAGGTGGCGGTGCGCGTGCCGTCGCAAACGCCCGTGACGTATCCCATTGCCGTGACCACGCGTGAAGCCGCGGCGAAAGAAGCCGATAGCTTCGTCGCCTATGTGCTGTCGCCCGAAGGGCAGGCTATTCTGTCGCGCTACGGCTTTCAGAAGCCCTGATATTGCTGATGCGTTGAACTGATGACAGATCCGGTTTGGGTGCCGCTGCTGCTTTCGTTGAAGGTGGCGGGCTGGGCAACATTGTTGGCGACCGTGGCCGGTACCGCCGCGGCGTTCGGCTTGTCGCGATGGCGCTGGCCGGGGCGCGATCTGCTGGACGCCATCCTGACCCTGCCGCTGGTCTTGCCGCCCACCGTGCTGGGCTATTACCTGCTGGTCTTGCTGGGCCGGCGCGGCGTCATCGGTGAAACGCTTGCGGGCTGGGGCATCGAGCTGGTGTTCACGTGGCAGGGCGCGGTGATCGCAGCATCCGTCGTGGCGTTTCCGCTGGTGTTCAAGTCGGCGCGCGCGGCGTTTGAAAACGTGGACCCGCAGCTTGAGAATGCGGCGCGGGTGTTGGGCGTGCGCGAAGCCGGCGTGTTCTTCCGTGTGACCTTGCCGTTGGCGGCGCGCGGTATTGCGGCCGGCGTGCTGCTGGCGTTCGCCCGCGCCTTGGGCGAGTTCGGCGCCACGTTGATGATTGCGGGCAACTTGCCGGGCCGCACGCAGACCTTGTCGGTGGCCATCTACGAAGCCGTGCAGGCAGGCGACGATCACACCGCGAACCTGCTGGTGCTGGTCACGTCCGTCACCTGCGTCATCGTGTTGCTGGTGGCGGGCAAGCTTGTGCCTGTCGGGGCGGGTCAACGCAACGGGGGCGGGCGATGAGCATCAACATCCAGGTCGCCAAGCGCATGGTGTCGGGCGACCGCCAATTTGAGCTGGACGTGGCCTTCACGTCGTCGTCCAAGCGCATCGCCTTGTTCGGGCCGTCGGGCGCGGGCAAGAGCCTGACCTTGCGCGCGGTGGCGGGGTTGCTGCGGCCGGACGCTGGCCGCATCGATATCAACGGGCGCGTGCTGTTCGATAGCCAGGCGGGCGTCAGCCTGCCAACGCAGTCGCGGCGCGTGGCCTATCTGTTTCAGGACTACGCGCTGTTTCCCCATCTGACGGTGGCGCAGAACATCGCGTTCGGCTTGCGGCGCGGCTGGCTCAACCCGCCCAGGCGCGGCGTGGCGCCAGAGGCCAAACGCTGGGTGGATGCGTTTGAGCTGGGCGCCATCATCGGCAGTTATCCCAACGAGATTTCGGGCGGGCAGAAGCAGCGCGTGGCGCTGGCGCGCGCGCTGACGTTGCAGCCCGACATCCTGCTGCTGGACGAGCCGTTTTCTGCGCTGGATTCACAACTGCGCGGCAAGATGCGCCAGGAACTGAATGCGCTGCAGCGGCAGCTGGACGTGCCGATGCTGCTGATCACGCATGACCCGGCGGATGTGGATGCGCTCGCCGATGAAGTGTTCGAAGTGCGCGACGGCAAGGTGCGCCGCCGTGCGGATGGCCCGGGGGTTTGATCGGGCTTGATCCCGGGGGATGGATGCGGGCTGCGGATTGGGCGTTAGATCGGACGTCTGACCGGACCGCTGACGCGTTGTGCGTCAGTCCAGCACGCCCAGGATCACGCTGGACGCCTTGAAAATCGCCACGGCGGGTTCGCCTTCGGCCAGGCCCAGTTCCGTCGCGCTGTCGTTGGTGACAATCGCCACCATCGTCGCGCCGCCGTCCATGGCGATCAGGATTTCACTGTTCACGGCGCCCGGACGCACCGCGCTGATCTTGCCCAGCAACTGGTTGCGGGCCGACAGCCGCAGGCCCGAGCCCGGTGCGCCGACGATCACGTTGGACGCCTTCACCAGCGCAATCGCTTCCTTGCCCGGCTCCAGGCCCAATTCCGTCGTGCTTTCACGCGTGATGGTCGCGGTGACGGTATGGCCGCCCGCGATGCGCAACAGGATTTCGTCGTTGACGGCGCCCGTGCGGATCTCGACGACGGTGCCCAGAAATTTATTGCGCGCGCTGGTCTTCAGCATGAAACGCCTCATCAGGTCGATGTCGCCGCTGGCGTCCAGCCCTGCGCGCGTCAGGTAGTCCATGAACTTCCGGTGTTCGGCTTCCAACGCCCGAAAGGTGCCGATCAGGCGGCGCGCGCGGTCGGTCAGCTGCGTGCCGCCGCCGCCTTTGCCGCCTGCGGCCCGTACCACCAGCGGTTCACCCGCCAGATTGTTCATGGCGTCGATGGCGTCCCACGCTCCCTTGTAGCTCATGCCCACGGCGCGCGCAGCCGCCGTGATCGAGCCAGTGGCGTCGATCTGGGAGAGCAGGTCGATGCGGTTCTTTCCGCCCCAGGTCTGGGCGCCGGAACGAAACCAGATTGAGCCGTCGAGTTCCAACATGCTGGTTTGGGTCTGTGTCAGGGGGATGAATCAGCTGCGAGTGTAATGGACGGCAGGCGGGGGGATGCGAATGAGATTCTGTTGAAACTTTGCGGGCTTCGCGGCACTATGTCCAAGCCTTGAGCTCTCGGAGAAATCGACATGAAAGCGTTTCCAGCGTTGAAATGGTTGACGGCCGGTTCCATGACGGCATTGCTGGCGGCCTGCGCATCAGGCCCCACCGTGAAGGGCGATTACGATCACCAGGCGGATTTTGCCCAATACCGGACATTCGCTTTCATGAACCCGCTAGGCACTGACAAGGCGGGCTACAGCAGCCTCTTGACCGAACGGCTCAAGGACGCCACGCGCGGCCAGATGGAGATGCGCGGTTATACGTACAGCGCCGCCAACCCGGATCTGCTCGTCAACTTCGGCGCCAAGCTCCAGCAAAAAACCCAAGTCACGCCGGCCGCGCCGCCGATGGGGCCTTACTATGGCTACCGCAC
The DNA here is from genome assembly GCF_056394065.1 of Achromobacter sp. 10T422. NCBI lineage: Bacteria > Pseudomonadati > Pseudomonadota > Betaproteobacteria > Burkholderiales > Alcaligenaceae > Achromobacter > Achromobacter sp. 10T422. The sequence continues at coordinate 517,672 of NZ_JBFTHD010000005.1, forward strand.
GGGGTTCTACGGCGGCTGGCCCGGCTACGGCTGGGGCGACGACGTTTATCAATACACCGAAGGCACGCTGAATATCGACTTGGTCGATCCCCGCCGCAAGCAGCTGGTGTGGGAAGGCGTGGCGGTGGGTGAAGTGCAGAATCCCGATACCGCCAACACCTCGCAGAACGTGGACAAGGCGGTGGCGCAAATCTTCGCCAAGTATCCGTTCCGGGCCGGCGTCGCCGCGCCGCAAGTGCCGGACAAAAGCAAACCCTAGCCAGAGGTAGCCGAATGACCACTCGCCGCAAGGCCCCGTCCACCGATACCGGCGATACGCCTCCCTACGAAACCGTTGCCCTCGTCCTGCAAGGCGGGGGCGCGCTGGGGTCCTATCAGGCGGGGGTGTACCAAGGCTTGCACGAAGCGGGCATTCGGCCCAACTGGATTTCCGGCATTTCCATCGGGTCGATCAACGCGGCCATCATCGCGGGCTCGCCCGAAGACGAACGCGTTGAGCGGCTGCGTGGCTTCTGGGAAAGTATTTGCCGCCCGGCCGGTTTTGCCTCGGTGCCGTGGGGCGACACGTTGGCGGGCATGTTCGAAGGCATTCCCTTCGGCTTCGGCTCGCCGGCCATGAACGGCCAGCTGTCTGCCTTTCAGGCGCTATTTTCAGGGCAGCCGGGGTTTTTCAAACCGCGCTTCCCGCCGCCGTACTGGGCCAGCGGCCGGGGGGCGGCGTCCACCAGCTTTTACGACACTACGCCGCTTGCGGCCACGTTGCGCCAGTTCGTCGACTTCGATGTGCTCAATAGCGGCAAGGTGCGCGCAAGCTTCGGCGTGGTGAATGTGCGCAGTGGCAACTTCGCCTATTTCGACAGCCAGACCGATAAGCTGGGCCCCGAGCACATCATGGCTTCCGGCGCCTTGCCGCCGGGTTTTCCGTCGGTGGAGATCGAGGGAGAGCATTATTGGGACGGCGGTATCGTGTCGAACACGCCGCTGGCGCAGGTGCTGACCAACGACAACATGCGCGACACCTTGGCGTTTCAGGTTGATTTATGGCCTGCGCGTGGCGGGTTGCCGACTTCGCTTGAAGAAGTGGCCGAGCGCCAAAAAGACATTCAGTATTCCAGCCGAACCCGCCTTGTCACGGATCAGCTGCGGCGGGTGCTGAAGTTGCGCCATGGCTTGCAGCGGCTGCTTGAGCGCCTGCCCGAGTCCGAACGCAACGCGCCCGAGTTCGCCGACATCCGCAAGTTGTCGCATACGCCCGCCACCAACATCATCAACCTCATCTACGAATCCAAGCACCTGGAGCGTTACTCCAAGGACTACGAATTCGGCACCGAGGCCATGCGCGAGCACTGGGAATCCGGTTTGGCCGACATCCGCCAAACGCTGGCCAAGCCCGGCATTCTGGCGCGGCCCACCGAGAACAGCTGCTTTGTGACGCACGATATTCATCGCAACGGCACGCATAAATAGGCAGGGTCGGCACAAACAGGCCGGGTCGCCACAAACAGATAGGGCGCACAAAGAAAGAGAAAGGCAGGGCGCGTAAGACTGGTCTGATAATTGGCTCATTCGGCAGCCAGAAGCCGTTCACACCGGTAGTCTTCAGGGACAAACAGCAACCTTGTTCCGGGTTCCGGCTGCCGCCACGCCAGGCGGGGCTGGCCCGATGGAGACCTGCCATGAATGTCCCTCACGCGCTTGCTCCTCACGCGCTCGCCCCTCACGCACCTACGCCTCACGCGCCTGCCGCTGATGCGCTTGCCCGCCTGGATCAACCCTCGCCACGCGGCGCGCGCCTGCCGCCGTCCATCACCGTCAATGCCCCTGCCGCGCTTGCGACCGACCGGGTCGACGGCTGGTGGAGCCTGATGTACCAAGGGTGGACGCTGCTGGCGCCCAGCGGCGCGCGTATCGACCTGACCGAAATTGAACGCGCGTGTTTTGTCTGCCTGCTGCAGAGCCCGCATCGCGAATTGCGCCGCGAAGCGTTGATGGCCGTGCGCCAGAGCACCAATATGCGCACGCTCAATGTGGCGATTTGCCGGCTACGCAGCAAAGTCCTGCAGACAGGCGCCCGTTTGCCGCTGCATACTGTGCACGGCGTGGGTTACGTGTTCCTGGGCAATCTCAGAGCGCTTCCCAACTGCTGAGGCTGTTACGGATTTGTCTCTCCCGCGCATCGTTGTACGGCTTGAAAATACGTGATTTCCCCAATAACTGAGTTACATTATTGGGCTATTCACGGGTCACTACGCTATGCGCGGGGGTTTCAATGCGGTTTTCGCCTAAACGTGTTTCAGGTCTGGCTGTTTCCGGTGGCGTCCTCGCGCTGATATTGGCAGGGTGCGGCGAAAAGCCACAGATGAATCCCGGCATGCCTCAAGTCAGCGTCATTACCGTGCAGCCCGAGCGCGCGCCCATCGTTTCTGAATTGCCCGGCCGCGTGGATGCCGTGCGTGATGCGCAGATCCGTTCGCGTGTTACCGGCATCGTTCAGAAAATCGCCTTCGAGCAAGGCGGTGACGTCAAAGAAAACCAACTGCTGTTCAAGATTGATCCGGCGCCCTACAAGGCAGCCTACGATCAAGCGACGGCGCAGTTGAAGCAGGCGCAGGCCAATCTGTTCAGCGCCAAGCTGCTGGCAGACCGCTATGCGCCGCTGGTCAAGGCCAACGCCGTCAGCAAGCAGGAATACGACAACGCCGTGGCCTCGTTCCGCCAGGCCGATGCCTCGGTGGCGGCCGCCAAGGCCAACCAGGACAATGCGGCCATCAACCTGGGCTACACCGATGTCACGTCGCCCATCACGGGCCGCATCGGCAAGCCGCTGGTCACCGAAGGCGCACTGGTGGAAGCCACGTCCGCCACGCAAATGGCTACCGTGCAGCAGTTGGACCCGGTCTATGTTGACTTCACGCAGTCCACTGCCGAACTGGCGACGCTGCGCCGTGCATTCGCCAGCGGCCAATTGCAGAAGGTCGGCAAAGACACCGCTCGCGCCACCGTTGTGCTGGAAGACGGCACGGAATACGAGCACGCCGGCAAGCTGCTGTTCACCGGCATCACCGTGGACCCGTCCACGGGCCAGGTGAACCTGCGCGCCGAAGTGCCCAACCCCGACGGCATCCTGCTGCCCGGCATGTACGTGCGCGTGCGGCTGGAGCAGGGCGTGGATGACAAGGCGCTGGTCGTGCCGCAGCAGGCGCTGCAACGCACGGCCGACGGCTCGCAAAGCCTGATGTTGGTGAAGGACAACAAGATTTCCCAGTTGCCCGTCACCACCGGCGGCGCCATCAAGAACAACTGGTTGATCACCAGCGGCCTGAAGGCAGGCGACGTTGTCGTGGTCGAAGGCTTCCAGAAAATCCGCCCAGGCGCGCCGGTGCAGGTCAGCCAATGGAACAAGAACGGAGCCCCCGCGAACGGCGCTCAGCCCGCGGCGCAACCCGGCGCCAAGCCGGCCGCGCCCGAGCAATCGCCCAAGCCTGCCGAACCTGCCCAGCAGGACAAGGCAGCAGGCCAGAAATCTTGAGCGGCACGCGGCGCAACCAGCGCCGCGTTCCCCTTTGGTGAGCATCGCTTTCAGAGTCAGCCCACATGCCGCAATTTTTCATTGATCGACCAATTTTCGCCTGGGTAGTTGCCCTGTTCATTCTGCTGGCGGGGGTGCTGGCCATCCCGAACATGCCGGTGGCGCAATACCCCGACGTGGCCCCGCCGGCGATCACGATTACCGCTACCTACCCTGGCGCATCGGCCAAGGAAGTGGCGGAATCGGTCACCAGTATCATCGAAGACAAGCTCAACGGGGCCAAGGGCCTGATCTACTACGAGTCGGTCAGCGATTCCTACGGCACCGCCACGATCACCGCCACCTTCGCCCCGGGCACCAACCCCGACTTGGCGCAGGTGGACGTGCAGAACCGCGTGTCCAACGTGATTGCGCAGTTGCCGGCGGCCGTGCAACAGCAGGGCCTGCAATACGAGCAGACCAGTACCGGCTTCCTGATGATCGTGACGTTGTCGTCCGAAGACGGCTCGCTGGATCAAACGGCATTGGCCGACTACATCACCCGCAACGTGCAGAACCCGGTCTCGCGTGTGGCCGGCGTGGGCCAGTTCCAGCTGTTCGCTGCGCCGCGCGCGATGCGCATCTGGGTCGATCCCGCCAAGCTGGTGGGCTTTAACCTGAGCATGTCCGAAGTCAACCAGGCGATCTCGGGCCAGAACGTGTTGATCTCTGGCGGCAGCATCGGTTCGCCGCCCAACCCGGAGTCGCAGCGCATCACCGCCACCGTCACGGCTAACGGCCAGCTGAGCACGGTGGAAGGCTTCGGCAAGATCGTCCTGCGCGCCAACACCGATGGTTCCAAGGTGCTGCTGCGCGACGTCGCCCGTATCGAAGTGGGCGCCGACAACTATCAATTCGGGGCCCGCCTGAACGGCAAGCCCACGGCCGCTTTCGCCATCGTGCTGTCGCCGGACGCCAACGCGTTGGCCACCGCCCAGGGCGTGCGCCAACAGATGGAAGAGCTGTCCAAGTACTTCCCGGGCAACATCCAGTACGCCATCCCCTACGACACCGCACCCTATGTGAAGGTGTCCATCGAGCAGGTGCTGCACACCCTGGCCGAAGCCATGGTGCTGGTGTTCCTGGTGATGTATCTGTTCCTGCAGAACGTGCGCTACACGCTGATCCCGGCACTTGTCGTGCCGGTGGCCATGCTGGGTTCGTTCGCGGTGATGCTGGGGCTGGGCTTCTCGATCAACGTGCTGACCATGTTCGCGATGGTGCTGGCCATCGGGATTCTGGTGGATGACGCCATCGTGGTGGTTGAAAACGTTGAGCGCATCATGGCCACCGAAGGCTTACCGCCAAAAGAGGCCACCAAGAAAGCCATGCCGCAGATCAGCGGCGCCATCGTCGGCATCACGCTGGTGCTGGTGACGGTGTTCCTGCCGCTGGCCTTCATGAGCGGGTCGGTGGGCGTGATCTACCGTCAGTTCTCGGTGGCCATGGCCGTGTCGATCTTCTTCTCGGCCCTGCTGGCGCTGACCTTCACGCCGGCGTTGTGCGCCACCATTCTCAAGCCGGTGGCCAAGGGTCACCACGACGAGAAAAAAGGTTTCTTCGGTTGGTTCAACCGCAAGTTCGACGCCACCACCCACGGTTATCAGAACTGGGTATCGCGCATTCTGCACAAGGGCGGCCGCATGATGCTGGCCTTCCTGGTGCTGGTGCTGCTGCTGGGCTGGCTGTACCTGCGTCTGCCGTCGTCGTTCCTGCCCGAAGAAGACCAGGGCTACGTGATCAGCAACATCGAGCTGCCCACGGGCGCCAGCGCCAACCGTACGGTTGAGGTCATCGAACAGGTCGAGGAATACTTCCGCAACATTCCCGCGGTGGAAAACGTCATCGCCGTGCAGGGCTACAGCTTCAACGGTAACGGCCTGAACGCCGCTATTGCGTTCACCACGCTGAAAGACTTCAAAGACCGCAAGGAACGCCAGGATTCCGCCGGCGCCATCGCCTTCAATGCCTTCCAGAAGCAGTTGATGGGCATTCACGATGCGCAGGTGTTCACGCTGGTGCCGCCCGCCATTTCGTCCTTGGGTAACGCCACGGGCTTCGACCTGCGCTTGCAGGATCGCGGTGCGGCCGGCTCCGAGGCGCTGGCCGCTGCCACGGGCCAGTTGATGGGCGCGGCAATGAAGAGCCCGGTGCTGTCGCAAGTCCGCATCACCGGTCTGGCGGCGGGCACGCAACTGACGCTGAACATCGACCGCGACAAGGCAGCAGCCTTGGGGGTGGACTTCAACGAGGCGGCATCGCTGATCTCGACGGCGGTGGGCTCGGCCTACCTGAGCAAGTTCCCGAACATGGGCCGGATGCAGAACATCTGGGTCCAKGCCGATGCGCCGTACCGCATGCAGCTGTCTGACGTCCTGAAGCTGAACGCGCGCAACACGCAAGGCGGGATGGTGCCGCTGTCGACGTTTGTCACGGCCGATTGGGTGCAGGGTCCGGTGCAGGTGGTGCGCTACAACAGCTACGAGTCCATGCGTATCGGCGGCAGCGCCGCGGCGGGCTACACCACGGGCCAGGCCATGGAGGAAATGCAGAACCTCGTCGCGCAGTTGCCGCAAGGCTTCGGCTACGAGTGGACGGGGCTGTCGTATCAGGAACGCCAAGCGGGTAACCAGGCGCCCATCCTGATGGGCCTCTCGCTGCTGATCGTGTTCCTGGTGCTGGCCGCGCTGTATGAAAGCTGGGCCATCCCGATCTCGGTCATGCTGGTGGTGCCGCTGGGTATGTTGGGTGCGGTGGCCCTGGTCAGCGCGCTGGGCATGTCGAACGACGTGTACTTCCAGGTGGGCATGGTGACCGTGATCGGCTTGGCGGCCAAGAACGCCATTCTGATCGTGGAGTTCGCCAAGGATCAGTACGCGCGGGGCATGGGGCTATATGAATCTGCGGTGGAAGCCGCAAGGCTGCGGTTCCGGCCGATTCTGATGACGTCGCTGGCGTTCATTCTGGGCGTGGTGCCGTTGGCGATGGCCACGGGCGCAGGCGCCGCCAGCCAGCGCGCAGTGGGTCTGGGCGTGCTGGGCGGCATGTTGGCCGCCACCCCGTTTGCCGTCATCTTCGTGCCGACGTTCTTCGTCGTGGTGCTGGGCCTGTTCAAGACCCGCCCGCGTCTGCTGGGCGCTGAACTGAAGGCCTGGGAAGAAGAGCAGGCGGCCAAGAAGGCGGCTGGCGAACCCACCGCTGATTCGTCCCACGCTGCGCAAACTCCCGCACAACCCAACGGTGGCCCGGAGGGCAAGGCATGAAAGCCCTGATGATCAAACAGACCGCTTTGTCCGCCTTCGTGGCGGTGGCGTTGGCCGGCTGCTCGCTGGCGCCTGACTACAAGCGCCCCGATGCGCCGGTTACGGGCGCGTGGCCCGACCAGCCCAAGGTGCAGTACGGCGCGTACAACAACCCTTCAACGCTGGGCACGCAGCCGTCGACGTCGGTGATGCCGCAAGACGGCACGCCCGCGGCCGACCTGGGATGGCGCGAGTTCTTCCGCGATCCGCGCCTGCAAAGCCTGATCGCCTTGTCGCTTGAGAACAACCGCGACCTGCGCGTGGCCGTGCAGCGTGTCGAAGAGGCGCGTGCGCAGTACGGCGTGCAGCGCGGCGCGCAGTGGCCGAGCATCGGCGCCGGCATTCAGGGCCAGCGCCAGCACTTGCCCGCCAACATGCGGGCAGGCGGCCCCGATTCCAGTTCGATTTCCAGTTCCTATCAGGCCGGTATCGGCCTGACGACCTTCGAAATCGATCTGTTCGGCCGTTTGCGCAATTTGTCCGAAGCGGCGTATCAGCAGTATCTGTCGACCGAACAGGCGCAAAAGAGCGTGCAGATCACGCTGGTTGGTTCCGTGGCGCAGTCGTACTTCAACCTGCGCGCGGCCGAAGTTCAGCTGGATTTGACGCAGCGCACGCTGGCCTCGCGCCAGGAATCCTACAACCTCGTCAAGCGCCGTTTCGATGGCGGCGTGGCGTCGGAACTGGATTTGAACCAGTCGAAGTCGCTGCTGGATACGGCGTCGTCTGACCTGGCGCAATTGGCCCGTGCCCGTGCGCAGGCCATGAACGCGCTGGTGCTGCTGGTGGGAACGCCGTTGCCGGAAAACCTGCCCGCGCCCGCCACGTTCGGCCGCGACCAGTTGCTGGCGACGGTGCCGTCCGGCCTGCCGTCTGACCTGCTTGAGCGCCGGCCCGATATTCTGGCCGCAGAAAACCAGTTGAAGGCCGCCAACGCCAATATCGGCGCGGCGCGCGCAGCTTTCTTCCCGACGATTTCGCTGACCGGCCTGCTGGGCGTGGCCAGCCCGTCGCTGGGTGATCTGTTCAAGGGTGGCCAGGGGTACTGGAGCTTCTCGCCGTCGATCACGACGCCGCTGTTTGCGGGTGGCAGCATCCGCGAAGGGCTGAATCTGGCGAAGGCGCGCGACAACATCGCCGTGGCCCAATACGAGCAAACCATCCAGACGGCGTTCCGCGAAGTGTCGGACGCGCTGGCGGGCGAAGCCACGTATGGCGCGCAGCTTGATGCGCAACGCGCGTTGCAGGAGTCGTCCTCGCGCACGCTGGAACTGTCGAATCTGCGTTATACCAATGGCATCGACAGCTACCTGCAAGTGCAGACCGCTCAGGTAGACTTCTTCAATGCCCAGCTTTCGCTGGTGCAAACCGGTTTGGCCGCGCTGATCAACCGCGTGGAGCTCTACAAGGCGTTGGGCGGCGGCTGGGAAGAAACCACGAAAGAACCGACCAAAGTGACGACGACCGCTCAATGATAGAACTTGGTGTAAATATCGATCACGTTGCCACGTTGCGGCAACAACGCCATACGGTGTACCCGGACCCGGTGGCCGCCGCGCTGCGCGCGGAGGATGCCGGCGCCGACMTGATCACGCTGCATCTGCGGGAAGACCGCCGCCACATTCAAGACGCGGACGTTTACGCCATTCGTCCGCAGTTGCGCACGCGCATGAATCTGGAATGCGCCATCACGGCGGAAATGCTGGAAATTGCCTGCGCCGTCAAACCCAACGACGTCTGCCTGGTGCCTGAAAAGCGTACCGAGCTCACGACCGAGGGCGGCCTGGAAGTGGCGGGCGCCATGGGGCCGGTGACGGACGCCGTGGCCTTGCTGCGCGAAGCCGGTATTCGCGTGTCGTTGTTCATCGACGCGGACCCGGTGCAGATCGCCGCGGCGGCCAAGGCTGGCGCCACGGTCATCGAACTGCATACCGGCGCCTACGCCGAAGCCCAGGGCGACGCCGCCCAGGCCGAGTTGCAGCGCATCCGCCTGGCCGTCACCGAAGGCTTGCGTCATGGCCTGCGCGTGAACGCCGGACACGGCCTGCATGTGGGCAACGTATCGCCCATTGCCGCCATTGACGGTATTTCCGAGCTGAACATCGGCCACGCCATCGTGGCGCAGGCGGTGTTTGATGGCTGGGAAAAGGCGGTGCGCGACATGAAAGCGCTGATGGTGCAGGCCCGGCTGCAAGCGCTGCGCGGCCTGTGACGGCAGGCTGGATGATGAAACCCCGCGCCGCGTTTTTGGCGGCGTTGTTTTTGGTTGATGCCCATGTCTGACACGCCCAAGACCCCCGCGCCCGCTGGCGCCATCGCCGGCATCGGCATGGACTTGCTGCGCATCGACCGCATCGAGCGCGCATTGGAACGCCACGGCGACCGCTTCGCCGAAAAGATTCTAGGCGTGGAAGAGTTGCAGAAATTCCATGCGCGCCGCGCCCGCGACCCGGTGCGCGGCCTGCGCTTTCTGGCCACGCGCTTTGCCGCCAAAGAAGCCTTTTCCAAAGCGATCGGCCTGGGCATGCGCATGCCCATGACGTGGCGGCGCGTGCAAACGCTGAACGCGCCGGGCGGACGCCCGGTACTCGTCATCGCGCCCGAGCTGCTCGACTGGTACACGCAGCGTTTCGGCGCCGCGCATGTATCCATCACCGACGAATCCGACATGGCCGCCGCGTATGTGGTGGTCGAACGCAAGCCCTGAGCCACCGCCTTGCGCGGCGCCGGCTTGCCATACCTGAACATAAGGACAGCCTCATGGCCAAGAAGAAATCCAAGGGTGGCCTGCCCCCCGGCCCCGTGATGGTCGACGTGGCGGGCTTCACGCTGACAAAAGAAGAGAAGACGCGCCTGCGCCATCCGCTGGTCGGCGGCGTGATTCTTTTCGCCCGCAATTTCGAAAGCCGCAAGCAGCTGACCAAGCTGACTCGCCAGATTCACAAAGCCCGCAAGGAACCGCTGCTGATCCTGGTGGATCACGAAGGCGGCCGCGTGCAGCGCTTCCGCGAAGACGGTTTCACTGCCTTGCCCGCGATGCGCGACCTGGGCGCGTTGTGGGACCGCGACCCCCTTCAGGCCATGCGCCTGGCGACCGAAGCCGGCTATGTGCTGGCCGCCGAGCTGCGCGCCTGCGGGGTGGACATGAGCTTCACGCCCGTGCTCGATCTGGATTACGGCGTCAGCAAAGTCATCGGCAATCGCGCCTTCCATTCCGACCCGCGCGTGGTGACGATGCTGTCGCGCGCCCTGGTTCAGGGCTTGGCGCTGGCCGGCATGTCGGCTTGCGGCAAACACTTCCCGGGCCATGGTTTTGTGGGCGCGGATTCGCACCACGAAATCCCCGTGGACCCGCGCGGCCTGGACGACATCCTGAAGGACGACGCCGCGCCGTACGCCTGGCTGGGCGACGCGGTGCTGCCGTCCGTGATGCCCGCGCATGTGATCTACCCCAAGGTCGACAAGCATCCCGCGGGGTTCTCCAAGCGCTGGGTGCAGGACATTCTGCGCAAGCGCCTGGGCTATGACGGCGTGGTGTTCTCGGACGACCTGACGATGGAAGGCGCATCGGTTGCGGGCGACATCCTGGACCGCGCCAACGCCGCGCTGCGCGCCGGTTGCGATATGGTGCTGGTGTGCAACCGCCCCGATCTGGCCGACGATCTGCTGTCGCGCCTGAAGTTCGACCATGCTCCCGAATCGGTTGAACGCATCCGCCGCCTCATGCCGCGTTTCGATGCGCCCGACTGGGACACCTTGCAGGCTGAAAGCCGCTATCAGAATGCCCGACGACTTCAATCTCAAATCGTTCCTGGCTGATCTGCCGCATCTTCCAGGTGTCTACCGGCACCTGGATGCGGCCGGTGAAGTCATGTATGTCGGCAAGGCGCGCGACCTGAAGAAGCGCGTCTCGTCGTATTTCCAGAAGAACCTGGCCAGCCCCCGTATCGCCCAGATGGTGTCGAAGGTGGCGCGGCTGGAGGTCACCGTCACGCGCTCGGAAGCCGAAGCGCTGATCCTGGAAAACAACCTCATCAAGAGCCTGAAGCCGCGCTACAACATCCTGTTTCGCGACGACAAGTCTTATCCCTACCTGCTGATCACCGGCCACGAATGGCCGCGCATTGCCTACTACCGGGGCGCAACGAACAAGCGCGGCCAGTATTTCGGCCCGTTTCCCAACGCCTGGGCGGTGCGCGAAACCATCCAGATCCTGCAAAAGGTCTTCCGGCTGCGCACCTGCGAAGACACCGTCTTCGCCAACCGCTCGCGGCCCTGTCTGCTGCATCAGATCGGGCGTTGCTCGGCACCGTGCGTGGGCGCCATCGAGGCCGCCGAGTACGAACGCGACGTGCAGCGCGCCGTGCGCTTTCTGAATGGCGAGGCCAAGGAAGTCATGGGCGAAATCGAAGCCCGCATGCAGCAGGCGGCCGGTGAACTCCGCTTTGAAGAAGCCGCGGCGCTGCGAGACCAGATGGGATCGCTGGCGCGCGTGCTGCATCAGCAGACCATGGAGAACACCAGCGGCGAAGACACCGACATCATTGCCGTGGCGGTGGCGGGCGGCAAAGTCTGCGTCAACCTGGCGATGGTGCGCGGCGGCCGCCACTTGGGCGACAAGCCCTTCTTTCCGACGCACGCCGAGGGCGAGGCTGCGCCGCAAGTGCTGGAAGCCTTCGTGGCGCAGCATTACACCGACAACGCCATGCCGCCCGTGCTGGTCTGTTCCCACGCCTTGCCCGACCCTGACCTGATCGGTCTGCTGGTCGAACAGGCGGGCGGCCGCCCGTCGCGCTTGTTGACGCGTCCTCAGGGCGCGCGCCGGTCGTGGCTAGAACAGGCGGGCAAGAATGCCGAAATGGCGCTGGCCCGCGCCTTGACCGAATCGGGCGCCCGCGCCGGCCGCACCTTGGCGCTGGCCGAGGCGCTGGACCTGGATACCGATGAAGCCGCGCTGGACGCGTTGCGCATCGAATGTTTCGACATCAGCCATACGGCGGGCGAAGCGACGCAGGCATCCTGTGTGGTGTTCGAACACCACGACATGCAGCCATCCCTGTACCGCCGTTACAACATTGCCGGCATCACCCCGGGCGACGACTACGCCGCCATGCGCCAGGTGCTGACGCGCCGTTTCGCCAAGGTGGCGGATGGTGACGCGCCAATGCCGGGCCTGGTGCTGATCGATGGCGGCAAGGGCCAGGTCGAAGTGGCCCGCAAGGTGTTCGTGGAGTTGGGGCTGGACATCCAGACGCTGGTGGGCGTGGCTAAGGGAGAAGGGCGCAAGGTAGGCCTGGAAACGCTGGTGTTCGCCGACGAAAGGCCCCCGGTGGCGCTGGGCGGCGAGTCTGCCGCGCTGATGCTGATCGCCCAGGTGCGCGACGAAGCCCACCGTTTCGCCATCACCGGCATGCGGGCACGGCGCGCCAAGACGCGCAATGTGTCGCGGCTGGAGGAAATTGAAGGCGTGGGCGCGCGGCGGCGTCAACGTTTGTTGGCCCGTTTCGGCGGATTTTCGGGCGTGGCCTCGGCCAGCATCGAAGATCTGGCCTCGGTGGATGGCATTTCCCAGGATTTGGCCGAACGCATTTACGAGGCGCTGCGTGGGTAGCCCGATTCGCCCATGCGGCCAGCGGGCGGTCATGCCAAGGCTTCGATACAGCCAGTGTCACCCGGCTGATGTAGCATACGGACACTATGCCAATTAACGTACCCATTATCCTGACATGGCTGCGCATCGCCATGATTCCTCTGGTGGTCGGGCTGTTCTACCTGCCCGAGAGCTGGATGTCGGTTCCCACGCGTGACAGCTTTGCCGCTTGGGCATTCATCATCGCGGCGCTGACCGACTGGTTCGACGGCTGGCTGGCCCGCCGCTGGAACCAGACCTCGGCCTTTGGCGCGTTCCTGGACCCGGTTGCCGACAAGCTGATGGTGTGCGCGGCGCTGATCGTCCTGCTGGACTTGAGCCGCGTCGACGCCTTCATTTCGCTGATCATCATCGGCCGCGAAATCACCATTTCGGCGTTGCGCGAATGGATGGCCAAGATCGGCGCCAGCGCCAGCGTGGCCGTGCACCGCCTGGGCAAATTCAAAACCGCCGCCCAGATGGTGGCGATTCCGTGCCTGCTGTACAACCAGCCGGTCTACGGCATCAGCACCAAGCTGTTGGGTGATGTGCTGATCATCGTGGCGGCGGTGCTGACGGTCTGGTCAATGCTGTATTACCTGCAACGCGCCTGGCCCGCCATCCGCGAGAAAGCGCTGTAAATGCATCTCCATGGCTGGTACGAAAGTACTGGCCATGTTTGTTTTGCAACACCCTTGGTTTTGCAACACCCCGGCGGCCCGGCTCGCGCAACACGGCCGCCGAGATATTCCAAGAGCGATCGGCCGGCCTGCCGGACCACGTCGCCAAGCACACAACGCCCGGTTCTTCCGGACGTTGCCGGAGACAACCTTGCACCGCCTTTGGCGGGCGCCTTCCGCCGCTGCCCGCGGCCTTCTGCAATGAACACCGCTGCCACCCCTATGCCTTCGGATGCCGACGTCCGCCGGCGCGACTGGAAAATCATCCTGCTGATTGGCGTTGCACACGCCTCGTCGCATTTCTTCCAATTGGTCTTGCCTTCCCTGTACGTATCGCTGGGCAACGAGTTCGGGCTGGACTTCGCCCGGCTGGGCTTGCTGGTGTCCACGTTCTATGTGGTGTCGGGCATCGGCCAGGCGTCATCGGGTTTTGTGGTGGACCGCATCGGCGCGCGGCCGGTGCTGTGGTTCGGGCTGGCGTGCTTTGTGGTGTCGGGCCTGCTGATCGGGTCGGCCACGGGCTACACGATGCTGGTGGCCGCGGCCGTGGTGGGCGGCATCGGCAATTCGGTGTTCCATCCGGCAGACTATTCCATCATCAACCATCGGATTACCGCGCCGCGTCTGGGCCATGCGTTTTCGGCGCACGGGCTGACGGGCAACCTGGGCTGGGCGCTGACGCCGGTCTTCATCACCACCATCACTTTGCTGGCTGACTGGCGTGTGGCGGCCTATAGCGCGGCGGGCCTGGTGGCGGCGGTGCTGCTGCTGACGGTGATCGGCCGTAATCTCATCGGCGGCCCGTCGCCGCTGGAGGTTCAGCCGGACGCCAAATCCGCCAAGCCGGCCGCCGCCAAACCGCAGGAAGGTGTGCTGACCACGTTGAGCACTTTGCTGTCCAAGCCGGCGTTGTGGGGCGCGTTCCTGTTCTTTGCGTGCACGTCGATTGCGCTGTCGTCGGTGCAGAACTACACGATTCCGCTGTTGGGCCAGCTGTACGACTTGTCCAAGGTGGCCGCCAGTTCGGCCTTGTCCGGCTACATGGTGGCGTCGGCCGTGGGCATGGCGGCGGGCGGCTTCCTGGTGTCGGCCAACCCGCGCACCGAACGCACGGTGATGGTGGCGTTGATTCTGGCGGGCCTGACGCTCGTGGTGCTGGCGCTGGGTCTGGTGCCGGCCGCGTTTGCCGCGCCGGTGGTCGCGCTGGCCGGCTTCTGCTCGGGCGTGGCCGCGCCGTCGCGCGACATGCTGATCCGCCGCGTCACGCCCAAGGGGTCGACGGGTTCTGTTTACGGCTTGGTGTATTCGGGCATGGACGTGGGCTCGGCGCTGGGGCCGCTGGCGTTTGGTTTGCTGCTGGACGCCGGCATGCGGCAGGGTCCGTGGGTGGGCGCTGGCGTGGCGTTCACGGCTGCGGCCTTCCTGGCGCAATGGATCGCGGTGCAGGCGCGTCGCGCCGAGCCGATGACGGCGGGCGGCGCGGTGGCGCGTTCCTGATACGTCCCGCCTTGCCTGAAAGCCAAAACGGCGCACCCGAGGGTGCGCCGTTTCTCTATGCCCGCTGCCGCGTTTGACGTGGCGGCGTCCAATCCTGACGAGTCCTGACTAGCGCGTTTGCATCAGCGGCATCAAATTGTCGGCGGGCGGGGCGCCTCGCCGTCCCAGCAACAACAAGCCCGCCAGTCCGATGACCACGCACAAGCCCACGTAATATGCCGGCACCATCCGGTTGCCGGTGTACTGGATCACCGCCGTATTGATGAACGGCGCCAGGCCCCCGAACAACATCACCGCCAGGTTGTATGACAGCGATACGCCCGTGGACCGCAGGTTGACGGGCAGGATTTCGGTCATCAGCGCGGGCGTCGGCCCCCACATGAATCCCATGCACGCCGCCGCTAGCAATTGCGCTTGCACGAGCGTGGCGAAGGACGGGTTGTGCAGCACGCGCGCCATCATGATCCAGGTGGCGATGCCAAAGGCCAGCGTGGCCGGCAGCATCAGCGCACGGCGCGAGAGCCGGTCAGACAATGCGCCCGACAAGGGGCACAGCACCAGCAGCAAGGCCCCGGCCAGCGCACTGCTGAGTTGCGCGTCGCCCATCGTCAGGCCCAATTCCCGCACGGCGAAGATGGGCAGGTACAGCAACATGACGTAGTTGGACGCCGTGCCGGTCACCACGATACAGAACGATCCGATGAGCTCGCGCGGGTAGCGCGAGAACAAGGTGCGGAACGTGGTTTGTTGGGGTTTGACGCGCTGGTCCTGAAAGCGCCGGAACTCGGGCGTTTCATCCACCTGCGTGCGCAGGTAATAGCCGATGGGGCCGATCAGCACGCCAAACAGGAATGGGATGCGCCAGCCCCAGCTTTCCAGGTCCGCCGTCGACAGGTTCGACGACAGCAGATGCACCACGCCCGCGCCAATTGAAAACGCCAACGACTGCGAGCACATCTGAAAACTGCCATACAGGCCGCGGCGTCCTTTTGGGGCGAATTCCACCAGCATGGCGCTGGCGCTGGCGTATTCGCCGCCTACCGAAAAGCCCTGGATCAGCCGCGCCACCAACATCAGCACGCTGGCGGCCACGCCGATGGACGCGTAAGTGGGCAGCACGCCGATCATGGCGGTGCCGCCCGCCATCATCAAGATCATCAAAGACAGCGCGCGGCGCCGTCCGTAGCGGTCGGCATACAAACCCAGCACCAAACCGCCGATCGGACGCACGGCGAACGCCACGCCAAACGTGGCCAGCCCCAGCAGCAGCGACGTTTCGTTGTCGCCGGTGGGGAAGTACAGCTTTGCGATGATCGTGGCGAACATGCCGTAGATGGCGAAGTCGAACCATTCGAAGGCATTGCCCAGCACCGACGCGATGACCACGCGGCGGCGCATGCTGGCGGAAACGGTGTAAGAGGAAGCGGAAACAGACGTCATCAGGGACTCCTGCAGGCGCGGCGAAGGCGCAAGGGGGCACAGAGCGCGGCGCTTGAGCGCCACGCTCCGGGGATTCAAAAAAGGGGGGAAGGGCGGTCAGCCCAGACCCGAGACGCGAAAAAGGCGGGAGCGGGTCAGCTCAGCCGGTCGCGCACGATCTCAACGAAGACGCTTGCGCCGATGGGCAGAATGTCGTCGTCGAAGTCGTACTCGGGGTGGTGGCAGAAGTGGCCGTCCTGGCCGACAAAGAAGTACGCGCCAGGACACGCCTGAAGCAGATACGAAAAGTCTTCGGACGCCATCAGCGGCGTGATCTGCGCGTCAACCAGGTCTTGGCCGACCACGCGCGCGGCGGCGGCGGCCACCGTGGCGGTGGGGCCGGGCGCGTTGATGGTGGGCGGGCAGCCCAGGTCGAATTCGCAATCGATGCGGGTGGCGTGGCTGGCCGCCAGGCCGTCGCAGATTTCACGCACGCGGCGCAAGGCGGTTTCGCGCGCGGAAATGCTCAGCGTGCGCACCGTGCCTTGCAGCTCCATCAGGTCGGGGATGACGTTGCGCGCGGTGCCGCCGTTCATCATGCCCACGCTGAGCACTCCCGCCACCAAGGGGTCCAGCGAACGGCTGACCACGGTTTGCAGCATGCCCACCAATTGGCTGGCGATGACGACTGGGTCGTTGCCTTGCTGCGGCATGCCGCCGTGGCATCCCACACCATGCACGCGGATGGTGAAGCCGTCACAGGCCGCCAGCAACGCGCCTTCGCGTACGGCGACGCGCCCTTTGCCGACCATGGGATTGTTGTGCAGGCCGTAGATTTCGTCGCAGGGAAAGCGGGTGAAAAGGCCGTCTTCAAGCATCGCCGCGCCGCCGGCCAGGGTTTCTTCAGCGGGCTGGAAGATGAAGTTGACGGTGCCCGCGAAATCGCGGTTCTGCGACAGGTGCAGCGCCACGGCCAGCAGCGTGGCCGTGTGCCCGTCGTGTCCGCAGCCATGGAAGTTGCCTTCGTGCGTGGAACGGTAGGGCAGCGTGGTTTTCTCCTGCATGGGCAGCGCGTCCATGTCGGCGCGCAGGCCGATGCTGCGCTTGCCTGCGCGTTCGCCACGCAGCACGCCCACCACGCCGGTGCGGCCTACGCCGCGATGCACCTCCAGCCCCCATCGCGCCAGCTTGGACGCCACGACTTCCGCGGTGCGGTGTTCCTGGAACCCTAATTCGGGGTGGGCATGGATGTCTTGCCGCCACTGGGCAAATTCGGGTTGACGCTCGACAAACCAATCACGGACTTGCATTACGGCCTCCTGTGGGGAGTTGAATGACTGCGGTTCGGATGTGGCGGCGGGCCCGAAGGCCCGCCTGGATGCCGGGGCAACAATAAACGATATCGATTCGAAGCAGGCGTTCTGTAACTGCTTGTCAGCAAGCCGCTGTCGGCGGCACGATTTGCCGCAGATCAACGGTGCCGGCTCAGGGCGAGCCGACGCTGTGTCCGTTCTTTCATGACGGTGAGGCCGCCACGTTCACCCGGGCCGGGCCGGGCAACGCGTGCTTACTGGCGGACGGTGCGGACGTCGGCCGGGGGCGCGCTTTCGAAGTTGCTGCGCCACGGGTTGATGTCCAGCCCGCCCCGGCGCGTATAGCGCGCGTAGACGGTCAGTTGTTCGGGGGCGCAGGCTTGCATGATGTCGCTGAAGATGCGTTCCACGCAGTGCTCGTGGAATTCAGCGTGCTGGCGGAACGACACCACATAGCGCAGCAGCGATTCGCGGTCGATGGGCGCGCCGCGATAACGGATTTGCACGCTGGCCCAATCAGGTTGCCCGGTGACCGGGCAGTTCGACTTCAACAAGCGCGAGGCCAGCGTTTCCTCGACCACATAGCCGGGCCGCGTGCGCAGCACCTCGGGCGCGGGCTCATAGGTATCGATTTCGATATCCAGCTTGTCGATGTAGATGCCGTCCATCTCACCCATCTGCAATTCAGAAAAGCGCTGCGGCAGGAAAAAATCCAGGCCCACGGGCGCGCCCGCGGCGGCGCTCAGGTCACGTTCCAGTCGCCCGCGCAACGCGGCCGAATTCACCAGGCGCGTCTGGTTGAACGAATTCAGATAGAGCTTGAACGACTTGGACTCGATGATGTTGGGGCTGTCGGCCGGCACCGAGAACGTCGCCATGGCGACGCGCGGCTTGCCTTTGGCGTCCAGCCACGACAGCTCATAGGCGTTCCACAAGTCCACGCCCGTAAAGGGCAGGCTGCCGGCGGTGAGATTCAGCGCCGCGCGGTTGTGCGAACGCGCAATGGGAAAGAGCAGGGACGGGTCGTATTGCGAGGCGTAGGCCACGCTCTGGCCCAGCGGGCCGTGAGACAGGGTCATAGCGAAACCATGGAAATCATCGGAATGGAGGCATTGTAGGCGCTTCAAAAACCGGCATTTTTTCGCATTATGAAATGTAAGTCTCGTCATGTGAAAGTTCCTGCTGCTATGCAACGAGGGCGCATTTCACAGATGACAATATCGTTTCGCAATGCGAAACCTCACTTATAAGTTAATGATTTATAAGCAAAACATTTTTCATCTTCTATAAGACATAAGCCCGCATTGCTCCGCAGCAGAGGCATAGACTTTGTCCAACGATTCACGCAATGCAAGACGCGAATCTTTTGAAGTCTTCTCATCACTGACCAGGAGCATCACCATGAGCAATCGCGAAACCGAAATCCGCAATCTGCAGAAAGACTGGGCCGAGAACAGCCGGTGGCAGGGCATCAAGCGCGACTACAGCGCCGAAGATGTCATCCGCCTGCGCGGTTCCATCAGCGTGCAGCACACGCTGGCCCAGCGTGGCGCGACCCGTCTGTGGGAGCAACTGCATAGCGAGCCTTTCGTGAATTCGCTGGGCGCATTGACGGGCAACCAGGCCATGCAGCAGGTCAAGGCCGGCCTGAAGGCGATTTACCTGTCTGGCTGGCAAGTTGCCGGTGACGCCAACCTGGCCGGCGAAATGTATCCCGACCAGTCGCTGTACCCCGCCAACTCGGTGCCGCAAGTGGTTCGCCGCATCAATAATTCGCTGGCCCGCTGCGACCAGATCCAGTGGATGGAAGGCAAGAACCCGGGCGACGAAGGCTACATCGATTACTTCGCGCCCATCGTGGCGGATGCCGAAGCCGGTTTCGGCGGCGTGCTGAACGCCTTCGAACTGATGAAGGCCATGATCGACGCCGGCGCCTCGGGCGTGCACTTTGAAGACCAGCTGGCTTCCGTGAAGAAGTGCGGCCACATGGGCGGCAAGGTGCTGGTGCCCACCCGCGAGGCCGTGGCCAAGCTGGTGTCCGCCCGTCTCGCCGCCGACACGATGGGCACGCCCACCGTGCTGCTGGCCCGTACTGACGCCGACGCGGCGGATCTCGTGACCAGCGACGTCGACGAAAACGACCGCCCGTTCATCACTGGCGAGCGCACTGTGGAAGGCTTCTTCCGCACCAAGGCCGGTATCGACCAGGCCATCTCGCGTGGTCTGGCCTATGCGCCGTACGCCGACCTGATCTGGTGCGAAACGTCCACGCCCAACCTGGAATACGCCCGCAAGTTCGCGGACGCCATCCATCGCCAATTCCCGGGCAAGCTGCTGGCGTACAACTGCTCGCCCTCGTTCAACTGGAAGAAGAACCTGGACGACGGCACCATCGCCAAGTTCCAGCGCGAGCTGGGCGCCATGGGCTACAAGTTCCAGTTCATCACGCTGGCCGGCTTCCATGCGCTGAACTACGGCATGTTCGAACTGGCCCACGGCTATGCCCGCCGCCAGATGAGCGCCTTCGTGGAATTGCAGCAGAAGGAATTCGCCGCCGCCGACCTGGGCTTCACCGCCGTGAAGCACCAGCGCGAAGTGGGCACCGGCTACTTCGACGCCGTCACGCAGACGATCGAAGGCGGCCAGTCTTCCACCACCGCGCTGACCGGCTCGACGGAAGAGGCCCAGTTTGAACACGGCAAGACGCAGAAGGTGGCTTAAAGCAGCCTTCCGCACATGATTGAAGGGGTTGCTTTGCAGTTGTAGGTGCTGTTGTAGGGTGGATTCAGGGTGCCTTCGGGCACCCTTTTTTTTCACCCTGAAGCGTCGGCCTGCGGCGCGCGGCCCCTTGTGCGCCGCCGGCCTCGGCAGCGCAGGCTCGATGCCGCGCTACGCTGCCCTATGCCGCGCTACGCTGCCCTATGCCGCGCTACGCTGCCCTATGCGGCCAGCGGCTGTTCAGCCGCCAGCGAAGCCATGTCAATCACGAAGCGGTACTTCACATCGTTCTTGATCAAGCGTTCGTAGGCCTCGTTGACGGACTGGATCGGCACCATTTCCACATCGCTGACGATGCCGTGTTCGGCGCAGAAGTCCATCATCTCTTGCGTTTCTTCCATGCCGCCGATGGCCGAGCCCGCAATCGACTTGCGGCCCATGATCAGGTTGGCGCCGGGGATGGGGTCCAGCGGCGTCAGCGCGCCGACCAGCGCCATGGTGCCGTTCAAGCCCAGCAGCGCCAGGTACGGGTTCACGTCATGGCTGACGGGCACGGTGTTCAGCAGGAAGTCGAAGGTGCCGGCGTGCGCTGCCATCGCGTCGGCATCGCGCGACACCAGCACGTCGTCGGCGCCCAGCCGCTTGGCGTCGCGCCCCTTGTCGGCGGACGTGGTGATCATGACGACATGCGCGCCCATTGCGTGGGCGAACTTCACGCCCATGTGGCCCAGGCCGCCCAGGCCGATGACGCCCACCTTCTGCCCCGGGCCGACCTTCCAGTGGCGCAGCGGGGAATAGGTCGTGATGCCCGCGCACAGCAGCGGGGCCACGGCCTTCAGGTCGAGCTTGTCGGACACCTTCACCGCAAAGTGTTCCTTCACGACGATGCGGTCGGAGTAACCGCCGAAGGTCAGCTGGTCGCTGCCGCGTTCCTTGTCGTTGTAGGTCAGCGTTGCGCCTTCCTCGCAGTATTGCTCCAGGTTCAGGCGGCAAGCCTTGCAGTGCAGGCAGGAGTCCACCATGCAGCCCACGCCGGCGTAGTCGCCCGTCTTGAACTTGCTGACGTTCTTGCCGACCTGGGTGACGCGGCCCACAATTTCGTGGCCCGGCACCATCGGGTAGACGGAGTTGCCCCAGTCGCCACGCGCCTGATGCAAGTCGGAATGGCAGATGCCGCTGTACAGAATGTCGATCAGCACGTCGTCGTCGCCCGGCTCGCGGCGGGTGAAGCTGAACGGGACGAGGGGGGTATCGGTGCTGTGGGCGGCGTAGCCACGGGCTTGAATCATGGGGTATCTCGACAGAATTTGTTAAGCAGGCGTTCACAATATTCCTGTGGAAACCCGGGATCAAGCTAGAATTTCCGCATGCTTTGTTCGATGAAATAGCACAATCATGCTGCCCGATAACCTATCCCACCTGGCCGCGTTCGCCGCCGTCGCCCGTCACTGTAGTTTTCGCCGCGCGGGCGAAGAACTGGGCTTGTCGACCTCCGCCGTCAGCTACGCCATCCGCAGCCTGGAAGAGCGGCTGGGCGTGAACCTGTTCAACCGCACGACGCGCAGCGTGGCGTTGACCGACGCGGGCCAACGGCTGGCCGAGCGCATGCTGCCCGTGCTGCATGACCTGGGCGATGCGCTCGAAGAAATGAACCAGTTTCGCGGGTCGGCGTCGGGCACCCTGCGCATCAACACCTCGCGCGCGGCGTCCTACCTGTTGTTGATGCCGTTTGCGGCGCGCTTTTTAGCGGCGTACCCGGATATCCGGCTGGAAATCGGTGAAGACGATAACTTTGTCGATATCGTGGCCTCGGGCTTTGATGCGGGGGTGCGCTTGCTGGAGGCCGTTCCCGAAGACATGGTGGCCGTGCAGATCGGCCCGCGCCTGCGCGTGGCGGTCGTGGCGTCGCCCGCGTATCTTCAAGGGCGTGAACCGCCCCGGCATCCCAATGATTTGATGCAGCACGAATGCGTGCGCTATCGCTTTGCCAGCGGGCGATTCTATAAATGGGAATTCGAAAAGGACGGCGTGGCGATCGAGCTGGATGTGGCGGGCCGCATTTCGCTGAGCGATGTGCACGCCGAGGTGCGCGCCGCGGTGGACGGCATCGGCATTGGCAGCGTGCCGGAAACCTACGTCACGGAATTGCTGGCCGCCGGCAAGCTCGTGCGGCTGCTGGAAGATTGGTGCCCGTCCATTCCCGGCTTCATGCTGTATTACCCGCGGCAACGGCGCGTGTCGTCGGCGTTGCGGGCGTTCATCGACATGGCCAAGGTGGAAGGCGAGGCGTAGGACGCAGACCCTCAGGGGCGCAGCGGCGATGGGCCATCGGGAAACGAGGGCGGTGTCCAAGGCCTGTGTCCAAGCCCGGTGTCCAAGTCCGGTGTCCAAGGCCGATGTGCTACGGCCTTGCGCCTTCCAGCAGCGCTTGCACCAGGCGGTTGTCCTGGTCGGTCTGGCGGCAGACGAATGAAATCTGGCGATAAGGGGCGTGCTTGCCCAGCGGCAGCACGCGCACCGGGTGCACGTCCAGCAAGTTGGCCCCGGGTTCCGGCAACACGCACACGCCCAGCCCGGCGGACACCAGCGCCGTCAACGCGGCCAGCGATTGCATTTCGATGCGGCAACGCGCGTGCGGGGCGTGTTGCGCCACATAACGCGCGGCCAGGCGCCCGCCGATGGTGGTCTTGTCGAAACGAATCCACTCGTACTGCTGGAACAATTCCGCCACGCGCGTCTCACGCGAATCGGGCGGTGCAATCAGCACCAGCGTTTCACGAAACAGCGGCGTCCACGCCAGCCGGCGCGAGCCGCCCGTTTCCGGCTGGGTGATGATGGCCGCGTCGATCTCGCCTTGCTTCAATTTTTCTGTCAGCTCCGTGGCGCGGCCGCGCACCAGCCGCACGTCCAGCAGCGGATAGCGTTCGCGCAGCTTGCGCAGCAGCGGGGGCAGCAGCGTGACCTGCAACGGTTCGATCGTGCCCAGGCGGACGCGGCCCTCAACGGCGGGCGTGCTGCGCCGGCGCAATTCGTCCAGACGCGACAGCGCCTCTTGCAACACCGCATCCACCTCGGCCGCAAACGCGTTGGGCCGCACCTGTAGCGCCGAACGGTCAAACAGCGGCTGGCCGAAGTATTCCTCCATCTGCTTCATTTGCAGGCTGACCGCGCTGGGCGACAGGTTCATGTCCGCCGCACCCGCCGCAAAGCTGCCGCCGCGCAGCACGGCGTTAAGCGTACGGAAAGACTCGATCTTCATCAGAAATCCTCACGTAGTGTTTTAAGAATCCTCGCTTTATATCACCAGAGCGGCGTCCTAGTATCGGCTTCAACCACAACGACAAGCGGCTGAACGCCAGGCATTCCACGCCGGCCAGACCGCAACCGAGGAGACACCGCATGAACAAGATCCTGGCCGGCGCACGCGCCGCCTTATTGCCCGCGTTGGCGTTGACCGTGGCGCTGGGCGCGCCGGGCGTGTCCGTGGCGCAAGCTGCACCCGCCGTGCCGGCCACGATCACGATGGTGGTGCCGTTTCCGCCAGGCGGCAGCAACGACGTCTTCGCCCGCGTGCTGGCCGAGAAGCTGGGCGCCAAGCTGTCCACCACCGTCATCGTCGAAAACCGCCCCGGCGCGGGCGGCGCAATTGGCGCGGAATACGTGGCGCGCGCGCCCAAGGATGGGTCGGTGCTGATGCTGTCGTCGTCCACGTTGACGACCAACGCCGCCGTGCAGACCAATCTGAAGTACGACGTGGTGCGCAGTTTTGCGCCCGTGGCGATGCTGGCGCGCAGCCCGATGGCGCTGGTGGTGGGCAAGGATTCGCCGTATCAGTCCATGGCCGATCTGCTGGCCGCAGGCCGCAAGGAACCCGGCAAGCTGACCTACGGCAGCGCCGGCTTGGGTTCGGTCAACCAGATGGCCAGCGAAATTCTGGCCGGCGGCGAGAAAACCTCCTTCACGCATGTGCCCTACAAGGGCATGTCGCATGCGCTGAATGATCTGGCGGGTGGGCGCGTGGATTTTGTGATTGGCAGCTTTGCGTCCACGGCGTCGCTGCTCAAGGGCGGCAAGCTGCGCGTGCTGGCCGTGACGTCGCCTGAGCGTTCGCAGTTCTATCCGGCGCTGCCCACGATAGGCGAAGGCCAGCCCGGCTACGCGGTGGAACTCTGGTGGGGCGTGCTGGCCCCGGCAGGCACGCCTGCGCCCCTGGTGGACAAGCTGAACGCCGAAATCCGCGGCATCGTGAACGACCAGAAGATGCGCGCCATGTTCGCCGAGGAAAGCGCGGTGCCGGCCGAACTGACCGTGCCGCAATTCGCAGACCTGGTCCGGGCCGATGCGGCCAAGTGGAAACAGGTGGCGAGCGACCGCAACATCTCCATCCAGTAAGCGCGTCATCGGTCCCGATTCCCATTCCCCAAAGAGTGCAAGCATGAGAAGCAAACTGTTCGTTCCGGGATCGCGTCCCGAGTTGTTCGCCAAGGCCTTCAATGGCGACGCCGATGCCCTGTCGTTCGACCTGGAAGACGCCGTGGCCGACTCGCGCAAGGACGAAGCGCGCGGCCATCTGGCCCGTATGCTCGCGGGGCCGGAAGCGGCGGCGTCGGGCAAGACGCTGATCGTGCGCGTCAACGCGCTGGACTCCGGACACTTTCATGCGGACGTGCAGGCGGTCGTGCGGCCGGGGCTGCATCTGGTGAACCTGCCGAAGGCAGAACGCGAAGAAGATGTGGTGGCGGCCGCCAGCGCGATCGAGCAGGCGCGAATCGCCAATGGCGTGCATGACGCGGTGGGCTTGCTGCTGAACATCGAGTCGCCGCGCGCGTTGCGGCGGGCGGCGAGTTTGGCGGCGGCGCACCCCAGCGTGGCCGGTTTGCAATTGGGCTTGGGCGACTTGTTCGAGCCGGCTGGCATTGGCCGCCGCGAACCTGCCGCCGTGCAGCAAGCCATGTTCGCCTTGCGCATGGCCGCGGCGGAGGCGGGCGTGTTCGCCTATGACTCGGCATTCGCCAATATCGAAGACGAAGCGGGCTATCGCGCCGAAGCGGCGTTGGCGCGTAGCTTTGGCTTTCTGGGCAAGAGCTGCATTCATCCCAAACAAGTGGCGCTGGCCAATGCGGCATTTCGCCCCACAGACGAAGAAATCGCACACGCGGGCCGAGTGGTGCTGGCGGCGCGCGAGGCCTCTGCAAAGGGCGTTGCAGCGTTCGTCGTGGACGGCCGCATGATCGATGGCCCCTTCCTGCGCCGCGCCGAAGCGATTTTGCGTGCGGCGTCGGGGCTGGGTCTGGTCAACGCCGCGGAGGCGCAATGATGCCGGGCGCAGCAACCACTGCGGCGCAGAGCACCGGCGGCCCCTTGGCGGGCGTGCGCGTGCTGGACCTTAGCGCCTACATCGCCGGCCCTTATGGCTGCACCTTGCTGGCGGACCAGGGCGCAGACGTCATCAAAGTCGAGCCGCCCACGGGCGACAACCTGCGCAAATATCCGTCCACGCTCGACGCCGAAAGCCGCGCCTTTCTGGGCGTGAACCGGGGCAAGCGCGGCCTGGTGCTGGATCTGAAAAATCCCGACGCGCTGGCTGTGCTGCATGAACTCGCCCGGCAGGCGGATGTGCTGGTCCACAACTTCCGGCCCAGCGTGCCCGCGCGTCTGGGCATCGCCTACGAGCAACTGGCCGAGCTGAACCCGCGCCTGATCTATTGCGCGGTGTCGGGCTATGGCGAGCAGGGCCCCTTGAAGGACAAGGCCGGCTACGACCAGGTGCTGCAAACGATGACGGGCATGTGCGCGTTGCAGGGCAAGGCCGATGGCCCGCCCGAGATCCTGTACGGATCAATCGTGGATTACTACGCGTCGTCGATGGTGGCGGCGGGCGTGGMGTCGGCGCTCTACGAACGTGAACGCAGCGGGCGTGGCCAGTTCGTGGGTGTGTCGTTGCTGCGCAGCGCGCTGGCGCTGCAATCGGCAAGACTGATCTGGGCCGAAGGCGAACCGCGCAACATCGGGCGCGACATGCGCTCAGGTGGCATCACCGGCATTCATCCAACGGGCGAGGGCTATCTGTACATTTCTGCGAACACGCCGCATTTCTGGCAAGCCCTGTGCGAGAAAACCGGCTTGTCCGACCTGGCCGCAAACGCGCGCTACGACTCGGTGCGCAAGCGCGCCGAACACCGCGACGAAATCGTGCCGCGCCTGCACGAGGCGTTGCGCGCCCGCAGCGCGCTGGAATGGGAAGCGTGGTTCGGCGAAGCCGTCCCCTGCGCCGCCGCGCGTGGTGTCGAAGACATGTTCGACTTCCCGCAGGTGCAAGCCGAAAACATGATCTCGACCTTCACCCACCCGGTCGTCGGCAGCTACCAGGGCTTCGCCCAAGCCATCAAGTTCGGCCGCACCGCGCCCGGCACCCCAAGCGCCGCGCCCGCGTTCGGAGAACACAGCGGGGCCGTGCTGGCGGAAGCAGGGATATCCCCGGAAAGGGCGGAGGCGTTACGGGTAGGGGGGGCGCTGGGGTGATGTAGTCCCCCTTAATCCGCCACCGCCGGCGCGCCGCCTATCGCGGCCAGGCATTCGTCCAGTGGCGGGATGCTTTGCGCCAGTTTTGCGACGGCTGCCGCGTCGACGTGCGCCAGGGGCGGGATCTCGGCCAGTACGCGGACGTCGCCAAAGCGTTCGATGGCTTCCTTGTTGCCGGCGGACAGCGGGCCGCTCATTACCACGCCCAGAATTGGGATGCCGCGGCGTTTCAGCGCTTCCACGCTGAGCAATGTGTGATTGATGGTGCCCAGCCCGCTGCGCGCGGCCAGCACCACGGGCATGTCCAGGCGGGCGATCAGGTCGATCATCATGTGCGTGTCGTCGATCGGCACGTACAGGCCGCCCGCGCCTTCCACGATCAGCGGGGCGGTGGTGGCGGGGGGCACGATGGAGGTGGCGTCGACGACGGTGTCTTCCAGCGTGGCCGCGGCCCACGGGGATAGCGGCGCTTGCAGCACGTAGGCGGGCAGGTGCAGGCGTTCGGGCGGGAGTTGCGCCAGTTGGGCGACGGTGTCGGTGTCGCCCGGGTCTTCGGAGACGCCAGTCTGCACCGGCTTCCAGTAGTCGGCGTTCCAGGCGCGCGCCAGGATGGCGGACACCAGCGTCTTGCCGATGCCGGTGTCAGTGCCGGTCACGAAAACCCCGGCGGGGCGATGCGTCGATTTTTTCCACATACCGTAGGCCAGGTGATACGTCACCGTGGCTCCTTGTTCGTCAAACGCCGCCAACACCCGGCGCAGCGCCGCCGCAGAGAGCGGCGGGCGTCCGGGCGCGGGCGTGGTGGCGCCTATGCCTTTCAAGCCCTTCAGAAAAGCGAGGCCATCAGGATGATTTTGTATCAGCCGTTCGCTGCGCACGCCACCGGCCAGATTGCTCATGGCGGGACGGATGAGCTGGCACGGCGGGTAGGGTGGCGTGCCGGCAACGAAACCCGCCGCCAGATGCGCGTCCTGCCATTCGGCGAACGTGCCTGCCGCCAACGTGGCCACGGCCAGATAGCCGCCGGGCGCCAGCCGCGCGGCGAGTCGGCCAAGGCCCGCGTTCAGGTCCGTGAACCATTGCACGGCCAGGCTGGAGCAGATCAGGTCGTACTCGCCATCCAGCGCCTGGGGGTTTTCGCCATCCAGCACCCGGTAGCGCGCGGTGCCAGGTAACGCCGGGCCGCTTCGGGCGGTGGCGAGCATGGCGGGCGAGATGTCGGTGATGGTCCAGTCTGCCGCACCCAACTGGCGCGCCAGGGCCTGGGTCAGCAACCCGGTGCCGCAACCGATTTCCAGGATGCGAGGGCGCGCGGGCAAGTTCAAGCGGGCGATATCGCTGGCCAGCCGTTCGGCGGTGATGCGCTGGATGGGCGCATGCGCTTCATAGCGGTGGGCGGCGGCGCCGAAGCGGGCGCCGACCCCTGCATTGCGTTGGGTGACTTGCATCAAGCCGCTGGCGCCACGCGGGCGATGAAGCCGGCGATATGGCGCGCGCACCAGGGGGCGTCCGACACCGGCAGCAAATGGCCGCCGTGTTCCAGATCGTGCCGTTCGTCACCCACGCGGCCGCCGAACGCGGCTTGCGTCATGGCGGCGGGAACGATGGGGTCGTCTTCCCCGGCCAGGATCAGCAGCGGAACGGGCAGCGCCGCCAAGGCGTCGCGCTGGTCTTCGTCACGCAAGGCTTCCAGGTCGCGGGCGAGCGGTTCCAGGCGCGGTTCACCTAATACGGATGCCTCTGCGCAACGTTCGCGAAAGTCTTGCACGACGGCGGCTGGGTCGGCCGACAAGCGTTTCATCATGCGGTCGAGCATGCGGCGCGGCACGCCGGCCTCAAAGTCTGGCGCGGCGCTAAAGCGCGGGAAGCCGTTGATCGACACCACGCCTACGCAATTGGACGGCAGGCTTCGCAACAGGCGCATCACGCCCAGCGAATGGCCAATGGCGATGACGGGGCCAGTCACGGGATCAATCACTGCGGGCGTAGCGCCGAAGTAACCGGCGTCGGCCACAGCATGCGGCCAGTCGGCAAGCGCGGCGCGCAGCGGCGTCCAGACGGACGCGTCGAACGCCCAGCCGTGAACGAAGAGCAGGGTGGGGCGCAGGGTACTCATGACAGCACCGCCTTGATGCCGTCGATCAACTGCGCGACATCGGCGTCGCGATGCGCCGCGCTGAGCGTCAGGCGCAAGCGGCTGGTGCCGGCCGGCACGGTGGGCGGGCGGATGGCCACGGCCAGCAGGCCACGGCGTTCCAGGCTGGCCGCCATGTCCAGCGCGCGCGCTTCGTCGCCCACGATGGCCGGCACGATCTGCGTGGAGGAATCGCCGGTGTCCAAACCCATGTCTTGCAGCGCGGCGCGCAGCCGGTCACCGTTCGCACCCAGCCGGGCGCGTTCGGCGTCCAGGGTCGGCACAAGGTCGAGCGCGGCGTCCATCGCGCCCAGCACGGCGGGCGGCAATGCCGTGGTGTAGATGAAGCCGGAGCACGTGTTGATCAGGTAGTCGCACAGCGCGCGCGACCCGGCCACATACGCGCCGAACCCGCCCAGCGCCTTGCTGAACGTGCCCATCGCCAGATCGATGCGCCCGGGGGCCAGCCCTGCCAGCCCCATGCCGCCGGGTCCCAGCACGCCGGTCGCGTGCGCTTCGTCCAGGTAGACAAAGGCTTGGTAGCGGTCGGCCAGGTCCGCCAGGCGGGCGACGTCGGTGCGGTCGCCGTCCATGCTGAACACGCTTTCGGTGACGATGAAGCGCGACACGGGCTTGCCCCTGCCCGCGCCGGTACCCGCGCCGGTGCCCGCGCCGGTGCCCACGCCGGTGCCCACGCCGGTGCCCACGCCGGTGCCCACGCCGGTGCCCGCGCCCGCTTTCACCTTGGCGGCGAGCAGGCTTTCCAGATGGTCCAGGTCGTTGTGCCGGAACCGGATCTGCTTGACCCCGGCCGCCTGGCACCCTTGATGCAGGCTGGCGTGGTTGAGCTTGTCGGCATAGAGCTCGATGTCGCCCTGGCTTGCGGCGGCGCGCAGCAGGGCGGGCAGCACTGCGGCGTTGGCCTGCCAGCCCGAAGCCAGCAGCAGCGCGGCCTCGGTGCCTTTCAGGCGGGCCAGCTTGGCTTCCACCTGTTCGTGCAAATCCAGGTTGCCGCACACGAGCCGCGACGCTTGCGCGCCCGCACCATGGCGGGCCGCCCATTCGCGCGCACGCTCGATCAGCAGCGGGTGCTTGGACAGCCCCAGATAATCGTTGCTGGAAAAGTTCAGCACGGGGGCGCCATTGAGCACGATGCGCCCGGGCGGCGCAGCCGTGGCGGTGCGCAGGCGGCGGCGTACGCGGCGGGTGTCGGCGGCGGCCAACTCAGAGAAAAACAGGGAATCCAGCTTAGACATCAATCGTTCCGGCAGCGGCCGGGCCAGGGCAATGCCCGCGCCAAGCCG
Organism: Achromobacter sp. 10T422; assembly: GCF_056394065.1. NCBI lineage: Bacteria > Pseudomonadati > Pseudomonadota > Betaproteobacteria > Burkholderiales > Alcaligenaceae > Achromobacter > Achromobacter sp. 10T422. The sequence goes on from NZ_JBFTHD010000005.1 coordinate 547,758, forward strand.
TAGAATGCGGGCCATTGTAGTGGAGGCGCGCCCGGCGCTTTCCGGCGTCCACGGCGCCGGGAATGCCTGCGGCGGCGCCTGCTTTTTCGGAGCTCAAACATGCACACGCCCGACTGGGTGGCCCAGGGCCAGCCCCACATCTGGCTCCCCTATGCCCAAATGAAAACGGTGACGCCACCGCTGCCCGTCGTGCGCAGCCATGGCAGCCGGCTGGAACTGGCCGACGGGCGCAGCCTGATCGATGGCGTGGCGTCCTGGTGGACGGCCTGTCACGGTTACAACCACCCGCACATTGCCCAGGCCGTGCGCGCGCAGTTGGACGCCATGCCGCATGTGATGTTCGGCGGCCTGACTCACGAGCCCGCGCTGACGCTGGCGCGCCGGTTGGCCGGGTTGCTGGGGCCGGGGCTGGACCGCGTCTTCTATACCGACTCGGGGTCGGTGGCGGTGGAAGTCGCCATGAAGATGGCGGTGCAGTTCTGGTTGAACCAGGGCGAGCGCGGCCGCAGCCGCTTTCTGGCGTTTCGGGGCGGCTATCACGGTGACACGTTCGGCACCATGGCTGTGTGCGATCCCGACGATGGCATGCACAGCCTGTACCGCGGCATGCTGGCCGAGCACGACATCGTGGACCTGCCGCGCGATGACGCCGCCCTGGCGGCGCTGGACCAGTTCCTGGAAACGCGCGGGCCGCAACTGGCGGGCATCCTCGTCGAACCGCTGGTGCAGGGCGCGGGCGGCATGCTGCTGCATGACCCGGAAGTGCTGCGCCGCTTGCGCCGCCTGGCCGACCGCCACGGCCTGCTGCTGATCTTTGACGAAATCTTCACCGGCTTCGGGCGCACGGGCTCGATGTTCGCGTTTGAGCAGGCCGGCATCAAGCCCGACATCATCACCTTGTCCAAAGCGCTGACGGGCGGCACGCTGCCGCTGGCTGCCACGGTGGCCAGCAACCGGGTGTTCGACGCCTTCTGGTCCGACAACCCGGCGCACGCGCTGATGCACGGCCCCACGTTCATGGGCAATGCGCTGGCCTGCGCGGCGGCCAATGCGTCGCTGGATCTGTTCGAATCCGAACCCCGGCTGGCGCAGGCGCAGGCGCTGTCCCAGGCATTGGCGGCCGGCCTGGAACCGTGCCGCGACTTGCCCTGGGTGCGCGATGTGCGCGTGCTGGGCGCGATTGGCGTGGTGGAGCTGGATGGCATCACCGACCGCGAAGCCTTGAAGCGGCGGCTGGTCGAAGCCGGGGTCTGGGTGCGCCCCTTCGGCAACGTCGTGTACCTGACGCCCGCGCTGACGATCACAGACGACGAACTGGCCACGCTGATCCGCGCCGTCGTGGCCGTGCTGCGTCAGCAACGCCCCTGATCCGGTTCATAGGCAAGCCATAAAAAGCGGCTTGATCCAGATCAAGGCGGGGGGCGGGGGCGCTCGTTACCATCGGCGCATGCGAGCAAAATCGATCTTCGCCGTCCCGGCCTGCCTGTCAGATACCGACCGCCAGCAGCGCCGCCATGCCCTGGTGCGCTTGTCGCTGGCCTGGCTGGCGATGATGCAGGTGATGATGTTCGCGTGGCCCGGCTACCTGCGCCACGACAGCATGCCCGCCGATGCGTTGGAAACGCTGGACTGGGCCATCGTGCTGATGAACTGGGCCAGCTTTGCGCTGACCATCCCCGTGGTGCTGTATTCAGCGTGGCCGATCTGGCGTCATGCTGGAGACAACCTGCGCCACGGGCGCGCCGGCATGGACGTGCCGGTGGCGCTGGGCATCGTCGCCGCGTTCATCCCCAGCGTTCATGCCACCTGGACGGGGCGCGGCGAAGTCTATTTTGATTCCGTCACGATGTTCGTGGCCTTTCTGTTGACCGCCCGCTACCTGGAACTGTGCGCCCGCCAATCGTTTGGCGGTGCGGCGGGCGGGCAGCGCCATCAACGCGTCGAGGCGCAGCGGCTGGACCTTGGCGCACGCGCTGATCGGCTGGCTTCACGCTTCGTCATGATCCAGGTGGCGCTGGCCTTGGCGGCCGCTGCCGGCTGGGCATACATCGACCCGGCGCACAGCATTCCGGTGATGGTTGCGCTGCTGGTCATGAGCTGCCCTTGCGCAATGTCGATGGCGGTGCCCACCGCGATGGCGTCCGCGCACTCCGCGCTGGCCGCGCATMCCTCGATGCCCGATTCGGCGCTGGACGAACTCTTGCAACAGGCGCGCCACAAGGCGCGGCAGAACCTGTATGGCTCGCTGATCTGGCACCTGCTCATGACGCCGCTTGCGCTGATGGGCTGGGTGCAGCCGTGGCTGGCCGCCATTACGATGCTGGTGTCGTCATTGGCCGTGGCCTATAACTCGTGGCGCTTGTGCCGCCGCGACTGGTCGGGCGCGATCGCTTCGCCCGCTTCGCCCGCTGCGCTGGACGCCGCGCCATGACCATCCTCTACCTGCTCTTGCCCTTGTCGCTGCTGTTTGTGCTGGTGATAGGCGTGTCGCTCTGGTGGGCCGTTTTCAATGGCCAGTACGACGACACCGACAGCGCCGGCACCGCCATCTTGCGCGACGACGACAGCGGCCCCGCCAGCCGCGGCTAAGCACGATTGCGTTCGGCCTGTTCGCTGCGCGCGGACTGGCGCGGCATGCCCGAGCAACAACGGAATTTTCTTGAAAGCGGCCTTGGTTCGTTGTGCCCGCGCTGCGTTCCCGCGTGCGCCCTCTGGCGCTTGATCCATATCAACGCCGACTCCTGTGACGTGTCCCATCATTCAAGCCTGGAGCTATTTGTTACTTTAGGGGAAGGGTGATGAACGATTGCGCCGCAATCGCAAGCAAGGCCGATACCTTCAACTACAAGATCGTGAGGCAGTTCGCGCTCATGACGGTGGTGTGGGGCATTGTCGGCATGGCTGTGGGCGTTTTTATCGCCGCGCAGCTGATTTGGCCTCAGTTGAATTTCGACACCGCATGGCTCAGCTACGGCCGCCTGCGCCCGCTGCACACCAACGCGGTGATCTTCGCGTTCGGCGGCAGCGCGCTGTTCACGACGTCGTACTACGTCGTGCAACGCACCTGTCAGGCGCGGCTGTTCTCGGACAAGCTTGCCGCCTTCACGTTCTGGGGCTGGCAGGTCGTCATCGTCGCCGCCGCGATCACCTTGCCGATGGGGTTCACCAGCAGCAAGGAATACGCCGAACTCGAATGGCCCATCGACATCCTGATCACACTGGTCTGGGTGGCCTACGCCATCGTGTTCTTCGGCACGATCATCAAGCGCCGGTCCAAACACATCTACGTAGCCAACTGGTTCTTCGGCTCGTACATCCTCACCATCGCCATTCTCCACATCTTCAACAACATCGAAATGCCGGTGTCGATGTGGAAGTCGTACTCGGCCTACGCCGGCGTGCAGGACGCAATGGTGCAGTGGTGGTATGGCCACAACGCGGTGGGCTTTTTCCTGACGACGAGCTTCCTGGGCATGATGTATTACTTCGTGCCCAAGCAGGCTGGCCGCCCGATCTATTCGTACCGCCTGTCCATCGTCCACTTCTGGGCGCTGGCCTTCACGTACATGTGGGCGGGTCCGCACCATCTGCTGTATACGTCGCTGCCTGACTGGACGCAATCGCTGGGCATGACGTTTTCGCTGATTCTGCTGGCGCCGTCGTGGGGCGGGATGATCAACGGCATCATGACGCTGCAAGGCGCCTGGTACAAGCTGCGCACCGACCCGATCCTGAAGTTCATGGTGACGGCGCTGTCGTTCTACGGCATGTCCACGTTCGAAGGGTCGATGATGTCGATCCGCACCGTCAACGCGCTGTCGCACTACACGGACTGGACCATCGGCCACGTGCACTCCGGCGCGCTGGGCTGGGTCGCGATGATCTCGTTTGGATCGCTCTACTACCTGATTCCGCGCCTGTATGGCCGCGAGAAGATGTACAGCGTGCGCGCCATCGAACTGCACTTCTGGATTGCGACCATCGGCGTGGTGCTGTACATCGCCGCCATGTGGATCGCCGGCGTGCAGCAGGGCCTGATGTGGCGCGACACCGCACCCGACGGCACCCTGGTCTACAGCTTCGTCGAAGAACTGAAGACGCGCGTTCCGTACTACCTGATCCGCTTGCTTGGTGGCACGTTGTTCCTGTCGGGGGTGTTCGTCATGGCCTGGAACGTGTGGAAGACGGTGCGCGGTGCGCAGCCGGTCAACCCCGCCATTCCGCTGGACGATCCCCATGCCGCTCGCCCGCCGGTCGCCGTCGTTGACGCGCCCGCCGTGCCGGCCACTGTTTGACGAGAGGACATCATGGCCAACAAGAAAACTGGCTTCTTTTCTCACCAGACGCTTGAGAAGAACATTGGCTGGATGATCATCGCGAGCATCCTGGTGGTGTCCTTTGCGGGCCTGGTCCAGATCGTTCCGCTGTTCTTCCAGCACAGCACGACCCAGCCGGTCGCGGGCGTTGAACCCTACAGCCCGCTGCGGCTGATGGGCCGCGACGTGTACATCCGCGAAGGCTGCGTCGGCTGCCACTCGCAGCAGGTGCGCGTGCTGGCTGCGGAAGTGCAGCGCTACGGGCCGTACTCGACGGCGGCGGAATCGGTCTTCGATCATCCGTTCCTGTGGGGTTCGAAGCGTACCGGCCCCGATCTGGCGCGCGTGGGCGAGCGTTACTCCGACGACTGGCACCGCATCCACTTGCGCGATCCGCGCAAGCTGGTGCCCGAGTCGAACATGCCTGCCTATCCGTGGCTGCAAAAGACGGTGATCACCGGCGAGAACGTGGCCGAGCGCATGCGTGCGCTGCGAATGCTGGGCGTGCCGTACACGGATCAGCAGATCGCCGACGCGCCCAAGGCCATTGAAGGCAAGACGGAAGAGGACGCGCTGGTCGAGTACCTGCAAAGCTTGGGCGTCGGTGTCCGCAAGGCCAAGCAGGCTGCAGAAGCCAAGCAGGCCGCTGACACCACCGCACCGGCCGCGACGGCGCCGACCGCGCAGTCCGCCTTGCAACCTGCCGCGCAAGCGGCCACGGGAGGCTGATCATGCTGGGTTACTTGAGCGCAATCGTTACCGCCATTTCGATGGCGACCTTTTTCGGCATTGTCTGGTGGGCCTGCTCACGCGGGCGCCAGAGCGCCAACCGCGAATCGGCCATGCTGCCGTTCGCCCTGCCCGATGAGTTCGGCCAGGCACAACAAGATGGAGCGAATCGGTCATGAGCGATTTCGTTAATGGCTTCTGGGGATATTTCATCTCGGTCGTCGCCGTGGGCGGCGTGGTCTGGTGCCTGTGGCTGCTGTACACGCAGCGCCGCTGGCTGGGCGCCAAGCCCGCCAGCGGCCAGGTCGAAGACACCGGCCACGTCTGGGACGGCGACCTGACCGAGCTCAACAACCCGGTCCCCACCTGGTGGACATGGATGTACTTGCTGGCGTGCTTGTTCGCGCTGGGCTACCTGTTCTTCATGCCGGGCCTGGGTTCGTACAAGGGCCAGCTGGGCTACAGCAGCACCGAAGAAGTGGCGCAGCATCAGGCCAAGATGGCCGAGGCCGTGCGCCCGATCTACGCGCGCTTTGAAACCATGACGGTGCCGCAGATTGCGCAGGACCCGGGCGCCCGTGAAATCGGCCAACGCCTGTTCCTGAACAACTGCGCGCAATGCCACGGCTCTGACGCCAAGGGCGGCCCCAGCTTTCCGAACCTGACGGATGGCGACTGGCTGCACGGCGGCACGCCGGAAATCATCATGGAGACCATCAAGAAGGGCCGCCATGGCGTGATGCCGCCCTGGAAGGCCGCCATCGACGCCAAGATGGCCGGCGACATCGCGCAGTACGTGCGGTCGTTGTCCGGGCTGACGTCGGACCCGGTGCGCGTGTTCCGCGGCAAGCGCGAATTCGGCAACTTCTGCGTGGCCTGTCACGGTGTGGATGGCAAGGGCAACCAGCTGGTGGGCGCGCCCAACCTGACCGATGACGTCTGGCTGTATGGCAGTTCCGAAGCATCGATCGTCAAGACCATTCTGGATGGCCGCGACAACCGCATGCCGGCGCAGGAACATGTGCTGAATCCTGAGCAGATCAAGGTGCTGACGGCCTGGGTCTGGGGCTTGTCGAACAAACCGGAAGGCGGCGCGCAAGCGGCGGTGGTGGATACGGCCGCGGCCAGCACGGCGGCAGTGGCCAAGTAACGCGCAGTCAGCAGGACTTAAGTGGGAGGACGCCTTGCGCGCCTCCCACATCATCGGACTTACAGGACGGAGCAGCATATGGAAGATGGGTCAACCGCAAGCGTCGGCACGCCGCCTGGCGGCGACCCGCCGCCCTGGCGCCCGCATACGCGTCCGCCACGCCCCGGGGCCGAAACCCTGGAGCAGACACTGGCCGGGGTGCGCAGCAAGATCTATCCGCGATCCGTCAGTGGCAATTTCGCCCGCTGGCGCATCGCGTTCGTGTTTATCACCCAGCTGATTTTCTACGGCCTTCCGTGGCTGCAATGGAACGGCCGGCAGGCCGTGCTGTTCGACCTGGGCGCGCGTAAATTCTATTTGTTTGGCCTGGTGTTGTGGCCGCAAGACGTGGTGTACCTGGCGGTGCTGCTGGTGATATCCGCGCTGGCGCTGTTCCTGTTCACCGCAGTGGCGGGGCGCTTGTTCTGCGGCTACGCCTGTCCGCAAACGGTCTACACCGAAATCTTCATGTGGATCGAGCGCAAGGTTGAAGGCGACCGCATTGCGCGCATCCGCCTGGACGAAGCGCCGTGGACGCTGCGCAAGGCGCGCCTGAAAGTCACCAAGCATGTGCTGTGGATTGCGCTGGCATGGTGGACGGGTTCGACCTTCATCGGCTATTTCGCGCCCATCCGTGAACTGGGCCATGAACTCTTCACGCTGCAACTGGGGCCGTGGCAATGGTTCTGGATGTTGTTCTATGGTTTTGCCACGTGGGGCAACGCGGGCTTCATGCGCGAATCCGTGTGCAAGTACATGTGCCCGTACGCGCGATTCCAAAGCGTGATGGTGGACCCGGACACCTTCGTCGTCACCTACGACAAGCGGCGGGGTGATCCCCGCGGCGGCCGTTCGCGCAAGGTGGACCACAAGGCCGCCGGCATGGGCGATTGCGTGGATTGCAGCCTGTGCGTGCAAGTCTGCCCCACCGGCATTGATATCCGCGAAGGCCTGCAATACATGTGCATCGGCTGCGGCGCCTGTATCGACGCTTGCGAACAGGTCATGGACAAGATGCAGTACGAGCCCGGCCTGATCCGCTACACGTCAGACCGCGCCATGCTCGACGGCTTGAGCACGCAAAGCGCGCGCTCGCATCTGCTGCGTCCGCGCGTGCTGATCTACGGCACGCTGATCCTGATTCTGGCCGTGGCGTTCGTGGCGTCGCTGGCGATGCGCAACCCGCTGCGCGTTGACGTCATTCGTGACCGTGGTGCGCTGGGCCGTGAAGTGGCGGGCGGGCAGATCGAAAACGTCTACCGCTTGCAGATCATCAACACGTCAGACACTCCGATGCGGCTGCGCCTGTCGGCCGACGGCATGCCTGGGCTGGCGGTGATGGCTGGCCGCCAAGGCTCGGACACCGTCGAAGTGGAAGCCGCCTCCAACAAGCTTGTGCCGATGGTGATTCGCGCGCCGGCAGGCGCTGAGCCCGGTGCGCATTCCATCACGCTGCGCGCGCGCGGCCACGATGGCGAAAACCGGTCCATCGAGACCGATGAAGCCGCCAGTTTTTACGTCCCTGATTAAGCCTGAAGGACACTCCCATGACCCTCGCCCAAACCGCACCGTCGCCCAAGCCCTGGTACCAGGAGCCCTGGCCCTGGATTCTGATGGCGGGCCCTGCCGCCGCCATGATTGGCTGCTTCATCACGATCTACTTCGCGTACAGCAACTTCACCCACGAGCCAATTCAGGAAGGCGTGGTCAAGCGCGGCCTGGTGATCGAGCAGGCCGCACCCAAGGCGAGCGAGGGCGCGCGCGCCGCGCAAGCCAACCCGTAAAGCAGGGAGAGCACAGATGGGCCTGCGTTCATTGATGTGGATTTTGTGGCCGTCGTTCCTGGCGGCCGCGATGGGCAGCGCGTTGATCTTCGCGCTGATCGACCCCTTGGATGTGGCGATTTTCGGGCATGTGCCCACGGGGCGCGTGGGCTTTTACACCGTGTCGTTTTTCGTGCTGTGGGTGATGGCGGGGCTGTCCAGCACGCTGACGGCGTACTTGATGCCCAAGCAGGAAGAAGACGAAGACGTGTGATTGCGGTGTGGCGCGCGCTTGCCCGGTTTTCATGCCGGGCAAGTTGCGCAACTTGCACGCGTGGCGCAAGGCGAGCGGGGCAGCACCGGCAAAGCGGGCGGCGCCGCGTCAGACCTTTTTGACGAATTCCGACTTCAGGCTCATTTGTCCGAAGCCGTCGATCTTGCAGTCGATGTCGTGGTCGCTATCCACCAGGCGGATGCTTTTGACCTTCGTGCCCATCTTCACCACGCCGCCCGAGCCCTTGAGCTTCAAGTCTTTGATGACGGTGACGGTGTCGCCGTCTTGCAGCACGTTGCCGGCCGAGTCGCGGTAGACGCGGGCATCGTCGTCGGCGGGCGCGGCGTCTTGGGCCGACCATTCATGCGCGCATTCCGGGCAGACATACGTGCTGCCATCTTCGTAGGTGAATTCAGATTGGCACTTCGGACAGGCGGGCAGAGCACTCACGGATAGACCTCAAGGTAACAACGCAAAAAGCGCAATCGGCGATTGTACTGCGCCAGGCAGGCAAAAATGCGCCGAACGCGCATTTATCATCGCTTATCTTCATGCAGCAAGTCGACAAAATGCTGTCCGGCTGCGGTAAGTGGGCGGTCGCGCGAAACGATGCTGCCAAACGCGGTCAGTGACTGCTGGATCTGATACGGCAGGATGGCCAGCAGGCCGTGGCGCGCATAGCGGCTGGCGACGGATTCCGGAATCACGCCCAGCATCTGTGACTTCATCGCCAGGTTGGTCGTCGTGAGGATGGACGCGGATTCAATCAGCCCCGGCGGCAGGGCAATGCTGTGCGACCGGAACTCCTGTTCGATCACGTCCCGCATGGGGCTCCCCTGCGGTTGCAGAATCCAGGAATAGTCCTGCATGGCTTCGAAGCTCACGCGCTTCTGGCCAGCCAGCGGGTGATCCACCGCCGCGATCACGGACAGCGCTTCGTCGCCGATCGGGCGGAACACGTAGTTGCGGTCGGACGCGGTCAGCATGCGCCCAATCACCACATCCAGCTTGCCCTCGTTCAGTTGCGCGATCAGCAGATCGCTGGTGCCGGTGGAAATTTCCACGGCCAGCAGCGGATAGGTTTGCTTTAACCGCAAAAGCGCGTCGGTCAGATGGCCGGGCGACGCCGCCATGATGCTGCCAATGAACAGCTTGCCTGCGCTGCCCAGCCGCAGCTCGTCCAGTTCTCGCGCCAGCGATGACACCGTGCCGCGCATGCCGCGGAAATAGCCCATGACGCAATCGCCGGCCGGCGTCAGCGCCAGCCCGCGGCCCACGCGTTCAAACAGCGGCTGGCCCAGCGCCAGCTCAAGCTCGTGCAGCATTTTGCTGGCGGCCGATTGGGTCATGTTCAGCTGGGTGGCGGCCGCGCGCAGCGTGCCGCGTTCGTCAATGGCCAGCAGCAGCACGATCTGCCGCATGCGCAAGCGTGACAACAGCGCGGGGACGTTCAGGGTGCGTTCCATGATTGATCGCCTGTAGTGAACGGTTGGTGCAAAAGTTTCATTTTACGGAAACGAATCGAATCCCTAAGATGAACCCATAAGAAATGCCCGTCAGTGGCAAAGAAAACCCCAAGGAGACAACCATGAAGATCCGCGTATTGGCCGCGATGGCGGCGGGCGCCCTGTGCCTGTCGGCAATGGCGTCGGCCCCAGCCGTCGCCCAAACCCCAGCTGCCGGCTGGCCCACGAAACCTTTGCGTCTGTTGGTGGGCTCGGCGCCTGGCGGCGGCACGGATGCCATGGCGCGCGCCGTGGCCGACCGGCTGGGGCCGATGCTGAAACAGACCGTGGTCGTCGAGAACAAGCCCGGCGCGTCGAACACGCTGGCGGCTGATCTGGCCGCGAAGTCTGCCGACAACCACACGATGGTGATGGGCGTGTCTACCGCGCACGCCATCGCGCCGCATCTGCTGAAGCTGGGCTACGACAACGACCGCGACCTGACCCCCGTGGTGTTCGTGGGCGCGGTGCCCAACATCCTGGTCGTGAACAACCAGGTGCCCGCCAAGACCGTGCAGGAATTGATCGCGCTGTTAAAGAGCAAGCCGGGCGAATACAACTTCGCCAGCAGCGGCTCGGGCAGCACGCAGCACATCGCGGCCGAACTGTTCAAGGACGCCACCGGCGTGCAGATGACGCACATCCCGTATCGCGGCAGCGGCCCCGCCATGGTCGACCTGATGGGCGGGCAGGTGCAGATCGCCTTCGAAACCGCGTCGTCGGTCATCCCCCATATCAAGAGCGGCAAGGTGCGCGCGCTGGCCGTGCTGAGCGCACGCCGCAATGCGCAGTTGCCCGACGTGCCGACGATGGCCGAAGCCGGCGTGCCCGGCGTGGAAATGAGCGCCTGGTACGGCATCTATATGCCCAGCGCCACGCCTGCCGACATCCAGAAACGCATTCATGACGACGTCAACCAGATCCTGGCGCTGCCCGAAACGCAGACGCGCTTGCTGGCGATTGGCGCCGACATTAGCCCGATGAGCCAGGAACAGTTTGCGCAGTTCCACAAGAGCGAGAACCAGCGCTACGCCGGCATCATCAAGAAGAACAACATTTCCGTGGAATGACACCAGCATGACGCCGCAGCAACTCCCCGTAATTGCCCTGACCCTGGGTGACCCCGCCGGCATCGGCGCCGAACTGATCGCCCGCCTGCTGGCGCGCCCCGACGCCTGCGAGCACGCCAACATCGTGCTGGTGGGCGATGCGTGGCTGTGGAAAGCAGGCCAGCGCGTGGCGGGCGTGACCGTCGCGACCCAAGCGGTGGATAGCCTGGACGCCGTGCGCCACCGCGCAGATACCCATCTGCCCGCCTGGCTGTCGATGGACACGGTGCGGCCCGATCAGGTCACCGTGGGCCAGGCGCAGGCGCCCGGCGGCGCCTCAGTGCTGCGCGTGCTGAACGCCTGCATGGACGCCGCGCGCGACGGCCATGTCGACGCGATTTGTTTCGCGCCGCTGAACAAGTACGCCATGAAGCAGGGCGGCTTGAAGCACGACGACGAGCTGCACCACTTTGCGCAGTACCTGGGCGTCACCGGCTATTTCTGTGAATTCAATACCTTGGGCGATCTGTGGACGTCTCGCGTGTCGTCGCACATTCCGCTGAAGGACGCGGCGGCCGCGCTCAGCATCGACGGCATCAAGGCGGCCACAAGGCTGATCTACCGGTCATTGCAAGCCAACGGCATCGACGCGCCCCGCGTGGCGGTGGCGGCGTTCAACCCGCATGGCGGCGACGGCGGCACGTGCGGCCGCGAAGAGGTCGACATCATCGCGCCCGCCGTGCGCGAGCTGAATGCTGAAGGCTTGGCGGTTCAAGGCCCGTTCCCGGCCGACACGATTTTTCTGAAGGCGCAGGCCGGCGAGTTCCAGGCGATTGTCACCATGTATCACGACCAGGGGCAGATCGCCATCAAGCTGCTGGGCTTTTCGCGCGGTGTGACCGTGCAGGGCGGCCTGCCCATACCCATCACCACGCCCGCGCACGGCACGGCGTACGACATCGCGGGCCAGGGCCGCGCGAATGTGGACGCCACGTGGCAAGCCTTTCTGATCGCCTGCCGCATGGGCCGGTCGCATCGTTCCCTTTCCCAATAAGGTTGGATTCCCCATGAAGATCAAATCCGTCCGCGCCCGCGTCTTCGAATGGACCGGCAAGACCGTGCCGCCGCAAGGCAATTTTTGCTCCAACGCCATGGACCTGCTGTATTCCAAGCAGGAAACCATGAGCACCTTCCGCTTTCACGGCTGGACGGTGGTGGAAGTGGAAACAGACGACGGCATCGTGGGCCTGGGCAATGTGGCGCTGGCCCCGCGCGTGGCCAAGGCCATCATCGACCAATACCTGGCGCCGCTGGTGGTGGGCCAAGACCCCTGGGACTACGAATACCTTTGGCAGCGCATGTACCGCGCCACCCACGCCTGGGGCCGCAAGGGCGTGACGATGGCGGCGATTTCGGGCGTGGACCTGGCCATCTGGGACATCTTGGGCAAGTCCGTGAACAAGCCCGTCTTCAAGCTGCTGGGCGGGCGCACGAAGGAAAAGATTCCGGTCTATTACTCCAAGCTCTACCGCACGGACTTAAAGGCCATGCAGGACGAGGCGCAGACGTATCTGGACCAGGGCTTCACCGCGTTCAAGATGCGCTTTGGCTACGGGCCGGCGCATTTGCAAAAGGGCGTGTCCGAAAACTTGAAGTCAGTGGAGGCGGTGCGCGAAGTCATCGGCTACGACACTGATCTGATGCTGGAATGCTATATGGGCTGGAACCTGGAATACGCCAAGCGCATTCTGCCCAAACTGGAAAAATTCGAACCGCGCTGGCTTGAAGAACCCGTCATCGCTGACGATATCGACGGCTATGCCGAATTGAATCAGCTGACGTCGATTCCAATTTCGGGCGGCGAGCACGAGTTTTCTTTGTATGGGTTCAAACAGCTGCTGGACCGCAAGGCCGTGTCCGTCGTGCAGTACGACACCAACCGCGTGGGCGGCATCACGGCGGCGCACAAGATCAACGCGCTGTGCGAGGCCTATAGCGTGCCGGTCATTCCGCACGCGGGGCAGATGCACAACTACCATCTGACGATGAGCACGCTGGCCTCGCCCATGAGCGAGTACTTCCCGATGTTTGACGTGGAAGTGGGCAACGAGCTGTTCTACTACATCTTCGACGGTGAGCCCGTCGCCAAGGAAGGCTTTATCGACCTGGACGACAACAAGCCGGGCCTGGGCCTGACCTTGAAGACCGAGTACCTGAACGATTTCAACATCATCGAATAGGCCCGCCATGACGACGCCGATGACCTCGACCACGACCTCGACCCCGACGACCACCCCCACGCCGCGCTACCGGGGCATTTTCCCGGTGGTGCCCACGCCGTTCACCGAGTCAGGCGAGCTGGATCTGCCCAGCCAGAAACGCGCGGTGGACTTCATGATTGACTCGGGCGTGGACGGGCTGTGCATTCTGGCCAACTTCTCCGAGCAGTTCGTGCTGTCGGACGACGAACGTGAAGTGCTGACGCGCGCCATTCTGGAACACGTGGCGGGCCGCGTGCCGGTGATTGTGACGACCACGCATTTCAGCACCCGCGTGTGCGCCGCGCGCAGCCGGCGCGCGCAGGACCAGGGCGCGGCCATGCTGATGATCATGCCGCCGTATCACGGCGCCACCATCCGCGTGCCGGAAGCGCAGGTCGAAGCCTTCTTTCAGCAGGTGTCGGACGCGGTCGATATTCCCATCATGATCCAGGACGCGCCGGTGGCGGGCACGCCGCTGTCGGCCGCGCTGCTGGCGAAAATGGCGCGTGAGATCGAACAGGTGTCGTATTTCAAGATTGAGACGGCGGGCGCGGCGTCCAAGCTGCGTGACCTGATTGCGCTGGGCGGCGCGGCGGTGGAAGGGCCGTGGGACGGCGAAGAGGCCATTACCCTGCTGCCGGACCTGGATGCAGGCGCCACGGGCTCGATGACGGGGGGCGGCTTTGCCGACGGCATCCGCCCCATCATCCAGGCGCACCGGGCGGGCCAGCGCGACGAGGCCTACCGCCTGTACGAGCGCTGGCTGCCGCTGATCAACTACGAGAACCGCCAGGGCGGCATCCTGACGGCCAAGGCCTTGATGCAGGCGGGCGGGGTGATCGCGTGCGACGCGCCCCGCCATCCGTTCCCCGCCATGCGCGACGAAGTCCGCCAGGGCCTGTTGGAAACCGCCCGCCGGCTGGACCCGCTGGTGCTGCGCTGGGGCCGGTAATTCCCGAATCGCGAACACAGCGTTCCGCCACGCCGACCAAGCGGCCCCCGTCGTGGCGGGTAAAATCCCTGACTATCGATCAAGTTGGGGGCGCGTGTGCAGCCTGTCATTTCAGTTCAGGGTTTATCTAAACGGTATGCCTCGGGATTCCAGGCGCTGAAAAGCGTCAACCTGGAAATTCAACGCGGTGAGATCTTCGCCTTGCTCGGGCCGAACGGCGCGGGCAAGACGACGCTGATCAGCATCATCTGCGGCATCGTCAACCCCAGCGACGGCCGGGTGCTGGCCGATGGCCACGACATCGTGTCGGACTTTCGCGCCGCGCGGTCCAAGATCGGCCTGGTGCCGCAAGAGATTTCCACCGACGCCTTTGAAAGCGTCTGGAACACGGTGACGTTCAGCCGTGGCTTGTTCGGCAAACCGGCCAATCCCGCGTATATCGAAAAGGTGCTGCGCGACTTGTCGCTGTGGGACAAGAAAGACAGCCGCATCATGGCGCTGTCGGGCGGCATGAAGCGCCGCGTGATGATCGCCAAGGCGTTGTCCCACGAGCCGGCCATTCTGTTCCTGGACGAACCCACGGCAGGCGTGGACGTCGAACTGCGGCGCGGCATGTGGGAAATGGTGCGGCGCCTGCGCGAGAGCGGCGTCACCATCATCCTGACGACGCACTACATCGAAGAAGCCCAGGAAATGGCCGACCGTATCGGCGTGATCCGCAAAGGCGAGATCATTCTGGTCGAAGAAAAAGACGCGCTGATGGCCAAGCTGGGCAAGCGCCAGCTGAGCCTGACGCTGACCGCGCCGCTGCCAGGCATTCCCACCGCGCTTGACGCCTATCAGCTGGACTTGTCGGCCGACGGCTACAAGCTGGTCTACACCTACGACAACCAGGGCGGCGGCCAGATTTCCCAGCTGCTGCACGACCTTAGCCGGCTCCAGATTGAATTCACCGACTTGAATTCATCGGAAAGCTCGCTTGAGGATATTTTTGTCAGCCTGGTACACGGTCAATCATGAACTTCTACGCCATCCGCGCTATCTACCTGTTTGAAATGGCCCGCGCCTGGCGCACGCTGATGCAAAGCGTGTTGTCGCCCGTCATTTCCACGTCGCTGTACTTCGTGGTGTTTGGTTCGGCCATTGGCTCGCACATGGTCGAGATCGACGGCGTGAGCTACGGCGCGTTCATTGTGCCGGGCATGATCATGCTGTCGCTGTTGACGCAGAGCATCGCCAATGCGTCGTTCGGCATCTACATGCCAAGATTCTCGGGCACCATCTACGAAATCCACTCCGCGCCGATTTCCTACGTAGAGATCGTCATGGGCTATGTGGGCGCGGCCGCCAGCAAGTCCATCATTTTGGGGCTGATCATGCTGGCGACGGCGCGGTTGTTCGTGTCGTTCGAGATCGCGCACCCGATCTGGATGCTGGGTTTCTTGGTGCTGACCGCCGTCACGTTCAGTCTTTTCGGCTTCATCATCGGCGTGTGGGCCGATGGCTTTGAGAAGCTGCAAATCATTCCGCTGATGATCATCACGCCGCTGACCTTTCTGGGCGGCACCTTCTATTCCATCAAGATGCTGCCGCCGTTCTGGCAGACCGCCACGTTGTTCAACCCGGTGGTCTATCTGGTCAGCGGTTTCCGGTGGGCGTTCTACGGCGTGTCGGACGTGAGCGTCGGGGTCAGCGTGGGCATGACGCTCGTGTTCCTGCTGGCATGCTTGATCGGCGTGCGCTGGATCTTCAAGACGGGTTATCGCCTGAAGACCTGAGTGCGCTGATTGATCGGGTTGATCTGTTCATCCTGATTGCGCTGATTGATCGGGTTGACCTGTTCATGCGGCCGCGGTGGGCGCGCGGCGCGCGAGGCCGTCAAAGGCATCCAGCAGCCGTTCGCGCCACGCGTACACCGGGTCGTCTTCCGCCAGCAGTTCCAGGGGGCTCGTGCAGCGCGCCCACATGAACATGCCAAACACCGCGTAGTCGGCATAGGCATGCTGGCTGCCCGACAGGTACGGCTGCTTGCCCAGCAGGTGACGCAGCGGCAACAGGGCGGCGCGCAACGCGGCGACCTGGTCGGCGTAACCCGCGGGCAGGTCTTCCAGCTTGCCAAAGCGCTTCTCGCGCGAGGCGCGGAAGTAGTCCTGATCTTTCTCGTGGATCAGGCCATGGATGGCGGGCAGCAGCAGGCGCGCCAGCACCGGCACCAGCGTGGTGTCGGCCCAGCTGTTCGCAAACAGGCTCACCGCGCGTCCGCCCACGCCGCCAAACAGCGACGGGCGTTCTGGGAACGTGTCTTCCAGATAGCAGGCAATCTGCCAGGAATCGCTGACGACATGCGTGTCATGCACCAGCACCGGCACGAGCTTCTGCCCGGAAAAATCAATGGCTTCCTTTTCAGTGAAGCGCCACGGCACCGTCTTGGCGGACAGCCCTTTGTGGGCCAAGGCCATATGCGTCTTCCAGCAATGCGGGCTGAAACGTAGGGACGCATCTGCGCCCGCCAAGTCGTACAGGGTAAGGTCCGGGGTCAAGATACCGCGCTCCTTGAAGGTGTGTTCGGGGTGAGAACCGCAGCCAGCATACTGCGATCACGCCACGCACGAACAGGCGGCGCAGGCAATAAAAATTGTGATCACGCTGCGCACGAACGGACGGCGCGGGCAATAAAAAGCGCCACGTACCCCAGGGGCGCGTGGCGCAGGCCGGACAATCCCCGGTCCAGCCTTACTGCTTGGGCGCGCCCTGGCTCAAGTTCATTACCCGCTGCTTCAATTGCGGGTTCTGCTGCACGGCCTGGCCGATGCCATTGAATTCTTCGACGGTCAGCCCATCGGCACGCACCAACTGCACCATCTTGGCGTCCGCTTCCTGGACCACCTTTTGCTTGGCGTCGTCCGTTTTCGCGGCGTCGACCTTGGGACGGTACTCGTCAACCACGCCCGACACCTTCTGCGATGCCGAGGCAAAGCGCTGCAACTGCTGGTCGGTGGGCTGGGCGATGGCGGGGGCCATCTGCGGTTGAGCCGCCGGCGGCTGGCTGGCGTTCTGCGCCAGGGCGGGAGCACCGGACAACGCCGTCGTCAACATGGCGGCGGATAGGAATGCGTAAGTGGAACGCTGCATGAAACCTCCTTGTTCCGGTTAAGAGTCCGACCATGATGACGACGTGACCGGCCGCGGGACAAGTTTCGCGATGTGTTTTCCTGTGTCGGCACGCCACGATATGGGGTGGCTTCTGTGGGAGGGCGGCCCCCGGGGGCGGTGCGGAAACGTTTTGCGCGGTTTCGTAGTCGCTGCTGGCCGCGATGTTTCCTTAGGTGTGTGGGCGAGGCCGAAGAATCGTGCGTGGCGCGCCGAAATCAGCCGCCGGCTTGTCTCAGCGGCGCGCTCAGATCAGCAGCGCGCTCAACGCAGTCACCCGCTTAAATCAGCAGCATGCTCAGCATCACCAGCGCGAGCAGCAGGATGTAGACCCGCGCATGCAAGCGGTCGGGAATGCGCGGGATCAGCGGCGCGCCCAGGCGGATGCCGATCAGCGACCCCAGCGCCAGCGCGGCGAACGCCAGCAGATCCACATAGCCCACGATCCAGGGCGCGAGCGCGGCGGGCAGGCTGCGCGCGGCCGCCATGTAGGCCACGGTGCCCACCAGCGCGACGGGCAGCGTCAACGGGTTGGCCATGGCGGCGGCCTTGGCCATCGGCAAGCCACGCCGGCGCAACAGGGGCACGGTCATCACGCTGCCGCCCACGCCCAGAAACGTGGCGATGGCGCCGATGACCACGCCGCCACCCACCACCACGCCCTGGCCCAGCGGCCGGGGTGTTTGTGCGGCGTGCTGCGCCATGAAGCCCTGGCGCAGCACGCAGTCCAGAATCGTCACGCCCAGATAGACGATGAACGCCACGCGCACCAGATCGCCGCTGGCGCGCGTGGCGGCCCACGCGCCCAGCAAGGCGCCCACGGCGATAAAGCCCGCCAGCGGCCATACATAGGCGCGCAGGATATTGCCCGCGCGCTGATGCTTGCGCGTGGCCGCAATGGAATTGACGATCATCACGCAGGTGGAGGTGGCCACCGCGATGTGCATGGCCGATTGGCCGATGGCGTCGTTCGCGCCATGCGTGGCCGTCAACACGCCGTACAGCACGGGCACCACTACAAAGCCGCCGCCAAAGCCAAACAGCACGGTGGTAACGCCGCTGGCGCAGCCAAATATTGCCAAGATCACATACAGCATGCCGTTCGTCCGGTTGCGGAAAAAGATGACGATACGGCGGCGCGGCGTGGCCTGCTTTCGAGGATTGGACAATAATGTTTGCGTTTCGGCCAACGCGTCATCGCCTGCCATGCGCAACACGCACATCGATCACTACGATTTCCTGGACCGCGCGGTCGTCGCCATCGGCAACGACTACGCGCCAGGCACGCTGCTGCCTGCGCACGCGCACAGGCGCGCGCAACTGCTGTATGGCGCAACCGGCGTCATGCAGGTGACCACGCGCGATGGCAACTGGGTGGTGCCGCCGCAACGCGCCGTGTGGATACCGGCAGGGGTCACGCATCAGGTGCGCATGCTGGACGTCAGCACGCGCAGCGCGTACCTGGAACCGGGGTCGGCGCGTGCGCAGCGCACTGCGTGTGAAGTGATTGAGGTGTCGCCGCTATTGCGGCAACTATTGCTGGACGCGGTGGATATGCCCGCCGACTACGAGCTGGCGGGCCGCGACGGCGCGCTGGCCGCGCTGCTGGTGCACGAAGTGGACAGGGCTTCCGTGTTGCCGTTGCACATCCCGGTGCCGCGCGACAAGCGGCTGGCGGCCTTGTGCCGCGCCTTCATCGCCGCGCCCCATGCCCGTCAGCCCCCGCAAGGGTGGGCCGACCGCCTGCACATGAGCCCGCGCACGTTCAGCCGCCATTTCCACGCGCACACGGGCATGTCGTTTTCGGAATGGCGTCAGCGCGCGTGCGTGGTGCTGGCGCTGGCGCGGCTGGCGGCAGGCGAAGCCGTGACCGCCATTGCGCTGGACTTCGGCTACCAAAGCCCGGCGGCATTCTCAACGATGTTCCGCCGGGTGCTGGGCCGCTCGCCGACTGAGTTTCTGCGCCAGGGTTAGGGCAGGGGCGCGCTACGCGGCGGACCCTATGCGGCGTACCAGAGCACCGCGAAGAAGTGGCATACCGTGCCCGCCAGCACGAACAGATGCCAGATGAAATGGCTGTAGCGCCAGCGGTTGTCGAACACGAAGAACACCACGCCGCCTGTATACGCCAGGCCGCCCGCAACCAGCCACCACAGTCCGCCCGTGGGCACGCGTTCGATCAGCGGGTTCACCGCAATGACGACGATCCACCCCATCGCCAGATACAGCCCGGTGGAAATCGCGGGCCGGTTCAGGCGCTTGCTGGCCTTAAGCCCCACGCCCAAGAGCGCCAGCCCCCAGACGAGTCCGAACAACGTCCAACCCCAAGGGCCGCGCAACGCACCCAAGGCAAACGGCGTATAGGTGCCGGCGATCAGCAGATAGATGGCCGAGTGGTCCAGCACATTGAAGATCTGTTTGGCGCGGCACCGCGGCAGCGCGTGATAGATGGTGGACGCCAGATACAGCAGGCACATCGACACCGCAAAGACCGCCGCGCCCGCGATGAACGCGGCGTCGCCCTGACGCACGGCGGCAATCATGAGGATGGGGGCAGAGGCGACGGCGGCGGCCGCGCCTACGCCATGGCTGATGGTGTTGGCGATTTCTTCGCCCAGAGTCTGGGGTCTGTCGTTGGGGAACATGAATGCGTCTTGTTGATGCGAAGTGTCCACCTTAGGCGCTTTGCGGCGTGTGCTCAAGTGCGCGGCGCCTCTCGTTGCCTGCGATGCGGGGCCCGTTTGATGTAGGGCAAGCAAGGCGGCGTTGATCACCGTTTGATGGGCGGCGCGAAAGTTACTGTGTGATACATTTCACGCACAAAATGATCCGCCCCAAGAGGCGGTGCAGACGTTCTTTTTTCTGGGCTCGCACACGCGGCAGCGCACGAGCCCGTCCGCAAACAGATCTCCAAGGGGAGGCACCATGATTCCGGCAATTGGCTTAATGGTAKGGGCTTACATCATCACACGCATGACAGAGATGTTGACGCGTCCCGACTCCAGTAAAGTGCTCAGGGTATTGTCAATACTCACCATCGCCGTCGCGTTGATGTCCTGTCTGCAATTGCTGACGGGCGGTCCCGGCCCGGCCCCGAGGTTCTAAGAGAAGGTTTACTGGCCGAGGCCTCGCAATGGCACGCAGTTTTACCAGTCTGTTTTTCAAAGCCGCCAAGAAATTAAGCAAGCTCCAGCGCGCCGCGTTACGCATGGCGTCGCCCAAGCCCGCCCGCAAGCGCCCTGCGGCCCGCAAGTCGACGGCCAAGCCAGCGGCGGGCGGCACATCGTCCGCCAGCTCTGCATCCGCCAGCAACCCGTCACGCACGCCTGCTGTCTCATCGCTGGGCGGCGGGCGCTGGGAAGCCTCGCGGCAGTTCTCCGATGGGGCAGGGCGGCAGTTGGCTTTCGCTCGCTACACCCCGCTTGCCGCGGCCAAGACCGGCCTGCCGGTGGTGGTGATGCTGCACGGCTGCCGGCAGACGTCACTGTCCTTTGCGCGTGGCACGCGCATGAATCAATGGGCGGATGCCGGCGGCTTCATGGTGCTGTATCCGCAACAGTCCATGACGCGCCAGGTGCAGCGTTGTTGGCGCTGGTTTCAGCCCGATGACCAGCATGGCGGGGGCGAGGCCGATCTGATCGCGGCGTTGATCCGGTCCGAAGTCGCGCGCCATGGGCTGGACCCCGAACGCGTCTACGTCGCCGGGATGTCGGCGGGGGCGGGCATGGCGGCGCTTGTCGCCTTGCGGCATCCGTCGCTGGTTGCCGCGGTGGCCATGCATTCCGGCCCGGTCGTGGGCGACGCGCACACCGCCGCCAACGGCATCAGCACGATGCGGCGCGGGTCGGTGAAACCGTTGTTGCCCATTCTGGAAGGCGTGTCGGACCCCGCCGTTTTCCAATTGGGCATGCCAGCGCTGATCCTGCAAGGTCAGCTGGACCCGGCGGTAGCGCCGCGCAATGCCAAGCAATTGTTCGAACAATTCCGCGCCTTGAATGATCTGCGTCCGGAAGACGTGCCGATGGAACGCGTGCTGGGCCTGGGCACCGAAAAGGCGTACCGTCGGCTGGACATGATGCGCGGACGCAAGACCGTATTGCGGCTATGCGAAATCACGCGGCTGGAACATGCGTGGAGCGGCGGCGATGCCTCGGTGAAATACCATGCGGGCGGCGGGCCGGATGCATCGGCGCTGGTCTGGCGGTTCTTTCAAAGCCTGCGGCGCACTGGGGCCGGGAAGATTGCGCCGTAGGGCGTGAAAGTTCGTCATTCGTGACGATTGTTCGTCTTTTGAGAATGCTGATGTCGACGGGCACGGGCGGGATTCGGCAGGGCGCGGCAGTAAGATCTGCGCATCCCCGATCCCCCTGATTCCCGTGACCCCCCTGACCCGTAAAGCGCCCGAGTGGGCGCCGTTCAGGCCGGCCCCTAGCGTGGGCCAACTTTGGAAATTATCGCCATGACTCTTTCTGTCTATCAGGTCTCTGTGCCTGTCTTCATCCGCGGCATGACCGTGCTGGCCTCGTTGCTGGAAAAAGCAGCGGCCCACGCCGACGCCGCGGGGCTCGATCCGTCTGAACTCGTCAACGCGCGGCTCGCACCCGACATGTATCCCTTGTCCGGCCAGATCCAGCGCGCCAGCGACGCCGCCAAATTTGCCGTTCAGCGCTTGTCGCAAGGGCAGGCGCCCAAGTTTCCGGATGAGGAAACGACGTTTGCGCAATTGCAGCAGCGCATCGCCGACACCATCGCCTATCTGCAAACGGTGACGCCCGAGCAAGTCGAAGGCGCGGAATCCCGCAAGATCGTCGTGAACTTCGGCGACTTCAAACCCGAGTTCCAGGGCGATACGTATCTGCTGACGTTCGCGCTGCCCAACTTCTATTTCCACGTGACGACCGCGTATGCGATCTTGCGCAATGCGGGAGTCAAAATCGGCAAGCTGGATTTCCTGGGACCGTACACGCCTCAATAGCGTTCATGCAGGTCCATGCAGGCGGGTGCAAGCAGGCCCGTCCATGCAGCTCTCGGTCCACGCAGGCCGGCCCACGCAGGTCGGTCCACGCAAGCCGGTCCAAGCAAGCCGGTCCAAGCAAGCCGGTCCAAGCAGCCAGGCCCATGCCGGCCGGGACGGCGTCGTGCCGGCCCGGACGCAGGGCTTATTTTTTAGCCGCGTCGCCGCAACCGCTCATCTCACCCATCTTCGCCATGTTCTGCTGGATTTCTTCGGGCGAATAATCGAACTTGTGCGTGGCGATCGACCAGCGGTGACCGCAAGGGTCGATCACCTGGCCATAGCGGTCGCCCCAGAACATGTCGGCAACGGGCATTGCAATGGTGGCGCCCGCATCCGTCGCCTGCTTCATGGCGGCGTCCACGTCTTTGACATACAGGTGCAGCGTCACGGGCGAACCCTTCAGCGCCTTCGGACCCAGGCTGCCCCATTCGGGAAAGTCATCCATCAGCATCACCACGGAATCGCCGATGCGGATGGCCGCGTGCATGATCTTGCCGTTGGGGCCGGGCAGGCGTGCCAGCTCTTCGGCATTGAACGCCTTCTTGTAGAAAGCGATCGCGTCCGACGCGCCTTCGCACACGATGTGCGCGGTGACGGTGTGCATGCCTTCGGGAATGGGTTGCGTTGCAGGGGTAGCCATGATGCGTCTCCAAATACGTTGAATGAGCGGTGGGGGACGGACCGGCCTGCCGCAATGCAATGCAGTGCGATGCAGTGCAATGCAATGCGATGTGGGGGCGAGTCCTCCTGCTACTACGACGAACGGGGAGTGCCAATATCGACACGCCGCCCGTTTTATTTTTTACTTGGCGACCAAGGTGCTGAATCCGCCCCAATGCATCCGCTTGAAATCGAACACGCCTTCGCAGGCCATATCGTTCAAGCGGGGGTCGGCCATCACTTTCTCGTTGATGCGGTCGCGTTCAGCCTTGTTCTCGTAAAGAATCCAGGCGAACACCACCGTTTCTCCGTCCTGCACGCCAGCCGCCTTCGAGAACGACGCAAACCCTTCCTTGTCGATGTCGTCGGCCACGCATTCGCGGTAATCCAGCGCCCCATGTTCCAGCCACACCACCTTGGCCTTGTTGGCCATGTCGACGTAGGTAGACAAGTTCGCTTTGGGCACGGCAAGCAGGTAACCATCTATGTACTTTTCCATCTGCCACTCCTTTGATCCCTGTTGTTCTACAGGCGCCGGCCACGCCCGCTGGCCAGGGCCGATGCCTGCCCGGCCTGGCAGCCGGTAGATGCCACTGTATCGGGATTGACGACGGTTTCAGATAGGGATTTGCGACATTCTTGCGGGTGGATTGCGACACCTCTCAGGCGTATGCTTATCGGCATGAAAAACGTCGCCTTTCTTTTGCCGACGGGTGCGAATATCGCCTCGTTGGAAACTGCGCGCCACGGTTTCCTGGTGGCCAACGAATACCTTGCCGCGCATGGCCGCCCGCCCCAATTCACGGTGCGCACGCTGGCGCTCACGCGTGAAGTCAGCCTGGATGACGGGCGCATCCGGGTGCAGGCCRATATGGTGCTGGCCGATGCGCCAGACGTTGATATCTGCATTGCGCCGCCCTTGCTGGGCGCGGTGTCCGACGCCGTGTTGTCCAACCGCGAACTCATCGATTGGTTGGCCCGCCATCACCGCAACGGCGGCGAAGTGGCCAGCCTGTGCATGGGTGCTGCATTGTTGGCGGCGGGCGGCGTGCTGGATGGCCAACAGGCCGTCGTGCATTGGGTGGCGCAGAATCTGTACGCCAGCCTGTTCCCCAACGTGCAGTGGACGAGCGACCGCGTCGTCATGGCCGAAAACGGCGTCTACACCAGCGGCGGCGCCTTCTCCGCCGCGCATCTGGTCTTGCACCTGATCGAAAAATACACCGACCGCGACACCGCCATCTGGTGCGCCAAGTATTTTCAGCTGGACTGGAGCCGGCAAAGCCAATTGCCGTTCGCCGTGTTCATGGGCCAGAAGGCCCACGCTGACGACGTCGTGCGCGCGGTGCAGACGTATATCGAAGGGCGCTATACAGAAAAAATCACGGTGGAAGATCTGGCCGATCGTCACGCGCTGGGCCGCCGCACATTGGAACGCCGCTTTCGTCAGGCCACCGGCAACAGCATCGTCGAGTACGTGCAGCGCGTGCGCGTGGAAGCGGCCAAGAAGTGCTTGGAGAGTTCGCGCAAAAGCGTGGCCGAAGTCATGTATGAGGTCGGCTACAACGACACCAAAGCGTTTCGCGACATCTTCAACAAGTATTGCGGCATGTCGCCCGTGGGATATCGCGAGCGGTATCAGTAGACGCCGCAAGGGGACGGGCGGTGCAGCGATCGTCGATGCGCCGGCGGCCCAAACATCGGACGTTGAAAAAACGGACGTTGAAAAATCGGACGTTGAAAAATCGGACGTGGAAACATCGGACGTCGAAATATCGGACGTTGAAAAATCGGACTCCTCTTACAGATCTTCGGCGGGCTCTCGGCCTATCCTTGACGCGTCGTGGCCAAGCATGCGGCCCGGGAGGCGAGTCAAGATGAGCATCAGCGTAATGCCGGGCGATCCCCGCTACACCACCCTTAAAAAAGGCTTCAACCTGCGGTGGCCGGCCCAGCCCGGCGAGGCCCCCTCCCGCATCGAACTCTGTGAAACCCCCGAAGAGGCGGCCGCTGCATTGGCCCGCATCGTCGCCGCAGGCATGCGCCCCACGGTGCGCAGCGGTGGCCATTGCTACGAAGACTTCGTCTCGAATAACCCGGGCGGCGCCATCCTGGACTTGAGCCTGCTTGACCGCGTGCCGCCATCGGCCGATGGGTTGCTACGCATTGCGGCCGGCTCACAAAACTGGAATGGCGATCAAGACTTGTACAAGCGCTACGGCGTGTCGCTGCCCGGCGGCTCCTGCTATTCGGTGGGGGCGGGCGGCCACATCAGCGGCGGGGGTTACGGCTTGTTGTCACGCCTGCAAGGGCTGGCGTCCGATTGGCTAAGCGCCGTCGACATCCTTACTGTGGACGCCAGAGGGCAAGTCGTGCCGCGCACGGTCAACGCCACGCACGAGGCGGACTTGTTCCGCGCCTGCCGCGGTGCGGGCGGCGGAAACTTTGGCGTCATCACCAGCTATGGTTTCGCCACGCTGCCGCAAGCGCCGCGCGAAGTGGCCATCGCCACCGTTGCGTTCGACTGGGCGGGCATGACGCCCGCCCGCTTTGCGCAGTTGCTGGATCTCTACGGCAGCTACTGGGATACGCGGGGCCGGGACGCCGACACCTGGGGCATGTTTTCATTGCTGAAGCTCACGCATCAAGCCGCCGGGCAGATCGTGATGATTGTGCAGTTCTGCAATCCGGATGGCACGTGCCGTAACTTGAGCGTGCTGCAAGACTTCCTCGTCCGCCTTCGCCCGTGTTCGCCCGTTGCCGCGCGCGCCACCACGCCGGGCCTGCCGCGTCCGCGCTTGGGCGGCGACTTGCTCTGTAGCGAACCCCACACCGTCATCCGCTATGACTGGCTCGCGGCCACGCAAACGCTGAACGGCTCGGGGCCGAACCAGCGGGGCAAATACAAGTCGGCCTATATGAAGGGCAACTTCACGGCGCACGAGTCCGCGCGCATTTACGCGCACCTGACGCGTGACGTGCCTGGCGCCGATCTGCGGCAGTCGCTGTTGCAGGTGGATTCGTATGGAGGCGCCATCAACCGGCCTGAACGCTTACGGGACACGGCCGTTCATCAGCGCGGCTCCGTCATGAAGCTTCAGTATCAAACCTATTGGAACAACGCCGATCACGACGCCATGCACTTGCGCTGGATGGCGGATTTCTATCGCGACGTTTATACCGGCCCGGGGCTGGACGCGGCCTACGCAGGCACGCCGTATCCGGGCAGCCGCTATCAGGGGTGCTACATCAACTACCCCGACCGCGACATGCTGGCCTATCCGTTCTGGCCGCAGCTGTATTACGGCGACGGCGGGTTGTACCCCTTCCTGCAACAGGTCAAGCGCCGCTACGATCCCAACAATATCTTCCACCACGCGATGTCGGTGCGCCCATGATGGCGCGCGGCTTGCCTTGCCGGAACCTGTCATGAACTCCCTTTCGAGTGCGCCGCGCAGATCCTTCATTCAGTTCGCCGGCGGCTTATCGGCCGCAGGCGCGGTGGGGCCGTGGCTGTCGGCGATGGGCGCCACGGCATCTGCCGCGGACCCTGCCCGCTTTGCCTACGTGGGCACCTACACGCATGACGCGCCGGGCGGCACCGCCGGCGGGCCGCCTTCCGCAGGTATCCACGTCTTTGCATTGCGCGCGGACGAATGGCGCCTGGTTCAGGTCGTGCAAAGCGTCAATCCGTCGTTCCTTGCGGTCCATCCGTCACAACGATTTCTGTACGCCATCAATGAAATCGATCACTGGGAAGGCCTGCCCCGAGGCACCGCGGAAGCCTATGCCATCAATGAGAACGATGGCACGTTGCACCTGCTGAACCGGCAGCCGCTGTCGTTGGCCAGCACCGCGCCCGCACACTTGGCCGTATCGCCCGACGGCCGCCATCTGGTCACCGCGCAGTACCTGGGTGGCACCTATAACGTGTTGCCAATCCATCTCGACGGGTCGCTGGATTCCGTCTCAGGCATCGTCAAGGAAACCGGTTCCGGCCCGCGCCCGGAACAGGAATCCGCGCATCCGCACATGGTGTTGTTCGACCCCACCGGCCAACGCGTGCTGGCCACCGACCTGGGCAGTGACCGCATCAATCTGTTCACCCTGGAAGAGGGCCGCATGGCGCTGGCCGGCCGCACGGCATTGCCGGCCGGCAGCGGCCCCCGGCACCTCGCGCTGCATCCTGGCGGCAAGCTGCTGTATGTCGTCAACGAGCTGGACGCCACGATCGCGTGCTTGGGATACGACGCCCGTGCAGGCCGCGTCCTGGAACCGCGCCACATCGTGCCGGCCACGCCCGCAGGCTTCACCGGCGTGGCCAATGCGGCGTCTCTGCTGATCCATCCGTCCGGCCGCTACCTCTATGCGTCCACGCGCCGCGTGCAGAACGACCACCCCCAGGCAGACAGCATCGCCGTCTTCGCCGTCGGCGCAGACGGCGCGCTGACCCGTGTGCAAACCTGGACCGAAGGGCTGCGCTTCCCGCGCGCGCTAAGCATGTCGCCAGACGGCGGCAGCGTGTATGCGCTAAACCAAAAGGGCGACTCGATTCTGCGCCTGCGCGTAGATGGTGCGAGCGGGCGCCTGGGAGACCCGGACGTGGTCGCCCAGGTGGCGACGCCGGTTTGTCTGGTGTTCGTGTAAGGCGCACGGGCTGCGTTACGATACGCCGCCCGGCGCTGTGACAAGCCATGCAGCATGGCGCCACGTTGAAGCCACTCGTTCTGACGGGAGACAGACGTGCCTGCTTGCTGGATTCGGAGATCCTTGCACGGGATCGCTTTGGGACTTGCGTTAGTGCTTTGCGCGCCGGCCCTGGCGGCCAATCAGCCTTGCAGTGGACGCAAGGGCGGCGTGTCGCATTGTCAGGGCGAGACTTTCGTTTGCAATGACGGTTCTGTCAGCGCATCCAAGCGTTCGTGCTCAGCCGAGCGGGGATCGGGCATGCAACGTCTGATGCCGGCACCACCGGCTGCGCCCGGTGCGTCATCGTCAGGTTGCAGTTGCCGGAGCGGAACCTATTGCACAGGTCCGCGTGGAGGCCGCTATTGCATGACGGACTCCGGCAACAAGAGCTATCTGAAAAAGTAGGAAACCAGAAGTTAGGCTCAGGCGCATAGCGACTTCGCATTGCGCTTGGGCGGGGAACCCCGCCGTCCGGCAAGCGTCGAACCCTTCATGAATGCACACCCCCTATGGCGTTTTCTTCGGCGTGTCGTCGTCCTGGCTTTAGGCGCCGCGCTGGCAGTTTGGGCATGGCCGCGGCTGCCGGATGCCGCGCGCGCGCCGTGGCATATGGCGCGGCTGGCATGGCAGGAAGCGCCTTCCGCTTTGCCGGTTCCTGTGCAGGGCGTCACGCCTGCGCGGCTGGCCGATACCTGGGGCGCGGCGCGTGCGGGCGGGCGGCGGCATGAAGGCATCGACATCTTTGCGGCGCGCGGGACGCCCGTGCTGTCCACGACGGAAGGCGTCGTCATGCAGGTCGGCACCAACAATCTGGGCGGGCAAGTGGTGTGGGTGCTGGGGCCCGGCCGCCAGCGGCATTACTACGCGCACCTGGACGGCTATGCAGATATCCAGCGCGGACAATTGGTCGCGCCAGGCGATGTGCTGGGGTATGTGGGCAATACCGGCAACGCCAAGGGCACACCGCCGCATTTGCACTATGGAATTTATGACGGCGGGGCAATCAACCCCTATGACTTACTGATGGCGGCCCCTTCGGTTTCTCGCACCGTTACCGAGCGGCGATAATCCCCGGCATTCGTCTTCCCGCATTTGCCCATTGCCGCCATGATTTCCATTCCCAAGATCCGAGAACAATTTTCCCTGTTCGGCGAACTGCGCCCGCAACCCCGCAGCGCATGGACCGGCGATATTCCGTTGCCTGAATCATTGGCTGACTTCTACGAGCAGATCGGCCCCTGGGGCGAGACCTATCACGAGAACGTCGGCCCGGTGGGCATCACGCTGTCAGAGACCGCAATCAGTTTTCCGCCGCTGCATCGCCTGTGGACGCTGCAAGCCGGTTATCGATGGGATGCGTCAAACGGCCAGCGCGTAGCCGATTGGCGGGATGAATGGCTGGTGATCGCAGATATGAACGCCGACCCGTTCATTCTGGAGACTCAAACCGGACAGATACTGTTCGCGCGCCATGGCGCGGGGTCTTGGACCGCCGATGAATTTGCGCCTGACCTGCTGACGTTCGCGGCGGCAGCGGCTGCGATTGGCGTCGTGTTTCATGACGCCGATGAAGACTTGCGGGACGATGATTGGGAACTTAAGCCGAAGTATCGGGAGGCGGCGATTCGTGAAGCTGCCAAGGTGCTTGGGAATGGTGATGAGGCTGAATCGTTTTTCGAGACCTTGCAGGGGTAAGGCTTTTTGCCCGTGCACGAATTGACCCGGCGCGGCTAACGCGTTGAAACCCGCAGAAGGTGAAATGCCTTCCGCGGGCCCATCGTGCGAAGCGCAACGATCTTGTCCTCTGCGCTTCTCGGCTTACCGCAATCCCCCCTTCCTCACCCCACCGGCAGCGCACGCCCCACGCTCGCCGCCAGCATCTGCGCCGTTGCTGCCGACAGCGTCCACCCCAAATGCCCGTGTCCGGTGTTGTAGAACACGCCGGGCCGTTTGCCGGGGCCGACGCGCGGCATCATGTTGGGGGTCATGGGGCGCAGGCCGCACCAGGGCACCACGCGGGACGTCTTCACGTTGGGGAAGTGCTTGCGGGTCCAGTCGATCAGGGGTTGGACGCGTTCGGCGCGGATGTCCATGTTGAAGCCGTTGAATTCCGCCGTGCCGGCCACGCGGAAGCGGTCGCCCAGGCGGCTGGTGACGATTTTTGCGGCTTCGTCCAGCAGGCTGACGCGCGGCGCGGCGGCCTGGCTTTCTGCGTCGTCCAGGTGGACGCTGATGGAATAGCCCTTGACCGGATAGATGTTCAGCGAATCACCCAGTTGCTGGGCGAATTTGCGGCTGGCGGCGCCCGCGCAGACGACGATGGCGTGGGCTTCGTGTTGCTCGCGTTGTGTGCCGCCGTTGCGCAGGATGTCGAGCACGTACGGCCGGCTGTCGCGGCTGATGTTGTCGATGTCGGCGTCTTGCACGAAGGTGACGCCCCGGCGTTCGCAGGCGGCGGCCAGGCCGCGCGTGAATTTGTGGATGTCGCCGGTGGCGTCGGATGGCGTGTAGAAGCCGCCGTAGCAACCGGTTTGCAGGGTGGGTTCGATGTCTCGCGCTTCGCTGCTGGACACTGCGTAGCGTTCAAGCCCGCCCGCTTCCAGCAATGCATTCGAACGGCGCGCGGTGTCGAAACTAGCGGCGTCGTGATAGATGTGCAGGATGCCCCGGCGTTCCAGGTCGAAATCAATGCCTTCTGCATCGGCCATGTCGAACAAGTGTTGGCGCGCTTCGATGGCCAGGCGGGTGGTGGCGATGGTGTTGTCGCGGTAGTTCGGGATTTGCGCCATGAACTGCGCCAGCCACGAATACTTGTGCCAGCTGAACTTGGGGTTGAGCAGCAGCGGGGCGTTCTTGCGCAACATCCAGCGCAATCCTTTCAGGATGGTGGCGGTGCTGTTCCAGACTTCGGCGTTGCTGGCCGATAGCTGCCCGCCGTTGGCGTAGGACGTTTCCATGGCGGGGTAGCGCTGGCGGTCGTAGACGGTGACGTCGTAACCCAGTTTGGACAAGGCATAGGCGGACGTGACGCCGGTGATACCGGCGCCAATGATGGCGATGCGGGGCATGATGGCTCCAGACGGTGTGGCAGCGGCCCATCTAGGCCGCAGCACCCCATCTGTCTCTGTACCTGAGAGCTTCACCCGCAGCGCTGACGGCGGCGGGTTCCCCTTCGGTGGGCGCGCACGGCGCCTCTCTCCAGATTGTCTAGACTCGCGCAGTCCTGTTGCCTGAGAGTTTCCGGGGCGGTTGCTCCGTCGGCGCTGGCCGCAAGGGCCAGTCTCTTCTACGCGGTTTTAAAACGACGGAGTAGAGAATAGCCAAGTTTCTGTCGCATTTGATTCAGGGTTAGTACTATGTTGCCGGCGGCGCGCGTAGCTGTCTGATAAAAATAGGACGAAAAGAATGAGCTTTCCCGCGATGCGACGCACGATGTTGTTGGCATTGGCCGTTTTTTCATCGATGGCGTCTGTGCCGCCCGCGATGGCGGCGCCCTCTGCGACCGACCAAAAGATCGATGCCGCAGCGCAGGCGCTGATGCAGGAACACGACGTGCCGGGCCTGGTGATTGCCATTACCCGCGACGGCCGCCACGAATTTCACCAGTACGGCGTGGCGTCGCGTCAGACAAAGGCGAAGGTCAGCCCCGACACGTTGTTTGAAGTGGGTTCGATCAGCAAGACCTACACGGCGACCTTGGCCACCTACGCAGAAGCGCTGGGCAAGCTGTCGCTGGGCGATAGCCCGGCGCGTTTCGTTCCCGCGTTGCAGGGCTCGGCATTCGCCAAACTGAACCTGATTCATCTGGGTACGCACACGGGTGGCGGCTTTCCGTTGCAGGTGCCGGACGCGGTGTGCAATGACGCGCAGTTGATGGATTACTTGAAAGCCTGGACCCCGCAGTACGCCGCAGGCACCTACCGGACTTATGCGAATCCCAGCATCGGCATGTTGGGCGTGGTGGCGGCCAAAAGCCTGGATCAGCCGTTCACGCAGGCCATGGAAAAGACGCTGTTTCCGTTGCTGGGCTTGTCGCACACCTACATCGACGTGCCGGCGGCGAAGATGGGCGATTATGCGCAGGGCTACAACAAGCAGGATGCGCCCGTGCGCGTGAACCCGGGCGTGCTGGCGGCCGAGGCGTATGGCGTGAAGACGAGCGCGCGTGACTTGATCCGCTTTGTGGATGCGAACATGAACGCCGCGGGCAATGATGCCATTCATCGCGCGATTCGCCAGACGCATGTCGGGTACTACCGCGTGGGCGACATGACGCAAGACTTGGCGTGGGAGCAATTGGCGTATCCCGCCACGCTGGACGCGCTGCTGGCGGCCAACGCGGGGACGCTGAACAGCCAGAGCCACCCGGTCACCGCGCTCGCGCCGCCGTCCGCGCCGCGCGATGATGTGTGGATCAACAAGACGGGGTCGACCAACGGTTTCGGCGGTTACGTGGCGTTCGTGCCGGCCAGGAAGGTCGGGGTGGTGATCCTGGCCAACAAGAACTATCCGAACGAAGCGCGTGTGCGGCTGGCGTATCAGATTCTGGAGGAATTGATCCGCTAAGCGCTGTCTGCGACCTGCGACCCGCGAACCGCGAACTGCGATCCGCCAATCGCCAACCGCTAACCGCTGGTCCGGTTCGAACCGGCGGCAGCCTTCGCCGCATCAAAGCGCGGCAGCAGTCCCATCAGCTCCAGCCGTTTGCACAATTCGCCCAGGCGTTCCAGCTTGTAGGCATCCACGTCCACCCCGGCGTAGTCGTAAAAGCCCTGGCCATCGCGCAGCCCGTTACGCCCTTGTTCCATGTTGCGGGCGATGACATCCGGCGCGGCGAAGCGCGGGCCGATTTCGGCGGACAGATAGCGCGAGGCGTAGTACAGGATGTCGCCGCCGCCCCAATCGATGAATTCCAGCAGGCCCAGCACCGAGAAGCGCAGGCCGAAACCCAGCCGCACGGCGGTGTCGATGTCTTCGGCGCTGGCCACGCCTTCATCGACCATGCGGGCGGCTTCGTTCATCGCCAAGGCCTGAATGCGCGGCACGATGTAGCCCGCGGCAGGGGCGCATTGCACGGGCACCTTGCCGGCTTGCCGCAAGACGTTCAGCAGGCGTTGCAGCGCGTCGTTGCTGGTCTTCGGGCCACGGCTCACTTCGACCAGCGGGATCAGATGCGCGGGGTTCAACCAATGCGCGTTCAGGAATCGTTCCGGGCCTGCCACGAGTTCCGCCAGTTCGGTCACCAGAAAGGTGGATGTGGTGGACGCGATGACGGTGTGGGGCGCGCAGGCTTGCGCAAGCCACAGGAAGGCATCGCGCTTGGCGTCCAGCCGTTCGGGCACGGCTTCGAAGACGATGCGTGCCGCATACAGGTCAGCCGCCGCGCTATCGCGCCCGCACAGGCGCACGCGGCGCATGGCAAGGTCAGCTTGGGCGGCATCCAGCAGGCCCAGCCGCGTCATCGTGGCCAGTTCGCGTTGCAGGTTGGCCAGCACGCGTGCGTCGTGCTCGGTTTGCTCGGTCGCGCTGCGGGGCTTGATGTCGATCAGCGTCACGTCCCGCCCCGCGTGCACATACGACAACGCAATGCCTTCGCCCATGCGGCCCGCGCCGACCACGCAGATTCTGTCGTCCATGTTCAGCATCCTTGCGCCAGCAGCTCGGCCATGCCGCGGCGCGACAGGCGGTCCAACCCCAGGCGTTCCAGCGTGCGGCCTTCGGCGTACAGGTCGCGGCCGGTGATGGCGCTGGCAACGCTTAGCAGCCCCTGTGCAACCGGGGTTGGCACGCCTGCCCAACGTCCCATCGACACCAGGAAAGACAGGCCCAGCCGCGTGTCTTCCAGCATGTAGCGATGCGTGTGCAGGTTGATGGTTTCCCGCCAGTCGCCGCTGTCTGTGAGCTTGCCGTGCGCGCCGCGGCCGTACATCCATTCGTCGCCCTCGCTGGCGTAATGGTCGGCCAGCGGGAAGTGCGGCGCGGCGTAGCCCAGCGCGACACGGATGGCGATGCGTTCGGCGTCCAGCGCGTCAGTCACGCGGCGGATGGACGCTTGCGTGCCTTCGTTGTGGATGTCCCATTTGTCGAAGTGTTCCAACGGCCCGGCGTTCATCATGATGAGTGGCGGGTGGATGATGGGGCCAGCGTTCATCAACGCGCCGGACAGGCCGTCTTCAATGGGTTCGATGCTGGGGTAAGCCTGCTTCAACCGCGCCAACGCTTCGTCCGACAAGCGGCTGGGGAACACGCCCGTGGGCAGCCGCGTGGCGTAGCCGCTGATCACGACCGTGTTCCCGTGCTTGCGGGCCAGATAGGGCAGGGTGCCGGTTTCTGCATAGGCCACGCGCGCGGTGTTGCCGGCGTCTTTCTGGGCGCGCGCAAAGACGTAGCTGCCGAATGTGCCGGGCGGCAGGAACACCACTTGCCCGTCTTGCAACAGCGGCGCCAATGCCGGCGCCAGCGCGTCGTGCGTGGTTGAAGGCAGGGGGACGACAAGCACTTGCGCGTCGGCCACTGCGTCGGGCAGCGAGGCGCTTAGTTCCAGTTGGCCTGGCCCCTTGCCCAGCGGTACTTGGCGCGTGCCGCGATAGTCGGTGACGGTCAGCGCGCCCGCGTCTCGCAAGCCTTGGAACGCGGCAGTGTCGCGGCGCCACCAGCGCACCTCGTGCCCCCGTTCCGCCAGTTCGGCCGCCGCCGCGTAGCAGCCGTGGCCGCCGCCTATTACGCTGATTCGCATGATCAAAGCTCCTTCGATGGAGCCTTGATCCTAGCGGCGGAGCGCCACGCGGCGCTGCGCCAAACGCGCAAGCGCCATTCCAATCCGGCAAGGGAATGGTCGGGCCGCGCAGGCTGGGCCGCGCAGGCCGAGCCGCGCAGGCCGAGCCGCGCAGGCCGGGCCGCGCAAGCCGAGCCACGCAGGCCGGTCAGCGCAACCAGGGCCGACAGCGCAGCCAAGGCCGACAGCGCAGCCAGGGCCGACAGCGCAGCCAAGGCCGCCAGCGCTGACGCCTAGGGCCTGTGCTGGCGCAAGGTATCCGACGGCAGGCAGCCGTAACGCTTGCGGTAATGGGTTGCGAAATGCCCGAAGCTGGTGACGCCGTGGCGCAGCAGAATGTCGGTGACGTTGTCGCCCGCGCGCGCCGCTTCCAGCGCCGCATGCACCAGCGTCAGGCGTTGGTTGCGCACATAGTCGCTGGGGCTTTGCTTCAAGAACTGGGTGAATCCGTTCTGCAAGGTGCGGATCGATACGCCGCAATGCGCGGCCAGATCCGCCAGCGAGATGGCCTCGTCAAGATGGTGCTCGATGTATTCCCGCGCGCGCCGCACATGCTGCGGCAGGGGCTGGCCGCGCTGGGCGCGCAGCGACTCGGAATAGTTATGAGGCAGTTGGGTCAGCAGCAAGGCCAGCAAGTAATCGGAAAACCCTGCTGCCAGCGTCTGCGTGACGCCGTCGATGGCGGGGTGCTGGTACAGCCGGCAAAGATAGTCCAGCGTTTCGCGCACGGCGGCCAGGCCCGGCGCGTCGGCATCCACTTCAAGATCAAACACCAGCGCCTGCTTGATGGGGCGGTCAAGCAGGCGTTGCAGTTGGTGCTCAAGCGCCTGGCGTTCGACACGCAGGATCAGGTTGCGGCAGTCGCGGCCGATGCTGATCACGCTGGGCTCGGATGGCGACGAAATCGTCAGGCTGCCCGCCTGCATCAACGCGCTGCGCTTGCCCAGCGTGACAAGGCCCGAGCCTTGCAGCGTGATGCGGATCAGGTAGTAGCTGGCGATGTCGCCCGCGTCAATTTCAACTTCGGCGCCGTAGTGCAGATCGAACAGCGCCGCGTTGCCGAAGAACACGCCGTACAGACGCGACTGCAAGGGTTTTCCCTGGGCGACGCACATGCGATGCGACCACAGGTGTTGGCTGACCTGATCCTTGACCTCGGCGGCGTTGCCCGAGTTCAGCAAGCAATGGCGGTTCAGCGGATAGGTGTCGTTGAACATGCTTTCCTGCGCGGTGGGAACAGTCGTTGCGTCCGGCGTATAGAGCCTGGCTGCGCAAAGACCTACAAAAGACGGACAACTACCAGGGAAAAAAATGACTGACGCCACGCTGCCGCAAGTGACGAAACGAAGCTACGCCTACGAGTGGTACGTCGTCGTGATATGCATGCTAGCGTACATATTTTCCTTCGTCGACAGACAGATCCTGGCGCTGATGATCGAACCGATCAAGCACGATCTTCAGCTGTCAGACACGCAGTTCAGCCTGTTGCACGGCTTGGCGTTTTCCTTGTTCTACGCCGTGATGGGCATCCCCATCGCCTTGCTGGCCGACCGCTATTCGCGCCCGAAGATCATCGCGATAGGCGTGGCGTTCTGGAGCCTGGCGACGGCCGCGTGTGGCCTGTCGCGCAACTTTGCGCACATGTTCCTGGCGCGCATTGGCGTGGGCGTGGGCGAGGCCGCGCTGTCGCCCGCCACCTATTCCATGCTTAGCGACATGTTTCCGCGCGACAAGCTGGGCCGCGCCGTGGGCATCTATTCGATCGGCTCGTTCATCGGCGGCGGCATGGCGTTTTTGATAGGCGGCTATGTCATCAATCTGCTCAAGAGCGTGGACAGCGTGGTGGTGCCGTGGATAGGCGCGATGCGGCCCTGGCAGGTGACGTTCTTCATCGTGGGGCTGCCGGGCTTGCTGGTGGCATTGCTGATTCTGTTGACGGTGCGTGACCCGCAACGGCTGGGCCTGCGCCGCAGCGCCGATGGCCAGGCAAAAAAACCAACCATCCGCGACACCTTCCGTTTCCTGGGCCGCCACCGCCGCACCTTCTTTTGCCACTACCTGGGCTTTTCGTTTTACGCCATGGTGCTGTTTGCGCTGCTGGGCTGGACGCCCGCCTTCTACATGCGCAAGTTCGGCATGTCGCCCGTGGACGTGGGGTACATGCTGGGCGTGGTGGTGCTGGTGGCCAACACCGCGGGCGTGTTCTGCGGCGGCTGGCTGATGGATGCGCTGGCCAAGCGCGGCTATCGCGATGCGCCGCTGCGCGCAGGCGTGATCGGCGCCGTGGGCATGGCGTTGCCGGCGGTGGCGTTCACACAGGTGGACAGCGTGGGCGTGTCGGTGGCGCTCTTGCTGCCCGCGATGTTCTTTGCGTCGTTTCCCATGCCCACGTCTACCGCAGCGATGCAGATCCTGCCGCCGAATCAGATTCGCGCGCAGGTGTCGGCGCTGTTCCTGCTGATATCGAACCTGATCGGGCTGGGGCTGGGCACGACGGCGGTGGCCTTGTTGACTGACCGTTTGTTCAAGAATCCCGGTGCGGTGGGGCAGTCGCTTTCGCTGTTGATCGCCGGGGCGACGGTGCTGTGTGTGGTGCTGCTGGCGGCGGGTTGCAGAAGCTATCGGCAGAGCCTGACGCGCGAGGAGGGTGAGGGGAATCCCTTGTAGGCCGGCGTTTGCATCGGGCTGGTACACAGCGCAGAATCGGGCGAACCATTGCCGCGAGGTGTCGCGGCCGACTTGTCACCAGGAGTCCCCATGAGCCTTGCCCCCGCACCTGAAACGCTGGCCGACCTGCGCGTGGATGGCGCACGGTTGTGGCAGTCCTTGATGGATCTGGCCGCGATCGGCGGCACGGAAAAAGGCGGCGTGTGCCGGCTGGCGCTGACCGAGCTTGACCGCCAGGGCCGCGATCTGTTCGTGCGCTGGGTGCGCGAGGCCGGCTGTGAAGTGCGCGTGGATGCCATCGGTAATATCTTCGCGCGCCGTGCGGGCCGCAACAACGATTTGCCCGCCATCATGACCGGCAGCCACATCGACACCCAGCCCACCGGCGGCAAGTTTGACGGCAACTACGGCGTGCTGGCAGGCCTCGAAGTGTTGCGCACGCTGAACGACGAGAACATCCAGACCGAAGCGCCGCTGGAGCTGGCCGTGTGGACCAACGAAGAGGGGTCGCGCTTT
Source organism: Achromobacter sp. 10T422 (assembly GCF_056394065.1). Lineage (NCBI taxonomy): Bacteria > Pseudomonadati > Pseudomonadota > Betaproteobacteria > Burkholderiales > Alcaligenaceae > Achromobacter > Achromobacter sp. 10T422. The sequence goes on from NZ_JBFTHD010000005.1 coordinate 585,270, forward strand.
GTGCCGGTGATGATGGGCTCGGGCGTGTACGCCGGTGCGTTCACGTTGGAGCATGCGTTGTCGCAAGAAGACCGCGAGGGCGTCAGCGTGCAGGATGCCTTGACCGCCATCGGCTACGACGGCAAGACCGCCGTGCCGCCGTCCAACCCGAACGAAGTGGGCGCCTATTTCGAAGCGCACATCGAGCAAGGCCCGGTGCTGGAAGCGGCCGATACCGTGATCGGCGTCGTGACCGGCGCGCTGGGGCAGCGCTGGTACGACGTGGTGCTGACGGGCGTCGAAGCGCATGCCGGCCCCACGCCGATGCCACTGCGCCGCGACGCCTTGTTGGCTGCCTCGGAATTGGTGCTGGCCGTGAACCAGATTGCGTTGGCGCATGCGCCCGATGCGCGCGGCACGGTGGGCTGGATGGATGTGTTTCCCAATTCGCGCAACGTCATCCCCGGCCGTGTGCGCCTGACGGTGGACCTGCGCGCGGCAGATGATGTGACGCTGTCCGCCATGGACGCCGCCTTGCGCGCGGCGGTGCAGGCGGCGGCCGGCAACCGGGGCGTGAAGGCGGACGTCGAGCAGGTGGTGTACTTCGCGCCGCAACCGTTTGCCCCCGCGCTGGTGCAGTCGGTGCGGGACGGCGCGCGCGACTTGTCCTTGTCGGCCATGGATGTGGTCAGCGGGGCGGGGCACGACGCCGTGTATGTGGCTCGCGTAGCGCCCACCGCGATGATCTTCGTGCCGTGCAAGGACGGCATCAGCCACAACGAAATCGAGGACGCTCGCCCCGATCACCTGGAAGCAGGATGCAACGTCCTGCTGCGCGCCATGCTGGCGCAAGCGGGCATCGCGTGATGCGTTGACGTGCAGGGTGCACCAAGGCGGCGCACGCGGCGCTGCGTTGGTGCCTTTTAGGTGCTCTTTTAGGTGCTCTTTTAGGTGCTCTTTTAGGTGCTCTTTTAGGTGTTTTAGGTGGCTGCTGGGTGCCCTGCACGGGCCCGCTGCCTGCCTTCTCTGTGACGTCGGCTTGCCTGCGCCGCATGCTGGTTTCCCTGTCGATAGCCCTCTGCCCGCGTGGCTGCCTACGCCCGCGCGTGTGACGTGCCTCGCGCCGCGGCGGGCCGGGCCTGGCCTGGCCTGGCCGCTCGGGACTATCCCTGACACCACTGCGATGTTCTCAAAATGGCACAGAAATTGCTTATACAAATTCTGTGTACTAACTCTGTTCACGCGCACGGCACCCTCGCGGGGAATGCGCGTTCGGGGTTGGTTCCTTCATCCGGCTCCTCGCCATGCAAGACATTGGAGAACCACAATGCAGACACGGAGTTTCCGCATCAAATCCCTCGCCGCCGYGCTCGCGCTGACGGCGGCCGGCGCCGCCGTTATTGCCCCCGGATCGGCGCACGCCGAAAAGGTCCTGCGCATTGGCATGACCGCCGGAGACATCCCCCGCACGCTGGGTCAGCCAGACCAGGGGTTCGAGGGAAATCGCTTCACCGGCATTCCGATGTACGACGGCCTGACGCAATGGGACTTGTCGCAGAAGGACGGCCCCAGCGTGTTGATCCCGGACCTTGCCGTGTCGTGGGAGGTGGACGCGGCGGACAAGACAAAGTGGGTGTTCAAGCTGCGCCCCGGCGTGAAGTTCCACGACGGCTCTGACTTCAATGCGGATGCCGTGGTGTGGAACGTGGGCAAGGTGCTGGACAAGAGCGCCCCGCAGTTCGACGCCAGCCAGGTGGGCGTCACGGCCTCGCGCATGCCGACGTTGAAGTCAGCGAAAAAGATCGACGACTTGACGGTGGAACTGATCACCACCGAGCCGGATTCCTTCCTGCCGATCAACCTGACCAATCTGTACATGGCGTCGCCCGCGCACTGGAACAAGAAGCTGGCGGAAGTGCCCGCGTCGGTGACCGATGCCGCCGAGCGTTCGCAGAAGGCATGGGCCGCGTTTGCGGCTGACGCGTCCGGCACCGGCCCCTTCAAGATGGCCAAGTTCGTGCCGCGCGAGCGCTTGGAAGTCGTCAAGAACGATCAGTACTGGGATGAAAAGCGCCGGCCAAAGATCGACCGCGTGGTGATGCTGCCCCTGCCGGAAGCCAACTCGCGCACGGCGGCGCTGATGTCCGGGCAGGTGGACTGGATTGAAGCGCCCGCGCCCGACGCGTTCGACACGATCAAGGGCCGCGGCTTCATCATCTATTCCAACGAGCAGCCGCACGTGTGGCCGTGGCAGTTGTCGTTCAAGGAAGGCTCGCCGTGGCTGGATGCGCGCGTGCGGCAAGCCGCCAACCTTTGCGTGAACCGCGGTGAACTCAAGCAGCTGCTGGGCGGCATGATGGCCGAGCCCAAGGGGACGGTGCCGCCGGGCCATCCGTGGTGGGGCAACCCCAAGTTCGACATCAAGTACGACCCGGACGCCGCACGCAAGCTGATGACGGAAGCCGGCTTCTCCAAGGCCAAGCCGGTGAAGGTGAAGGTGCAGACATCCGCGTCCGGCTCCGGCCAGATGCAGCCTTTGCCCATGAACGAGTTCGTGCAGCAGAACCTGAAAGACTGCTATTTCGACGTGAGCTTTGACGTGGTCGAGTGGAACACGCTGTTCACCAACTGGCGCAAGGGCGCCAAGGACCCGTCGGCCAACGGCAGCGACGCCATCAACGTCAGCTTCGCGGCGATGGACCCGTTCTTTGCCATCGTGCGCTTTGTCAGCACCAAGACCTTTCCGCCGGCCTCCAACAACTGGGGCTACTTCGGCAACGCCGAGATCGACGGCTTGATCAAGGATGCGCGCACCACCTTCGCACCCGCCGAGCGCGACGCGGCCCTGGCCAAGTTGCATGCGCGCGTGGTGGAAGAAGCGCCGTTCGTCTGGATTGCGCATGACGTCGGCCCGCGCGCGATCTCGCCGAAGGTCAAGGGCGTGGTGCAGCCCAAGAGCTGGTTCATCGATATCGCCACGATGTCGATGGATTGATCTTGAACGCGCTGGACGCCGCGCGCCACCTTGAGCGCGCGGCGTCCAGCGCCCTAGCCGGTGACGCCTATGCTGTCTTACCTTATCCGGCGCATCGCGTACGCCCTGCCCATCATGGTGGGGGTCGCGCTGCTCTGCTTTCTGCTGATTCATCTGGCGCCCGGCGATCCGCTGGTCTCCATTCTTCCGCCTGACGCGTCCGCCGACCTGCAACGGCAGCTGATGCAGCTCTATGGTTTTGACCGCCCGCTGGTGGAGCAATTTGCCGGCTGGCTGTGGCGTGCGTTGCATGGCGATCTGGGCACGTCGATTGCCACCGGCCGCCCCGTGGCCGCCGAGGTCTTCAAAGCCGTGGGCAACACCTTGCGGCTGGCGTGTCTGGCCACGCTGCTGGGTTTCATCGTGGGCGCATTCCTGGGGTTCGTGGGCGGCTATTACCGCAATTCGGTGATGGACCGCGTGGCGTCCTTCGTGTCGGTCATTGGCGTCAGCGTGCCGCACTACTGGCTGGGCATGGTGCTGGTCATCCTCTTTTCCACGCAGCTGATGTGGCTGCCGCCCACGGGGGCAGGGCCGGGCGGGTCCGGTGAATGGACGGCGGACTGGGCGCATTTTCGCCACATGATTCTGCCGGCCGTGACGATGTCGGTGATTCCGATGGGCATCATCGCGCGCACCGTGCGCGCGCTGGTGGCCGAGACGCTGTCGCAGGAATTTGTGGTGGGTTTGCGCGCGCGCGGGCTGACCGACCTGGGCGTGTTCCTGCATGTCGTCAAGAATTGCGCGCCCACGGCCCTGGCCGTGATGGGCCTGCAACTGGGCTATCTGCTGGGCGGCTCCATCCTGATCGAAACGGTGTTCTCGTGGCCCGGCACGGGCTTCCTGCTCAACGCCGCCATCTTCCAGCGCGACCTGCCCTTGTTGCAGGGAACGATTCTGGTGCTGGCGTTGTTCTTCGTGATCCTGAACCTGGCGGTCGACATCCTGCAAGGGCTGTTCGACCCTCGTATCGAAAGGAGCTGATATGACGGATTCCGTTGCCAGCCTGACCGCGGCGGCCGTCACGGCCTCCGTGGCGCGGTCGCCGGGCTATTGGTCCAATGTGTTGCGCCGGTTGCGGCGCGACCCGCTGGCGCTGACCGCGGGCGGCGTCATCCTGGCGCTGATCATCATCGCCATCCTGGCGCCGTGGATCACGCCGGCCGATCCGTTCCAGGCGTCGATGTTGAAACGCCTGCGGCCCATCGGCACCGAAGGCTACCCGCTGGGCGCCGACGAGCTGGGCCGCGACATGCTGTCCCGCCTGATGCTGGGCGCGCGCCTGTCGCTGTTCATGGGCATCGTGCCGGTGATTGCCGCGTTCGTCGTGGGCAGCGCCATCGGCATCCTGGCGGGCTATGCGGGCGGCTGGACCAGCACGCTGATCATGCGGGTGGTGGACGTGTTCTATGCGTTTCCGTCGGTGCTGCTGGCCATTGCGCTGTCAGGCACGTTGGGCGCGGGCATCTTCAACGCCATCCTGTCGCTGACCATCGTGTTCGTGCCGCAGATTGTGCGCGTGGCCGAAAGCGTCACCACGCAAGTGCGGCGCAGCGATTATGTGGACGCGGCGCGCGCATCGGGCGCATCGCCGTTCACGATCGTACGCGCGCATGTGCTGTCCAACGTGCTGGGGCCGATTTTCGTGTATTCCACAAGCCTCATTTCGGTGTCGATGATTCTGGCGTCGGGCCTGTCGTTCCTGGGCTTGGGCGTGCGTCCGCCTGAACCGGAATGGGGCTTGATGCTGAACACCTTGCGCACCGCCATCTACACGCAGCCTTGGGTGGCGGCGTTGCCGGGCGTGATGATCTTCATCACGTCGATGTCCTTCAACCTGCTGTCCGACGGACTGCGCTCGGCCATGGAGGTCAAGGAATGAACGCTGTCATCGACGCCGTGCGTGTCACGCACGAAGACGTAGGCGGCCCCGCACAGCCATTGCTGAGCGTGCGCGGTTTGATCAAACACTTTCCGTTGAAGCGTGACCCGCTGTCGCGCGGCCGGGGCGGCAACGCCGTGCGCGCGGTGGACGGCGTGGACTTCGATGTGAAGAAAGGCGAAACGCTGGGCGTGGTGGGCGAATCCGGTTGCGGCAAGTCGACCACCGCGCGGCTGGTCATGCAGCTGATCAAGCAGGATCATGGCGAGCTGGTGTTTGACGGCATGGCCGTGGGGTCGCGCGCGCTGGCGCTGCGCGAATTCCGGCGGCAGACGCAGATGGTGTTTCAGGATAGTTATTCGTCGCTGAACCCGCGCATGACCATCGAGGACTCGGTGGCGTTCGGCCCGCTGGTGCATGGCAGCGCCAAGCGCGACGCCATTGCGGTTGCGCGCGGGCTGCTGGGCCGCGTGGGGCTGGACGCGCAACGCTTTGCCGGCCGCTATCCGCATGAACTGTCGGGCGGCCAGCGTCAGCGCGTGAACATCGCGCGCGCGCTGGCCTTGCACCCGCGGCTGGTGATTCTGGATGAGGCAGTGTCCGCGCTGGACAAGTCCGTCGAAGCGCAGGTGCTGAACCTGCTGCTGGACCTGAAAGACGATTTCGGGCTGACGTATATGTTCATCAGCCATGATCTGAACGTGGTGCGGTACATCTCTGACCGCGTCATGGTGATGTACCTGGGCGAAGTCGTAGAGCTGGGGCCGGTGGACCAGGTGTTTGATGCGCCCCGTCATCCCTACACGCAGGCGCTGCTGCGTTCGATGCCGTCGATGGAACCCGGGCAGCGCACGGAATCGGCGCCCTTGTCGGGCGACCCGCCCAACCCCATTGATCCGCCCTCGGGTTGCCGTTTCCATACGCGTTGCGCGTTGGCGCGCGCGGCCTGTGCGGCAGAGGCGCCCGCCATGACACAGCTAGACGGCCACGCCGTGCGCTGCCTGATTCATCAACCCGATTCCGGCTATGCCGCATCAGGAGCGCTGACATGACCGCGACAACATCCCCCTTGGTCAGCATCCGTAATCTGGAAGTGGCGTTTCAGGCGGGCGCCAAGACCGTGCATGCCTTGAACGGCGTGAACCTGGAAGTGGGGCGGGGCGAAGCGGTGGCGCTGATCGGTGAGTCTGGCTCCGGCAAGAGCGTGACCCTGCGCGCGCTGATGCGCTTGCACCCGCCGCGCCGCACGCGCATCAGCGGTGAAATGGTGGTGGATGGCCGCGACGTATTGGCGATGAATGCGCGCGAGCTGGCCGCCATGCGCGGCCCGGTGGTGTCAATGGTGTTTCAGGAGCCGCTGTTGGCGCTGGACCCGGTCTATACCGTGGGCCGCCAGATCGAGGAAATGGTGCGCCGGCATACCGGCAAGAGCGCCGCCGAGGCGCGCGCGCGGGCGCTGTCATTGTTCGAACGCGTGCGCATTCCCAGCCCCGAGCGCCGGCTGCAAGCGTATCCGCATGAGATGTCGGGCGGCATGCGCCAACGCGCCATGATTGCGCTGGCGCTGTCCTGCAATCCGAAGGTGTTGCTGGCCGACGAGCCCACCACCGCGCTGGACGCCACGGTGCAGATTCAGATTCTGCTGTTGCTGCGCGAGCTGCAACGCGAACTGGGGCTGGCCATTGTGTTCGTGACCCATGACATCGGCGCCGCCGCCGAAATTGCGGACCGCGTGGCCGTGATGTATGGCGGGCGCATTGTGGAGCAGGGCAGCATGGCCGACCTGTTGCGCGCACCGCGCCATCCGTACACGCTGGCGCTGTTGAAGGGCCGCGCGCACGGCGCCATGCAAAAAGGGCAACGGCTTGAAACCATTCCAGGTTCCCCGCCCGACCTGGCCGCGTTACCGCCGGGGTGTTCGTTTGCGCCGCGTTGCAGTCTGGCAGAAGCGCAATGCCTGGCGAAGGTGCCTGACATCGTGCCGGTGGCGGCGGGGCATGAGGTGCGCTGCGTAAGGGTGGCGTAGGAATTCTAAAATAGGGGCGGAGCAGTGCGGCGCACCCTGGCCCCGTTAAACCTGTTTCAACCCATCACGGCCGGTAGTGGGCCATTCGCCAGATTCCCCCTTCGTGGCCGATAATGCCCCCTTTACGCCAACAGCTGGACCCCTCATGCCCTGCGTTACCCGTCGTTTGTCTGTTCCCCTGCTCGTCTGCGTTTCGGCAATTTTGGCGGGCTGCGCGTCCCCCAAAGCGGCATACGAAAGAGAAGACTTCGCGCAGAACGACGTGTTTTCCCGCACCTTTCCCACCGCCAGCAACACGGCCTGCGACGCGGGCCGCCGCGCCTTGCTGAGCCAGGGCTACAACATCGACCGCTTCGATCCGGCGCGTGTGTCGGGCCACAAGAACTTCCAGGGCGAAGACGGGCTGCACACGCAGATCAATTTCAATATCGATTGCGCCTCGGACGGCAGCGCCAACCAGCGCGCCACCGTGTTCGCCAATGCCGTGCAGGATCGCTATTCCATCAAGCGCACCACCAGTTCGGCCAGCGTGGGCGTGAGCGTGCTGGGCCAGGTGTCGATGCCGTTTGGCTCCAGCGACGATTCGCTGGTGAAGACGGCCAGCCAGACCGTGTCGCGGCCCAAGTTCTACGAAGGCTTCTTCCAGCTGTTGCAGCGCTTCCTGCCGGATGCCGAAGCCGCCGCCGCGCCGCATGTGCCGACGCCCAGCCGCGCCCGCGCCTCGCAATCCAAACCGCTGGTTCCAGCCGATCCGGTGGTGTCGCCAGATGCGCCGGCCGACACCTTGAACCCGGCTGCGGCGAACGGTCCGTCTCCGGCCCCTGGGGCAGCAAAGGCCACGGAAGCCGCGCCGGACAAGGCCACGCCGGCAGCCGAAGCGCCGCATGCCACGCCGCCGTCCACGGCAGGCAACGCGGAGTCCGGTACGACGGCCACGACCCCTGCGGCGCCGACGGCAGCCCCCTCGCCGACGACCACCACCCCGACGACGACCCCGGCGGCCACGTCCACGACGCCTGCCGTTTCGACGCCGGCAGCGGCGGGTGCCCCTGCCACCGGCAACTGACCGTCACTTCCGATATGCCCGCCACCTGCACCTGATCGCCGCGTCCGGTTTGCGCTGACGCAAACGGGCGTTCAGCGCGCCGCTTGCCGGCTCCGAGCATCCGGCGATAATGCGGGCCATGACTTATCAACTATTGAAAATGGCCCACGTGGCGGCCGTCGTTGCGTGGATCGTCGGCTCGCTGTTCGTCTCGCTGTTCCTCTTGTCGTCGCAACCGCATGACGGTGACGAGGCGCCCAAAGAACGCAAGATGCTTGGCGCGCTGCGGCGCTGGACGCTGTGGGTCACGACCCCGGCCATGGTCATCACGTGGCTGATCGGCCTGCACCTGGCCATGACTTTCGGCTGGTTCGCCATGAACTGGATCTGGGTCAAGCTGGGTTTCGCGCTGGCGTTGTCGGCGTTGCTGGGCATCCAGAGCGCAGCCTTGCGCCGCATGGTGAAGGGCAATCTGAAGCGCCCGCCGATGATCGACCTGTATGCGCCGTTCACCGTCATCGCATGCGCAGTCATCGTGACGCTGGTGGTGGTCAAGCCGTTCTAGGCTTCGACCAGACCAGACCAGACCAGACCAGACCAGACCTGACCTGACCTGACCTGAACTACGCGCCAACCGTCCGCGCGCCATGGCCGGGCGCATCGCTTATGCCGCCCGGCCATATCCAAAGATCCCTGTAATAAGGACTCAACGAAGTATTCGTTCGTGCCCGCCAGGGCCCTCCCTAGAATCGTCTCTCTCATAACTGCATTGACTTAGAGGCGATTCCATCATGACTACCCGTTTTCTAGCTGCGGCGTCCGAGCAAGGCGCATCGCCAAGCGTCAATCGCACGCGCGTCTTTCTGAAAGCGCTGGTGGGCGCGGTGCTGGCGTCGGCGGCGATGTTCCATGGCCCGGCCTTTTCGGCCGACCCCAAGCCGCTGAAAGTGGGCGTGCGTGGCGGCGTGGACGAGCAAATCTGGGAAGTGGTGACGCAAGTCGCCAAGAAGAACGGCCTGGCTGTGGAACCCGTGATCATTACCGGCACCGCCAGCCCCAACGAGGCGCTGAACAACGGTGACCTGGAGGCCAACGCCTTCCAGCACATTCCCTTTTTGAACGACCAGATCAAGCAGCGCGGCTACAAGATCGTGCCGGTGGCGAACACGCTGATCTCGCCCATCGCCTTCTACTCCAAGAAATACAAGTCGCTGAAAGCGCTGCCGGACGGCGCCAAGGTGGGCATTCCGAACGACCCCAGCAACCAGACCCGCGCGCTGGTCATCCTGCGCGATCAGGGTTTGATTACCTTGAAAGACGGCTTTGACCCGGCAACAGGCACGGCGACGCTGGCGGACGTCACGTCCAACCCCAAGAAACTGAACTTCGTGGAAAGTGCATCGGTCGTGCTGGCGCGTTCGTTGCCGGATGTGGATACCGCCGCCATCGTCAACAGCTTTGCGTACCAGGCCGGCCTGATCGCCACGCGTGACGGCATTGCCGTGGAGAAGAAAGAAAACAATCCCTACGTGAACATCATTGCCGTGCGCGAAAAAGACAAGAACGCGCCGTGGGTGCCCGAGCTGGTGAAGGCGTACCACTCCGAGGAAGTTCGCCAGTTCATTCTGAGCAAGTACGAAGGCTCGGTGATCCCGGTTTTCTAAGCCGGGCAAGGCCATGATGCAACACGAATTTTCCCAACCCGCGCCGTCTCGGGCGGCCGGGGACCCTGCTGCGTCTGACGCGCACATCGTCTTTGACGGATTGCAGAAGCGCTATCCCAGCGCGCAAGGCGTGGTGACGGCGTTGGCCGACGTGTCGTTCTCGGTGGCGCGCGGCGAGGTGTTTGGCATTATCGGGCGCAGCGGCGCGGGCAAGTCCACGCTGCTGCGTTCCATCAACATGCTTGAACGCCCGTCCGCGGGCCGCGTGCAGGTGGATGGCGTGGACGTGGGCCAGCTGGATGAAGATGCGCTGGTGGGCCTGCGCCGCCGCATCGGCATGATCTTCCAGCATTTCAATCTGCTGTCCGCCAAGACCGTGGCTGAAAACGTTGCGCTGCCCTTGCGTGTGGCTGGTGTGAAACCCGCCGCCGCGCGGGCGCGCGTTGAGGCCTTGCTGGACATGGTGGGCCTGCGCGACAAGGCCGACGTGTATCCGTCCAAGCTGTCGGGCGGGCAGAAGCAGCGCGTGGGGATTGCGCGTGCGCTGGTGCATGAACCCGAAATCCTGCTGTGCGATGAAGCCACATCGGCGCTCGACCCCGAGACCACGCAATCGATTCTGGCGCTATTGCAAGACATCAACCGCAAGCTGGGGCTGACGGTGGTGCTGATCACGCACGACATGGCGGTGATCCGCGAGGTTTGCCATCGGGTGCTGGTGCTGGACGGCGGCCGCAAGGTTGAGCTGGGCGACGTCTGGCGCGTGTTCGGCAACCCGCAAGCGGATGCCACGCGCGCCTTGCTGCGCCCCTTGCAGCATGAGCTGCCGGCGGACCTGGCGGCGCGCCTGGTGCCCGATCTGCAAGGCCGCGATGGCGTCGCCATCTTGCGGCTGCGCTTCACGGGGCAGGGCAGGCCGGAGGGCGTGTCATTGCAAGCCTTGGCCGCGATGGGGCCGGGCGCCACGCTGTTGCATGGCGGCCTGGACCGCTTGAGCGGCCACGCACAGGGCAGCTTGCTGGTTTCCGTGCCAGCAGGCGCATTACAGGAAGAGGCCGCGCGCGCCGCGCTAGTGGCCGATCAGATCAAGGTGCTGGGTTATGTCGCTGCCGATGCTTGATAAATACCTGCAAGCGTTCTTGCAGACTCTGGCGATGGTGAGCGTGTCCGCCGTCATCGCAATCGTGTCCGGCCTGGCGCTGGCGGTGGTGCTGACGGTGACCGCGCCCGGCAACCTGTATCCCAAGCCGCGCTTCAACAAGGCGCTGTCCATCACGGTGAACACGTTCCGCGCCATCCCGTTCATCATTTTGCTGGTGGCCATGCTGCCGTTCACCCGCTTTCTGGTGGGCACCACGTTGGGCACGTGGGCGGCCATTGTGCCGCTGTCGGCCAACCTGGTGCCGTTCTTTGCCCGCATTGCGCAGGTCAGCCTGAATGATGTGGACCATGGGCTGGTGGAAGCGGCGCGCGCCATGGGGTGCCGGCGCTGGCACATTGTGCGCCATGTGCTGCTGCCCGAGGCCTTGCCCGGCATCATCGGCGGCATGACGGTCAGCGTCATCGCCATGATCAACGCGTCGGCGATGGCGGGCGCGGTGGGGGCGGGCGGCCTGGGCGATCTGGCCATCCGCTACGGCTACGAACGCTATGAAACGCGCGTGATGTTTGAAGTGATCGTGATTCTGATCGCGCTGGTGTCGATCGTGCAGTTCACCGGCGAATGGTTGTCACGCCGGGCGGACCACAAGCGGTAGGGCGGGGCGGATGAGCCCCAAGCGCGCGCGGCAGCAGGCAGGGCGATGGCGGCCGCGCCTAGCGCAACGCCGAAAACACGTTCGCCAACTGCCGCTTGCCCAGCTGTTCCTGCTCCGTCGCCATCTTGCCAATCGCGGCCTGATGCTGATGGAACCGCGTCAGGTCAGCATCGCGCACAAACATCAGTTCGTCGTGGTCGGCGTACCAGTATTGGCGGTTGTCATCCAGCAGCGTGATCATCTTGCCGAACTCTTGCAGGATGCGCGTTTCAAGGCGCCAGACTTGCTCCAGGCTTTCGTTGCGTTGCGCCAGCGACGTATCGAGCGTGTGCAGCATCTTCTGCTTTTCCGGTTCGCGGATGGCCAGCGAACGGATCAGTGTGGGCATGTTGTTCAACACTTGCAGGCTTTGCTGCCGGTACTTCGGCACCAGCCGTTCGGCCTGTTCCAGAATCATGCGGCTTTCGATCAGACCGGCGTCCTGCGCCAAGCGATGCGCATCCAGCAGGCGGGGCATGCCGATGGTTTTGAGCTCTTGCACATAGGCTTTGTGCTGCGCAAGGCGTTCGCTGGCAATGGTCTTGAAGGCGCGCTCCATCTCGCCGTAGAAGCCGGTGGCCTTGGGTGTGGGGTCGATGGACGGCAGTTCGCCGGATTCGCTTTCGGCGCCGCTGACCATCAGGTTGAGCGTGTCGGCCACCTTGCGGATTTCGCCGGTCGCCACGCGTTCCTGTTCGCGGTCGCGCATTTGGCTCAGCCCGGTCACCGCGGCGCATATCAGCACCACCAGGCCCACCGCGACGGCGATGCGCAGGCGTCGTGGCCGGCCCTTCGGCGGCCGCGGGGAGCACTCCGGGGACGATTCCTGCGACGTCATGGCGCACCAAAAATTGGGGACATTGCTTTGCAATGTAACGAGTGGATCTGCACCCGTCAACGCCTGCGGGCCGCGCCGGGACCGTGCAATTTCTTGCAAGGGCGGGATGCCTTTGCGCCATCTGATGACAGGAGTTCACATGTCTGACACCTTGAAGCAAGGCTTCGCCACGCGCGCCATACACCTGGGTTACGACCCGCTGGATGAGCAAGGCGCTTTGTCGCCGCCTTTGTACCTGACGTCGACCTACACGCAGGACAGCATCGAAGCCTTCGACCAGATTCGCCTGGGCGAGAAGCAGGGCTATGTGTATGGCCGCACGCGCAACCCCACGCAGGCGTTGCTGGAAGAGCGGCTGGCATCGCTGGAAGGCGCCGAGGCGGGCGTGGTCACGGCTTCAGGCATGGCGGCGATTTCCGCCACGCTGTTTTCGCTGCTGCAAAGCGGTGACGAAATCGTGGTGGACCAGATTGTCTACGGCACGGCGTTCACGCTGTTCACACAGGGGCTGACGCGCTTTGGCGTGCGCGCCGTGTTTGCGGACTTCACGCGGCCCGAGACGGTGGCCGCCGCCATCGGCCCCAAGACGCGCGCCGTGTATTTCGAGACGCCGGCCAATCCGAACTTGCGCCTGGTCGACATCGCCGCCGTGTCCGCCATTGCGCGCGGCAAGGGCCTGCTGACCATCGTGGACAACACCTTCGCCACGCCCGTGCTGCAACGGCCGCTGGAACATGGTGCGGACATCGTGCTGCATTCGGCCACCAAATACCTGGGCGGCCACGGCGACTTGCTGGCGGGCGCGGTGGTGGGGCGCAAGGAGCACATTGACGCCATCCGTCTGCAAGGCCTGCGCTACTTCACGGGGGCCACGTTGTCGCCGTTCACCGCGTTCCTGGTGCTGCGCGGCATCAAGACGCTGGAGCTGCGCGTGCAACGCCATAGCGAATCTGCCTTGAAGGTGGCCAAGCTGTTGCGCGAGCATCGGGCGGTGGCGGATGTGTTTTATCCGGGTCTTGCCGGCACGGCGGGCGCGGACATCGCGCTGCGCCAACAGGCGGCGGGCGGCGGTTTGGTGGCGTTTGAGCTGAAGGGCGGACTGGCGGCGGGGCGCAATCTGCTGAACAGCCTGAAGCTTGCGCGTATCGCCGTCAGCCTGGGTGACCCGGAAACGCTGATCCAGCATCCGGCGTCGATGACGCATGCCAGCTATTCCGCGGAAGACCGCGAGAAGTATGGCTTGTCCGAAGGGTTGTTGCGCTTGTCCGTGGGCCTGGAGACGCCGGAAGATATCCTGGCGGATCTCAAGCAGGGTCTGGATCGCGTGTAGGGTCTGGCTGGGGGGCGGTGCCGTAACCGCGAGTCGGCGGATTCGGCGAGTCGACCGAGTCGGGCGGCTGAGGCGAGTGGGGCGGCGAGTCGGGCGACTGAGGCGAGTGGGGCGGCTGAGGCGACTGAGGCGGTTGGGCCGACGTGCGCCGCCATGCCACCCATATGCCTTCGCCGTCGAAGTGGCGCGGGCCGCGGCCGGCCACGGCCAGGCCTTCGCGCAGCACGTCCACATCCAGCCCCGGCAGATGGCGCAGCAGTGCGGGCGGCAGCTGGTCGATGGCGAGCTGGTCTTCTTCCAGATCCACGCGCATCAGATCGCCGTCTTCGCAGCGCAAGCGCAGGAACCACAGGCTTTCCATGTAGTCGCCATACCAGGGGTCGGGGAACATCGCCTTGCTGAAGGCGAACCCGAATTCTTCGACATCGCTCCACGGCCAGAACTCCTGCAAGCCCATCGCGCGCGCCAATTCGCACTGGCGCGTGAAACCGGTGTCGTCGAACCGCACGGTTTTGCGGAAAGGGTCTTCGGGCGGAGGCGGGCCGATCAAGAACCGCTTGATGCGTGACCACATGGCAAGGATGAAGGCTGAAGGCGGATCGGGCAGTGTATCGGACGGCGCGGCTGCAATGAAATCGCAATAGATGTTACAACGTTTGATTCTCGTCAAATCCACGCCTGAAGGCGCGCGTTAGGGTGTTGCCTTTGCCTCGCAGGTTGCCGGCGACTGGCCGGCCGGTGTGGGCAAAACGACAAGCGCAGCAAGGACTGGACACATGACAGACAAGACACCGCAAGCCGCCGAATCAGACACCGCCATCAGCGCGAAGCCGCGCGCAAGCGGCACGCAGGGCGCCGCCAAACGCACGGTGCGCGCAGGCAGCGGCACGACTTCGCGCCGCACGCCGGCCAAGGAGGCGGCTGTCGTCAAGGCGAATGCGCGGGGTGCGGGTCCGGCCATTGATGCCGCCATTGAACCGGGCGACAAGCCTGCCATCGAGCCGGCATTGCAGGCGCGCAAGAAAGTCGCCGCGCGCGAAGATGCGGCGCGTCAGGAAGCGGTGTCGGTGCTGTCGGACATTGCGCGCCGCTACACCGTCGGCGCGGATACGCAGGCGCACGACGCGCTGCGTTCGGTCATCGAAGAACTGTCGGCGGACGATGCGCGCGCCGTGCATCGCGCGCTGCTGGACGCCAATGCGCAAGTGCCGGGCAGCCGCCGCAATCCTGATGAAGAGCTGGCCGCCGATTGGCGCGAAGGCATCTATCCGTATCGCCATCGCATGCTGCGCCGCAATTATGAAAAGCAGAAGTACCAGCTGCAGGTGGAATTGTTGAAGCTGCAAGCCTGGGTCAAAGCGACCGGGCAGCGCGTGGTGATCCTGTTCGAAGGGCGCGACGCGGCCGGCAAGGGCGGCACCATCAAGCGCATGATGGAACACCTGAACCCGCGGGGCGCACGCGTGGTCGCGTTGGAAAAGCCGTCTGATACCGAAAAGGGCCAGTGGTACTTCCAGCGCTATGTGCAGCACCTGCCCACGGCGGGCGAGATCGTGATGTTCGACAGGTCCTGGTACAACCGCGCCGGCGTGGAACGCGTCATGGGCTTTTGCTCGCAGCAGGAGTATCTGGATTTTCTGCGTCAGGTGCCTGACTTCGAACGCCATCTGGTGTCCAGCGGCATCCACCTGATCAAGTTCTGGTTCTCGGTCAGCCAGGAAGAGCAGCGCCGCCGCTTCCTGCAACGCAAAGTGCACCCGCTCAAGCAATGGAAGCTGAGCCCGGTGGACTTGGCGTCGCTGGATAAATGGGATGACTACACGCGCGCCAAGGAAGCGATGTTTGCGCATACGGACACTGCGGACGCGCCGTGGATCGTGGTGAAGTCGAACTGCAAGAAGCGCGCGCGCCTTAACGCCATGCGCTACGTGCTGAGCCGGCTGCCGTATGAAGGCAAAAGCAGCGAACCCGATATGGCATTGGATTCGCTGATCGTGGGGCGTGCGCTGTAAAGCAAGTTGGGCAGCCTGTGATCAGGCTGCCCAAGTTCAAGCGGGCCAAGTTCAAGCGGGCCAAGTTCAAGCGGGCCAAGTTCAAGCGGGCCAAGTTCAAGCTGGCCACGTTCAAGCGGCCTAGGTTCAAGCGGCTGTATTCAGTCCGCCTTCGTTCAAGCCCCCAGCGCCTGAAGATTCAGCGTGTAGCTGCGGCCGATCCACACTGCGCAGTCGCGGTGGTCGCGCAGTGAATCGCCGGTGTTGGGGTGCATGAAGACATCCAGCTCGCCATGGTTCAGCGTCAACCAGGTTGCGATCTCGGCGAAGTGCGCCGGGGGGAACGCAATCTGGTAGCTCCATTGGGGATGCGGGCCGACGGGGAGCTCATGAAAGCGCCCCATGTCCATCTTGCCGTCGAACTGCGCAATCACCCGTTCGCGCAACGCATACGCGGTATCGCGGCTGGCCGCGTCGAAGTACACATGCGCGTGCCAACTGGCCACGCCGTTTACCGCCAGATCATTCATGGTCGTCTCGTCAGGTTCAGCCGCCAGCGCGCTTGGCGCGGTGGCCGCGGGTGGTTAGTGCGTCGATGATGCGGTCGCAGTGGTCTCCTTGCACTTCGATCACCCCGTCTTTCACGGTGCCGCCCGACCCGCAGGCCGTGCGCAATTCCTTACCCAGCACCGCAAGCGCCATCGGTTCCAGCGCCAACCCCCGCACCAGCGTGACGCTCTTGCCGCCCCGGCCCTTGGTCTCGCGCGAGACCCGCGCCACGCCATCACCCGCAGGCACGGCGCGCGCGGCTGGCTTGCACTGGCATTGCGCCAGCGCTTGGCGGCATTCGGGACACATGCGGCCGCTTTCGGTGGAATAGACCAGCCCGCCGCTTGAACTGCGCTTCATCATTTGCCTCGCATCTGATCGATCAGGCGGCGGTCGCGCTTGGTCGGGCGGCCCGTTTCGATGCCTAGCGCCGGTTCGGGCGCCAGGCGGCGCATTTCGGCGGCACGTTCGCGGGCGGCGATGCTGTCGGGGGTTTCCTCATAGAGCAGGCGCGCGACGGGGGCGGGGCCGCGTACGCCGCTGACGGCCACCACCTGCACCTGTAGCGCCGGGTCTTCCTTGCGGATCGTAATGCGGTCGCCGGGTGCGACTTCGCGCGCGGGCTTCGCCGCTTGGTCGTTGACAAGGACCCGGCCCTTGCCGATCTCTTGCACGGCCAGGCTGCGCGTCTTGTAAAAGCGCGCGGCCCACAGCCATTTGTCGAGTCGAATCTTGTCCATCTTGCTGCTCTCTGCGATGTGCGGTCTGCAATGCGTTTGCCCAAGGCGCAATGATAGCCCCGTGCGTCGCCCGGCGAAAAAATGGCGCCCCGCAGGGCGCCAGTGCAAACTCCGTTCATCGGGCGTGTACGCCCGCGCGGCTTAATCCAATTTCAGATTCGCTTCTTTCACCACGCGCTGCCATTTGGCAATTTCGGCGCGGCGGAACGTATCGAGTTCGGCCGGGGTCGAGCCTATGGGCTCGGCGCCAATGCCGGCCAATTGTTCGGCAATGGCCGGGTCTTTCAGTACCTTCGCCAGCGCCTGCGATACCTGGTCGACGATGGCGGGCGGCGTGCCGGCCGGTGCGAACACCGCGTTCCATTCATAAGTCTCGTAGCCCGGCACGCCGGACTCGGCAATGGTGGGCAGATCGGGCGCGGTCTTCGAACGTTCCAGGCCGCCCACGGCCACGGCGCGCAGCTTGCCGTTCTTCACGTGCTGCCACGCCGAACCCATGCTGGCGAACATGACGGGCACCTGGCCCGACATCACGTCGATCATGGCCGGGCCGCCGCCCTTGTAGGCCACGTGTTGCAGCTGGGTCTTGGCCAGCAGGTTGAACAATTCGCCCGCCAGATGCTGCGCCGAGCCGGGGCCGGCCGACGCAAAGTACACGTGATCCTTGGCGCCGGGCTGACCCAGCTTGATCAGGTCAGCCACCGTTTTCACTTCATACGTAGGCGTCACCACCAGCACGTTCGGCACGCGCAACAGCAGCGAGACGGGCGCAAACGCGGTCAGTGTGTCGAACTGCATCTTGGAATGCAGCGCGGGGTTCTGCGCATGGTTGGAGGCGTCGAGCATCAGCGTGTAGCCGTCGGGTTGCGCCTTGGCCACCACCGCGCCGCCGATCATGCCGCCCGCGCCGCCGCGGTTTTCAATCACCACGGGCTGGCCGAGTTCGGCTGCGAGCTTGGGGCCGATCAAGCGGGCCACGACGTCCACGGTGCCGCCGGGCGGATAGGTCACCACCAGCGTGACGGCGCGTTCAGGATAGGCGGCAGACGCCGAACTGGCGGCGCCCGCCAACAGGCCGGCGGCAACCAGCAAGCCGCCACGGCGCGCCACGCGTTTGATCAGAGGGTTCATTTTTTGTCTCCTTGGAATTGGAATAGCTGCAACGGCGTATCGGCAAGCACGATGCGCCGTTGCGTGGGGTCGTCGATCCACGCGTCCAGCCACTGCCGTGCGGCAGGGTAGGACGCCACGTGGCGATGCTCTGTGTGGGGCCAGTCGCTGCCCCACATCAAACGTTCGGGGGTGAAGGCGAGCAGCAGTTGTTGCGTGGCCAGCCAGCCCGAAGCCGCGCAAGCCGGGGCCTGCCAGTTGCGATACGGCGCGGACAGCTTGACCCAGACGCGTCCGCTGTCCGCCTGTTGCAGCAGATACTGAAAGCCCGGGTCGGACACGCCCAGCGCCGGGTCGGGCCGGCCAAAGTGGTCCACCACCACGCGGCATCCCGCCGCCAGCAGGGTGGGCATGACGTCCGGCAGGCGCTGGGCTTGAAGATGGACTTCAACGTGCCAGCCCAACGCGTTCACGCGGGCCAGCAAGGCTTGCCAGGCCGGCGCGTGCAGCTCGGGCGCGGGCAGGCCGATCAGGTTCAGGCGGATGCCCACGACACCGGCGTCGGCCAGCGTTTGCAGCGCGGCGTCGGTGATGTCGGGGGACACCACGGCCACGCCGCGCAGCCGATCGGGCGCCGCGCGCAACGCGTCCACCATGTGGTGGTTGTCGGTGCCCAGGAAACTGGGCTGGACCAGCACGCCATGAGAGAGGCCGTGCGCATCCAGCAGCGCCAGGTACTGCGTGGGCGTGGCGTCGTAATCGGGGGTGTGGCGGCGGGCGTCAGCCAGGGGCAAACCGGGCCGGAACACGTGCGCGTGGGTGTCGACGGCGGCGCCGGTCGAATGCGGGGGCAAGGCGGTCTCCTGTTCTTGGCGCCGGGCGTGGACCAGCGCTTCTGTTCTCTGCGGCGGGCGGTGCCAAGGGCTGCTATTCGCTTAGGCGGCGTGGCCCAACGCGCTTCTATTAGCCGGAATTCTAGGAACTCGGGGTATAGTTTTCCATTGTCTAAATCGGCTTTATATATATCGAAACGATATGGAAACCCGGCACCTGCGGTACTTCCTGGCAGTGGTGGACCATGGCAGCGTCAGCCGCGCGTCGGAATGGCTGGGCATCGCGCAGCCCGCCTTGAGCCAGGCCTTGGGCCGCATGGAGAAAGACCTGGGCGTGCGGCTGTTCGAGCGTTCGCGCCAGGGCGCCGCGCCCACCCCGGCGGCATTGGCGATTCTGGAAGACGTGCGCATCAGCGTGGCGCGCATCGACGCCGCAGCGCACCGCGCGCGCGAGATCGGGCGGGGCAGTGCCGGGCAGTTGACGGTGGGGCTGGTGTCGTCGGCGCTATTCGATACCTTGCCGCGCGCCTTGCGCGAGATGCGCCGCCAAGCGCCGGGCGTGCGCGTCATCTTGCGAGAGATGAGCAACGCCGAGCAAGCCGAAGCCTTGCAGACGGGCGAGATCGATATCGGCCTGATGCATACGCCGGTGGCGGTGGGCGGACGCATGCGCGAACGGCAACTGCTGCGCGACCGGCTGGTAGCCGCCGTGCCGGACGAATTCGACGTTGCCGAAGACGGCAAGGTGTCGATGGCGCAAATCGCGCGAGCCGGGCTGGTGATGTATCCGCAAGCGCAATTGCCCGCGTTCTATGCGGGCATTCTGGATGCCATGCGCAAGGGCGGCCACGATGTGCACGTTGCCCAAGAAGCGAACCGCACGCTGACAGTGCTGTCTTGCGTGGCGGGCGGTTGCGGCGTGGCCTTGTTGCCCAGCTGGATACGCACCATGAATTTTGGCGGGGTGCGTTTCTGCGACGTGCGCGACGGGCAGACGCTGCCCAGCTTCGACCTGAGCGCCATCTGGCCCGCCCGTTCCGTCCCCACCTTGGCCGACATGTTCGCCAACCTGGACCTGGCCGCACGCTGATTACAGTGCTGGCTTTCACTGCGCATTCAGTTGCCCTGCCAGAACGCTTAAGCCTGGCTTAAAACGGCATTTTCTTCGGAACCCGGCACGCCCGCCCCGTCTAACCAGAAACGACGATGGGGGTGTCCATGGATCTGAACTGGCAACAACAACTTGTGGAAAGTGCAATCTGGCTGGCGCGCGCGTTCGGCATCACCGCCGTCGCCATGGCGGTGATTGCCGTGGTGCTTGCGCGCACCACCGATTGGGGGCGCAAGTTCTGGCGCCTGGCCTGGCCCTATCTGACCCCGCGCCGCAGCTGGCGTCCGCTATTGACGCTGGCGTTGCTGCTGCTGTTGGCGATGGCGGCCGTGCGCATGACGGTGCTGTTCTCGTTTTGGTACAACGGCTTCTACAGCGCGCTGCAAGCGCTGGACCAGAGCGCGTTCTGGCGCTTTCTGGGCATCTTCGCCGTGCTGGCCACGGTCCATGTGGTGCGCACGCTGGCCGACAGCTACGCGGGCCAGGCCTTTGATATCCATTGGCGCGTCTGGCTCAATGACCACCTGACGCGCGATTGGCTGGGCGCGGGCGCGTACTACCGTGGCCACTTCGTCAACGAACCGGTCGACAACCCCGACCAGCGCATCGAACAAGACATCACGATGTTCGTGACGGGTTCACGCACGCTGGCTATCGGCGCGTTGAGCGCACTGGTGTCGCTGGTGGCGTTCACGGGCATCTTGTGGGGCTTGTCAGGCCCGTTGACGGTGGCGGGCGTGGAGATTCCGCGCGCCATGGTGTTTGTCGTATTCCTGTACGTGATCGTCGCCACATGGTTTGCCTTCAAGATCGGACGGCCGTTGATCAAACTGAATTTCCTGTCAGAGCGGCTCACGGCTAACTTCCGTTATGCGCTGGTGCGCTTGCGTGAGAACGCCGAGAACGTCGCGTTCTATCAAGGCGAAGCCGTCGAGCGCGGCAACCTGTGGACGCGTTTCACCGCTTACATCGCCAACTTGTGGGCGCGCGTTTACCGGGGCTTGAAGTTCGATGGCTTCAACCTGTCGGTGAGTCAGGTGGCGGTGGTGTTTCCGTTCATCTTGCAGGCGCCGCGCTTCTTTACCGGCGCGATCAAGCTGGGTGACGTGATGCAAACGTCCCAAGCGTTCGGGCAGGTGCAGGACGCGTTGTCGTTCTTTCGCACGTCGTACGACACCTTTGCGCAATACCGCGCCACGCTGGACCGTCTGAATGGGTTTCTTGACGCCAACGAAGCGGCGCGCGCCTTGCCGTCGGTGCAGACGGAACCCTTGCCTGATGGATTGGACATCAATGGCGTCACGGTTCGCCGGCCTGATGGGGGCGTCTTGCTGCACACCTTGAATCTGCGCTTGCGTCCCGGCCAGACCTTGCTGATCAAAGGCCCGTCGGGCAGCGGCAAGACGACATTGCTGCGTGCGCTTGCCGGGCTGTGGCCGTATGCGCAAGGCCATGTGCGGCGGCCGGAAGGCGCGTCGGCCTTGTTCTTGTCGCAGCGGCCTTACTTGCCCTTGGGCGACTTGCGTAGCGCGGTAGCGTATCCGGGGGTGGCCCTGCCGCAAGATGACGCCCGGCTGGCCGATGCGCTGCGGCAAGTCAACCTGGGGCATTTAAGCGCGCGCCTGGACGAGGTGGCGGACTGGTCGCGCATCTTGTCCATTGGTGAACAGCAGCGCGTGGCGTTTGCGCGCGTGCTGTTCAACCGGCCAGCCATTGTGTTCCTGGACGAAGCCACATCCGCTACCGATGAAGGGCTTGAGCACATGCTGTACAGCCTGCTGCGCAGCGCTTTACCTGATTGCATGCTGGTCAGCGTGGGGCATCGCAGCACGCTGGACCCGTTTCATACGCACCGGCTGGACCTGGATGGCGCGGGTGGCTGGACGGCCGGCCCGATGGCGCCGCCCGCCACGGGAACGCCACTGCGGGCGGCGGCCTGATCAGGTGCCTACGCGCAACGGCCCTGACAGCTTGCGCAAGGCGGCGACGACGCTTTGTGCGGTGATGCGGCCCGTCTTGGGGTTGGCGGATGGGATGTTCTGGATTTCCATCGAGAACGTGGCGGCGTCAGACACGACTTCCACGCGGTGCACATTGCGTTCCAGCGACGGGTCGGCCCAGATTTCCAGGGTGCTGCGGTCGGGCCCGATGCCGGCCAACGACACGCTGACCGCCACGTTCAAATTCGCGGGAAAGCCGATGGCGGCTTCACGCGGTGAACCGCGGAAGATCAGGCGCGGTTCGGTGATGCCGGCGATGTCGATGTTGTTGTCGGTGAGGTAGGGCGCGCCCAGCAGGCCCTGCACCGGCTTGCGGGTGATCATCGTGACGGAATGGATGACGCCTTCGGCGGCGGCGGTGATGGCGTCCAGCCCCAGGATGGCGCCCGACGGCACGATGATCTGGCCATGATGCTGGCGGGCGAGTTCGATCAGGTCATCGTTGCGCAGCAGGGCGCCTGAACTAAGCACCACCAGCTTCTTGCCGGCGCGCAGCACGGGTTCGGCGATGTTGCGGAATACGGCGGCGGGGGCGCATTCCACGACCACGTCGCAATACTCGTGCAAGGCGTCAATGGTGGTGAAGCGCGGCGCGGCGTTCGTCCACGCGACGGTGGGGGCGGCGCTGGGATCGCGTACCCCGATGGCGGCAAGCGACAGGCCGGGCAGGCCGGCATCCAGGGATTGCGCCACGGCCTGGCCGATGGCGCCGAAGCCGGCAATGCCGACGCGGATGTTGTTCATGGAGAGTCCCGTATGAGGCCGCAGCGCACCGCGAGCCCTGCATCAAAGAAAACGCCATCGACACCGATGGCGCAAGGTTGCCGGCCACTTTATCCAGCGCCCGCGCGGGCGTCAATGCGGAATGGCCGCAATGCGGGCAGCCCGCTCAGCGCCAGACTACGCCGACAACGCAAACTCTGCGCCCGCGTAGTCGTTCGCCACGTGGACGTCGCCGGATGCGAGCTTGCCCGCCCAGTCATCCAGCGTGCGGCGTTCTTCCGCGCCCACCTTGGCGCCCAGCACCAGCCGTAACGCGGCCGCCTCTTCCAGGCCGTAGCGGGTGACGCGGCCCACCGCCAACGCGCCCGCCGCATGGTCGGCTACCGCACGCTCGACGCATAAGCCAGAGTCGGCCAGGGCCGAGGCCAGATAGACCTGCGGGTCGCGGGCCACCCAGTCCAGCACGTTTCCGATTTGCCACACGCCGGTATCGCGGCACGTGCGCGTCACGCCATCGCGTCCGCCGTCCATCATGGCGAACACCACGCGGGCGCCGCGTCCCGCCAAAGCGCGGGTCCACGTCGCACCCAGTTCCGGGTCGTGCTGATTGCCGCAAAACGCGGTCAGCGGGTCGCGGCCCGTCACGCGCCTGACGCCGTCCGCATAGGCGGCGCGGCCCTTCAGGCCCGGGCGCACGCGTTCGCCCGACAGATGCGCGGCGCGCCCATTGGCCGCGCGTAAACCGGCCAGCACCCCCGCAAGAAAGGCGGTGTGTTC
The DNA here is from genome assembly GCF_056394065.1 of Achromobacter sp. 10T422. NCBI lineage: Bacteria > Pseudomonadati > Pseudomonadota > Betaproteobacteria > Burkholderiales > Alcaligenaceae > Achromobacter > Achromobacter sp. 10T422. The sequence continues at coordinate 608,698 of NZ_JBFTHD010000005.1, forward strand.
TTGCAGGATTTCATACGACGCCACGTTGGCGGCGGTGTGATGGCCTTGCGTGATGGCGAATTGCGTGCCGGGAAAACGCGGCGCCACGTCCGCCACCGGCCCATCGCCCTGACCGCCATGCACGACGACCAGGTCGGGGTGGCTCGTGCACAGCTGCGCAAGGCGGGCCGTGCGCGCGGCGATGTCGTTGTCCGCGATCCATTCCACTTGCAAAGGCAGGCCGGCCTGAGCGGCGCGCGCCGCGCCTTCTACCGCGGCTTCGTTAAAGCCGCCGCGGCCCGCATGGCCGAACAGCACGAGGATGCGGCGTGCGCTCACAGGCTGGCTCCCGTTGCGCGCACGACCGGTCCCCAGGCCTGCGCTTGCCGACGCACAAAGTCGGTGAATTCCGCAGGCGATTTGTGGCTCAGCACAAAGCCCTGTGCTTCCAGTTTGCTGCGGATGTCGGGGGTGTCCAGCACGTGCGAGATCTCGTCATTCAAGCGTTGCGACACCGCGTCGGGCAGCCCGGCCGGACCAGACACGCCGATGAAGTTCTCCGCGATCAATCCCGGATACCCCAGTTCGCCCACGGCGGGAATGCCGGGCGCTTGCGGCACGCGCTGCTCGGTGGTCACCGCCAACAGCCGTAATTGGCCGGACTTCAGAAAGGGCAGATTCTGCGGCAGCGCATCTACCGCAAAGCGGATCTGTCCGCCCAGCAGATCATTCCGCATGGCTCCCGATCCCTTGTACGGAATGTGCTGTAGCGGCGCGCCGGTTTGCTGGGCATAGAGTTCGCCGACGATCTGGCCCACCGACGCCAGGCCGCCGCTGCCGTACTGCACGGGCGCATCCTGCGCCTTGATCCACGCGGTCAGTTGCGCGAAGTCCGACACGGGCACCGACGGGTGCACGACAAACGCTGTGGGCACCGCGCCCAGGTAGGCAACGTGTTGAAAGCTGCGAATCGCGTCATAGCCGCCTTGCGGCAGCAGCGCGGGTGAAATCGACAAGGGCGCCGAGTTCGACATCAGCAGCGTGTAGCCATCGGCGGGCGCTTGCGCAACCAGGTTTGCGCCGATGGTGGACCCTGCACCCGGCTTGTTCTCGATGACGATGGGCTGGCCTAATCGTTCAGCCAGAACGGGCGCGATGATGCGTGCCGCGATGTCGCTTGCGCCGCCCGGCGGGAAGGTGACGACGAGCCGGATAGGGCGGTCGGGCCAAGCTGACGCACGCCCGATGCGCGGCCGCGCCAAGGGCAGCGCCAGCGTGCTGGCAAGCATGAATTTTCGTCGGGAAATCGGCATGGCGTGGGTTCTACAGAGCCGCCGCGCGGGCGGCAAAGGGGCGTACTGTAGAAAACCGCACATCGGCTGACAAAGAATTTGTAGCCGTTTGCTTATGCGTTATGCCTGCCCGCCGCACGATGGGGCGGCGGGCAGGGGGCTGGCGGGTAGTACATGCCGTACTACATGCGGTACTACACGCCGTACTACGCGCCGTACTACGCGCCGTACTACGCGCCGTACTACCCGCCGTACTACATGCCGTACTACATGTCGTACTACGCGTCTTCGACGGCTTACCCGCGCAAGTTCAACCGCCTTGCTGCGCGTGAGCCATGTAGTCCACCGTCAGGTTCGACAACGCGCGCACGCCGTTGATCAAGCCCGATTCATCCACATAGAATCGCGGCGAGTGATTCGGCGCGGCCTTCTCCACATCCGTGCCCTTGGGCGTGACGCCCAGGTAGAAGAACATGCCCGGCACTTTCTCCTGATAGAACGAAAAGTCTTCCGATGCGGTGGACTTCGGTTGCAGGCCGTAGTTGCCTTCGCCCGCCACGCGCCGCAGCGTGGAGCCCATTTTCTCGGTCAGCGCGGGGTTGTTGACGGTGGCGTTGTAGAGCTCGACCACGCGCACATCCGCCTTTGCGCCTGCGCTTTGCGCAATCATGTCAGCGGTGCGGGCGATGCGCTGGTGGATGTCCTTCTTCATGCCTTCGTCATACGTGCGGATGGTGCCCGTCATGGCCACGCTGTCCGGCACGATGTTCATGCGGTTGCCGCCATGGATGGCGCCCACGGTGATGACGGCCGGCTCCAGCATGCTGTTGATCTGACGGCTGGGAATGGTCTGCAAGCCCAGAATGATTTGCGAGCTGACGACGATGGGGTCGATGCCCGACCACGGCCGCGCGCCGTGCGTCTGCTTGCCGGTGACGTCGATCCAGAACTGGTCGGCCGCGGCCATGGCGGGGCCGCTGCGCCACGACAGCCAGCCGGCCGGATAGGCGCTGGACACGTGCAGGCCGAAGATGGCGTCCACCTTCGGATTTTCCAGCACGCCTTCCTGCACCATCATCTTGGCGCCCCAGATTTTCTTGCCGTCGGGTTCGAAGTCGGCGGGGCTTTCCTCGGCGGGCTGGAAGATGAACTTCACGCTGCCAGGCAATTGGTCTTTCATGCCGGCCAGCACTTCGGCCGTGGCCATCAGGATGGCCGTGTGCGTGTCGTGGCCGCAGGCGTGCATCACGTCCACTTCCTTGCCCAGATAGGTGCCCTTGGCCTTGGACGCAAAGGGCACGTCAACCTGTTCTTTCACGGGCAGCGCGTCCATGTCGGCACGCAACGCCACCACGGGGCCGGGCTTGCCGCCCTTGAGCACCGCAACCACGCCCGTGCCCGCCACGCCCGTCTTCACCTCCATGCCCAGCGCGCGCAGATGGTCGGCGACGAGCTTGGACGTGCGCGTTTCCTGATTGCCCAGTTCGGGGTGTTGGTGGATGTCGCGACGCCAGGCGATGAGCTTGTCTTCGATGGCGCGTGCGCGTTGGTCGATCTGTTCGGACAGCGCCGCATTGGGCGCGGGCGGCAACGGGCCTTGCGTGCCGGGCGCGCTTTGCGCGGCGGCGGGGCCGGCCATCAACAGATGGGCGGCCAGCGCCAACGGTGCCAGGCGGAACAGCGTCTTGCGTGCTTGCATGGGGGTCTCCTCGTGGTTGTTAACCTGTTATTGGGTGAGGATCTTACCCAAGCGCCACGCCGCCGGCGTGTTTGTTACGGATGCTTAAAATCGGCGCGTTTTGATTCCGGCCGATGGAATTTTCGCGAAGGCGGCGTTGGCGATGTAGAGGGCGCAATGCGCTATTGCAGCTTGATGCCCAGCTCCTTGATCAAGGGCGCCATCTCGGCGCGATCCGCTTCAATCGTGGCGGCCAGCACGTCCGGCGTACTGCCGATGGGAATCATGCCCAGCGTTTCCATCTGCGCCCGCATGGCGGGTTCCTTCAGAATTTCCGAGACAGACTTCTGGATCAGGGCGACCCGGTCCTTCGGCACGCCCGCTGGCGCCATCAGGCCGATCCACGGCTGCGGGGCGTAGTTCAAGCCAGACTCTTTCAGTGTGGGCGTGTCGGGCAACCCGCCGAAACGCTCGGGGCTGGTGATGGCCAGCGCGCGCAGTCGGCCACTATCGATCAGGCCTTTGGAACTGGACGGGGCATCCAGCCCCACATCCAACTGGCCGCCGATCAAATCGTTCTGCGTCTTGCCGGATGACGACGACGGCACGTACAGCGCCTTGATGCCGGCGCGCCGCGCCGTCTGCTCCCACACCAGATGAAACGCCGTGCCAATGGAGAACGAGCCCACGCTCAAGCTGCGCGTCTTGCTTTCGCGGACGAAGTCATCCCAGGACTTGATGGGGCTGTCTTTCGGAACAATGAAAATGAACGGCGTGCGCGCCACCAGCGACACGGGCTGCAAGTCTTTCTGCGTATCGAACGGCAGGCTGTCCACCGCGAACGGCACGATGGTGACGGTGGACGCCACCACCATGCCCAGCGTGTAGCCGTCGGGCGCGGACTTCACCAGCGCGCTGGTGCTGATGATGCCCGAGGCGCCCGGCCGGTTTTCAACCACAACGGGCTGCCCCCAGGCCGCGCCCAGTTTGCTGGCCAACACGCGCAACATCACATCCACCGGCCCGCCCGGCGGGTTGGACACGATGATCTTGACGGGCTTGTCGGGATAGACGGCGTGAGCGGCCAATGGCGCGAGCAGCGCAAGCGCCAGCGCGGTTTGCTTGAACATGGAATTCCCCTTGTGTTGTTGGTGTGTGCGGCGTCGGTGCATTCGAGCTATGAACTCAGGCTGCAACTTCGGGCGGTGAACGTGAGCTTTGACCCTTGTCCGCCCGCCTTCAGGCCAGAATCTGCTGATGTGGCGCCATGGGCCAGCCGGGCGTATCGCCGCGGATGAATGCGATCCAGGCGTTCTGTGTCAGCCGCGTCAATTGCGCAGCGTGGCTGCCGGGCAACCCGGCGAGCATGGGCGCCGCGGCGAAAGCGTCAACGGTGCCGAAGACGAACGGCAGTTCAATGCAATGGCAGGCGCCAAAGCGCGATGTGGGCGCAACGTCGAAACGGGCCAGCCATGCTTGCCGGCCCAGCGCAACGGCGTCCGTGGCCCATTGCCGCGACGGCGCGCCGAACACCTGTTCGCTTTGTTCGCGGCCAGCAGCATCCGCCGCGTGGCCGGGAAAGGCGGCCATCTCGTCGCGGGTGTACGCCACCAGCACATCCGCGCGGGACGCTGCTGCCTTCAATGCCGGCGCAATGTCTTGCGGCAGCACGTGTCCGTCCAGGACCGGGCAGAACTGGCTGCGGCGGCTGCCTTCGGCTTGCAACGCTTCGGCCACGGCGGGGGCTTGCTGAGCGGTGAGCAACGCGGACACCGGGAGTTCGCGCGCCGCCTCCAGCGAGTCAACGCCGGCCGCCTGCAAGAACGCGCGACCCAACGTTTCGGCTTGCGCGGCCGTGCGAAAGCCCCGGCCCAGCGCCGCGCTTTGCAGAATGGCGCGTGAGAAACGCGGCCGCCGCGCCAGCATCGCGCAGATCGACGACGCGCCCGCCGACTGTCCCATCACCGTGATGCGCTCTGGGTCGCCGCCCAGGTCTTGAATGTTGTCCAACACCCAATCAATGGCGGCCTCTTGATCCAGCAGGCCGGCGTTGGCCGTCTCGCCGGGCACATACAACCATCCCAGCGCGGCCAGCCGATAGTTCACGGCCACGACCACGATGCCGCCGCTTGCGGCCACGCGCGCGCCGTCATACCAGTCCAGCGCGCCGCCACCGCTTTGCCATGCGCCGCCATGCAGCCACACCACGACGGGCCGCCGCGCGGTGTCGGCGCCCGGCGTCCAGACGGTCAGATGCAGGCAGTCTTCCGATTGCGGCACGTCGAAGTCGCCCATCGCGCCGCGCAAGCGCGACGGAATCTGCGGCGCAATGGGTCCCGGCTGGGTGGCGTCGCGGTCTCCGCGCCACGTTGCGGGTTCGGGCGGCGCAAAGCGCAAACGGCCCACGGGCGCTTGCGCATAGGGAATCGCGCTGTAGCGGCAGACGCCGTCGTTATCGCGTACGCCGGTCAGCGTGCCAGCCCGTAGCACCGCCTGGACGGTTTCACTCATGTCCTGCCCCTTGTGTTGTTGTGGTGTTGACCGGCGGCATGCGCCGCATCGGTGGAACTCATGGTAGGGACGAAAGGGGCGTAGCGGATATGCCGGTTTTGAACGGGGCCATGCGGAACGCGCATGGCTGGTGGAAATGGCGTGTGGAGTACGGCCAGTAAGGCAGGTCTCCCCGTGCGCGGGCCAAATTTGACCCGATCGGGCCAGATTTGACCCGCCGATAAATGCTTATGAATCAAGAGCTTGAAAATTATCGAGTCAAAACTGGCCCGATTTTCGCGGCAAACGTGCTGTTTTCAGCGGAGAACGGGTTACGGCGGTTTGCATGGTGTTGCTGGATTCGGTGTATGTCGTTGATTTCATTGACGTTAAAAGCGTGATGCGAAAGCTGGCACGGATGTTGCATTAGTCCGGTATTGCGCGATTCACCGCGCCTTTGCTCAGGATGCCGCCATGCCCCGCCAATCCGATTTGCGCTTCACCTTCACGCCCTCTGGCCGCGGTCTGGACTTCGACGTCATCGAATTCACGCTGGACGAGGCGCTGTCCGAGACCTATCGGCTGGAATTGGACCTATCCAGCTTCAACCCCGCCATCGACTTCGGCGCACTCGCTACCGTGCCGTGGTCGAGCCATCACTTGCGCGCGCGGCCTTGTGTTCGGACTGGCGTGTGTTTCAGCAGCTGTCCGTGCCAGAGATTCTGGCTGATGTATTGAAGCGCCACGGCATCACCGACTACGAACAGATCACCACGAACGAGCACTTGCCCCGCGAATACTGCGTGCAGGCGGGTGAAACCGATCTGGCATTTCTGAACCGGCTGGCCGCCGAAGAAGGCTACTTCCATCGCTACGAACATACCGAGAAAATCCATCGGCTGATTCACGGCGACCGCATCTACATCCACGGCGAAATCGCTGGCGGCCCGGTCGTATACGTGCCGCTGTCAGGCGGCGACCCGGCTCAGCCCGCGCTGCATCGTTTCACCTATACCGAGCAGCTGCGCACCGCCCGCCAGACCCAGCGCGACTACACCTACACGCACCCGCAGTACGAACAAGARCACACGCACRTCGCGTCAGACYTKCAACACCAAGACCGCCGCTACGAACGCTACGACTATCCCGGCCGCTACAAGCGCGACGAAGCCGGCAAGCCCTTCACACAAAGCCGGCTGCTGGGCCTGCGCCGCGATGCGCGCATGGCGCAAGTSGAAGGCGACGATGCGCGYYTGATACCCGGCGTGGCGTTTGACCTGACCGGCCACCCGCGYGAMGACTGGAACCACGGCTGGCGGCCCGTGCGCATGCGCCATCACGGCGTGCAGCACACCAGCCAGGAAGAAGACAGCGCGGGCGCGGAACACGGCACGCGCTATCACTACACGGCCGATATCGTGCCCGACAARGTCGATTGGAAGCCCGARCCCAGCTATAAGCCGCTRGTCGATGGCCCCCAGATCGCCAGCGTGGTGGGGCCGCCCAACGAAGAGATCTACTGCGACGCCTATGGCCGCGTCAAAGTGCAATTCCCGTGGGACCGCCTGGGCCAGCACAACGAACACAGCTCCTGCTGGATACGCGTCTCGCAGAACTGGGCGGGCGCGGGCTGGGGCCACATGGCCATTCCGCGTATCGGGCARGAAGTCATCGTCAGCTTTCTGGATGGCGATAGTTCGCAGCCGATCATCACGGGCCGCACACATCGGTCGATCAACCCGCCGCCGTATGAACTGCCGCGTCACAAAACGCGCATGACGATCAAAAGCCAGACGCATAAGGGCGATGGCTATAACGAGCTGCGTTTTGAAGACGAACGGGACCAGGAAGAGATCTACGTTCATGCCCAGAAAGACCAGAACATCCATGTGAACCACAACGAAACCACCTTCGTCGGCCATGACCGCAGCGAGCAGGTGGAGCACGACGAGACCATCGTGATCGGCCACGATCGCAAGGAAACCGTGGGTAACGATGAACAAGTGAACATCGGGCACGACCGGCGTCACGACATCGGCCAGGATGATTTTCTGACGATCGGGCGTAATCACACGGTGATGACGGGCAAGGACCGGACTGAAGATGTCGGCAATAACCGGCGTGACAAGACCGCGGCGAACCACTGGATTGAAACCGGTGGGAATGTGGAACACACCGTGCAGGGGCATCATCAGCTGCATGCGGGTCAGCGGATTGCGCGTAAGACGGTGGTGTATGAATTGCAGTCTGCCGAGCGCGCCGTCATAAAGGGGCCGGGCGGGACGATCACGATTGATGGCGGCGGCATCACCTTTGAAGGCGTGGCAATCAACTTGAAGGGCCCCATCTCGCAATCGGGCGGGGCTGGCAACTCGGTTTCCATGGCAGGCCAGGCAGTTGAAGGCCTGTTGGCGGATTGCCAGGAACGTTCGTGATGACCGCCTCAGTCATCGCGGAACGAATCGCCGCGCACAGAGCGCCGGAAGATTCTGTTTATCTGCTCGTCGATCCGTTGGCGGGTTGTGCGCCGGATCATCCACTAAGCCCGTCATCGCTGGCCGCTGCCTTGGGGGATGACGCGCTTGTCAGCGTCCCCAGGCCGGACCTGGCGCATACGGTTGGGGCGTGTCCGATTCTGGTTCGATTCGCCGGGCCGGGGCTCGCGCCTGCCGCGGATCTTCTGGCTCTTACGGAACGGCTTGCTTTGACCGAGACCGGCTATCGCAAGCGATATGGCTGCGGGTGTTTGCTGAGCCCGCTGTCCGCCGACGCCTTGGCCGAGCACATCGCGGCGCGATGTTTAACGTTTTCCGCCAGCGCCTCGGGTGGCGTGTCGCCGTGGTTCGAACCGTTGCGCCTGGAGCTGCTGGCGGCATCGATGGCGGATTCGCTGGGCAGTGCGCTGTGGCCGATCCGTGCATGGTTGCTGCCGACCAGCTGGGGCGAAATCGCCATGGTGAGCGGTGCGCCGGGCGCGTCATCCCTTGTACCCGCGATTGCGCGTGAGGCGCAGGGCGAGGCGCCGCTGATCGCGTTGCTGCTTGCGGCATGGCGCCGAACATTGCAAGCGCCGTTGCCGTTCGCGCCACGACGATGGCAAGGCAAGACGCTGCTACCGCCGCAGGCCGCGGCATTGGCATTCCGCCTGATACGGCAGGCGCGTCAAGGCGGCGTCACGGATAGAAATGACCTCCTCGCGCTCGCCCTGCATCAAGAGACGATCCATCCGCAATTGCTGAGGTTTGAACCGTTGCGTGACGCATTGGTTCGCGCGACGCCCGGACACGCATCCGGCGTACTGGCCGCATACGGTGACGTGGCATGGAGCCGCATTGCCGCCTACCTGAACGAAACGGGGGAAAGCGCATGACGCTCAGCCAACAGCTCATCGACATCGTCGAAGAAACCATGCCGCTGCCGCCCGGCAGCTGCAACGCCTGTGAACGCAACGGCGTGCCGATCCTGCTGCTGCGTCCAGCGGTGGTGGCTAAAAATTCGTTCTTACGCACGCGCGGTGCGCTGTCGCATTCCGGTCTGCAAGAATCGCTGCGCATCATGCGCAAGGGCTATGTGTATGTGCTGCTGGATCGCAGGGTCTGGCATGCCTATCAAGTGACTGATGCGGGCCATATGCGGCATTTCAACCCTTATGAAATGCCGCGCGCCGAGCCTGCGCCATTGGCCGAGCGCTGCGTTCAGGCGGCGCACAATCTTCCCGCGTCCTTCATCGGTATCGACATTGATAAATACAAAATCGCCTGGGTCGCGTATTCGCAAGACCCTTGGCCGACATCAGTGTTGGATGCGTACAAGTCGGGCAAGGGCTTGAATGCCGATTACCCCCAGCGGTTTGTCATCGTAGATTTGCCGAAGCTGCGGGAAGACCCCACGGCCGGCGGCACCGCGCTGGCCTTGGAACATACGCATCTGTTGAACGAGCACGTGGCGGAATATGCCAGCGGCGTCGACGACTTCGGCAGCGTTCATGGCTGGTCATCACGTTTGGCGCAAGCCGCAGGCATGCGCAACTACTTGACGTTGATGGAACGGCAACACCGCTTGCCGCAAGGCGTGAGCGGCTTGATCCTGCCTGACCCGATCGGCATGGCWGAAGAACTTAACAACGTCCGCCTGGCCGCTTACACGCAAAAGCGATTGTGGTCCGAAGAGCCGGAGCGCCGCTACGCGTACCTGACCTCGCAATGCCTGCTGGCGATTCAGCAGCTGTACGCCGTASAGGCCGAYGCYGAGACCTTGGATAGCCCCACACCCTTGCTCGACATCATGCCCAGCGAGTCCGGCACGCCACCCGTGTTCTGGGACCCCGCACGTGAACGGCAAGAGCGTGTGCAAGACAAGATCACCGATCGCGTGGAACGATTAAAGGAACGCTATTGGGAAACGAATCCGCCCACCGAACCTCGCCGCCACGGCCGGGCAAGTTTTCAGGCGCGGTACGACCGGGACATCAAGCGGTTTGAACACGACATCGATGCGTATGGCAAGGATTGGGCGCAGGTGATCGGCAGCGCGGCGTGGAAGCGCATCGTGGCGATGGATTATTCCGATACCGATGAACGTTCGCGGCAACTGCGCTTGATCACGGTGGGGGCGTGTTTGGATGGAGGCATCACGGATGCCATGCCGGCGTCTGATCCCGCATCGAATGAACCCGAAACGCTGGGGCCAACAGGCACCGCGTGGCAGGGGCTGTTAAGCGATCCCAACAGCGCTGCCTATCTGGCTTTGAACGGCCATCAAACCTTTCTGCAAACCACGTTTCTGCCGATTTTCGGCGCAGGGGCGGTGGCTAACGACGCTGGCAAAAAATACTTCGATGCCGTCAAAAGCATCATCAGCAGCAAGGAAATCGGCGCATGGCGCGAAGGCCGCGCCGCCGACGCCGCCGACCAACTGCTCACCGCCATGCACGGCGCCAGCAAGCGCCTGCATCAACACCTGAGCGCGGGTGCAAAGTCCGCCGTCGATGCGGTTCACGTGGGCGGGACATGGCTGTACCGCAAGGCGCAGATGACCCAAGTCGTGATCCAACTCACGGTGGGGGAATTGCTGTCCATCTGCGCGGAAGAGCTGCAACGCGTCGGCGAGTCCCTGCAACAAGACGCCAGCCGGCGCGTGCGCGCGTTCGTCTTCGCAGGCTTGATCAGCATCCCGGACCCAGCGGTGAGAAACACGTTGATTGACGTGACGTTGTGGGTCGAAGGCAGTGCGGAAGACGTCCACAAGCGAATCAACGCCCTTAAGACCGTCGCGGGCAATCAAGTAGAGAACGCGGCGCGCCACGTGGAAGGGGTCGTCCGCCAAGCAGAAGATGCGGCCCGCAAGGTGTCAAACGGCGCAATGCGAAAGATCTCGGCCGGTATGAAGAACCTGGAAGCCCCGGCTGCGCAATTGCTGAAAGGCCTGGAACTAAGCGCGGCGCACGCGCAGGAGTTCGCCAAGAATGGCCTGACGAGTCTGAAGCGATTGTCGGTCGGGTCGGGTTATGGCGCGCTATCGCTGGTCAGCTTGTATTTCCTGCATGACAGCGTGCGAACCAGCCTGGATGCGGCGCGGGAGACGGTTGGGGCAAGGCACCCTGAAGCGATGGCCGCGTTGTATGGGGCGGGGGTGGGGTTGCTGGGTGCAGGAGTGGAGGCGGGTGGATTGACGCTGAGGATTGGCGCGGAGAGCGTACAGCCGTTCATGCGACGGGTGGCGGCGGTAGAAGGTGGGGCCGTGGCCAGGGCGATTGGGATGGGGAAGACGCTGATCAAGGCAGGGGGAGTGATAGCGGCGTTGGGAGGGGTGGCGGATGGGGTGGGGAGTTTTGCGGCGG
>NZ_JBFTHD010000006.1:0-582299 GCF_056394065.1 Achromobacter sp. 10T422
GCCAAGCCCAAGACTATAGCACGATTTTTTGCAGATTGTGCAACTGGCTTTTGCCTAATTTGCTGCAATCCTTGCAATAACCGCTTGGCTCTCATTTCTGATCGCTTCGCGGCAGACCTGGCTCGTTTCTCCTTTTGGAGACCCTCGTTAGGCCTGTTGCGCTTGCCTTGCCTTGCCTTCGCGGTTCAAAACTGTCTGAACTGCGAAGGAGCGAGACTATAGCACAAGTTTTTGCACTGTCATGTCCATGCAGCAAATATTTCTACTGACCCGCCCTGCCGCCTAACAGGCCAACGCCCCTCTATATATAGAGAGGTCCTCGACCAAGCACTTCTCTCTATATATAGAGGGGCGAATTTTGACCGGCCCATCGACAGTGACACCTACCAGCGCATGTAGTCTGCATCCCGCATGCGGCTAAGCTCGCGATGCAGGGTGGTTTCGTTCACCAGCCAGTCCGGCACGCCGATGTCTTGCATGATGTGCGGGTCCATATCGGCGGCCTGATTGCGCATGCGCGCCTTCATTCGCCATTGACGGACCGCAGCAATCAGCTTGCCCAGCAGTCCACCCATCGCGCGCGGCTTATGCGGGGCATCCGCCACCACCGCCACTGGGGCCAGATCTGCTGGTGACGCAAACACTTGCTGGGAAGGCTTGGCGGCAGACTCAAATAGAGAGGAAGAGGCACTGCAAGTATGGGCAGACATGATCGGCTCCTTGGTTTCCGACGTTTTGGTTAGCGTAATCGCCCAATACCCGGGTGAAAATCGAATTGTTTTTGGCCTATTGGTCAGCTAAGCTAACCAAATCGATTTTTCTCCTGAAAAGCCCGTCATGCGCTTGCCTCTGAACACCCTGCCCGCCTTCCGCGCCGTCGCCGAATTACAGAATTTGCGCGCCGCCGCCGATCGGCTGCACCTGACACACAGCGCCGTGAGCCAGCAGATCAAGGGTCTTGAGGAGCAATTGGGCTTCCCTTTGTTTGAACGCAGCGGGCGCGGGATTGTGCTGAACAGCGCGGGCGCCGCACTGCTGTGCAGTGTGCAAAGCGCCCTATCGTTGCTGGACGAAGGGGTGATGGCCGCAGCCGCGGCGGCCACCGGCAGCGAACAGCGCCTGCGCGTGTCAGTCCTGCCCTCTTTTGCGCAACGCTGGCTCTTGCCGCGAATGAGCCGGTGGCGCTTGCGGAATCCCGGGGTGTCGCTGGAGATTGAAACGTCGCAGCAAGTCGTGGACTTGGTACGCGATGGTTTTCATGCGGCGCTTCGGTTTGGACGCGGCCCGTGGGCGGGCACCGAGTCCGAACCGCTATTTGACATGCCGTTACCCCTGATCGCGCTGGCCTCGCCGGAAACCGCGGCTGCGCTTGAAGACCATACGCCCGAAACCCTGGCGCGCCAGCCCTTGTTAGGCGAACGCGAGATGTGGCAGCACTGGTTCAATGCGGCGGGTGTGCGCACACCGGTCACGCCGGTGGCGACCTTCAACGATGCGGGGATGATGCTGCAAGCCGCCGAACAGGGGCTGGGCATCACGCTGGGGCGCGAACTCCTTGCCGCGGACGCGCTGTGCGCAGGCAGATTGGTGCGGATATCCCCGATGAGCGTGCATTACGAACAGGCGCAGACCTATCACCTGGTCTACCCGCCCAGCCTGCGCGACTGGGCGCCGCTCGTGGCGCTCAAGCAATGGCTGCACGAAGAGCTGGAATTGTCCCGCTGCGCGCTGGTCACGACGCAGCCGGAATCCGACGCCTAGACGGCGCCGGGCAAAAAAAAAGGTAAAGCAGCTTGCGCTCCTTTACCTCTACCCAAAACACGGCGCCCGGCGGAAGCCTTCCCCACAAACCAGGATTCGCTTCGCTCGAAGGGCCTGGCGGACGCTGAGACGGCGGCAGCAAAAACGTGCGGGTTCAGGCCGCCTTGCGTGCCGTGGGCTTCGCGGGCTGCATGGAATCCGTTTCGTTGAAACGCTGGTGCCAGGAAAATGCCTCTTCCAGCAGATGGGGCGTTTGGCCGCCGCGCTGGCAGGCGCGGTCGAAATAGTCTTGCAGCGCGGCGCGATAAGACGGGTGCACGCAGTTCTGGATGATGGCGCGGGCGCGTTCGCGCGGCGCCAAGCCACGCAGGTCGGCCAAGCCGCATTCGGTGACCAGCACATCCACATCGTGCTCGGTGTGATCCACATGGGACACCATTGGCACCACGCTGGAGATGTCGCCGTTCTTGGCCATGGATTTCGACACGAAGATCGCCAGATGCGCATTGCGCGCGAAGTCGCCCGACCCGCCGATGCCATTCATCATGTGCGTGCCACCCACGTGCGTGGAATTCACGTTGCCGTAAATATCGAATTCCAACGCCGTGTTGATGGCGATGATGCCCAGACGGCGCACAAGCTCGGGCGCATTGCTGATTTCCTGCGGCCGCAGCAAGATGCGTTCGCGGTAGTGCTCCATGTTGGCCAGGATCTTCTCGTACACGGGCTTGGACACCGTGATCGACGAGGCCGACGCGAACGCGAGCTTGCCCTGGTCCAGCAATTCGATCGCGCTGTCTTGCAGCACTTCGGAGTACATCGTCAGGTTATCGAAGTCCGAAGACTCAAAGCCATGCAGCACCGCGTTGGCGATCGTGCCGATGCCCGCCTGCAACGGCAGCAGCGCGTTGGTCAGGCGGCCCGCATCCACTTCGCCCCGCAGGAACGTATTGATGTGGCCGGCGATGGCGTTGGTTTCATCATCCGGCGGCAAGGCGTTGGACGGGCTGTCCGGCTCATGCGTGATGACGATGGCAGCGATCTTGTCGGGGTCGACTTCGATAAACGGCTGGCCAATACGTTGGTCGACCGACACCAAGCCAATCGGCTGGCGCGCCGGGCGGTCGGCCGGCACGTAAATATCGTGCAGGCCTTCGATGGCGGCCGGCACGCCCATGTTCAATTCGATGATGATTTTGTCCGCCTGCTGCGCGAACGATGCCGAGTTGCCGACCGACATCGTCGGCACGATGGCGCCGGTTTCGGTAATGGAGGCCGCCTCGATGATGGCGACGTTGATCCGGCCCAGATGACCCGCGCGCAATTGCTCAACCGTTTCAGACAAGTGCTGGTCAATGAAGGCGATGTCGCCCTGGTTGATCTTGCGGCGCAGCGTCGTGTCGACCTGGAACGGCATGCGGCGCGCCAGAGCATTGGCCTGCGCCAGCATCTTGTCGGTGTCGTGGCCCAGCGACGCGCCCGTGATCAGCGTGATCGACAGCGGTTCGCGTTCGGCGCGGCTGGCCAAGGCCGCCGGCACCGACTTACAGTCCCCCGCGCGGGTGAAACCGCTCATGCCGACGGTCATGCCGTCCTGAACCAGCAATGCCGCCTGCTCGGCGGATGTGATCTTGGCGTGCAGCCCAGGGTGGCGAATACGGTCGAGATGCATGGTGTCTCCAAATTTAAAGGCCAACGGCTTGCGGCCGGGCGCGGCGATGCCGCCTGCGAGCCCGGGCGCCGTCTGTCGCGGCGTTTCCCGATATCCCGGTGCTGGCGTATGCCCGCCTCGGGATGAATTTTCGGCAGTATAGGAACGCCGGCTCAAATCTCGTAATGACTTAAAATCATTCAATCCAGTCGTTTTTTTCATTGATTGAGTGTTTTGCGCACGACGCGCCCAGGAGCCCGGACATGGATGTGCGTGCATTGCGATACTTCGTCGAGACGGTTCGGCATGCCAGCTTTACGCAGGCGGCGAAGGCCTTGTTCGTTACGCAGTCCACCGTCAGCAAGATGATTCGCCAGTTGGAAGAAGAAGCCGGCACGCCGCTGCTGATCCGCGACGGGCACACCGCCCGCCCGACCGATACCGGACGCGTGATGTACCAGCGCGGGCTGCAAGTGCTGGAGACCATGCGGCAGCTGTCCGAGGAATTGCGCCAGACCGCCGACCTGCATCGCGGCGCGCTGGAAGTCGGCATTCCGCCGATGATCAATCTGCTGTTCACGCCGGTTGTAAAGCGATTCCGCGAGCTGCACCCCGGCATCCATCTGACGCTGCGCGAAGGCACGGGCCAGGCGGTTGAAGGCCTGGTGGCCAGCGGCGAACTGGAAGTCGGCGCCACGATTCTGCCCATTGCGGCCGATAGCGGCCTGACGGCGCAGGCGTTCGGCAGTTATCCGATTTGGGTGATCGGCCCGCCCGACGCCCCCTGGGCCGGGAAGACGTCGCTCCCCTTGAGCGCCCTGCGCGACACGCGGCTGCTGATTCCCACCGATGACTTCGCCATCACGCGACGTTTGCGCCAGGCCTTTGCCGACGCCGGGTTTCAACCCAGCATCGCGGCACAAAGCGCGCATTGGGACTTTTTGGTGGCGATGGCATCTGCCGGGCTCGGCGTGGCGCTCTTGCCCGAGCCGCTGATGCAGCGCATGAAGACGCGGGGACTCAGCACCGCGAAGCTGGCCAAGTCGGGCATGCAGTGGGAAGTGGGTCATATCTGGCTGCAATCGGGCTATCTGTCGTTTGCCGCCCGTGCCTGGCTGGACGTGTGTGATTCGGTGCTGGGAAAACCTAAAAAAGCCCTGCCCCGAGGCCCCGTCGCCTGAACTCAGTTGAATCCAAACGTTGGCGGCGTAAACGTGGATTTCGGGCGGCCGCGCCACTTGGCGGCCATGCCCCCATGGCCAACGATCCGGCCCTTTTTCCACCCCCGGCGCATCGGGGCAATACGCCTCCCTACCGGTGCAAAAAAACAGGGGACATAGCACTAGTTTTTGTTGCAACGGATGGGTCGCAGGCGCGTTATGCTGCCGCCTCGACGCGAGTGCCTCGCCCTTAGAAAATGACCCAGATCAGCCACCCCTTGCTCTTACGCGCCCGCCGCATCCGCACGCCCAATTTCGCCGCAATGCTTGCGGCGTTGTTCCTGGCGCTCTGTATGTTGCCGGCGTTTGCGGCGCCGCCCGCCACGCCCGCCGATACGGAAACCGTGCTGGCTGCCGCCCGCAAGCAAATCGACGACATCCGCAAGCGCGTTGCGGACGAAACCGACGACGCCACGTTGATGCAGCAACGCAGCGACGCGCTCGATATTCAATCCAAGGCGGACGCGGCCAGCGACGCACTGACGCCGCAACTGGCCAGCGTGACGGCCAGGCTCAGTGAATTGGGTTCGCCCCCGGAAGGCGCCAAGGAAGCGCCTGATGTTGCCGCCCAGCGCACGCAGCTGGAGAAAAACAGCCGCGCGCTGGACGCGCAGATCAAACTGGCGCGCTTGCTGTCCGTGGATGCCGCGCAGACCGCCGAACAAGTGTCGGCGCAACGCCGCAAGCAATTCCAGGCGCGCTTGGGCGAACGCCGCGATTCATTCCTGTCCAGCCAGTTCTGGAAGGAATTCCGCGAAGAATTTCCCAGTGACCTTGAACGGCTGGAAGCGTTGGGCACCGACTTGTCGACCGCCGTTGGCCAGACGCCGAAGTGGGGCTGGCTATTGCTGCTGGCCGCCGCGGCAGGCGTGATTGCGCTACGCGTCTGGATCGGCCGGTTTATCTTGCGTCTGACCGCAACGCGAGTTCCGCCCGGCCGGTTGCGCCGCTCGTTCCTGGCGGTGGCGCAAGTGGTGCTGTCGGTCGCCACGCCCGGCCTGGTGGCCCTGCTGATTCAGACCGGCCTGGACTGGAATTCCCAGCTTTCGGACAACACCTCCGCGCTGCTCGTGACGCTGGTGGCCACGGTGTGTTTTGGCGGGTATGTGTCCGGGATGGGCAATGCGCTGCTGTCGACGCATCGCCCGTCGTGGCGCCTGCCGCCCATCAGCGATGCCGTCGCCACGCGGCTGCGCTGGCTGCCTAATTTGCTGGGCACGCTGGTGGTGATGATCTGGCTGGCGGAACGCCTGCCCGTGTTGTTGAACGCCAGCCTGACCACAACGATTACGCTGACCGGCATCGTCGCCGTGCTGATCATGGCGACGATGGGCGCCGTGTTGTCCATCAGCCGCCGGCTGCGGCGCCAGAGCATTCAGGAAAACGACGCGCCGGTGCCCTTCTGGATTTCGCTGCTGCTGGGCGCCGTCTGGACCGTGCTGATCCTGGGGCTGGCGAGCCTGCTGGCGGGCTATGTGGCGTTTGGCGCTTTCCTGGCCAAGCAAGTGCTGTGGGTGCTGATCATTCTGGCCTCCGCCTACTTGCTGTCCACGCTGATCGAAGACGGTTTCAGCACGCTGCTGGGCACGTCGCACCGCGAAGGCGATACCGAAGGCCCGAGCCTGCGCGATCAGGCGGCCGTGCTGTTGTCAGGCCTGGGCCGAGTCGCCGTGGGTCTCTTGACGATCATCCTGCTGCTGGCGCCATTCGGCGAAGGGCCGATGGACCTGATCCAGCGCTTCGACCAGTTGCGCAAAGGCCTGGCGATTGGTGAAGCGCAGATCCGCCCCGGCGCGGTATTACAGGCGCTGATCGTGCTGGCCTTGTCGCTGCTGAGCGTGAAGATGCTCAAGCGCTGGTTGTCGAACCGCTATCTGCCCACGACCGAGCTGGACCCGGGCATGCAGTTGTCGGCCGCCACGCTGTTCGGCTATGCGGGCTTTGTCATCGCGTTTGCCTTGTCGCTGTCAGCGGCCGGCATCGGCCTGGAGCGCGTGGCGTGGATTGCCAGCGCGCTGTCGGTGGGTATTGGTTTTGGCTTGCAAGCGGTGGTGCAGAACTTTGTGTCGGGCCTGATCCTGCTGGCCGAACGCCCCGTCAAAGTGGGCGACTGGGTATCGCTGGGCGGCGTCGAAGGCGACATTCTGCGCATCAACGTGCGCGCCACCGAAATCCAGATGGGCGACCGCTCGACCGTGATCGTGCCGAACTCTGAATTCGTGACGAAGACGGTGCGCAACGTGACGCGGTCCAATCCGCTGGGCCTGGTGCAGATCAAGCTGCCGCTGCCGCTATCGACCGATGCCGAGCAGGTGCGTGAGCTGATCTTGCAGGCGTTTGGTGACCACGAGGACGTGCTGGACACGCCCGCCCCCAATGTGTTCCTGGACGGCATCGAGAACGGCCACCTGATCTTCAACGCCAAGGGCTATGTGTCGTCGCCGCGCGCCGCTTATGGCGTGCGCAGCGCGCTGCTGTTCACCGTGCTCAAGCGCCTGAACGATGCTGGGCTGGAGGTATCGTCGCCGCCCACCATGTTGCTGGCTTCGGCGCCACAGGCCGTCGGGGTCGCCCCTAGCGGGGTTGCCCCAAGCGGGGTCGCCCCAAGCGGAGTTGCCCCAGGCGGAAACGCCCCCGGCGGAGTCGCGCCGCCGGCCTCCAGCTGATCAAGGGCGTGGCTTAGCCCGGCGAATACAGGTCCGCAAACTTCTGGCGGTCCAGACGCGGATTGCGCAGGGGCGGCGACGCCAGCGCCGTGGTTTGCGCCGCCTGCACCGGGTAGGCTTGCACCGGCGCCACCGTGACAGGCAACTGCGCTTGTGACTGCAATTGTGACTGCAATTGCGGCTGCCCCTGTGGCTGCACTCGCGACTGCAATTGCACGGGCGCGGCGGGGACGCCAGCGGCGGTCGACGTCGGCGCGGATTGCGCAACCGCCGTGGTGTCAAAGCGATGATCGGCCGTCGTCAGCGCGGGATTCGTACACAGCCCTTGCGCCACCAACGCGGCCTTGGTGCGGTCGTCGGTCTGGCACAGGATATCGATGGCCGCCGTCTCCAGACGGCGAGAACGGTCGGCGTCCTTCGTGGACGCGGCCGCCTGCATCGTGCGCTCGAAGTTGCGCCGCAAGCTGCATTTCTGGTCTTCGATCGGAATGGCGATGTTCATCCCGAACCCCACCACAGAACCGCCACCGCCGGCGGACACCATGCAGCTGTCCGACGAGAACGATCCATAAAAGCTCTGCCCGCCCACCGGCGGCACCGTCTTTACGGTGCTGGAACCGCTGTTATTGGAATTCAGCGTAATGCCCTGGTTGTTGCCGGCATTGGTCGAGCCCGACGACGCGGACGTCGTGGAACTGGAATTGCTGGTCTGCGCCATGGCCGTGCAGGCCGCAAGCGACAGAGAGACTGCAAGCACTATGTTCTTCATGATGTCCCCTCGCCCGGACGGCCGAAGCCGTCCGGATAATTGGGTCAGCGATTGAAGCCACCAATGTGGCCCATCGAGCCGACACCGCCAATCGCCCCAAACGCACCAATGTTGGCCGACGCGAACGTGCCCGAGGCCGATGCCTTGGTTTCCGTCTGGCCAAACGAGGCGCCGCCGTTGGCGATGCTGTCGCCCACCATGATCGGCGCATTGCCCGACACGTGGCCGTAGGTTTCGCTGGTGGCGTACTGCCGCGTGCTGGTCACGACCGTGGTGCCGTCCCGGTTGAACGTCCCGCCCACTTGCGCGACGCCGCCCGTTTCACCAAACGAAGTCTGGCTGGACGAGCCATAGCCGTTGACCTGAGTGGCTACGACCGAACTGCCGTTGGAGATGGACGAGGCCGTGCCATTGATCGTGCCGGCGTGGCCGGTGACAGACACGGACGGACCGCTTGGTCCACTGGCGTAGGCCGACGCGGCAAACAATGACAACGCTGCGACTGCTGCGAGCTTTTTCATTTGAGCTCCTCCTGATCCGTTTGAAGCGGATGCACAGGTGCCGGTGGCCGACCGGCGCGGACCGCTACGTCCTTGCTGCGCGCCTGACAACGACGTTGGGCGTGGGACTTTCGTATTGGTACGGAATGATTGCTCCGTCCTAGGCACGTCGGTATCGGCTAAACGGGGGACCGCGTCTTTGTGGGCTAGAGACATATGTAAAACATGCAGCGAAAAAGACGAGCACGCTGTCGCCACGCCATGCGTATGGCGGATGAAAGGCGCAGAGGATGCGCGCCGCGCAAGCGCGCGGTTCAACTTTATGGATGGGGAGATGGCCCGTGCGCTCGGACAAGGCGGCTAGCGCACATGCCGGCGGGCAAGCCGTTGATGGCCTTTAGGCTTACTGTCAGCCTTGCTGCCGGGACGCCACGCGAAAGAACTGAGCGGCCTCACGCCGCGCCAGCCACAAGTCGCCCGCCACCAAGAGCAGCAGGAAGCCGCATTCGGCCGAATCAAGATCAGCCAGCACGTGATAGCTGGCCAACAGCACGAAGCCCAAGGTGGCGGTCAACCACGCCGGCCACGCAGACGGCAGCCCACGCAGGGGCGCGCGAACGCCGCGGCTCCAGCTCAGCCATGCCATCAGCGGCAGGCACAGCATCGACAAGGGAATGTAGATGGCGATGGCGGACAGCACGACCACCACGCTGAACTGCGTATGCAGCGACAAGGCCAGGAAAGCGATCACGCCAATGGCGGCGTACCAGAGCAGGCGAACAGCAATAAGACGAGTCAAGGTTACGGCTCGAGGGGTCATCGGACAGGCTGGATTTGGAATTTTCAGCCATACTACTCCGGCCGGCCAGGACCACCCTGGCCCCAATTAATTGGAGACACCGTCATGATCCAGGAGATTGCCAGCATCCATGTCCGCGAAGGGCAGGAAGCGCTGTTCGAAGCAGGTGTTGCACAGGCCAAGCCGCTGTTCTTGCGCGCGCGCGGCTGCCACGGCATGGACCTTTACCGCAGCATTGAACAGCCGCAGCGCTACACGCTGGTCGTTGACTGGGAAACCGTGGAAAACCACATGGTGGATTTCCGTGAATCGGCCGACTTCCAGGAATGGCGCAAGCTGGTGGCGGGCTTTTTCGTCGAACCGCCGCAAGTTCATCACGAACAGAAAGTGATCTGACGGCTACGCATCTGCGGGCGGATCGTTGTACTTGCGCGCGCTGCCCGCAAACCGGTCCGCCGGATATTTCTGCGCATTCTTCACCATCTTGCTCGACACCGCCGCGGCAATGTCGATGCCCAACTGATCGGCCAACGCCACCAGATACATCTGCACGTCGGCGATCTCATCGGCCGCATCCGCCAGGCGTTCCGGCGTCAACTTGCGCGACTCCGCCTCGGTCAGCCATTGGAACAGCGACACCAGTTCGCCTGCCTCGCCCGACAAGGCCATGGCCAAGTTTTTGGGCGAATGAAAGGGCTGCCAATCGCGTTCGGCAGTGAAGGCCCGCAAAGCAAGTTTGATCTGTTCCAGGTCGGACATGAACGCTTCCCGAAAAACCAAAGCAACCGGCGAAGGGAATCAGCCTTCACCCGCCGCCAGACGCGAATGGGCGGCCAGCGCCACCGCTACCGTGGTGCGCACGTCAGCTAACGCGCGGTGAGTCGGATTGGATGCGCCCACATGGCGCGCCAGGATTTCCAGCTTGTGCGACGGCAGTTCCGGCCAGGCATGCCGCGCCAAGGCCAGCGTGCAATGCGTGGGGTTGGCAAACGGCAGGCCGGTGCGATCGGCTGCGGCACCCAGGAACCGCCGGTCAAACGACGCATTGTGAAAAAACACGGGCAGGTCTTCGACGAACTCAAGAAACGACGAAAACGCCTGCACCACCGGCACGCCGTGGCGATCAACTTCCGCCTGGGTAATGCCGGTCAGCCGCGTGATGAAAGGCGGCACCGGAGACATCGTGCGAACCACCTGCGTGTATTCGCGCGCCAACGTGCCGCACGTTTCAACACGCACCGCCGCGAACTCCAGGATTTCGCAAGTGGCCGTGGACAAGCCGGTGGTTTCCAAGTCGGCCACGATGAAGGGGCCGCGCAGGGCTTGCAACGCAGACGCCAGCGCCACGGACGCTTGGGTTCGGGCGCCCGTACTGCGGCTGCTGGTTGCGCGCGGACGCGTAACGCCGGGCGCGAGCGTCGCCGTTACGCCGGGTGTGCGCGGACGCCGGTTGTAGAACGTCACGGTGTTACGACGCCGCGTGCAGCGGCGCAAAACGCGCCGAGCCATCCGCCAGCTTGCCGAAGAACAGCGTTGCGGGGCGCACCCACAAGCCACGCTCGTGCGGCCACAGATGTTCGTACACCACCATCGACTCTTCGGTTTCAGAATGGCGGGCGGTGCCCACATACAGGTACAGGCCGCCTTTGTAATGGCGGTGCGAGGCGAGAGCCAGGGCTTCGGATTCAGTCATGGACGGGGTGCCACAAATAACGTGGCCCGGGCGGGAAGGTTCCGGCCCAGGCCTGGGGTTCAGACAATACCGTCTTTATAGCGCACTCGCGCGGGTCCGATACGGCAGCCCTCAGTAGCGCACATACTCCAGCACCGGCTTGGGCGGCAGCGGCGTATTGGCCGCCGGCCTTGCGCGCACCGTGGCCGTCACCGGCTTGACGAAGCCGACATGCTGGCGCGCCGCCTGGGTATCCGCGGCCTCTTGCGTGGCCCGCAACGTCTGCGCGGCCTCGGCAGTCATCTGCGTGATGTCTTCGGTAACGTCGCCCAGCTTGGCGGACTGGGCGAGTGACACATTCACCACTTCCGCCATGATCTCCGTGACGCGGCGCGACGACGCCACGATGTCTTCCATCGTCGCCCCTGCCGACTGCACCTGGCCCGCACCGCTTTCGATTTGCTCAACCGACGTCGTGATCAGCCCCTTGATTTCCTTGGCGGCGGCGGCGCTGTTCTGCGCCAGGCTGCGCACCTCGGCAGCCACCACGGCAAAGCCCTTGCCATGCGTGCCTGCGCGGGCGGCCTCGACCGCGGCGTTCAGCGCCAGGATGTTCGTCTGAAAAGCGATGCCGTCCATGACGCCGATGATCTCGGAGATGCGGCGCGAGCTTTCGGTAATGGCGCCCATCGTCTGCACCACGCCTTTCACGGTGTTGCCGCCTTGTTCGGCCACCTGGCTCGCGTCCAGCGCCAGCGCGTTGGCCTGGCTGGCGCGCTCGGCGTTTTCCGTCAGCCCCTGCACGGCCACCCGCAAGGTTTGCGCCGCGGTGAAGCGTTTGGTGATGTCGGTGGCGTACTTCACGACTTTAAAGGGCCGGCCCTCGGCGTCGAAGATGGGGTTATAGCTGGCTTCGATCCAGACCTGCCTGCCGCCCTTGCCGATGCGCAGGTACTGCCCGGTGTCGTATTCGCCGCTGCGCAGCTTGCGCCAGAACTCCTTGTACGCCGCGCCGCGCGCTTCTTCCGGCCGCACGAACATGCTGTGATGGCGCCCTTCGACTTCCTCGGCCTGATACCCCACTGCGTTCAGGAACAGATCATTGGCGCGGATGATCGTGCCATCGAGTTCAAACTCGATAATCGCCTGCACCTTTGAAATGGCGGCGAGCTGGCCTTCGGTATCGGCCTGCCGCTGCTGCTGTTCAGTGATGTCGGTGGCGTACTTGACCACTTTGAGCGGCCGGCCGCGCTTATCGAAAATAGGGTTATACGAGGCTTGCAGCCAAACATCGCGGCCATCGGAACGGACCCGGCGATATCGCCCCGCATCATAGGCGCCCTGCCCCAGCTTGTGCCAGAACGCCGCGTACTCAGCGGATTCGCGTTCTTCAGGGTTGACGAACATGCAGTGGTGCTGGCCTACGACCTCGTCCAGGGAATAACCCATGGTGTCCAGAAAGTTCTGGTTGGCCATCAGCACATGGCCTTGAAGATCGAATTCGATCACGGCTTGCGCCTTGTGAATCGCTTCGATCTGGCCGTAGAGTTCGGCCTTCGGCATTTCGCGGTCTCCGCGAAACAGCCGGCGTAGAGTGATCCATTGCATGGTGGCATCTCCTGCCAAGGATGGGACGACGTGGCTGACAAAAATCGGCAAGCGAAATAGTCAAAACAGAACCGCTGGCGCGTCCCAAGCATAGGCAGTGCATGCCGCGCCGCATGCATCGCTACCTGCTGGTCCGTTGCCAATGCGGTAACGGCAGGCTGGAAAAAAACATAAGCACTTCTGAATGTATCCAGTCGAAAATATTTAATCCTAAAAACGGGTGTTTCTCAACATTTTCCCGATAGCCATGACAAAAAATTAATGGTTCAGAAATTATTCAACTTCCGCTTGAAGTCATGGCCGCCACGTTAATCAGGGTTAATACGAAGCCTGCTACGGCATTTTCAGAAAAGTGATTAAGTGGTCACATTTGCGCGCAGCAAATGACCCTATTATTTAATGCGCTGAAAATAATTCGAGACGCATCTTGCGGCATATCGCGCGACCCCATCAGCGCGACCCCATCATTACGCCGGCATTACGCATCCGTCACGCATCCGTCACGCCCCCGTCACGCCGCATCCAGTTCCCGATACTGGCGGAAGATGCCGTCACCAAAGGCCAGGCGTCGGTCGCTGGAAAAATAGGGCTGCAACACTGGCAACTGCGCCACGCGCGCATGCAGCGCCATGACATTCGGATAATGCGAGGCGACCGTCCCCATGCGCTTCGGAAAGGCGTAGAGCAAACCATCAACCAGATGAAAGAGCGACAGGTCCACATACGTCCAGCGCTCGCCACCCGCCAGCCAGGCGTCTGGCCCCGTCAGCACGCGTTCGAAATACCCCAGGAATTTCGGAATGCGCTCATCGCGAAACCCTCGCGCACGCTGCACCGCCGCTTCTTTCTGGTCTTCGTAATAGTCGTCGGCGGAAATGGGGTGATGGGTGTCATGCGCCTCGGTGACCATGTCGGCAATCGTCAATTGCAATTGATTCACCCAAAGCCGGCCTTCCAGGGAATCCGGCGCCAGCCCGTGTTTTTCACCCAGGAAATACAGGATGTTGGCGGTCTGGCCCAAGGTCATCTTGCCCGCCACCAGATAAGGCGGCGCAAAGGGCGGATGCGCGCGTGGCGATTGCATGTCGTCGATCAGCGTACGTTCCGTTGCGCCGGGTTCGCGCGCACGTTCGCGATACGGAATGCCGCCTGCTTCCAATGCCAGGCGCACGAACTCGCCTCGTCCGGTAATTCCGTCCCAATACCAAAGGTCGTAGGTCATGCCGTTCTCCTTGCGTGAGCCGAGGGCTACGCAAGAAACATACCGGCGTCGTCCTCTTGCCCGATGGCGGGTTGCTGGCCACGGGCCTGTTGATACTGCCTGGGAGATAGACCGAAGTGCGCACGAAAGTCGCGTGAAAAATGCGCGCCATCGGCAAAGCCGCAGTCCAGCGCAATCTGCGTGATGCTGGAAGGATTATTCAACAATAACCAGCTGCCGTATTCCAGCCGCAGTTGCCGCTGAAACGCCATGGGCGACATGCCGGTAGCCAGCCGAAAGGCGCGTTCCAATTGCCGGCGGCCCACGCCGACATACCGCGCAATGGCATCCAGCGGCGGCGGGTTGTCGATGCGCTGCTCGATGAAGTGCGCCGCCTGCCGCACGCGCAAGTCCTGAATGCCGGACAAATCTGTGCGGAAATGCGCCTGCGGCACGCGCCCCGGCCGCACGCCCTGAAGCATCATGTGCCGCATCGCCTGCTGCGCCTTGTCGCGCCCGCAATGCCGCGCCACCAGATACAAGGCCAAGTCGATCGCCGCCGTGGAGCCCGCGCAGGAAATCAGATCGCCTTCATCCACAAACAGCCGGTCGACCACCGCACGCGTTTGCGGGAAGCGTTCGCGAAACGCATCCAGCACATTCCAATGCACGCACACCGTGCGCGGTCCGATCACGTCGGCTTGCGCGAGCGCGAACGTACCCGTGCAGATGCCCAGCAGCCGCACGCGCTGCGCGGCCGCCAGACGCAGCCAATCGCGCAGCGGTTCGGGCATGCGCCCGCTGATGTAGTCATTACCGCCGCACACGGCGACGTAATCGAACTCGGCGGGATCGGCGGGCAGGCTGTCGGCGACATCGATGGTCAGCCCCGCACTTGAGCAACGCGGCTTGCCATCCCAGCTCATCACGCGCCACGCGGTATGGATCTGCCGGCTGCGTCCGCCGTGGTCGCCCGCCAGCCGCAACACATCTACCAAGCCGGCGAAAGCGGCCAGCGTGAATTGGTCCATCAGCACGATGCCGACGGTCAGTGCGGGTTTCCCCCGAGGCAAGTCCTCGGCGCCCTCTTCATAGGGAGACGTCGGAAAAGCAGGGGGTGTGGCGGCAGTCATGACGCAATTATTCAAGTTTTTGTCCCGCGCCTTCAAGCTCGTTTTCCCGGGGATCACCCAAGATGCAGTTATGGCAACGTCTTGGATCGTTCCGGCCACACGGACGGGCAGGACACGCCAATAAATCGACAAGGGGAATCCGACATGGCAACACCGAACCGCAGCGCACTGGGCGCCGCCTTGCTGGGCGCCGGGCTATTGCTGGCCACGCCAGCGATGGCGCAGCAGCAGAAGATCACCGTCGCCTGGTATGGCGGCAATTGGGGCGACGCCTTCCGCGCCTGCGTCGCCGACCCCTACACCCAGGCCACGGGCGTCACCGTGGTGCCGGAAGTGGGCACGTCGACCACCACGCTGGCCAAGCTGCAACAGCAGAAGAACGCGCCGACGATCGACGTCGCGTGGATGGACGGCGGCATCAGCGAACTGGCCGCGCAGGCGGGCGTGCTGGACACGCTGGAACCCGCCACGATACCGAATCTGAAAAACGTCATCGACCAAGGCGTGTACCGCAATGGCGATGCGGCCTATGCCGTCAGCACCGGCTATTACTCGCTGGGCATCACCTACAACACCAAGGAAGTGCCGCAAGCGCCGACCAGCTGGAAAGACCTGTGGAAGCCTGAGTACGCCGGCGCCGTCGCCGTGCCCTCGCCTGCGAATTCGTCCGGCGTGCCGTTCATCTTCTTCCTTGCCCGCGTCTTCGCCATCGACCCCTCCAACCTGGCGCCGCTCTACACCAAGCTGGCCTCGCTGGACACGGCCTTGTTCTTCGATAGCTCGGGCGCAGCCAGCAACGCCTATCAAAGCGGCGAAGCCATCATTGGCGCGCATTTCAACGTGGGCGCATGGGACTTGATCGACAAGGGGCTGCCCATCGGCTTTGCCGTTCCCAAGGAAGGCGCGTGGGCCACCGACGCTCGCCTGCATCTGGTCAAGGGCGCGCCCAACGCGGCCGCCGCCAAGCAATTCATCAATACCGCATTGACCCCTGATGCCGCGGCGTGCCTGGCCACGCGCTTGTATCTGGGCCCCGCCGTCAAAGACGTGCAGGTGTCCCAGGACGTAGCCCGCAAGCTGCCGTGGGGTGCTGAAGGCTCGGTCAAGAACTTGAGCCTGTTCGATTGGAACCTCATCAACAGCCGCCGCGCTGAAGTGACCGACGCGTGGAACCGCCAGGTTGCCCGCAAGCGCTAGGCCGGGGTCGACCATGTCTGCTTTGCTCACCATTGAAGGCGTGTCGATGCGCTTTGGCGCCTACCAGGCGCTGGACCATATCGACCTGGACATCCAGCAGGGAGAATTCGTGGCCCTGCTGGGGCCCAGCGGTTGCGGCAAGACGACCTTGCTGCGCTCGATTGCCGGCTTTCTGAAACCGGAATCGGGCCGCATTCTGATCGATGGCCAGGACATCAGCCGCTTGGCCGCGCACCACCGCCCGCTGAACACGGTCTTCCAGAACTACGCGCTGTTTCCGCACATGACCGTGCTGGAAAATGTGGCCTATGGCCCGCGGCGCCAAGGCGCATCCAAAGCCGAGGCCGCTGAACGAGCGCGCGCAGCGCTCGACATGGTGGGGCTGGCGGACTTCGGCCCGCGCTACCCCCGAGAAATGTCTGGCGGCCAACAGCAGCGCGTGGCGCTGGCGCGCGCCATCGTGAATCAGCCCAAGCTGCTGTTGCTGGACGAACCCCTGTCTGCGCTCGATTTGAAGCTGCGCAAGCGCATGCAGCTGGAGCTCAAGCATCTGCAAGCCAAGCTGGGCATCGCATTCATCTTCGTCACCCACGACCAGGAAGAGGCCATGACCATGGCCGACCGCGTCGTCGTCATGCATGCCGGCCGTATCGAACAGGTGGGCGCGGGCACGGATATTTATCGCCAGCCCGCGACCCGCTTCGTCGCCGAATTCATCGGCGATGCAAACTTCATGGCGTTCACCGCGGCAGACAGCAACGCGCTGCGGCTGGACGTGCAGGGCCTGCGCGTGCCACTAGCCGCCGCACCCGCCTTGGCGCGCGGCGTGGCGGTGCTGCGCCCGGAAGATCTGCGCTTGAGCGACGGCCAGGCCGGCTGCGTATTGACGGGCACCGTCACCGACGTCATCAACGTGGGCAGCCACAGCATGATCCACGTCGACATCGGCAGCCAGACGGTCGTGGCGCGCCATGGCGGCATCGCGCCGTCGGGCTTGCGGACAGGAGCCACCGTGAGCCTGGCGTTCGCGCCCGAACACCTGCACCTGATTGGTGAACAGCCATGAACCGGCGCGCTTGGCTCTCACCCGGCCTGCTGCTGGCGGCCCTCGTGCTGTTTTTTGCAGCCTTCTTCCTGGCGCCGTTGGCGGTGGTGGCGTTGGCCAGTATCACGGGCGGCCCGGATGGCGCCACGCTGACCTTGCAGCAGTACACGCGTGTGCTGGCCGACCAATACCACTGGGACGTGATCCTGGTGACCTTCCGCCTGGCGTTCTTCACGACGGTCGTCTGCGTGATCCTGGGCTATCCGCTGGCTTGGTATCTGGTGCGCGTGGTGCGCTGGCAGGCGTGGCGGCGCTTCTGCGTCATCTTGCTGGTCGTGCCGCTGTTCACCAGCAACATCGTGCGCGCCTTTGGCTGGATGGTGCTGTTGGGCCGTAATGGCCTGGTCAACCAGGCGCTGGTGGGCGTGGGCGCGGCCGACCGCCCCGTGCGCTTCATCGGCACCGAGCTGGGCATTTTGATTGGCATGGTCTATGTGCTGCTGCCGTTCGTGGTGCTGGCCGTAGGCAATGCGCTGGCGCGCGTGGACCCGGCGTGCGAACACGCGTCTGCCGACCTGGGCGCCAGCCCCGCCGCGACGTTCTTTCATATCACCTGGCCGCTGACCCTGCCCGGCGTGGTGTCCGGCGCCATCATCGTCTTCACGCTGGCGGTCAGCGCGTACGTGACACCGGCGCTGCTGTCGGGCGGCCGCATCTCGGTGCTGTCCATGCTGATCTTCCAGCAATACAGCTCGGTGTTCGACTTCCATTACGGCGGCGCGCTGAGCATGGTGCTGCTGGTCTTCACCCTGATCCTGGTGGCGCTGGCCAACCGCGCCGCCACCTTGCCCGGAGCCGCGCGATGATCGCCCGCCATCTGATCCGCCTGATCGCGCTGGCAGTGCTGGCGTACCTGGCCCTGCCGCTGATCGTGATCCTGGGTTCGTCCTTCACGGCCACGCCGTACCTGGCGTTTCCGCCGCAAGGCTGGACGCTGGAGTGGTACCGCACGCTGTTGGTCGAAGCCGGCTATGTGGCGGCGTTCACGACCAGCACGGTGCTGGCGCTGGCGGCAACCATCGTGGCGGTGCTGCTGACCGTGCCGGCCGCGCTGGCGGTGGCGCGCTACGAATTCCCGGGCAAGGCGGCGTTGACGTCGGTGCTGATGTCGCCGCTGGTGCTGCCGCACATCGTGCTGGGCGCGGCGCTATTGCAGTACGGCGCGTATTTCGGTTTGACGCGCAGCTTCCTGTCGCTGTTGATCGGGCACATCGTCATCATCGCGCCGTTTGTGCTGCGGTCGACGTTGACGTTGTTGACGCCCGAGCAGCGCGCGCTGGAAGAAGCGTCTGCCGATCTGGGCGCTAATCCCTGGACCACGTTCTTCCTGGTGGTACTGCCGCAGATCCGCCCCGGCATCGTCACCGGTTCCATCTTTGCGTTCATCTCATCGTGGATCAACGTGGAGCTTTCCATCTTCAACACCACGGCGGACCTGAACACCATCCCCGTCAAACTTTTCAACTATGTGCAGTACACGATTGATCCGACCATCGCAGCCGTATCGGGCGCCACGATTGTGGTTGCGGTGATCGCTATCGTCATTCTGGATTTGACCGTCGGGTTGGACATGCTGTCCGAACGCGGCAAATAGTTTCCCTCCTTCCGCTTTTCCCCTTCATCCTACTTAGTCTGGAGCCACAGTCATGCGCAAGCAAGACGCGTTCGATGTCATCTATACCCATACCGAAGGCGAGCCCCTGTGCATCGTGCATAGCGGCATCCCCTACCCCGCCGGGTCAACCATCCTGGAAAAACGGGCCTTTCTGGAGCAGAACTACGACTGGCTGCGCCAAGCGCTGATGCGCGAACCGCGCGGCCACAAAGACATGTTTGGCGTGTTCCTCACGCCGCCGTCCAGCCCCGAGTTCGATGCGGGCCTGATCTACATCGACGGCACCGAGTATTCGCATATGTGCGGCCACGGCACCATTGCGGTCAGCATGGCGATGGTGGCCAATGGCCTGGTTGCCCGCGGCAAGGACGGCATCACGAAAATCCGCTTTGAAACCACGGCCGGGCTCGTGGTGTCAGAAGTGGCGTCCGAAGGCGACAACGTGTTGTGGACGCGCTTTGAGAACGTGCCGGCCTATGTGGCTGCGCAAGACATCCCGGTGGAACTGCCGGGCTATGGCAAGCTGTCGGCCGACATCGTCTGGGGCGGCAACTACTTTGGCATCGTCGACTTGTCGGGCTGCGATCTGCGAATCTCGCCAGACAACGGCACCGAGCTGTCGCGCATGGGCTTGATCGTGCGTGATCAGTTGAACGCGCGCCACCGCATCCAGCATCCGACCCAAGCGCACATCAACAACCTGAACTTCATCACGTTCTGGCACCAGCCGACGATTGAAGGCGCGTTCTACAAGAACGTGCACGTGTTCAGCGCCGGCCAGTTGGACCGCTCGCCTGGGGGCACCGGCACCAGCGCCATGATGGCCATGTTCGAGGCGCGCGGAAAGATGGGCCTGAACCAGCCGATCAAGTCGGAAGGCTTGTTGGGCAGTGGCACGTTCGAAGGCTGCCTTCTGGGTGAAGTGGACCTGAACGGCACGCGCGCCGTGCGCCCCACGGTGAAAGGCACGGCCAGCATTCTGGGCACGGCACGCTGGGTGATCGACCGCAACGACCCGGTGGGTGCGGGGTTTTTGATTCGCTGATGTTGATTGGCTGAAAAAAAGCGCGCAAGGCCAGCCGGCCTTGCGCGCTTTGCTTCATGCCCGGTCACGCTGCCGCAGCGTCTTCCAGGATCATTTCCGCGCCGCGCTCGGCCACCATCATGACGGCGGCCTGCGTGTTGCCGGACACCATCTTCGGCATCACCGATGCGTCCACCACGCGCAAGCCTGTCACGCCATTCACACGCAGCCTGACGTCCGTTACGGCGGCCGCGTCCGACCCCATGCGGCAGGTGCCGATCGGGTGATAGATGGTCTGGCCGTTACGGCGCGCAAACTCCAACCATTGCTCGTCGCTTTCAACCGCTGCGCCCGGGCTGACTTCGGCTTCGATATAGCGTTGCATGGCGGGCTGCCCCACGATACGGCGTGCGGCTTTCATGCCGCCCACGAGACTGTCGCGGTCGATCTGCGCCGACAGGAAGTTCGGGCGGATCGACGGGCCAGCCAGCGGGTCCGCCGACTTCAGATGGATGGAACCCACCGATTCCGGCCGCAACTGCGCCACCCCGATCGTCATGCCCGGATGCCGGTCCAGGATGCGCTCGGCGGCGTTGGCGTAGCTGGCGTGCACAAAGAAGAATTGCACGTCTGGCGTGGGCAGGCCCGGCGCGCTTTTGACAAAGCCATGAACGAGCCCCGTGCCTAGCGTCAGAATGCCGGTGTGACGCGTGTAGTAGCGCGCCACCTGTTGCGCCAGCCGCCAGCCGCGCGACATCTCGTTCAAGGTCACCGTGTTTTTCACGCGCCAATTCATGCGCGTGGCGAAGTGGTCGATATAGTTCTCGCCCACCTGCGGCTGCGCATGCACCACCGGAATATTGAACGATTGCAGCAGCGCGGGGTTGCCCACGCCGGACAGCTCAAGCAGCTGCGGCGATTGCACGGCGCCCATGCACAGCACCGTTTCGCGGCGCGCGCGCACCGTGTGCTCCTGCCCGTTCTGGCGGAACGTGACGCCCACGCAGCGCTTGCCTTCGAACACCAGCCGCGTCACATGCGCGCCGCACTCGACGCTAAGGTTCTTGCGTCCGGCGGCGGGCTTCATGTAGCCGTCCACCACGCTCCAGCGGCGTCCACGATGCTGCAGCACCTGGTAGTAGCCCACGCCTTCCTGGTTGCCGCTGTTGTAGTCGGCGTTCAAGGGCTGGCCGTCTTCCTGCGCGGCGCGCAGAAACGCGTCGGATACGGGAAAGCGCTCGGCCACTTCCTCAAGATGCATGGGGCCATTCTTGCCGCGCGTGTCACCGCCTGCATCGTAATGTTCGATCTTGCGGAACAGGCGCTCGGCCTGCGCATGCCCCCAGCCGGTCGCGCCCGCCGCTTCCCAGCCGTCGTAATCCTGAGGCTGGCCGCGCACGTAAATCATGCCGTTGATCAGCGTTGATCCGCCCACGCCCTTGCCGCGCGGCACGGCGATGGTGCGGCCATACACGTTGTCTTCCGGCTCGGTTACGAAGCGCCAGTTGTAGTCGGGGTTCACCAGCAGCTTGGAAAAGCCTGCCGGGATGCCGATCCACATGCTGCGCGCCTCTTGCCCGGCTTCCAACATCAGCACCCGATGCTTGCCATCGGCGCTGAGCCGGTTGGCCAGAATGCAGCCCGCCGTGCCGCCGCCCGCAATAATGAAGTCGTAATCCGCCATCGCTATTCACCGAATCCTGATGTTGGCTGCATGGCTACTTGGCGGACGTCACGCCCAGCATCTCGGCCATCAATTCAATCTGGCAGGCCAGCATCGGCGCGCCGTAGTGAACCTTGCAGCCCTTGGCTTGCGCGGCCAGCAGCAGCGCGGTGTCTTTCGGCTGCATGATGACTTCGCACACCAGTTGGTCCGGCGTCAGACGCGCGGTGTCCAGCGGCAGCGCATCGCCTTCCTTCATGCCCAGCGAAGTGCCGTTGACGACGAGGTCATGGCCCGACGGGTCGGGCGTGCCCACCGAGATATCGGCATCGGGATGCAGCGACAAAATGCGCGCCTTCAGGTCTTCGGCCTTGGCCGGGGTGCGGTTGGCAATCGTCAGGTGCGACACGCCCGCCTGAACGAGTGCAAAGCCGATGGCGTTGGCCGCGCCGCCGGCGCCCGCCAGATACGCGCGCTTGCCTTGCACCGTGACGCCAGCCGTCAACAAGCCGCGCACGAAGCCTTCGCCGTCCAGCATATGCGCCGTCAGCCGGCCATCGGCATCGCGGCGCACCACATTGGCCGCACCGATTTTTTGCGCGACGGGCGTCACCTCGTCAACGAGGTCCAGGATGGCCGTCTTGTGCGGCATGGTGACGATGACGCCACCCAGGTTTTCCAGCCGGCGCAGGCCGTTGACGACGTCGGCCAGATTGTCGGGCCGCGCGTGAAAGGGCACGCACACGCCGTCAAAGCCCAGCTTGTCGAACAGCTCATTCAAGCGCTGCGGCGTCTTCACGTGATGGATGGGGTCGGCCAGGATGCCGAACAGGCGGGTGTTTCCGCTGATTTCCTTCATGGGGTCTCCGGGATGTTGGGGTCGTATCAGGACTTGATCAGAGCTCGCGCCACGTCGCCAATGCCGGCGGCGTCAAGCTGGTAGTGGGCGTACAAGGTAGTGGGCGGCGCGATCAGGCTGTACTCATCATAGATGCCGTGGCGGCGCAGACGGGTGCCGGTGCCGGCATCCGTCAACACTTCAGCCACGGCCGAGCCCAGCCCGCCCAATACGTTGTGTTCTTCCACCGTCATCATCAGACGGGACTGGCCAGCGGCGGCCAGCACGGCGTCGCGGTCCAGCGGCTTGATGGTGGGCATGTCGATGACGCCCACCGACAAGCCCTCTTCTCGCAATTGCTCGGCGGCTGCCAACGCGGCGTGCAAGGTGATGCCGCAAGCAATGATGTTCAGGTCGCTGCCGGTTGAATGCACGATGGCGCGGCCGAATTCGAATGGCGCGCCGTCTTCATACACCTGCGGATCGCGGCCGCGGCCGATGCGGAAGTAGATCGGTTCAGGCCAGTTGACGGATGCCTTGATGGCCGAGGCCAGTTGCGGGCCGTCGGCGGGCGACACCACCGTCAGGCCCGCCAACGCGCGCATCGTCGAGATGTCTTCGGTGGCGTGGTGCGACGTGCCGTAAAAGCCCAGGCTGATGCCGGTGTGGTGGCCGATGAGCCGGACGGGCAGCTTGGTGTAGGCCACGTCCATGCGGATCTGTTCGCAGCACAACAGGCCCAGGAAGGACGCAAAGGTGGCGACGAACGGCATCATGCCGGTGGTGGCCAGGCCGGCCGCGGCCGACACCATGTTCTGTTCCGAAATGCCGAACTGGATGTAGCGGTCGGGATAGGCCTGCGCGAAACGGTTCAGGCCGTTGGAATATTGCAGGTCGGCCGAGCCCGCCACAACCGGGTGCCCGGCTTGCGCCAATTCGATCAGCGCATCGGAAAGATAGGACAGCCCGGGGTTCACCGCATTCAGGGCGCGGTACTGCCAGGAGTCAGGAGAGAGAACTTGTGCCTGTGCCATTCAGATCTCGCGGGAAAGAATTTCGTCGACGGCGCTTTGCGCGTCTTGCGGCGCCAGATAGCCCAAGTGCCAGCCCGGCTCGGTTTCCATATAGGAAACGCCCTTGCCCTTGATGGTCTTGGCGATGACGCAGGCGGGCTTGTCGCGTGTGTCGTCCGCGCGCAGGCGGCGCAGCAAGGCGGTCAGCGCGTGCAAGTCATGGCCGTCCACTTCATGCACGTCCCAGCCGAAGGCCTGCCACTTTTCCTTTAGCGATTCGACGCCCATCACGTCATCCACCTTGCCGTCCAGCTGGTAGCCATTGCGGTCGATGATGGCGATCAGCCGCGACAGCCGGTTGTGCGCGGCAAAGAGCGCCGCTTCCCAAACCTGCCCCTCCTGCATCTCGCCGTCGCCCAGCATGACGAAGACATTGAAGTCGCGCTGGCTCATGCGCCCGCCCACGGCCATGCCGACGCCGTTGGACAGCGCATGCCCGATGGAGCCCGAGCTGAAGTCCACGCCCGGCACCTTGCTCATGTCGGGGTGGTCGCCCAGCGGGCTGCCGAGGCGCGTGTAGCCGTCAAGCAGTTCGCGGTCGATGAAGCCGTGATCGGCCAGCACCGGGAACAGGCCGACAGCGGCGTGCCCTTTGCCCATCAGGAAGCGGTCGCGATCCGGCCACTGCGGCTCGCCCGGACGCAAGCGCATCACGTCGTAGTACAGCGACGCAAAAATCTCGGCGCACGAGAACACCGAGCTGTAGTGCCCGACCTTGGCGATTTCGATCAGTCTGATTGTCTCCAGCCGGATGTAGCGGGCCTTTTCCCGCAGCATCCCGACTTCCCCCTCGGTGGGGGCCTCCTGGTTGTGGCGCATGGCGCGTCCTTTCTTCGTTAGGATATATGATATATAATATACCCATTGTGCTCGGATTGGCTATGGCGGGCTAGAATTCATCCCGGATTCACCCGTTCCCCTCATACAGCAAGCTCCGAAACGTCATGCCCAGCCTCAAACCGGTCAAGAAAGAGAACCTCTCCGTCAGGGTCTACAACGAAATCCGCAATGCCCTGATCAACGGGCAGTACGAACCCGGAGAACGCCTGATCATTGGCGAACTGGCTCAGGAAATGGGCGTGTCGATCACGCCCGTACGCGAAGCCATCTTCCGTCTCATCAGCGAACAAGGCCTGGAAATGCAGGCGGCCACGGCCGTCTATGTGCCGTACGTGAATTCGGAAAAATTGCGCGAGATCCAGCAGATCCGGTTCCATCTCGAAGGCATGGGCGCGGCTGAAGCCGCGCAGAACATCACGCGCAAGCAGCTGGACAACCTGATCGCGCTGCAAAAGGATTTCATTTCCTGCACGTCGACTGACCCCAAGCGCGCCAGCTACCTGAACCGCAAGTTCCACTTCGGCATTCTGGAAGCCAGCAACAAGCCCATCTTGCGCAGCACCGTGGAATCGTTCTGGGTCATCACCGGCCCTATCCTCAAGGTGTTCCACATCAAGACCGCCGGGCTGGACTATTCCGAAAACGAACACCGCCACGAAGCCGTGCTTGAAGCATTGGAAGCACGCGACTCCGAAGCCGCGCGCAGCGCCATCCAGGCCGATCTGGTCTGGGGCGGCAAGATCATGATCGACTGGTTGGTCGAACGCGAAAAAGAGCTCGACTACCGCCCTCCCGTGCCACGCAAATAGGAAGACTTCATGCTGAAGATTTTTGGCGCTCCCTGCCGCTACATACAGGGAGCGGGCGCCCTGGACACCCTGGGCCAGTACGCCGCCCTGTTCGGACAACGCGCCGCCCTGGTCATCGACCGCTACGTGCATGGCGTGTTGGGGTCCAGAATCGAAAGCCTGTGCGCCGAACACAATGTGGCGCTGACGCCCTTGATCGTTGATGGCGACCTGACGCCTGAACTGATTGCCGAGCTGCGCGCGCAGGCCGCGCCCGCCGGCATCGACATGGTGATTGCAGTGGGCGGCGGCAAGTCGCTGGATGCAGGCAAGGCGGTGGCGAAGTCGTCGCATTGCCACCTGATCACGGTGCCGACGGTGGCCTCCAACGACGCGCCCACCAGCAAGAACTACGTGCTGTACGACGCCCATCACAACCTCCTGGCGGTAGAACACATGCTGTTCAATCCCACGATCGTGCTGGTGGACACGGCCATCATCGCGACCGCGCCCGTGCACTTCTTCCGAGCCGGCCTGGGCGATGCGGTGTCGAAGAAATTCGAAGCCGAGCAATGCCAGCGCAACGGCGGCAAGAACATGTATGACGGCGCGCCCCTGCTGTCGGCGCAGCTGATTGCCGACGGCTGCCTGCGCACGCTGCTGGCCGATGGCGTGGACGCCGTGGCGGCGGCCGGCACCGGCGAACCCACGCCCGCATTCGAACGCGTGGTGGAAGCGATGATCCTCATGAGCGGTCTCGGTTTTGAAAGCGGTGGCCTGTCCATTGCGCATGCCCTGACGCGCGGGTTGCCCAAGATCGGCGGCGTGGGAACGGCGCTGCACGGCTTGCAAGTCGCGGTTGGCTTGCTGGTGCAGCTTGACCTGGAGCAACGCAACGACGGCATGCTGGCCGACCTGACGCAGTGGTACGCCCAAGTCGGTCTGCCCACCACGCTGCGTGAACTGGGCGCGGCCGACATGCCCAGCGACGCCGACCTGACACTGGCCGCCGAACTCACGTTGAAAGCCCGCCATGCCGCCAACTTCGATCGCGTGYTGGACGTCGCCCAGCTGACCGAGGCGCTACGCCGCCACGCTTGAGATCAGCCGGCAGCCGGCGCCCACGCGCCGGCCCGCCGCCCGCTTCCGATCAGAACGCCACGTTGTCCCGGCCCTTCAGGCCGAGCTTGGCGCGCGCTTCGTCAGGCGTCGCCACTTCCAGGTTCAACGCTTCCACAATGGTGCGGATGCGTTCCACCTGCGAGCGGTTGGATTCCGCCAACTGGCCCGGCCCGATCCACAGCGAATCTTCCAGACCCACGCGCACGTTCGACCCCATGGCCGCGCCAATCGTGGCCAGCGGCATCTGGTTGCGTCCGGCGCCCAGAATCGACCATTCATAGTCGTTGCCGAACAGGCGGTCGGCCGTGCGCTTCATGTGCATCAGGTCTTCGGGATGCGGGCCGATGCCGCCCAGAATGCCAAACACCGACTGGATGAACGGCGGCGACTTCACCAGCCCGCGGTCCACGAAGTGCGCCAGGTTGTACAGGTGGCTGATGTCGTAGCACTCGAACTCAAAGCGCGTGCCGTTGGCGTTGCCCAGGGTCAGAATGGATTCGATGTCCTGATAGGTATTACGGAAGATCAGCGAACGGCTGTTCTCCAGATGCTCCCGTTCCCAGTCGTGCTTGAAATCCTGGAAGCGGTCCAGCATCGGGAACAGGCCGAAGTTCATCGAGCCCATATTCAGCGACGCCAGCTCGGGCTTGAACGTCGTGGCCGGGCGCATGCGTTCTTCCACCGTCATGTGCGGGCTACCGCCGGTGGTGATGTTGATGATGGCGTCGGTCTCGTTCTTGATGCGTTCCAAGAAGGGCTTGAACAGCGCCGGGTCTTGCGACGGCTTGCCCGTTTCCGGATCGCGCGCATGCAGATGCAGCACCGCCGCGCCCGCCTTGGCCGCACCAATGGCGGCTTCCGCAATTTCATCCGCCGTGACCGGCAGATGCGGCGACATGCTGGGCGTGTGGATGGCGCCCGTCACGGCGCAGGTGATGACGACTTTCTGTTTCGGCTTAGCCATGATTGTCTCCGTCCTCTTGTTTGTGGCGCATCAAGCGCATCAGTTTTTCATCGCGCCAGAAGCGGCGCTTGCCCAGGTCTTCCTGCGGCAGCAGGCTGCGGCGTTCCTGTTCCAAGGCATCCACCAGCGCGCCATCCCACGCGACGCATTCGCTTTGGTCCGCGCCAATCGATTGGTACAGGCCGCCGTAACGCGCGCAATAGTCGGCAATGCCGCCCGGCGCATTCAGGTCGATGGTTTCAAACGGCCCCATGAACGACCAGCGCAATCCCAGGCCGTCTTTCACCGTTGTGTCGATGTCTTCGGCGCTGGCGATGCCTTCCTTGGCCAGCCGGAAAGCTTCGTGCAGCAACGCGCCTTGCAGGCGGTTCAAAATGAAGCCTTCGATTTCACGGCGCACGCGAACCGGTTTCTGGCCAATGTCCGTCATGACATCGCTTGCGCCCTCAAGCGCCGCGGCATCCGTCCACGGCGCGGGGCAAAGCTCCACTACCGGAATCAGATACGGCGGGTTCACCGGATGCGCGACCAGGCAGCGATGCCGCCCGGCCAGGTGCTCGGTGAACTGGCTGGCGGGAATGCTCGATGTTGAGCTGCCGATGATCGCGTCCGGCTCGGCCACGGCGTCCAGTTCCGAGAACAAGGCGCGCTTCACGTCCACCTTCTCAGGCGAGTTCTCTTGAATGTAGCGGGCGCCCTTGACCGCGTCGGCCAGGCTGGCGGCCACGTGGACCCGTTCGATGATGGTGTCAGCGCCCTTCACGAGCCCTTGCGATTCCAGCTCGCGCAGCTGTTGCAGAATCAGCGCACGCGCCTCGGCCAGCATGGCGGCGTTGACATCGAACAGGCGCACCGTCCAACCCATGCGCGCGAAGACGATGGCCCATCCCTGGCCGATCAGGCCCGTGCCGATGATGGCGGCGCAGCGCACCGCATTGCCGGCGGCCATCAGTAGAGCTTCTGCGTGAAGCCGTCCACCACGATGGCCTGGCCCGTGACGCTGCGGGCGGCCTCGCTGGCGTTGAACAGCACCATGTTGGCGATATCGCGTGCGGTCACCATGCGGCCCAGCACGGCCTGGTTCTCGTACTGCGCAGCAATCTCGTCCACGGGACGGCCCAGCGTGCCGGCCTTGGCCGCGATGACGGCGCGGATGCGCGGGCCTTCAACTGCGCCCGGCAGGATGGCGTTGACGCGAATGCCGTGGGCGCCAAGCTCAATGGCAAGCGACTTCGTGAAACCAATCACCGCCCACTTGGACGCCGAATACACCGAGCGTCCGGCAAAGCCCAGATGACCGGCGGCGGAAGACAGGTTGATCATCACGCCCGCCTTCGATTCCTTCAGCATGGGAATGGCCTGGCGCGCGCATAGGAACTGGCCCGTGATGTTGACGGCCAGCGTGCGGTCCCAGTCGGCCTTGGACAAGGACTCAACATACCCCGTCGGCCCGGCCACGCCCGCGTTGTTGATCAGGATGTCCAGCCCGCCCAGTTCCTGCTTGACCGCAGCAAACAGCGCGCCCACGCTGTCTTCGTCGGACACATCCGCCACCGCGGTATGCACGCCGGGAAGCTCAGAAGGCAGCTCAGCCAGCCGGGCCTGATTCACGTCGCACACGAAAACCGTGGCGCCTGCGTGATGAAACACCTTGGCCATCTCCAGGCCCAGACCATCCGCACCGGCGGTGATCAGGACCCGTTTTCCGGCGAAATCGACTTCCTCGAACATGCTGTTGTCTCCTGGGTTTTATGGAAAATCGCGCGTTTGATCATATACGATATATGATAAAACCCAATTTTTTCTTGTAAGAATTCCACCACGCGACTCCTCCGAAAGGTGCCGTCCGCCTGGCGGAATATTGCGGTTCAT
Organism: Achromobacter sp. 10T422; assembly: GCF_056394065.1. Classification (NCBI taxonomy): domain Bacteria; kingdom Pseudomonadati; phylum Pseudomonadota; class Betaproteobacteria; order Burkholderiales; family Alcaligenaceae; genus Achromobacter; species Achromobacter sp. 10T422. The sequence continues at coordinate 29,082 of NZ_JBFTHD010000006.1, forward strand.
TTCCTATGAAATCGGCCGCTAAGGCTTTATTCACGCGGCTTTAGGGAATTCCCCGATTCGGCTTGAAGCCGCCGACACTAGAATCCACTTCGGGGTTTTTGTACCTGACCGGCGCATATATCATATATTTAAAAAAGACGGACAACACAAAAACAGTCCGCATCCCAAACCGACAAAGGAGCGAAGACAGTGTTCAAGTTCAACAAGATTATTGTGGCGCTGGGCGTGTGCGGCGTACTGGCAAGCGGCACCGCAGCGGCCGACATGAAAGTGGGCGCCCTCTTCCCGTTCAGCGGCGCGCTTGCGCTCCTGGGGCAAGAGAGCTATCGCGGCCTGGAGCTGGCCGTCAACGAGATCAACGCTGCAGGTGGCGTCAACGGAGAGAAGATTGAAATCGTCAAGGCGGACGCGGTTGACCCGACGCAAGCCGTGTCGGAAACCAAGCGCCTGATTTCAGCCAATGTGGTCGGCGTGTTTGGCAGCTACGCATCGGGCATCTCGTACGCGGCCTCGCCCGTGACGGAACTGGCCGGCGTGCCGTACTTCGAACTGGGCGCCACCGCCCACAAGATCACGACGCGCGGCTACAAGTACCTGTTCCGCAGCAACCCCAACACGGCGCTGTACGGCGTGTCGGTCGTCAACGCGCTGCACGACACCATTGCCCCGGGCATGGGGCTGAACCCCAAGGACATCAAGATCGGCATCATCCACGAAGACGGCCCTTATGGCACCGACGTGGCGGCGACCGAAAAGAAGCGCGCGCAAGAGCTGGGCTACACGGTCGCCGAAGTGCTGCCGTATTCGGCCAAGACGGTGGACCTGTCGTCGCTCATCCTGCGCTTGAAGGGCGCCAAGGTTGATGTGGTGTTGCAAACGGCTTACCAGAACGACGCCATCCTGTTCTTCAGCCAGGCGCGTGCCGCAGGCTTCAAGCCCAAGGTCGTGATTGGCGCGGGCGGCGGCTATTCGTTGGCCGATACCGCCAAAGCGGTGGGCGCCGACATGAACGGCGTGTTCGATCTGGACTTCCCGCAATCGTCCATCAACCCGGCCGGCGCGCCGGGCCTGGACAAGTTCCTGGAAGCCTACAAATCCACCTACAAGAGCGATCCGCAATCCGGCCATAGCCTGACCAACTACGTCGGCGCCAAGGCCTTCTTCGAAGCCATCGGCAACGCCAAATCCACCGACAAGGACAAGATCCGCGCCGCGGTCATGGCCTACAAGAAGCCCGCCGGCCAGACGGCCAACGGCTGGGCCTTCGACTTTGGCGAAGACGGGCAGAACAACGCTTCCACGTTCTACGTCATGCAATGGCAAGACGGCAAGCTCGTCACCATCGCGCCCAGCAACCTCGCACTTGGCAAGCCTGTCTTCAAGAAATAAGCGCCACGCCAGTGATCAGGCGCTCGGGGGCGCCTGACGATTCCCGGGTTTTGCGCGCCCCGGCGCAGCCGCACTCCATGCGGCCGCGCCGGGGCGGCATCCCGCTCTAAGAGGTTGCACCATGGATATCTTCATTCAACTGGTCATCAATGGCCTGTTGCTGGGTGGCGCGTACACCATCATCAGTCTGGGGCTGACACTGATCTTCGGCGTCGTGCGCGTCGTGAACTTTGCGCATGGCGAGTTCCTGATGATCGGTATGTACCTGGTCTATCTGATCGCCGCGCAATTCGGCGTACACCCTTATGTGGGCCTGGTTCCGGTGGCCGTCATTCTGTTCGCGCTGGGTGCGCTGACGCAGAAGGGCATCATCCAGCCGCTGCTTAACGCCGACCAGCACATTCAGATTTTCGCCACGGTGGGCGTGTCCACCATCCTGCTCAATCTGGCGCTGGTGATCTTCGGCGCCAACGTGTATCGCGCGCCGGTTGCGCTGGGCACCAACGCCATCGACGTCGGTAACTACTCGATGGTGACGGGCCAGTTGATCACCTTTGTGGTCGGCATCAGCCTGGCCGTGCTGCTGCATCTGTTCATGCATCGCACCTACCTGGGACGCGCGCTGCGCGCCGTGGCCCAACATCGCTATGCCGCCACGCTGATGGGCGTGAACGTGAACAACGTCTACGCCATCGCCTTTGGCCTGGGCACCGCATTCGTCGGCATCGCCGCCGGCCTGCTGGCGCCGCAGTATCCGGTGTTTCCGACCGTCGGCACGTATTTCGTGCTGACGGCATTTGTGATCGTGGTGCTGGGCGGCCTGGGCAGTTTGTACGGCGCCGTCGCCGGTTCAATGATCATCGGCATCGTCGATACGCTGGCCGGTTATTACATCGCCCCCGACCTGAAAGAGGTCGTGTATTTCGGGATCTTCCTCTTGATCCTTGTCCTGCGTCCGAACGGTTTGTTCGGCGTCGGCACCGAGTGATCAACGCCACAAGGAGCGAGACGTGTTTCCCGACTTTAGAAGCCCCAAAGCCTACGTCAGCCTGATTCTGCTGATCGTCATGTTCATCGTGCCCGCCGTGATGGGCACGCCTTTCTGGACCAATCTTTTCGTTCTGCTGTTCGTCTTTTCATCGCTGTCGGTGGCCTGGAACATCGTGGGCGGCTACGCAGGGCAGCTGTCGCTGGGCCATGCCGTGTTCTACGGCATCGGCGGCTATACCGCGACGCTGCTCACGCAGAACTTCGGCATCTCGCCGTGGTTCGGCATGTTGGCGGGCGCGGCGATTTCGGCGGCCGTCGCCATCCTGATCAGCTACCCCACGCTGCGGCTGCGCGGCCCCTTCTTCGCGCTGGCCACCATCGCCATTCTTGAAGTGGTGCGGCTGCTGGTCATCCACGAAGAAAGCTGGACGGGCGGTTCTAGCGGCATCAGCCTGCCGCTGAACATCGGCTGGGCGTGGATTGTGTTCCGCGAAAAGCTCAACTACGTGATCATCGCGTTCGGGCTGTTCCTGTTCGTGACGTGGGTGTCCTGGTACGTCCGCAAGTCACGCATCGGCCACTACCTGATCGCCATCCGTGAACGCGAAGACGCAGCGCTGGCCGTGGGCATTCCCACGGTGCGCGTGAAGATCATCGCCGCGGTCGTGTCGGCCATGCTGACGAGCATCATCGGCACGTTCCACATCACCTACCTGACGTTCGTGGACCCGAGCTCGGCGTTCTCGCTGGAGCTGTCGATTCAGGTGGCTATGTTCGCGTTGATTGGCGGCCTGGGCACCGTTGCTGGCCCCATCGCGGGCACCTTCCTGGTGCTGCCAATTGCCGAGCTTGCGCGCGGCTGGTTGTCCAGCGTGGGCAACGGCATGCACGGGCTGATCTACGGCCTGATTCTGGTGGCCGTGGTGCTGACCATTCCGCGTGGTCTGGCCGGCGCGTTCGGCCCTGCCATTGAACGCATGCTGGCGCGTCTGCCTTACCTGGGCACGCCGCGCAAGAAGCTGAAATTGGCTGACGAGCTGCGCATGCATAACGCCACGCGCGTCGAGCAACCGGTGCTGAAGGCCGACAAGCTGTTCAAGAGTTTTGGCGGCCTGCGCGCCACCAACGACGTGTCGCTGACGCTGAACCAGAACGAAATCCTGGGCATGATCGGGCCGAACGGCGCGGGCAAGACCACGGTGTTCAATCTGCTGTCGGGCTTTTTGTCGCCCGACAAGGGCGGCATTTCGATGCTGGATGCGGACGGCAATTGGGTCACGTGCAAGACGCCGGACGAGTTCGCGCACAAGGGGCTGGGCCGCACGTTCCAGATCGCCAAGCCGTTCACGGGCCTGACGGTGCTTGAGAACATCATGCTGGGCGCGTTCATCCGCACGTCCAGCCGCGACGAGGCCGAGCAGATTGCGCTGAAGGTGGCCGAGCAGACGGACCTGGTCAAGTACTTGAACACCGAGGCGCGCAGCCTGACGGTGGGCGGCATGAAGCGTCTGGAGATTGCCCGCGCGCTGGCCATCAAGCCGCGCATTCTGTTGCTGGACGAAGTGATGGCGGGGCTGAATCCCACCGACATTGAAAAGTCGATCCAGATGATTCGCCGCATCCGAGATTCGGGCGTGTCGGTGCTGCTGATTGAACACATGATGCAGGCCACGATGGCGCTGTCCGACCGCATCATCGTCCTGAACGAAGGCGCCGTGCTGGTCAGCGGCGCGCCGAAGGACGTGGTCGAGAACCCCGCCGTCATCGAGGCCTATTTGGGCAAGGAGTACCAGGATGCTTAAGGTGTCGAATCTGTCGTCGGGCTATGGCAAGAGCCAGGTGCTCAACGGCCTGAACTTCGAGGTCAACGCGGGCGAAATCGTGACCCTGATCGGCGCCAACGGCGCGGGCAAGACCACGACGCTGAAGACGCTGTGCGGCGTGATTCCCGCCATGCAGGGCAAGGTCGAGTTCGAAGGCCATGACCTGACCAACCGCAACCCCTACGACATCGTGGACGCCGGGATCACCATGATTCCCGAAGGCCGCCAGTTGTTCCCGCACTTCACGGTGAAAGATAACCTGTTGATGGGGTCGTACAAGCGCGCCGCGCGGCCGATCGTGCAGCGCAAGCTGGACGAAGTGCTGCGCATTTTTCCGCGCGTGAAGGAACGCCTGTCGCAGTACGCCGGCTCGTTGTCGGGCGGTGAGCAGCAGATGGTGGCCATTGCGCGCGGCATGATGGCGGACCCCAAGCTGCTGGTGTTCGATGAACCTTCGCTAGGCCTGTCGCCGCTCTTGGTGCAGCAGATGTTCGACATCATCCGCAACGTCACGTCCCATGGCGTGACGGTGCTGCTGGTTGAGCAGAACGTATTCCGCACCTTGCGGCTGGCCGACCGCGGCTATGTGCTGGAGAACGGCGCCATCGTGCGCACCGGCACTGGCGCCGAGCTGCTTAGCGACCCCCACGTAAAGAAGGCCTATCTGGGCCATTGAAGATCAGGATTCCCTTATGTCCTTACGCTGCACATTCATCGACCATGGCAAGGGCGGCGCGCCCGACTGCATGCACATCGCCGAACGCGACATGGACGCGCCCACCGGCCGCCAGGTGCTGATCGAAGTGGCTTATGCCGGGGTCAACCGCCCCGACGTGCTGCAACGCTCGGGCTCGTACCCGCCGCCCTCGGGCGCATCGCCCTATCTGGGGCTGGAAGTCTCCGGCACCGTCATCGCCGTCGGTCCTGACGTGACCGCCTGGAAAGTGGGCGACGCCGCCTGCGCGTTAACGCCTGGCGGCGGCTACGCGCAGTACTGCCTGGCCGACGAGCGCCATTGCCTGCCGGTGCCGCGCGGCATGGACATGCTGTCCGCTGCCGCCATCCCCGAAAACTACTTCACCGTCTGGACCAATGTGTTCGACCGCGCCCGCTTGTCGGCCGGCGAAAAATTCCTGGTGCACGGCGGCTCCAGCGGTATCGGGCTGACGGCCATTCAACTGGCGCGCGCCTTCGGCGCAGAAATCTGGACGACGGTTGGCAACCAGGCCAAGGCCGACGCCTGCTTGAAAGCGGGCGCGCACCACGCCCTGCTTTACCGCGATGCGGACTTCGAAGCGGAAATCCGGCTCGCCACCGATGGCGCGGGCGTTGACGTCATTCTGGACATGGTGGGCGGCGCCTACATCAACAAGAACATCCGGTCGCTCGGCATCAACGGCCGGCTGGTGCAGATTGCGTTCCTTGAAGGCAGCAAAGCCGAAATCGATGCGCTGCCCATCATGACGAAGCGGCTGCAGTTCACGGGTTCCACGCTGCGCCCCAGGTCAGATGACGACAAAGGCGCCATCGCGCAATCACTGGCGGAAAAAGTCGTGCCCCTGATGGAGCAAGGCCAATGCCTGCCGCTGATTCACGAAGTGTTCCCGCTGGCCGAGGCCGCGCGCGCACATGCCTTGATGGAAAGCAGCAAGCACATCGGCAAGATCATGCTGAAGGTGCAAGCATGAGCGGACGCTTTCAGGATCAGGTCGCTATCGTGACCGGCGCTGTGGGCGGCATCGGGTCGGCGATTGTCGAGGGCTTTCTGGCGGAAGGCGGCCGGGTGGGCCTGATTGATTTCAACGCGCAAGGCGGACAAGCCTACGAAAAGACGCTGCGCAAACACGGCCACGACGCCGTCTTCGTGCCGGCAGATGTGGCGCACTTCGACCAATGCCAGGCCGCGTACGACCGCATTACGTCAGAGCTAGGTGCGGCCACGATTCTGGTCAACAACGTCGGCATCTCGCCCAAGACCGAGGGGCGCGCGCTGAAGGTCTGGGAGATGCCGCCCGGCGAATGGAACAACGTGGTCGCGGTGAACCTGAACAGCGTGTTCTACATGACACATCTGGCCACGCCGCACATGGTCAAGCAACGCCAGGGGCGCGTGATCAATATGTCGTCCGTGGCCGGCAAGGCGTATTGCGACATCGTCGCCGCGCATTACGCGGCGACCAAGGCCGGGCTGATCGGCCTGACGCGCCACTGGGCCGCCGAGCTGGGCGAGTTCGACGTCACGGTGAACGGGCTGGCGCCCGGGCGCATCAGCACGCCACTGCTGAAAAGCGTGCCGCAGGAAATCAACGACGCGGTTACGCGCGTGACCGCGTTGCGCCGGCTGGGCACGCCCGAAGAAGTGGCCGATGCCTGCCTGTTCTTCGCGTCCGATCAGGCAAGATTCGTCACCGGCCAGGTGCTGGATGTGGCGGGCGGCTGGTTGATGACGTAAGCGCCTCAGCCCCAGAAAAAAAGCCCGTTTGCGAAAACGGGCTTTTTCAATGGTGCTGCAACGTCGATGACGCAACAACGGTCAGGCGTCTTGCACACCCAGCCGGTACACCACCGTGTCCAGCCGGCTGACGCCCGCGCTCTGGAACTTGGGTTCTTTTTCAAGAATGTCGCGGCGGTCAATGATGGCCGCGGGCGACACGCCGGTGAAGATTGCCTGCACTTCGCTGTCCAGCACCGCAAACGGCGGCCCCGCCATTTCTTCCTGCGGGTAGTCCAGCGTGATCAGCAGCCCCCGGCTAGCCGGCGACAACTGCCCGTAGACGTGCCGCACATAGTCGGCGCGCATGTCTGCAGGCAAGGCGACGAGCGCGGCGCGGTCGTACGCGCCCACGCAATGCGACAGCAGTTGCGCATCCAGCTTGAAGATGTCGCCGCAGATGATCTCGATGTTGCCCGCCACATAGTGCTTGCCGTACACGGATTCATGCGTCACCGGCCGCAGCTCGTTTTCAGTGAAGAACTGGTCCACCGCGAGCTGCGAGAGTTCAACCCCCAGCACCGAATGCCCCTGCGCCGCCAGCCAGACCATGTCCAGCGATTTTCCGCATAACGGCACCAACACCCGTCCACCCTTCGGTACGGCCAACGTGGGCCAATACTTCTGCAAGAGCGGCGTGATTCGGGTTTGATGAAAATGCGTGCGCCCTTCGCGCCAGCGTTCCAACCAGAATTCTGCGTCCATGCTTTGTCTGCTCCTCCTGTGTTTCGGTTGCAAGCTCATCGCTTCTGCCGGGCCGGCCGGGGCCCGGATGCCTTGGCGTAACCAGCGTAGCGGGTATCGCCGCCCGAGCGCTTGATGCCGCGCAAAATCGGACTGGCGCATTGTAGTGCCCGCACGATGGATGACGGCGACCACCGCCCCCGGGTATGCTCTGGAACAGCACGCCCTTGCCCCCCTAGGAACCGATGCCCGACGCCCAGCACCTCCAGGCCCTGCTCCTTCAGTGCGCGGAAAAACGCGAATCCGCACTGGCGGAGATTTATCGCCTTGCGTCCCCGCATCTGTTTGCGCTGGCCAGACGTATGTTGAGAGACCAGGCCGCTGCGGAAGACGTGCTTCAAGAGTGTTTCGTGTCGATCTGGCGCCAGGCCGGGCAGTACCAGGCCGAGCAGAGCCAGCCCATGACATGGATGACCCGTATCGTTCGCAACCGCTGCATTGACCGCTTGAGGCGCCCCGATATCCTGGTGCCCGACCCGGACGATACGCTGACCCTTGCCATGGCCGACGACAGCCCCGGCCCGCTTGCCCGTCTGGAAGACAGTCAGGAAGGCCGCCGGCTGGCTGATTGCATGGGCCAGCTGGAGGGACCGCAGCGCGTTGCCATCGCCATGGCGTTCTTTGACGACCTGGCTCACCCCGACATTGCGGCGCGCCTGGAAACGCCGTTAGGAACGATCAAGAGCTGGATACGCCGTGGGTTGCAACGGCTAAAAAGGTGCCTGGAATGAATTACCGCCACCCCGAACTGCAAGACCGCCTGGCCGCCGAGTACGTGCTGGGCGGCCTGCGCTCTGGTGCGCGGCGGCGCTTCCAGCAATTGCTGCGCGACGATGCCGGCCTGCGCCGCGCAGTCACCGAATGGGAAGACCGGCTGCTGCCGCTGGCGCTTGCCCTGCCTCCTGAAACGCCGCCGGCCCATGTGTGGAAGGCCATCGCCGCCCGCATCGCGCCCGCGGCCAGCCCGGCCCCGGCCCGCGCCGCGTCGGGCCGTGGTCTTTCATGGTGGCGCACGCTGTCTGCCGGCTTGGCCACGGCCGTGGTGGTGCTGGCCTTCCTGACGCTCAAACCGCCCGCCACGCCGCAAGACGTGCGCACCGTTGCCGTGCTGTCGGGCGAAAAGACGCCGGGCGCGCTGGTCGTGAACACCTTGCCGGACAATCGCTTGTCCGTGCAGCCCATGCAGGACCTCGTTGCCCTGGCCGATGGCCGCGCGCTGGAACTGTGGGCAATCTCGCCCGGGCAAGCCCCGCGTTCATTGGGCGTGGTGCTGCCCGGCCAGACCACCGTGCTGTCGCCGCGCTTGCCACCGCTGCAAGGCGATACGGTTGCCATCACGCTGGAACCGGAAGGCGGCGCCCCGAATGGCATCCCGACCGGCCCCGTCGTGTTAAGCGGCAAGGTGATCTGATCAGGGTTTGTCCTTAGTGAAATAAGCGCATCCATTCGCAGGCCAGCCGCGTATCTCCTCATGACGGCCACACAAAAGGAGATCGTCATGAAATTGCTAGCCTCGATTGCCATCGCTTGCTCCGCCCTGACCCTGTCGCCCGTGTACGCGGCCGACGTCATGGTGGGCGGACAGCCGATGATGCCCGCCAAGAACATCGTGGCGAACGCCGTGAATTCCGCGGACCACACCACATTGGTTGCAGCCGTGAAAGCGGCGGGCCTGGTCGATACGCTGCAAGGCAAGGGTCCGTTCACGGTGTTCGCACCGACCAACGCCGCGTTCGGCAAGCTGCCTGCCGGCACGGTGGACACGCTGGTCAAGCCTGAAAACAAGGCAACGCTGACCAAGATCCTGACCTATCACGTTGTGCCTGGAAAGCTGGACTTCGACGCGCTGGCCGCCAAGATCAAGAAGGGTGGCGGCAAGACCGAACTGACCACCGCCAGCGGCGGCAAGCTGTGGGTGATGATGAACGGCAAACACAACCTGACCTTGAAGGACGAAAAGGGCGGCGTGTCCACCATCAGCACGTATGACGTCTACCAGTCCAATGGCGTTATCCACGTCATTGATACGGTGCTGATGCCGCAGTGATCGTTGCGGCCTTGCGCCGCGCCACGTGATGAAGCGCCCGGCCTATGTGCCGGGCCTTTTCGCTACTGGCCGGGCTTACGGTATCGTAGGAGCCAAATTTGCCTCCCCTTCCTCATCCGGAACCGCCGACCCCATGCTTGCGATCCTGCGCCGCCGTCTGCTGCCCTTTCTGCTGTGCTCACCGCTGCTGATCCTGGCGTTGCCCGCCGCCCACGCACAAAGTGCAGCGCAGCTGGACCATGCTTATCAATCGGAACTCCAGGCGGAGAACGACGCCCTGCGTGCGCGCATCCAGCAGTTGCCCCCCGCCATGCAGGAATTGAACACGCAAATCTCGGCCGCGTTGCGCGCCGGCAATCGCCCGGAAGCGCAGCGTGTCGCCGAAGAGATGGCGCGACAAGATCCCCGCAATGCGGATGTGCGGCTGTTCCTGGGCAAGCTTCACGCCCAGCAGGGCGACCTGCCCGCCGCGCAAGACCTGCTCGACCAGGCCATCAAGCTGAACCCCGACAATAAATGGGCCTACGTGAACAAGGCCGGCACGCAGGCCGAACGTTCTGACCTGCCCAACGCGCTGGCGACCTCCCGTGAACTGACGACACGCTTTCCCGGCTGGAGCATTGGCTACAACGTGCAGGCATCGTTGCTGGATGCCATGAACCGCGAAAGCGAAGCGCTGGACGCTTATCAAAAAGCCGTGCGCGCCGAACCCGCCAGTGCGCTGATCCTGACGAATCAGGGTAATTTGCTGCGCCGCGTGGGGCGGTTGACCGATGCGCGCCTGTCCTATGAAGATGCATTGCGAATTCAGCCGGGCTATGCGCTGGCCAAATCCGCACTGGCTGATTTGCCGAATTCACCGGAGAAACAATGATGAAGCGCCGTCCACTGCTTGCGGGTCTGAGTTTGGGCTGGCTATTGACCGCGCCGTTGCGCGCACTAGCCGCCACCGATCGCAAGCCGATCATCCGGCAGGTGTTCGCCACGCCGGCCGACGCCATCCCGATGTCTTCCCAACACGCGGCCCTGATACGGTTGCTGCGCGTGCTGTGGATGCCCATCGAATCCGGCGCACCGGGCATCGATTTCGAACAACCGCTGCTAGGCGGCCCCGACACGCTGGCCATCGCGCGCCAGGCGTTGAAGACGTCGGATGATGCGCTTGCCATCCGGCGCATGGCCGAGGTGTGCCGCTTGGTGCCCGGCTTCGTTGCATCAATGGGCAAACTGGAGCCGGGCCATTACACGCTGCCGGCCGAGATGAAAGAAGCGTTCGACTTTCCCGAAAGCGGTGTCGACGCGCAAGGCGGTTTTACAGTGCGCGCCGAACACCTGACGGTGTTGCGCGCGGCCGCGTGGCGCGAAGCGAACCCGCAGCAGCTGGAAGCCGTGCTGCGCGAAGGTGATCGGTACTGGCCCGCGCCCCTGATCGACGGCAAGCGGCCCTATGGCGACGCGAGCTACTACCAGGTCGACATGGCCCGCCTGCTGGGCGAGCCCTACCCGCTGGACGCCAAAGGCTACGCCATCACCGAACCGGCCAAGGACGCCCGGCTGAAAAAACTGCATTACGAAACCTACGCCGCGCTACAGGTTTTTCTGGGCCATGCCACCCCGCGCAAAGCGATACGCTGACATTGCCGTTGCCGCTGACGTTGGCGCTGACGTTGCCGCTGACGTTGCCGCTGCCGTTGCCGCTGCCGTTGCCGCCACAGCTGCCGCGCTAGGCGCGGCGCAGAAAGCTGCGGATGTCGTCCGTGATCGGCACCGCCGCCAGCACCATCAGCAGCAGCGCCAGCGGCCAAGTTGAACCGAAGCCAAAGTGGTAGAACGAATACGCGCCCGTCACGCCGCCCACGAAGAACAGCGACACCATCAGGCTCAGCACGATGAGTTTGCCGCGGTCGGCGAGCACGTGCGGCGTGGTCTGCGCATCGCTCTTGGCGACGTTCCAGTAAAACAGCTTGCCCAGTTCAATGCCGATGTCGGTCACCATGCCGGTGACGTGCGTGGTGCGGATCTCGGAGCGCGACACCTTGGTGATCATCGCGTTTTGCAGGCCCATGATGTAGCACAGCAGCATCACGGTGCCTGGCACGTAGAACCAGCGCAGCGTTTCCAGGTTGGCTCCCAGCAGGCCGAATAGCAGCAACAGCACGGCTTCCAGCAGCAGCGGCAGCGCGTATTCGCTGGCCAGGTGCGAGCGCCGTCCGAAATTGATCAGGAACGCGGAGCTGGCCGCACCCGCCAGGAACGACAGCAACGCCGCCACGCCCTGCAACACCACCACCACGCCGCCCAACGCCATGTGGTCGGCCATCATCGAAACGATGCCCGACATGTGCGAGGTGTATTGCTGGACGGCCAAAAAGCCGCCCGCGTTGACCGCGCCGGCGGTAAAGGTCAGGAGGTAGGCAAGATGCCTGTTGGCTTGCGGGCTACGGCTAACCGCCGTCAGTCGGCGCAGATACGGAATGGCCACGCGGTTCCCTTGTCATTGCGACGCGACAGACATTCTAGTCGGGGATGGCGCGTGGCGGCCGGCCAGCGCCAGGCATCGTCATAGCGAAAAATCCCGCAGGTTGGCCACGCGTTCGGCAAGCCCATCCGCGCCAAGGTAATGGCTCAGGTTGCCTGCGCGTACGCGGCGCAGGTCTTCCTGGTAGCTGTTGGCCATGGAATCGCGCACGTCCGCAAACGCGGTGGCGATATCGTCTGCGCAGGCCGCCGCGACAAGACGCGCGGCCTCGGGCGATCCGCAGGCCACGCATCGAGCCACGCCCAACGCATCGGCTTGGGCGCCCTGCGCCAGCAGCCGTTCGACGAGTGCCGCCGAAGGCTTGCGGTCAAAGCGATGGATGGCCGTGGGGCTGACCGTTGCGCCTGCCTGCAGCAAGGCATCGGCGGCGGCGTACGCGTTCTGCATCAGCGCCACATCCACCGGCTTGGCGCTGCCGCGCAAGGGCTGGTCGAAACGCATGCCCTGGTCCGCCAGCTGCCGGACCAGCGCCGCGTCATCGTTGCTTAAGGCATGCTGCAAGGCCAGGCCGGCCAAGCGCGACGATTCCATCAACGTGCCGGCCGCAAGCGGACCACGCCAGTCCACCAGCGCGCGCCGGTAATAGGCGACGAGCGCATCGGCCAGCGCTTGCGGCATGCCATGGTCCGACACGCGTTCATCCACATATTCCAGCACGCGCACGCCGGGGCTATCCACGTCGTCTTCGGGGTCTGTCTCCAGACTCAGCGCGGCGAAGGCGGCGAGCAGATCCGGCGCAATGGTTGCAATGCCATCTTGTTGCAGCGCGTGCGTCCAGCCGGGCAGGCCTTGCTTCCACGCGACGATGCTGCCTGCGCGGGGGCCGGGTTCCGTCGCCACGTAGATGCGGTCGCAGTATTCAAAACCGCCAATCGGCAGATAGCGCAGCGTGCCGTTCCAGGTCTCGCCGTCTTCGGCGGCGGCCTCTTCGGCGCACTCTTGTTCGTGTTCGATCCAGCCTTGCAGATCGCGATAGTGGTCGCTGCCGTCATAGAACAGTTCAGACCAGCTCAACGCCTCTTCATTGCCGTCCATTTGCGCGCGCAAGTCGTAGGCAAGTTCGCCGCCGGCAGTCAGGCGCCATAGGTCGCGTAAGGCTTGTGGCAAGGGGCCGGCGCAGGCGGATTCAATTTCCGCAATGCGCGCATCGGACAAGGGCGGCTGCACCGCAATCAGTACGCGGCCGGCGAACAGTGCAATGCCGTGTTCGCGCAAAACGCGCACATCGTCGGGGGAAAACGGGTCGGTCATCGGGCATCGTCGGTAGTGAAAGCTGCCCTGGATTCTACTAGCCGGCCATCCCATTAAGATGGCCGGCTGAAGCGTCCAGATGACGCCGCCCTTTTTGCTTTTTACGCCGCGCCCGATTCCAGCAACTGCTTGCGGCGGAACTCGCCCTGGCGCACGTGCATCCAGCCGGGATACTCCGGCGGCAGCGCGCTGACCTTGTCCAGTGCGGCCAGCTCGTCTTGCGTCAGCTTGATGCCCGTAGCGGCCAGGTTGTCGTCCAGCTGATCCACGCGCTTGGCGCCGATGATGACGCTGGTGACCACTTGCTGATGCAGCAGCCACGCCAGCGCCACTTGCGCAACCGACACGCCACGCGCATCGGCCACGGATTTCAGCGCGTCGATGCTGTCGTAGGCGCGGTCGCGGTCCACGGGCGGGAAGTCGAAAGCGGCGCGGCGGCTGCCGGCTTCGGCCGAACCATCACGGCCATACTTGCCGCTGAGCAAGCCGCCCGCAAGCGGGCTCCACACCATCAGGCCGACGCCTTCGCTTTGCAGCATGGGCACGAGTTCGCGCTCCAGGTCGCGGCCCGCGATCGTGTAGTAGGCCTGTAGCGATTCAAATCGCGCCAGCCCTAAGCGTTCGGCAATACCCAGCGCCTTCATGATTTGCCACGCCGCCCAATTCGACACGCCCACATAACGCACATGGCCATGCTGCACCAGATTGTCCAGCGCGCGCACGGTTTCCTCGACAGGCGTCGCGGGGTCGAAGCCATGGATCTGATACAGGTCGATATGGTCCAGCTGCAAGCGCGACAAGCTCTTCTTCACGCTATCCAGAATGTGGAAGCGCGAGTTGCCGCGCGCGTTCACCCCGGCGCCGGTCTGGCCGAACACCTTGGTGGCGATGACCACATCGTCGCGCGCCACCTTCAAGTCGCGCAGCGCCTGGCCCGTGATGATTTCCGAGCGGCCTTCGGAATACACATCCGCCGTGTCGATGAAGTTGACGCCCGCATCCAGGGCGCGTCCGACCAGGCGGTTGGCGTCCTCTTGTTGCAGGTTGCCGATCTTGCTCCACAGCTCGCCTTCGCCGCCAAAGGTCATGGTGCCCAGGCACAGTTCCGAGACGAATAGACCGGTGCTGCCAAATTTCTTGTATCGCATGATGGGACTCCTTCAGGGGCGTCGCCGGGCCGCGCGCCCCGGGATGGGACGCCGGGCGCCTGCTTGCCGGGGTGCTGACAGTATGCGTCGCCGCCCATCCGATTGCGCTGCTTGATCCTGCCCTTTTTTTGCCTGATTCTCTGGCAGCCGCTTTGCAGGATCAGGCATGCGCCCGATCCTCCAAACTTTTTGCCCATTTCTCCACACTGGGAAAAAGGCGCTGTGCAGCGCGTTCCGGCCGCGCATACACTGGAGCGCATCCACCCCCTGTTGCGCCGCCGGCCCACCCGCGCGGGCGACGCGCCCTTCGGAGCCCACATGCCTATTACTACCGAACGACCGGGAGACTCCGTCAGCGCCGCCGCCCTGGACATCGCCGTCGAACCGGCCCGCCGGGAACTGTTGTGCACGTTGGACCGGATGACGGGCCACTTGGAAGGTTCATTGGATACGCCCATCGAGGGCTTGTATCTGCACCGCCTGTCGCAGCCGACGGGCGCCAAGCCCGGCTTGCAGAAAGCCGCGTTGGCGGTCATTGCCCAGGGGTCCAAGCGCCTGCTGATCGGCGACGAGAGCTTTGAGTACGACCCCTTCCACTATCTGATCTCGTCGGTGGACCTGCCCGTGGTGGCAAAGGTGTCTGTCGCCAGCCCGACCCTGCCCTACCTGGGATTGCGGCTGGATCTGAACCCCGAAGAGATCGCCGAACTGATCAGCGACGAAAACCTGCCGCCGCTGGTGCCCGCCGAAGCGGCGCGGGCGCTGTGCGTGAACCCGCTGGGCGGCTGCCTGCTGGACGTGGTGCTGCGCCTGCTGCGCTTGCTGGACACGCCGCGCGACATCCCCATCCTGGCGCCCATGATCAAGCGCGAGCTGTTGTACCGCCTGCTGATGAACGGCCAGGGCGTGGTGCTGCGGCAGTCGGTGTTGCAAGACAGCCAGTTGAACCGCGTGGCCAAGGCCATTCGCATCCTGCGCGACAACTATGCGCAGCCGCTGCGGGTGGAAGAGATTGCGCGCGACGTGCACATGAGCGTGTCGTCTCTGCATCACCATTTCAAGCAGGCCACCGCCATGAGCCCGCTGCAATACCAGAAGCATCTGCGGCTTCAGGAAGCGCGCCGGCTGATGCTGAGCGATGACGCCGGCGTGGCGCTGGCCGCGCACGCAGTGGGCTACGAGAGCTCATCGCAATTCAGCCGCGAATACAGCCGCTTGTTCGGCACCCCGCCGCTGCGCGACAAGCAGCGCTGGAAGGAAGAGTCAGCCGGCGCAGCCGCCTAAGCCCGTTCGGACCCCTCGCCCCGCCGCTTTCCGCCCGAAGACGCGGGGGCGTTATATGCTCCCCGCTACGTCTTAATTCGGAAACTGCGGGAAGCTCATGCACGACTTGAATGATCTCTACTACTTTGTCCAGGTCGTGAAACATGGGGGCTTTGCCCCCGCCGGCCGCGCGCTGGATATCCCGAAATCCCGCCTTAGCCGCCGCATCGCCCTGTTGGAAGAACGCCTGGGCGTGCGCCTGATCCAGCGGTCCACCCGCACCTTCGCCGTGACCGAGCTGGGGCAGGAATATTTCGACCAGTGCCTGTCGATGCTGGCGGGCGCCGAAGCCGCGCAGGATGTCATCGACCGCACGCACGCCGAGCCACAAGGCACCATCCGCATGAGCGCGCCGCCCGCGCTGATCTATTACTTTCTGGGTGACGTGGTGGCGCGCTTCATGGAAAAGTGCCCCAAGGTGCATGTGTATCTGAAGAGTTTTTCGCGCTCGGTCGACGTGCTGCGCGAAGGCTTTGACCTGGCTGTGCGCRTGCGTTTCGGCCCCATTGAAAGCAGCGACCTGGTAATGAAGCATCTGGGCATGAGCTGCCAGAGCCTGGTCGCCAGCCCGGCTCTTGCGCGCACCTTGCCCCCCAACGCCGACCCCGCGCAGATCAGCCAATTGCCGACCCTGGCGCTGGGCACCGAGCAGCGCGAATGCCTGTGGCGGCTGGATGGCCCTGACGGCCAGCGGCAGAACGTGCCGTTCACGCCCCGGCTTGTCACCGACGACATGCTGGCGTTAAAGCAGGCCACGCTGCGCGGTGTGGGGGCGGCGGCCTTGCCCCTGATGATGATCCATGAAGAACTGGACGCCGGCACGCTCGTGCCGGTGGGCGCGCCCTGGCACCCCGAGCCCGGGGCCGTCCATGCCGTTTTCCCGTCGCGGCGGGGTTTGTTACCTGCGGTGCGCGAACTACTGGATTTCATGAGCGCGGAGTATCGTGAAAACGCCCGGCGCGAAACGCAAACGCAACTGCGCCACGGCATTTCATCCCCGAAGGGTGTGCCCCCATCGTCCGATTTATAGAACGCTGAGACACGATTTAGCCCTCTACCGGGGCCATTGGCTTGTATTTAGAATTCTGTTCATGCACTCACCGCGCAACACCGCGCACCAAAACTTGAAGACATAACGGAGCAAACCATGACCAAGCCCTACGTGAAACTGGACAAGAACGAAGCCGCCGTCCTGCTGGTTGACCACCAAGCCGGCCTGCTTTCCCTGGTGCGTGATTTCCAACCGGACCAATTCAAGAACAACGTGCTGGCGCTGGCCGATCTGGCCGAATACTTCAAGCTGCCCACCATCCTGACCACCAGCTTCGAAGACGGCCCCAACGGTCCGCTGGTTCAAGAACTGAAAGACAAATTCCCTGCCGCCCCCTACATCGCCCGCCCCGGCAACATCAACGCCTGGGACAACGAAGACTTCGTGAAGGCCGTCAAGGCCACCGGCAAGAAGCAGCTGATCATCGCTGGTGTGGTCACCGAAGTGTGCGTCGCCTTCCCCGCCCTGTCGGCCCTGGAAGAAGGCTTTGACGTGTTCGTCGTGACGGATGCCTCGGGCACGTTCAACGAAGTCACCCGCAACGCCGCCTGGAGCCGCATGGAGCAGGCCGGCGCCCAGCTGATGTCGTGGTTCGGCGTGGCGTGCGAGCTGCATCGCGACTGGCGCAATGACGTGGAAGGCCTGGGTACGCTGTTCGCCAACCACATTCCCGACTACCGCAACCTGATGGCGTCGTACTCGACCAAGGCCGCGAAGTAAGCGGATCTCCCCCCCAGCAGGCCGGATGCAAAAATATTTGCATCCGGCCTGCATCCGTTTCGGCCTCCCGCGTGTAGTACCTGTACCGGCGCGCATCGTGCGCGTCGTCTACAGACCTTTCACGTCGCTGGAGACCGCTCATGAAGACCCAACGTTCGAATCGCCTTCCCACCGTTGCCGGCCTGTTCGCCGTGTCGCTCCTTGCCGCTTGCGGCACGATGAGCTCGAAGTCCATGGCTTATTCGCAGGCCAGCCTGCCCGCCAGCGTTCAAGTGCCCGCGGGCAACAAGGTCGCCTGGGAAACCGTGGGCGTGGGCGAGATCACCTACGAATGCCGCGCCAAAGCCGACATGAAGAGCCAGACGGAATGGGTCTTTGCCGGCCCCAAGGCCGTGCTGAATGACCGCCAGGGCAAACAAGTGGGCACCTACTACGGCCCGCCCGCCACGTGGGAGGCCATGGACGGCTCCAAGCTGACCGGCACGCAAGTGGCCGTGGCCCCGGCTGGCGATGGCAACCTGCCCTATCAATTGGTGAAGGCCAACCCCGCCATGGGCGCGGGCGCGCTGACGGGCGTGACCTATATCCAGCGCGTGGCGCTCAAGGGCGGCGTGGCGCCGAAAACGCCCTGCACGCCGGCGACCGTCGGCCAGAAAAGCCAGGTGCCGTACCAGGCCGACTACATTTTCTGGAAGGCGAACTAAGGCGGGGCTGCGCACCCAGATGTCTCTGGCCGCCGGTCAGCCGATCGTATCGGCGGGCCGGCGGCGGGAAAGAGTCCGGTAAGATGGCGCGATTCCTTGCCGCGCGCGCGTCATGCGCGCGGCCGCCTCCTACTGACCTTTCCCTTGCTATCGCATGCCGAATCGCCAGACCCAGGATTTTGATTACGACGCGGCTATCAAGGCGTGCGCGGCCGGCCATCGGCCCGCACTGGAAACCTTGTACCGGCAAGAAGGCCCACGCCTGCTGGGGGTGGCCCAACGACTGCTGCGCGACCGCGCTTGGGCAGAGGACATCGTGCATGACGCCTTCGTCAAAATCTGGAACCAGGCCGGCAGCTTCGACGCATCGCGCGGCTCGGGCCGCGGCTGGCTCTACAGCATCACCCGCAACCTGGCCCTGAACGCGCTGCGCGACACCGCACGCGAAACCGATGTCGACGACGACACCGCTGCGGCGCTTGACGCCCGCGACGCCATCGACGCCTGGCAAGACACCCGCGACGCCTTCGACTGGCGCGCCAGCGCCGGCCAGATCGGCCCTTGCCTGGAACAACTGGAACCCGTGCGCCGCAATTGCGTGCTGCACGCCTATGTGGAAGGGCTGTCGCATAGCGAAATCGCGCAGCGCCTGGGCGCGCCGCTGGGCACCGTCAAGGCCTGGATCAAGCGCAGCCTGCAAGCGCTCAAGGAGTGCCTGGCATGAGCGCCCCGCAAGATTTTCAAGATGACCGCGACGAACTTGCCGGTGAGTATGTGCTGGGCACCTTGTCCGCGGCGCAGCGCCGCGACGTGCAAGCCCGTCTGATGCACGACGCCGCGTTGCGCGAGGCCGTCGCCCGCTGGGAAGACAGGCTGCTGCCCTTGACCAACTTGTCCGAACCCGTTGAGCCTTCCAGCCGCTTGTGGCCGCGCATCCTTCGTACTCTGGACGCGTCCCAAGCCGCCGCGCGCCCCGCCGCGCCGCGCGCGGCCGGACTATGGAACAGCTTGAACTTCTGGCGCAGTCTGGCGGCCGGAGGACTTGCCGCCGTCTTGGTTCTGGGCAGCACCTTGGCCTTGCGCCCCGCCGCCATTCCCGGTGCGCCGCAGTATGTGGTGGTGCTGGTTGCGCCGCAATCGCAGGCGCCCGGCTGGGTGGTGCAAGCGCAGGCTGGCCAGAGCGCGGTGCAACTGGTGCCGATCGCGGCAACCGAAGTGCCGCCTGATCGTGCGCTGGAATTCTGGACCAAGGCAGACGGATGGGCCGGCCCCGTGTCGCTCGGCCTGATCAAGCCGGGTGAACCGGTCATCATCCCGCTGGATAAGCTGCCGCCGCTGGAACCCAACCAGCTCTTCGAGCTGACGCTTGAGCCCAAGACCGGTTCGCCCATCGGCAAGCCGACGGGTCCGATCCAGTTCATCGGACGCGCGGTGAAGATGCTGTAGGGAATGAGGGGGGGGGGCGCCCTACTTCTTGCGCGCGAACGGATACGCCTGTTGCGCCAGGAACGTGCCCGGCATGTCGTTGTCCAGAATGCCGTAGTTCTCGGGCAAGCGCTTGCCCACGCCGAGCACGGCGGTGCCGAACAGGTAGTCGATGAACGAGAAATGCGCGGCGTAATTCTTGTCGATGGCTTCGGTGTCCGACGAGTGATGCCAGTGATGGAAGTCCGGCGTCACGATGATGTAGCGCAGCCAGCCCCACGGCAGTTTCACGTTGGAGTGAATCAGCACCGCCTGGAAGCCGACGATGATGATGTAGGCGTCCAGCACCGCTTTCGAAAAGCCCAGCACGAACAGCACGCCCAGCACGGCCACACGCGTGATCAGCAGCTCGACGATATGCAGACGCGAACCCGCCAGCCAGTCCAGGGTGCGCGTGCTGTGGTGCACGGCATGAAAGCGCCACATGAACGGCACCTCGTGATAAATCCGGTGCGCCGCGTACTGCGCCAGGTCCGCCACCAGCACGGCGACGAACAGTTCCAGCAAGTACGGCATCGACTGAATGGCGGCTTGAAGCGGCTCGTAAGCCGCCCACGAGAACAGCCGGTGAATGAAGAAGTTGATGCACAGCAGCACCGCCCCCACCGACAGGTGGTTGAACAGGAAGTGCTTCATGTCCACCTGCCACTCGCCCCGGAACACCGGTTGCCCCGGATACAGCGGCGTCAGCTTTTCGAAGATGATGAAGACCGTGCTGGAAGCCAGCAAGTCCAGGATGAACCAGTCCAGGCCCAGATAAGGATGGTTGCCCGTGTTCGTCGTGGTCACCACAACCTGGCTGCCGCCTGCCGCAACCGCGCAGCAGACCAGCACGAAGGCGGAAATGTTCAGCCAGCGCTGGCGGCCCAGAATGGTATTGGCCAGCGCGATGGAACCGGACACCAGCAGCGCGGTGAACAGCAGCGTGCGCATGGCTTCGACGGAATAGAAGCTGCGCAATTCCGGCGTGGTCAGGTAGGCCGGGAAGTGAAATGCCAATACGCCCAGCACAGAGAGTATGGCCAGAAACAGCGCTATCACGCCGCTCATCATGCCGGTGCCAGCGTGAATACGCCCGTCTTGCCTGAAAAGTTCAAAGACTTGCCGATGAATAGGCGCGCGCTGTTTCATATCACTTCTATGGCTAACCACGGGGAAGCGAGTGTATCGCCAGGAAAAATTGGCCTTGTAATGAAACGTGAGCATAAGAGACAGAGTTGCGGGCGCCGCGCGGGCCCTTGCGCGGCGTCAATTTCTGTCACTTGACGCGCCCGGCGCTTGGTTGACAACGCGCAGGCGTTGGCGTGTCATGGAAATGACGCTGACGCGTGCGCTACCCGACGCGCCGTCGGTCCCGTCAATCAGTTCACTTAAGAGAGGCCCCAATGTTCCCTGAATATCGCCAACTCATTACTCAACTGAAATCCGAGAACGCGCATTTTTCCGCGCTGTTCCAACGGCATAACGATCTGGACCAGGAAATTCAAAATATGGAAGACGGCATCGTGCCGACTTCGGGCGTGAACATTGAAGTGCTGAAGAAGGAAAAGCTGCACTTGAAAGACAAGCTGTATGGCTTGCTGAAAGCGGCGGACCAGAACGGAGGMTGACCCGCCCCGCGCGGTTTACATCAGCTCCAAGCCCGCGCCTTTGACGACCGCCGCGTACTTCGCCATTTCGGAGCGGAAGTACGCCACCGTCTGATCCGGTGGCATCAACAGGATCTTGTTGTTCTGTGTCGTCATCGCCTGCTTGACCTCTGGCGTGTTGAAAGCCCGCCCCAGTGCATCGTAGATGCGGCGCACTTCGGCGGGCGGCAACTTCGCCGGGCCTGCTGCGGCAAACCATCCCCCGATCTCGTAGTCCGCCAAGCCCTGCTCGCGCACCGTGGGCAGATCCGGCAGCGCCGCCATGCGCTCACCGCCACAGGCGCCCAGCGCCTTGAGCGCGCCGCTTTTCAATTGCGGCAACACCGACGGCAGCGACAACACCCCAAAATCCACCTGCCCGCCGATCAGGTCCGCCATCATCGGACCCACGCCCTTGTAAGGGATATGCCGCGCCTTGACCCCCGCCTGCTGCACATACATTTCAGCGGCCAGATGCAGAATCGTGCCATTGCCCGATGACGCGTAGTTGTACCGCCCCGGCTGCGCGGCCAGCAACGCGGTCAGCTCCTGGATGTTGCGGGCAGGAATGTTCTTAGGATTCGCCACCAGCAGGAACGGCGTCATGCCAATCATGCTGATCGGCGTAATGTCATTCAGCGGATCAAACGGCAACGACTTGTACACGCTGGGAAAGATCACATGATTGTTCGACAGCATGCTTAGCGTGTAGCCGTCTGGCGTTGACCGAACCAGCGCCGACGTGCCAACGATGCCGCCCGCCCCGGGCTGGTTTTCAACCACGACCGTATGCCCCAGCGCGGTAGTCAGTGCCGGCCCCGCCGCGCGGGTAATCGTGTCCACGCCCGACCCTACGCCCACGGGCAGAATGAATTTCACCGGGCGCGCGTCCTGCGCCCACGTCATGGCAGGCGCGGCCAGCATCGCGGCGCCCAGCGCTCCCAGCATCTGACGGCGGCTCCAGCCAGCGCGTTGATGGTTCATGTTTGTCTCCTATCGGTTTTCGTATCGGCCGACTGGCGCGGCCGTTTCCATACAGCAACTTCAATCTTGCATCGCGCGCCCTACTGCAACCCCGCGCGTCGGGCTGCCTGCCTTATGCCGCGGCGCCCTGCTCGCGCATCACCGCAATCTGACCCGCGTCATAGCCCAAGTCCGACAACAACGCATCCGTATCGGCGCCCAACACAGGCGGGTGTTGCCTGACGCCCAGGCGTTGCCCGTCCATCATCAGCGGAAACAACGCCGCGCCCGCCATCTGGCCGGCGCGCTCGCCGTCGGGTAAACGGATGTCGGCCAGGCCGCCCGTCGCGCGCAGGTGGGGGTCGTCATACAGTTCTTCGGGCTTCACGATGGGTGCGAACGGCAGGCCGATGCGTTCGAACACCTGCGCCAATTCCGCCGCCCGATAACCGCCCAAGCGCTGGCGCAGATCCGCCAGCAAGGTGTGGCGCATGCGCACGCGATCGTTGTTGGTGGCCAAGGCGGGATCGCACTTCAGGTCATCAAAGCCGAAGGCGTCGCAAAAGGTGATCCACTGCGCATCGCTCACCGCCGCCAGGAAAATCTGCTCGCCGTCTTTCACGGTAAACACGTCGTACAGCGCCCAGGCGGAGACGCGGTCGGGCATCGGCGCAGACGGCTGGCCGGTGATCGCGTACTGCAACATGTGCTGGCCCACCAGGAACACATTGTTCTCGAACAACGCCGACTGCACCTCTTGGCCGCGCCCGGTAATGCCGCGCTGGATCAGCGCCGCCATCGCGCCGATGGCGCCGAACATGCCGCCCATGATGTCGTTCACGCTGGTGCCCGCGCGCACCGGGTCACCCGGGCGGCCGGTCATGTAGGCCAGCCCGCCCATCATCTGCACCACCTCGTCCAGCGCGGTGCGCATGGCGTAAGGCCCGGGCAGAAAACCCTTGTGGCTGACATAGATCAGGCGGGGGTTGTCCTTCGCCAGCGACGCGTAGTCGAGCCCGTACTTCGCCATCGTTCCGGGCCGGAAGTTCTCGGCCACCACGTCGGCGCTGGCCGCGAGCTTGCGCGCAGCCGCTGCCCCCGCCGGGCTCTGGATATCCAGCGCGATGCTCTTCTTATTGCGGTTGAACATGGGGAAAAAGCCCGCCCCCACGCCCAACAGATGACGCGTGCGGTCGCCTTGCACCGGTTCAACCTTGATGACCTCGGCGCCCAGGTCGGCCAGCACCATGCCGCATGTGGGGCCCATCACCATGTGCGTAAATTCCACGACGCGCAGGCCGGCCAGCGGCAAGGTGCGAGCGGGTGGGGAAACGGGGGTGTCTTCAATGGCGTGTGACATGGGCAAACTCAGTGTGGCGGGGCGCGCGTTCAAACTGCGCCCGCGTAGGAAGGAAAGGTCTTGGGCAGGCCAGCGCGCCACAGCGCGCCATGCAGGGGCTGATCCGGTAACCAGCGGCCCGCAGCCTCGCGCAGCGCGAGCAAGCGGCTGATGTCCACGCCCGTTGCGATGCCCATGCTTTCCAGCATGAACACCAGGTCTTCGGTACTGACGTTGCCGCTGGCGCCCGGCGCATGCGGGCACCCGCCGATGCCCGCCAGACAGGCATCAAAACGCGACACCCCGGTCTCAAGCGCGGCCAGCACATTGGCCAGCCCCAGCCCGCGCGTGTCATGAAAATGCGCGCAACACAGGCGGTCGCCCGCGATACGGCGCGCCTGTTCAAACAGACGCCGCACTGACGCCGGGTCCGCATAGCCGACGGTATCGGCCAGGCTGACGCGATCAGCGCCGGCATCCAGCAGCGCCTGCATCAGCCGCAAGACCTCGTCCGCCCGGACTTCGCCCTGCAACGTGCAACCAAACGCCGTGCCGACGCCGCCCTCAATCAGCATCGCCGACCCGGCCGCATCGCGCGCCGCGCGGATTTCACCGACCATGGCCACCACGTCTTCGGGCGTCTTGCGCAAGTTGGCCAGGCTGTGCGCATGGCTGGCCGACAGCGGCACCAGCATCAAGTCCGCGCCGCTGGCGATCGCGCGTTCCGCGCCTTTCAAGTTGGGCACCAGTACCGACACCAACAGGTCCGGCCGCTGCTTGGCGTAGGACACCAGCGCATCGGTATCCGCCAGTTGCGGCAGCAACTTGGCCGGCACAAACGAGCCCACCTCGATTTCGCGCTGACCGGCGACATAGGCGGCGTCGATCCATTCGAATTTGGTCTGCGTGGGCAGCACAATCGGCAGACTTTGCAGCCCATCACGCAGGCCCACTTCGCGCACGGTTGCGGAAGTCGGAAGACAGGAGGACGTGGAAAGGGTTGTCATTGCAGCCGGAATCAGATCAAGGAACTGCCAGTTTAGATATTCTGGTTTCGCTCACCAGCGCTATTTAGGAACGTCTAATATTCCGTATCGGAACTTCACAAGGCTGCGCGCGATGCGTGACCTGGACATCACCACCTTGAGGCTCTTCATCTCGGTCTGCGAGACGGGCAACATCGCGCGCGCCGGCCAGCACGCCAACATCGTGGGCTCGGCCATCAGCAAACGGCTGGCGCAATTGGAAGACACCGTCGGCGCCAAGCTGTTGATGCGCAAGCGGCGGGGCGTTGAACCCACCGAAGCCGGCGAGACGCTGCTGGAACACGCGCGCGCCATTCTGGCGAGCTCGGAGCGCATCGAACGCGATATGTCGGCCTATGCCAGCGGCGTCAAAGGCCAGGTTCGCATTCTGGCCACCGCATCGGTGCTGGCCGAGTCGCTGGCCGAAGACATTGCCACCTTTCTTCAGGCCGCCCCCCATCGCAACATTCGCGTCGACATGGAAGAGCGCGTCAGCCAGGACGTCGTGCGCGACGTCAAAGGCGGCATCGCCAGTCTGGGCATCTGCTGGGACGCCGCCGATTTCCACGGCTTGGCCACCCGCCCTTACCGGGGCGACCGGCTGGCCGTGGTCACCGCGCCCGGCCACCCGCTGGCCCAACGCGACACCGTCTGGTTTGAAGAGGCGCTGGCGTACGAACACGTCAACATGCCTGCGGCCGGCGCCGTATTGCGCATGCTGCAAACGGCCGCCAGCCAAAGCGGCAAGGTGCTTCGGCACCGGGTGACCGTCAGCAACTTCGACTCGGCCTTTCGTGTGGTGTTGGCCGGCCTGGCGATCAGCGTGGCGCCCATTGAAGTGGCCACGCCCTACGCCATGGCCCATGGCCTGCGGGTGCTGCCGCTGAACGACGCCTGGAGCCACCGCCGCTTCGCCATCTGCATGCGCGACGAAAACGCCTTGTCCGCCGCAGCCAGTTTGTTGCTGGACCATCTGGTGGAGGCCGGGCGTCAGAGGGACTGAAATGTCTGACTGAAATACTGGGCTGAAATCCGGAGCGGAAATGCTGGGCTGAAAAACTGGGCGGAAATGCCGGGCTGAAATCCGGCGCTGAAACTCAGCCAGACACTCCGCCGATTGCTTACATTTTGCTGAACAACTAGAATCGCCACCGCCCGGAACCTTGTCCGGGTGAACACCAGAGGCGTCAACATGTTGGACAGAGATTTCAAGGAAGGCGAACCGGTGTTGCCGGTCACGGGGTGGGCCATGATGCCCATCGCGGAATACGATTCCTTGCTGGTTCGGCTGGATTTCATTACCGAGGCCACGCAAACGCCCGACGAAGCCAAGCGCGGCCGCGTCTACGCGCTGACGTCCGAGCAGATTCAGATGCTGCTGCAATCGCTACAACAGCAACTGCAAAACCTGACCGCAACGCCGCCCGGCAAGCAGCGGCATTGAACGCTGCACGTCCGACGAATTCCATCTATTTAGTAAAACTAAACAAGCTTTAGGCTATTTAGTTTTTCTAACGCCGCAACAACGGCTAGTCTGTCGCCCTTTCAATTCAGGGTTCGCCATGACAACCGCCTTCATTCCCGGCTTTCTGCTCAGCCTTGGCCTGATCCTGGCGATCGGCGCGCAAAATGCATTTGTCTTGCGCCAGGGCCTGCGCCAGGAATACGTGTTCGCCGTCTGCCTGACGTGTGCGCTGTCCGACGCCATCCTGATCGCCGCAGGCGTAGCCGGATTCGGATTCGCCGCCGACACCCTCCCCTGGCTGGAACCCGCCATGCGATATGGCGGCGCGCTGTTCCTGTTCGTCTACGCCGCACGCAGCCTGCGTTCCGCCCTGCGCACCCAGCACGACAGCCTGTCACCGTCAGCCAAACAAACCGCCGGGCTCGCCGCGACGCTAGCGGCCTGCCTCGCATTCACCTGGCTCAACCCGCACGTGTATCTGGACACCGTGGTGTTGCTGGGGTCGATCTCCAGCCAGTACGAAGGGCAAAAAGTGGCCTTTGCGCTGGGCGCGATGTCGGCGTCGTTCGTGTTTTTCTTCACGTTGGGATTTGGCGCGCGACTACTGCGCCCATGGTTCGCCAGCCCCAAAGCGTGGCGCGTGCTTGACGCGTGTGTGGGCGTTGCAATGTTCGCCATCGGATTAAAGCTGGTGCTGTAACGCGGGTCGCAGCCCGCCTCTTGCGGGTGCCCGCAGTCATCTACAATCCGATGGCATCGGCCACCCGCTCGACCACCAGGCGCCGGCCCGCAACACACAGGCAGCATGACGCGCGCGAAGAAATCAGCACCCACCAAGAGACGCCCCGCCAGCCGGGCCAACACAAAATCCGCAAGCCGCGGCTTTCGCTTTCTTAGAGCGCTACTGCTGTCTTCGCTCGCCAGCTTTGGCGCCGCCACTTACGTCCTCCAGCCCAAATGGCCCGTGCAACTTTCGCCCGACGCCATCCTGGCGCGGTTGGGATGGCCGGCCCAAGAAACGTACGCGCCCGCCGCCGTTCCCAACGGATCGCAAACCCACACCCGGTTCGCGGAATGCCCGCAGTTCTTCCCCAAGGGCAACATGCCCGTCGTGCCGACAAAGCAGGCGCTGCGCGAGCTATGTTTCTCGGGCTTTGCCATCTTGCACAACGGCCAGACAAAGACGCCCGTCTTCGTGGCGGAACGGCTGAACAGAAAGCTGCTGACGCAGGCCCAAGGCTTGCAGCGCACCGACAAGTTCTACCCTGAAGCCCGCCTGCCCAGCGGCGAACGCGCCGCCCTGGACGACTACAAAGGCTCGGGGTATTCGCGCGGCCACATGGCGCCTGCCGGCGACATGTATTCCAAAGAGACCATGGCGCAAAGCTTCTCGCTGGCCAACATGGTGCCGCAGGACCAGACGCATAACGCAGGCCCCTGGAGCCGCATCGAACAAGACACCCGCAAATACGTGATGCGCGCTGCGGGCGATGTGTACGTGTACACGGGGCCTTATTACGACGACAAACCCAGGTCGATCGGCTTCGGCGTCGCCGTGCCCAGCCACATTTTCAAAGTGGTCTACGACGCCACAACCGGGCGCTCCTGGGTGCACTGGCAGGCCAACAGCGCCAGCACGAAAGAAAGCGCGCCGATCAGCTATGACGAGTTCGTGAGAAGAACGGGGATGCAGTTGTTGCCGGCGGGGGGATGACAGGGAGCAATGACTGACGGCAGGGGGTGCATGTGGAGGGTGTCAGGAACGCACATAGGTGCTGCGATGCACAGCGACGAACCTGGAAAGTCGGGAAAGGCGGCCTGCAATCCCCAACAGATCCCACCGACAATTCCGAAGAAAAGCCGGCAAGATCAGTTGCCCCGCTACTTTGCTAAGGGAGCCTCGTCGGCCTTGAACATCAGCGTCTGACGGTCCAGGCTTTCCTTCCATTGCTCGCCCGGCTGAAATGCAAGCACCGCCGCGTCGCGACCGGACGCGGCCAGGAAGGCGGGGTCATTCAACGTGTCTTGAAGTGCCCGCTCCAGCTTGTCCCGGATCGGGGCGGGCAGATTCGCCGGCCCGCCCATGCCGCGTTCTGATGAGTATCGCAACGCAATGCCGGCCTCTGCGGCGGTGGGAATGGTTCCGTTGTGGCGCTTGTCGCTGGTGATGGCGATGGCCGCGAAGGGACCGTTCGCATCGTTCAGCTCCGGCACCTCGCTGACCGTGATCAGGCCGTAGTCGATATGATTGCCCAGCACGCCCAAGCGGATGTCACCGCCGCCCTTGAACGGAACGCTGTTGCCTCGCACGCCCTGACTGCGCTCCAGGTCCATTAGCGCCAGGTGCCCCGTCGTGCCGTCGCCGCTGTGCCCGAAGGACAGCGATTCAGACGATTGCTTCAGCTTTTGCACCAAGCCCGGCAGATCGTCCGGCGCGGTGGAGCCACGGCGTTTGATGAACAGCAGCGGATCGTCGACCAGGCGGGCGATAAGGCGGATATCTTCGGGCTTGTACTTCGCGCCCTTGCGCAGGGGCAGGTACACGAAACCCGGAGCGTTGATCATGCCCAGCGTGTAGCCGTCCGGCTTTGCCGCCGCGACGTAGCGCACCGCGATCTCCCCGCCTGCGCCGGGCTTGTTGATGACGATGATCCGCGCATTCGTGCCCAGGCGCTTCTCCAAGTGCTGCGCCACCAACCGGGCCATGACGTCCGTGCCCCCGCCAGGCGCAAACCCTACCACCAGCTCGATCGGGCGATCATCCGGCCAGGCGGCGCAGGCTGTGTTGGCAACCAACGCCAGCGCTCCGGCCGCGAAAAACCGCTTCAAGGTCAGTGCGTTCATGCTGTCTCCCCCACCGGCTGCTGTGCGCCGTGGAGTCCTTCGCCGCCCCAAATGAGCGGGCGATACCGGTCCGGCTTGTGGACCCAGAGCGCGGGTGCCAGGGCGCCGAACGCCCAAAGCCTGATGGGAAAGCGCATGTTTGTCTCCTTGGTAGCCCCTCCCTCTTGCTCGTTGGCGTGTCGGGGAGGTGTGTGGATGAACCGCGATGAATCGGGTTGACCCAGATTAATCCGTTATGAAAATGCCGAATAAATAGAATTTCGTGATGGATATGATCACAGCGGGAGATGGCGCCGCGACGGGCTATTTGGCGAGCCATTGCGCGGAAGGCCAGCGATCCTGCCGGACCGCGTCGCGCGCGCACTGGATCAGTTCGTTCATCACACAGTGCACAGAATTCGCCACTGCCCGCGTGGCGGGCTGCGCCAGCACGATGCGACGTACCAGAAGCGGGTCGACGACCGGAGCCGCCGCCAGGATTCCCCGGTCCACATCGTCCGCCACCGCAATCGAGGGCAGGATGGTGTAGCCATGGCCGTCCAGCACCAGACGTTTCTGCACGCTCATCGCGTTGGTCTCCGCCACGATATGCAGATCCGTTTACTGCGCGCGCGCGGCCTGCTCCACAAGCGAGCGCAGGCCATGCGGCGCGCTCGGCAGCACCAGCGGACGCCCGATGATGTCGGCCATGCGCACGGGGTTGTGCTTGTCCAGCCCGCTTGCCGGCGGGCCCACGAACCACAGGCTTTCTTCCAGCAATGGCCGGAACTTCAAGGCAGGGTTTGGCTTGGAGTCGTAGAGCAGCGCAAAGTCCACGTCGCCGGTTTCCAGCCAGGATTGCAGGTGCCCGGCATAGCCGGCCGTCAGCCGCAGGCGAATGCCCGGGTAGTGGGCCGTCACCGCGCTTAGCAACGCGCTGGACAGCATGTCCGCAGTGCTGGGCAACAGGCCGACGGTAACGATGCCTCCCACGGTCCCGCTGGACGGCCGAATCTCGGCCCGCGCCCGATCCAGCTCGTTCAAGGCGCGGCGGGCGTAGTCCTCGAGCGTCTTGCCGGCATCCGTCAGCTCCATCCCAAGGCGGCCGCGAGTAAAGAGCGGCGCGCCGATGTCATCTTCCAGCAGCTTCAACTGGCGCGAGACCGCCGGCTGCACGATGTTCAGCAGACGCGCGGCGCTGGTCACGCTGCCGGTCTCCGCCACCGTCACGAACGCCTTCAATTGCTTCAGGTCCATCAATGCCTCCGGGGTATGCAGATGGGTGATGAGATCCATCAAATAATTCTATTTAGTTGGCAATTCTATAGCGATATAAGATGGATCGAAGTACTCAGCCACTGGGAATAGAAACCATGACTTCGACCACTACCGAGGCGCCGGCTTGGCAGCAAGCCGTGTTTGACGCCTTGAAATCCGGCGGCATCCGCCAGATCGCTTATGTGCCGGACGCCGGCCATGCCTACGCCATTCGGCAGGCTCAGCTGGACCCTGACATCAACGACGTTGTTCTGACGACGGAAGAAGAGGGCGTGGCGCTGGTCAGCGGCGCGTGGCTTGGCGGCCAGCGCGCCGCGCTGCTGATGCAAAGCAGCGGCGTGGGCAATTGCGTGAACATGTTTTCGTTGCTGCGCAGCTGCAACTTTCCCTTCCTGGCGCTGGTGACCATGCGCGGTGAGTATGCCGAGTTCAATCCGTGGCAGGGTCCGATGGGCAAGACGACCCAGCAGGCGCTGGAACTGATGGGGATCACAGTGCTTAGGGCTTCGAATCCTGAAGAGGTCGGCGAGATCGTCAGCGCCGCGCTCGATTCCGCCTTCCTGGCGGGCGAACAGGTGGCCGTACTGCTTTCGCAGACGTTGATCGGACGCAAGAAATGGGAGCGCAACTAATGTCGGCCAATGTCAATTCATCCGGCGCGGTCGAGCGCCGCGCCTTTGTCTCGAAACTGATTGCCGCTGCCCCTGACGCGTTGATCATTTCCGGCCTGGGGTCGCCTTCGTACGACGTCTTTGCCGCTGGCGACCGGGACCACAACTTCTATCTCTGGGGCGCCATGGGCGGCGCAGCGGCGATGGGACTTGGACTGGCGCTGGCGCAGCCTGCGCGCTCGGTCGTCGTAATCACCGGGGATGGTGAACAATTGATGGGTGTCGGCACCCTGGGCACCATCGGCGCCAAACAACCAAAGAACTTGACGATCGTGGTGCTGGACAACGGCCACTTTGGCGAAACCGGCATGCAGCGCAGCCACACCAGCCTGGGCACTGACCTGGTGGCGGTGGCGCGGGGATTCGGCATCAAGGATGCCTTCAGCATCCGAGAAACGGATCAGGCGAGCGAGGTCGCAGAACGGGTGAAGGCCCGGCGCGGCGTGGCATTCGCGCAGGTGTTCATCCTGCCCGACGAACCGGCGCGTGCGCTGCCACCGCGCGATGGCGTCCACGTCAAGAACCGGTTCCGGGCCGCGCTGGATTTGCCGACATTCTGAGAAACGACGGCGCGTCGATAGTACCTATAGGGGTACCCATGGCGCCGCAGAAATGAACAAGGGCTTACGCTTTAAAAGCGTAAGCCCTTGATTTTTTTGGTCGGGGCGGTGGGATTCGAACTCACGACCCTCTGCTCCCAAAGCAGATGCGCTACCAGGCTGCGCTACGCCCCGAAGGGTGCAGACTATACCAGAATCCCACCCGCTGCGGGAGCCGCACCGGGCGCCACGCCCACCGTGCAGCGCTCCTGACCACCAAAAAAAACGCGCCGATGTGGCGCGCTTTTTGCATGGATGCTGGCAATCAGCCGAAACGGCCCGTGATGTAGTCTTCCGTTTCCTTGCGCGACGGCTTCACGAAGATCTGGTCGGTCTGGCCGAATTCCATGAGTTCGCCCAGGTACATATAGGCGGTGTAGTCCGAGCAGCGCGCGGCCTGCTGCATGTTGTGCGTCACGATCACGACCGTGTAGTCGTTCTTCAGTTCGGCGATCAGCTCTTCGATCTTGGCAGTGGAAATGGGGTCCAGCGCCGAGCAGGGCTCGTCCAGCAGCAACACTTCCGGCTTGATGGCCACGCCGCGTGCAATGCACAGACGCTGTTGCTGGCCGCCCGACAGGCTGTTGCCGCTTTGGTGCAGCTTGTCCTTCACTTCGTTCCACAGCGCGGCCTTGCTCAGGGCCCATTCCACGCGCTCGTCCATCTCGCCTTTGGACAGGCGTTCGAACAGACGCACGCCAAACGCGATGTTGTCGTAGATGCTCATCGGGAACGGCGTCGGCTTCTGGAACACCATGCCGACTTTCGCGCGGATCAGCGAAATATCGGTCTTGGCCGTCAGCAGGTTTTCGCCGTCCAGGATGATTTCGCCTTCGGCGCGCTGACCCGGATACAGCTCAAACATGCGGTTGAACGTGCGCAACAAGGTCGACTTGCCGCAGCCCGACGGGCCGATGAAGGCGGTGACCTTCTTCTCCTGGATCGACATGTTCACATTGCGGATCGCATGGAACTTGCCGTAGTAGAAGTTCAGGTTCTTGACCTCGATCTTGTTCTTGACGGCGGTAGCGGTGTTTTCCATTTCTTTTCCCTTGGCTCCGGCGCGCCACGCGCGCCGGCAAAGCGATCTTTACTTGCGGAACATGTTGCGGGCAATGATGTTGATGCCCAGCACCAGCAACGTAATCAGCGTGGCCCCGGCCCAGGCCAGGTCGTTCCAGTCCTTGAAGGGGCTGGCGGCGTATTGGTAGATGACGACCGGCAGGTTGGCCATCGGCGCGTTCATGTTGAACGACATGAACTGGTTGGACAGCGCGGTGAACAGCAGCGGCGCGGTCTCGCCCGAGATCCGGGCAATGGCCAGCAGCACGCCGGTGATGATGCCGGTCTTGGCGGCGCGATAGCACACCAGCGTGATCATGCGCCACTTGGGGCAACCCAGCGCCGCAGCCGCTTCGCGCAAGCTGTTGGGCACCAGCAGCAGCATGTTGTCGGTCGTGCGCACCACCACCGGTATCACCAGGATGGACAGCGCCAGCGCGCCCGCCCAGCCCGAGTAATGGCCCACCTGCGCCACGTACACGGCGTAGATGAACAGGCCGATGATGATGGACGGTGCGGACAGCAGCACATCGTTCAGGAAGCGCGTGGCCGGCGCCAGCCAGCCGCGCTGGCCATATTCAGCCAGGTAGGTGCCAGCCAGAATACCGACCGGCGTGCCGATCAGCGTGCCCACGCCCGCCATCACCACGCTGCCGAAAATTGCGTTGATCAGGCCGCCGGTTTGACCCGGGGGCGGCGTGATCTCGGTGAACAGCGTGTAGGACAGCGCGGGCGCGCCCTTGGTCAGCAGGGTCAGGATGATCCAGAACAGCCAGAACAAGCCGAACGCCAGCGTGCCCAGCGACACCGTCAGCATGATGCGGTTGAGGATGCGGCGGCGTCGGTAAACGCCATTCTGCATATTGAGTACGGAGACAGCCATGATCTTTTCCTTGTGCTCGCGGCGCGTCAGGTCTTCTTGCCTTCGCCAGCAGACAGGCGAACCAGCAGCACTTTGGCCAGCGCCAGCACGATCGTCGTGATCAGGAACAGGATCAACCCCAGCTCCAGCAACGCCGACTTCTGAATGCCGCCCGCTTCATTGAATTCGTTGGCCAGCGCCGAGGCGATCGAGTTGCCCGGCGAGAACAGCGAACCGGACCACTTGAAGGCGTTGCCGATCACGAAGGTGACTGCCATCGTCTCGCCCAGGGCGCGCCCCAGGCCCAGCATGATGCCGCCGATGACGCCCGACTTCGTGAAGGGCAGCACCACGCGCCACATCACTTCCCAGGTCGTGCTGCCCAGGCCGTAGGCCGATTCCTTCAGCATGGCCGGCACCAGTTCGAACACGTCGCGCATCACTGCGGCGATGAACGGGATGATCATGATCGACAGGATCAGGCCGGCCGTGAAGATGCCGATGCCGAACGGCGGACCCGCGAAGATGCCGCCAATGACAGGCACGCTGCCCAAGGTGGCGATCAGGAACGGTTGCACATACTGCTGGAACACCGGCACGAAGACGAACAAGCCCCACATGCCGTAGATGATGGACGGAATGGCGGCCAGCATTTCAACGGCCGTGCCCAACGGGCGGCGCAGCCAGGTCGGCGACAGCTCGGTCAGGAAGATGGCGATGCCGAACGAGACGGGTACGGCGATGATGAGGGCGATGGCCGACGTCAGCAGGGTGCCGATGATGGGCACCACCGCGCCGTAGTTCTGATTGACCGGGTCCCAGTCGTTCAGCCACAGGAACGACAAGCCGTATTTGGCCAGCGACTCGCGGCTGCCGTAGATCAGGGATACCAGAATCGCCGCCAGCAAAATGAACACCAGGAAGGCGAACAGGCGGGTCAGATTCTTGAATAGCGCATCCATCAGCGCGTTTTTATTTTGCTTCATAGGCGAAGGCGTGCCGGTAGTCACGGAGTCCGCCACGCTGGGCGAAAGCGGCACACTATTATCCATTACCGCGCTCATGGATGGACTTTCCTTAGAGAACCTGGGGGAAAACATCGAGGGTCTTGCAGCGCACCGCCCCTGTCCTTCCGTTCGCGGAATTCAAGGGGCGGCGGCTTGATGGGTTGGGCGCACGGGGTTTCTGCATACCTGCCAGGCCCCAGCGCGCCACACCCCTTTACTTCCAGACGGCCTTGCCGTCGGCAGCCTTCACTTCGCCCCAAGCAGCGCGAATTTCTTTGGTGACGGCTTCCGGCAACGGCACGTAGTCCATCGCTTCAGCCGACTTGGCGCCGTTCTTGAACGCCCAGTCAAAGAACTCCAGCACAGCCTTGCCCTGAGCCGGCTTGTCTTGCGACTTGTGGATCAGGATGAAGGTGGCGGCGGTGACGGGCCACGAATCGGCGCCCGGCTCGTCGGTCAGGACCACGCCCATACCCGGCGCGCTCTTCCAGTCGGCGTTGGCGGCGGMAGCAGCGAAGGCCTTTTGTTCCGGCTGAACAAACTTGCCTTCCTTGTTCTTCAGCTGCGTCCAGGCCAGCTTGTTTTGCTTGGCGTAGGCGTATTCCACGTAGCCGATGGAGTTCTTCAGCTGGCCAACGTAGGCGGCGACGCCTTCGTTGCCCTTGCCGCCTTGACCCACGGGCCACTTGACGGCCTTGCCTTCACCCACTTGCGACTTCCAGTCAGCCGACACCTTGGACAGGTAGTTGGTCCAGCCGAAGGTGGTGCCCGAGCCGTCCGAACGGTGCACGACGATGATGTCGGCAGACGGCAGCTTGACGTCGGGGTTCAGCGCCTTGATGGCGTTGTCGTCCCACTTCTTGATCTTGCCCAGGAAGATGTCGGCCAGCACGGGGCCCGACAGCTTCAGCTTGCCCGGCTCGACGCCGTCAACGTTAACGACGGCCACGGTGCCACCGATAACAGCCGGGAATTGCAGCAGACCATTCTTTTCCAGGTCAGCGGCCTTCATGGGATCGTCCGAGGCGCCGAAATCGACGGTCTTGGCGATGATTTGTTGCTGGCCGCCGCCCGAACCGATCGACTGGTAGTTGACCGCGTTGTTGGTGGCTGCCTTGTAGTCCGACGCCCACTTGGCGTAGACCGGGTACGGGAACGATGCGCCGGCGCCGGTCACATCGGCGGCCTGGACGGCAAACACGGCGGCGCTCAGCGCGACGCCCAGGGAAACTTGTTTGAAGACACGTTTGAACATCAGGGTTCCTTCTGTGCTCGTTGGAGGAGTCTAGTCAGGCTTTTTCTAGTGCCTGTCTTTCAGCGACCCTCGCATCTTAGAAGCCCAACGTGACAAGATAGTGACAGTCACATACGCTTCATACGACACCGTTTCCGCCCTGCTCTTCCCCTGAAAACACCGCGGCCGCCCTGGAAAACCAGGGCGGCCGCGAAATTCGGGGACGCGTCGTTGTGTGACAGACCGCGTGTGACCGCCGCCGCCGTTACACGCCCAGCTTCTCCATCAGGTACAGATGCACGTTGAATGGCTCGCGGCGGCTTTTGACGCGGGCGTAATCGCCATCGGGTTGCTGCTGCCATGCCAGTTGGTTATCACGCAGGGCGTAGGTGAACGCCTCGTCGATGACACGCTTTTTCAACGTCTTGTCGTAGATGGGGAAGGCAATTTCCACGCGGCGGAAGAAGTTGCGGTCCATCCAGTCAGCCGACGACAAGTACACGGTTTCCTCGCCCTCGGCGAAGAAATAGAAGACGCGCGAATGTTCCAGGAAGCGGCCCACGATGGAGCGCACCCGGATGTTCTCGGACAGGCCCGGCACGCCCGCGCGCAACGCACACACGCCGCGCACGATCAGGTCGATCTTCACGCCCGCCTGGCTGGCTTTGTAGAGCTCTTCGATGACCTGCTCTTCCAGCAACGAATTCATCTTGGCCATGATGCGCGAGCGCTTGCCCGCCTTGGCCGCGCGCGCTTCGGCACGGATCAGCGCCACCATGCCGTCATGCATGGTGAAGGGCGACTGCATCAACGCTTTCAGCGAACGGCGCGCGCCCAGCCCGGTCAGCTGCGCAAACACCTTGTCCATGTCTTCGCACAACTTCGGGTCAGCGGTCAGCAAACCAAAGTCGGTGTAAAGCCGTGCGGTACGCGGGTGGTAATTGCCCGTGCCCAAGTGGGCATAGCGGCGCAGACGGCCTTTTTCACGGCGCAGCACCACCGCCATCTTGGCGTGCGTCTTGTGCGCCACGACGCCGTACACCACATGCGCCCCCACCTCTTCCAGCTTGGATGCCCAGTTGATGTTGGTCTGCTCGTCAAAGCGCGCCATCAGCTCCACCACCACCGTGACTTCCTTGCCGGCGCGGGCTGCGGCCAGCAAGATTTTCATCAGCTCGGAATCTTCGCCGGTGCGGTAGATGGTCTGCTTGATGGCCATCACATCGGGGTCGAGCGCGGCCGCGGTCAGGAAATCGATGACGGGCTGAAACGACTGGTACGGATGGTGCAGCAGACGGTCTTGCTGGGCAACGGCTTCGAACAACTCATGCGGCTTGTCGCCGATGCGGTCAAACGGCGCCGGCACGGGCGCGCGATAGTCCGGGAACAACAGGTCGGGCCGCAAATCGGAATTGCACAGCTGCATCAGGCGCGACAGGTTCACCGGCCCTGGCACGCGGTAGGTGTCCTCGGCCTTCAGCGAGAACTCGCGCTGCAAGAAGGTTTCCAGTTCGACGGGCGTGAGCTTGTCGATCTCCAAGCGCACCGCCGCACCGAAGTTGCGTTGCGACAACTCGCCTTGCAGCGCGTGACGCAGATTGGTGACTTCTTCCTCGTCCACGAACAGATCGCTGTTGCGCGTGACGCGCCACTGGTAGCACCCCAGCATCTCCAGCCCCGGGAACAGCTCGCCCACAAAGGCGCGCAAGAGCGAGGTCAGCAGGATGAAGCCTTCGGGATGGCCGGACAGTTCCGGCGGCATCTTGATCAGGCGGGGCAAGGCGCGCGGCGCCTGCACCACGGCGATCGACGCCTGCCGGCCAAAGGCGTCGGCCCCGGCCAGCGACACAATGAAATTCAGGCTCTTGTTGTAGACGCGGGGAAACGGGTGCGCCGGGTCCAGCCCGATGGGCGTCAGCAGCGGCATCACATCGCGGTTGAAGACATCACGCGCCCACTCTTGCTGCTCGGCGTTCCATTCCGATGCGTGATGCAGGGTGATGCCCTCGGTCTGCATGGCCGGCAGAATTTCGTCATTCAGCAGGTTGTACTGGCGGGCGACCAGGGCATGCACCGCCTGCTGAACGTTTTCAAACGCCTGGTCCGGCGTCATCCCGTCGGGGCCGACCAGGTTCGGCGACTGGCGCTGCTGCTCTTTCAGGCTGGAGATCCGGATTTCAAAAAATTCATCCAGGTTCGAGCTCACAATGCACACGTAACGCAGCCGCTCCAGCAGGGGCGTCTTCGGATTTTCCGCCATCGCCAGCACACGATCGTTGAACTTAAGCAGCGACAACTCGCGATTCATGAGCAAGGGCTCGCCAGGCGGGCGTGTGGGCATACCGGATTCCATACGTAGGGAGGGAGCGTGGAGTTTTACTGCAAAAGAGTGACGGTTCTATGACACCGCGCCAAAACCATAGCGTACGCCTAAATCGGGACATATGGCGCACCCGCGATATGCCGCCAAGCCCATGTTCCATAAGCGAAAACCCGTAGCTGGGGGCACTGTCATATGGGGTCTCTATAATCAGGCCACCTCTAAGCCAATATCACGAGCCGCATGGATCAACTTCTGGCCGCGGTGGACCTCGGGTCCAACAGCTTCCGCCTCTCCATCGGACGCATCGTTCAACAGGACGGTACGCCCCAGATCTATCAGATTGATCGTCTCAAGGAAACCGTTCGGCTTGCCGCCGGCCTGGACGCCGAGAAACGCCTTGGYGATGACGCCATCGAGCGCGCCATCGCCGTCCTGGAGCGCTTTGGCGACCGCCTGCGCAGCTTCCACCCCAACCGGGTTCGCGCGGTCGCCACCAACACGTTCCGGGTCGCCCGCAACACGAAAGACTTTCTGCCCCGCGCCGAAGCCGCGTTGGGCTTTCCCATTGAAGTCATCGCCGGCCGCGAAGAGGCCCGCCTGATCTTCTCGGGCGTGGTTCATACCCTGCCCCCGTCGCCGAACAAGCGGCTGGTGATCGACATCGGCGGCGGGTCCACCGAAGTCATCATCGGCAAGGGCCACGAGCCCGGGCTGATGTCGTCGCTGTACATGGGTTGCGTCAGCTACAGCCGCCAGTTCTTCTCGGACGGCGTTGTGGATGCGCACCAGATGAAGCAGGCCGAACTGGCCGCGCGCCGCGAAATCGAAGTCATCGCCAAGCAGTACCGCAAGATGGGCTGGAAGGAAGCCTACGGCTCGTCCGGCACCGCCAAGGCGCTGTTTGCGATCCTGACCGAAAGCCGGTTCTCGGACCGCGGCATCACGCGCGCTGGCCTGGCCAAGCTGAAAGACCGCATCGTGCGTTCGGGCCGCGTCATTCCGTCCGAGCTGCCCGGCATCAAAATCGAACGCTCCGACGTGCTGCCCGGCGGGCTGGCCATCATGAGCGCATTGTTCGATGAGTTGGGCATTGAAGTCATGCACACCGGCGACGGCGCGTTGCGCCTGGGCGTGCTGTACGACCTGCTGGGCCGCGACGACGAGCACGACAAGCGCGACGAATCGGTACGCCAGTTCATGAAGCGCTATCACGTCGACCTGAACCAGGCTCGCCGCGTGCGCCACGCCGCGCTGACGTTGTTTGACGCCATGTTCCCCGAAGGCCCCGAACGCGCCGAACTCCGCCCCGCGCTGGGCTGGGCGGCCGACCTGCACGAAGTGGGCCTGTCGATTGCCCACAACGCGTACCACAAGCACACGGCCTACGTGCTGGAAAACGCCGACATGCCGGGCTTCTCGCGGGCCGACCAGCAACTGCTGGCCCTGCTGGCGCTGGGCCACCAGGGCAAGCTGACCAAGCTGGAACCCCTGATCCGCACGCGTCCGCAATGGAAGGCCATCCTGAGCCTGCGTCTGGCGGTGCTGCTGTTCCGCCGCCGCGGTGAAATCGAACCGCTGCCGTTGACGGCATCCGTGCGCGATAACTCCATCGTCGTGCGCGTCAACCGCGAATGGCTGGCGCAACATCCGCTTAGCGACTTCACGCTGCGCGCGGAAGAAGCGGAATGGAACAAGGTAGGTTTCTCGTTCGAACTGCTTGAGTACTGACGCCCGCGCGCGGATGAGCGCGCGCGGACGAAAAAACGGGCGATGGCAGCAATGCCATCGCCCGTTTTACGGTGCCAGCAGAATCGACTCAGAACGGCGACAAATCTGTCTCGCGATGGAGCTGCTTGAGCTCCATGCGCAAGGGCCGCGTGGCCCGCCGTATCAATCTGATCTTCATACGGCGGATGAGGCGGCGCATGATGATCAGCGCTGGCCGTTCAAAGCGGCCGGTTGGTCCAGGCCGAAGTGACGGCGGTAGCGCTCGTCCATACGCTCCATCTTCAGCAGCACCGGGAAGTCAGCGGCGTTGAAATCCGGGTCCCAGGCGGGTTCGCCACACACCTTGGCGCCCAGCTTCAGATAACCCTTGATCAGCGGCGGCACGCGCGCTGGCAGCGTGCTGTTCAGCTTTTCTACCGGATAGCGATGCAGCGGTTTGACCTGGGGCTCACCGTCTTGCGGCAGCTGCTTGGAGATCGTGCGCCAGACTTCAGCGGCAGTGACGCCATCGTCACGCAGGCTCACGCTGGCGCAGCCCAGCACGTATTCGTAGCCGCCGCGACGCAGGTATTCCGCCAGGCCGGACCACAACAACATGATGACGGCGCCGTTGCGGTAGTCGCTGTGCGTACAAGAACGGCCGACTTCGACGAGTTCGTCGCGGATTGAACCCAGACCGGAAAGATCGAATTCAGACTGCGAGTAATAGCCGCCGGCTTCCCGCGCCTTTTCAGGGGTCAGGATGCGGTAGGTGCCGACCACGCGGCCGGTGTCCATTTCGCGAACCATCAGATGTTCGCAGAAGGGATCGAAGCGATCGTGTTCGATTCCATCTTGGGCGTCGGGAAAGACCACGCCCATATCTTCAGTGAAGACGTCGTAGCGCAGACGTTGAATCTGCTCGATTTCTTCCGCCGTGCGCGCCAGGCCGACCGCCAGCACCTTCGGGGCGACGCCCGGCCACGGTTCAGCGGGATTACGACTGGGGTTAATGCGTGCTAGTTCCAGCATTGCGCGAAGCTCCTAGAGAGTCCAGTCAGTGTGGACGCCCTGTATGTCAAAGACTTGACAGATATGTTACGTGACTATGAAGTTTAGTTCGGGGGAGATAGATCAACTTTAGGCAAATCTCGACAAAACTTTACAATTAAATACTGCGTCACAATGCAGAAAAGCCACCCACCGCAACGCGGTGAGTGGCTTTCAATTCAAAAGGCCTGGGGTGCTTACGCCAAGCTGGCGGCAAGCTTCTCGGCGCTGGAAACGGCAAGGGCTTCATCTTCCGCTTCGACCATCAGGCGCAGCTTCGGTTCCGTACCCGAGGCGCGGATCAGAATGCGGCCACGGCCGTTAAGCTCGGCTTCGACGGCCTGGCGCGCGGCGGTCAAACCGGCGTGGGTTTTCCAGTCCTGGCCCGGGGCCAGCGGCACATTGATCATCTTCTGCGGGTACATGCGCAGGTCGCTGACCCACTCTGCCATCGTCGTGCCGTTGCGGCGCAGGGCCGTCAGCACCTGCAGGGCGGCGATGATGCCATCGCCCGTGGAGTGGCAGTCCAGGCACAGCAGGTGGCCGGAGCTTTCGCCGCCATACTGCCAGCCGCGCGATTGCATTTGCTCCAGCACGTAGCGGTCGCCCACGTTGGCGCGCTCAAAGCCGACGCCCAAACGGGTCATTTCGCGTTCGAAACCGAAGTTGGTCATCAGCGTGCCGACAACCCCGTCCACCTTGCCGCGCTGCATGCGCTCGCGGACGATGGCGTACAGCAGTTCGTCGCCGTTGTAGATACGGCCGTCGCCATCCACCACTTGCAGGCGGTCGGCGTCGCCGTCCAATGCGATGCCCAGTTGCGCGCCGCGCG
The DNA here is from genome assembly GCF_056394065.1 of Achromobacter sp. 10T422. Lineage (NCBI taxonomy): Bacteria > Pseudomonadati > Pseudomonadota > Betaproteobacteria > Burkholderiales > Alcaligenaceae > Achromobacter > Achromobacter sp. 10T422. The sequence continues at coordinate 70,655 of NZ_JBFTHD010000006.1, forward strand.
CCTTCACTTCCTTGGCCAGCATCTCAGGGTGCAACGCGCCTACGCCCTTGTTGATGTTGAAGCCGTCCGGGTGCACGCCGATGGCATGCACTTCGGCGCCCAGCTCGCGGAACACGTGCGGGGCGATGTTGTAGGCCGCGCCGTGCGCCGCATCCACCACGATCGTCATGCCGTTCAGGTCCAGATCGTTGGGGAACGTGCTCTTGCAGAATTCGATGTAGCGGCCTTGCGAGTCCGACATGCGGCGCGCGCGCCCCAGGCCTTCGGAGCTGACGCAGCCCAGCGGTTCGTCCAGGGCGGCCTCGATGTCGGCTTCGATCTCATCGGGCAGCTTCATGCCCTGCGCCGAGAAGAACTTGATGCCGTTGTCCTGATAAGGATTGTGCGAAGCGCTGATGACGATGCCCGCCACCAGACGCAGTGCGCGCGTCAGGTAGGCGACGGCTGGCGTCGGGATGGGGCCGGCCAGCAACACATCGATGCCCGCCGCCGACAAGCCGGCCTCCAAGGCGGATTCCAACATGTAGCCCGAAATGCGGGTGTCTTTACCGATGACGACTTGCGGGCGGCTGCCACCGCGTGCGGCGTGCTCACGCGCCAGGACGCGGCCCGCCGCATAGCCCAGGCGCAAGGCGAATTCGGCGTTGATCACCGGACCGCCCACTTCGCCACGTACGCCATCGGTACCAAAATACTTGCGTCGAATCATGAACTGATTGCTCCTTGTTCAGCCGCATGCCATACCTTAAGCGCATCCACGGTGGCGGCAACATCGTGCACACGCACGATGGAAGCCCCACGAGACACACAGGCAAGCGCCGCGGCAATGCTGCCGGGCAGCCTGTCGCCAACCGGCCGGCCTGTGGCCTGGCCAATCATGTTCTTGCGCGACAGGCCGATCAGCAATGGATAACCTGTGCTGCGCAGGCTGGACAGCCGGCGCAGTAATTGAAAGTTCTGGTCCGCCGTCTTGCCAAAGCCGAAGCCCGGGTCCAGCACGATAYGGCGGGGATCGACCCAGGCGGCACGCAACTTCTGCGCGCGCGAACCTAGGAAGAGTCCGATTTCACCGAGCAGGTCGGTGTATTCGGGGGGGGCGGCCTGCATGGTGCGAGGCTCGCCCTTCATGTGCATCACGCACAGCCCGCAGCGCGACTGCGCCACCGCTTCGATAGCGCCGGGCTGACGGAAGCCATAAATATCGTTGATCATGTCCGCGCCCGCATCCAGCGTGGCGCGCATCACTTCGGGTTTGAAAGTGTCGATAGACAGCGGCACACCGCAATCGCGCAGGGCTTCGATCACGGGCAACAGCCGGTCGAGTTCATCGGCCACCGACACCGGATCAGCGCCAGGGCGCGTGGACTCGCCGCCCAGATCCAGAATCTGCGCGCCTTCTGCGATCAGTTGGCGCGCATGCGCCACCGCGGAATCCGTATCGTCGTGCTGGCCACCGTCGGAAAAAGAATCCGGCGTGACATTGACGATACCCATGACAAGCGGGCGCTCGAGATCAAACTCGAAGCGCCCGCAAAGAAAGTTATTTGCCATAACTCAGGACAAAGAACCTCAGACTGCTGCAGCCGTGCTGCCACCAGCCGCCAAACCCGTGCTGGGCGGCGTGTCCGTCGAATCCGACGGACCTTGCGGCGTTTTCGGGGGACGCGGAGGACGGCCCTCGATGATGTCGTTGATCTGGTCTGCGTCAATGGTTTCCCATTCCAGCAGCGCCGAGGTCATCACTTCGACCTTGTCACGGTTGTCTTCCAGGATCTTGCGCGCGACGCTGTACTGCTCGTCGATGATGCGGCGGATCTCGGTGTCCACCTTTTGCATGGTGGCTTCCGACATGTGAGTCGTCTTGGTGACGCTGCGGCCCAGGAACACTTCGCCTTCGTTCTCGGCGTAGACCATCGGGCCCAGTTCGTCGGTCATGCCGTAGCGCGTGACGATGTCGCGGGCGATGGCGGTGGCGCGTTCGAAGTCATTCGAGGCGCCCGTCGTCATCTGGTCCATGAACAGTTCTTCGGCGATACGGCCACCGAACAGCACGGCGATGGTGGACAGCAAGCGGCCCTTGTCCATGCTGTAGCGGTCGGTTTCAGGCAACTGCATCGTCACGCCCAGCGCACGGCCGCGCGGGATGATGGTGACCTTGTGAACCGGATCGGTCTTGGGCAACAGGCGGGCAACGATCGCGTGGCCGGATTCGTGGTACGCGGTGTTCTTGCGTTCCTCTTCAGGCATGACGATCGAGCGGCGCTCGGCGCCCATGATGATCTTGTCCTTGGCCTTTTCGAAGTCAGACATATCCACCGTGCGGCCATTACGGCGAGCGGCGAACAAGGCGGCCTCGTTGACCAGGTTGGCCAGGTCGGCACCCGAGAAGCCCGGGCAACCGCGCGCGAGGATGGTCGCGTCGACGTTCGGCGACAGCGGAACCTTGCGCATATGGACCTTCAGGATCTGCTCGCGGCCACGGATATCGGGCAGCGGCACAACCACTTGACGGTCGAAACGGCCGGGACGCAGCAGCGCCGGGTCCAGCACGTCGGGGCGGTTGGTTGCGGCGATGACGATAACGCCCTGGCCGGATTCGAAACCGTCCATCTCAACCAGCATCTGGTTCAGCGTTTGTTCGCGTTCGTCGTTGCCGCCACCCAGGCCGGCGCCACGCTGACGGCCCACCGCATCGATTTCGTCGATGAAGATGATGCAGGGAGCGTGCTTCTTGGCGTTCTCGAACATGTCGCGAACGCGCGCAGCGCCCACGCCGACGAACATTTCAACGAAGTCCGAACCGGAAATGCTGAAGAACGGAACCTTGGCTTCGCCGGCGATGGCCTTGGCCAGCAGCGTTTTACCGGTACCGGGCGAGCCCACCATCAGCACGCCACGGGGAATGCGGCCGCCAAGCTTCTGGAACTTGCTGGGGTCGCGCAGGAAGTCGACCAGTTCCTGGACGTCTTCCTTGGCTTCATCGCAGCCGGCAACGTCAGCGAACGTGATCTGGTTGGTGTTTTCGTCGAGCATGCGGGCGCGAGATTTGCCGAAGCTGAACGCCCCGCCTCTGCCACCGCCCTGCATCTGTCGCATGAAGAATACCCAGACGCCAATCAGCAGCAGCATGGGGAACCACGACACGAAGATGCTCATCAGCAGCGATTGCTCTTCGCGCGGCTTGCCCGACACCTGGACGCCGTACTTCAGCAGATCGGAGACCATCCAGAGGTCGCCGGGCGAAGTCAGCGTGTAGGCGCGGCCCGCGTCCGGGGTGACGTACAGCACATCGCCCTGAACGTCGACCTTGCGGATACGTCCCGCCTTGGCGTCGTCCATGAACTGCGTGTAGGTCACGCCGTCCTGGGTCTGAGCGCGTCCGTCGAACTGTTTGAAGACGGTGAACAGCACAAGGGCTATCACCATCCAGACAGCGACTTTCGAAAATGAATTATTCAAGGTCGATCTCCTGCTTTCGATTCCGACCGGCGACCGCGCACCCGCATATGGCACAGTCACAAGTATGTCAATAGCCCATTCTACCCTGTTGGACCCGATTGCGTCCTGGGGCCCCTGGGGTCCGTGTAGTTACGTCTGATTCTTCGTTATGGTGGTCGTTGTCTCGGCAAGCAGGTAAGTTCTTCGGGATTCCGGAGCCACATGCCCCGGCCCGGGGTTACTTGAGATCGCGGGCAACCAGAAAGGTTTCAGAGGACTTTGCCCTTGATGCCTTCGGCTTGCGCTCGACCACCCGCTTGAAGTGCTGCTTGAAGCTTTGCACGATCTGCGAAAAACCGCTGCCGTGGAAAGCCTTGACGATCAGCACGCCGTCGGGCTTGAGGTGAGCGCGGGAAAATTCCATCGCCAGGTCACACACATGCTGGATGCGCGCGGCGTCGGCAATACCCACGCCTGACAAGTTGGGGGCCATGTCTGAAATAACAAGGTCCACGGCATGCGATCCGACCATGTCTTCCAATTGTTTCAGAACTTCGTCTTCGCGGAAATCGCCCTGGATGAATTCCACGCCCGCAATGGGTTCCATGGGAAGCATGTCCAACGCAATAATACGTCCGTCCACGATGCCGCCCGGCCCCGTCAGGCGCTCTCGCACCACTTGGGACCAACTGCCGGGCGACGAACCCAGATCGACGACCAGGTCTCCCCGACGGAGCAACTTTTCGTTGTCCAAAAGCTCGATCAGCTTGAAAGCGCCCCGGGCCCGATAGCCCTTCTGTTGCGCCAGCTTCACATAGGGATCGTTGATGTGCTGGTGAATCCAGTCTTTAGAGAATTTATTCTTGGCCATTACCGTACAATTCCACGCATGCCTATATTAGAACTTACCTCTCGTGAGCGCAGCGACCTTCGCTCCGCCGCTCACCCTCTGCGCCCCGTCGTCCTGATTGGCGACAATGGCCTGACCGAAGCCGTGCTTAAGGAAATTGACCTGGCACTGACTTCGCACGGCTTGATCAAGGTACGCGCCGGCGGCGATGACCGCGAGGCCCGCGAGACCATGTTGTCGACGATTTGCGACACTTTGTCCTGCGCCGCGGTGCATCACCTGGGCAAGACCCTGATTCTTTTCCGCCCGCTGGCCGGCAACGTCAAGCCCGCCGCGCTGGCCGCCATGGAGCCCGAAGCTCCTGCCAAGCGCCGTGCCTCCGAGCCGTACACGCCCAAGAAGATTGCCGCCGAAGGCAAGACGCTTGCCAAGCGCCCCCGCCGCAGCGAGACCGAAGAGCCCAAAGCCGCCAAAACGCGCTTCGTGCCCCAGGACCAGCTGAACAAGAACGGCAAGCCCATGCGTCCCAGCAACAAGCGCGCTACCGTCAGCGGCCACGGCATTCCCCGCCGCGCGGGCAGTGCACTGAGCTTGCGAGCCGGTGCTCGCAGCGGCACCAGCCGCAAGACCACGAAAAAGTAAGGCCAGGCACAAAAACGGGCGCTCTACGCGCCCGGTTCACCATAGCGATCCGCGAATGTACCGCGGAAATCAGACGAACGCAGGGTTCGGGCTATGGCGTTTTGACAATTTACCGCTTGGGCGGATGCGTCAGATGTAACGCACGCCCAGAACTTCATACTCGCGAACGCCTGCCGGGGCCTTGACCTCGACGACATCGCCTTCGCTCTTGCCGATCAGTGCGCGCGCCACAGGGCTGGACACAGAGATCAAGTTGGACTTGATGTCGGCTTCGACGTCGCCAACGATCTGGTAAGTCACGCGGTCGCCGGAATCCAGGTCTTCGATGTCGACGGTGGCGCCAAACACGGCGCGACCTTCGGCGTCGAGCGACGTCGGGTCGATCAGGTGAGCATTGGAAAGCGTGCCTTCAAGTTCGGCAATCCGGCCTTCGATAAAGCCTTGGCGCTCGCGAGCGGCGTCATATTCGGCGTTTTCCGACAGATCACCCTGCGCACGCGCCTCAGCAATGGCGTTAATCACGGCAGGACGTTCCACGGTTTTCAGCCGTTGGAGCTCTTCTTGCAAGCGCTCGGCCCCGCGCACGGTCAAAGGAATGGCAGACATGTCGTTTCCCAAACAAAAGTAGAAAAACGCCCCGACGGAGCGTTCTCGGTGAAGGTCGTTACCCTGGCGCGCGCATGACGTCTGGGGCTTTTTTAAAGCGAGACGAGCGGCGCGGACGACCAAAACAAAACCCCGGCTCGGGTCGGAACCGGGGCAATCAAAGTCATATTGTGGGCAAAGTCCACCGGAATTGCAAGCCGCTGGAAAAAACGCGGTTTTCGGCGCAATTCACCGCTGTAACCCGCTAAAACCGGCCATTTCCTCAACAATCCTTAAGTTTGCGGGCGATGGCGACCCAACCGCCCCTGCACACGTTGCGCAAAAGATACTTAAGGATAGTTTTTAGCCCTTGATGGCGAAATTTAAAAATTTTGGGAGCAGGAAAATCAACAAAAACGGTATAACCGAAAACAAGCAGGATTAATAACAATTAGATACCAGCCTGTAGTCCCCGGCGTATCTCCTTATTTCAAGTGCGGGCATCGCGGCAGAAGCCGCCGCGATATCGATTGTGCGTGATGTGCATGTTCAGACGAACGCATCGCTGCCATCCGGTCCGACGTTCGTCGCTGCGCGCCGCGTGACGGGCTGCCCTGTCACCGCGTGCAGAGCCGCGTTCTAGACTGAGGAGCTCTCATGCTGGAAAAAATGAAAGTCCGTACAGGCATGCTGCTGGTGCTGGCCTGCTTCGTCGTTGCGCTGGGACTGGCTTGCGGATTGAGCTGGCTGAATGCGGGGCACAGCGTCCGCGAAATCGAAGATCTGAACACGGTGGCCGTTCACCAGGTTGACCCGCTGTATGAGGCCAATGGCGCCTTGCTGCGCACTCGGCTGGCGCTGGACGACGCGCTGGCGGGCATGCTGGCCAGCAACGCCGAGCAGACCCGCACGGCCGAGCAGGAAGCCGCCGCCGAACTGGCGCAGGCGCGTGAACGATTCACCCGCTACATGGAGGTGCCCAAGAGCGAACGCGGCCAGGCGCTGGCGCTGACGCTGCAAGGCCGCTTCACGGAATACGCCGCGCTGCTGGACACGCTAAGCGCCGCCATCAAGGAACGTTCCGCGGCCAAGTACCAGCAGGATGTGGGCCGGACGCGCCAGGCCGATGTGAACTTCGTGCGTGACATGAAGACGTTCCTGGCCCGCGTGCAGGAGCGCAGCGACGGCGTGCTGGCCAGTTCACAAGCCACTTATTCGAATGCACGAATTTCATCCATCGCCCTGCTGACCGCCGCCCTGTTGTTGACCGCCCTGTGCTGGACCTTCATCCGGCGCGGCGTGCTGCTGCCCTTGCAAGAGGCGGGCCGGCACTTTGACCGTATCGCCGCAGGCGACCTGACCCAACGGGTCGACAGCCGCTCCAACAATGAGATCGGCGCGCTGTTTGCGTCACTCAAGCGGATGCAGGAAGGCCTGACCCGCACGGTGACCACCGTGCGCCAGGGGGTAGAAGAGATCAACGTGGGCGCGGCGGAAATCGCCGCAGGCAACGCCAACCTGTCCACCCGCACCGAGCAGCAGGCCGCCGCCCTGGAAGAAACCGCCGCCACGATGGAAGAGCTGGCCGCCACCGTCAAGCAGAACGCCGAAAACGCCGCGCAAGCGAATCAGATGGCCGCCATCAGCATGGACGTCGCGCAGCGCGGCGGGCACAACGTGGGCCAGGTCGTGTCGACCATGCAGGGCATTTCGGACAGCTCACGCAAAATCGCCGACATCGTCTCGGTGATTGATGGCATCGCCTTCCAGACCAACATCCTGGCGTTGAACGCCGCCGTGGAAGCCGCGCGCGCGGGGGAACAGGGCAAGGGCTTCGCCGTGGTAGCGGGTGAAGTGCGCAACCTGGCGCAGCGCGCCGCGCAGGCCGCCAAAGAGATCAAGACCCTGATTGAAGCCTCGGTAGATACGGTGCAGGCCGGCTCGGCCCAGGTAGCGGCCGCGGGCCAGACCATGCAGGAAATCGTGGCGTCCGTGCAGCGGGTGACGGACATCATGGGCGAGATCTCGGCCGCCTCGGCCCAACAGGCCAGCGGCATCGATCAGGTCAGCCTGGCGGTCTCGCAAATGGATGAGGTAACGCAGCAGAACGCGGCGTTGGTGGAAGAGGCGTCAGCCGCCGCCTCCGCGATGGAGGAGCAGGCGCGCCGCTTGTCCGAGGCGACTGCCGTATTCAAGACACAGTCGGGGCAAGTGATTGACGCCACGCCGGTAGTGGCATCCCCGCTTGCCCACGCCAAGCCCTCGGCGCGCTTGTCGCGGTCTTGATTGGGCGCCAGCCTGCGCGGGCCGCAAGACCTTGCGCAGGCTTGTCAGATCAGACGACTGCCGGCGCCCGGCGGCGCAGCAAGGCGTACAGGATGATGGCGCCGAAGGTGGCGGTACCGATGCCGCCCAGCATGAAATCGCCCAGCTTGATCGTGAAGTCGCCCGCGCCCAGCACCAGGGTCACGGCGGCCACGATCAGGTTGCGGTTGTCGCTGAAGTCCACCTGGTTGACCACCCAGATGCGGGCGCCGGCGATCGCGATCAGGCCGAACACCACGACTGACATCCCGCCCAGGACCGGACCCGGAATCGTCTGGATCAGCGCGCCGAACTTGGGCGAGAAGCCCAGCACGATGGCGATCAGCGCGGCCACCACGAAGACCAGCGTGGAATAAATGCGGGTAACCGCCATCACGCCGATGTTCTCGGCGTAGGTCGTGACGCCCGTGCCGCCCACCGCGCCCGAGACCATCGTTGCCACGCCGTCGCCGACGAAGGCGCGGCCGAGATAACGGTCCAGGTCCTGCCCGGTCATGGCGCTGACTGCCTTCACGTGGCCCAGGTTTTCCGCGACCAGGATGATCGCAACCGGCACGATCAGGCCCATGGCTTCCGCCTTGAAGACAGGCGCCGCGAAATGCGGCAGCCCGATCCAGGCGGCCGCCGCCACGCCGGAGAAGTCGATCGGCTTGCCCAGCCCCATGCCGTTAGCCAGCACGGCGTAGATCACGCAGGCCAGGATCAGGCCGACCAGGATCAACAGCCGCTGGACCATGCCCTTCGTATAGACGGCGATGCCGCCCACGCAGACGATGGTGACCAGCGCCATGAAGGTATCGAAGCCCGATGCCCCCATGGCGCCCTTGGCCGCAATCGGCGCCAGGTTCAGCCCGATCACGGCGACGACCGCGCCCGTCACCACGGGCGGCATCAGCGTATCGATCCAGTTGGCCCCGCCGCCCGCGCGCGCATTCACGATCCAGACGATGACGCCGATCAGCGTATAGACCAGGCCGCAGGCGATGATGGCGCCTAGCGCCACCCCGATGTTCGCGTTGGCCCCGCCCCCGGCGTACCCCGTCACGGCAATGACGCCGCCGATGAAGGCAAAGCTGGAGCCCAGATAGCTGGGCACGCGGCCACCCACGAACAGGAAGAAGATCAGCGTGCCGATCCCCGACATCAGGATGGCGACGTTGGGGTCAAAGCCCATCAGCAGGGGCGCCAGCACGGTCGAGCCGAACATCGCAACCACGTGCTGCGCGCCCATGGCGACGTTCTTGGGCCAGGACAGCCGTTCATCGGGCGCGATGATGACGCCAGGTTCGGCGTCGTCCGCCAGGCGCCAACGCGGGAAATAGGAATTGGACATGGGAATCCCAAAGAAGGTGTTGGGGTGAGCGGGCGCCAGTGTAAAGGGGGCCACGAAAACGGGGCAATGCTTAAGTTCGCAACGAAAATGCCGTAGCTAGGGAAAGCCCCAAGATCAATAACCGAACGGAGCCATCATGGCGACCAATCCCATCAGCGGCGTTTCCCGAATCAACTCGATGGCCGACCTGTGGGCCGAACGAATTCAGGCCAACAAAGAAGCCAAGTCGGCCGCCGGCGGCGAAGCGGTCTCGGTCAGCGCCGAAGGCTCGATCCGCGTCAACACGCCGGGCGCCTCGAAGGTGAATACCGCGAAGGCCACCGAGGAAACCGACAACGACGACGCATACACCCGTCAGATCAAGGCCTTGCAAAAACAGCTCAAGCAGATCATGGACCAGATCGCCAGAGTCAAGGCCAGCGGCATGTCGGACGAAATGAAGGCGCAGCAGATGCTGGCGCTTAATACCCAAGCCGTGCAGATCCAGAACCAGATTTCCCAGGTGTTGGCGCAGCAGGCGCGCGACGCACAACGCAACGGCGCCTAGGCGACGGCCTGAGGCCAGCGCGATGACGCGGGCGCCCCGAGAGCGGGCGCCAGCATCGGCGCGTGCGCGCGCATCCGGGCATCGGCACCGGCGCCTGAGCATCGGGCGCCCCCGATGATGATGCGCATCAAAATTTCTGATTGGACGCGTAGCAGACCAGACATTACTGTCTCCGAACAAATTAAAACTACGGAGACAAACCATGCATGCAATGCGCACAGCACTTGCAGGAGCGCTGCTGGCCGTCTGCTCGGCCCCTGCCCTGGCCGGCACCGTCACGGTCATCACGTCGTTCCCCAAGGACCTGACCCAGGCCTACAAGAGCGCCTTCGAGAAGGCCAATCCCGGCATCACGCTGGAAATTCTGAACAAGAACACCGTGTCGGGCATTGCCTACGTGCGCGAAACGCCCGCCGGCCAACGTCCCGAAGTGTTCTGGGCCAGCGCCCCTGACGCCTTCGAAGTGCTGGGCCGCGACAAGCTGCTGGCCAAGTCGTCCGACGTGGCGAATAAAGATGTGCCGGACAAGATCGGCAACTACCCCATCAATGACCCCTCGGGCATGTACCTGGGCCAGGCGCTGGCCGGCTACGGCATTGTCTACAACACGCGCTATATCGCAGCGCACAAGATTCCCGCGCCCGTGGAATGGAAAGACCTGCTGTCGCCGAAATGGTTTGGCCACGTGGGCATTACGTCTCCGTCGCGCTCGGGCACGATGCACCTGACGGTGGAAACCATTCTGCAAGGCGAAGGCTGGGATGACGGCTGGAACACGTTGCTGCGCATGTCGGGCAACAGCAGCGCCGTGACCGAGCGTTCGTTCGGCGTACCGGACGGTGTCAACAACGGCCAGTTCGGCGCGGGCCCCGTCATCGACTTCTTCGGCCTGTCCAGCAAGTACTCCAAGTTCCCGGTGGAATTCGTCTACCCGTCCGAAACCGCCATCGTGCCGGCCAACATCGCGTTGATCGAGGGCGCCAAGAACACGGAAGAAGGCAAGAAGTTCATCGCCTTCACGTTGAGCCAGGCGGGCCAGGAATTGCTGCTGGAACCGAAGATCTCGCGTCTGCCGGTGCTGCCGTACACGGCGCTTGCCGGCAAGATTCCGCCGGGCTACCCGGACCCGGCCGAGATCGCCCGCCGCAGCAAGGTCCAGTTCAATGCCGACCTGTCGCAGACGCGCTACTACGTCGTGCAATCGCTGTATGACCAAACAGTCACCTTCCGCCTGAAGGAATTGCAGGCCGCCACCAAGGCCATCTACGACGCCGAAGCCAAGCTGGGCGACAAGGCCAAGAGCGGCAAAGCCGCCGAGCTGCTGGCCCAGGCGCGCAAGCTCGCGTGGGCGCCGCTGGTCGATGGCAAGCAGGCCGCCGACCCGGCGTTCCTGGCGATCTTCGCCGGCAACAAGAAGGACGCCGCCGTCAACCAGCAGATCACGCAACTGGAAGGCGAATGGAATGGCAAGTCCAAGGCGAACTACGAAGAAGCCGTGAAGCTGGCCAAGCAGGCCGCGGCACTCTAAGCCGCTACTCCGCGACCGGCGCGACGGCGGACGGACACTTCAGCCCGCCCGCCGCCGCCCTCCCCTGGCAACGATTTCGGGAATCTCGATGAATTCTTCGGGCCACTCACGCCTGCCCGCCGGCCCCGTCATGGTGGCGCTGCTGGTGTTCGGCTTTCTGCTGCTTTTCCTGGCCGTGCCCGTAGGCACGGTCTTCTACAGCGCCTTCGTGAACGCCGACGGCAGTTTCACGATGGGCCACTTCGGCGCGTTCTTCAACCAGCCGCTGATGCAGGAAGCGTTTTTCAACAGCCTGTATGTGGCGGGGTGGTCGGCGCTGCTGGCGTCGTTGATCGCCGTGCCGCTGGCGTATTTCACCGTACGCTTCGACTTTCGCGGCGCACTGATCATCCAGACGCTGGGCGTGCTGCCGCTCATCATGCCGCCGTTTGTGGGCGCGGTGGCGATGCAGCTGATCTTCGGACGGTCGGGCAGCGTCAACCTGCTGCTGAACGACTGGTTCGGCTTCACGATTCCCTTCATGGAAGGCCTGAACGGCGTCATCTTTGTGGAAGCGCTGCACTACTTCCCGTTCATCCTGATGAACCTGGTCGTGGCGCTGCGCAATATCGACGGCGCCATGGAAGAAGCCGCGTTCAACCTGGGTTCGCGCGGCTTCCGGCTGTTTCGCCGCGTGATCTTTCCGCTGGCGCTGCCGGGCTATGTGGCGGGCGCATCGCTGGTGTTCGTCAAGGTGTTTGACGACCTGGGCACCCCGCTTGTGCTGGGCACCACCAACATGCTGGCGCCGCAAGCGTACTTGCGCATCACGCAGGTGGGGCTGGAAGATCCGCTGGGCTATGTGATCAGCGTGATCATGATTGCGTTCTCGATTCTGGCGTTGTGGCTGTCGGCGCGCGTGCTCAAGGGCCGCGACTACTCCACGCTGCAAAAGGGTGGCAATTCCATCCAGAAGCGCAAGCTGGGGCCGATGGAAAGCGTGCTGGCCTATGGCTGGATCATCCTGGTGCTGCTGCTGGTGCTGTCGCCGCACATGGGCGTGCTGCTGCTATCCCTGGCCAGCGTCTGGAGCTTTGCGCCGCTGCCTGACGGCTACACGCTGGCGCATTACTCGGCCGTGTTCTCCGAGTCGCAGGGCATGATCGCGAACACGCTGCTCTATTGCGGCCTGGCCGCGGGCGTGGACGTCATCCTCGGCACTGCAATTGCCTACCTGATGCTGCGCACCCGCCTGCCGGCGCGCCAGTGGCTGGACCTCATGGCGTCTGCCGCGCTGGCGATTCCGGGCATCGTGCTGGCGATCGGCTTTCTGCGCACGTTCCGGGGGATCGAGCTTCCTGGCACGGGCACGCTACTGACGTCGTCGTGGATCATCATCATGATTGCGTATTCCGTCAGGCGCCTGCCTTACGCGCTGCGGTCGTGCGTGGCGTCGTTGCAGCAGATCAACGTGTCGCTTGAGGAAGCCGCGCAATCACTTGGCGCCACGCGCATGAGCACGATTCGCCGCGTGGTGGTGCCCTTGATGGCGGGCGGCATGCTGGCCGGTTTTGTGACCAGCTTCGTGACGGCGGCGGTAGAGCTGTCGGCCACCATCATGCTGGTCACGAAAGACAGCCAGGCGCCCATGAGCTACGGCATCTATCTGTATATGCAAAGCGCGGCGGGCCGGGGGCCCGGCGCCGCGCTGGGTGTGCTGGCGGTGGCCGCGGTGGCTATCGGCACGTATGTATCGCACTTGCTGGTGGAGCGCGCGCAGTCGCGCCAGCGTCCGGCACGCACTGAAGGGGAATCCGCATGAAGAAAGTCAGCGTCGAGTGCCGCAACATCCGCTTGTCTTACGGCAAGACGGAAGTGCTGAAGGACGTCAACATCCATATCGAGCCGGGCGAGTTCTTTGCGCTGCTTGGGCCGTCGGGCTCCGGCAAGTCCACGCTGCTGCGCCTGATTGCCGGCTTCAACCGCCATAGCGCGGGGCAGTTGCTGGTGGACGGCAAAGACATCACCGGCACCCCGCCCTGGGATCGCAACATCGGCATGGTGTTCCAGAACTACGCGCTGTGGCCGCACATGACGGTGTGGGACAACGTGGCGTTTGGTCTGGTCGAACGCAAGCTGCCCAAGGCGGAAATCCGCGCCAAGGTGGAAGCCGCGCTGGAACTGGTGGGGCTGTCGCAATACGGCAAGCGCCGTCCGAATCAGTTGTCGGGCGGCCAGCAGCAACGCGTGGCGCTGGCCCGCACCATCGTCATCGAACCGCAGGTGCTGTTGCTGGATGAGCCCTTGTCGAACCTGGACAAGAAGCTGCGCGTACAGATGCGCCAGGACTTGCTCAGCCTGCAACGGCGGCTGGGCATCACCACCATCTTCGTCACGCATGATCAAGAAGAAGCCATGACCACGGCCGACCGGATGGCGGTGCTGGACCACGGCGTGGTGCAGCAGATTGGCGCGCCCAGCACCTTGTTCGACTATCCGGTCAACCGCTTCGTGGCCAACTTCGTGGGCACGATGAACGTGCTGGAAGGCAATGTGCGCGAACGCACCAGCGGCAGTGTCGTGCTGGCGGTGGAAGGCGTGGGCGACTTGCATTTGCCGCTGACGGCCGAGGCTCCCGCCGCCACGCGGCTGGCAGCCAGCTTCCGGCCGCACACGGTGCAGATCGAAATGGCCGATGGCTTGGGCGATGCGCGTTATGTGTGGCTGCCGGGCATTGTGGAAAGCAGCGAGTTCCTGGGCGAGTTCACGCGCTATCAGGTGTTGATTGGCGAGCAGCGGCTGACGGCGGATCAATCGCATCTGGCGGGGCTGTCGCCCTTCCCGCCCGGCGCGCCCGTGTCAATCGGACTGGAACCGACCCAAGTGCGGCTGCTCGCGGCCTAAACTTGCGGCCATGGAAATCTATCAGATCCGCGCCTTCGTCACGGTTGCCCGGCTGGGCAATCTGACGAAGGCGGCCGAAGCGCTGTCGCTGACTCAGCCCGCTGTCACCGCGCAGATCAAGGCGCTGGAACAGAGCCTGGGCGTCGCGTTGTTCGACCGCAGTGGCGGACGCCTGGCGCTGGCCAAGGCGGGTGAAGTGCTGTTGCCCACGGCCGAATCGTTGCTGGTGCTGGGCGCACAGTTGAAGTCCGAAGCGCAGCAGTTGCAGGGCAGCCTGCATGGCGTGGTGGAACTCGGCGTGCCGAGCGAGAAGCCGGATTTCCTGCGCCTGGGCGAATTGGCTTCGGCCGTGACGCAACGCCTGCCGCTCGTGGAATTGAAAACGCAGACCTTGCCCACCGCCACGCTGGCCGAACAGGTCAGCACCGGCCGTCTGCCCGCGGCGCTGACCATCGCAGCCAATCCGCCGCGTGGCGTGCTGTGGCTGCCCTTGCGCAGCGTGCGTTACCGCATCGCCATGCCTCGCGAACACGCCGCCGTGCTCAAGCGCGGCGGCTGGCGTGAAGTGGCGCAACTGCCTTGGCTTGACGGCCCGTCTGGCAGCCACACGCACCTGCTGCTGCGAGACATGTTCGAACGCCACGGTTTGTCGCCGCGCATCGTGATGCAGCACGACGACCAGGCGAATCTGGATGCGCTGGTGCGCGCGGGGGCCGGTTGCGCCCTGCTGCGCGAAGAGACCGCGCTGGCGGGTGCCGCGTCGAACGATTTCATTGTGTGGGGCCAGGCACGCGTTGACGCCATGCTAGGCTTCATCCTGCCCTATGAGCGCGCTAGCGAGCCCGCGCTGGTCGCGTTAAGCTCGATCATTCAAACCATCTGGAAGCCGCGCGCGGCCATCACGCCGGCCCAGCTTTAAGCCTATTCCGCATCATCACTCAATGACTGAAATCTGGTTCATCCGCCATGGCGAAACCGACTGGAACCGCCAGCGCCGCCTGCAAGGCTGGAAAGACATTCCCCTGAACGAATTTGGCGTCAACCAAGCCAGCCTGCTGGCCGCGCGCCTGCGCGAAGAGGCCCGCCACACGCCCATCCACGCCATCTACAGCAGCGATCTGCAACGCGCTCACGCCACTGCCGTGCCTGTATCCGAACAACTGGGCCTGCGCGTGCGTGTGGAACCGGGCATCCGCGAACGCGGTTTTGGTGTGCTTGAAGGGCTGGATCACGAACGTATCGACGTGCTGGCGCCGGAAGCTGCCGCCGCCTGGAAAAGCCGCGATCCGCTGCGCCCGCTGGACGGCGGCGAGACGCTGGGCCAGTTCCAGTCGCGCGTGGTCTCCACCGTGGACGACATCGCCAGCCGTCACGACGGCGAACGCATCCTGCTGTTTACGCACGGCGGCGTGCTGGACATCATCTGGCGCCATGCCTCGGGCGTGCCGCTGAATGCACCGCGCGACGCCGCGTTGTTGAATGTCAGCATCAACCGTGTCGGCATCCAAGGCCGCAAATGGGAAGTGCTGGACTGGGGTGATGTGGGCCACATCGCAGATGAGGTTGGCGACGACGTGGTGCCGTAAGACGCTGGCGTGGTCACATGCGGCGGGGCATGCCCGCCGCAGCTTTGCACATCGCCGGATCTAACGCCGCTGGCGCGACGTGTTCTTTCATCACGCGGGGCGTGCTGCCCTCACCCGGCTTTACGCGGTTTGCGCGGCGCATCGCGCGCCAGCTTGTCGTACACCGCGTTGGGCAGCAGGCGCATCAGCTTGGCCACCACACCCATCTGCCACGGGATCACCTTGTACGACGTGCCGAGTGTAATCGCCGCATGCGCGCGCTGCGCAAAGGCGTCCGCTTCCATCAAAAACGGCATCGAGTACGGGTTCTTCGCCGTCATCGCGGTCTTGATGTAGCCGGGCGCAATCGTCACCACCCGGATACCGTCAGCCGCCAGCTCCAGCCGCAGGCTTTCGCAATAGGTCACCACCGCCGATTTGGACGCGCTGTACGCGCCTGCCCCCGGCAGCCCGCGCACGCCCGCCACGCTGGCGATGCCTACCAAACGGCCTGATCCGGCGGCGCGCATGGCGCCGACAAAGGGCTCGAAGGTAGCCACGGTGGCCAGCAAGTTGGTATCGACGATGGCTTTGAAGACATCGTAGTCCTCACCGTGCTCGGTCAACGTGCCCGCACTGATGCCGGCGCTGGCGATGACCACATCCACCCTGCCCTGGCAAAACGCAATGAAATCGGCCGCCGCCGCATGCAGCGCGGCGCGGTCGCGCACGTCTACCGCATAGCAGCGATGCTCACCGGGCAAGCTGTCGGCCAGTTCACGCAGCGCGTCTTCGCGCCGGCCCAAGAGTCCCAGCGTGGCGCCCGATGCGGCGTACTGCTGCGCCAGGGCGCGGCCCAGGCCACTGCTGGCGCCGGTAATGAAGACTCTGTTCATGGATCGTCGTAGGCGAAGAGGAGACGCAAGAATGGAAAAAGGGCGACCCTTTTTCAAGGGCCGCCCCGGCATCCTACCTCAAGCCCGCGGGCTTGGCGCGATGGCTTTAGCCTTGTCCGCTGAGCGATGCGTGCAGATCCTGCAACGGGTAGACCTGAAGGCCCAGACCCTGGCGCAGATACTGCATGCCTTCGACCGCGGCGCGGGCGCCGGCGATGGTGGTGAAGAACGTGACGCGAGCGGCCAGCGACTGCGTGCGGATGGTGCGCGAGTCAACGATGGCGTTGCGACGTTCTTCGACGGTGTTGATGACCAGCGCGATTTCGCCGTTCTTCACCATGTCGACGATGTGCGGACGGCCTTCCGTGACCTTGTTCACCACTTGCACGGGGATGCCGGCAGCTTCGATCTCGGCGGCGGTGCCACGCGTGGCGACCAGCTTGAAGCCCAGGGCATGCAGGCCGCGCGCCACTTCCACGGCGCGGGGCTTGTCCTGGTTCTTCACGCTGATGAACACCGTGCCGGAATCCGGCAGGCGCACGCCAGCGGCCAGCTGCGACTTCACGAAGGCTTCGCCGAAGCTCATGCCCACGCCCATCACTTCACCGGTCGACTTCATTTCCGGACCCAGAATGGTGTCCACGCCCGGGAACTTCACGAACGGGAACACGGCTTCCTTGACCGAGAAGTAAGGCGGCACGACTTCCTTCGTGATGCCTTGCGCCGCCAGCGTCTGGCCGGCCATGGCGCGCGCGGCGATCTTGGCCAGTTGCAGGCCGGTGGCCTTGGACACATAAGGCACCGTACGCGACGCGCGCGGGTTCACTTCCAGCACGTAGACGTCGCCGCCCTGGATGGCGAACTGCACGTTCATCAGGCCGCTGACGTTCAAGGCCTTGGCCATCATCGTGGTCTGGCGCTTGATCTCGGCGATGACTTCCGCCGACAGCGAGTACGGGGGCAGGCTGCAAGCCGAGTCGCCCGAGTGCACGCCAGCCTGTTCGATGTGTTCCATGACGCCGCCGATGAAGACGGTTTCGCCATCGGCCAGGCAGTCCACGTCGACTTCGGTGGCGTTGTTCAGGAAGCGGTCCAGCAGCACGGGCGAGTCATTGCTGACCTTCACGGCCTCGCGCATGTAGCGCTCGAGGTCTTGCTGCTCGTGCACGATTTCCATGGCGCGGCCGCCCAGCACGTAGCTGGGGCGAACGACCAGCGGGTAGCCGATTTCGGTGGCGTGGGCCAGGGCCTCGCCTTCGGTGCGCGCGGTGCGGTTGGGCGGTTGACGCAGACCCAGCTTGTTCAGCAGCTTCTGGAAGCGTTCGCGGTCTTCAGCAACGTCGATGGATTCCGGGCTGGTGCCGATGATCGGCACGCCGTTGGCTTCCAGCGCACGCGCCAGCTTCAACGGGGTCTGGCCGCCGTATTGGACGATCATACCGACCGGGTTTTCCTTGTGGACGATTTCCAGCACGTCTTCCAAGGTCAGCGGTTCGAAGTACAGGCGATCCGACGTGTCGTAGTCGGTGGACACGGTTTCCGGGTTGCAGTTGACCATGATGGTCTCGTACCCGTCTTCGCGCAGCGCCAGCGCGGCATGCACGCAGCAGTAGTCGAACTCGATGCCCTGGCCGATACGGTTCGGGCCACCGCCCAGCACCACGATCTTCTTGCGATCGGTGGGGGCGGCTTCGCACTCTTCCTCGTACGTGGAGTACATGTAGGCGGTGCGGGTGGCGAATTCGGCGGCGCAGGTGTCCACGCGCTTGTAGACCGGGCGCACGTTCAGCTGGTGACGCAGCTTGCGGACTTCGGATTCAGCCGAGTCCAGCAGGAACGCCAGGCGGCGGTCGGAGAAACCGCGGCGCTTCAGTTCCCACAGGGTGGCGTAGTCCAGATCGGCCAGCGTCTTTTGTTCCAGCGCCAGTTCGATGTCGACGATTTCCTTGATCTGCGACAGGAACCACGGGTCGATGTGCGTGATGTTGTGCACTTCGTCCAGCGTGAAGCCTTGCGCAAAGGCATCGCCCACGTACCAGATGCGTTCCGGACCGGGCTCGCCCAGTTCGACTTGCAGCTTTTCGCGGTCGGTGGTTTTCTGGTTCAGGCCGTCGACGCCCACTTCCAGACCACGCAGCGCCTTCTGGAACGATTCCTGGAAGGTGCGGCCGATGGCCATGACTTCACCCACGGACTTCATCTGGGTGGTCAGGCGCGCGTCGGCGGTGGGGAATTTTTCGAATGCGAAACGCGGCACCTTGGTGACGACGTAGTCGATCGACGGTTCGAACGAGGCGGGCGTGGCGCCGCCGGTGATTTCGTTCTTGAGCTCGTCCAGCGTATAGCCCACGGCCAGGCGCGCGGCGACCTTGGCGATGGGGAAGCCGGTGGCCTTGGATGCCAGCGCCGACGAACGCGACACGCGCGGGTTCATCTCGATGACGATCATGCGGCCGTCACGCGGGTTGACCGCGAACTGGACGTTCGAACCACCCGTATCCACACCGATCTCGCGCAACACCGCGATCGATGCGTTACGCATGATCTGGTATTCCTTGTCGGTCAGCGTCTGAGCCGGCGCCACGGTGATGGAGTCACCCGTGTGCACGCCCATCGGGTCCAGGTTTTCGATCGAGCAGACGATGATGCAGTTGTCCGCCTTGTCGCGGACCACTTCCATCTCGAATTCCTTCCAGCCCAGCAGCGACTCTTCGATCAGCAGTTCGCTGGTCGGCGAAGCTTCCAGACCGCGGCGGCAGATGGTTTCGAACTCTTCGGCGTTGTAGGCGATACCACCGCCCGAGCCACCCATGGTGAAGCTGGGGCGAATGACGGCCGGGAAACCCGAGGTGCCGACTTCGGAAGCGATGCGGCGCTGCACTTCCCAGGCTTCGTCCATGCTGTGGGCAACGCCCGACTTGGCCGATTCCAGGCCGATGTCGGTCATGGCCTGCTTGAACTTCTGGCGGTCTTCGGCCTTTTCGATGGCGTGCTCGTTGGCGCCGATCAGTTCCACGTTGTGCTTTTTCAGCACGCCGTGGTGGGCCAGGTCCAGTGCGCAGTTCAGCGCGGTCTGGCCGCCCATGGTCGGCAGCAGCGCATCGGGCTTTTCGCGCTCGATGATCTTTTCAACGGCTTGCCAGGTGATGGGCTCGATGTAGGTGACGTCGGCCGTTTCCGGGTCCGTCATGATCGTGGCCGGGTTGCTGTTCACCAGGATGGTGCGGTAACCCTCAGCCTTGAGCGCCTTGCACGCCTGTGCGCCGGAATAGTCGAATTCGCAAGCCTGCCCGATGATGATGGGGCCGGCGCCGATGATGAGAATACTTTTTAGGTCTGTACGCTTGGGCATGATGCAATCTTTACTTTTGGCCGGACATCAGGGCGATGAACTTGTCGAACAGTTCAAGGATGTCGTGCGGACCCGGGCTGGCTTCGGGGTGACCCTGGAAGCAGAAGGCCGGGCGGTCGGTGAGCTCGAAGCCCTGCAAGGTGCCGTCGAACAGCGACACGTGCGTCACGCGCGCATTGGCCGGCAGGCTGGCCGCGTCAACCGCGAAGCCATGGTTCTGGCTCGTGATGAACACGCGCTTGGACTGGAGGTCCTGCACAGGGTGGTTCGCGCCATGGTGGCCGGTCTTCATCTTGAGCGTCTTGCCGCCCACGGCCAGGCCCATGATCTGGTGGCCCAGGCAGATGCCGAATACCGGCAGCTTCTTGTCCAGGAACACGCGCGTGGCGTCGATGGCGTAGTCGCAAGGCTCGGGGTCGCCGGGGCCGTTGGACAGGAACACGCCGTCGGGATTGAGCTTCAGGACGTCTTCAGCGCTGGTTTGCGCCGGCACCAAGGTCAGGCGGCAACCGCGGTCAGCCAAGAGGCGCAGGATGTTGGTCTTGATGCCGAAGTCGTAAGCGACGACGTGGAACTTGGACTGGTCAGGCTTGGAAAAGCCTTCGCCCAGTTGCCAGGTGCCTTCGGTCCATTCAGAGCTGCTCTTGACCGAGACAACCTTGGCCAGATCCTGGCCGGCCATGCCGGCAAAGCCTTGAGCCAGTTCAACCGCGCGTTCTGCGTCGGTGCCGACGAAGATGCAGCCGCCTTGGGCGCCTTTTTCACGCAGGATGCGCGTGAGCTTGCGGGTGTCGATGCCAGAAATGGCGACGATGCCCTGCGCGGCCAGATAGTCGGGCAGGGATTGCGTGGAACGGAAGTTCGACACGCGGGCGGGACAGTCGCGGACCACAAGTCCGGCGGCATAGACGCGATTGGCTTCCACGTCTTCGGCGTTGACGCCGGTGTTGCCAATATGCGGATACGTCAGCGTGACGATCTGTCCGCTATAGCTGGGATCGGTGAGAATTTCCTGGTACCCGGTCATCGCGGTGTTGAACACCACTTCGGCAACGGTATGGCCAGGCGCACCGATCGACACGCCTCGAAAAATGGTACCGTCCGCCAGAGCCAGAATTGCAGGAGGGAAGCGGTTGATCCCCTCGGGAAAAAGTTGCGGCAGCACAGTAAACCCCGGTTTTAGAATCGATAATCAAACCTTCGGATTATACCTCGACCGGCCGGCTTTCCCGGCGAACCGCGCCAAATAAGGCCCGAACGGGCGATTCCCCCCGTTTCAGCGCAGGCACGCGGCCTCCTGCTTGTGGGCGGCGGCGGGCAAGCAGCGGCAGTGATACGCTTACAGCACCTTCAACCCTTGCCGTTGTGAGCCGTAACTGTCCATGTCCAGCCAACTTGACGCCCTGCGCAATCACACCACCGTTGTCGCCGACACCGGGGATTTTGAAGCGATGAAGGCGCTGCGTCCCACCGACGCCACCACTAATCCGTCCCTGATTCTGAAAGCCGTGCAGCAGGATGCGTACCGCCCGCTGCTGGAAAAAACCGCCCGCGATCACGGCGGCGCCTCCACGCCCGAACTCGTTGACCGCCTGCTGGTGTCGTTTGGCCGGGCCATTTTGAATATTGTGCCGGGACGCGTGTCGACGGAAGTCGACGCCCGCCTGTCGTTCGACACCCGCGCCACCATCGAACGCGCCCGCGGCCTGATCGCCCTGTATGAAGCCGCCGGCGTGCCGCGCGAGCGCGTGCTGATCAAGATCGCGTCTACGTGGGAAGGCATCCAGGCCGCCCGCGTGCTGCAAGCCGAAGGCGTGCGCTGCAACCTGACGCTGCTGTTTTCGCTGCCGCAGGCCGTGGCTTGCGCCGATGCCAAGGTGCAGCTGATTTCGCCCTTTGTCGGCCGCATCTACGACTGGTACAAGAAGTCCGCCGGCGCCGCCTGGGTCGAAGCCGACAACGCAGGCGCACGCGACCCGGGCGTGCTGTCCGTAACGCGCATTTACCGTTATTACAAGCAGCACGGAATTCCTACCGAAATCATGGGCGCCAGCTTCCGCAATGCCGGCCAGATTCTGGCGCTGTCGGGCTGCGACCTGCTGACGATCAGCCCCGATCTTCTGAAGCAGTTGTCCACCACCGAAGGCGACGCGCCGGCGCAATTGCGCGCTGACGACACCGGTGAAGCCATCGCCCGCATCGGCGCGGATGAAATCACCTTCCGCACCTTGCTCAATGACGACGCGATGGCCTCCGAAAAGCTGTCGGAAGGCATCCGCCTGTTCGTGGCGGACGCCGTCAAGCTGGATGCGCTGATCGAGGCGCAACGCGGGTAATCGCGCCGCATCTGCCACCCCATCAGCGCGCCCCGACGTTTGGGCACGGCGCTTGCTGATGAGGTGGCGGCAGGTTTACCGGTGATCGTGCGAATGCACCTGCAATGCTTCCAGGAAGCGCGACACCATGTTGTAGGCGGCCACCGTCGCAGTCAGTTCAACGATTAATTTTTCCGAACCCATTGCGGCGCGCGCAGCTTGAAAGACCGGTTCCGGCACTTGAACGTGGCGCGTCATGGCGTCGGTGTAAGCCAGCACCGCCTTTTCGCGTTCGCTGAACAGGCTTGAGCTTTCCCAGGTATCCAGTGCATCCAGTTGCGCCTGCGTGACGCCTTCTTTCAGGGCAATCGGCGCGTGCTGGTCGGCTTCGTAGGGCGCGCCGTTAATGGCCGCCACCCGCATGATGACGAGTTCCCGCAGGTCACCCGGCAAGGTGCTGAGCTGCCGGATTGAGGTCAGATAGTTCAGCCAGCCACCCGCCACGGCGGGGCTGTGCAGCAGCATTTGGTACAGGTGCAGCACACTGCCGCGCTCGGCGACGATGCGGTCCACAAGGGGCCGTGCTTCGGGATGAGTCAGATCGGCGTAGGGTAGACGAGCCATGAAATCTCCATATAGATGACTGCGCTGCAGATGCACACATTCGTACAATTTCTTTGACATAATGACAGCATATTGCGCGCCCAGGACCCCCCGCCCAGAATGAATGCGCCTCCCCAATCCCATCCGCCAGTCACGCTCGCCAACTGCGATAGCGAACCGATACATGTACCGGGCGCCATCCAGCCGTTGGGCGCGCTGCTGGCGTTTGATGCGGAGGGAATGCTGCAATTCGCCAGCGAAAATGCGCCTGACTTGCTGGGCGCGCCGCTCACGCTGGGGCAAGCCTGCACACCCGGCGCGCTGCCGCCCAGCCTGACGCATTATCTGTCGGTCTGGCTGGGCAATGCAGACCCGATTTTCGACCCGCTGACCATCGTGCTCAACGATGCCACGTTCGACGTGATTGGCCATCGAAACGTGGACGGCCTGACCGTCATTGAACTGGAACGCCGCCCCGACGATGTGGGCGTGGCCGACCCCGCTCACATTTATCGCAGCATAGAACGGGTGCGCCGGCAGCCTGATGTAGCCGGGCTGCTCGACAGCGCGGTGCGCGAAGTGCATCGCGCGACCGGTTTTGACCGCGTCATGGCCTACCGATTTCACCCCGACGACAGCGGCGAAATCGTCACGGAGCGGCACCACGAATCGTTGGATGACTGGGTGGGCAGGCGCTACCCTGCGGGCGACATTCCGGCCCAGGCGCGCCGCTTGTACACCGTCAACACGCTGCGTCAGATTGCGGATGCGCGCTACACGCCCGTGCGCGTGCTGGGTGCGCCGTGCGCAGACCCGAAGCCGCTGGACATGAGCTTTTCATCACTACGCAGCGTGTCGCCGATTCACCTGGAGTACATGGCCAACATGGGCGTAGAGGCGTCGATGAGCCTGTCGATCGTGATCGGCGGCCGGCTCTGGGGCATGATCGCCTGCCACCACCATTCACCGCACCCCCTCCCCTACCCCGCGCGACTGGCTTGCGAAGCGCTGGCGCAAGTGCTGTCCGCCGCGCTGGCCAACATCGAAGGCGCCGCGCGCGCAGAGCAATCGCGGCGCAATGCCGAGCTGGTCAGCGAACTGACCGAACGCGCATCCGCCTCGGAAAACCTGCATCTGGCCTTGTCAGGCGGCGCGGAAACGCCGGCCTCGCTGGTTTCGAACGACGCGGCACTGTGCTTGTGGGGCAATAGCGTCACGGTGTTTGGCGGCATCGCCCCGCGCGGCGAACTCGTCGGCATTCTGTGCGCGCTGGATCAAAGCGGCCAGCGCCTGGTGCACACCGACAACATCGCGCGCGACTACCCTGGCCTGCAAACGGACCTTGTGCCGTATGCGGGCCTGCTTGCCTGCAAGTTCGACCCGATGAACAACGGCTGGCTGATCTGGCTGCGCAAAGAGCAGATCGAAACGCTGGTGTGGGGCGGCAAACCCGAAAAGCAATATGCCGTGGGCAGCCAGGGCCCGCGCCTGACGCCGCGTGGTTCATTCGAAGCGTGGCGCGAAGTGGTGCGTGGCACGAGCACGCCGTGGCTGGCGACGGAACTGGAAGCGGCTGACAACCTGCGCGACGAGCTATCCCATATTGCGACCAGCCGCGCCGCTGATGTCGACCGCGCCCGCACCGCGCTGCTGGCCATGCTGGGCCATGACTTGCGCGACCCGCTGCAATCCATTTCCATGGCGGCCACGCTGTTGTCGAAGACGGATTCCGGCGCCCGCATGGGCGAGCGCATCCGCTATTCCAGCGGCCGCATGCAACGCCTGATCTCGCAGGTGCTGGACCTGTCGCGGCTGCAAGGCGGCATGGGGCTGGGCATCCAGAAGCGGCTGTGCAATCTGACTGAACTGATGAATGGGCTGATCGCCGAAAAGCGTCAGGCCTATCCCGGCCTGCTGATCGAACCGGACGTTGATCCTGGCCTGGAGCTGATGGCCGACACCGACCGCATCGCCCAGGTCATCACCAACCTGATGAGCAACGCGCGCCAACACGGCGCCCCGCGCCAGCCCATCGTGGTTCAGGCGCATCAGGTGGATGACGATATTGAATTGCGCGTCATCAACCATGGCGCGCCCATTGCAGAAGACGTGCTGACGCACTTGTTTTCGCCTTTCAAGCCCGAATCGCTGGGCCATTCGCGCAATCGCAATGGCTTGGGGCTGGGCCTGTACATTGCTGACCAGGTCGTGCGCGACCATGAAGGCGAGATCTCGGTAGCGTGCCGCGACGGCCTGGTCATATTCACGGTGATGTTGCCGCGCGGAGAGTGCGGCGCAAGCACCCCTTGATAAATTTGGAGACTTCTTTTGGATGAAGTACGCGCGGTTCGCGTCCTGCTGGTTGACGACAATGAAATGGGCTCGGAGCTGCTGGCCGAATTCCTGACGCTTTCGGGGCTGGAGGCGCGTTGCGCAGCCACCGGTGAAGCAGCGCTGGAACTGGTTGACAGCTTCGGCCCCGAAGCCGTTCTCGTCGACATCCTGCTGCCCGATATGGACGGCTACGAACTGGCCACGCGCCTGCGCGCCCGCAAGACGCCGGCGCGCATTTATGCGCTAAGCGGCCTTGCACGCCATGAACGCCGCGGCGACGCCGAAGACATGTTCAATGGCTGGATCGAAAAACCCGCCGACCCGGACGCGCTGCTTGCCGTGCTGCGCCAAGCCGAATGACGCCGCCTGCCGTGCCGATCAGCCCGTCGCTGCTTGCCCTGGCGGCGCATGGCGTGCGCCTGAAGGTGCTGGCGCAGATATTTCCGGTTCTGCGCCACGATGTCGTGGGCCCGCTGTCCAATGCATCGCTTGCGGCGGCAATGCTGCGCCAGTCGCCCGAAGGCGCTGACGCCAACGCCTTGCAGCAGCGCTGCCAGCGTCTGGCGGGCGACCTCACCGGCATGCTGGACGACGGCGTAGCCGTTGTGCGGGAACTGGACCAATGGCTGGCCGACAACGGCGCGCGCACGAGCACCGAGACACTGCTTCGCGAATGCCGCAAGCTGATGTTCTCGCAACTGCTCTTGTCGCGGCAAAGCGTGGTCTGGCCCGAAGATGTCGCCGATGAGGAACTGCCGCAATTCACCTCACGGTATCTGCTGCTGGCCTGGCTGCTCAGCCTGCTGCAAGCGATGCCCGCCGACGTCGTCTTGACGTTGGACCTCTCGCAAACTCACGCCTGGCACGCCCATTTTTCCTCCGAGTTTGGCGACGACGACGTTGCCGCGCCGGCAACGGCGATCACTCCGCAGGATGTAGAGTTGCTTGCGGCCGCGTCGGGCTGGCGTCTGGAGCGGCAAGCGCAGTGCTGGTCGCTGCACCTGCCCGCCCCCACCCCAGACAAGTGAGCGGCCCCCATGATTTCACCCGTCCATCAGGTCCTTAGAGAAGGCACGCGCGAGCAGCACGAAACGCTGGACCAGGGCCTGGCCCTGACCGGCGGCGACATTGATCGCGGTGACTATCTGAACTACCTGCGCGCCCTGCTCGGCTGGCTGGAACCGCTGGAGCAACAGCTCTGGCGGCTGGACTGGCCGGGCAGCCTGCAAGCGCCGGTGCGCGCGGGCAAAAGCGATTGGCTGCGCGCCGACCTGGCCGATGCCGGTGACTTGAGCCCCGTGCCGCAATGCACCGACGCGCCACAGCTGCATACGGCCGACGCGTACGCATTGGGCGTGGCGTATGTGGTCGAAGGTTCGCAATTGGGCGGCCGCTTTCTGGCCAAGCATCTGGCGGACGTTACCCCCGCTTTGCCGCTGCGCTATTTGCGCGGTTATGGCGAACAGGTCGGGCCGATGTGGAAAGTATTTCTACAATTTCTGGACAGCGAAGCCGGCGCCCGGGGACGCGAAGCGCACGCGCTGCATGGCGCGCGCGACGCGTTCGACAGCCTGACGATCTGGCTGCGCAGCCAGCGCGCGCTACGGGCCTGAAAGCCCGTAACGCGGTGGCGTTGTCGTGTCGTGATCTGGCGTGACGCGCTACAGCTTTTCGGTTTCGCCTGACTTGGGCTGCCACTTCATCAGGCGCTTTTCACCGATGCCGACGATGTAGTCCAACACCAGCGCAAACGCCGTCAGCACGACGATGCCCGCGAACACCGTGTTCACGTCGAACGTGCCTTCCGCTTGCAGGATCAGGTAGCCCACGCCGCTTGCCGAACCCAGGTATTCGCCCACCACCGCCCCCACGAAGGCCAGGCCCACGGACGTGTGCAAGCTGGAAAACACCCAGCTCGTGGCCGACGGCAGGTACACGTGGCGCAGCAATTGGCGCTTGCGTGCGCCCAGCATGCGGGCGTTATCCAGCAAGGTCGGGCTGACTTCGCGCACGCCCTGGTAGACGTTGAAGAACACGATGAAGAACACCAGCGTGACCGCTAGCGCCACCTTCGACCAGATACCCAACCCGAACCACATGCCGAAAATAGGCGCGAGAATCACGCGCGGCATCGAGTTGGCGGCTTTGATGTAGGGGTCGAGAATGGCGCTTGCTCGGGGCGACAAGCCCAGCCACAAGCCGAAGCCCAGGCCGGCGATGGTGCCGATGAAGAACGCCAGCACGGTTTCGGTCAGCGTCACCCACAAGTGCGTGTAGATGTCGGCGTTGGTGACGAACCAGGCCCAGATGCGGCCCCAGACCTTCAGCGGTTCACCGAAGAAGAACGCCACTTTGGAATCACGCGATGCGAAATGCCAGACGCCCAGGATGACAACCAAGAGCAGCAGTTGCCAGAAGCGCAGGCTGGCGGAACCGGATTTGAATGACTTCGACATACCTCAGGCTCGCTTCTGTTGGGCATAGCCCTTGAGCACTTCTTCGCGCAGCACGGCCCAGATGGCGGAGTGCAGCTCGACGAAACGCGGATGGGCGCGCACTTCAGCCACGTCGCGCGGACGCGGCAGGTCGATTGTGAATTCGCCGATCGGATGCGTGCCAGGCCCGGCCGACAGCACGATCACGCGGTCGCTCATGGCGATGGCTTCGTCCAGGTCGTGCGTGATGAAGAGCACAGCCTTGCGCTTGGCCATCCACAATTCCAGGACCTCGTTTTCCATCAGCTGGCGCGTCTGGATGTCGAGCGCCGAGAACGGCTCGTCCATCAGGATGATGTCCGGATCGCGGATCAGCGTCTGCGCCAGCATGGCGCGCTTGCGCATGCCGCCCGACATCTGGTGCGGGTAACGTTGCTCGAACCCGCCCAGGCCGACCCGACGCATCCACTCGCGGCCACGCTCCAGCGCTTCCGGCCGCGCCACGCCTGCGAACTCCAGGCCGGCCACCACGTTGTCCAGCGCGCTGCGCCAGGGCAAGAGCGCCTCGCCCTGGAACATGTAACCCGCGCGGGAATTGATGCCGGACAACGGTTGCCCGAACACCTTCACCTGGCCCGAGGACGGCGCCAGCAAACCGGCGCCCACGTTGAGCAGCGTGGACTTGCCGCAACCGGTCGGGCCCACCACCGACACGAACTCCCCTGGCGCAATGGCCAGGGTCGTGTCGCTGACAGCGGTGTAGCGCTGCGACCGGTCGTCACGCGAAACAAAGGTGCAACTGATATTTTCCAGCGACAGTGCGGCTTCAGCCATTGGCATACTTCTCGTTGGCGCGGCGCGCGAAATCGTTGGTCCAGACCTTGGACGGATCGATCTTCGCGCCGTCGAAGTCCGCCTGGTAGGCGGCCAGCGCCTTCAGCGCGGTGGCGGCGCCGTCTTCGGGGATCATGCCGTCGGGCGACAGGCCTTCCAGGCTCTTGGCGATGGCGGCCTTGTACACGGCCGGGTCGCCCAGCAGATAGGTTTCCGGCACGATCTTGGCGATCTCGTCGGGGCCGGCCTTCTGAATCCACTTGTCGGCGCGCACCAGCGCGTTGGTCAGCGCCTGGGTGGTGTTCGGGTTGGCGTCGATGAAGGCTTGCGGCGCGTACAGGCAGCCGGCGGGCATGTTGCCGCCAAAGATGTCCTGCGTGTCTTTCAGCGTGCGCGTGTCGACAATGATCTGGATGTCGCCCGGCATTTCCAACATCGACACCACGGGGTCAGTGTTGGAGATGGCGTCGATCTGGCCGCTGCGCAATGCCGTGACGGCGCCTGCGCCTGCGCCCACGCCGATGATGGACACGTCCGACGCCTTCAGGCCGTGCTTGGCCAGGAAGAAGCTCACCACCATGTTGGTGGACGAGCCCGGCGCGGTCACGCCGATCTTCTTGCCTTTGAGGTCGGCCGGGCCCTTGTAGTTGGGCAGGTTCTTCTTGGACACGCCCACGCCGATCATCGGCGCGCGGCCTTGCAACACAAAGGCGCGGTAGGCCTGGCCCTTGGACTGCATGGACAGCGTGTGTTCGAACGCGCCCGAGACCACGTCGGCGCTGCCGCCCACGACCGCCTGCAAGGCCTTCGAACCCCCGGCGAAGTCAGCAATGCTGACCTCCAGGCCTTCGTCCTTGAAGTAGCCGCGCGCTTCTGCGATGGACAGCGGAAGGTAATAGATCAGGGGCTTGCCGCCCACGGCGATCTGGACCTTGGTCTTTTCAAGTTTCTGTGCGCGCACGATGGCGGGCGCCATGCCCATGACGCCGGCAGCGCCAGCCATCTTGAGCAAGTCACGGCGAGTAACTGACATATGGTTGTCTCCTAATTGTCGGGTTTACCGATAGCGCCGGTCTTCGCCAGCTCATCAATAGCCGCTGAATCATACCCCAGCGATTTCAGGACTTCCTCGGTATGTTCCCCTAAAGCCGGCCCCACCCAGCGCGTCTGGCCAGGGGTCTCGGACAGCTTCGGAACCACGCCCGGAAGCTTGACCGGACGGCCATCGGCGAAGTGATGTTGTTCGATCATGCGGCGCGCCAGGAACTGCGGATCGTTGAACATATCGGCCACGCTGTAGATCTTGCCGACCGGCACATCCGCCGCCTTCAGCACGCCCAACGCGTCCTCGATGCCACGGCCGCCGCACCATTGCTGGATGGCGCCGTCGATCTCTTCGACCCGGCGGGCGCGGCCATCGTTACGCACCAGCTCTGGGTCTTCGGCCAGGTCGTCGCGGCCGATGGCGCGCATCAGGCGGTGGAAGATGGCGTCGCCATTGCCGGCGATGACGATGTTCTGGCCATCGCGGGTGGTGTACGTGTTGGAGGGCACGATGCCCGGCAGCGCGCCGCCGGTGCGTTCGCGCACCACGCCGGCCACGTCGTATTCGGGCACCAGGCTTTCCATCATGTTGAAGACGGCTTCGTACAGCGCCACGTCAACCATCTGGCCTTGGCCCGCGGAGCATTCAGCGCCCGACTTGCCATTCCAGCGGCCGCCCGTGGCGTCGCGGTGGCGCAGCGCCATCATCGCGCCGATCACGCCGTGCAGCGCGGCAATGGAATCACCAATGGAGATGCCGACCCGCAGCGGCGGCCGGTCGGGGTGGCCCGACACATAACGCAGGCCACCCATCGATTCACCGATGGCGCCGAAGCCCGGCTGGTCTTTCAAGGGGCCGGTCTGGCCGTAACCCGACAGCCGCACCATGATCAGCGCGGGGTTGATGGCGCGCAGTTGCTCATAGCCCAAGCCCCACTTTTCCAGCACGCCGGGCCGGTAGTTTTCAACCACGACGTCGGCGTCCAGCGCCAGCTTGCGGGCGATTTCCTGCGCGCGCGGGTCTTTCAGATTGAGGGCGATGGATTGCTTGTTGCGCGCCTGTACCGTCCACCAGAGCGAATTTCCCTCGTGCAGGTGGCGCCAGCTGCGGATGGGATCGCCGCCGCCCGTGCCATCAGGGCCGTGCGGGGTTTCCACTTTGATGACATCGGCGCCGAATTCGCCGAAGATGCGCGCGGCGAACGGGCCGGCGATGAGCGTGCCGAGTTCCAGGACCTTGAGTCCGGTCAGCGCTGACATGGTTTGTCTACCTCACAGTTTGCCGCCCCGGTACGTTGCCGGTGGGCTTTTTGATGTTGCGAGCCCTGCCTTGATTACGTCGTCTTACGCTCCATCAGCGCCCAGGCGATCGTGCCGGCGTCCACATATTCCAGCTCGCTGCCGGCCGGCACGCCACGCGCCAGACGCGTCACGCGCAAGCCGCGTTCGCCCAGCGCTTCACCCAGGAAGTGAGCCGTGGTTTCGCCTTCCGCCGTGAAGTTGGTGGCCAGGATGACTTCCTGAACCACGCCGTCGGTGGCGCGCTTGATGACGCGATCGAAATCCAGCTCGCGCGGGCCGATGCCTTCAAGCGGCGCGACCCGGCCCATCAGCACGTAGTACAGGCCACGGTAGCCGTGGCTGGACTCGATCATGTTCTGATCAGCGGGCGTTTCAACGATGCACAAGAGCGAGGGGTCGCGCTTGGTATTGGCGCAAGTTCCGCAGACTTCGTCTTCCGAAAAGCTGTTGCAGCGGGCGCAGTGCTTCAGATCGCGCACGGCGCCGGCCAACGCCTGCCCCAGCATGTCCGCGCCTTGCGGGTCATGCTGCAGCAGGTGATACGCCATGCGCCTGGCGGATCGAACGCCCACGCCGGGCAGGCGCCGCAGCGCCTCGATCAGCGACACCAGCGGTTCGGGTTCAGGCAGTAAGGGGTCCATTGCGGCCTAGGGCGGCGTCGATCAGAACGGCAGCTTCATGCCCGGGGGCAGCGGCATGCCGGCGGTGACGCCCGCCATCTTTTCTTGCGACGTGGTTTCGGCCTTGCGCAGCGCGTCGTTGAACGCAGCGGCGACCAGGTCTTCCAGCATGTCTTTGTCATCGCCCAGCAGCGACGGGTCGATCACGACGCGCTTGACGTCGTGGCGGCAGGTCATGGTGACCTTGACCAGGCCGCCGCCCGAGGCGCCTTCGACCAGGATTTCGGCCAGCGCGTCTTGCGCCTTCTTCATGTTTTCCTGCATCTGCTGCGCCTGGCGCATCAGGCCGGCCAGTTGTCCTTTCATCATGATGGATGTTCCTTGAACGAGGGGAATAAGAGGGGCCGCCGCCTCAGGCAGCGGCCGGGGGATCAACGTGGCGGATGGAGTCGGGGACGACATGGCCCCCGAAATCGGCCAGCAACGCTTGCACAAAAGGATCAACGGCCACCGCATCTTCGGCGGCCTGCTGGCGCGCTGCGCGTTCGGCTTTCGCCACGGCATGCGCCGTGTCGTCGCCGGTGACGCCAACTCGCACGTCCAGCCGGATGCCCTGACCGAAATGTTCGCACAAGACGGTTTGCAGGCGAACCCGGCTTTCGCTTTCGGCCAGGGTTTTCACAGCCACGCGCAGGATGATCGCGTCACCTTGTACGCCAGCCCATTCGCTTTGCCGCGCGAGTTCAGCGGCCAGGCCGGTGACGGGCAGGGTCGCGGCCAACTCGGGCCAGCCGGCTTGCGTCATGTCCGTGACACGGGCGCGCGAGCCGCGCTTGCGCGTCGGGGCTGCGCCTTCGCGGCGGACGGCGGCCACAGGCGGCGCGACAGAAGGCGCGCTGGCCAGCGTTTCAAAATCATCGTCGTCCGGGTCGGACGTGAAGCCGCTTTCAGGAACGAAACCGCCTTCGGCTTCGAAGGGGATTTCTTCGTCGACCCAGGAAGGCGGGCCGTCGCCGTCGGCGTCTGCCGGCGCTGTCGCCAACACCGCCGCGACAGCAGGCGTGACCGCCAGCGCGGCGGAGCCTGCGGCTTTGGCGGTGGTGACGTCGGGCGTTGCGGGGGATGCGGGCGCGGCTTGGACGGAGCCAGGCGTTGCTGCGGGGGATGCTGATGCAGCGGCGGCCGGCGTATCCGCGGGCAAGTCTTCCCAAGGCGGCACGCTGTCGGCGGCTGCGGTGGGCTGGGCTGCGGTTGCGGCGGGCTGGGCTGCGTTTGCGGCGGGCTGGGCTGCGGTCGCGGCGGGCTCGGGCTGAACGTCGGCGGAGGCCGGCGCAGCGGGAACGGCAGCCACCGTGGTTGCGGTGATAGCGGGTTCAGCGGATGAGGCGGCGGGCGCTGCTACGGGTGCAATGACCGAGGTAACAGCCGACCCGACGGCCGACCCGACGGCCGGCTCGGACGCGAGCTCGGCAGCCGGAGCCGCTGCCGAGGCGACGGCGGTGTCTTGAGCGCCTGCCGAAGGTGCGCTTGCCGCAGAAATGCCTGCGGCGGGTACGCCTGCCGCAGGACCGCCTGCCGCAGGAACGCCTGCGGCGGGTACGTTGGCAGCAACAGCAGGAGCAACGGCAGCGGCCGCGGCCGGCGCTGCGGCAGCAGTCGCCTCGACCGCCGGAGCTGCCACTGCCACCGCCGGTTCCGCCGTCTGGCGGGCAGGCGTGGCGGGCGCTTCCAGCGCGGTCTGCGGGCCGGCGTCGCCATTGAGCGACAACATGCGCAGGCAGGCCATGATGAAGCCGGCGTACTCGTCAGGCGCCAACGTCAATTCGCTGCGGCTATGCACCGCCACGGAATAGAACAGTTGCACGGCGTCGGGATGCAGGCTCAGCGCCAGGCGCGCAATGTCGGCCGCCAGCGGGTCTTCAGCCGGCGTGACGCCGGTGACACGCTGTTCGATCGCCACGCGCGACAACAGCACGGCCAGATCGGCCAGCGCCCCCGCGTAGGACAACCCGCGCGTGGACAATTCGTCGGCCACGGCCAGCACGCTTTTCGCGTCGCCCGCGGACAAGGCATCCAGCAGGCGCACCAGATGGCGCTGATCGATCGTGCCGAGCATGCCGCGCACGGCGTCCTCGGTCATGTTGCCAGCGCTATAGGCGATGGCCTGATCGGTCAGGGAGAGCGCATCGCGCATGGACCCTTGAGCCGCCTGGCCAATCAAGCGCAGGGCCGGCACTTCAAAAGGGACGGCTTCCTGGCCCAGCACCGCTTGCAGGTGGCCAACAATGGAGTCGGCCGGCATCTGCTTCAAATTGAATTGCAGGCAACGCGACAACACCGTCACCGGAATCTTTTGCGGATCGGTGGTGGCCAGGATGAATTTGACGTGAGGGGGCGGCTCTTCCAGCGTCTTCAACATGGCGTTGAAAGCGTGGCCGGTCAGCATGTGCACTTCGTCGATCATGTAGACCTTGAAGCGCCCCGCGCCCGGCGCGTACACCGCCTGTTCGAGCAACTGCGTCATTTCTTCGACGCCGCGGTTCGAGGCCGCATCCAGTTCCAGGTAGTCGACAAAGCGCCCGGCGTCGATTTCCGTACAAGCGCGGCAGACGCCGCAAGGCTTGGACGTGATGCCGATTTCACAGTTGAGCGACTTGGCCAGGATGCGGGAAAGCGTGGTCTTGCCCACGCCCCGGGTGCCGGTGAACAACCAGGCATGGTGCAGGCGTTGGGTGTCGAGCGCGTGAGTCAGCGCGCGCACCACGTGATCCTGTCCCACAAGGGTATCGAACGATCTCGGCCGCCACTTGCGGGCCAGTACCAGATAAGTCATGGCTGGATTGTAGAGCCTGTTTCGCGTGCTGGCTGAAATGCAAAGGGGACGGGCTTATTCCCGCGGAACGAATCCCTGGAAAATAACCCCGTCCCCCTTGAAAGCGAAGGGCCATGAACTGAATTCATGACCCTTTGCTTTGAAGAATCCGGTTGGCGAGCCTTACTCCGGCACTGACCCTAAACGACTATGGCTGCTTCGTTCCCGACCTGACCAGGTTCACCGTCGAACCATGCGAAGGGGCCCGCCAGCCGGAATTCTAGCAGAGCTGCGCGATGCTTGCTTGCCAGCCTTCCGGCAGGCGGGCCCCAAGGGGCGGTATGTTGCCCCCTCCCCGGCCCTCCCCCCGAGGGGGAGGGGGTGATGGCTTTGCTTCGCTTGCCATTTTTGGCTCGCTTCGCTTTGCCTTGCTTTCTCGCCGCTTTGTGCTTTGCTCTGGCTTGCTTTCTCGCCGCTTTGTGCTTTGCTCTGGCTTGCTCTCTCGCCGCTTTGTGCTTCGCTTTGGCTTGCTCTCTCGCCGCTTTGTGCTTCGTGGGGTGGGAGGGGCGGTGAAATCTTCACGCCCATGCGGGCGTTTATCGCGCTTAATCCGTCTCGCGCCAGTGCTTGATATCGACGCCTTACCCTTCGATCGACACGGCCCGCCTTTGCGCTATGGCTGAAGGTCAATCCATGCCTTGGCTCGGGGGAAATAGAGGGCGGCTTTGGCTTTGCGGCCGTCTAGCGATGTCACTTGCGTGCAGTACCGCAGCAACTGGTCTCCATGACGCTGGCGCATTCTTGCCGCGAACGCAGCTGGGGATTCGCCGGGGTGCGGGCGGCCGGTTTTGTAGTCGACGATCAGCCAGCCGTCTTCGGTACTCAGCGCCAAGTCGATGACCGATACCTTGCCGGCGGCGTCAATGAGCGGCCATTCGCGGCGGGCGCCGGATTGGGATAGCAGCCACAAGCCGCGATCATCCGCCAAGGTGGCTTGCAGGGTTTCGAGTACGGCTTCGGCGGCGGCGTCGGCTTGGCTGGCGGGGATGCCGGCGCGGGTCAGTTGGCGGCGCATGGCGGGCAGGCGTTCGGCCAGGGCGTCGGCGGGCCAGGTGTGGACGCCGTCTTGGCCGATGCGGGCCAGCCAGGCGTGCGCCAGCGTGCCGATGGCGGCGTCGTAGCCGGCTTCGAGTTGCCAGGCGGGATGCTCGCCGCCGTCGCCCCACGCGCCGCGTTCGGCGGCGCCGAAACCGGGGCTGACGGTGATGGTCGACAGGCGCGCCAGTTGTGCGAGGCCGTCGCTGGCCACGCGCCGCAAGGGTTCGCCTTGCCATTCGGGGCCGTCAATGGCGTCGGGTTCGGCCTCGCCTTCCAGCGCGGGCGGCACGGGCGTGATCAGGCACGGCCACAAGCGTCCCAGCAGGCTGGCCGATGGCGGCGTCTTGACCTGACCGCTGGCCTCGTCCACCGACACGTGGCCCACCAGATGCAGGCGTTTGCGCGCGCGGGTGGCCGCTACGTACAGCAGGCGGTCAATTTCGTACGACGCCCGGCGCGCTTCGCGGGCGCCCAGATAGCGCGACACCGGATCAGCTTCGGTTTCCGCGCGCGGCTTGACCGGGCCGAACAGCACGCGGCCGCCGCTTTGCTCGAAACGCACCAGCGGCGCCTGGTCACCCCGGGGCGCGCGATGCAGGCCATACAAGATGACCGTTTCAAATTGCAGGCCCTTGGACTTGTGCATGGTCATGATTTCGACTGCGCCTTCGTCTTCGTCCGCAGCATCCGGAGACGCGAACAGGCGCGAGATGCCCGCGTCCAGCGCGGCCGGGTCGATGCCGCCGTGCGGCGCCAGACGCTCAACCAGTTGGAACAGGCTTTCGGCATCGTTCGCCACCGACAGGCCGGCATACAACGCGGGGCCGCCCAAGCGCCGCCATAGCGACTCCACCCACGCTGCGAAAGGCATCGCGCCCGAGGCGTTGCGCTTGTCCAGCAAAATGGCCGCGACATGGCGCAGGCGTTCGAACTCGTCGGCGCTCAAGAGGGCTTGCGCAGAAGGCGACTCGGCGGCGGCCGGCGCGGCATCATCAAACAAGGAACCTTGCGGCGCAGTGCTGGCGGCGACCGGCGCCGTTGACGGCACGATGCGCAACGCGCGTTCGAGCAGCACCGGCACGGGCGTGATGTGATCATCGCCGAACAGGCGCTGCAAGGACGTCAGCGTCAGCCCGCAATACGGCGCGCGCAATACCGACAGCCAAGCCATGCGGTCGGCCGGATGCGACAGCGCCCGCACCAGTTGCACCAGGTCCGCCACCACCGGACGCAGCGCCAAGGGCACCAAGTCCACGGCACGGCAGCGGATGCCTTCTTGCGCCAGCCGGCGCGTCAGGTTGCCCAGGTGGCTGCGCGCGCGCACCAGCACCGCAACCGGATGCTTTGCGCCCTTGTGATCGATCAGCGCCTGGCGCACCAGCCCCACGGCGATATCTTCGGCCTGCTCTTCAGCGGGGGCCGCGCCCGCGCGTGACCACGCGGGGTGAAAGCGCACAGCCGGGTCCGGCAGCGCATCATGAAAGGCGGTGGACGGGCTGTACGTGATCGCTCCCGCCGCAGCGTCGCTGCGCTTGGGCAGCAGGCCCGCGAACGATTGGTTCACCCAGTCCACGATGCCCGCCTGCGAGCGGAAGTTGTCGGTCAGGTTCAGGAAGTCGGGCGTCAACTCGCCCACGCCGATGTCGGCCACTTCCAGGAACAGCCCCACCTCGGCTTTGCGGAAGCGGTAGATGGATTGCATCGGGTCGCCCACCAGGAACAGGCTGCGGCCGTCGCCCGCCTGCCAGCCCGACGTCAGCGTACGCAGCAAGTCCAGCTGCGTCTGGCTGGTGTCCTGGAATTCGTCGATCAGCAGATGGCGGATGGATGCGTCCAGCTTCAGCAGCAGTTCGCCCGGGTCATCGGCGCTGCCCAATGCGGCGGCCGCGCGCTGCGCGATTTCAATGAAGTCGACCTCGCCGGTATCAGCGAAGCGCAGACGCAGCTGCGCCACGGCCAGCGCCAAGGTCATCAGCTGCGCGCCCAGCACTTCCCATTGCGCATCGGTGAAATGCGGCTCGGGGATATCGCGCACGGCGTTCAGGCGGCGCACCCAAGGCGCTTGCGCGTCGGCCGCTTCCAGCCACGCCACAAAGGGTTCCTTGTGCGCGCACTTGGCCGGAAAGCCCAGGTTCTTGTTGACCGTCTTGCGCAAGGTGCCCGTGCCGGTCAGCAGCAGATGCGCCACGGCGCGCCACTGGTCCAGCACGTCGGCGTCAGGCGGCAGTTCGTCCGTCCAGTCCAGCAGCGCCAGCAGCTTGTTGTCGTCTTCGCCGTCCTGCAATTGTGCCGCGGCAAGACGGGCGGGGCCGCACAGCGATTCGGCCCAGCCATACGGCATGGCGTCGCAAAGCGCGTCCAGGTCTTCGCCGATGGCTTCAGCCAGCATGGCTTCCATGCCCGCGCGATCAGAACCGTGGCGCAAGAGCGGCAGCCATTGGTCGCGCTGGCCGAGCATGTCGGCGATGGCGTCCTTGGCTGCCTGCACGTCTACATCCAGATGCTGGAGCAGGATGCGCACGGCTTCGTAATCGTCGGCCAGGTCCAGCGTGGCGCGCGCGGCGGCTTCATAGTGCGCGCGCGCATCGTCGGTAATCTCGGGCATGCCGCCCAGTTCAGACAGCCAGGGCATGCTGCGCACCAGCCCCGCGCAGAACGAATCGATGGTGCGAATCGCCAAACGCGCCGGGTGGTCCAGCAGGTGCCAGCCCTGCGCCTCGTTGCGCGCCAACGCAGCGCGCGCAAGCTCCCAGCTGCGGCGTTCGTGCATGGCTTCGGGCGGCGCGACCAGCCCGCGGCGCAGTTTGCTCAGCACGCGCGCATGCATTTCGGACGCGGCCTTGCGGGTGAACGTGATGGCGACGATTTCTTCGGGCCGGTTCACGGTGGCCAGCAGCGCCAGAATGCGGTCGGTCAGCAGCTCGGTCTTGCCGGAGCCGGCCGGCGCTTGCACGAGAAACGAGCGGGTCGGGTCCAGCGCGTCGGTGCGTGCGGCGTGGTCCTGTGGCAGGCGTTCAATGTCGGCCATGGCTTAGGCGTCCTCGTCGTCAAGATGCAAACGCAAGAACGGCAATGCATCGCAGTATTTCAAATCGTCGCGGCGGTAGGCCACATTGGCCGCCACCCCCGCCACGTACTCATCGGCCAGGGCCTCGATGGCCACGCGCCAGCGTTGCCGGATGTCTGGCCAGGACAGGCCATCGAAATACTTGCTGTCACTGGCGAGGGTGACGCCCGGCACGCCCAAGTCTTCGTCGGCCAGACCTTGCGCAGCGACTTGCCGCGCGTGAATCTGCGCCAGCACCAGGCCGGCCACCTCGCCGCCCGCGGCGTCCGCCAACACCGACGCATAGAACGGCAACTGCACGTTCACCGGACGGCTGCGCGACCAATCAGGTTCGGGCTTGGCGGCGGCCACGCCCGTTTTGTAGTCAACGATGACGTTGCGCCCGTCGGCCAAGCTATCGATACGGTCAAGCCGCAGCTTCAGGTTCAGCGCGCCGCGCTGCCACTGATGATTCTTTTCGACCTGGGCAACGGCGAAGGGCAGGCGCTGCGCCTCCATGTCGAGCCACGACGCCAGCACGGCACGCGCCCGCTGGCATTCCAGCGCCTTCAACGCGGGCGCGTAGTCTTTGAGTTCTTCGTCCGCGGCTTGCGCCACGGCCTGCTCCAGCAAGGCGGGCAAGCGGCCCGTGGCCATGACCTCGTGCAGCGTTTCCTGATCGGGCATCATGCCCCACACCAGCTCCAACGCTTTATGCAGGAACTGGCCCCGCACGTTCACCGTGGCGCTGTCCGCATACGGCGCAAGCTCGCGTCCGCCCAAGCGGTGCCGCACGAATGCCCACAAGGGATTGCGCGCCTGCGTGTCCAGCACGTCCAGGCCGCCGCCCCCACGATTGCCCGGCGCAAGCGGCGGGCCTTGGTTGTCTTCCAAAGATTCCTGCGGCAAGGCGGTAGCAAGCTCGGCTGCGGCCGGCGTGAAGTCTGTTAGCGCAGCAGCCGCTATCAATGGAGACGGGCGCAGTTCGCGCTCGCCATCCATATGGGCATGGCTGACGATGATGTCGGGCGCGCAACGGCACAGCGCGGCATACATGCCTTCGGCCCATTCGCGTTCGCGTTCAGGCGTTGCGCGCGGGGCCTTGGCCAGACGCAGCACCGCCAGCGGCAACAGCGGATTCGGCTTGGGGGACGCGGGCAAAACGTCGTCCGTCAGGCCCAGCATCCACACGCCATCCCAAGAACCACCTTCGGCTTCCAGCAGACCCAGCACGTCCAGCCGCGCCAAGGGGTCGCGTTGCGGCTGGAACGAGGCCGACCGCGCCACGCTTTGCAGCAGGTTCACTGCGGCCACGCCGCCCAGCCGGCCGGCCGCAGGCGCCAATGCCGAAAAGCTGCCCAGCGCGTCGCCCAATGCGCCCATGACCTGGTAGCCCACGCTGTCCAGCACGCCTTCGCCGGGGAAACCCAGCGCCATCAGCGCGGCCTTCATGCGCAGCATCCAGACGTCGCAGGTGGCTTGGCGGCCGCCTTGCGTCCAGATTTCCATGGCCTGGTTCCAGGCCTGCGCCAACGCTGGCGTGTCGGCCAGCAACTTCTTCCATGCTTGCGGGCCGACATGCTGCACAGCCTGACGGCGCCAGCGCGCGTCGATAGCCGCCAACCGCGCGCGGTCGCGCACGTCGCTAGCGCAATGGCCAGCCAGTAGCGCCGCACCCAACACGTCCACGCCGCAGCCCTTGCCATCGGCGCATTCGGCCAGCGCCCGCAGCCACGCCAGCGCGGCGCGCGCCATCGGCCATTCATTCAGCGGGCGGCCCACGGCCACGTTAAAGGCATACGCCGGCGCGCCATCGCGGCCTGCCAGCGCCTGACTCAACACGCGCCGCGCGAAGGGTGATTCAGCTTCCAGCTGCGGCGACACGATGGCGTAGCGGCCATGCGGATGCGCCTTCAATTGGCTGGCCGCCCACGCCGCCGCGGCGCGCCATTCCGCACCCTGGTCTGCGGCCTCGAACCGCCGCGCCACGGTTTCCACCCGCTGGGCATCGCGCCATTGCGCAACCGCCGTGCCTTGCGCCTCAAAGGCGTGCAGCAGGCGCTGAAAACGCGGCGACACATCCGTGAAACCAGCCAGCACGAGTTGCGCGGGCGTGGCCAGCCGGCCATCTTCCAGCGCGCGCAACACACGCGCATAGCCCTGGTTCGCGTCTTCGGCATCAATGCTGGCCAGCGTTTCGCGATAGCGCTCGCGCCAGCGGGCAAAGCCGCGGTATTCGTCCGTGTCCGCGCCAGACGGCACGTGCAAATTCCATTCGTCCATCAACAGGTCGGCGTCCATGGACAGCCGCGCCGCCTGGCTGGCGTCCAGCAGTACGCGTTCGGCTTCTTCGGCGCGGATGGCTTGCGTCCACACCAATTGCGTGGCGAAACTGTCCAGCCGGTAGGCGGGAACGTCGTCGTCGGTTTCAAACGCCAGTTCGTTGGCGGATTCCGCCAGCCACGCTGACAGCGGCAGAATGCGCGGCAGTTCGCTGACCTGGCGTTCCTGGCGCAGCAGCCCCGCCAGTTCCAGCGTGAGCCGACGCGACAGGCGGTTGTTCACCGTCAGCACCAGCGTGTCTGCGGCGGGCATGGCGCCGATGTCGGGCAACGACAAAGAGGGATAGGAAAACGATGCGTCCTGCATGGGCATCCAAAAATCGCGCGCGGGTGGCGGGCGGGGAAAAAAATCGCGCGCGGGGTGGCGGGCGGGGAAAACGAAAAACGACGGAGAAAACTCCGTCGTAGGATACCGCGAGCCGAGGCGGGATAAAACGCTGAAAAACCGGCTAGAAGCCGCAGAGCGCCGCCAGGTTTTCCCAATGGATCTGCATCTGGGGCGTGGTGTAACCCCAGAACGCCAAGCCCAGCACGGCGGCCAGCGCCAGCATGCCCACGGCGCGCCAGCCGCGGTGGCGTCGAACGGTGGAAGGGGGCGCTGACATTATTGATCGCTCTCCGTGTGACATTTTTGGCGCATTCTTAGTCGGGTTCACATCAAGACAAGGTCAGGGCAAAGTCAGGACAACGGCAGGGCACGTCAAAGCAACCTCAAGCCGACGCCGGCCGGGGCTCAACCGGCGTCACCGGCTGTTCGCGCACCGGCAGGCACAGCAGCGCAGCGATGACGGCAAGCGCCACGCCCAGCCACCAGACCATGTCGTAATTGCCCGTCTTGGCGTAGGCATAGCCGCCCAGCCAGACGCCGGTGAAGCTGCCCAGCTGATGGCCCAGGAACACAATGCCCGACAGCGTGGCCGCGTAGCGCAGGCCGTAGATCTGCCCGATCAGCCCTTGCGTCAGCGGCACCGTGCCCAGCCAGAACAGCCCCATCCACGCCGCAAACGCGTACAGCACCCAGGCCGACAATGGCATCGCCAGCAATAGCAGAATGCCGAAGGCGCGCATGAAGTAGACCAGCGCCAACAGCCGCTTCTTGCTGTGCTTGCCGCCCAGCTTGCCCGCGTAGAACGACCCCACCACGTTGAACAGCCCGATCAGCGCCA
Source organism: Achromobacter sp. 10T422 (assembly GCF_056394065.1). Classification (NCBI taxonomy): domain Bacteria; kingdom Pseudomonadati; phylum Pseudomonadota; class Betaproteobacteria; order Burkholderiales; family Alcaligenaceae; genus Achromobacter; species Achromobacter sp. 10T422. Next base: position 112,550 of record NZ_JBFTHD010000006.1, read on the forward strand.
CGGCGGTTGCGCCCTGCCCCGGCGTCAGGCCGCCATCGGTGACGTAGGCCGGCAAGTGCAAGGTGATGAAGGCGGTGTGGAAGCCACAGACGAAGTAGCTCCAGAACAGAAAGTGGAACGACGGATGGCGCACCGCTTGCCGCACGGCCGAGGCCAGCGACTGTTGCGGCCCCGACTGCGCATGCGGACGGCCGCGCAGGAAATAGGCCAGCGGCGCGGCGCAGGCCACGAATAGTGACAGCACCCACAACGCGCCCGGCCAATCCATGCCGGTGATCAGCGCCTGGCCGGTTGGCACCACGGCGAACTGGCCCAACGATCCGCCCGCGCTGGCGATGCCCATCGCAGTGCTGCGGTAGGCCGGCGGCACCGCGCGCGCCACCACCGGCAAGATCACCGGGAACGTGGTGCCCGCCTGCCCTAGCCCGACCAGCACGCCCGCAGTCAGGTACAGCGTGGTTTCGTCGGTGGCGAAGCGCGTGCCGATCATGCCCAACATGTACAGCACCGCACCCAGCGCGATCGTGCGGCCCGAGCCGTAGCGGTCGGCCAGAATGCCCATGAAGATACAGGCCACGCCCCAGACCAGGTTCTGCAAGGCGAACGCCATGGAAAAGACGTCGCGGCCCCAGCCATGCGCCAGGCCCATCGGCTGCATGAAAAGACCAAAAGTGGCGCGCACGCCCATGGCAAGCAGCACCACCAGAGTGCCCAGGATGAGGGTGCGCGTGGAAATCGAATCGGTTTGGCTAGACATGAAACCCGTGTCTCGTTGTTGTGTGGGTCTGTGTCCCCTCCTCGGGACAGCTTTCGACATCTTATACAAATCGCCTTGGGCGAACCGGCAATAGCCATGCTGGCGCATCCCACATTTCCGACGGCGTGCGCCCCTGATCCCTAGGGCGGACCCCTACGACTAAGGTCGTGTGTCCGGCGAAGCGATGCGTCTCTATATTGGGCAGAGGCCCGCCGGGCATCACCGAGCGGGCCGCCCCGGACTTGCATGCCGTCCGGCAATAACAACAAGGAGACCCCACATGCCCTCCCCCGACACCACAGTCGCCGCCGTCCTCCGGCATCCCAAATATCAGGAATTACTGCGCCGCCGCAGCCGGACCAGCCTGCTGTTCTTCGCCATCGCCAGCGTCATCTACGCGGGCTTCATCCTGACCCTTGCATTCGACCCGGTCTTCTTCGCACGCCCCATGCCGGGCATGACGATGAGCATCGGCGTGCTGACCGGCACGCTCGTCGTGTGCAGCGCCGTGGTGCTGATCTCGGCCTACGTCCATATCTCCAACACCGTCTTCGACCCTCTGCTGGCCGCCATCATCAAGGACGTGTCATGAAAAACAAGAAATTGGGCGCCGCATTGATCTTCGTACTGGGCTGTGCGCTGGCAGGCGCCGCGCGCGCCGCCACGAACGCGCAAACCAGCACCTCCGCCATCGTCATGTTCCTGGTGTTCATTGCGGGCACCATGGGCATCACCTACTGGGCGGCCAAGCGCACGCACACCACCTCTGACTTCTACACAGCGGGCGGCGGCTTGTCGGGCTTTCAAAACGGCCTGGCCATTGCGGGCGACTATCTTTCCGCAGCCTCGTTCCTGGGCATTGCGGGCATGGTCTATGTCAGCGGCTTTGACGGCATGATCTACGCCATCGGCTTTCTGTTCGGCTGGCCGGTCGTGATGTTCCTGATTGCCGAACGCCTGCGTAATCTGGGCCGCTACAACTTTGCGGACGTGACGTCGTTCCGGCTGGCGCAGACGCCAATGCGCGTGCTGGCCGCCAGCGCGTCGTTGCTGATCATCGCGCTCTACCTGATCGCGCAGATGGTGGGCGCGGGCAAGCTCATCGTGCTGCTGTTCGGGCTGGACTACAACATCGCCGTGCTGATCGTGGGCTCGCTGATGATGATCTACGTCGCCTTTGGCGGCATGACGGCCACGACCTGGGTGCAGATCATCAAGGCCGTGCTGATGCTGTTTGGCGCCACGCTGATGACGGTGCTGGTGATGGCCGCCTTTGAATACAGCCCCGACGCGCTGTTGGCCGAAGCCGCGCGTGTGCATCCGTCGGGCATGGAACTGTTGGCGCCGGGCGCGGAAGTCAGCAGCAATCCGCTCAATGCTTTGTCGCTGGGCATCGCGCTGGCGTTCGGCACCGCCGGGCTGCCGCACATCCTGATGCGTTTTTTCACCGTGTCCAACGCCAAGGAAGCGCGCAAGTCGGTCATCTACGCCAGCTCCTTCATCGGCTACTTCTACCTGCTCACCTTCATCATCGGCTTTGGCGCCGTGGCATTGCTGGTGCGGCATCCTGAGTATTACGTGACGGGCGCGGACGGCAGCTTCGACATGATGAAAAGTCTGATCGGCGGCACCAACATGGTGGCCGTGCATCTGGCCAACGCCGTGGGCGGCAACCTGTTGCTGGGCTTCCTGGCGGCCGTCACCTTCGCCACCATCGTCGCGGTGGTGGCGGGGCTGGCGCTGGCGGGCGCGGCGGCCATCTCGCATGACCTGTACGCCAACGTCATCGCCCGTGGCCGCGCCACCGAGCACCAGCAAATGCGCATATCGCGCTTGTCCACCATCGCCCTGGGCATCCTGGCCATTCTGCTGGGCATCGTGTTCGAAAACCAGAACGTGGCCTTCATGGTGGGACTGGCCTTCGCCATTGCCGCCAGCGCCAACTTCCCCGTGCTGGTGCTGTCGATTTCATGGCGCGGCTGCACCACGCGCGGCGCCACCATCGGCGGCTTTCTTGGCTTGGCCTCGGCCACGATCTGGGTCGTGCTGAGCACGACCGTGTGGGTGGACGTGTTCGGCTTCGCCACCCCCATCACGCCGTTTCCCAACCCGGGAATCCTGTCCATCCCGCTTGCCTTCTTCTCGATCTGGCTGTTCTCCAAGCTGGACCACAGCCCACGCGCTCAGCAAGAAGCCGCGGCATTTGACGCCCTGACCGTCCGCAGCCAGACGGGCATCGGCGCCACCACCGCCGTCGCCCATTAACCCCACACAGGAGCCACCATGGAACCCATCCGCGATTTCTATCCCGTGCCTCAGGGCTTTGCCGGGCCGGACACGGTGACGCAGGATCAATACCGCGCGTGCTATGCCGCGTCGCTCGCCGATCCCGATGCCTTCTGGGCGAACGCCGCACAGCGCGTGCAGTGGTATCGCAACCCCACTCAAATTCGCGACGTCAACCTTGATGCTGACGACTTCCGCATCCGCTGGTATGCCGATGGCGAATTGAATGTCAGCGTGAATTGCCTGGATCGGCATCTGGAAAAACGCGGCGACAAGGCCGCGCTGATCTGGGAGTCTGACGACCCTGACGAGCCCGCCCAACGCATCACGTACCGCGCGCTGCACGCCAAGGTCTGCAAGATGGGCAACGCGCTGCGCCGGCTGGGCATCGGCCGGGGCGACCGTGTCACGATCTACCTGCCCATGATTGTCGAGACCGTTGCCGCGATGCTGGCCTGCGCGCGCATCGGCGCCGTGCACAACGTGGTGTTCGGCGGATTCGCGCCCGCTTCCATTGCCGACCGCGTGCGCAACTGCGGCGCCAAAGCCATCATCACCGCCGACGAAGGCCGCCGCGCGGGCCGCCCCATTCCCTTGAAGGCCAACGTGGACGCCGCGCTCGACATGCCGGGCATGGAAGGCGTGCGCACGGTGCTGGTCGTGAAGCACACGGGCGCATCCATCCCGATGAAGGCCGAACGCGATTACTGGCTCGACCGCCTGATGGACCGCGAGCCGGACGAGTGCATTCCCGAACGCATGAACGCCGAAGACCCGCTCTTCATCCTCTACACGTCCGGCAGCACCGGCAAGCCCAAGGGCATGCTGCACACGACGGGCGGCTACCTGGTGTATGCGTCCTATACGCACGCCGCCATTTTCGACATCCGCGACAGCGACGTGTTCTGGTGCACGGCCGACGTGGGCTGGATCACCGGCCACAGCTATCTGGTGTATGGGCCGCTGGCCAACGGCGCCACGTCGTTGATGTTCGAAGGCGTGCCCAGCTACCCGGACGCCTCGCGCTTCTGGCAAGTGATCGACAAACATCAGGTCACCATCTTCTACACCGCCCCCACCGCCATCCGCGCGCTGATGCGCGAAGGCGCCGAGCCCGTGCGGCGCACGTCGCGCGAGTCGTTGCGCTTGCTGGGCAGCGTGGGCGAACCCATCAACCCCGAAGCGTGGCGCTGGTATCACGACGTGGTGGGCGAAGGCCGCTGCCCCATCGTCGATACCTGGTGGCAGACGGAAACCGGCGGCATCCTGATTTCACCGTTGCCGGGCGCCACGGCGTGCAAGCCGGGCGCGGCCAGCATGCCGTTCTTCGGCATCCAGCCCGAGTTGGTCGATGTGAAAACCGGCACGGTGATTCAAGGGCCGGGCGAAGGCAACCTGTTCATCCGCGGTTCGTGGCCCGGGCAAGCGCGGTCGGTGTATGGCGACGAGCAGCGCTACATCCAGGGCTGCTTCAAGGACTATCCCGGCATGTACTTCACCGGCGACAGCTGCCGCCGCGATGAAGACGGCGACTACTGGATCACTGGCCGCGTGGACGACGTGTTGAACGTCAGCGGCCACCGCATCGGCACGGCCGAATTGGAAAGCGCGCTGGTGTCGCATCCGAAGGTAGCGGAAGCGGCAGTCGTGGGCTTCGCGCACGACATCAAGGGCCAGGGCATCTACGTGTATGTCACGTTGAAAACCGGCACGTCGCAGTCTGACAGCTTGCGCCAGGAACTGGTGGCGCACGTGCGCCGCGAGATCGGGCCCATCGCCACGCCCGACCATCTGCAATGGGCGCCCAGCCTGCCCAAGACGCGCTCGGGCAAGATCATGCGGCGCATTCTGCGCAAGATCGCCGAAAACACCATCGACGACTTGGGCGACATCACCACGCTGGCTGATCCGTCCGTCGTGCAAGCGCTGGTGCGCGAACGGCGTGTGGCATGATCGGCCGATGCCTGTTCTGCTTATTGCCGACGATCACCCACTGTTCCGCGACGCCCTGCGAGGGGTGATTGATCGGGTGATGCCCGGCGCCATCATCCATGAAGCCGACCAGATCAGCGCGCTTTACGATCTGGTCGACTCCTGCCCCGATGCCGACCTGCTGCTGCTGGATCTGGACATGCCCGGGTCGTCCGGCCTGGGCCCGCTGATTCATCTGCGCGGCCAGCAGCCGCAACTGCCGATCGTCATCGTGTCGGCGCATGAAGATCCGCTCTTGATACGCCGGGCGCTGGCGCATGGTGTGATGGGCTTCATCCCGAAATCTTCCGATGCCGATACCTTGGGCACGGCGCTGTTGCATGTGCTGGACGGCGGCACCTGGCAGCCCGAGACCGGCTACGGCGCCACCGGGCCAGCCCGCACAACCGCCGCGCCTTCGCCGGAAAAGTCATTGGCGGCCAGCGTGCGGGAACTGACGCCGCAGCAGTTCCGTGTGCTGCAAATGGTGGGTGCGGGCTTGTTGAACAAGCAGATCGCCCACGAGCTGCGCGTGTCTGAAGCCACCATCAAAGCGCACATGACTTCCATCATGCGCAAGCTCGGCGTCACCAACCGCACGCAGGCGGTGTTGATTGCGGGCCGGCTGGGCTTGAACACGTGGCGCTACGGCGCCAAGTTCTGATCGCGCAACTGCGCGGATAAAAACGCGCGCAGCGACGCCGGTTTGATCGGCTTGGCCAACACCCGGTAGCCGCGCAATCGCGCAGCGTGCTTCAAGGCGTCGCCGCCGTCGGTTGACAACAATGCGCCGCGCACGCCGGGCGTAGCCGCCCGCAAGACGTCCAGGCTGTTCAGCCCGTCCAGCCGATCACAGAGGTGATAGTCAACCAGCAGCACATCGGGTTCATGGCGCATCAGCGCCAGCGCGTCGTTCAAGTGGGTGGCACACAGCACGCTGGCCTGCCAGCGTTCCAGCAAGGCCTGCAAGCCGCTTAAATGATGGGGATCATTGTCCAGGCACAACACACGCAAGCCTTGCAAGGACGCCGGCGGCAAAGGCGTAAGCGGCATCGCTGCCCGGCCTGACCAGGGCGCAGGCACGCGCGGCACGCGAATCGAGAACACACTGCCGCGATGCATTTCAGACCGGACATCCAGCGCGTGCTCCAGCAGCATCGCAAAGCGCCGGCAGATGGACAGGCCCAGCCCAAAGCCCCGGCCGCCGCGGCTCAAGGGCTGCTCATAGCGGTGGAACTCGTCATAGATCCAGCGCAGCTGATGCGCCGGAATGCCCGGCCCCGTGTCCCACACCTGCAACGCGACCTCACCGCCACGAGGCCTGGCGCACAGCAGGATGCGGCCGCTGTGGGTGTAGCGCAGCGCATTGGCCAGCAGGTTCTGCAACATGCGCCACAGCAGACGCGGATCGCTGCGTATATAAAGTGGGCCGCGTGCATGCAGGCGCAGTTGCAGGCCGGCGCGCAACGCCAGTTCGCCGTACTGGTCAGCCAGCTGGTGCAACATCGGTTGCACATCGAAGTCGCTGAGCGCCGGCTTGAGTGCCCCGGCATTCAAGCGGGAAATATCCAGCAGGCCGTCCAACAGTTCTTCGGCCGCGCGCAGTGACGTATTGATCCGCTCGGCCAGATGACGTTGCTCTTCGGGCTTGTCCTCGTCATGCAAGGCCGAGGCGAACAGGCGCGCGGCGTTGATGGGTTGCAGCACGTCATGGCTCACCGCCATCAGGAACTGGGTGCGCGAGCGTTGCGCAAGCTCGGCCTCGCGCTCGGTGCGTTTGAAATCCGTGATGTCGCTGTAGCTGGTGACATACCCGCCACGGGGCAAGGGCCGCCCATGCCACTCCACCACCCGGCCCGACCGCAGCGTGCGCTGGTGGCGGTAGGCAGACCCGGCCTGCATGAACGCGATACGCCTGCGAACCAGTCTTTCAATATCCAGCCCCGGCCCCGCGCCGAATTTGCCGCGCCGCGCATTGAAGCGGATGACATCGGCCACGGGACGCCCCACCCGCAGCAGCCCCTCGGGGTAATCGAAGAAGCGCTGGTATTGCCGGTTCCATGCCACCAGCCGCATCTTTGCATCGACCACGCTGACGCCTTGCTCCAGATGTTCCAGCGCGGCCAGCACATCGGGCGCCCGGCCGCCTGCGCGCAGGCTGGGCGCCAGCCGGACAGCGGCCAGCCCCAGCGCGGCGAAGGTCAACAAGGCAAGCGCAAGCCAGCCCAGCATCATGGCGCGTGTCTCCTGCGTTCAGGGAGGGTGCCGCGGGCAGTTCGTTTTTCTGATCGTGGGCCGGCGGCGCTGCGGGCATTATGCCGTCGGCACGGCCACGCGGACGGCCTTCGCCCAATTTTCAGACTGGTCCTAAATTTGGCGCAGGAATCGTGCCCTGATTTGGGGCTTGCTGCGGCTGCTGATAGACTTGCGTCCTGCTCAGACTGCCGCGCCCGCAGTGATAAACTCTGGCCCGGAAGATTCTCTGCAATATCAAAACGTTAGTGTCGTTTTGACTGTCTCGCCGTAGTTAAATGGATATAACCGGCCCCTCCTAAGGGTCAATTGGTGGTTCGATTCCACCCGGCGAGGCCATCCTCCGGCCTCGATCCCGACGCCTGCCCCCCCAAAATTTTCCGCACGTTCAGCCAGATGAGGGTTAATCCGGGCTACGCTCACGCGCCTTGCGCCGTTAGCTTCTCATGTCGCGCCTTGTGACGAATTGAAGCGACGTCAATACGTCACCGATATTTTTTTCAGTCATCATTGCGAATCGCCTTGCGTACAACTTAATGTGCTGTTTAAATTCGACGCGTAAGCCCCTAATTCATCTGGACTTTTCCTGAACCGACGTCCCGCCGGCTTAAGAAATACTTCTTCACAGACTGACAAGCCTGCTCAAACCATGGCATTTTCCTGGAAACGTGCAATTGCGAACGCGGTAGCGCCGGCGGCGCTGGCGCTGTGCGCGCTCCTGCCCCCTGCCGCGCAAGCCGCAAAGAATTCCGACCCTTGCAAGACGAACGCCAAATCGGCGGCCTGCAAGGCGCAACAAGCCAAGAAAGCTCCCGCTCCGAAAGCCGCCTCTGGCAAGAGCTCGGCCGGCAAACAAGCCGCCCCTGCCGCCAAAAAGGCCGCCCCGCCCAAGTCTTCGTCCACCGCCAAGAAGGCGGCCCCGCCCAAGGGCGGCAAGCAAGCGGCCGGCAAGGCCACGCCCCCCAAGAAGACGGCCGCCGCCTCGGGCAAGAACGGCAAACCGAATAAACCCGCTGCCGGCCGTGGCCGCTCGGGCGCAGCCGCGTCCGCCGCCATGCCGCCGCCCGCGGCATCGGTGCGCGCCGAAGCCGCCGCGCTGCGTTCCAGCACTGCCTATGTGCAAGACCTGGAAACGTCGACCGTCCTGTTCGCCAAGAATGAAAACGTCGTGCGTMCCATCGCTTCGATCTCGAAGCTGATGACCGCGGTGGTTGTGGTCGACGCCAACCTGCCGATGGATGAAATGCTTGAAATCACCGACGACGATGTCGATGGTCTGAAGCACACCACCTCGCGGCTGCGCGTGGGCACGAAGCTGTCGCGCGGCGACATGCTGCATCTGGCGCTGATGTCGTCCGAGAACCGCGCCGCCAACGCGCTGGGCCGCCACTATCCGGGCGGCTTGCCCGCTTTTGTCGCGGCGATGAACGCCAAGGCGCAGTCGCTGGGCATGACCAGCACGCGCTTCATTGAGCCGACCGGCCTGTCGAGCAACAACGTGTCGTCGCCGCATGATCTGGCCCGCCTGCTGCGCGCCGCCTCGCAGCGTCCGCTGATCCATCGCTACTCGACCGACACCGAGTACGACGTCGAGATCAACAACCGCACGCAGACCTTCCGCAACACCAACCTGCTGGTGCGCAAGCCCGACTGGGACATCAAGGTCTCCAAGACGGGCTACATCAACGAAGCCGGCGAATGCTTGGTGATGCTGGCCCGCATCAATGGCCGCGATCTGGCGATCGTGCTGCTGGACTCGCAAGGCAAGCTGTCGCGCATCGGAGATGCCGTGCGCATCCGCCGCATTGTGCAAAACGAAGTCGCGCTGGCGTCGATTCAGCCGGGCGGTTGAACCCCGCTGCTTAACCCGGCTGTTACGCCCCCGGCGCTTCTCGCCACAAAAAAAGGCCCGATCTTCATCGGGCCTTTTTCATGCGCACGCGGGCGGACTCGAGGGCGGACTCGAACTACGCCGCCACGGGCCGCTTGCTGCGCAAGGGTTTGGCGTCATACATCGAGGCAGGCAGCCCTTCCAGCACGGCCTGCGCGTTTAGCGACCGGATCGGCACCGCCGCATCCGGCGGAATGCGCCCATCGGCCTGCAACAGCTGATAGCGCAGACAACATACCCGCAGGAAAGAGGTGAAGTTGGCGGCCTCGCCGCGGTACTCGGTGAGTTCGTCGTATAGGCGTTCGATCAGCTGCGTGACGCGCATGCCGTCACGCCCGGCGATTTCTTCCAGCACCTGCCAGAACAACTGCTCCAGCCGCAAGCTGGTTGCCACGCCATGCAGGCGCAGCGAACGGGTTTCGGGCGCGTAGGACTGTTCGCTCGCGCGGATGAAGATTTCACACATGAGAGCTCCTGAAGCGGGGCCGGCGACGCGCTGGGGTGGCGCCGCTGGACAACGCGCTTGGATGGTCACGCTTGGATGGTCACGCTTGGATGGTCACTCTTGGATGGTCACTCTTGGACGTAGCGCTGAGCCGCGCGTCGCCGGTGGGTCACTGTACGACGTTTGCCGCGCAGCCTGCAAGACGCGGCGCGCCCTAGGCCGTTCGGGCCGAGCCCCGCCATTCTGCAACGACACGTTTCCTGACAGTCATCCATTCCGGCTCGGTTGATATAAATCATGGACTCGACAGTGCGAGCGTTCGAGCATAGTGAAACTGATCAGACTTCGGAGGCAGAGATGGAAAAGACCATGAAGGCCGCAGTTGCACGAGCATTTGGCAAACCCCTGGTAATCGAAGAAGTCGCAGTGCCCCGCCCCGGTCCGGGTGAACTGCTGGTGAAGATCGAAGCCTGCGGCGTGTGTCATACCGACTTGCACGCCGTCCAAGGCGACTGGCCCGTCAAACCCAATCCCCCCTTCATTCCCGGCCACGAAGGCGTGGGCCACGTTGTGGCGGTGGGCGCGGGCGTGACGCACGTCAAGGAAGGCGACCGCGTGGGCATCCCGTGGCTGTATTCCGCCTGCGGCCATTGCGAGCACTGCCTGGGCGGCTGGGAAACCCTGTGTGAACAGCAGCAAAACGCCGGCTACTCCGTCAACGGCGGCTTTGCCGAATACGCGCTGGCGGCCGCCGATTATGTGGGGCTGCTGCCGAAAAACGTGGGCTTCGTCGACATCGCCCCCGTGCTGTGCGCGGGCGTCACCGTCTACAAGGGCCTGAAGATGACGGACACCCGCCCGGGCAACTGGGTGGTGATTTCGGGGATAGGCGGGCTGGGCCATATGGCGGTGCAATACGCCAAGGCCATGGGCCTGAACGTAGCCGCCGTCGACATCGACGACACGAAGCTGGACCTGGCGCGCCGCCTGGGCGCGGAAGTGACCGTCAACGCCAAGACCACCGACCCCGCCGCGTACCTGAAGCGCGAAATTGGCGGCGCGCATGGGGCGCTGATTACGGCCGTATCGCCCAAGGCGTTCGAACAGGCGATGGGCATGGTGCGGCGCGGCGGAACCGTGGCGCTCAATGGCCTGCCTCCCGGCGACTTCCCGCTGTCGATCTTCGACATGGTGTTGAACGGCGTTACCGTGCGCGGCTCCATCGTGGGGTCGCGGCTGGACTTGCAGGAATCGCTGCAATTCGCCGAGGAAGGCAAGGTGCACGCCACCGTCGCCACGGAACGCCTGGAGAACATCAACAGTGTGTTTGACCGCATGAAACAAGGGCAGATCGAAGGCCGGATCGTGCTGGACTTTGCCTGAGCCGCCTTAGCGCGACCGCTGACATGCAAAGGCTCCCGGGGCGTGGATGCCCCGGGAGCCTTGTTCGCTTCCGCAAACGGGAGCGGCGCTGCGGATAGCGGATCAGCGCATCGCGCCGTCACGCAATCACCAGATCGTCGCGTCAGTGCGTGATCTTCGTGCCCAACACCACCAGGAACTGCGACAGCCATGCCGGGTGCGCGGGCCAGGCCGGGGCGGTCACCAGGTTGCCATCGGTATAGGCTTGGTCGATGCCGATTTCGGCATAGGTGCCGCCGGCCAAACGCACTTCGGGTGCGCAAGCCGGGTACGCCGAGCACGTGCGGCCTTTGAGGATGCCGGCGGCGGCCAACAGTTGCGCGCCGTGGCAAACGGCCGCGATCGGCTTACCGGCCTGATCGAAATAACGCACGATATCCAGCACCTTTTCGTTCAAGCGCAGGTATTCCGGTGCGCGGCCGCCCGGAATCACCAGACCGTCGTAGGACGCGGGCTCGACGCGAGCGAAATCAAAATTCAGCGCAAAGTTGTGCCCGCGCTTTTCGCTGTAGGTCTGGTCGCCTTCAAAATCGTGAATGGCGGTGGCGATGGTGTCGCCGGCTTTCTTGTCCGGGCAGACCGCATGCACCGTATGCCCCACGGCCAGCAGCGTCTGGAACGGCACCATGGTTTCGTAGTCTTCGGCGTAATCGCCGACCAGCATCAATAGTCTCTTGCTCATGAATGTCTCCTTGGGAGGGGGGATGGCGGCGCCGGTTGCACACCCGTCAGGCCGGGCTCCGGTTCTTGATGTTCTGCGTCCATTGTGCCTGCTGCTGATTCGCCGCTGGTGGTAGTGGGATACCACGCCGGGTCACGAACGCCGCCCCAAGGCTGACCCGCTCTACTCCAGCGCCACCGACACGGGTTTTGCGCCCAGCACCGTGACAAGCGCCTGGGGATCAATCCCCACCAGATACCCGCGCCGCCCGCCGTTGATATACACGACGGGGTATTCCAGCACCTCGGCTTCGACCCACACAGGCATTTTCTTGCGCGTGCCAAACGGCGAGGTGCCGCCGACCTGATACCCGGAATGCCGCTGCGCGACTTCAGGCTTGCAGGGTTCGACTTTCTTCAGCCCTGCCTGACGCGCCAGATTCTTCGTGGAGACCTCGCGGTCGCCATGCATGACCACGATCAGCGGCTTGGCGGATTCGTCTTCCATGACCAGCGTCTTCACCACCGCATGCGGGTCCAGGCCCAGCTGGCGCGCGGCCTCGCCTGCGCCGCCGTGATCCACATAGTCATAGGTGTGTTCCGTGTAGGCCACCTTGTTCTGCTTCAGCATTTGGGTGGCGGGCGTTTCGGAGACGTGGCGGGCTTTGCTCATGGGTAGGCCGGGTGAAAAAAGGAAAAGTGTAAGACAGGGTGAACAATGACGGTTCGCGCGTCAGCCGCGCGGATGGTGGGCCGCATGCAGCGCCTTCAAGCGTTCGCGGGCGACGTGGGTGTAGATCTGGGTCGTGGAAATATCCGCGTGACCCAGCAGCATCTGCACAACCCGCAAGTCGGCGCCGTGGTTCAACAAGTGGGTCGCGAACGCATGGCGCAACACGTGAGGCGACAGCGGCGCATGGATGTCGGCCAGCAGCGCGTACTTCTTCACCAACTGCCAGAAGGCTTGGCGCGACATCGCTTCGGCGCGGCCGGTGATGAAGAGCGCATCGCTTTGACGGCCCGCCGCCAGCTCGGGCCGGGCGGTCTTCAGGTACTGATCAATCCAGTGCGCGGCCTCGGCGCCCAGCGGCACCAGGCGGTCCTTGCCGCCCTTGCCCAGCACCACGCGCACGACACCTTCATTCAGGCTGACGTCCAGCGCGCGCACGCCCACCAGTTCAGACACGCGCAAACCGGTGGCGTATAGCGTTTCCAGCATGGCGCGGTCGCGCAGGCCGCGCGGCTGGGTAAGGTCGGGCGCGCGCAGCAAGGCGTCCACTTGTGATTCCGACAGCGTCTTGGGCAGGCGTGGCGGCTGCTTGGCGGCGATCAAGGTCAGGCAAGGGTCGCGTTCGGCGCGGTGTTCGCGCAAGGCCCAGGCGTAGAAGCGGCGCAGCGCGGCCAGCCGGCGGTTGGCGGTGGTGGCGCGCGTTTCGTCGTGGCGGAAGGCGAACCAGGCTTCGATGTCGGCTTTGCCGGCGTCGCAGAGCGTCTTGGCGGGGCCGACGGGCAACGCATGCGCCGAGGCGGCGTCGCCATAGCGGTCGGCCATTTCGCGGGCATAGGCTTCGGGGTCTTCCAGCCAGCGGGCAAAGCCGGTCAGGTCGCGGCGGTAGGCGGCCAGGGTGTTGGCTGACAGGCCGTCTTCCAGCCAGACGGCGTCGATGAAGGCGTCGATATCGCCTTGGGAAGCCAGGGGCGCTTTAAGGATGGACATATTGCGGGTTACCTCTCGCCCACGCCGGCGGCTGCCGACTTCAGCCAGGTTTCAAACAGTTTGAGCGCATCAGACCGTTCGCTGCGCTGCGGGTAGCCGAAGTAATAGCCCTGGCTAACGGTCAGCGATTGCGGCACCGGCATCGTCAACGTGCCAAGGTCTAGCGCCGGCTGCGCCAGGAAGCGCGGCATCAGGCCCACGCCCAGCCCTGCCTGCACGGCCGCCATCACCATGGTGAAGAGTTCATAGCGCGGGCCGCCCGCCGCCTGCGGGCCGTACAGATGGTTATTGGCGGCATACCACTGCCGCCACGCGTCAGGCCGCGACGCCAGGTGCAGGTGCGTCATGCCGGCCAAGGCGCTTACGCCCGCGTCCGTCTGCTGCGCCACACGCGCCGCCAGTTGCGGCGCGCATACCGGCACCAATTCGCGTTCGGGGAACAGCAGCACGCCCTGCGTGCCGGGCCACAGGCCGTCGCCATGGTAAAGCGCGCCATCAAAGGGCTGATCCTTGAACTGGAACGGCAAGGTGCGCACCGACAGGCTGACGGTGATGTCGGCGTGTTCCGCTTGAAAATCCGCCAGACGCGGAATCAGCCAGGTGGTGGCCAACGTGGGCACGACGGCAATGTGGATGCTGCGGCCCATGCCCGTCCGGCTGACCAGGCCAAAGGTGTCTTTTTCGATCTGGTCCAAATGGTGACGAATCCGCCCGGCGTATTCCGCCCCGTGGTCCGTCAGCACGATGCGGCGGCGCACGCGGGTGAACAACTGCACGCCCAGCCGCGACTCCAGGCTGGCCACCTGCCGGTAAACCGCGCTGTGCGTCAGGGACAGTTCCTCGGCCGCGCGGGAAAAACTGCCCAGCCGGGCCGATGCTTCGAACGCCTGGAGCGCGCTCAGATTGGGAATGCCGTTTCTCATGGAGCGGAGTATTTGCCTGAAATCGGCCTGAAATCGGCCTGAGACCCGTCGAAACCGGTCGCGGCGCAACGAGACACTACGTGCCGGGGGATCACTAGATTGTGCAATTTTATCAATTGCGTTGTGCACTCAAGACACATATCCTCAAGAGTCTTATCCTCGGCTACCCACGACACCCCACCATGTCTCAGCAAGATTCCCGCCTTGGCGGTCACATTCTGGTCGACCAACTGGTCGCCCAGGGCGTCAAACACGTTTTCTGCGTTCCCGGCGAGAGCTATCTGGCGGTGCTGGACGGCCTGCACGATGCGGATATCAAGGTTACCGTCTGCCGCCAGGAAGGCGGCGCGGCGATGATGGCTGACGCCCACGGCAAACTGACCGGCGAACCCGGCATCTGCATGGTGACCCGTGGCCCGGGCGCGTCCAACGCGCTGGCCGGCGTACACATCGCCAAGCAGGACTCCACCCCGCTGATCCTGTTCGTGGGCCAGATCGAACGCGGCATGCGCGAGCGTGAAGCCTTCCAGGAAATGGACTACCGCGCCGTGTTCGGCACGCAGGCCAAGTGGGTCACCGAGATCGACCAGGTCGAACGCATTCCCGAACTGATTTCGCGCGCTTTCCACATTGCCACGTCCGGCCGCCCCGGCCCCGTCGTGATCGCCTTGCCGGAAGACATGCTGGTTGAAGCCGCCAAGGTGGCCGACGCCCCGCGCTACGAACTGATCGACTCCGCCCCCACGGCCGGCCAGCTGGCCGACCTGGAAAAGCTGCTGGCCGACGCCAAGAACCCCGTCGCCATCCTGGGCGGCACGCGCTGGGATGCCCGCGCCGTGCAACAGTTTGCCGACTTCGCGCAGCGCCACGCGCTGCCTACGGCCGTGTCGTTCCGCCGCCAGATGCTGTTCCCCGCCGACCACCCCTGCTTCATCGGTGACGTGGGCCTGGGCATCAACCCGGCGCTGCTCAAGCGCGTGGCCGACGCCGACCTGATTCTGCTGGTGGGCGGCCGCATGTCCGAGAACCCCAGCCAGGCCTACACGCTGCTGGACATTCCGGTTCCGAAGCAAAAGCTGGTGCATGTGCATCCCGACACCGCCGAACTCGGCCGCGTCTACCGCGCTACGCTGGCCATCAACACGTCGCCGGCCGCATTTGCGGAATCGCTGGCTGGCCTGAAGGCCCCCGCCAAGCCCGTGTGGGCCGAAGGCACCCAGGCCATGCGCGAGTCGTACCTGAAGTGGAGCGACCCGGAAACCATCACCACGCCGGGCGCGCTGCAAATGGGCCAGGTGATGGCCTACCTGGAAAAGTCGTTGCCGGCGGACGCCATCATGACCAACGGCGCGGGCAACTACGCCACCTGGCTGCACCGCTTCCACCGCTTCACGCGCTTTGGCACGCAGCTGGCGCCCACGTCGGGTTCCATGGGCTACGGCCTGCCGGCCGCCGTAGGCGCCAAGCGCGTCTGGCCTGACAAAACCGTTGTCTGCTTTGCGGGCGACGGCTGCTTCCTGATGCACGGCCAGGAATTCGCCACCGCCGTCCAGTACGACCTGCCCATCATCGTGGTGCTGGTCGACAACGGCATGTACGGCACCATCCGCATGCACCAGGAAAAGCACTACCCCGGCCGCGTGTCGGCAACCGAACTCAAGAACCCGGACTTCGCCGACTATGCGCGCGCCTTCGGCGGCCACGGCGAACGCGTCGAGACCACCGACCAATTCGGCCCGGCCTTCGAACGCGCGCTGGCCAGCGGCAAGCCGGCCATCCTGCACTGCTTCATCGACCCTGAAACCATCACCCCGTCGACGACCTTGGAAAAGATCCGCGACGCGGCATTGAAAGCCCAGCACTGAATCCCGATCAGGCGGTAATTTCCGGCGGCGCGCTCAGGCGCGCTGCCCGCGCAAACCCCAACTTGCCGCCCGAATTATTTTAGGTTTAAACTTTTAAAATTCCGAATACGGAAATCCATAGCGGAGACCCAGCATGTCCTCGAATCCTTCTTTTCAATGGCAAGATCCCCTGTTGCTGGACCAGCAACTGACCGAAGAAGAACGCATGGTGCGCGATGCCGCCTATGCCTATTCGCAGGACAAGCTTGCCCCCCGCGTGCTGAACGCCTTCCGCAACGAGAAGACCGATCCGGAAATCTTCTCGGAAATGGGCGAACTCGGCCTGCTCGGCGCCACCATTCCTGAAGAATACGGCGGCGCTGGCCTGAACTACGTCAGCTACGGCCTGATCGCCCGCGAAGTCGAACGCATCGACTCCGGCTACCGCTCGATGATGAGCGTGCAGTCGTCGCTGGTGATGGTGCCCATCAACGAATTCGGCAGCGAAGCGCAAAAGCAGAAGTACCTGCCCAAGCTGGCTCGCGGCGAATGGATCGGCTGCTTCGGCCTGACCGAACCCAACCACGGTTCCGACCCCGGCGGCATGGAAACCCGCGCCGTCAAGACGTCCGACGGCTACAAGATTTCCGGCAACAAGATGTGGATCACCAACTCGCCCATCGCTGATGTGTTCGTGGTGTGGGCCAAGTGCGTCGGCGGCGACTTCGAYGGCAAGATCCGCGGCTTCATCCTGGACAAGGGCATGAAGGGCCTGTCGGCTCCGGCCATTCACGGCAAGGTCGGCCTGCGCGCCTCGATCACCGGCGAAATCGTCATGGACGAAGTCGAAGTGTCGGCAGACCAGATGATGCCCGGCGTGTCCGGCCTGAAGGGTCCGTTCACGTGCTTGAACTCCGCCCGCTACGGCATCGCCTGGGGTGCTGTCGGCGCCGCTGAAGCGTGCTGGCACACTGCCCGCCAGTACACGCTGGACCGCAAGCAATTCGGCCGCCCGCTGGCCGCCAACCAGCTGATCCAGAAGAAGCTGGCCGACATGCAAACCGAAATCACGCTGGCCCTGCAAGGCTGCCTGCGTTTGGGCCGCATGAAGGACGAAGGCACCGCCGCCGTCGAAATCACCTCCATCATGAAGCGCAATTCTTGCGGCAAGGCGCTGGACATCGCCCGCCTGGCGCGCGACATGCTCGGCGGCAACGGCATCTCGGATGAATTCGGCGTGGCCCGCCACCTGGTGAACCTGGAAGTGGTCAACACGTACGAAGGCACCCACGACGTGCACGCCCTGATTCTGGGCCGCGCACAAACGGGCATCCAGGCGTTCTATTGATCGCTTGCTTGGCTTGAATGGCCTGAATGGCCTGAATGAAAAAACCGCCTTCAATTTTGAAGGCGGTTTTTCTTTGGCGCTCCGCACTTGATAGAAAATGCTTGATGCCCCGCGCTTGATACCTCGCACTTGATACCCCGCGCTGGATACCCAATGCTTGAAACAAGCACTTTGATGCGAAGCGCCTAGTTCTCGCCCGACAGATCAAACAAGCTTGTCGCGTCCAATTCCAGCACGCCTTCGTCGTGCTGGTTGATGACGGTCCATGCCCACGTGATGATGCCCAGGTCGGGGCGCGACGACGAGGTGCGCGCGCCTTGCACACGCGCTTCCAGACGCAGCGTGTCGCCCGGACGCACCGGCGTGCGCCAGCGCACTTCACCCAGCCCCGGGGAACCGAAAGATTCGGAGTCATGCAGCGCCGCATCCACCGCCATGCGCATGGCCAGTGCGCACGTGTGCCAGCCGCTGGCGATCAGTCCGCCCCAGCGCCCTTCTGCGGCGCGTTGCGGGTCGGTGTGAAACCACTGCGGGTCGAACTTGCGTGCAAATTCCACGATCTCGGCCTCGGTGATGGTGACCGGGCCTGCCTTGATCATCATGCCGTCTTTGAATTCGGCGAACTTCATATTTTCCCCCTGCAAACGCAAACGGCGCGCCATGGCGCGCCGTTTTTCACGTGTGTCACGCGTTGGTTTTAGGACTTAATACGTCTCGAAATGCAGCCGCCCTTCGCGACGCAGCACATCGTGCAGGATAGACCAATCCTGCCCCGATTGCATCGTCACCTCGCGCAGCGCGTCCAGCACGCCGACTTCCATTCCCTTCAGCCCGCAAACATAGATGCAGGTGTTGCGGTCCGACAGCAACTCGCGTACCTGCCCCGCGCGTTCGCGGATCAAGTCCTGCACATAGCGCTTGGGCTGGCCGGGTTCGCGCGACAGCGCAAGATTGATGTCGATGAAGTCGCGCGGCAGCTTCATCAGCGGCCCGAAGTACGGCAGCTCGCGTTCGGTGCGGGCGCCAAAGAACAGCATCAAGCGGCCGTTGTCGCCTGTGTCGATGCGGCGGCGGTAGCGCTCGGTCATCGCGCGCATCGGCGCGGAACCTGTCCCCGTGCAAATCATGATGAGGTTCGCGCGCGGATGGTTCGGCATCAGGAAGGTATGGCCGAACGGGCCGATGACCTGCACCGTGTCGTTCTTGGCCAGATCGCACAGGTAGTTCGAACACACGCCATGCGCCGCCGCGCCGCCATGGTCTTCGGTGACGCGCTTCACCGTCAAAGACAGGTTGTTGTAGCCCGCGCGTTCGCCATCACGCGGGCTGGCCAGCGAATACTGGCGCGCGTGATGCGGCCGGCCTTGGGCATCGACACCGGGGGGCAGAATGCCGATGGACTGCCCTTCCAGCACGGGAAACGGCAGCTCGCCAAAGTCCAGCACGATGTGATGAATATCGCTTTCGGTATCGGCGCCCGTCACGCGGTAATTGCCGACGACGGTGGCCGTCATTGGCGCCTTGTGCGTGTACAGATTGACGTAGGGGTGGGCGGCGGACCACGGCGGGACGGAGGCGCCGGGCAGGCTGAATGCGGGGGCGGCGGCAGACGCCGCGCCAGTCATCACGCCAGGTGCATCGGCCGCCGCGGTGCCGACCGCCGCGGTATCGACCGCCGCAGCATCGCCCCCCGCATCCACGGCCGCCGTTTCCGGCAACGCCTTTTCCTTCGGCAATTCTTCCCAGCCGAACTGATCCTGCACCGAGTACGCCTCGTTGCGCAGCATCAGCCGCCAGTTGTCGATCGACCCCGTTGGGCATGGCGGCACACAGGCCATGCAGCCATTACAGATGTCGGGGTCCACCACGTAGTTATTGGAATCGTGGGTGATCGCGTCGACCGGACAGGTTTCTTCGCACGTGTTGCAGCGGATGCAGATCTCGGGATCGATCAGATGCTGCTTCAGCACTTCTACGGGTAAGGGGGCGTTCATCGCAATCTTCCCAATGCGCTGGCGGGGCGGCGCACAAACGCGCCGCCCCTTCTCGCCTTAGTTGAAACGGACGTAGTCGAAATTCACCGGCTGGCGGTTGATGCCCATGACGGGCGGCGCAATCCAGTTGGCGAACTTGCCGGGTTCTGTCACCCGGCCCATCAGTGACGCGACAAACGCGCGGTCCTCAGGCGTGGGCAGCCATTTGTGGCTGTTGGCCTGCCATTGCGATTCCGACAGGATCTCGCCTTCAGGCGACATGCGTATGCCGGCCAGCGTGCCGATCTGGCGGTTGAACGCCTTGTGCGGCACGTGCAGCCGGAACGGGATGCCGCTCTTTTCAATGACCTTGTTCCAGCGCCCGATGCCCGCCACCGAATCACGGATGAAGTCGTCGCGCAGCACTTCGTTCAACGCGTTCAGCATCGGCACTTCAATCTCGTTCAGCTTGCCGTTGTTCACGGTCAGCACGCGATAGGTGTCGTTCTTCAATTGATGGTCGTCGGTGCGCTTGGATTCTTCGTAGCGCCCCTTCAGGCCCGAGCCGTAGAAGATGGCGGCGTTGGAAGATTGGTCCGCGCCGAACAGGTCGATGGTGACGCTGTAGTGGAAGTTCAAGTAGCGCTGGATGGTGGGCAGGTCGATGACGCCGGCGGCGCGCACGCTTTCCGGGTCGTCGGTCTTCAACTGGTTCATCACTTCGCAGGTGCGCTGGATCACGCGTGAAATGCCCGATTCGCCCACGAACATATGGTGCGCTTCTTCGGTCAGCATGAACTTCGTGGTGCGGGCCAGCGGGTCGAAGCTGGACTCGGCCAACGCGCACAGCTGGAACTTGCCGTCGCGGTCAGTGAAGTACGTGAACATGTAGAAGGCCAGCCAGTCGGGCGTCTTCTCGTTGAAGGCGCCCAGAATGCGCGGGTTGTCGGAATCACCCGAGCTGCGTTGCAGCAGCGCATCGGCCTCTTCGCGGCCATCGCGGCCAAAGTAGCGATGCAGCAGATACACCATGGCCCACAAGTGGCGGCCTTCTTCGACGTTGATCTGGAACAGGTTGCGCAGGTCGTACTGCGACGGCGCGGTCAGGCCCAGATGGCGTTGCTGTTCAATCGACGCGGGTTCGGTGTCGCCCTGCGTGACGATGATGCGGCGCAGGTTGGCGCGGTGTTCACCCGGCACATCCTGCCAAACATCACGCCCCATGTTTTCGCCAAAGTGGATCTTGCGCTGCCCGTCTTGCGGCGCCAGGAAAATGCCCCAGCGGTAGTCGGGCATGCGCACGTGGTTGAAATTCGCCCAGCCATCGGGTTCCACACTGACGGCGGTGCGCAGGTACACATCAAAACCGTGCGAACCGTCGGGGCCCATGTCCTGCCACCATTGCAGGTAATTGGGCTGCCAATGTTCCAGCGCGCGTTGCAACGTGCGGTCGCCAGACAAGTTGACGTTGTTGGGGATCTTATCGGTGTAATTGATTCCAGACATTGTCTCGCTCCTTGTTTTTTTCAGACCCGGTTCCAATCGAACGCGGCTTGCTCGCCCTTGCCGTACAGCTTCAGGGCGCCCTTGTCGCCGGCCGCATTCGGACGGTTGAAGATCCAGTTCTGCCACGCGGTCAGGCGGCCGAAGATGCGGGTTTCCATCGTTTCCTTGCCGCCAAAGCGCAGGTTGGCCTCCAGCCCGGTCAAGGCGTCGGGCGACAAGGCGCGGCGCTCTTCCAGCATCATGCGAACTTCGTCGTCCCAGTCGATGCTGTCGGGCGCGAAGGTCACCAGGCCCAGCTCCAGCGCATCGGCGGCAGACAGCGCTTGCCCGGCGCGCGCGCGCACGGCTTCAAGCGGCGCGGTCTCTTCGTAGAAGCGGCGCTGCAATCGGCTTTGGCCATTCACCAGCGGATACGCGCCGAAGTTGCGTTCGCCCACGACGATCTGTGCGCGCGCGGCGGGGGTTTCCACGTTGTCCTCAACGTCCGCCTCGTTATCCAGCATGTAGCTGCGGTCGGCCGCCAGCGCCAGTTCCAGCAAGGTGCCGACAAAGCAGGAGCCCGGTTCGATCAGCGCGAACAGGCTGCGCGACGTCACATCCAGACGCGCCAGCGTGCGGCGCAGCATGCCAGCGGTTTCGCGCACGAACCAATGGCCGGCATGCCGTTCCAGCGCAGCGTCAGCGGCCAGCACGGCGGCGGGGTCGCCTTCTGTCTTCAGCACCCACGTGCCGATGTCGAGTTCGTTAGTGCGCATGGACAGGATGGCGTCGTCCAGTTCGCGCGCCATGCGCAACGGCCACCAGTTGGCGCCCGCGGCAATAATGTCGGCCAGTTCCGATTCGACCGGCCCAATCGGTGCGCGCACGGTCCAGGTGGCTTGACGTTTATCCCGGTCGAGCTGGATGTCCACGTAGCGGTACGACAGGCTGTTGGCGCCTTCGGTGCGCTCGATGGGGGTCAAGGCAATGCCCGCTTCGTTCGCCTGGCGCGTGCTGCCTTCGGCCAGCGCCAGCGCGCGTTCGCGCACCGCCGCTTCAAAACGCGCAGGCTTGACCACGTCGTCCACCAGCCGCCAGTCCTTGGCCCGTTGGCCGCGCACGCCTTCAACCAGCGTGCAGAAGATGTCGGCGTGGTCGTGGCGCACGCGGCGCTTGTCGGTCACGCGCGTCAGGCCGCCGGTGCCGGGCAAGACGCCCAAGAGCGGCACTTCGGGCAAGGCCACGGACGACGAACGGTCGTCGATCAGCAGGATTTCGTCGCAGGCCAGTGCCAGCTCGTAGCCGCCGCCTGCGCACGCGCCGTTCAGCGCGGCGATGAACTTCAAGCCGCTATGGCGGCTGGAGTCTTCGATGCCGTTGCGGGTTTCGTTGGTGAACTTGCAGAAGTTCACCTTCCAGGCATGCGAGGACAAGCCCAACATGAAGATATTGGCGCCCGAACAGAAGATGCGGTCCTTCATGCTGGTGACGACCACGCTGCGCACTTCCGGGTGTTCGAAGCGAATGCGTTGCAGGGCGTCGTGCAGTTCGATGTCTACGCCCAGGTCGTACGAGTTCAGCTTGAGCTTGTAGCCGGGGCGCAGGCCGCCGTCTTCGGCCACGTCCATGGCCAGCGTGGCGACCGGGCCGTCGAACGTCAGGCGCCAATGGCGGTACTGGTCAGGCTGGGTGCGGAAATCAACCCGGCTGTTGGCCCCATTGGCGTTGACCCCATGGGTGTTGACCCCATTGTTGGTGCTGCTCATCTTGTGTCTCCTCGTACGCCCTGCCTGGACAGGAAAAATACTGCATCACATGAATTATTGTGCAGATTAGTTCAGGCAAAAACGCACGTCAAGCGAGACATGCATAAAAGTGCAGCTTTACAGAGGCAGACCGCAGGCCTTGCGAACTTGGGTGCGCAGGCCGGCAAAGCTCTCCTGCACTTCCAGATTGCTGGTCACCCAGGTGAGATCCGCCTTGGCGTAGAAGGCTTCGCGCCCGGCCAGGATGCGTTTCAAGTCGGCCATGGCCTCGTTGTTGCCCGACATGGGGCGGAAATCGCCCTGCGCCATGACGCGGCCCATGTGCTCTTCGGGCGTGGCGCGCAGCCATACCGTGTAGCAGTGCGCCAGCAACAGGTTCAGCGTGGCGGGTTCGGACACCAGCCCGCCCGGGGTCGCCAGCACCATTTCCGGATAGATCTGCACGGCCTCTTCCAGCGCGCGGCGTTCATAGCGGCGGTAGGCGTTGGGACCATACAGGTTGTGGATTTCCAGGATGCTGCACCCGGCCACGCGTTCGATCTCGCGGTTGAGCTCCACGAACGGGTAGCCCAGATCATCGGCCAGCATCTGGCCCAACGTGGATTTGCCCGCGCCGCGCAGCCCGATCAGCGCCACACGCTGCGTGCGGTTGGGGCGTTGCGCGCCCGCCCCCACGCCGAACAGCTGGGTCAGGGCCTCGCGGGCGCGTTGCAAGTCGGATTCCGTGCGGCCACTGAGCAGCTCGCGGATCAGCAGCCAATCGGGCGATTCGGTGGTGACGTCGCCCACCAGCTCAGCCAGCGCGCAGTTGAACGCACGGGCAATCTGCAACAGCACCAGGATGGACGCGTTGCCCACCCCATGTTCCAGATTGGCCAGATGCCGTTCCGACACGCCCGTGACCTGGGACAGGCCCTTGCGCGTCATGCCGCGTATGGCTCGCAGGCGGCGCACGCGCTCGCCCAATGCCACCAGGAAAGCTTCCCGCCTGGGTTCGGATGGCGCCGCATCTAGCGCTTGATTCATGTTTTGGCTGACTCCGCAAATACCCTGATACGCCTTGTTTTATGCACTATAGTGCTTGACCCAAACCATTGGAAGCACTATTTTTCCTTCCAAGCAGTCCAAAGCCGTCACGGTGCAAAAAAGCAGCATTCAAATTCATGCCGCATCCAAAGCGCCGACAGTGTAAAGGAGGAGTCCCGGTGAGCACGCCAGATCAATTCCATGCCCTGATGCGCGAGGCCACGCGTCTGGTGTCCGGCCAGCCGTTCGATAGCGGCCTTCAAGCCCGCTTGAACCGCGAAGCCGGCCCCGGCAGCCCCCTGTACCAGAACATCTTCGCCGCCTGTAAGCAGGGCGTGGCCGATGGCTGGATGTGCAATCGCGAAGGCGGCGGCATCCGCTACGGCCGCGTCATCAAACCCGCCGACGATCTGGCCGGCTGCTCGGTGGACGTCGTCGACATGAACGACCTGGCCGGCCCCCACCACGCCCACCCCAACGGCGAGATCGATCTGATCATGCCGCTGACCGGCGACGCCCGCTTTGACGGCCACGGCGCCGGCTGGCTCGTCTACGGCCCCGGCAGCGCCCACAGCCCCACGGTCACGCAAGGCCGCGCGCTGGTGCTGTACCTGCTGCCCGGCGGCGCTATCGAATTCACGCGGCCCAGCAGCTAGCCCCGCGCCTTACGGCCAGGCGACAAAAAAAAAAGCCATGGCCCGCCCCCACCAGGACATCAGGAGACAACCGTGAACACCTGCCCCGCCGAACTGAACTTCGCCAGTTATCTGGCCGCGCTGAACGCGCCGCGCGCCGCCAAGCCGGCCTATATCGACGACACGCGTCAGCTGAGCTATGGCGAACTGGCCGAGCGGGTGGCCCGCATGGCGGGCGCGCTGCGCCAATTGGGGCTGCGGCGCGAAGAACGCATCCTGCTGCTGATGCAAGACACGGTGGATTGGCCCATCGTGTTCCTGGGTGCGTTGCATGCGGGCGTGGTGCCGGTCGCCGTGAACACCTTGCTGACGGCCGACGACTACGCCTACATCGTGTCGCACAGCCGCGTACGCGCCGCGTTCGTCTCGGGTGCGTTGCTGCCCGTCTTGCAGACCGCGCTGGCGCAAGCGCCCGGCGATATCGAGCACGTCGTGGTGGCTCAGCCCCTCGCTTCTCAGGCCGTTGCTTCTCAGGCCGTCGCATCACAGCCCGTCGCTTCACAGTCCTCCTCCGCCCTGCCCGTTCGCACCCACGAATTCGATGCCCTGCTGGCCGCCGCCCCCCTTGCCCCTGCCGTGCGCACGCTGGCCGATGAAATTGCGTTCTGGCTGTATTCATCGGGTTCCACCGGCAAGCCCAAGGGCGTCGTCCACACGCACGGCAACCTGTGGCACACGGCCGAACTCTACGCCAAGCCCGTGCTGGGCATCCGCGAAGACGACGTGGTGTTCTCCGCCGCAAAGCTGTTCTTCGCCTACGGCCTGGGCAATGGGCTGACCTTTCCGCTGTCGGTAGGCGCCACCGTCATCCTGATGGGCGAACGGCCCACGCCGCAGGCCGTGTTCCAGCGTCTGACCCGGCACCGCCCCACCGTGTTCTATGGCGTGCCCACGCTGTACGCCAGCATGCTGGCCTCGCCAGATCTGCCGCCACGCGATCAAGTGGCGATGCGCGTGTGCACCTCGGCGGGCGAAGCGTTACCGCGCGATATCGGCGAACGCTTCACGAGGCATTTCGGCTGTGAAATCCTGGACGGCATCGGTTCCACCGAGATGCTGCACATCTTTATTTCTAACCAAACCGGCCAGCTGCGCTACGGCACCACCGGCAAGCCCGTGCCCGGCTACGAAGTGCAGCTGCGCGATGACAACGGCGCACCCGTCGCGGCCGGCGCCATCGGCGACCTCTACATCAAAGGCCCCAGCGCCGCGCTCATGTACTGGAACAACCGCGACAAAACCCGCCAGTGTTTTCTGGGCGACTGGTTAAAGAGCGGCGACAAATACACCTGTGACGCCGACGGCTACTACACCTATGCCGGCCGCAGCGACGACATGATCAAGGTCAGCGGGCAGTACGTGTCGCCGGTGGAAGTTGAGAACATTCTGGTGCAGCACGAAGCCGTACTGGAAGCCGCCGTGATCGGCGTGCCGGACCACGACGGCCTGGTGAAGACGAAGGCCTACGTCGTGCTGCGCCCGGGCTTCGAGCCCGATGCGAATACCGGCGCGGCGCTGCAAAGCTATGTGAAGCAGCATCTGGCGCCGTTCAAGTATCCGCGCCAGATCAACTTCACCGAAGAACTGCCCAAGACCGCCACCGGCAAGATCCAACGCTTCCGCCTGCGTCAACTGGAAGAGTCGACGCTATGAATTCCGCGGCAGACACCTCTGATGTGATGACGCGCACAGACACGTCCGATGTGATGACGCGCACCGACATGGCCGATGTCGTCATCGGCGGCCAGGCGCGCCGACTGGAATGCCTGTGGATTGCGCCCGATCGCGCGCAGGCGCCGTTGCTCGTCTTCCTGCACGAAGGGCTGGGCTCGGTTGCCATGTGGAAGGACTTTCCGGCGCACGTGTGCGAGGCCGCCGGCTGCCGGGGGCTGGTCGTGTCGCGCTATGGCTACGGGCAGTCCACACCACGCCCGCCGCAGGAAAAATGGACGGTGGACTTCATGCACGGCGACGCGCGCGACGGGCTGCCCGCGCTGTTCACCGCACTGGGCATCGACGCGCGGCAAGACAAGCCCGTGCTGTTCGGCCATAGCGACGGCGGATCGATTGCGCTGCTGTACGCGGCCATGCACCCGGATGCCGTCGCCGGCATCGTCGTGGCGGCCCCGCACATCTTTGTTGAAGCGCAGACGGTAGCGAACATCGAGCTTGCGCGGCAGGCCTATCTGAACACTGACCTGCGCAGCCGCCTGGCCCGCTATCACGCCGACGTGGATTCCGCCTTCTGGGGCTGGAACGACATCTGGCTGAACCCTGACTTCCGCCACTGGAACATCGAAGATTATCTGCCCCGCATCGTCTGCCCCGTGCTGGCGATTCAGGGCGTGGACGACGAGTACGGAACGCTTGCGCAGATACGCGGCATACGCCGCCATGCGCCGCAAACCGCACTGCTGGAAATTCCCGGCTGCCGCCATTCGCCGCACCGGGACCAGCCCGCCATTGTTATCCAGGCCGTTGCCGATTTCATCGGCGCGTTGGACAAACCCGGCTGAGCCAGGGCCTATCCGCCCAGACCAGCCCATAACAAGCACGGAGACAAACCATGAACCACGCCCTGACCCGGGCTGCGATTGCCGCAGCCCTGACGCTCGCCGCCAGCGGCGCGCAGGCCGCAGACAAAATCAAAGTCGGCTTCATGCTGCCCTATAGCGGCACCTTCGCCGCGCTTGGCACCGCCATTGAAAACGGCTTCAAGCTGTACGTGGCCGAACAAGGCGGCAAGCTGGGCGGGCGCGAGATCGAATACTTCAAGGTGGATGACGAATCCAACCCCGCCAAGGCCGCCGAAAACGCCAACCGCCTGATCAAGCGCGATCAGGTCGACGTGCTGATCGGCACGGTGCATTCGGGCGTGGCGATGGCGCTGGCCAAGGCCGCGAAAGACAGCGACACCACGCTCATCGTCACCAACGCGGGCGCCAACGCCATCACCGGCCCGTTGTGCGGCCCCGGCATCTTCCGCACGTCGTTCACCAACTGGCAGCCCGCGTACGCCATGGGCCCCGTCGCCTACGCCAAGGGCCACAAGACCGCCGTCACCATCACCTGGAAATACGCGGCGGGCGACGAGGCCATTGGCGGCTTCAAGGAAGGCTTCGAAAAGGCAGGCGGCAAAGTCGTGAAGGAACTGAGCCTGCCGTTTCCGAACGTGGAATTCCAGTCGCTGCTGACCGAGATCGCCGCCACCAAACCCGACATGGTGTTCACCTTCTTTGCCGGCGGCGGCGCAGTGAAGTTCGTGCAGGACTATCACGCGGCGGGCCTGGACAAGACCATTCCGCTCTACGGCTCAGGCTTCCTGACCGACGGCACCTTGCAGGCCCAGGGCGCGTCCGCGCAAGGCTTGTTGACCACGCTGCATTACGCCGACGGCCTGAACACCCCGCGCGACAACGCCTTCCGCGCCGACTACGCCAAGAACTACAACGTGCAGCCTGACGTGTACGCCGTGCAAGGCTATGACGCGGCCCAGCTGATGCAGTCGGGCCTGACCGCCGTGAAGGGCGACTTCGCCAAGAAGGCCGACTTCCGCAGCGCCATGCGCGGCGCCACGGTAGACAGCCCGCGCGGCCCCTTCACGCTGTCGGCGGCGGGCAACCCGGTGCAGGACATTTACCTGCGCCGCGTCGACGGCCTGGAAAACAAGGTGGTGGAAGTTGCCGTGAAGAAGCTGGCTGATCCGGCCCGCGGCTGCAAGCTCTGACACGACGTCCGCCACGGGAGGCCCCATGGACATCAGCATCCTGCTTATTCAAAGCCTGAACGCATTCCAGTACGGCTTGCTGCTGTTCCTGGTGGCCAGCGGCCTCACGCTGATCTTCGGCATCATGGGCATCATCAACCTGGCCCATGGCAGCTTCTACATGATCGGCGCCTACATGGCGTTTGCGCTCGGGCCGGTAGTTGACCGCTGGCTGGGCGGCGGCTTCATCGCCACGCTGGCCGTGTGCGTCGCGCTGGCGGCGGTGCTCGGCTACTTTCTTGAAGCCGCCTTCTTCAGCTATCTGTATCACCGCAACCACTTGCAGCAAGTGCTGATGACGTACGGGCTGATCCTGGTGTTTGAAGAGCTGCGCAGCATCCTCGTCGGCAACGACGTGCACGGCGTGCCGCTGCCGGCGTGGCTGCAAGGCAGCATTTCGCTGGGCGGGGTGATGACGTATCCGGTGTATCGGTTGTTCATCTCGGCCGTGGGCATCGCGGTGGCCTTGCTGCTGTATTGGGTCATCACGCGCACGCGGCTGGGCATGATGCTGCGCGCGGGCGCCAGCAATCGCGAGATGACCGGGTCGCTCGGTATCGACGTCAACAAGCTGTACCGGCTGGTGTTCGCGGCCGGCGTGGCGCTGGCCGCGCTGGCGGGCACCATCGCCGCACCCGTGTCGTCCGTCTACCCGGGCATGGGCAACGGCGTGCTGATCATCTGTTTCGTGGTGGTGGTGATCGGCGGCATCGGCTCGATTCGCGGCGCGTTCCTGGCCGCGATGCTCGTGGGCGTTGTGGAAACCTTCGGACAGGTGCTGTTCCCGTCCGCGGCAGGCGTGCTGGTGTACCTGCTGATGGCCTTCATTCTTCTTTGCAAGCCCGAAGGGCTGTTCAAACAGGGCTAGCCATGCAGAAACTTCTACCCGTTGCAACGCTGCTGGCGCTGGCCGCGTTTGCCTGGAGCGGCAGCGATTACTACACCGGGCTGGCGATCAAGGTCATGATCTACGCCATCTTCGCGCTCAGCTTGCAATTGCTTGTGGGCGGCGCGGGGCTCGTCAGCCTGGGGCACGCCGCCTTCTTCGGCATTGGGGCGTATATGGCGGCATTGTTGTCGCCCGAATCCGAGGCGGCCAGCCTGTGGTGGCTGCTGCCCGCGGCGCTGTTGGCGGCGGCCGCCTATGCCGTGGTGACGGGCGCGCTGGCGCTGCGCACGCGCGGCGTGTACTTCATCATGGTCACGCTGGCCTTTGCGCAAATGGCGTACTACGTCTTCCACGACACCAAAGTCGGCGGCGGCAGCGACGGCATCTATCTGTACTTCCGGCCCGAGCTCGCCTTGGGCGGCTGGATGCCCTTCGATTTAAGCAACGCCACCACGTTCTATTTCTTTGTGCTGGCTTGCCTGGCGCTGACCTGGGGCTTTCTGGCGCTGCTGCGGCGTTCGCCCTTTGGCGCGGCGCTGGCGGGCATTCGCATCAACGAACAGCGCATGCGGGCAGCGGGGTATTCGACGTATCCCTACAAGCTGACGGCCTACGTGGTGGGCGCCACGCTGGCCAGCTTGGCGGGCTTTCTGTTCGCGCTGAAAGACGGCTTTGTCACGCCGGAATTATTGGCTTGGGAGCAATCGGGCCTGGTGTTGCTGATGGTGATTCTGGGCGGCATGGCCAGCCTGGGCGGCGCGGTGATCGGTACGGTGACGCTGGTGCTGATGCAGGAGTTGTTCCAGTCGCAGGCGCTGTTTGGCGACTATGCGCGGCATTGGCATCTGCCCTTGGGGCTGGCCATCATTGCGCTGGTGGCGTTGTTGCCCAACGGCATTGCGGGCCTGCCGGCGCAATGGCGCCAGCGGCATCAGCGTCGGACGTTGCAAAGCCCCGGCGCGCGCGCGACGCCAGCGGCAGCCGCCCCCCTGCCCGCTGCCCCCGCCGCCACCCGCCTGCCCATTCAAGGAGAGCCCCATGTCTGACGTCTTGCTTGCCGCCGCCGATGTCACGCGGCGCTTTGGCGGCCTGACCGCCGTCAACGGCGTATCGCTGGGCTTGGCGCGCGGCCAGGTGCATGCCGTGATCGGCACCAACGGTGCGGGAAAATCCACGCTGATCAACATCCTGTCGGGTGAACTGGCGCCCAGCAGCGGGCACGTGATGCTGGGCGGGCGCGACATCACCGCCTGGCGCCAGCCCGAACGCGCGCGTGCAGGGCTGGGGCGCAGCTATCAACGCTCTACCCTCTTTCCCGAACTTTCTGTGTTCGAAAACTGCCGGCTGGCCGCACAAGCTGGACGGCAGCGCTTCTGGCATTGGTGGCGCGCGGCATCCGATTGCCGGCGCAGCGCGGAATTGGCGCACCATGCGTTGGAACGCACGGGGCTGGCCGACGACGCCACGCGGCTGGCCGGGCTGCTGCCGCATGGCCGCAAGCGCCAATTGGAAATCGCCATGTGCCTGGCGGGCGAACCGCAGGTGCTGCTGCTGGACGAACCCTTGGCCGGCATGGGCCCCGAAGAAACCGACCGCATTCTGGACCTGCTGCAAACCTTGAAAGCGGGCCACGCAATCCTGTTGGTGGAACACGATATGGATGCGGTCTTTCGCATCGCCGAAACCATCACCGTGATGGTCAACGGCACCGCCATCGCCAGCGGCACGCCCGCCGACATCCGCGCCAATGCCGACGTGCGCACCGCCTACCTGGGCGAAGACACCGGCGCGTCCCACGAAGGAGCCGCAGCATGCACGCACTGATCGAAGCAGGCGGACTGCATGTGTACTACGGCGCCAGCCATGTGCTGCGTGGCGTGGACATGCACATCGCGCCGGGTGAATCGGTGGGTCTCGTCGGACGCAATGGCATGGGCAAGACGACGTTGATCCGCAGCCTGATGGGGCAAGTGAAAAGCGCGCAGGGGCAGGTGCGGGTCAGCGGCCGCGATTGCACGCGCGCGCAGCCGCACACGATAGCGCGCATGGGCTTGGCCTACGTGCCAGAGGGGCGCGGCATTTTCCCCAACCTGAATGTGCGCGAAAACCTGCAAGTGGCCGCGCGCCCCGGCGTGCGCGGCGGGCAGGACTGGACGTATGCGCGCGTGCTGGACACGTTTCCGCGCCTGCGTGAACGGCTGGGGCATGGCGGGCAACAGCTGTCGGGCGGCGAGCAACAGATGCTGGCCATCGGCCGCGCGCTGATGACCAACCCCGACCTGCTGATTCTTGACGAAGCCACCGAAGGGCTGGCCCCGCTGATCGTGGCCGAGATCTGGAAGATCATTCGGCAGATTCGCACAACGGGGATGTCCACGCTGATCGTGGACCGCAATTACCGCGCGGTGCTGGAACACACCGACCGCTGCCTGGTAATGGAAAAAGGCGTGATCGTGCAAGATGGCGATAGCGCGTCGCTGGCCCGGCAACCCGAACAGCTGACGCGCTATCTGGGCGTGTAGGGAAACACGCCCGCCTTAGATCACCGCTTCGATCAGGAACGGGCCACGGCGCTTCAGGCCGTCGGCCAGTGCGCGTGCAAAGCCTTCAACCGTATCCACGCTGACCGCCTCCACGCCCATGCCGCGCGCCAGATGCGTCCAGTCCAGATACGGTTCTTCCAGGTCGAGCATGCGGCGCGCGTTGCGGCCCGGTTCCTTCACGCCCACGTTTTTCATTTCGCCGTGCAGCGTGGCATAGGAACGGTTGGCCAGAATCACCGTCAGGCAATTCAGGTTTTCACGCGCCTGCGTCCACAAGGCTTGCAGCGTGTACATGCCGCTGCCGTCCGCCTGCAACGTGATGACCTTGCGGTCGGGGCACGCCACAGCGGCGCCGGTGGCCATGGGCAGGCCAATACCGATGGCGCCGCCCGTCAGCATCAGCCAATCGTGCGGGGCGCTGCTGGCGCTGTAGATCGGGAATTCACGGCCTTGCGTGATGGACTCATCGCACACGATGGCCTGTTCGGGCAAGGTGTGGGCGACCAGAATGTTCACGGCGGCACCCGTCAGCTTGCCGGACGACGGCACTTCATAGGCCGCGGCCGGCGTGGCCAGGCGCGGCGCGTCGGCGGCGATGCCAAGCTCATCCGCCAGCCATTCCAGCGCGTGGGCCAAGTCCTGTTCAGCAGAGGCCAGCACCACCTGGTTGCTGTCCGGCGGGGCCAGCAGGCTGGGCTTGCCGGGGTACGCGAAGAAGCCGACCGGGGCCTTCGCGCCCGCCAGCACCAGATGCTTGACGTCTTTCAGCTTGGCCACGGCCATGTCGATGGGGTACGGCAGGCGGTCAACCGGCGTGCGCGCGCCGCCGCGTTCGATGCGGCGGTTGGACGTTTCCGACATCAGGCGCACGCCGGTGGCGCGCGCGATGCGGCCCGCGGCGTTCAGCGCGCGCTCGCGCAGCGCCGCGCCGCCCAGCATCAGCACGGTGACTTCACCCGAGCGGATGGCGGCGGCGGCCGCGCGCACGGCCTCGGCAGAGGTCTGCGCCAGCGGCGCGTCTTTCACCTGCACGGGCGCGGGGGCAGTGTCAGGCAGATCGGTCCAGGCGGTATCGGCAGGCAGGATCAGCGTGGCGATGTTGCCGGGCGACTGGCGCGCGACCCCGATGGCTTCGGCGGCATCGGCGGAAACGGCGGCGGCCGTCATCGTGCGCTTGACCCAGTGCGACATCGGGCGCGCCACGCCTTCGACGTCGCTCGTCAGCGGGGCGTCGTATTGCACGTGGTACGTCGCGTGGTCGCCCACAATGTTGACCATGGGCGTGCGGGCGCGCTTGGCGTTGTGCAGATTGGCCAGGCCATTGCCCAGGCCGGGGCCCAGATGCAGCAAGGTCGCGGCGGGCTTGTCGGCCATGCGCGCGTAACCGTCGGCCGCGCCCGTCACCACACCTTCGAACAGACCCAGCACGCAACGCATCTTGGGCTTGCGATCCAAGGCCGCGACAAAGTGCATTTCAGACGTGCCGGGGTTGGCAAAGCACACGTCCACATCGTTGGCCAGCAAGGTATCGCAAAGACTGTCAGCGCCGTTCATGATTTTCCCTAGTCGTTTTCAATGGCGATGCGGGCGCATGCGCGCCCGCCTGATATGCATGATAGGTAGCGTATCCGCATCGCGATAGAGCCATTTCAGCTTGCGGACATGGAACCATTCCGCCTGTGTTCCGTCTGCCGGAATCATGCAATAAAAACGGCCCGCGTGGGGCGGGCCGTGGTGGCGGTCAAGGCAGCCCGGTCAGCGGATGGGCCACGGATACATCGCGCCGCCCTTATTCCACAGCGCGTTCGTGCCGCGTTGCAGGCCCAGCTTGCTGTCTTTGCCGACGTTGCGTTCGAACACTTCGCTGTAGTTGCCCACGGCCTTGATGGCGTTATAGGCCCACTTTTCATCCAGGCCCATGTTCTTGCCCGCGCCCGGCGTCACGCCCAGGATGCGCAAGACGTTGGGGTTGTTGCTCTTGAGCATCTCATCCACGTTCTTTTGCGTGATGCCGTATTCCTCGGCTTCCAGCAGCGCAAACAGCGTCCAGCGCACGATGCCCAGCCAGTTCTCGTCGCCCTGGCGCACCATGGGGCCCAGCGGTTCCTTCGAGAAGCGTTCGGGCAGAATTTCGAAGTCGTTCGGGTTGGCGACTTGCGTCGCGCGCACGGCGGCCAGTTGCGAGGCGTCGTCCGTGAAGGCGTCGCAGCGGCCCGACTCAAAGGCGCGGACCACTTCAGTCACCTTGTCGATCACGACGGGTTTGAATTCGATGTTATTGGAACGGAACCAATCGGCCAGATTCAGTTCGGTGGTGGTGCCCGGCTGCACGCAAACCGTGGCGCCGTTCAGTTCCTTGGCGCTTTTGACGCCCAGCTTCTTGTTCACCAGAATGCCCTGGCCGTCATAAAAGCTGGCCGCCACGGCGGACAGGCCCAACGAGGTATCGCGCGTCTGCGTCAGCGTCACGGTGCGCAGCAGCACGTCCACTTCGCCCGATTGCAGCGCGGTGAAGCGTTGCTGAGTCGACAGCGCGGTGCCTTTGAATTTGCTTGCGTCACCGAAGACGGCGGCGGCAACGGCGCGGCAGATGTCCACGTCCATGCCTTCCCATTCGCCCTTGCTGTTGGTGGCCGAGAAACCGGAGACGCCGTCGGTCAGGCCGCACTGCACGAACCCTTTTTTCTTCACCGCATCCAGCGTGGGGCCGGCCACGGCGGCCTGGGACGCGCAAGCCAGGGCCAAGGCACCGGCTGCAAACAAGATAGACCGCTTCATCGCTGCTTCTCCTGAAAGGGATGGCCGGGCGGCTTGTAAGCCGGCGCCGGCTGAAAACCGGGGCCCTGTTTTGCTGGGCCGCTCGCCAGATTAAGCGATGTCCACGGCGTGAACAACGCGATGCGGCCTAGTGAAAACCCGAGGCGTGACAAGTTGGCACGCGCACGGCATTTGTCCGGTGATCGAACTTAATCAGACTGATTCACCTCTTGGTGCGCCGCCTTGCATGCCATACTTTTTTCGCGTCGATGTCCGATATACGGCATGGGCGTCATCCCCGCGCGGCACCGCCGCAACATCTTAAAAAACGCCGAGCGCGCCACAAAAAAAAACCCGGGCGCGCATCGATATTCGGTCGATTCATGGAGGAGACAAATCCATGGCACGTGTAGTCACGCCGCAGCCTCGCCGCCACGCCGCCGCCCCGCGCCGTCTGGCCCTGAAAACCTTGTTGTGGTCCGCGCTGGCGGTAGCCGGCATGGTTGCCGGCCCCACCGGCCCCGCTAATGCGGCCGATGACTGGCCGTCCAAACCCATCAAGATCATCGTGCCGTATACGCCGGGCGGGTCTACCGACATCGTGACCCGCATCGTGATGGAAAAGCTGGGGCCGCGCTTAAAGCAGACGATCATCGTTGAAAACAAACCCGGCGCGAACAGCAGCGTGGGGTCGGCAATGGCCGCCAAGTCGGACCCCGATGGCTACACGTTCCTGTCCATCCTGCCGGCCTACATCATCAACTTCCACCTGTACAAGCTCAACTATGCGCCCGCCGACCTGACGCCGGTGGTGCAGATGGCCGACCTGCCGCTGTTCCTGTTCGTGTCCGAAGACCTGCCCGTGAAAACGGTGGCCGATCTGGTGGCCTATGGCCGCAAGCACCCCGACAAGCTGACCTACGCCTCCAGCGGCAATGGCTCCAGCGCGCACCTGACCGGCGCCGACTTCGCCTTGCAGAACAAGCTCACGATGACGCACGTGGCCTACAAGGGCAGCGCGCCGATCCTGACAGACCTGCTGGGCGGACGCGTCTCCATGGTGTTCGACCCGATCCTGGTGCCGATGCAATACGTGAAGCAGAACCGGCTGAAGGCGCTGGCGTTCACCGGCAAGGAGCGCTGGCCGACCGAACCCGGCATTCCCACCATGGAAGAAGCCGGCATGCCCGGCTTCGTGACGGGCTCGTGGGCCGGTCTGATGGCGCCGGCCGGCACGCCCAAGCCGATCATCGAACGCATGGCGCGCGAGATCAGTGAAATCGTGAAGGAACCCGACGTGAAGCAGAAGTTCGTGGATGCCGGCTTCCTGCCTGTCGGCGGCACGACGGCGCAATTCGCAGAACTGATGAAGACCGACTCGGCACGCTACGCCGAGATCATCAAGCAGGCGGGCATTACCGTGAATTGAACGCGCGGCGGGCGCTGGCGCGGCCGGAATGCCGCAGCAGCGTCGCGCCGCCTCGGAGTCATCATGATCAATAAATTCATCGACACGCCCGACGACGCGGTCGCAGATATCCACGACGGCGCCACGGTGCTGATCAGCGGCTTTGGCGGTGCGGGCATGCCCACCGAACTCATCCACGCCTTGATCGACCAGGGCGCGCGCGAACTCACGGTAGTGAGCAACAACGCCGGCAATCACGAAACGGGGCTGGCCGCGCTGATCAAGGCCGGACGCGTGCGCAAGGTGATCTGCTCGTTTCCCAAGGCGTCGCACTCCTGGGTGTTCGACGACCTTTACCGCCGCGGCGGCATCGAACTGGAATGCGTGCCGCAAGGCACCATTGCCGAACGGCTGCGCGCGGCGGGCGCCGGGCTGGGTGGCTTCTTCACGCCCACCGCCTACGGCACCGAGCTGGCGCAAGGCAAAGAAACCCGCATCATCAACGGCCGCGGCCACGTGTTTGAAACGCCGCTGCATGGTGATTTTGCGCTGGTCAAAGCCGACCAGGGCGACCGCTGGGGCAACCTGACTTATCACAAGAGCGCGCGCAACTTCGGCCCCATCATGTGCATGGCGGCCAAGACCGCCATCGTGCAGGTGCGCGCCAAAGCCGAGCTGGGCGAGCTGCCGCCCGAAGCCATCGTCACGCCGGGCATTTTCGTCAAGCGCATCACCGAGGTGGCCCACGCCGCCTTCTCCAGCTGAAGGAATCCGCATGACTCTTTCCCCGACGTCCCGCCCGCAGACTTCCAGCCCTCGGGCGTATCAACCCCTGACCCGCGAGGCCATGGCGCGCCGCCTGGCCCTGGACATTCCCGATGGCAGCTACGTCAACCTGGGCATCGGCATGCCGGTGCTGGTGGCGGCCCATCTGCCCGATGACCGCGAGATCGTGCTGCACAGCGAAAACGGCATCCTGGGCATGGGCCCGCCGCCTGCTGACGACGCCATCAATCTGGATCTCATCAACGCCGGCAAGCAGCCCGTGACCTTGCTGACCGGCGGCTCGTACTTTCATCACGCGGATTCGTTCGCGATGATGCGCGGCGGCCATCTGGACATCTGCGTAATGGGCGGCATGCAGGTCGCGGCCAATGGCGATTTGGCCAACTGGTCGCTGGCCAAACCCGGCGAAGCGCCGGCCGTGGGCGGCGCGATGGACCTGGCGGTGGGCGCGCGCAGCGTGTTCATCATGATGGAGCACAACAGCAAGAACGGCGATCCGAAGATCGTTGAACGCTGCACCTATCCGCTGACCGGCGCGGGCGTGGTGGACCGCATCTACACGGACCTTGCCGTCATCGACGTCACGCCAGAAGGCCTGGTGGTTCGGGATATGATCGACGGCATGACGCTATCCGAACTGCAATCGCGCACGGGCGCACCGCTGCACGCACGCTGATGCTGCCCAACCTGCCTCCGCCCGGCTACGCCGCGCCGCTGGCCGCGGAGGATCATCCTGATCAGTTCCGTGGCGATCCCGATTACATGCTGACCTTGGCGCGCGGCCTGCACGTGATCCGCGCATTCGGCACGCGCCGCCATCCGCAAACCGCCGCCGAACTGAGCCGGCGCGCCGGGCTGCCGCGTGCGGTGGTGCAGCGCTGCCTGCATACGCTGGTGCTGTTGGGCATTGCCGAGCAACACGGCCGGCTGTTCGTGCTGACGCCACGCATTTTGAGTTTGGGGTACGCGTACTTCTCATCCACGCCGTTCGTGTCGCTGGCCCAGCCCGTGCTGGAAGAGTTAAGCGCCACCGTCAACGAGACCTGCGCGCTGGCCATCATGGAAGGCAATGAAATGCTGTACCTGGCGCGCTCCGAAGTGAACCGCCTGCTGGCCACATCGATGGGGCTGGGCAGCCGCCTGCCCGCATACTGCACGTCAATTGGCCGTGTGCTGCTGGCGCAATTGCCCGAGCCGGCGCTGGCGCGCTACTTCGCCGCGACCGATTTGCAGCCCTATACGGAATTCACGCTGATCACCGAAGCGAAACTGCGCGTGGAACTGGAACGTATCCGCGAGCAGGACTACGCGGTCGTCGACCAGGAATTGGAATTGAATGTGCGGGCGATTTCGGTGCCCGTGCGCTCAGCCAGCGGCAAAGCCTGCGGCGCGGTGAACGTCAGCGTCAAAGCGGCCAGGGTGCCGTTGACGAGATTGACGGATGAATTCTTGCCGCCGTTGCGGCAAGCGGTGGAGAGAATCGGAGAGTTCTTGGTGGCGTGAATGCAGCGGGTGACGCGCGATGCAGGGCTTGCCGTGCGTAACGACAGGGCCACGCGACGATAGGGCCGCGCGACGACAGGTCCGCGCGACATCCAGCCTGCAATCACAAATCCGTCGTATCCAACGTAAACGCAGCGGCCGCGCGGCCGATGCGGTCGTTGACCGCGTGCCATTCGTCTGTTGCCGGCGGCGCTTGCACGATGATGCGCGCATAACCCTGTTTGTCCAGATCGCGCAGCAGGCCGTACAAGGCTTGCGCATAACGCGCCGGGTCCGCAAGCACGGCATGCCATTGCAAGCGCGGGTCCAACGATGCAGGCTTGTCCCCATACGCCACCACCACCACCTTGCCTGCCGGCAGGTTGCGGCCCTGGGTCACGTCTTGCAGGCGCGCATCGGAGGCCAGCTCCAGCGGTGTGCGCGGCGCGTAGTGCGCTTTCAGCGTGCCGGATGCGCGCGGTGCGGCGGCGTCCGGGGCAAACACCTGCACGCCCAACACCGCTTCGATTTGCGCCGCGCTGATGTGACCCGGGCGCAGCAGCACGGGGCCGGCGCCGCGATCCAGGCGCGACAGATCCAGAATGGTGGATTCGATACCCACTTCCGATGCGCCGCCTTCCAGCACGGGCATGCCGGCAGCCACTTCGTCAGGGAATTCGCTCTTCACGTGCTCGGCCCGCGTGGGTGACACCTGGCCAAACTTGTTGGCGGATGGCGCAGCCACGCCGCCCTGCCCGTTCGGCTTGCCGGCAGCAAACGCCGCCAGCAGCGCCTGCGCCACCGGATGCGATGGGCAGCGGATGCCGATGCTGTCTTGCCCGCCGCTTACCGTGTCAACGATATGCGGCGCGCGCTTCAGAATCAGCGTCAACGGACCGGGCCAGAACGCGTCGATCAGCAGACGCGCCTCGGGCGGCACTTGCGACGCCCAATACGACACATCGCCATCAGGCGCGATGTGCACGATGACGGGATGGTTCGACGGGCGGCCCTTGGCCGCGTAGATCTTCGCCACCGCCTGCGGGCTTTCCGCATCCGCACCCAGACCGTAGACGGTCTCGGTGGGAAAGGCGGCCAGCTCGCCGTCCAGCAAGCGTTGGGCGGCGCGGGCAATCTCCGCGGCGTTGGCGGACTCGGGCGGGGGCAAGGAAGACATCAGGATCGTCGCGGGTTACTCGGGGGCTTGCATGCCCAGCGCGGCCGCCACGCGGGCGGCATCGCTACGGGCTTGTTCCAGCGTGGGCGCCACGATGGTGATGTGGCCCATCTTGCGGCCACGGCGCGCCTCGCGCTTGCCGTACAGATGCAGCTTGGCCGTGGGCACCGCCAGCGCGGCGGCCCAATCGGGTTCGCGCTGCGTGGTGGCGGACTCGGACGCATACCAGATGTCGCCCAGGATGTTCAGCATGACGGCCGGCGCCATCAACGCGGCGCTGCCCAGCGGCAAGCCGGCCATGGCGCGCGCCTGTTGCTCGAACTGGCTGGTGACGCAGGCGTTCATCGTGTAGTGGCCGCTGTTGTGCGGACGCGGCGCGATCTCGTTGACGATCAGGCTGCCGTCCTTCAGCACGAAGAATTCCACGCACATCACGCCGTGGTAACCCAGGCCTTGCGCGATGGCTTTTGCCGCATCGGTGGCGCGGGCCTGCCGTTCTGCATGGGCCGCGTCCGATTCCACGGGCGCCGCGGTGGACACCGCCAGGATGCCATCGCGGTGCACGTTGCGCGCAACGGGAAACACCACCGTCGCACCATCAAAACCGCGTGCAATCACGACCGAGATTTCATAATCCAGCGGCATCAGCGCTTCCAGCACGCACGCCACGCCGCCGAACTCAGCAAACGCCGCCAGCGCTTCGTCACGCGTGTTGATGCGGGCCTGGCCCTTGCCGTCGTAACCCAGACGGGCCACTTTCAGAATGCCGGGAAACAGCGCGTCGGATGCGGCGCGCACATCGGCTTCGCTGCGGATGGCGGCGTGCGGCGCAACGGGAATGCCTTGCGAAGCAATGAAGGTTTTTTCGGCGATGCGATCCTGCACGATGGCCACGGCGTCAGCGGCCGGGCTCACGCGGCAGCGCGTGGCCAGCGTGCGCAAGCTGTCGGCAGGCACGTTCTCGAATTCGGTGGTGACGGCTTGACAGGTCTGCGCCAGCCGGGCCAGGCCGGCTTCGTCATCGTAGGCGGCCTGAATGTGCAGGTCGGCCACCATGCCGGCGGGGCATTCGTCGGCCGGGTCCAGCACCGCAACCTTGTAGCCCAGGCTTTGCGCCGCGTGGCAGAACATGCGGCCCAGTTGGCCGCCGCCCAGCAAACCCAGCCAGCCGCCGGGAGCAATCATGAAGGAAGTCGATTGAGTCATACGGATCAGGCCTCGGGCGGAACCTTCATGTCGCGCGCGGCTTGCGTCTGGCGCGCGCGGAAGGCCACCAGCTTCTTGTGCAAACCGGCATCGGTGCCCGCCAGCGTAGCGATCAGGTGCAGCGCGGCGTTGGCCGCGCCCGCTTCGCCGATGGCGAAGGTGGCCACCGGCACGCCCTTGGGCATCTGCACGATGGACAAGAGCGAGTCTTCGCCACGCAGGTATTTGGAAGGCACCGGCACGCCGAACACCGGCACTTCGGTCAGCGCCGCCATCATGCCCGGCAAGTGGGCCGCGCCACCGGCGCCGGCGATGATGCCGCGCAGGCCGCGGTCGTGGGCCGCAGCGCCGTACTCGGCCATGTCCTGCGGCATGCGGTGCGCGGAAATCACGCGCGCCTCGAAGGCCACGCCGAAGTCCTCAAGCATGGTGACCGCGTGCTTCATGACCTCCCAATCGCTGGAAGATCCCATAATCACGCCCACCACGGGGGTGGCCTCTGCCGCTGCGGAAGTCTTGGCTGTCATAACCGGTGTCAAAGAGGTAAGACCGCGGAAACCCGCCCGCGGAATGTCAAAGGACCGCGGAACGTGTCCGCGAAACCCGGTATTTTACCCGGCGCGCGCGACAGGCTACGGCGTGGCCGAAGACGGCAGCCACAGATAGGTGGTGGGATCGTCCGGGCAAGGCCCGAAACCGCACTCCAGCGTGGTGCTGCCAACGTTGGCCAGGGTCATGATGAAAAACAGGGCCATGACCACCACGCCCAGCATGGGCACCGGTTTTTTCAGCATGCTGTCGCCCCATTTGCGGTCGGCGGTCTGCATCAGGATGCTGAAAACGATGATGGCGGCGAATGCGATGAACGCCCAGGTATAGAAGTGCATGCCCAGAAAGGGCGAGCCATAGCCCGGGTCGCCCGGCGCCATGTGCAGCAGGACTTGCCGGCCAGAGGCGACCATGCCGCCCAGCGATGCGGCGATGCTCATCGCGTAGTGCATGGGCGATGGCCCCAGGCGCATGTTCAAGAGGAAGCCGACGCCGGCCAGAATGAGGGCGACGCGTTGCAGCAGGCAAAGCGGGCAAGGCAACTCGTCATAGACGATCTGCCAGGCAAACGCCATGCCAAGAATGCCGGTCACGCCCAGCAGCGCCAGGCCGTTCAAGACGCGCGAGCCGCGCGCTGGATTGCGGGAGAAGATCATGGCTTGGCCCTTACAGCGACAGCGCCAGCGGGCTGGTCATGTGGTGCTGGCACCAGGCGGCGAAGATCACCAACGTCAGCACCCAGAAGGTCACGCACGGGCGGCGTTTACCCGCCACGCCAAACCACACCGCGACCAATCCGGTCAGAAAAGGCAACATCATGATCATGCGGAAGGCTCCTGTCGTCGGACGTCCTGCGAAGGCAACCGACGAGTATAGCGTAACAATCCGACATATTTCCTATCGAAAACCCCCTATTGCCGGGGCCGGATCGGGCTGCAAGAACCGCCGGCAAGCGACGAAAAAAAACCCGCTCAACACAGGAGCGGGTTTTTGACAGCGCAGAGCTTGCCAGGTCAGGCGACCAAGCGGTCCAGCGCTTCGCGGTACTTGGCGGCGGTCTTTTCCAGCACGTCCTGCGGCAGGCGCGGTGCGGGCGGCGTCTTGTCCCAGGTTTGGGTTTCGAGCCAGTCGCGCACGAACTGCTTGTCGAACGACGGGGGGCTGATGCCCACGCGATAGCCGTCAGCCGGCCAGAAGCGCGAGGAATCGGGCGTCAGCACTTCGTCCATCAAGTGCAGCGTGCCGTTGTCGTCCAGGCCGAATTCGAACTTGGTGTCGGCAATGATGATGCCCTTGGTGGCGGCGAACTTGGCGGCTTCGGCATACAGCTTGAGCGTCACGTCGCGGATGCGCTCGGCCATTTCCTGGCCGACTTCCTTGACCACGTGCGCGAAGTCCACGTTCTCGTCGTGCATGCCGAATTCGGCCTTGGCGGCGGGCGTGAAGATGGGTTCGGGCAACTGGCTGGCCTGTTGCAGGCCGGCGGGCAGCTTGATGCCGCAGATGGCGCCGGTGGATTGGTAGTCTTTCCAGCCGGAGCCGATCAGGTAGCCGCGGGCAACCGCTTCCACCAGGATCGGCTTCAGGCGCTTGACGACGACGGCGCGGCCGCGCACCTGGTCAACTTCGTCGGGAGCCACCACGTCTTCGGGCTTCACGCCCGTGGAGTGGTTCGGCAGGATGTGGGCCAGCTTCTGCAACCAGAATTCGGTCAGCTCGGTCAGCACCTGTCCCTTGCCGGGAATGGGATCGTCAAGAATCACGTCGAAGGCGGAGATACGATCCGACGCGACGATCAGCAACTTGTCGTCGCCCACCGCGTACATATCGCGCACCTTACCGCGGCCCAGCAGCGGCAAGGACTTGATGCTGGATTGATGCAAAGCAGAAGTCACGGGAATGGCCTATGGCAAAAATGAAGATTCCCGCCTCGGGCAGCGCCAGGGCGGGAAGTAGAACGAAATTGGAAACTTCAGAGCCGACCGGGCGCTGGAAAGCGGGTCGTGCAAAGCGCATAGATTACTGCAAATAAGCCCGTCTTGCCGGGCGGCGGGCAGCAGGTTAGTCTGGCTGCGTTCCAACATGCGCGCCGACCGCGACCCGCGTTACGGCGCCCCTCAATACCCCTGGAGGAGACAACGTCGTATGCAGGATGCATCCCAAAAACGCCCGTCCCACGCCGACGCGCAGGTTCATCTGACGGGGGGATGCCAGTGCGGCGCCGTCCGTTACGCCGTCACGGATGAGCCCATCACCGCGGCCACCTGTCATTGCCGGGACTGCCAGTATTCCAGCGGCGGCGCCCCGGCCCATGCGTTGATCTTCCCCGCCGGCTCGGTCACGATGCTGCGCGGCCAGGCCAAGGAGCACCGCTACAAGGGCGATTCCGGCCACACCGTCATGCGCAGCTTCTGCGCCGCCTGTGGCACGCCGCTGTTCGGCGGCTCGGAAGGCATGGGGTACGAAGTGGTGCGCGCGGGGTCGCTGGACGACCCGGAAGCCTTCCACGCCAAGGCCAGCCTGTGGACGAGCTCGGCGCCGTCCTGGCACCACGTGGACCGCAACGTGCCGCACTTTCCCAAGAACTCGCCGGCGGGATAGTGCTATTCAGACTGCACTGCATAATTCTATTCAGACTGCACCGAATAGTTCTATTCAGACTGCATTGCATAGCTCTATTCAGACTGCATCGCGCCCGCATAAAAAAAGGGGCGGCCCCATGCGAGGCCGCCCCTTTTGCTTGCGTGCGCCGCCCCGAGGACGGCGCACGGCAGAGCTTATTGCACCACTTGCGACAGCTTGCCCGACGCGTATTGCGCGGCGATGTCGGTCAGCGGCAGCGCCTTGATCTTGCTGGCGTTGCCGGCGGTGCCGAATTCCGTGTAGCGAGCCACACAGATCGCGCGGGCGGCGGCGCGGGCGGGCTTCAGGTATTCACGCGGGTCG
The DNA here is from genome assembly GCF_056394065.1 of Achromobacter sp. 10T422. Classification (NCBI taxonomy): domain Bacteria; kingdom Pseudomonadati; phylum Pseudomonadota; class Betaproteobacteria; order Burkholderiales; family Alcaligenaceae; genus Achromobacter; species Achromobacter sp. 10T422. Next base: position 156,521 of record NZ_JBFTHD010000006.1, read on the forward strand.
AACTTTTCCGGGTTCTCGGCAAAGAAGCGGCGGATCGCGCCGGTCATGGCCAGACGGATATCGGTGTCGATATTGATCTTGCGCACGCCGTACTTGATGGCTTCCTGGATTTCCTCGACCGGCACGCCGTAGGTTTCCTTCATGTTGCCGCCGAATTCACGGATCTCGGCCAGCAGTTCCTGCGGCACGCTGGAGCTGCCGTGCATCACCAGGTGGGTGTTCGGCAGGCGGGCGTGGATTTCCTTGATGCGGGAGATCGACAGGATGTCGCCCGTGGGCTTGCGCGTGAACTTGTAGGCGCCGTGGCTGGTGCCGATGGCGATCGCCAGGGCGTCCAGCTGCGTGCGGCGCACGAAGTCGGCGGCTTGTTCCGGGTCGGTCAGCAGCTGGTCCATCGTCAGCTTGCCGTCGGCGCCGTGGCCGTCTTCCTTGTCGCCTTCCATGGTTTCCAGGGAACCCAGGCAGCCGAGTTCGCCTTCAACCGTCACGCCCAGCTTGTGGGCGATGTCCACGACTTTCTTGGTGACTTCGACGTTGTAGTCGTAGTCGGCGATGGTCTTGCCGTCTTCTTTCAGCGAACCGTCCATCATCACGCTGGAGAATCCCAGGTCGATGGCGCCTTGGCAGACCTTGGGCGACTGGCCGTGATCCTGGTGCATCACGACGGGGATGTGCGGGTAGGATTCCACTGCGGCCTGGATCAGGTGCTTCAGGAAGCCTTCGCCCGCGTACTTACGCGCGCCGGCCGACGCCTGCATGATCACCGGGCTGTCGGTCTCCGCAGCGGCTTCCATGATGGCCTGGACTTGTTCCAGGTTGTTGACGTTGAAAGCCGGAATGCCGTAGCCGTTCTCGGCGGCGTGGTCGAGCAACTGGCGCATGGAGACTAGGGCCATGAGTGGTCCTCCTAAGTACTGTCTATGGAAAGATGGTTGAAGTCCTGCTGAATGGGGTGATTTTACGGGGGAATCGCTGAAAGGTCTTGCAACCGGCCGTATCCGGTCCATTCAGAGGATGGCGCGCTGCTCGGCGGCTAGGTCGCATCCCCCGGACGAGGGATGGACAAAGGGGCGACGGCCCCGTTTGGACCCTCGCCCGCGATCAAGGCCGGCCGGCGTGCGGCACATCTACCCGGGTCATCAGAATGCGCCCTTCGGGTTTGGCGCGGCGGTTGGCTTCGATGAAGTCCGGTGCTGCGGCCATGAACAATGTGCAGCCATCCGGCCCACCCAGCGCTGCGGCGAAGATGCCGAATTCGCCGGTGTCGATCTGCTCAAGAATCTGGCCGCCGCGCGCTACCCGCACGATTCGTTTGCCGATGGCGTCTGCCACCCACACCGCGCCTTCCGCGTCCAGCGCGCCGCCATCGGGGCCGATGGCCGACGCCGCGATCAGCACTGACAAGTCGTCGCTGTCGGGCAAGGCGCCGAAGTTCGCCCAGTCGCGCCGGGGGCCCAGCGCACCGTTGGCCAGGATGTCGAACTCGGAAATGCGGTTGCCGAAGGTTTCGTTGACGATCATCGTCTTGCCGTCGGGGGTAATGAACGAGCCGTTGGGAAAGCACAGCCCGTCGGCCACCACTTGCGCCACGCCGTCCGTGTCCACCTTCACCAGCGTGGTCGTCGCGACCGGCTCGCCCGCCATCAGGTCAAAGCCGAAATTGCCCACATAGGCCCGGCCTTCGGCATCCACCACCATGTCATTGATAGGGCCGCCCGTCAGCGCTGACAAGTCGGCATGCACGGCGAGCGTGCCATCCTTCTCGCGGCGCAGCACCTTGCGGTCTTTCATGGATGAGATCAGCAAGCGGCCATCGGGCAGCCAGCCCAGGCCCGAAGGCTGCTGCGGCACGCGGCAGATCTGTTCGACCTTGCCGGCCAGATCCACGGCGATCACCTGCTCGGTATAGAAATCCGACGCCCACAGGCGGTCTTCGTGCCACCGCAGCCCTTCCAGGTACGTGTACCCGGACGCCAGCACGGACAATTCACGTTTCGGCATTGCCTTGTCTCCTATTTATCGCCCCGGTCGGGGCCGGTTCTTATCGGTGCGCCCCTGGCCGTCAGAAGGCGCCGGAGCGGGCCCATTCTGGCATGGGCGGCGAGGGTTCGGGGAGCTCGGAATATTGATACGAAACGTATCCAACCCATCGCCCTGGCCCCCTGGGAATCAACACTCGATGCGTCCCCAAGCTGACAACTAACTGTCAGGTTTGCGGCGTTAACATCGCGCCCCAAGGGAAAACCCGCGCTCTCGGGGCCCCTGGCATATCCGTCTCACCGGACCCCGTCCTGCCTCGCCCCATGCCGGCGGGCCGCGCCCCGAATGCGGGCCGAGCGACAGGTCCCTCGTTTCCGTTTTGATCATGAATACAAAGAAGCTGACGCGTTACATCGGCATCGCCATGGTGTTGGGCGTCCTGGTGGGCTACCTCTGCAATAAGACGGCGCAAGACGCGAAACATGCCGCAGACATTGCGTCGTACTTCAGCCTGATCACAGACATCTTCCTGCGCATGATCAAGATGATCATCGCCCCGCTGGTGTTCGCGACGCTGGTATCCGGTCTGGCCAGCATGAGCGACGCCAATGCTGTGGGCCGCATCGGCCTGCGCGCCATGGTCTGGTTCATCTCTGCGTCGGCAATCTCGCTGCTGCTTGGGCTGATGCTGGTCAATATCTTCCAGCCCGGCGCGCACATGAACCTGGCGATTCCGGACGCGGGCATCACATCGGGTCTGAAGACGGGCGACTTCACGCTCAAGGCCTTCATTGCGCACGTGTTCCCCAAGAGCATCGCCGAAGCGATGGCCAACAACGAGATCCTGCAGATTCTGGTGTTCTCGCTGTTCTTCGGCGCGGCGCTGTCGTTCATTCGCAGCAAGGGCCACAACACGATCTACAACATGATCGACGAGCTGGCCAAGATCATGTTCCGCGTGACCGACTACGTGATGCGCTTTGCGCCGCTGGGCGTGTTCGCCGCCATGGCCGCCGCCATCACTACCGAAGGCCTGGGCGTGCTGGTCAGCTACGGCAAGCTGATCGGGGAGTTCTATCTGGGCCTGGCGCTGCTGTGGGCCATTCTGTTTGGCGTCGGCTACCTGTTCCTGGGCAAGTCCACGCGCCGCTTGGGCGGGCTGATCAAGGAACCCACCCTGCTCGCCTTCTCTACCGCCAGCAGCGAATCCGCATACCCCAAGACCATCGAAGCGCTGGAACGCTTTGGCGTGTCCAAGCGCATCTCGGGTTTTGTGCTGCCGCTGGGTTACTCGTTCAACCTGGACGGCTCGATGATGTATCAGTCGTTCGCGGTGCTGTTCATCGCGCAGGCTTACAACATCGAGATGAGCTTCTCGCAGCAGCTCACGCTGCTGCTGGTGCTGATGGTGACCAGCAAGGGCATGGCCGGTGTGGCGCGCGCCTCGCTCGTGGTGGTGGCCGCCACCCTGCCGATGTTCCACCTGCCCGAAGCCGGCCTGCTGCTGATCATGGGCATCGACCAGTTCTTCGACATGGGCCGCACGGCCACCAACGTGGTGGGCAACAGCCTGGCCACCGCCGTCATCGCCAAACTGGAAGGTGACCAGGGTGACCAGAATAATCAGGATGAGCAGGCCGCAGTGGCCAGCCCGGCCGCTCAAATGAACGTGGCCGAGGCCCGCGACAACGCTTGACCGGCGCGCAGCGGCGGGAGCAACATAGGAATCCCTGTTGCCACCCGCCGGCGCGTCGCGCCCCAGCGCCACGTGCTACCCGCATGCCATGACACCCCACCCCCTGCGCGGCATTCTCGCGGCCATCGCCGTGATGGCCGCCGCACCTGCCGCCCACGCCTGGACGCGCATCTCCTGCGACTTGAGCGGCACGGCTTCCACGCCTGCCGTCCAGATGCGTCAATACCGCACCGATGGCACGGAGCTGTCTCAAACCACGTTCAAGTTGAAGGTCAAGTCGGCCGACATTCCGGACGGCGCGCGCGCCGATACCGATTGCACCGAATTTGTGGACCGCGAGATTGATGTGTCGCTGGACAACACGCCGCCCGGCCAGATCCGCAAGGGCCGCCCGATCACGCTGCGTTATCGCTACGATGAGTCGCTGGGGCAAAGCCTGGCGACGAAATTCGAGCTGGTCCGTTAAGACCAGCTCGATGCCGCGTGGCGGCAGATTTGCTTAGTCGTTGACCGAGCAGGACACCGGTGCGCCGTCTTCGAATTCGACGTCGTAGGTATGGACCGGGTCCCAGGGCAACGTGAACCACAGTTCGTAGCCGTCGCCGTCTTCGTCGAACAGCCACAACGCGCGCAGCACGGCTTTTTCCGCCATGGCTTCCGCCGTTTCTTCCTGCAGCAGCTGGTCGTCTTCGATGCCCAGCTTCTTGCAGTGCTCGTACGAATAGTTATCCAGCAGGAACTCGGCCGCTGCCAGGATGTGATCGTCCAGATTGTCGATGATGCCCTTGACCACCTTGGATGCGCCGCTATCGGGCTCTTCGCCATCCGTCTGGATCATGACGTGAATGGGAGGACGCCCATCGCCGGCAGGCACGTTTTCGGCCGCCCACAGATCGGGTTCTTCGGGGTCTTGGGTGAAATTGAATCGTGCCATCGCGCGCTCCGGAAGATGGGATAGCGAGCCGTGAAAGAGTCGGCTGCGCCTTAGGCCGTTACGCCATTTCGCCATTTAACCAGATGCGCGGCGGCCCGTCTGTGACTGCTGGCGATGTTTTTGCCCCTATACGCGTTCCAGCGGCCAATGCGGCAGTGCGGGCAGATCGGTGCGGATGGTGTCGCCCGGGCTGACCGCCCCGCCTTCAATCACGATTCCCATCACGCCCGCCCGGCGTTGCAGGCTGCCGTCGGGGTTGCGGCCCAGCACCGCGGCCGTCAGACCTTTCTGATAATGGTCCAGTTGCACGCAGGGGTTGCGCAGGCCGGTGATCTCGATCACGGCATCGGCGCCGATGCGCAGCCGCGCCCCACGCGGCAGGGCCAGTAAATCAATACCCCGCGTGGTGATGTTTTCGCCCATCGTGCCCTCGGCCACGTTGAACCCGGCCAGTTGCAACTCGTCATGCAACTCTGCCTGAATCAGATGCACTTGACGCAGGTTGGGCTGCGTCGGGTCGGCCCGCACGCGGGACCGGTGTTTGACGGTCACGCCCAGATGGGCATCCCCCTCCACACCCAAGCCTTCAATCAACATGATCATCGGCACAATCGGCTTGCTGAACGTGTGCGTGGCGCTTAGCGCCACGGCGGTCACGATCGGATGCATCGCGGTTCTCCAGGAAGGACGGGACGTGCGCAAAAGCGCATTCAGGCCGCCACGCGCTGCGGCTCGCGTATCGCTACCGCCGGCGTGCGCGCCGGCAGATAGTGCGTGGAGAATACCAGCCGGCCCGCCGACCACGTGTGACTGACCAACGGCAGGCCGCCCACTTGCGCCACCGCCACCAGATCCGCCCGCTGGCCGACCGCAATGCGGCCCCGATCCGTCAACCCGCAAGCGTCGGCCGGGTTTGCCGTGACAAGCGCAATCGCCTGCGGCCACGTCAGGTCCGTCTGCGCCGCCACCGCGAATGCTGCGGCAATCAGCGTGGACGGCTGGTAGTCGGAACACAGGCAGCTGGCCACGCCCGCGCGGATGGCGTCAATGGCCCGCATCGACCCGCTCTGGCTTTGCCCGCGCAACACATTGGGCGCGCCCAGAATCGTCGGCAGCCCGCAAGAGACCGCAGCACGCGCGGTATCCAGCGTGATCGGGAATTCGCTCATCGCTACGCCCAGATTGCGCATGGTGGCGATGCGGTGGATGGAGTCGTCATCGTGGCTGGCTGTGGGAATGCCGCGCGATTGCGCGTGCGACAGCAAGGTCTCCACCCGCGTCACCGCGCCGTCTTTCGAACGCGTCTTGGCGTTGGCGGCTTCTTCCGCCTGCTCGCGGCTCATCGCGTGGTTCCCCATCATGTATTGCAGATAGGATTCCAGCGTTTTGAACTGCCCCTGCCCCGGCGAATGGTCCATGACCGACAACAGGTCTACCGCGCCCTCGTCCATCAAGGCGCAGAGCACCTCCACCGAAGTCTCGTCGGTGACTTCGTAGCGGCAATGCACGCGGTTGTCCACCAGGCTGTGCTGACGAAACGCGCGCAACGTGCGCACCACTTCGGCCGCCGTCTTGTTGTTGCGCACGCCCCATTCATTGTTCGCAAACGACAGCGCGTGATAGGGCGTGGTGATGCCCGCTGCGGCGTTGCGGCGGTCCACCTGGGCGACCGCAAAGTCCAGCGGAAACAGCACGCGCGAACGCGGCTCGGCTTCTTTTTCGATGGCGTCGCAATGCAGGTCGATCAGGCCGGGCATCAGGGTCTGGCCTTGCAGGTCGATCACGCGGTCCGCCTGCGCGCCGTCGGGGTCGATGGCCACGATGCAACCGTCGTCGATCAGCACCGCGCTGTTTTCCAGGACGCGGTCAGGCATCAACACGCGGGCGTTCGTCAGATAAGTGCTTTGCATGGTCACTCCAGGTCGGCCGTCGCGGGCTGCGGAGGGCGCAGCGCCAGGGTTTGGGTCGCGACGGCGTCGCGCACTTCTGCATCGTGGAAGATGCCCAGCAGGCAGCGGCCTGCGGCCAGCGCTTCGTGTATCAGCGCGATCACTACGCGCCGGTTATCGGCGTCCAGCGACGCGGTGGGTTCGTCCAGCAACAGAATGGGGTGGCGGGCGATGAAGCCGCGCGCGATATTCACGCGCTGCTGTTCGCCGCCCGAAAACGTGGCGGGCGCCAGCCCCCACAGCCGCGACGGCACATTCAGCCGCTGCAACAACGCGCCCGCCTGGCTGCGCGCATCTTCCGCGTCCACCCCCGCCATGCGCAGCGGTTCGGCCACCACGTCCAGCGCCGACACGCGCGGAATGACCCGCAGGAACTGGCTGACATAACCGATCACGTCGCGTCGCAGCGCCAGGATGCGCTGCTCGGGCGCCCCCACCAGCTCGACCCAATCGCCGTGGGCACGCACGCGGATGCTGCCCTCGGTGGCCAGATAGTTGCCATACAGGCAGCGCAGCAAGGTGCTCTTGCCGGTGCCAGACGGCCCGGACAGCACCAGGCAGTCGCCCGCCGCCGCGTCGAAGTCCACCGCGTCCAGCACGGGCAGGCGGATGCCGCCCTGGTTATGCAGCGTGAACATTTTTCCGAGGCCTCGCACCTCGATCATGGGAGTGCTTGCGTGCATGGTCAGCTCTGCAAAATGGAAGACACCAGCAACTGGGTGTAGGGGTGTTGAGGGTCGTCAAGAATCTGGTCGGTCAGGCCGCTTTCCACTACGACGCCGCCACGCATCACCAAGGTGCGATGCGCCAGCAGACGCGCCACCGCCAGGTCATGCGTGACGACAATCGCGGCCAGGCCCAGGTCCGTCACCAGTTGACGCAACAGGTCCAGCAGACGCGCCTGCACCGACACGTCGAGCGACGCCGTGGGCTCGTCCATGAACACCAGACGCGGATGCGTGACAAGGTTGCGGGCGATCTGCAAGCGCTGCTGCATGCCGCCGGAAAACGAGACCGGCGTATCGTCCAGCCGGCTCACGTCGATCTCCATCTTTTGCAGCCAGTTGCCGGCCACGTCGCGCAGCTCGCCGTAGTGGCGTTCGCCCACGGCCATCAGGCGTTCGGCGATATTCGCGCCCGCGCTGACCTGCATGCGCAACCCATCCCGTGCGTTCTGGCGCACAAAGCCCCAATCGGTGCGCGCCAGCAGCCGCAGCCGGGCGCCTTGCAGCGCGGCCAGGTCGATGAAGCCCTGGTCGCGGGTGTCGTACCAGACGCTGCCCGCGTCCGGCTGGGTTTGGTACGACACGGCCGACAGCAAGGTGCTCTTGCCCGAGCCGGACTCCCCCACCACGCACAGCACTTCACCGGGGTAAAGATCGAAGCTGACGTCGCGGCAACCATGCACGCCGTCCCACGTGCGCGTCATGTTGCGCACGGATAGCAAAGGGTGGGATGTCATGCTGCGGCCTCGGGGTGGGGTTGCCCTGCGGGGTGGGCGGGATTGGAGGATTTGGCTGGATTGGCGGGTTTGGCTGGATTGGCGGGTTTGGCTTGATTCGCTTGATCGGCCTGGCGATCGTTGCAGTACTCCGTGTCCGAGCACACGAAGCGGCGCGTGCCGGCGTCGTCCAGAATGATTTCGTCCAGATAGCTGTCACGTGACCCGCACAGGTCGCAGCACTCGGACCACGTTTCGACCGTGAAGGGGTGGTCTTCGAAATCCAGGCTCTTCACCCGCGTATACGGCGGCACCGCATACACGCGCTTTTCGCGGCCCGCGCCAAACAGCATCAGCGCGGGGCTGCCGTCCAGCTTGGGGTTGTCGAACTTCGGAATCGGCGACGGCCGCATCATGTAGCGATCATTCACGATGACGGGGTAGTCATACGTCGTGGCGATGTGGCCGTGCTGCGCAATGTCTTCGTACAGCTTCACATGCATGCCGCCATACTCGGCCAGCGCGTGCATCGTGCGGGTTTCGGTTTCGCTGGGCTCCAGCCAGCGCAGCGGCTCAGGGATCGGCACCTGGAACACCATCACCTGCCCTTCGCGCAACGGCGTTTCAGGAATGCGATGGCGCGTTTGCACGATGGTGGCAGCCGGCGTGGATTCCGTCGTGGCCACGCCCGTCACGCGGCCAAAGAAGCGGCGGATGTTGATGGCGTTGGTGGTGTCGTCAGACCCTTGGTCTATCACCTTCAACACATCGTCCTGCCCGATGATGGCCGCGGTGACCTGAATGCCGCCCGTGCCCCAGCCATAGGGCAGCGGCATTTCGCGGCTGCCGAATGGCACTTGATAGCCGGGGATTGCCACCGCCTTCAGCAGCGCGCGGCGCAGCATGCGCTTGGTGGATTCATCCAGATACGCGAAGTTGTAGTGGTCGTCGCGTTCGACCGTTGCGTGGGGTGCGTTCATGAGGAAACCGCCTCGTCCATCAGATCGTTAATTGCGTCCTGCGGCGCGCGGCGGTCGGCGCGCAGGCGGCGCAGCAGTTCCAGATTGGCCTGGAAGTCCACGTAATGCGGCAGCTTCAAGTGCTGCACAAAGCCCGAGGCCTCGACGTTGTCGCTGTGATACAGCACGAACTCGTGGTCGTTGGCGGGCGAGTCGGCGCGTTCGCCCAGGTCTTTGGCTTTCAGTGCGCGGTCTACCAGCGCCATCGACATGGCCTTGCGTTCGCCGTAGCCAAACGTCAGGCCGTAGCCGCGTGTGAACTTCGGGCCTTCGGCGGCGTTGCCGGCAAACTGGCTGACCATCTGGCATTCGGTGATGTCGATTTCGCCCACGGTGACGGTGAAGCCAAGCTCTTCGATATGCATCTCGACTTCCAGCGCGCCGTAGCGGATTTCGGCCGCGAACGGGTGCGTGTTGCCGTAGCCGCGCTGCGTGGAATACCCCATCGACAACAAGAAGCCTTCATCGGCGCGCGCCAGGTTCTGCAAGCGGGCGGCGCGGCTTGCCGGAAAGTCCAGCGGCTGACGGGTCAGGTCGAAGGGTTCGGGGTCGCCTTCCGGCACGGGCTCGGCGTCGATCAGCTCATCGTGCGCCAGCAGGTCGGTCACGCGCGGCATGCTGCTGTCCAGCGCGTCGTCGCCCGCAGGCAAGGCATCGGCCTCGCGCTGCGCTTCCAGCGTGAAGTCCAGCAGGCGCTGGGTGTAGTCATAGGTGGGGCCCAGAATCTGGCCACCCGGCACGTCCTTGAACGTGGACGAGATGCGGCGCTGCAAACGCATGGCGCCCGTGTCGATCGGCTGCGTATAGCCGTAGCGCGACAAGGTCGTGCGATAGGCGCGCAGCAAAAACACCGCTTCGATCACATCGCCCGCCGCCTGCTTCAACGCCAGCGACGCCAGTTGCGGATCGTAGAGCGAGCCCTCGGCCATCACGCGCGATACCGCCAGCGGCATCTGTTCACGAATCTGGTCCAGGCTTAGCTCAGGCACCTCGCGGTCGCCGCGCCGATAGTCGTCCAGCATGCGGTAGGAATTCAGGATGGCGCGTTCGCCCCCTTTGACGGCCACATACATGTCAGTTCTCCACGCGCGTGGTGCGCGGCAATCCACACATCCGCCGGTCTTGCGTCAGGAACACGTCCACGCCCAGCGGAAACCGTTGATGATTCAAGCGCCATTCGCGCCAGAAGCCGTCGGGCAGGCCCGCCACCGATAGCGTCTGCCGCGTCTGGATACCGGGGCCGGTAAGGCTGACTGCGTCGCCCGCCGACAGCGATGTCACGTCGATCAGCAAGGTCGTGGACAGGTCGGGATAGGCCGGGTCACCGGGATGGCACGCCGACAGGGCCGGGGCTTCGCAGCCCGCCGGCACCGCCGCAAAGCGCGCCAGCGCGGGCGACGGCACGAAGGGGCAGGCGCAATGAAAACGCAGAAAGGCCAGCACATCGGCGTGCACGGTGCGCGGCAGCCACAGCGGCGTGTCCACATCCACCAGCGTCAGCAGCAGCGCCGTCATCGCGGGCGACAAGCCTTCCGGCACGCCGCTGTCAGCGGTAATTTCCTGGATACGGCCGGGGTGCGCCAAGGCTTGCAAGGCGCTGCGAAAGGTGGTTTGCGCATCGCGCACGGGGTCAGCGAACCCGGGGAGCAGACCACGGCTGGCGGCCGGGGCAGTGAAAGCTTGTGCTTGCATGTCAGTCCTCGCCTCGCACCATCGTGAAGAATTCCACCTTGGTCTGCGCCGCAACGCGCGCCTGGCGTTCGACCTTGTCCGCGTGCTCGCGGGCCAGCGGCTGTATCAGTTGCGTCTGTACCGTGTCGTGCCAATCAGGCAGTTGCAGCAGCGCGTCGGCCACCGCCGCCTGCTCGGCGTGGCGCAGCGACCGCCCCTGCACATAGGCCACGCCCACCACGCCGCCATCGAGCGTGACGGCGCAACGTGTCACGGTCATTTCGCCCAGGTTGAAGCGCGCGCCCGTGCCGCCGCTGCGCGCCCGCACCATGGCCATGCCGGTCTGCGCCGGCCGCAACGTCTGGTGGCCAGGCAGTTGCCCCAAGGCGCTGAACGCGCCTTCCAGCGCAGCCGGGCTGGCCAGCGACAACACGCGCATCCAGGCGGCGCGCTGGGCGTTGGCCGCTTCCTGTCCTGCTTGTGAGTGATCCATTATTTCCTCTACACGTCTAGACGACTGGATGAAGTATGATCGCTGGCAATTCGAAGTTCAACAGGCTGGCGTGAATTTTTGATGACAGTTGCGGCATCCGTACACCGCCTATCCGGCGGGGGCCGCATGGTGCACAATCACAGCCATTCTTCATGAAGCTGTTGTGACAGCACGAGCGCACCCCTATGGTTGAACGAGGTTCCGGCATCGCCGTCTGGCGGCAAATTGGCGAGTCCCTGGCGGACGACATCCGCAACAAGCTCTACATGGCGGGCGAACAGCTGCCGTCCGAGCCGGAGCTGGCCGCCAAGTTTTCCGTCAACCGCCACACCATCCGGCGCGCCATGGGCGAGCTGGAGCAAAGCGGCCTGGTCCGGATCGAACAGGGCCGCGGCACCTTCGTGCAGGAACATGCCATTGATTACGCCATCGGCAAGCGCACGCGCTTTTCCGAGAACCTGCGCAGCCAGGGCGTGCTGGGCCATGTGGAATCAATGGGCAGCCAGACCTTGCGCGCCGCCGACATCGCCAAGCACCTGGGGCTGACGCGCACCGCGCCGCTCTTGCGCGTGCAGATCGTGGGCAAGGCCGAGAACCGGCCGATCAGCGCTTCAGAACATTTCTTTGACGAAAAGCGCTTTCCGGATTTTGCCGACCGCCTGACCGCGTTGCGTTCGGTGTCGAAGGTGTACGCGCACTACGGCATTGGCGACTACACGCGCAAGTGGTCGCGCATTACCGCCACCCTGCCCTCGCCTGAAATCGCGCGTCTGCTGGGCCAGCCCAAGACGCGCCCGATTCTTCAGGTGGAAGCGCTGAACGTGGACCAGGACGGCGCGCCGCTGCAATACAGCATCACCCGCTTTGTGGGCGATCTGGTGCAGTTGATGGTGGCGGACGACAGCTGAACGGCATGGCCGCCGCCGCCCGTGGCGTCACGGCGGCGGCTGAAACTGAAATTGAAAGCAACTCTACTCATCTAGACATCTGGTTGTCATGCAACGTCGATAACGTCACGCTATGAACTCACACGCCCCCTCGCCCCTGGCCGGTGTCACAGGCCAACGCATCCTGACGCCGCGCGGCGTCGAACAAGCCAGCCTGCGCTTTCAAGGCGAGCTGATCGCTGACGGCGGGCCCGCGCCCGCCCGGGGCGCACCCTGGTTCGACGCGGACAACCTGCTGGTTTTGCCCGGCATTGTTGACCTGCATGGCGACGCCTTCGAACGCGCCATCATGCCTCGTCCCAGTGTCACCTTTCCGTATGACAGCGCGCTGTTCGACGTCGACCGCCAATTACTCGCCAACGGCATCACCACCGAATTCCACGGCGTCACCCTGTCTTGGGAAGGCGGCTTGCGCGGCGAAGCCTATGCCGAACGCATGTTCGACGCGCTGGACCGCATGAAGCTCATGATGGGCGCGCGCCACTACGTGCATCTGCGGTTCGAAACGCACCACGTGGGCGGCGTGGATTTGGCTCAACAGTGGATACGCGATGGCCGCGTGCGCTTTCTGGCCTTGAACGACCACCTGCCCAGCATGGCGCGCCGCCTGGGTGACGACCGCAAGCTGATGCAATACGCCAACCGCGCCGAATGCGATCTGGACACCTTCCAGGAGCGCATCCGCGCGGCGATGTCTGCCGCGGATTCCGTGGCCGACGCCATGCGCGAGCTGACCCTGTGTGCGCAAGCCGCCGGTTTGAAGGTGGCCTCGCACGACGACCCCGACGCCGCCACGCGCCGTTACTACCATCAGCTGGGCTGCGGCGTGGCGGAGTTTCCGCTGACCCGCGACGCCGCGTGCGTGGCGCGCGACCTGGGCAACTCCGTGGTGTTCGGTGCGCCCAACGTCGTGCGCGGCGGCAGCCACACGGGTGCGCCCAGCGCCACCGAGATGGTGCGCGACGGCTTATGCGACATCCTCACGTCCGACTACTACTACCCTGCCCCGCTGGCTGCCGTGATGCGGCTGGTGCAGGACGGCGTGCTGCCGCTGGCGCAAGCGTGGAATCTGGTGTCGATGAATCCGGCACGCGCCGCGGGCTTGAAAGACCGTGGCGCGCTGACGCCGGGGCTGATTGCCGACGCCATTGTCGTAGACGACCATATTGCCGGGCTGCCCCGCGTGGTGGCCGCGATTGTCGGCGGCGAACTGCGCTACGCCACGCGCGCATTCGGCGACGACCACAGCCACCGCATGGCGGCCTGACCATGCCGCTTGCCCATCGCTACGCCCTGTACCTGGCGCCCACCGGCCCGTGGCGCGAACATGGCAGCCGCTGGCTCGGCCGTTGCGCCGACACCGGCCTGGCCCTGCCGTCGTTGCCGGGCCAGTTGGACACGCCGCCAGCCTGGACGCAGGCGCCGCGTCACTACGGCCTGCATGCCACCTTGAAGGCGCCATTTCGCTTGCGCACGGGCGCCACGCCGCAAGCCGTGGACGCCGCCGCACGCGAACTCGCCCGATCCAACCAAGCATTTGATGTCGCGCTGGAATGCGAAACGCTGCGCGGTTTTCTCGCGTGGTGCATCGCCGAAGATGACGCCCAAGGGCAAGCCCACATCCAGGCGCTGGCCAATGCGGCCGTGCAGCAGCTCGATGACTTGCGCGCTCCGCCCACGCCTGAGGAAACCGCACGCCGCCAGCCGCAATGGCTATCGCCCGAACAGCAGGCCATGCTGGCGCGCTGGGGCTACCCCTACGCCTTCGACACCTACACGTTCCACATCACGCTGACGGGAAAGCTCAGCGGTGATGCGCTGGAACAGGCGCAACGCCGCGTCGCGGCCTTTGCCGACCCCTTGCGCGGCCAGCGCATGGCGGTGCCGGGCGTCAGCGTGTATGTGCAGGCCACGCCCGGCGCGGATTTTGTCGCGGCGCGCCACTACCATTTCGATGGCGCGCATACGGATGCGATCGGGGCGGACTATCTGCAAGGGCCCGCGGCGCCATGACACTTCCTGACCCATCTCCTGCCCTGGTTCCAGCCCCATCTGCTGCCCCGGTTCCATCCCCATCTGCTGCCCCCTTGCCCACATTCGTCACGCCGCCCGCCAGCGGCGCGCGGCTGATCTACTTGATGGGCGCATCAGGCAGCGGCAAGGACACCTTGCTGCGTCTGTTGCGCGCGCATCTGACGGATGACGAGCCGGTGCTGGTGGCGCACCGCTACATCACGCGTGACAGCGGCGGCACCGAAGATGCGCTGCGTCTGTCCACCGAAGAATTCGCGCGCCGCGCCGCGCTGGGATGCTTCGCCCTGCGCTGGGCGAGCCACGGCTTGCATTACGGCATCGGTATCGAGATCGACACCTGGCTGGCGTATGGCGCGGCGGTGATTGTGAATGGGTCGCGTGAACACCTGGAACAGGCGCATGCGCGCTACCCGGCGATGACGGCGGTGGAAATCACGGTCGACCCCGCAAGGCTTGCCGAACGGCTGGCGGGACGCGGACGAGAAAGCGCCGAGCAGATCGTGCAACGCTTGTCGCGCGCGACGCAGGCGTTCGCGGTGCCGCAGAGCTGCGCGTTGAAGCGGATCAGCAATGACGCCGAGCCGGAAGCGGCGGCCGCGACGCTGCTGGGGATCGCGCGGGACATGCTGGCGCGCTAAGTTTGGCTGACTATGGCTGGCTGACTATGGCTGGCTGACTATGGCTGGCTGACTACGGCTGGCTGACTACGGCTGGCTTGCTACGCCTGGCTGACTACGGCTGGCTTGCTACGCCTGGCTGACTACGGCCGGCTTGCTACGGCTGGCTTGCTAACCGCGCGGGGTCGACACCGCGTTACCCGCCGCACTGGCCACCGCCCCTTCCGGCAGCGCGCCATCGCCACACAATTCCGAAAGAATTTCGGAAAAGCGTTCTTCCGCCGCCAGCACCTGGTCCCGCTTGCGGCGGATCAGATTGATCGGCGGCAGCTCCCAGCCGAAGTCCCAGGGCAGCATGCCCAGCTTGCCGCGCTGGCAAAGTTCGCGCGCGATGTCTTCGGGCACCACCGACATCAGCGATTCATTCATCGTCAGCATGCCCTCGATCACATCGGTGGAATAGGCCTCAAGCACGGGGGACGGCGCACGCAGCCCCGCGCGGATGAAGTGTTCGATGATCAATTGACGCGTAGGCGTATTCGCCGCCGGCAATACCCAGTTCATTGCCGCCACCGCCGCCCAGTCGGGCTTGCGGCGCGCAAGCCGCTGCGCCAGCCGGCTATGCGCAATCAGCCGCGGCCGTTGACGGTACAGCACGCGGTGGATCAGGTCGTCCAGCATCACCGTGGACGTCGCGCGGCTGATGACGCAATCCAGCTCGTGCCGGCGCAGCATGGGCACCAGATGATCGGTGGTGGCGCGGTGCAGCGTCAGCGTGACGCCATAGCGCTGATGCAGCCGGCTGATGGCCGCCGTCAACAAGGCGCTGGACACGTAGGGCACCACGCCCACGTTCAGGTGCGCGGAATGGCCCGCATGCAGCGCTTCAACTTCGCGCGCCCACAAGTCCAGATCGCTTTGCATGTGCCGCGCGCGCACCAGCGCCAGATCGCCCAATGGCGTGGGCAGCAGGCCGCGGCCGCTGCGCACGAACAGCGGGCCGCCGAAGATGTCTTCAAGCTCGGCCAGCGCCTTGGTGACGGCGGGCTGGCTGATGCCGGTGGCGGCGGCCACACGGGTCAACGAGCCATGCGCGGCGATGTTGATCAGCAGCGCCAGATGGCGGTGCTTCAGGCGGTTGGCCAAACGGGCGGCATCCCAGCTCACGGTTTTCTCTATAACTATACGGTTATCGAATTATGCCAATAAATATGAATCCAGTTATTTCACGATCCTATACTTCAGGCATTCCCAACCGCTGCCGGCCCCGTCGACCATGAGCGCATCCGCACCTTCACCCGCATCTCCGTCGTTCACCACCCGCCCTGAAATCCGCGGCACCTTCGGCGTGGTCTCGTCCACGCACTGGCTCGCCTCGCAAGTGGCGATGGGCGTGCTGGAGCGCGGCGGCAATGCGTACGACGCGGCCGTGGCGGGCGGCTTCACCTTGCAGATTGTGGAGCCGCACCTGAACGGCCCGGGCGGCGAAGTGCCCATTCTGTTCTGGAGCGAAAACGAAAAGCGCATGCGCGCGCTGTGCGGCCAAGGCCCCGCGCCCGCGCTGGCCACGCCCGCTTACTTTCGTGGGCTGGGCGTGGAGCTGGTGCCGGGCATCGGGCTGCTGCCCGCTACCGTGCCGGGTGCGTTCGGCGCGTGGCTGACCCTGCTGCGCGACTACGGCACCTGGGAATTGGCCGATGTGCTGCAGCCCGCCATCGACTATGCGCAGAACGGCTTTCCGCTGGTGCCGCGCGTGTCGCAAGCCATTCTTGCCGTGCAGGCCTTGTTCCGCGACGAATGGACGAGCTCGCGCGATGTCTGGCTGCCCGATGGCCGCGTGCCCGCGCCCGACGCCTTGTTCCGCACGCCCGCCATCGCCGCCACCTACGCCCGCATCCTGGACGAAGCGCATGCGGCCAGCAGCGACCGCGTGGGCCGCATCGACGCCGCGCTGGCCTGCTGGTATCGCGGATTTGTTGCCGACAAGATCGACGCCTTCTACACCCACGAAGCCGTGCGCGACACCACCGGCCAACGCAATCGCGGCCTGCTGCGCAAGTCGGACATGGCCGATTGGCGCGCCACGTATGACGAACCCGTTACCACGCAATACGGCCGCTACACGGTGGCCAAATGCGGCGTGTGGTCGCAAGGGCCAGTGCATTTACAGCAGCTGGCCATGCTGCGGCATCTGGGTGTGGATGGCCTGGACCCGACCTCGCCCGAATTCGTGCACCGCATCGCCGAAGCCGCCAAGCTGGCGTTCGCCGATCGCGCCGCCTGGTATGGCGACCCCGATTTTGTGCAGGTGCCGCTGGCTGCCTTGCTGAGCGATGCCTACGCCAAGACGCGCGCCGCCAGCATTCTTGGCACCGCGTCTGCCACCTTGCAACCGGGCAGCCCGGCAGGCGTGGCGCCGCGCCTGCCCGACCTGGCCGCTGCCGACCGCACACTGGCCGCCTCCGACACGCGCTTTGGCGTGGGCGAGCCGACGTTTGCCGCCTTGCCGCCCGTGGCCGAATGGGCCGCACGCGAAATCTTCGTGGGCGACACCTGCCAGATCGACGTCATCGACCGCGACGGCAACATGGTGGCGGCCACGCCGTCGGGCGGCTGGCTGTCGTCCAGCCCGGTCGTGCCGGGGCTGGGCTTTCCGCTGACGACCCGTTTGCAGATGACGTGGCTGGACGACGGCGTCGCCGGCCAGCTGCAACCGGGCAAGCGCCCGTGCACGACGCTGTCGCCGGGCCTGGTGCTGCGCGACGGCCAGCCTTATATGGCGTTTGGCACGCCGGGCGGCGATCAGCAGGATCAATGGACGGTTGCCTTTTTCCTGCGCCACGCCATGGGCATGAATCTGCAAGAGGCCATCGATGCGCCGTCCTGGCACATCGACCACTTCCCCGGTTCGTTCTGGCCGCGCACGCAAACGCTGAACCGTCTGACGGTGGAATCACGATTGCCCGAGGCCACCATTGAAGCGCTGCGCGCCGCCGGCCACGACGTCAAGGTCGGCCCCGCGTGGTCCGAAGGACGCATCAGCGCCTGCACACGCGAACCCGGGGCGGGCGGCGGCCTGCTGCTGCGCGCCGGCGCCAACCCGCGCGGCATGCAGGGTTACGCCGTTGGCCGATAGCCACACAACGAACACGCATCTATTTTCTTTCCAGCCGGCGTCCAGACCGGCACTGACACAAGGGGTAAACATCATGAAAGTGCAATTCAAACGACTGCTGCGCGCGTGCGCGCTGGGCCTGGCCCTGGCCGCACCCGCGGTGTCGCAGGCCGCCTGGCCTGAAAAGCCCATCACGCTGATCGTGCCGTGGGCGGCAGGCGGGTCCACCGACATCCTGGCGCGCGTGCTGTCCGAAGGGCTGACCCAATCGCTCGGCCAGCCCGTCATCGTGGAAAACCGTTCGGGCGCATCGGGCAACATCGGCACCGCCTTCGTCGCGCGCGCCAAGCCCGATGGCTACACGCTGCTGGTCGGCTCGATGAGCACGCACACGATGAACCAGGCGCTGTATTCCAACATGCCGTTTGACGGCGTGAAGGACTTCACGCCCATCGCCGAATTGGCGTTGGTCACCAACACGATGGTGGTGCATCCGTCGGTGCCGGCCACCAACGTGAAGGAATTCGTCGACTACCTGAAAGCGCACCCGGACACCGTGGCGTACGCGTCCGCCGGCCAGGGTTCGACCAACCACCTGAGCGCCGCGCTGTTCGAAAAAGCCGCTGGCGTGAAGATGATGCACATCCCGTATCGTGGCGGCGCGCCTGCGGTGCTGGACACGGTGGCGGGCCGCACGCAAGTGCTGTTCAGCGCCGGTACGCAAACCCTGCCGCACGTGCAGACGGGCAAACTGAAGCTGCTGGCCGTCACCGAAGAAAAGCGCTCGCCACTCATGCCCGACGTGCCGACGGTAGCCGAAACGCTGCCGGGCTACGAGCTGTCGGTTTGGTACGGCGCGTTTGGCCCCGCCGGCATGCCGCCTGAACTGACCGCCCGCCTGAACCGCGAAATCAACCTGATTCTGAAGCGTCCCGACGTCATCAAGAAAATGGGCGACATGGGCGTGCTGCTGACGGAGACCACGCCGGAACAATTCGGCCAGATCCTGACGCGCGACGCCGACAAGTACGGCAAGCTGATCAAGGAATTGGGAATTACCGCCGAATGACATCGCAACCGACTTCCGTCACGCCAGCCTTGGCCGGCGTGCACGCGGTCGCGCTGGCGTACGCCGCCGCCGACGCCACGGCGGCGTTCGCGGCGATCGACGCCTACGCCCGCGCCTCGCTTGAACACACGCTGTGCACCGTCAACCGCTACGACGCCGACGCCATGCGCGTCGTGCGCCTGTACAGCTCCAACCCCAAGGCTTACCCGCCCGGCGGCAGCAAAGACAAAAACGGCACCCCCTGGGGCCGCCATGTGTTGCTGGAGCAACGCGTGTTCGTGGGCGAAGGCGTCGACGCCATCCGCGAATTCTTCAACGACCACGACGCCATCCGCGAGCTTGGTTTGCAATCGGTGATCAACGTGCCCGTCGTCTACGGGGACACCTGCCTGGGCACGGTGAACTTCCTGATGACGCGCGCGCAAGTGTCCGAGGCTGATGTTGACAACGCAAGACTGGCGGCGCTGCTGGCGCTGCCGGCGTTTCTGGCGTTGCGGCAGGCGTAAGTCAGTTGGGCCGCCTGCACAAACAGGCCCCCACTCCGCATTGCTAAATCAACGCCCGCCGAATCCTTGACGACAGCATGTCGATCACGATCACGAACGCGACGATGATGATCATCACTGCGCAGGTTTCGGCGTAGCGGAAGCTGCGGATGATTTCCCACAGGACGGTGCCGATGCCGCCCGCGCCCACGATGCCGACGACGGACGCCGACCGCACGTTGGATTCAAAGCGGTACAGCGAATACGAGATCCACAGCGGCAGCACTTGCGGGATGACGCCGTAGACGATTTCTTCCAGTGCGTTGGCGCCGGTGGCGCGCACGCCTTCGACCGGACGCGGGTCGATGGCTTCGACCGCTTCGGAAAACAGCTTGGCCAGCACGCCCGTGGTGTGTACCCACAAGGCCAGCACGCCGGCGAACGGCCCCAGGCCGACGGCCACGATGAACAGCATCGCGAACACCATTTCGTTGATGGCGCGGCACGCGTCCATCAGGCGGCGCATTGGCTGGTAGACCCACGCGGGCACCATGTTCGACGAGCACAGCAGCCCCAGCGGCACCGCCACGACGATGGCCAGGAATGTGCCCCACACCGCGATCTGCACCGTCACGATCATCTCGTCCAGGTACATGCGCCAGTCGCGGAAATTGGGCGGGAAGAAGTCGGCGGCGAATTGGGCCATGTTGCCCGAGTCGCGCAACAGGTCCATCGGCCGCATGTCCGCGCCCTGCCATGACATGACCAGCAGCGCGAGGACGACGGCCCAGACAAGCAGGACCGGCAGCGACGAACGCGGCGCGGCAGGCAGGCGGGAAGAGTGAGTGGCTAGGTTCATGGCGTCAGGCGGTCCGCGTGATGGCGTTCAACAAGGGCAAGGCCGGCGCACCTGATGGCGCGCCGCCTGACCGTCTTAATGCTTGGCCAATTGCTTGGCTTACTACGTGGCTAATTGCTTGGCTTACTGCTTGGCGACGGCGGGCTGGCCCAGGCTGGCCAGCTTGCTATCGATGTCCGCCAATTGCTTTTGCTTGTCGGCTTGGCCCAGCGTGCTGTCCGCTTCGACCTTGGCCTTTTCACGCGCCAGTTCGATCTGGCGGATCGGCACCAGTTGCTGGTTGTCGGACGCGCGGAAGCCCTGGTAAGTCAGCGCCTTCAGGTTGGCCATTTCACGCTCGGCGTCCTTGCCCTTGCCGTAGTTGATGAAGAAGTCGCGGATGCGGCCCTTCAGGTCAGCCGGCAGGTCGCTGCGCATGACGAGCGGGTCAGCCGGGATCAGCGGCGACTTCCACAGCACGCGCACGCTGTCGTTGGCGTCTTTGCCGGTGCTCAGGCGATAGCGCTCCAACGCTTCGGTGTTATTCACCGCCACGTCTACCTGCTTGTTGATGACGGACAGCAGGTTGGCTTCGTGGTTGCTGGCGCGCACCGTCTTGAAGAAGGTCTTGGGTTCGATCTTGTTGGCGGCCCACAGGTAGTAGCCAGGCACAGCGGTGCCGGACGTGGAGTTCGGATCGCCCGCGCCGTAGCTCAGCTTGCCGCCGCTTTTCAATACGTCGTCCAGCGTTTTCAGGTTGCTGTCCTTGTTGACGATCAACAGCGACCAGTAGCCCGGGTTGCCGTCCTTGTCGATGACCGAGGCGAACACTTCGCCCTTGGCGCGGTCCACGGCCTCGATGGCCGACTTGTTGCCGAACCAGCCCATCTGCACCTTGTTGAAACGCATGCCTTCGATGATGCCGGCGTAGTCCGACGCGAAGAACGGTTTGACCGGCACGCCGATGGCGCGGCTCAGGTCATCAATGACGGGCTGCCAGACGGACTTCAGGTTGGTCGACGACTCGGTCGAGATGATGCCGAAGTTCAACGTCTTGGCGTCTTGCGCGTAAGCCTGCGTGGACAGCGCGGCGGCGGCGATCAGGGTGACGAAGGTTCTGCGTAGCATGGATGGCTCCGGGGGAAATGGCCAAAAGTGACTGGGGCGAAAGTGACTGGGGTAGAGGTGACCGAGGGGCAGAACAGGCCGCGTGTGAGGCTGCATGTCAGGCCGCATGTCAGGCTGCACGTCAGGCCGCATGTCAGGCTGCACGTCAGGCCGCATAGGAGGCTGCATGCCAGGCCGCATGTGAGGCTGCATGTCAGGCCGCACGTCAGGCGGCTTGCGCCAGCTGAGACAACGGCGCCAGGCCCGGCATGGCCGGCGCCTGTTGCGTGTATTCGGGAAGCAGCTCGCTGAGTTCCGATCCGTACAGGTTGCGCAGCATCTCGGGCGTCAGGTCGGCGGCGCGGCCGTCGTAGACGACCTTGCCGTGGCGCAGCGCCACCACGCGCGGGCAATAGCGCAGCGCCACATCCACCTGATGCAGCGACACCACCACGGCCACCTTGCGGCTGCGGTTGATCTGCGCCAGCGTGTCCATCACGCGGCGCGACGATTCCGGGTCCAGCGACGCGATGGGTTCGTCCGCCAGGATCACGCGGGCGTTTTGCACCAGCGTGCGCGCAATCGCGGCGCGCTGCTGCTGGCCGCCCGACAAGGTGGAGGCGCGCTGAAATGCGTAGTCGTCTATACCAACCTGCGCAAGCGCATCCAGGCCCTGGCGCACTTCAGCGCGCAGAAACCAGCGGGTCAGGCTGCGCCACAGCGGCACACGCGGCAACAAGCCCGTCAGCACATTGGTGATGACCGGCAGGCGGCCCACCAAATTGAATTGCTGGAACACGAAACCGATGCTGGCGCGCGCACGGCGCACGTTGCGGCTCAGGCGGCCATTCTGTTGAATGAGCTGGCCATTGACCGTCACGCTGCCCTGGCCCGCATCACCCGCGACAAAGCCCGCCAGATGACGCAGCAAGGTGGATTTGCCCGAGCCCGATGCGCCCAGCAAGGCCACCATTTCGCCGTCGGCGATTTGCAGGCTGACGTTGTCCAGCGCTTTGGCGCCGGCATGGAACGTCTTGCTCAAGGCATGTACTTCGATGGCGTACGTCATCGCTTGATCCCCTTGTATGTGGTCATTGCGGCATTCTGTTTTGGGCGCATGACAGCGCGATGACCCGGAGATTGAATCCGTTGACAGAAAATACGGGGTCAGCAATCGATTGAAAGACCTGCGTCATAAATGCCCCGGCCGGCCTGTCGCAGCGGTTTGACGGCGCGGGTATATTCGAACTGTTTCCCCACTTGCCGGGCGGTCATCATGATCAAAGGTTCCTGCCTCTGCGGCCGCGTTGAATATGAAATCGACGGCCCTCTCACCAACGCCCTCAATTGCCATTGCGTGATGTGCCGCAAGTCGCATGGCGCCGCCTTTCGCAGCCGAGCGTCGGTTCAAGTCACCGACTTCAAATGGACCAAGGGCGAAAACCACGTCACCTGGTATGCCTCGTCGCCGGGCAATTACCGCGGTTTTTGCGAAGCCTGCGGCACGCCGTTGCTCAGCCGCTTCGACCAGACTCCGGACACCTATGGTTTGCCATTGGGCGCCCTGGACGATGATCCCGGCATCAAACCTTCCGCGCACTGTCATGTAGGCAGCAAGGCGCCGTGGTTCGACATCACGGACAACCTTCCGCAACACCCGGGCGCCATCGAAGACGCGCACGAACCCGCCGCGCAGGCCGTTACATAAATTCTCAACCTGATGGTTGAACAACTGCGGTGGCCGATTTATATTCAACCGCATGGTTGAACTTATTCCCTCCCCCGCTCTGGATGCCGTCTTTCGCGCGCTGGCCGACCCCACGCGCCGCGACATGCTGCGCACCCTGGCGCAAGGGGATCACACCATCGGAGAGCTGGCCGCGCCCTTGCGCATGAGTTTTGCTGGCGCCTCCAAACATGTGCAGGCCCTGGAACGCGCCGGTCTCATCCGGCGCACCATCCATGGCCGCACGCACGTGTGCAGCCTGAATCCCGAACCCATGGCCGAGGCCATGCAGTGGCTGCGCTTCTATGAACAGTTCTGGGCGGGCAAGCTGGATGCGCTGGAATCGGCGATTGCCGCCAGCGCCGGCGTGGCCCCGTCCACTTCCCATGGAGAGCAACATGAGTGAACACGGCGTCGTCCTGGACCCCACTTCCCTGCGCTTTACCCGCACGCTTCCCGCCAGCGTGGAAACCGTCTGGGCATTTCTGACCGAATCCGACAAGCGGGGCCGCTGGCTGGCCACTGGCGACATGGAGCTGCGCGAGGGCGGCGGCGTGACCTTGCGCTTCGTGCACGCGGACCTGTCATCGGTAAAGGAACCCACGCCCGAGCCTTACAAGCCGTATGAGAACGGCGTCACAACCCATGGCGTGATCACCCGGTGCGAGCCGCCCCGGCTGCTGGCCTTCACATGGGGCGGATCGCAGGGCGTGCCGTCCGAGGTCACGTTCGAATTGACGCCGCAAGGCGAAGGCACGCTGCTGGTGCTGACACACCGCAAACTGAACTCGCGCAACGACATGGTGGACGTGGCAGGCGGATGGCACACGCATCTGGGCGTGTTGTCGGCCCGCTTGGCAGGGCGCGATCCCGGCCCCTTCTGGTCGGCGCATCGCGGCTGGGAAGCCGACTACCAGGCGCGCATCCCGGGGGCGTAGAGTCGTTCAGCAACAACTATCACGGCGCAACGACAGATAAAAACTGGCTAATCGTTGCGCTTTGCTGTAACATCAGTCCGTGATTTTTCCGCAAAAACCGGGCTTCGGTCACTCTGCGTACCCAACCTGTACTCCTTCGGGTCAATCCCCTAGATACCCAGGCAGTTCCCGGTTTGGGAATGGATTTGGGAACAAATCGCACCTCTGCCAATTGCGCCGCGTTACCCCAGCACGACCCCCGCGCCGCCCGGCATTGCAGCAAACGATCCAACCCGCTTCTTCCGGCGCTGTGCGCTTGCACGGTGCCGCGACCAAGCCGCGCACCGCGCGCACATTGCCCACGCTGCGCGAGTATCCGTCATATCAGACATCCCCTTGTGATGCCGTGGCCCTTACCCGCGCTTGCCCGAACGTTTTACGTTCAAACCGCTGGACCTGGTTATCTGTGTCCAACGCGCTTGCCGCTACATGCGGCGCGTCATGCCGCCGGCCTGGCTGCGCGTATTGATCAAGGAGTAGAGAATGGCTAAAGAAGAACTCATCGAATTGGATGGCATTGTTGACGAAGTGCTGCCCGATAGCCGCTACCGCGTCAAACTGGACAACGGCATCGAAGTCGGCGCCTACGCCTCCGGCCGTATCCGCAAGCACCGCATCCGCATCTTGGCGGGCGACCGCGTCACCCTGGAAATGTCGCCTTATGACCTGACCAAGGGCCGCATCAACTTCCGCCACAAAGACGAACGCGCTCCCGCGCCGCATCGTCCCCAGCAATACCGCCGTTAAGCCAGGGCCTCAGGGCCGGCTCTGGGCCGGCTCCCTGACCCTGCTGCGCGCGGGCCTCGGGCCAAGACTGGCCTTAAGCCCAAGCCGCGACATGCCGTAATGCGTGGGACGTCCATTCGTGAAAGAATGGCCCCCAAGTCAGGCGCAATGTCTGACGGGATACGCATGAAGCAAGATGGATCTCAAACAAGAATTGCAAGCCGCTGCTGACCAGCTTTCCCTGGCACGACGAAGGTTCGTGAAGGGGGAAGAAGGCCTGCGCCTGCTCAATCAGTCACGCGAGGCGTTCATCAACAGCCTGCGCAATACCGGCCTGACCTACGCCGAAGCCAAGATCAAGTACGACAACTGCCTGGATGACCAGGAAGCCGAGCAGCTCCACGTGCGCCAGCAGATGGAGTATGCCGAGCGCATGCACCAGTTCGTGCTGAACAAGATAGCGCAACAGACCGCCACGGTCTGACGCGCGCATGGCCGGGCTGGGCTGGGCTGGGCTGGGCTGGGCTGGGCTGGGCTGGGCTGGGCTGGGCCAGGTTGGGCCGAGTTTGGTCAGATTTGGCGGCAGTGACCCCGCCGCCGCCCAGCGTAGCCCCCCCGATCAGGGCTTGAACGCCCCGATGAAAATGGCGGGGTCCACCCGCGCATCGTTCAGGCTGACATTCCAGTGCAGATGCGGCCCGGTCGCCCGGCCCGTCGCCCCCACCTTGCCCACCACACCGCCACGCGGCACCTCGTCGCCCACCTTCACATCGATGGCCGACATGTGGC
The DNA here is from genome assembly GCF_056394065.1 of Achromobacter sp. 10T422. Taxonomy (NCBI): domain Bacteria; kingdom Pseudomonadati; phylum Pseudomonadota; class Betaproteobacteria; order Burkholderiales; family Alcaligenaceae; genus Achromobacter; species Achromobacter sp. 10T422. Next base: position 182,134 of record NZ_JBFTHD010000006.1, read on the forward strand.
AGAACATGCTGACGAAGCCTTGGCCATGGTCCAGGAACACCGTCTTGCCGTTGAAGAAATAATCCCCCACCAGCACCACGATGCCCGCTGCCGGCGCCTTGATCGGCGTACCCGCCGGCACGGCGAAGTCCAGCCCGGAATGCGGGTTGCGTTCCTGGCCGTTGAAAAAGCGCCGCAAGCCGAAGGGGCTGGACAGGCGCCCGCCGTTCACCGGACGGTCCAGCAACAGGTTGCTGGGCGTGACGCCCGCGCGATACGTCCGATTGGCCGCGCTTTGCTCGGCCATTTCGCGTTCGATGCGCTTCATGTCGTCGGGATTGGGGTCCACCTGACGCGGATTCTTCAGCGTGATGTGCTGCGCCACGTATTCCTTGGCGCCCACCTTGAACGGCAGCTTGCGCGGGCCGCGCGCATCCGTCACCACCGCCTGCTGTTCGCCAGGCTTCACGCTGAGCGGAATGCCGATGATGGCGATCCACTGCTTGCCCCCTTCGCGCACGACCAGCACGCGGCGGTCCAGGAACGTGACTTCGGGCGCGCGCTCGGCGTCACCCAGCGGCAACACGGCAACGCCGCCCGGCACGGGCGCATTGAGTTTGCGGGTGATGAAGCCCTGCTGCGCCTGAGCGCGAGCCGGCAGGCTCAGACTGAGGGCGGCGGCGGCAAGACCCAAGCGCAGGATGTCGCGGCGCTGGAATGCAACGGTTACGGGCATCGGGGCGCTTACAGGCACAGGTTCGCCGGTTCGATGATGCTTTGATCGCGGCGCGCGATGCGGGTCGACAGGCGCGTTTCGGTCTTGCCCTTCCAGGTGGTCGTCGTCAGCACGGCTTCGACGCCCAGGCTGTCTTCCTGGACCAGTTCAAAGCCGTTGCGCACGGCGTTCTGCTTGAAATTGACGCCCATATTCTTCCAGGCGGAGGCCACGCAGGTCGTGTAGTCCTCGGCCGTGCGCTGGGTGGCGCCATAGAAGACCGGGTCGCGCTGGCGCACGTCTTTGACATTGGCGCAGGCCGACAGGGCAGCCAGGACGGTAAGGGACAGGGCGATGCGAACCTTCATACGGTCAGACTCTCAAGCAGAAAATGGTGGACGGAAGCGGGGTGGACAAAAGCGGCCAAAACTATAACGCAGCGGTCAATCAGGCCTTGGGCGCGCGGCGGGCCGATTTGGGGCGGAAGGCGTCGATGACCTGGGCATGCGTTTCCGCGTAGGGGCCGCCGATCAGGTCGATGCAATAGGGAATGGCGGCGAAGATGCCAGGCACGAGCACGGCGCCGTCGTCGCCCTTCAGCCCTTCCAAGGTCTCGCGTATGGACTTCGGCTGGCCAGGAAGGTTCACGATCAGCGCGGCATGCGACGGCGTTTCGCGGATGACGGCGACCTGGCGCGACAAGATCGCCGTGGGCACAAAACGCAGGCTGATCTGGCGCATCTGTTCGCCAAAGCCCGGCATTTCCTTGGTGCCGACCGCCAGCGTGGCCTCGGGTGTGACGTCACGGCGAGCCGGCCCGGTGCCGCCTGTGGTCAGCACCAGGTCGCATCCGCAGATGTCGACCAGTTCAATCAGCGTTTCGGAAATGCGGGCCGGTTCATCGGGAATCAGCCGGTCCACCGCCTGCCACGGCGACGCGAGCGCCGAGCCCAGCCATTCGCGCAGCGCGGGCAGCCCCTGATCCTGGTAGGTGCCAGACGAGGCGCGGTCAGAGACGGACACCAAGCCGATGATCAGGTCGTCGGGATGGCGGCGGGCGATACGGGGGATGGCGGTCATGGGCGGCTGATATCGGTAAGGAGATTTGGGAAGACAGCGCGGCGCGGTCAATCCTGGAAATCCTTAAAGCGCGCCGCGATGTCGATGCTATCGCATTCTTTCCCAGGAGGAAGCGCTGCCCCGGCCGGCTCAAGCGCCCTCGCCTTGTGGCAAAAATGCGAATCGCCGCCGCTTGGGGTTTGCCGCGCTTGTTCCGGTCATACGCGCTGGATAACATCCGCTAACAATCTAATTCGAGTTTCCAGCGCGCCCGCCTCATTCCATGTTCAAACGCACTCTTCGGCAGCACGCGCTGGCCGCGGCRCTGGCCCTGTCCGCCGCCGTCGTTGCCGGCTGGGTCGCCTGGCACCCGCTGGCCTTGAAGACCGAGCCAGTCCCCGCCGCCGCACCCGGCATCTACATCCCCAACCTGGGCAACACCCTGAATGAGCAGACGCGCAACCTGTCGCGGCTGAGCCAGGCGCTGCGCACCGGCGACCGGCTGGTGATCCTGGGGTCGTCCGAGCTGACCAGCAACGACCTGCGCTTCGTGCCGTATCGCTACCTGGCCGACGAATTGCAGATGCCCGTGCTGGCGTATGGCCATTCGGGCTTCCAGTCTCTGGGCATGCAGTTTGTGCTGGCCGCGCTGGCCAATGACCTGTCGCCCGCGTCCCGGGTGGTGATCATGCTGTCGCCCGGCTGGTTCGATGGCGACGGCGGACTGAGCGCGGACGAGTTCAACGAACACGCCAACCCGCTCTTGCCGCGCCTGCTCAAGCAGCCCGAGGGCCGGGCGGAACTCGCCCGCTGGCTGCAAGACAAGGGCGACGCCCGCGTGGCCTGGTCGATGATGGCCGAACAGGCCTACGTGTTGCGCCAGCGCCTGGTGGATCTATGGGCGCCCGCGTACGCCGCATCCGCCCCCGTGCAGGAACCGGAAGGCCCGGCCGCCGCCGCGCGCGTCGTCGACTGGGATGCGCTGGCCCAAGAGGCCCAAAGCGCGGAACAGAGCCTGATGGCCGGCAACCGCTATGCCGTTCGCGATGACTTCTTCAACAAGTACCTGCGCACGATTCCCGAAGGCGGCAAGACCGCCTACCAGCCACAGCCCCTGACCGGGCGCGACGAGCTGCGCGAATTGACCGCGCTGATGGCGCTGCTGCGCCAGCACAACGTGAACGCGCTGTTTGTGATGCAGCCGCTGCACCCAATGGTGTTCAAGGATCTGAATCGCTTTGAACCCGTGCAACGCGAAGTGGCCTCGTTGTGCCAGCGCTACGCCATGACCTGCATGGACATGTACAGCGCGCCGTTCGAAGTCGGGATGCTGCGCGACGTGCAGCACCTGGGCGAACTGGGCTGGCTGCGCGTGAATCAGAAAATCGCCGAGACCTTCCGGCCATGACAGGCGCCCAGATATGAAAAGAACCCTTTGGCTGTGCCTGTTGTATCTGGGCGTGCTGGCCGTGCTGCTGATTCAGGCCGACACGGCCGCCAACCTGGGCAAACCGATGGAAATCGAGTTCCAGTACTCCAAGTTCTGAAGCGGCTGACGGGGACGGACCAGGCTTTGGTTTTCCAACGCAACCAGGGTCAGGTCACAAATCTGCAATAATCGGCTCCTCTCGCCGGAACCTCGCCCCCCGCCTCCATGTTCGACCTCTTCCACGGCCTAGATCTCTGGGTCGGCCTCAGTCTTGTGCTGGCCCTGACATTCGTCCTGGCCTTTGAATTCATCAATGGCTTTCACGACACGGCAAACGCCGTGGCCACGGTCATTTACACCAAGGCCATGCCGCCGCATCTGGCGGTAGTGCTGTCCGGCATTTTCAACTTCCTGGGCGTGCTGCTGGGCGGCGTGGGGGTGGCATACGCCATCGTGCACCTGCTGCCGGTGGAGCTGCTGATCAATGTGGATACGGGACGCGGGCTGGCCATGGTGTTCGCCATGCTGGCCGCGGCCATCGCCTGGAACCTGGGCACCTGGTACTTCGGCATCCCGGCGTCAAGCTCGCACACGCTGATCGGTTCGATCCTGGGCGTGGGCCTGGCCAACGCCTTGATCACCGACTTGCCGCTGGCCGATGGCGTCAACTGGGGCAAGGCGGTCGATATCGGCCTGTCGCTGGTAGCCTCGCCCATCGCCGGCTTTGTGGTGGCGGGCGGGTTGTTGCTGCTGCTCAAGCGGTGGCTGCCGGTCTCGAAGATGCACAAGACGCCTGACCAGCGCCGCGCCATCGACAACAAGAAGCACCCGCCCTTCTGGAATCGCCTGGTGCTGGTGCTGTCCGCCATGGGCGTGAGCTTTGTGCACGGCTCCAATGACGGGCAAAAGGGTATTGGCCTGATCATGCTGGTGCTGATCGGCATCGTGCCGGCCAACTTCGTGCTGGATACGACCAGCACCACCTACCAGATCGAACGCACCCGCGACGCGGCGAACCATCTGAACGTGTTCTACCAGCGCAACGAAGCGATGCTGGGCGACTTCCTGGCGCTCAAGCGTTCGGATTCCACCACCGAACTGCCGCGCAATTTCCGCTGCGACCCCGAACTGACCGTGCCGACGATTGCCGCCCTGCAAACCGACCTGGCGGGCGTCAGCAACTACGCCGACCTGTCGGCAGAAAAGCGCATCGACGTCCGCCGCTATCTGCTGTGCCTGGACGATACCGCCAAGAAGGTGTCGCGCATTGAAGGGCTGCCCGCCCGTGAACGCGCCGACTTGCAACGCCTGCGCGCCGACCTGACCGCCACCACCGAATACGCGCCCTTCTGGGTGATCGTGGCGGTGGCCCTGGCGCTGGGCGCGGGCACCATGGTGGGCTGGCGCCGCGTGGTGCTGACCGTGGGCGAGAAGATCGGCAAGCAAGGCATGACGTATGCGCAAGGCATGTCGGCGCAGGTGACGGCGGTGGCCGCCATCGGCCTGGCCAACGTGTTCAGCCTGCCCGTGTCCACCACCCACGTGCTGTCCTCAGGCGTAGCAGGCACGATGATCGCCAACAAGACCGGCCTGCAAGGCAACACCGTGCGCAACATCCTGCTAGCCTGGGTGCTGACCCTGCCCGCGTCGATGGCGCTGGCGGCCGGCCTGTTCTGGATCGGCGTGCAGATCGCGGGGTAATGGCTGGCTGTGGTTGGCCAATGGCCGGCTGATGGCCCGCTAATGGCTGGCTAATGGCTGGCTAATGACCGGCTAATGGCAAGACGGCCGTGCGGGCAATCCGCACGGCCGATGCAACACTCTGGCAACCGCGCCAGGGCTGTTTTTCAGCAAGGCCCGCGTCTACCATGGCGCCATGGCTACCTCGACCCCCACCCTGCATTACATTTTTGATCCGCTTTGCGGCTGGTGCTATGGCGCCGCGCCGCTCGTGGACGCCGCCCGCCGCGTCGCCGGCCTGCAAGTCACGCCCCATGGCGGCGGCATGATGACCGGCGGCAACCGCCAACCCGTCTCTGACGCCTTGCGACGCTACGTCATGCCGCACGATGAACGCATCGCGGGCCTGACGGGCCAGACTTTCGGCAAGGACTACTTCGACGGTTTACTGCGCGACACGGGCGCCGTGTTCGACTCCGAACCGCCCACCACCGCCATCCTGGCTGCGCAAACGCTGGCGGGCCGCGGGCTGGACTTGCTCAAGCGCTTGCAAGTGGCGCACTACGTGGAAGGCAAACGCATTGCAGACCCGGTGGTGCTGAAGTTGCTGGCTCGCGAAATTGGCCTGGACGGCGATGCGTTCGATGCCGCCTACGCAACGGCCGAAGGCGCGGATACCGCCGCCCACATCGCGGCCAGCCGGAAGCTGCTGGCACAGGTGGGCGGCACGGGCTTTCCCACCATGGCGCTAGAGCAGGACGGCGTGTACACGCTGCTGGAACCGGCCAAGTATCTGGGCCGTCCGGAACTGTGGCAAGCGGATTTGCAGGCGCGCGTGCAAGGCAAGAAGGCGTAAAACAAGGGGCGGCGTTCAGCCCGCTGGGTTCAGTACGCCGCAATCACCCCGCTGCACTCACCCCCGCTGCATTCACCCCCGCCGCGTTCACCCCGCCGCGTTCACCCAGCCAACGCCAGCAACACGCCATACCCCGCCATTCCCAACAACACGGCGACGCCAGTATTGGCGACAAGGCGCGCGGCCACGCCCGTGACGACCAAGCCACCCACATAAGGCGCGATGCGGGCGGCGTCCGCCCCCGCATCCATCAAGTCAGGCACGATCACCGCCGCCGCGATGCCCGCCAGCAAGCTGGGCCCCAGCGCGGCCAGCGCCGAGCCTTCGCGTGACAAATGGCGCAACAGGCGGCTGCGTTCGGACAACATGAAAGGCAGCGCGCGCGTCAGATACGTAATGACGGCCATCGCAATCACCGCGCCCCAAAAACCCAAGCCTTCGGCGTTCATGCTGACCTCTTCAAACGGTAGGCCACGCAGCCGACGATGGCGCCGACCAGAATCGCCAGCGTCGTATGGCCCATGGCGGCCGCGGCGGCCGCGCCCGCCACCGCGGCGATGACGGGCAAGCCCATGCCGCGCTTGGCGCTCTGGCACACCAGCGCCATGAACAACGCGGGCAAGGCGAAACGCATCACTTGCGACAGCATCGGGTAATGGCGTTCCAGCCCGTCGCCCGCGTAGACACCCACCGCCGTGCCGGCGATCCACGTCAGCCAGGCGCCCAGCCCCAGCGCAATCATCCAGCCCTGGCGCCGCGCAGGCGGCACGGTTTGCAGGCGATTGAAGGCCGTGGCGAAGACCTCATCAGTCAGCAGAAATGCGACCTTCAACCGGTCGCGCAGCGCCGCCGGCAGAAAGCGCGACAGCAGCGGGCCATACAGCAGATGGCGCGCATTCAACAGCGAACACAGCGCCACCACCCATAACCAGGGCGTGCCGGCCTTGATCGAGGCCAGCAGCAGGAATTGGCTGGCCCCGGCGTAGACAAATACGGAAATCAGGATGACTTGCAGCGGGGTCAGCCCCGCCGCCATGCCCGCAATGCCGAACGTCACGGCCACCGGGAAGTAGCCGATCATGACGGGCAGGCAGGATTTCAGGCCATCCAGGCGCGCGCTGGCCGCGGGGGCCTGCGCGGAAGGGGAAGACGTCTCCAAGATGCGTTTCGCTTGTTTGTTGTGGCAAAGCAAGCGCGTAGTTTACTGGCCCCTTATCCCCTCTTCTGCCCCTCTGCCCCTCTGCCCCGGCCGTAATCAGCGGTCCGTTCCCTCCAGCGCACGCAGGTGCGCCTTCAGGCGGCGCACTTCCTGGCTCAGGTCCAGGATCAGCGCCACGGCATCCAGGCTGGCGCCGAAATCATGCTCAAGGCGGCGGGCGTGCAGGGCGCGCTGCAAATCGACGCTGTAGAAGCACCATTCCGCCTGCTGGCCGCTGGCGTTGACGATGCCGACCTCTACCAACTGAGCGACCCATTCCACTTCCGCGCCGCATGCGCGCGCCAGGTCGTCCGCGCTGAGCGGCTGTGATTTGCCCACGACGGTGGCGCTGGTGATGACAACTTTCTTCATGATCAAACCCCCATGTGGCGCCGTGGGTTGAAGGGCACGTCTTGCTGGAGCTTGCGGTAGGCCGCCTTGGCCGCCTCGCTATCGGCAGGCGGCAACACCAGGTCCAGCACCAAGTACAAATCGCCCGGCGGATCACCTGGTATGCCGCGCCCGCGCAGACGCAGCTTGCGCCCATTGCCCGAGCCAGCCGGAATCGACACTTCAACGGTGCCGCCCGGCGTGGGCGTGTTCACCTTCGCGCCCAGCGCGGCTTCCCAGGGCGCCACCGGCAGCGTCATGTAAAGGTCACGCCCTTCCGCCCGATATTGCGGATGCGGCTTGAAGCGCACTTCCAGGTACAGATCGCCATTTTCTCCGCCGCCGTAACCGGGCATGCCCTGCCCCRACAGCCGGATGTACTGGCCTTCACGCACGCCCGCCGGAATGCGCACGCTGAGCGTGCGCGTCTTCATGTGGGGGCGGCCCTGGTCGTCCATCTCCATGGCCCGTAGGCTGATGTCGCGCGTCGCGCCCTTGAGCGCGTCTTCCAGGTCGACTTCGATGGCGGCGTGATGGTCGTCTCCGCGCGCACGAAAATCCTGCTGGCGCGCGCCGCCGCGCTGGCCGCGTCCGCCAAACAGTGACGAAAAGAACTCGCTGAATTGCGCTTCGTCGCCGGGCGCTGCGCCGCGGTGGAATTCGAAGCCTTCGTCCCAGCCTGGCGGCGGTTGGAAGCCGCCATCGGGCGACACGCCAGCCGCAAGATTGTCATAGGCCAGGCGCTTTTCTTGGTCGCGCAAGACGTCATAGGCCTCGTTGACGTCGCGCATGCGGACCTCGGCGTCGCTTTCCTTGCTGACGTCCGGATGGTATTTGCGGGCGAGTTTGCGGTATGCGCGCCGGATTTCGTCTTCCGACGCGCCGCGCTCCACCCCAAGAATGCTGTAGTAGTCCTTGAACTCCATGTTCCAGCCCACCTTAACGGTTTCGGCCGCGCGCGGCGGCGCCGCATCCGGCCTTGAATATCAAGAAGATAGGGGTTGCGAACCGATTTTTCAATGTCATTCGCCAGGGCGGCTGGCCGCGTTTGGAAGCATTTGGGCCGTAAGCGTCAGTGACTTGTCGCATCAGTGGCGTAGTATCTGATTTTTACCGGTCGGCCCCACCCTTTGCCCGTCCGCCCGGATCACCCCGCAGGATTCACGATGAAGATGAGCAACATCCCCTTCGGCACCACTGATTGGTCCGAAGTCGAACGCACCGAACACGCTGGCGACACCGGCATGGCGTACTGGCGCACCCGCCAGTTTGGCGACCTGCGCGTGCGCATGGTCGAATACACGGCCGGTTACCTGGCCGACCACTGGTGCAGCAAAGGCCACATCCTGTTCTGTCTGGAAGGCGAGCTGCACACCGAACTGGAAGACGGGCGCCAATTCCTGCTGACCCCGGGCATGAGCTACCAGGTGGCCGATCAGGCCGAACCGCATCGCTCGTCCACCGCCACGGGCGCCAAGCTCTTCATCGTTGACTGACGCGCCGGCGCGACACGGCGAATTGCAATTGCGTTACGCTTTGCAATTCGCATGGCCTCCCGCCACGTGTCGATTCCGTACCGCCATCGCAACCCCCGCCTGACCGGAGACATGATTTGGGCGCCCCGATTACGCTATACGTCGATTCCCAGTTCCTTAGCCCCTACGCCATGTCGGTGTATGTGGCGCTGACCGAAAAGCAGTTGCCTTTCGAAGTGCGCCCCATTGACCTGAGTGCGGGCGAGCAACGCATGCAGCCCTATCAATGCCGCGCGCTGACGGCCCGCGTGCCAGCGCTGACGCATGACGACTTCAACCTGACCGAGTCGAGCGTCATCGAGGAATACCTGGAAGAAGTCTTCCCCGCGCCCAAGCACGCGGCGCTGTATCCCCAAGGCATCCGAGAACGCGCCCGCGCCCGCCAGTTGCAAGCGTGGCTGCGCAGCGACCTGGGCGCGCTGCGCCAGGAACGCCCTACTGAAACCGTGTTCTACGGCCAAGCCGGCCAGCCCCTGTCCGACGCCGCGCACGCCGCGTCGGCCAAGCTGATCCAGGTGGCCAGCTACCTGGTTGGCGTGGGCCAGACGACGCTGTTCGACGACTGGTGTATTGCCGACCTGGACTTGGCGGTGACGCTCAAGCGCCTGGCGCTGGATGATCTGCCCGACCCCTTGCGCGCCTACGCCGATGCCCAATGGCAACGGCCCTCCGTCCAGAAATGGCTGGAGCACAACGCCGCCGCGCGGGACTGACTCCCCCGCAGGCGCCGCGATGCCATGGCCCCAAACAGCTGAAGCCCTCTCCAAAGCCGTGCGTCACGCCCTGTTAAGCAGGGACAGATAGCACGCTTTTTTTTGACCGGGATCAACCCATCTTATGTTGCAGCGCAGCATCCGTTGCGGTGTAATGGGGAAGTCAACTCGGCCGGTTCCACTCGGGAATCGGCCCGGCGGCCTTTCGCCGCCGGGAGCAACTTACAGGAGATCGCCATGGCCGGTTCCGGCAACGATCGCGTCCCCACCCCGTCCTTCAACCCCTGGACGGCCGCCTACGAATACGCCGTGGATGCCTGGCAGCGTGGCGTGCTCTACGCCGATGTGCTGCGCCAGCGCGGCAACCAGTACCACGAACACATGGCCAAGCGCGCGCCCAACGTGCTGAGCATGGAGTTTGAGCTGGTGCTGGATGGCCGCGAATTGCCGCGCCCCGTTAACTACGGGCTGTTGCGCATCAAGCCGCCCGCCGACGTGGAAACGGACCCGATCAAACGCCCCTTCCTGGTCGTGGACCCCCGCGCCGGACATGGCCCCGGCATTGGCGGCTTCAAGCCTGAAAGCGAAATCGGCGTGGCCGTGCGTGCCGGCCACCCCTGCTACTTCGCCACCTTCCTGCCCCAGCCCATGCCAGAGCAGACCGTCGAAGACGTGATGATGGCGGAAGCGCACTTCCTGGAAGAGATCATCGCGCTGCACCCGGACGCGGAAGGCAAGCCTGTTGTGGTCGCCAACTGCCAGGCCGGCTGGCAGATCATGATGACGGCGGCGATTCGCCCGGAACTGTTCGGCCCCATCATCGTGGCCGGCGCTCCGCTGTCGTATTGGGCAGGCTGGCGCGGCATGAACCCCATGCGCTATTCCGGCGGTTTGCTCGGTGGCAGCTGGCTGACGGCGATGACCAGCGATCTGGGCAATGGCAAGTTCGACGGCGCCTGGCTGGTACAGAACTTCGAAAACCTGAATCCGGCCAACACGCTGTGGTCCAAGCAGTACAACCTGTACTCCAAGGTGGACACCGAGGCCGACCGCTACCTGAGCTTTGAAAAATGGTGGGGCGGCCACGTCTTTTTGAACGGCCCCGAAATTCAGTACATCGTCGACAACCTGTTTGTCGGCAACCGCCTGTCCACCGCAGGTCTTGTGACGTCTGACGGCATCCGCATCGACCTGCGCAACATCCAATCGCCCATCGTGGTGTTCTGCTCCAAGGGCGACAACATCACGCCCCCGCCGCAGGCGCTGGGCTGGATTCCCGACCTTTATCAGAACGAAGCCGAAGTGCTGGCGCACGGCCAGACCATCGTCTACGCCGTGCATGAGAGCATCGGCCACCTGGGCATCTTCGTGTCGGGCAGCGTGGCCCGCAAGGAACACCAGGAATTCACGTCGAACATCGACATGATCGACGTGCTGCCGCCCGGCATCTACGAAGCCGAGATCGTCGACAAGACACCCGACACGCCCAACGCCGACCTGGCGTTCGGCAACTACGTGCTGTCGTTCGAACAACGCAAGCTGGACGACGTGCGCGCCATCGTCGACCGCAAGGAAGAAGACGACCGCCGCTTTGCCGCGGTTGCCCGCATTTCGGACATCAACCTGGGCATGTACCGCAGCTTCATGCAGCCGTGGTTGCGCGCCATGGTCACGCCGCAATCGGCCGAATGGAGCCAACGCCTGCATCCGCTGCGCCTGCCCTACGAGCTGATCTCGGACCGCAATCCGATGATTGCGCCCATTGCCAAGGTGGCCGAGCAGGTGCGTGAAAATCGCCAGGAAGTATCGTCGGCCAACCCCTTCCTGATGGCGCAGGAAATGTTCTCAAACTGGGTCGAGACCAGCCTGAACATCTGGCAGGAAATGCGCGACTCGGCTGATGAGCGCACGTTCATGAGCGTCTATGGTTCGCCGCTGGTGCAGGACCTGGCCGGCTTGGGCGCGAAGTCTGGCCCGCCGCGCAAGCACCCGGGCGTGTCGCCGGAACATCGCCGCTTCATGGAAGAACGCGCGTCTGAGTTGCGTTCGCTGGTGCAGGAAGGCGGCTTGCGCGTCGCAGCCATTCGCATGCTCTTGTATGTATCCGGCGCGGAAGGCGGCCTGGACGAACGCAGTTTCGCCTTGATCCGCAAGATGCGCGCCGAATCCGACAACGCGATGACCTTGCAGGAATTCAAGGACGTCACGCGCGATCAGGCCTTGATCCTGACCCTGGATTCGGATGCCGCCATCCAGGCCATGCCGCGACTGCTTGAAAATTCGCCCGCTGCCGCCATCCGCGGCACGCTGCGCAACATGAAGCATGTGCTGGAAGCCGCCGAACCGCTGAGCCCCGCTGCACGCGAAAGCCTGGCGGAAATGGAGCGCATCTTCGAAACGGCCGAGCGCCGTGCGCTCAAGCGCGAACAGGGCAATGTGACCAAGCTGCCGGAGCCGTCCGCCCCGATCATGACGCTGGTCGAAGCGGCGGCAAGCGTGCCCGCCAAGAAGGCGGTGCCGCACCCCGAGGCGGCAAAATCCGCCGCGGCCGAACTCGAGGCGAAAGCGCCGGCGAAGCGAGCAGCCAAGGTAGCGACCAAGACGGCTGCTAAGACGGACACTAAGACAGACACTAAGACAGACACTAAGACAGACACTAAGACGGCCCCTAAGACGGCTGCTAAGACGGCGACAAGGACGGCGACCAAGGCAGCAGGCAAGACCGCCGCCAAGCCGGCCACGACGGCGGCTACCAAGGCAGCTACGAAGGCGGCCACGTCGTCGGCCACCAAGACGGCCGCGCCCGCCAAGCGCGCCGCCAAGCCCGCCGCCCGTCAACCCGCCAAGGTGAAATCCGCATGACGCTGCCCACCTCGACGCATTACGACAAGCTCATCGCGCGCGCGCAGACGCTGGAACCGGCCTTCTGCGCCATCGCCCACCCCTGCGACGAGCCGTCGCTGTCGGCAGCGTTGGAAGCGCGCGACCTGGGCCTGTTGCACCCGATTCTGGTGGGCCCGGAAAAGAAGATCCGCGACACGGCCGCCCAGTTCAACCTGAACTTGGGCGACGCCCGCATCGTTGACGTGCCGCACAGCCACGCGGCCGCCGAAACGGCCGTGGCGCTGGTGCGCAATGGCGAGGCCACCTTGCTGATGAAGGGCAGCCTGCACACCGACGAGCTGATGCATGAAGTGGTGGCGCGCACAACAGGCCTGCGCAGCGGCCGGCGCATCAGCCATGCATTCATCATGGAAGTGCCGACCTACGCCGAGCCGCTCTTCATCACCGATGCCGCCATCAACATCTTCCCCGACCTGGAAACCAAGGCCGACATCATCCGCAACGTGATCGACCTGCACCAAGGCCTGGGGCTGGGCGAACCGCGCGTGGCGATTTTGTCGGCGGTGGAACAAGTCACGCCCAACATTCCCAGCACCATCGAAGCCGCCGCGCTGTGCAAGATGGCTGACCGTGGCCAGATCACGGGCGGCTTGCTGGACGGCCCGCTGGCGCTGGACAACGCGATCAGCCCGGACGCCGCGCGCATCAAGGGCATCCGCTCGCCCGTGGCGGGGGTGGCGCAAGTGCTGGTGGTGCCCGATCTGGAAGCCGGCAACATGCTGGCCAAGAACCTGACGTTCCTGGCCAACGCCGAAGCCGCCGGCATCGTGCTGGGCGCGCGCGTGCCCATCATCCTGACCAGCCGGGCCGACAGCCCGCGTTCGCGCCTGGCCTCTTGCGCCGTGGCGGCGATCTACGCGCACCACCTGAGCCAGCAAGCAGCCCGTCCGCTGGCCTGACACGTTGGCCTGAAACGCTGATCTGAAACGCGGGGTTGATCCCCGCCCCATTGCTACCGGATTCCAGAGCCATGAGCGACACCATTCTCGTCATCAACGCCGGCAGTTCCAGCATCAAGTTCTACCTGTACGACATCGACGACAAGCAAGAACTCGCGCCGCGCCTGGGCGGGCAGCTGGAAGGCATCGGCACGTCACACCCCCGCTTGCGCGTGCGTGCCGCCGACGGCCAGACGCTGGTCGAACGCGACATTGCGCCCGCCCACGCCGCCGACGTGCCCAACGGTCAGGAAGTGGTCGGCACGTGGCTAAGCGGCCATCTGGGCGGCGCGCCGCTGGCGGTGGGCCACCGCGTGGTGCATGGTGGCCCGGATTTGTCCGAACCCGTCCTGATCGACGACGCCATCCTGGCCAAGCTCGACACCTTCACCCCGCTTGCGCCGCTGCATCAGCCAAACAATCTGGCGCCCATTCGCGTCATCCGCGAACGCCGCCCGTGGATTCCGCAGGTGGCGTGCTTCGACACCGCCTTTCACCGCAGCCATTCCGATGTGGCCGACCGCTACGCGCTGCCGGAATCGCTGTATCAGGAAGGCGTGCGCCGCTACGGCTTTCACGGTCTGTCTTACGAGTACATCGCGCAGCGCTTGCGCCAGGCGCTGCCTGACCTGGCGATGGGCAAGATCATTGCCGCGCATCTGGGCTCGGGCGTGTCGGCTTGCGCCATGTTTGAAGGCAAGAGCGTGGACAGCACGATGGGCTTCACGGCACTGGAAGGCCTGCCCATGGGCACGCGCCCCGGCCGGCTGGACCCGGGCGTGGTGCTGTGGATGATGGAACGCGGCATGGACCACGACCAGATCGAGCACCTGCTCTATCACGACTGCGGCATGAAAGGCCTGTCGGGCATCAGCAACGACATGCGCGAACTGCTGGCCAGCGATGCGCCCGCCGCGCAATTGGCGCTGAAGTATTTCGCGTGGCGCGTCGCCGAAGGCATGATCGGCCTGGGCTGCGCCATGAACGGTATCGACGGCATCGTCTTCACCGCCGGCGTGGGTGAAAATTCTGCCGAAATCCGCCAAGCCATCGCCGACCATTGGAGCTGGCTGGGCATCAAGCTGGACCCCGAACGCAACGCTCATCACGGGCCGCGCATCTCGACCGACGACAGCCGCATCGGCGTGTATGTGGTTCGCACGAACGAAGAGCTGATCATCGCGCAGCACACGCTGGCCTTGGTGCGTCAACGATGAACGCGCCCACCCTCAACCCGGCGCTGCCATTGGCCGGCAAACGTGGACTGGTTACCGGCATCGCCAACGCGGATTCCATTGCCTGGGGCTGCGCCAAGGCGTTTCGTGCGATGGGCGCGGAGCTGGCCGTAACCTACCTGAACGACAAGGCCCTGCCGCACGTGGAGCCGCTTGCGCGCCAGGTGGATGCGTCATTGCTGATGCCGCTGAACCTGTTGAACGAGGGCGAACTGGAAGCCGTGTTCGACCGCGTCACCGCCGAATGGGGCCAGCTGGACTTCGTGCTGCACTCCATCGCATTCGCGCCGCGCGCCGATCTGCACGGCCGCGTCACCGACTGTTCGCGCGAGGGCTTTCTGCAAGCGATGGACGTGTCGTGCTGGTCATTCATCCGCATGGCAAAACTTGCCGAACCGCTGATGGCCAAGGGCGGCGCCCTCTTCTGCATGAGCTATTACGGCTCGCAGATGGTGGTGGAACACTACAACATGATGGGCCCGGTCAAAGCCGCGCTGGAATCCGCCACGCGCTATCTGGCCGCCGAACTCGGCCCGCAAGGCATCCGTGTGCATGCGATATCACCGGGGCCGCTGAAGACGCGCGCCGCCTCGGGCATTGCGGAGTTCGACGCCTTGCTGGACCGCGCCCAGTCCAAGGCGCCGGCGCGCAGCCTGGTGTCGATTGATGACGTGGGCGAAGCCACCGCCTGGCTCGCCACCGACGCCGCCCGCCTGATGACGGGGCAGACGCTGTACATCGACGGCGGCTATCACATCATCGATTAGGGGCACGGCAACCTCGGGGCAACGTCGGAGCAACCCCGGGGCAACGTCGAAGCAACCTCGGGGCGACGTCAGGCCAAACTCAGGCCAACGTCTCTGGCGCTGGCTGACGCCAACGTTCAATCGCTTCCACCGCTTGCTCGGGGCTGCCGAAGATTTTGTCGCGGCCGATCTTCTTGACCAGCCCCGAGCGTTCCAGCGCCATGCGGAACTGGCCGTGGCCGCCCGCCACCAGCAGGGTGATGTGGCGGTCGTCGAGCTCGCGCTTGAGCTCGTACAAGGCTTCCACCGCGTCGGCATCGGCCTGCGTCATGGCTTCGGCGTCCAGCACGAACCATTGCACATCGCCAGCCTGGTCCATGACTTCGCGCGCGCGGCGCCGGAAGGCGTCGGCGTTGAAGAACCACACCGACGATTCAAATAGCCAGATCACGGCGCCCGGCACCGGCTGCGCTTCGGGATTCAGGTGCAGCTTGCCCAGCACGGATTCGCCCGGCAACCGGCCCAGCAGCGCATCACGCGGGTTGCCTGACACGTACATCGCGTACAGCAAGGTCGCGCCCACCGACACGGCCACGCCTTGCAGCACGCCGAATCCCACCACGCCTACCGCTGCCAAGATGCCGAATGCCAGTTCGATGCGGGAAATTCGCGCCAGCCGCATGAAGGCTTTGACATCAAACAAGCTCACCGCAGCCAGCAGCAAGATGGCTGACAGCACCGCTTGCGGCAGCCAGTACAACGGCTCACTCAAAAGACCCACCACGATCGCCAGCGCCATCGCCGCGCTGATACTGACCAAGGGCGATGACCCGCCCGCCACCAGCCCCACCGCCGTGCGCGAATCGGCGCCCGTCACGACGAAACCCTGGAACAGGCCTGCCGCGACGTTGGCCGCGCCGAACCCCACGAGCTCGCGGTTGGGGTCAACGTGCTCGCCCGTGCGCGCGGCAAAGCTGCGCGCGGTGACGATGCCGCTGGAAAAGCTGACCACCAGCACGCCCGCCGCGCCCAACAGCATGCTGTCCACGCCTTCAAGCCGAACGGGCAGGCTGATGCCGGGCAAGCCGGCAGGCACTTCGCCCACCACCGCAATGCCCAGCTCGGGAAAGTTGAATAGCCACGACAGCAGGCAGCCGCCCAGCACCAGCAAAATCGGCCCCGGCCACGCCGGGCGCCAGCGTTTGAGCCCCACCAATAGAATGCACGACGCCAGCCCCAGGCAAAGCGTTGGAATCTGAATTTCCTGAATGCGGCGCGACAGCTCCAGAAACGGATGCACCAGCCCGCTATTGCGCAAGCCCACGCCCGTCAGGCCACTCAGTTGCGACATCGCCAGCGTGATGGCCACGCCCGCCATGTAGCCGATCAGCACGGGGCGCGACAGCAGGTTGGCCAGCACGCCCAGCCGCAGCACGCGCGCGATCAGGCAGCCCACGCCTACGGTCAGCGCAATGCCCGTGGCCGCAACCAGGCGGTCTTCGGGCGAGGTCAGCGCCATACCCGTCAAGGTGGCGGCGATCAGCGTGCAGGTAGCGGTGTCCGGCCCCACGATCAGCGTGCGCGACGAGCCGAACAAGGCGTAGCCCAGCATGCCCGCAATGGCGGCCCACAGGCCGGCAACGGGCGGCACGCCCATCATTGCGGCGTACGCCAGCCCCACCGGCAAGGCCACGGCCGCCACGCTCAACCCGGCCATGACGTCACGCCGCGCCGAGTCTCGCGTGATGCCACGGAAATTATTCAGGCCGGGAAAGAAACGTAGATTCATGGTGCTGCGAACGACCTGAAGGTTGAGATGACGCAAGGCGCGTGAGGACCGCCAGCCTACACCAAGGGCAGGCGCACCAAACCGTTTTAGATCAAACGACCGCCGCGTGCCATCCCTCAATCCATTCGCATTCCATTCCCGCATTCCATTCCCTTATGGAATAGAGTTTGTTGATTATTTATCTCTTTTGCAGGAAAGGAGGATTGCGTAGAGTCCCTCGCATAAGAAAAGCGGCGACACGCCGCGTCATTGCACACCGACACGGCCCGCCGCCTCGCCCACCCGATGCGGATACAACGGCCGGCACATCTGGAGACTCCATGTCCTACGCCTTCCTGCGGCGCGCCAGCCGCGCGCTCGCTGTCGCCGGGCTTGCCGCGCTTGCCGCCGGCATCGCCCCCGCCGCCTACGCCCAAAGCTACCCCGAGCGCCCCATCAAGCTCGTCGTGCCATGGCCCCCGGGCGGCGCCACTGACTCGCTTGCGCGCCTGCTGGCGCAACGCCTGACGGAACGCCTGGGCCAGACGGTGATCGTGGACAACAAGGCCGGCGCAGGCGGCAATATCGGCACGGCGTCGTTCGTGCGCGAAAAGGCGGATGGCTACACGCTGCTGATGGCCACCAGCTCCACCAACGCCGCGAACCCGCATCTGTATTCGCGCCTGGGGTTCGATGCGTCCAAGGACTTCGCGCCCGTCGCTTTCGTGGCCGAGATCCCGAACATTTTGGAAGTGCCCAAGCAGTCACCCTTCAAATCGGTGGCGGACCTGGTGGCCGCAGCAAAGGCTGAACCGGGCAAGCTGAATTACGGCTCGGGCGGCGTGGGGTCGTCGCAGCACCTGGCGGGCGCGCTGTTCAAGCATCTGACCGGTGCGGACGTGCTGCACATTCCCTACAAGGGCAGCGGCCCCGCCGTGTCGGATCTGCTGGCCGGACAAGTCGACATGATGCTGGACACGGGTTCATTGGCCCAGGTTCAAGCAGGCGCGTTGCGCGCGCTGGCCGTTGCGTCGCACCAGCGTTTGCCGGCGTTGCCGGACGTGCCCACGTTCGAGGAAGCCGGGGTGCCGAAGATGATTGCGTCGGCCTGGTACGGCATCGTCGCCCCTGCCGGCACGCCGGCCGATGTGGTGCAACGCCTGAACAAAGAAGTAAACGCCGTCACGGCCACGCCGGAAGTGAAGCAGCGCATGGAAAGCATGGGCGCGCTGGTGCCGGCCGGTCAAACGCCGGAGCAGTTCAGCGCGTTTATTCAATCTGAAATTGCGCGATATGCAGAGATCGTGAAGATCTCGGGCGCGAAGATGGAATAGCCACCGGCATCTGGCGCCGGCATCTGGCGCCGGCATCTGGCGCCGGCACATCTGGCTGCACGAAAAAAACGCCCCGAAAGGGGCGTTTTTGCATGGCGCGCGGACACGTTGCGAACGTGCCCGCCCCGCCATTTACTTTGCCGCGCGGGCTTCCAGCACGGCCACGGCCGGCAGGGTTTTGCCTTCCAGGAATTCCAGGAATGCGCCGCCGCCCGTCGAGATGTAGCCGACTTGTTCGCCGATGCCGTACTTGGCGATGGCGGCCAGCGTGTCACCGCCGCCCGCAATCGAAAAGCCGTCCGATTCCGCGATGGCGCGCGCCACCACTTCGGTGCCGTTGGCGAACTGGTCGAATTCAAACACGCCCACCGGGCCGTTCCAGACGATGGTGCCAGCCTTCTTCAGGATCTCGGCCAACTGCGCCGCGGTCTGCGGGCCGATGTCCAGAATCATGTCGTCGTCGGCCACATCGGTGGCGGCTTTCACAGTCGCTTCAGCATCCGCGCCGAACGCCTTGGCGCACACCACGTCCACCGGAATCGGCACGGCCGCGCCGCGCTGCTTCATCAGTTCGATCACGGCGCGCGCCTGATCCACCTGGTCGGGTTCCGCCAGCGACTTGCCAATCGGCAGGCCAGCGGCCAGCAGGAAGGTGTTGGCGATGCCACCACCCACCACCAGCTGGTCAACCTTGTCGGCCAGCGATTGCAGGATGGACAGCTTGGTCGACACCTTGGAGCCGCCCACGATGGCGACCAGCGGGCGCTTGGGTTCATGCAGCGCACGGCCCAGCGCGTCGAGCTCGGCTTCCAGCAAGGGGCCGGCGCAAGCCACGGGCGCAAAGCGCGCGATGCCGTGCGTGGTGGCTTCGGCGCGGTGGGCGGTGCCGAACGCGTCGTTGACATAGACGTCGCACAGCGCGGCCATCTTCTTGGCCAGCGCTTCGTCGTCTTTCTTTTCGCCGACGTTCACGCGGCAGTTTTCCAGCAGCACGACCTGGCCGTGATCCACCTGCACGCCATCGACCCAGTCACGCACCAATTGCACGGGCATGCCCAACAATTCGGACAGGCGCTGGCCAACCTTGGCGAGCGAGTCGGCTTCGGTCAGCACGCCTTCTTTCGGGCGGCCCAAGTGGGACGTGACCATCACGGCGGCGCCGGCATCCAGCGCCAGGCGAATGCCGGGCACCGACGCACGGATGCGGGTGTCTTCGGAAATGCGGCCGGCATCATCGAACGGCACGTTCAAGTCGGCACGAATGAACACGCGCTTGCCGGACAGTGCGCCGGACTTGGCCAGCGCGGACAGGGTATTGACCTTGGACATATTTGAATTCCTACGATGGGCGAACAAAGGGGACGAACCCATTTTCCGCAATGGCGGAAAACAAATCCGTCCCCTCTGGACTGACCGTGTTGCTTACTTGGCCGACATCAGCGCGACGGTGGTGTCGAGCATGCGGTTCGAGAAGCCCCACTCGTTGTCGTACCAGGACGAGACCTTGACCAGACGGCCCGAGACCTTGGTCAGCGACGCGTCAACGGTGCTGGAGGCCGGGTTGTGGTTGTAGTCCACCGAAACCAGGGGCTCGGTGTTGTAGTCCAGAATGCCCTTCAACTCGCCTTCCGACGCCGCCTTCAGGATGCTGTTCACTTCTTCGGCGGTCGTGTCGCGGCTGGCCACGAACGACAGGTCAACCAGCGACACGTTGATGGTCGGGACGCGGATGGCGTAGCCGTCCAGCTTGCCGTTCAGTTCCGGCAGCACCAGGCCCACGGCGGCGGCAGCGCCGGTCTTCGTGGGGATCATGCTCATCGTGGCCGAACGCGCGCGGCGCAGGTCTTCGTGATAGACGTCGGTCAGGACCTGGTCGTTGGTGTAGGCGTGAACGGTCGTCATCAGGCCGTTTTCCAGACCCAGCTTGTCGTTCAGCGGCTTGACCAGCGGGGCCAGGCAGTTGGTGGTGCACGAAGCGTTCGAGATGACGGTATCCGTCGACTTCAGCACGCCGTGGTTCACGCCGAAGACGATGGTGGCGTCCACATCCTTGCCGCCCGGGGCCGAGATGATGACTTTCTTGGCGCCGCCCTTGATGTGCGCGCCGGCCTTTTCCTTCGTCGTGAAGAAGCCCGTGCATTCCAGAACCACGTCGACCTTCAGCTCGCCCCAGGGCAGTTCAGCCGGGTTGCGGTTGGCCAGCACGCGGATCTTGTCGCCGTTGACGACCATGAAGTCGCCGTCGACTTCGACGGTGCCCGGGAACTTGCCGTGGGCGGTGTCGTAACGCGTCAGGTGCGCGTTGGTCTTGGGATCGCCCAAGTCGTTGATGGCGACGATTTCGATATCGTGCTTCTTGCCACCTTCGTAGTGGGCACGCAGGATGTTGCGGCCGATGCGACCGTAACCGTTGATGGCGACGCGAATAGTCATACTAAGCTCCTTTTTTACAAAACCTGTTTGACGGTCTCGGCCACCTTGTCGGCGGTCAGCCCGAAGAACTTGAACAGTGCGCCGGCCGGAGCGGACTCACCGTAGCGGTCGATGCCGACCACGGCGCCTTCAAGGCCCACGTACTTGTGCCAGAAGGCGGTGACGCCGGCTTCGACAGCCACGCGCGGCAGGCCCTTGGGCAGCACGGATTGTTTCCAGGCGGCATCTTGCTTATCGAACACGTCGGTGCTGGGCATGGAGACCACGCGCACAGCAACGCCTTCCTTGGCCAGCTGCGCCTGCGCGTCCAGCGCGATGGCCACTTCCGAGCCCGTGGCGATGATGACGGCGCGGGCGCCTTCGGCATCGCGCAGCACGTAGCCGCCGCGCGCAATGGCGTCAACGGTTGCGGCGTCGCGCGGCACGAACGGCAGGTTCTGGCGCGACAGCAACAGGGCCGTCGGGCCGCCGTCATGGACGTCCATGCCGATGCTGGTCGGGCGCGTCACGGCGGCATTCCAGGCGACGGCGGTTTCAGCCGTATCGCAAGGACGCCAGAGCGACAGGTTGGGGATCAAACGCAGGCTGGCGGCGTGTTCGATGGATTGGTGGGTCGGGCCGTCTTCGCCCAGGCCGATCGAATCGTGCGTGAACACGTGCACCACGCGCTGCTTCATCAGCGCGGCCATGCGGATGGCGTTGCGCGAGTAGTCGGAGAACGTCAGGAACGTGCCGCCGAAGGGCAGGTAGCCGCCGTGCAGGGCCACGCCGTTCATGATGGCGGCCATGCCGAATTCGCGCACGCCGTAGTTGATGTGGCGGCCGAACTGGATGCCCTTGTCACCGGCGCGAACGGCGGCAACGCCCTTCCAGTCGGTGAAGTTGGAACCGGTCAGGTCAGCGGAACCACCCAGCATTTCGGGCAGCACCGGCGCCAGCGCGCCGATGGCGAATTGCGAGGCCTTGCGGGTGGCCACGGTTTCGGCCTTTTCCAGCGTGGCGTTCAGGAATGCCTTGAACTGTTCGTTGTAGCCTTCGGGCATGTCGCCCTTCATGCGGCGCGTGAATTCAGCGGCTTCGGCGGGGAATTCGGCGGCGTAGGCGTCAAACGCAGATTGCCATTCGGCTTGGGCGGCTGCGCCCTGCTTGCGGCCATCCCAGCCGTCGTACACGGCTTGCGGAATCTGGAAGGGTTCCGACGACCAGCCCAGCGCAGCGCGCGTGGCGGCGATTTCGTCCTTGCCCAGCGGTGCCCCGTGCACGTTGTGCGTGCCGGCCATGTTGGGCGAACCCTTGCCGATCACGGTGCGGCAGATCACCAACGTGGGCTTTTCCGATTGCGAACGCGCGGCCTTGATGGCGGCGTCCACGGCGGCGACGTCATGGCCGTCTACGCCACGGATCACGTTCCAGCCGTAGCCTTCGAAACGCTTGGCGGTGTCGTCGGCGAACCAGTGTTCAACGTGGCCGTCGATGGAGATGCCGTTGTCGTCATACAGCACGACCAGCTTGGACAGCTTCAGCGTGCCGGCCAGCGAGCACACTTCGTGCGAGATGCCTTCCATCAGGCAGCCGTCGCCCGTGAAGGCGTAGGTGTGGTGGTCGACGATGTTGTGGCCGGGCTTGTTGAATTCAGCAGCCAGCAGCGCTTCAGCCAGCGCCATGCCCACGGCGTTGCCCAGGCCCTGGCCCAGCGGGCCGGTGGTCGTTTCCACGCCCGGGGTGATGCCCACTTCGGGGTGGCCCGGCGTCTTGGAATGCAGCTGGCGGAAGTTCTTCAGTTCTTCGATCGGCAGATCGTAGCCCGTCAGGTGCAGCAGGGCGTAGATCAGCATCGAGCCGTGGCCGTTGGACAGCACGAAGCGGTCGCGGTTGGCCCAGGCGGGATCTTTGGGATTGTGGCGCAGGTTGCCCGTCCACAAGGCTTGGGCGATTTCCGCCATGCCCATGGGTGCACCCGGATGCCCGGAGTTCGCTTGTTGCACGGCATCCATCGCGAGGGCGCGGATGGCATCCGCCAAGGCAAGTTTAGGGGCGGTCGGATTGCTCATTCGGAAGGCTCTTTGAAGCTGACCCGTCTACAGGAAATATAGGGGCCAGTTGAGTGGGTTGCGAAGCAGACGATTTTAGCATCAGGGGATTTCCCTCACGCCATCCCCCTTAAGCTCGATGTAATGCGCGATGTAATCAGCCGTTTCCGCGAGAGAAGTATTAGCGTACATCCCACAATTGCGGGAATGTGGTCTGACATTCAGGATGTGGCCCTGTACCTCTCTACCGGAGCCGCCTACCATGGGCCTCATGCTGAACCTCACCATTCCTGTCGAAGGCATCATGGCATTGCGCACCGCCCTGGGCGAAGAGCGCGCCATTGCGGTGGCGCGCGCACTGGAGCACGCCCAGATCAAAGGCGAAGCCGAACTGGCCGCCAAGCTCCGGCAGGACTGGCGCAATGAAATCGCCACCATGATTGCCCCCTTCGCGCGCCGTGAAGAACTGGCTGAAATCCGCAATCAGATTGCGCAGTTGCCCACCCGCGAAGAACTCAAGCGTTTCGCCACCCACGAAGATCTGGCCGACCTGCGCGCGCAGTTCATGCGCCTGGACAAGAAAATGACCGTGGGGTTTCTGACTCTGCTGGGCCTGAACCTGGCGTCCAGCGCGCCCACCTTCCTGGAATGGGGGGTCAAGATGGTAGGCTACGCGCTCAAATAATCTGATCGCCCGCCCCTTCTTCGCCAGAACCCCATGTCCGCCCCCCGCTTCTTTTGCGACATCCCCCTTTCCGCCGGCACCCGCATCGCCTTGCCCGAAGCGCTGGCGCACCACGCACTGCGCGTGCTGCGGTTAAAAGCCGGTGAAACCGTTGTGCTGTTCAATGGCCAGGGTGGCGAGTACCCCGCCGTGCTGGACGTTGAAGGCAAGGCGGGCTTTGCTCAACTGGGTGATTTCACCGCCCGCGAAGCCGAGCTTGGCGGACGCATCACCCTCGTGCAGGGTCTACCTTCGGGCGACAAGATGGATTGGGTGGTGGAAAAAGCCGTGGAACTGGGCGCCGCGCGCGTCAGCCCCATCGCCGCGCAACGCAGCGTGCTGCAACTGTCTGGTCCCCGGCTGGATAAGCGCGTGGCGCATTGGCAGCGCATTGCGCAATCCGCCGCCGAGCAATGTGGCCGCAACCGGTTGATGGCAGTGGATGCCCCGCAATCGCTGGCCGACTGGCTAGCTCTGCCTGCCGAAGGCCCGCGCCTGTTGTGCCACCCCGAAGCGGCTGACGACCTGGCTGGCGCGCTGCGCGCCACGCCCGGCGTGCAGGCGCTGACCTTGTTGGTGGGGCCTGAAGGGGGCTGGTCTGACAAGGAATTGGAACTCGCCCGTCAGGCGGGTGTGCAGGCCGTGCGATTCGGCCCGCGTGTGCTGCGAACCGAGACCGCCGGGCTGGCGCTGATATCTGCGGTCAGCGCCTTGTTGGGCTGGTAGCGTTTGAGCTGGCGGTTTAGCTGGCGGTTGGACTGGTAGCGGTTGAGCTGGCGGTTGAGCTGGCGGTTGGGCTGGTAGCGGTTGGGCGGGTAGCGATCAGTCGTTTTCGCCGTAAGGCGCAGCCGCAATGCCGGGCTCCGGGTCGGGGTGCTTGCCTGCGTGTTCAATAACAAACGCAAAGATGCGCCCGTTCTCGCGGGCAAAATCGGCTGCGTCCGAACACACCGTTTCAATGCGGGCGGCATCCTCTTCCAAGACCGGGTCGCCGGAATGCAGCCGGTACAGCCACAGCACGACGCCAATCTTGTGATCCAGCACCGTGTCGCACAGGCAGTCATAGAGCGCATCCAGGTTGCCGCCGAAGTATTCGGGGAAGTCCACCGCCTTGACGATGGCGCGCAGCACCGCAGAACGGCTCCTGGCAGGATCGCAGTTGGCAACGAACAAGGACAGGCCCAGTTCGTGGGAGGCATCCACCACGGCCTTCTTGTCCAGCCCTTCATGAGGAAGCGCTCCGCCGCGCAGAAGCTGCTTCTGCAACGTAGATTGGCCATTGCGCGTCATGCCTGAGCCTCCTTGAAAAAGGCGATCACTTCGTCGTTACGCTGCATCGTATCGGCATAACCCAGATCGATCAATCGCTTGGTGTAGCTGGATTCGAACAAGAGATAGGACATCAGGGCCCCGCCTCCTGGACGGCGTGGATCGGACGATACACCGAGTACGCGGAAAAGAGCACGGGCTTGTGCAGGCATGTCGTTCAAGTGTTCCAGCGCCATCGTGTCCAGCGACTGGCTGGGCGTGATCGTCAGCACCTGAATGCGCCGCACATTCACGGTCGCGCCGTCCGGCGTGGCGTGGTCCATCAGGTAATTGATGCGCTCCAAGCGCTCAACATCGACCGACAAGCCATCCAGGAAAATGCTAGACAGCGCATGGCCGCCCACTTGGGCCAAAGAGGGATACGGCGGCGAATCCGCCCGGTGCTCGGGGTGGGTGTCGTCGCGGAACCCTGTGCCAATCACCATCACCCGATGCGCCCCCAGATGGATGGCCGGGCTGATCGGGGCCAGTTGCCGCATGGAGCCGTCGCCGCACCACTCGCCCTTGCCATGCACCTGCACCTGGCGGGCGGGGAACACGAACGGAATCGACGACGACGCCATCAGATGATCAATGCTGATCGGCGTGGGGATGGCCAGGCGCAGATATCGGTGCCAGGGCTCGATGGGCGTGTGCGCCTGGTAGAACGTCAGATGCTCGCCGCTGGTGTAGCCCGACGCGGTAATCGCCAGCGCCGACAGCGAACCGCGTTCAAGATTGGACCGCAAGTTGCCAAAGTCCAGCACCCGCCCCAGCAGGGCTTCCATGGGGCTGTTGTCCAGCAGCGATTGCGGCCGCTTGCGCGTCAACCCCGAATACATCCAGCCCAGCGCCAGCAGGCCCAGCCAGCGCACGCCCGTGCGGATCAGGCCCGGCGCGTCGGCGCGGTAAATCATGTCGGTGTTCAGCGACGACCACAGCCGGCGGATGCGGCGCACGCCCAGGTGCGGGCGGTCGGCGCGGCACGCCAGCGCGGCGGCGTTGATCGCGCCGGCAGAGGTGCCGCAGATGATGTCGAAGGGATTCTGGAAGCGCGAGTGCCAGTCGGGGTCCAGCAGCTCCATGATGGCGCTGAGCACGCCGACCTGATAGGCGGCTCGCGCGCCGCCACCCGTCAGGACCAGACCGGTCGGCGTGCGTGGGCACGCCGGGCCGGCGGGACTGACTTCAACGTGGCGTGTTGACATCGACCACAGTCATCGCGGTCATGTTGACGATGCGGCGCACGGTCGAGCTGGAGGTCAGGATATGCACCGGCGCATTGCAGCCCAACAGGAACGGGCCCACCGCCACGTTGCCGCCGGCTGCCGTCTTGAGCAGGTTGTAGGCGATGTTGCCGGAGTCCACGTTCGGGCACACCAGCAAATTCGCTTCGCCCTTCAACGTGGACGACGGCAGGATGCGCATGCGCAGCGCTTCGTCCAGCGCGCAGTCGCCGTGCATTTCGCCGTCGATTTCCAGGTCGGGCGCTTGCTCGCGCACGATTTCCAGCGCACGGCGCATCTTGGCGCCAGACGCCGAACTGCCCGATCCGAAGTTCGACCGCGACAGCAGCGCCACCTTCGGCGCCAGGTACATCCGGCGCATTTCGTTGGCGGCCGCGATCGTGAATTCCGCGATCTGTTCGGCCGACGGTTCGTCGTTCACGTGCGTGTCCACCAGCACCACCGTGCGCTCGTTGAGCAGCAGGATGTTCATGGCGGCATACACGTTGTGGCCGGGGCGGCGGCCAATCACTTCATCTACAAAACGCAGGTGATCGTGATACGCGCCCACCGAGCCGCAAACCATGCCGTCGGCGTCGCCCAAGTGAACCATCATCGCGCCAATCAAGGTCATGCGGCGGCGCATTTCCACGCGCGCCATTTCCTTGGTGATGCCGCGGCGGCACATGCGTTCCCAATACGTCGTCCAGTATTGATGGAAACGTTCGTCGTATTCCGGGTTGGTGACTTCAACGTCTTCGCCCAGACGCAAGCGCAGGCCCAGCTTTTCGATGCGGGTCAGCAGCACCGACGGACGGCCCACCAGGATGGGACGCGCCAGGCCTTCGTCCACCACCACTTGCACGGCGCGCAGCACGCGTTCGTCTTCGCCTTCCGCAAACACGATACGGGCCGGGCCGCCTTCGCGCACGATGCGCTTGGCCGCCGAGAACAGCGGCTTCATGAACGCGCCCGAGTGGTACACAAACTGCTGCAACTGTGCTTCGTAGGCTTCCAAGTCAGCCAGCGGGCGCGTGGCGACACCGCCGTCCATGGCGGCCTTGGCCACGGCCGGGGCGATGCGCACGATCAGGCGCGGGTCGAACGGCTTGGGAATCAGGTATTCGGCGCCGAATGAAATATCGAACGTGCCATACGCCGCGGCGACGACTTCGTTCTGCTCTTCCTGCGCGAGCTGGGCAATGGCGTACACCGCCGCCTTTTCCATTTCACGCGTGATGGTCGTGGCGCCCACATCCAGCGCACCACGAAAAATGTACGGGAAACACAGCACGTTGTTGACCTGGTTCGGGTAGTCCGAACGGCCCGTAGCCATGACCACATCGTCACGTACCGAGTGCGCCAGTTCCGGCAGGATTTCCGGGGTCGGGTTGGCCAGCGCCAAAATCAGCGGGCGCGTGCCCATGGCGGCAACCATCTCGGGCTTCAGCACGCCGCCTGCCGACAGCCCCAGGAACACGTCGGCGTCCTGGATCACTTCGGCCAGCTTGCGGGCGTCGGTTTTCTGCGCAAAGCGCGCCTTGTCCGGGTCCATCAACACGGTGCGGCCTTCATAGACCACGCCTTCAATGTCCGTCACCCAGATGTTTTCCAGCGGCAGACCCAGGTCCACCATCAGGTCCAGGCAAGCCAAGGCAGCGGCGCCCGCGCCCGAGG
Source organism: Achromobacter sp. 10T422 (assembly GCF_056394065.1). Taxonomy (NCBI): domain Bacteria; kingdom Pseudomonadati; phylum Pseudomonadota; class Betaproteobacteria; order Burkholderiales; family Alcaligenaceae; genus Achromobacter; species Achromobacter sp. 10T422. Next base: position 210,011 of record NZ_JBFTHD010000006.1, read on the forward strand.
TCACAACCTTGACCTTTTTGATGTCTTTACCCACGACCTTCAGGCCATTGATGAACGCGGCCGAAACACAGATCGCGGTGCCATGCTGGTCGTCATGGAAAACCGGGATCTTCATGCGTTCACGGAGCTTGCGCTCAACGGTGAAGCATTCGGGTGCCTTGATGTCTTCCAGGTTAATGCCGCCGAACGTGGCTTCCAGGCCGGCGATGATTTCGACCAGCTTGTCCGGGTCGGTTTCGTTGATTTCGATGTCAAAAACATCCAGGCCGGCGAACTTCTTGAACAGCACCGCCTTGCCTTCCATCACCGGTTTGGATGCCAGCGCGCCGATATTGCCCAGGCCCAGCACGGCCGTGCCGTTGGTGATCACGCCCACCAGGTTGCCGCGCGCGGTGTAGCGGAACACGTTGGCCGGGTCGGCCACGATTTCCTCACAGGCCGCCGCCACGCCGGGCGAATACGCCAACGCCAGATCGCGCTGGTTCGTCAGTTGCTTGGTCGGCGTGACCGAGATTTTGCCGGGGCGCCCATGCTCGTGATATTCAAGGGCGGCTTTGCGAAGGTTGGCATCCATAGGGGCGGCTACTAGCTAATAAGTGAGACACGGAGAGGGAGGAATTCTATTCCCATGACGGCCAGCGCGATACGTCTGCGGCGAGCCACCCTCTTAATTGGGGACGAGCGGCGAAATCTTACAACAAGCTGAATTTCTATTCGGTAGCGCGGGGCAGGAATAAGGGAAAACGACCATCCGGGTCGAACAAGGTCTTCACTCGCCCATCCAGCCGCACGGTCGCCAGCCCCGGGGTTTCGGGCGCGGGGCCGGTCTCGTTCCAGGCCGGAGCATCCGTCAGCGTCACGCTTTGCACCCACGCCAGCGTGCCGCCATGCCCGAGCAGCAGATGCGCCAGGTTGACGGTGGCCGGGGCCAGGGGTTTCAGTGCATCCAGGCGGTAGCGGCCCAGCCAGTGATAGCCATCGTGCGTGGCGAAAGCATCGCCGCCCGAAGCCAGCTGGAACAGCGCGGGCACCAGGCTTTGCACGGTGGCCGAGCGCAGGGGCTGCACGTCGGCCTCGCCGAAGGGGCCAAGCGTTTCTTCGATGCCATCTGCCAGCATCACGTCCACCGCCAGCACGCCCGAGGCCGCACACTGCCCGGCAGGCCAAGGCGCGGGCGCCGCCAGCCATTCGGCAAGGGTCATGGCGCCCGGAAAATCCGCGAATTGCCGCAACCCGGCTTGGGCCAAGGCAGCCAGCGGCACGCCTGGCTGGGCCCGCCAGCGCGGCTCACCCGCCAACCGGGCCAGCCCGGTCAATGCGGAAGGGTCGATGCGCAGCCGCGGGCGGGCAGACAGCGCATACGGCCCGGTTGCCCCTTCCAGCGTCATCACAATGCGGTACTCCGCGCACAGCGTGCGCGCATGCGCGACATCAGCGTCGCGCGTCGGCGTCAGAATGGCTTGCGCCCCGCCGGGGCCGTCTTCGCCCAGGTCTTGAACCTGCCCTTGGCAAAGCAGCTTCAGACGCTGCATGAAGGCTGCCCACGGAGTCTGGGCAGGCCGCCGGCCTAGCAGGAAGGCGCGCCGGGATGGCTGCATGACTACAATTCCTTTTTCGCTACAAGACGCTTTCGAGAATCCAATGCCCCGCTTAGCTACTCGCACTCATGATTTTCTGACCTTTCACGCGGTCGAACTCTTCAAGCAAGCGCAAGCGCTGCAAGCGGCGGGCAAGGACATTATCAGCCTGGGCATTGGCGAACCGGACTTTACCGCGCCCCCTCAAGTGGTGGAAGCGCTGGAGCGCGCCGCACGCGCCGGGCTCAGCGGCTACAGCCCGCCCGCAGGTATTACGCCATTGCGCGAAGCCATTGCGCAGTTCTACCACGACCAGTTCGGCGCCAAGATCAATCCGGCCCGCGTCATCGTCACCGCCGGCGCGTCGGGCGCGTTGACGCTGGCCTGCGCGGCGCTGGTCAATAGCGGCGGCGAAGTCCTGATGCCGGACCCGGCCTACCCTGCCAACAGCAACTTCGTGCTGGCTGCAGGCGGCGTGCCGCGCCTGATTCCAAGTTCGGCCGAGAAGCGCTTCCAGCTGTCGGCCCAGGACGTGGCTCAGCACTGGACGCCTGCCACGCAAGGCGTCATGGTGGCCTCGCCCAGCAACCCCACTGGCACCAGCATCGCCCACGACGAGCTGGCCGAGTTGTTGGCGCAAGTGCGCGCCCGCGACGGCTTCGCCATCGTCGACGAAATTTATCTGGGCCTGTCTTATGACGGCCAGCCGCGCTCGGCCCTGACGCTGGACGATGACATCATCGTCATCAACAGCTTCTCGAAGTACTTCCACATGACGGGCTGGCGCCTGGGCTGGATGATCGTGCCTGAAGACATGGTGGCGCCGGTAGAAAAGATTGCCGCCAGCCTGGCCATCTGCGCGCCCACGCTGGCGCAGCACGCCGCGCTGGCGTGCTTTACTGAACAGGCCATGAAAACGTTTGAGCACCGCCGCGAAGCCTTCAAGCAGCGCCGCGATTACCTGCTGCCCGAATTCGAGCGCCTGGGCATCCAGGTGCCGGTCAAGCCGGACGGCGCGTTCTATATCTACGCCGACATCAGCAACCAGGGCATGGACAGCAACACGTTCTCGCAGCGCCTGCTGCTGGAAGCGGGCGTGGCGGCCGTGCCGGGCGTGGACTTCGGCCCCGCCCACGGCGCGCACACCATGCGCTTTTCGTATGCCACCGGCCTGGACCGCCTGGAAGAGGCGGTGGCGCGAATCGGTAAATTCCTGGGTCGTTGACCCCCAAAGCACAAGGCGCGCTCCAATGGAGCGCGCCTTGCGGGCTTGCAGGCAGGCGTGGCGACGTGCCGGTTTCCGGACTTAATCCCGAGCCAGTGCAATACCCGAGGCCAGCGCCAGGCGCCGGCGTTCAGCCTGCACCTTTGCGCCATAGCCGTTGTCGTCTGGCCCGGTGGAACCCACGTAGCAGGCCAGGCCGCCATCGACGGACCCGCGCCGGTTGATACAGTCGCGCAAGATCGTGGCCCCGACACCAATATTGGCGATCGGGTCCAGCGCCGTCTTGCCGACCGCGTCGAACTTCTCCTGGTGCACGCTGGTCATGACCTGCATCAGGCCCTGCGCGCCCACATGGCTTTCGGCCAGCGGGTTGTAGCGGGACTCGATGGCGATCACCGCCAGCACCAGCAAGGGGTCCAGCTGCTTTTCGCGGCTGACCTTATACACAGTGTTCAACAGCGGACCGGTGGCGTCATAGGCCACCTTGTACTTGCGCGAGATATAGTTGCGCAATGCTTCGGCTTGCGGACCGGTCGCCACCAAGGCGGGCTTCTTCGGTACGGGCGGCGCGACGCGAGCCGGCCCCAGCATGCCGGTGGCATTGCTGGCGGGAGCGGTTGGAACGGCCATGGCAATCGCCGACGCAGTGTCGGAACCCAACTCGGAGCCGACATCGGATTCGGTGCCGGATTGCATGGATGAAGGCGCTAGGGCGGTCAACAAGGCTTTGTGCACTTGCAATGCCTGATCGCGCAAACCAGGCAGGGCAAATCCCATGCTTACCGTCACAATCACCGCGATGCCCAGATAGACTGAGCAGATACGCAAGGACTCGGCAAGATATTCGTGCACTCCTTGGGCCATATTCCTGAACAGGTTGGCCACTGACGCATCGGGCATAAAAACCTCCTGCGTGAAAAAGAGGGAGTCAATGTTAACCTCTCTTTCTCCGTAAAATGTAACCAAATCGCTGGGATCTGTAGTGAAATACCGCGACCTTAGAGACTTCCTCGCCCAACTTGAACGCATGGGCGACCTCAAACGCATCGGCGCGCCGGTGTCCACCCGGCTGGAAATGACGGAAATTTCCGACCGTGTGCTGCGCGCCGAAGGCCCCGCCCTGCTGTTCGAAAAAGCCCAGCACGACGGCAAGCCGGCCGAGATGCCTGTGCTTACGAATCTGTTCGGAACGCCGTCGCGCGTGGCCCGCGGCATGGGCGCCGACAACGTCAGCGCGCTGCGCGACATCGGCGAGCTGCTGGCATCGCTGCGCGAACCCGAAGCGCCCAAAGGCCTGCGCGATGCGCTGGCCAAGGTGTCGATGCTGAAGGCCGCCTTGTGGGACATGAGCCCCAAGAACGTCAAAAGCCCGGCCTGCCAGGAAGTGGTCTGGGAAGGCAAGGACGTGGACCTGACCCGCCTGCCCATTCAAACCTGCTGGCCCGGCGACGTGGCGCCGCTTCTGACGTGGGGCCTGGTGATTACGCGCGGCCCTAACGCCAAGCGCCAAAACCTGGGCATCTACCGCCAGCAATTGCTGGGGCCGAACAAGCTGATCATGCGCTGGCTGTCGCACCGCGGCGGCGCGCTGGACTTCCGGGACCACGCCCTGGCCAACCCGGGCACGCCGTTTCCCATCGCCGTTGCGCTGGGCGCTGACCCGGCCACCACCTTGGGCGCCGTCACCCCCGTACCCGACAGCCTGTCCGAATACCAGTTCGCCGGTCTGCTGCGCGGTTCGCGCACCGAGGTGGCGCAGGCGCTAGGCAGCAATTTGTCGGTGCCGGCCTGGGCAGAAATCGTGCTGGAAGGCCATCTGCTGCCGTCTTCCGACCCGCGCGCCATCAAGCCCGTGGTGCCGGAAGGCGTGAACCCGCCGCCCAACAGCGACTACGAAATGGCGCTGGAAGGCCCCTACGGCGACCACACCGGCTACTACAACGAGCAAGATTGGTTTCCCGTCTTCACGGTCGAGCGGATCACGATGCGGCGCAATCCCATCTATCACTCCACCTACACCGGCAAACCGCCCGACGAGCCCGCCGTGCTGGGCGTGGCGCTGAACGAAGTGTTCGTGCCGCTGCTGCGCCGTCAGTTGCCGGAAATCGTGGATTTCTACCTGCCGCCCGAAGGGTGCAGCTACCGCCTGGCAGTAGTGTCGATCCGCAAGCAGTACGCGGGTCACGCCAAGCGCGTCATGTTTGGCCTGTGGAGCATCCTGCGCCAGTTCATGTACACCAAGTTCATCGTGGTGGTGGACGAAGACATCAACCCGCGCGACTGGAAGGAAGTGGTGTGGGCGATGACCACCCGCATGGACCCGGTGCGCGACACGCTGCTGGTGGAAAACACGCCGATCGACTACCTGGACTTTGCATCCCCGGTCTCCGGCCTGGGCGGCAAGATGGGCCTGGACGCCACCAACAAATGGCCGGGCGAAACGAATCGCGAATGGGGTACCCCCATCACGATGGACGCCGACGTCAAGAAACGCGTGGACGACATCTGGGGCCAATTGGGCCTGTAAGCCCGCTCAAGTCACCACAAAGAAAAAACCCCGTCCGTAACGCGTTACGGACGGGGTTTTTTATTGGCAAGGCGGGCTGCGAGACGACGATTACTACGAGCCGTCCCGCGAGCTTTGCCAGAGCTTGTACAACTGCCAGCCGACCAATGCGCCCCCGGCAATCTTGAGCACCTTGGACCGGTTGCCGCCACGCATGAACAACGTGGACAACGACGAGCTGACCAGCGGATAACGGCGCGCCATCGTGATGGCCTGCAATGCCCAGCGCGAGGCCCCGCCTGCCGCCAACCGAGGCAGCAAGCCCCGGATGATGGATGCGGGTTCCAGCTTGTGGCCCGTCGACACGATATTCTGCGCCAGCGATTCGCGCTCGATGGCTGCGCGCGCGCGCAGCAATTCGATACGCACGGCGCGATCAACGATAGGAGACCTTTTCGACATGGTTCAGTCCTCCTCGCGTCGGCGCGTGGGCGGGGGATCGTCGTCTTGCGCATCGCGGATGCGTTCCAGCAATTCCGCATCACGGCCCAGTTCTTCGAGCGTGGCCGCGAAAGGCGGCGCGCCGTAGACCAAGCCGTGCCGCACCACCAGCAACAAGGCCACGCCGACAATGCCGTAGAAGGCAGCCAGCAGGCCCAGGGCCAGATAGCGGTCTTCTGTGGGCCAGAACAGCACGGCGACAGTCACCGTGAACACCAGCACCGCCAACGTCAAGAAGAGCAACGCGGCAAATGCCATGCCCAACAGTTTGAGCAAGCGCGATTTTTCGTCGGCGGCTTCCAGCGCCAGCAACTCGAGGCGCGTGCGTACCAACCCGACCAGGCTGGACGCGACTCCGAAAACAGATTTTCGTAGACCCATGGCATGAAGGACACCGGGCGGGCAGCGCGGCAAGATGCCGGCGCGGCCCGCCCGGACGTCCAAGCCTTATCAGCGGCGGCTGATCAGCAAGCCGAGCAGCAGGCCGGTCACGCCTGCGATCCCGATGGCTTGCCAGGGATTGTCGTGCACGTAGTCGTCGGTGGCGCGAGCGGCTTTGCGGCCACGCTCCAGCACGGCGTCTTGGGCTTCGTATAGGGCTTCGCGCGTGCGCTTAAGCGAGGTCATGGCGCGGTCACGCAGTTCGTTTGCCTTTTCGCCGGTGGTGCCGGCCGCTTCGCGCAGCAGGTTTTCGGCGTCATTCAAACTGGTCTTGACACTGTCGATGAGTTTTTCTTTTGCGACTTCTTCGGATTTTCTCGTGGCCATTTTTTGAGCTCCTGTTGTGTGTCTATGACGAAAACATCATACCAGCCGCCATGCCCGCAGCATGGCCCGCTTGATACTGTGTGCTACTTGATCTGCGTAATTTCAACGGCTGACTTTACACCGCCTTGATCAATGTCTTGCTTCATCACCAGGTTCACCGCGGGGCAATACCAATCGGTGACGGTCGTGTTCATGCCGGGGATCGGAATGGTCAAACCTTGGAAGGTCGCCATCGTGGGGTCCGAGTTGCGCGTATACGTGATGGGATGGCACGACTGGTTGCCCAGCGCCGTGTTCACCGCCTTCTTCTGGCCCACCGATTTTTCGCCGATGCGCACCGTTGTGCTGGGCTGGCCGCCCACTGGCGCTTCCTTGCCGATCTTCAAACGGAACGACGAGCCGGGCAGTTTTTGTCCCGGGTTGAGCTTGCCGTCGTACGCGAACAAACCCAGCATGCGCAAATCAAACTGGCCTTCGGAAGGTTGCGGGGCTTCGCCCGCATTGGCGTAGCGCAAAAAGGTGGCTTGGCCGCCCTTTACCGTCATCAAATAATCCAGCTTGGACTTGCCCGGCGGCAGGCCTGCATAGCTGAACGTGGCGACGCCTTGCACGCGTGCGCGGCAGTTGTCGCCATTGCTTTTTGTAACCTCGGCGAAGGTCAGGTCAGCGCCCAAGGACAAGTTGCCCGAGCCGGTCAGTTGCACCGCGCCGCCGTCATGCATGAACTGCGCATCGCAAACGCCGGCCTGCGCCGACGCGGCCGCGCCCAGCGCGCCCGCCGCCAAAATCAGGGATGCCATTTTTCGCATCGTCACATGCCACTCCATATATCCGGAAAGCGCCGCCCGCCCGAGCGAACGGCGGTTTGATACTACACCGGTTAAACCGGGCGGCGTATGTCGGAACGTGTCCGAAACGCGCGTTCACATAGCGCCCCCGTCAAATAAGTTCTGGAAATATGGATTCATGAAATCAAAAGTTGTGGGGATGTAAACCCGTCCCTATCATCGGGTGATATTTTGCCGGGGACACCCGAGGCGGCTAAGAGATGAAGCTTTTCCCGATTTTTGCCGATCTGAAAAATCGGCGGGTGCTGGTGGTGGGCGGCGGCGCGGTGGCGGAGCGCAAGACGCTTGCCCTGCTGGAAGCCGCCGCAGATGTCGTTGTGGGCGCGCCGGAACTCACGCCTGCGCTGACGGCGCTTGCCGCAGACGGCCGCATTCGCTATTTGCCCGGCCGTTTCGACCCAGCCTGGCTGGACGACGTCTGGCTGGTGGTGGCCGCCACGGACGACCGCAGCGCCAATGCCACCGTATCGGACGCGGCCAGCGCGCGCCGCATCTTTGCCAATGTGGTGGATGACCCCGAACTGTCGTCCTTTCAGGTGCCGTCCATCGTTGACCGCTCGCCCGTCATCGTGGCCATTTCATCGTCGGGCGTGGCGCCCGTGCTGGCGCGCCGCGTACGCGAGCGCATCGAATCGCTGTTCGACCACACGCTGGGCCAATTGGCCGCGCTGGCCGCCACTTACCGCAAGCGCATTCGTGCAAGCCACCCGGATCTGGGCGCGCGCCGCCGCTTCTACGACTGGCTGCTGGACGGCCCCGTCGCTGGCTTTCTGCGCCAGCAGCAACCCGCACAGGCCGAAGCCGCGTTGTCTGACGCGCTGGACACGCCCATCGCGCCTGCCGACGGCAGCGTCGTGCTGGTCGGCGCCGGCCCTGGCGACCCCGGCCTGCTGACCTTGAAAGCATTGCGCGCGCTGAACGAAGCAGACGTCATTCTGTACGACCGCCTGGTCAGCGACGACATCATGTCGCTGGCGCGCCGCGATGCCGACCGCGTGCCCGTAGGCAAGCTGCCCGGCGAAAACCACCACGCCACGCAGGCCCGCATCCACGCGCTGCTGGTGGAACATGCGCAAGCGGGCCGCCGCGTAGTGCGGCTGAAAGGCGGTGACGCGTTTATTTTTGGCCGGGGCGGCGAAGAACTGGAATATCTGCGCACGCACGGCGTGCGTTATGAAGTGGTGCCGGGCATTACCGCCGCACTAGCCTGTGCGGCCTATGCGGGCATTCCGCTCACGCACCGCGAGCACGCGCAATCGGTACGCCTGATCACGGCGCATTGCCGCGAAGATGAAGACAACCTGGATTGGCCCGCGCTGGCGCGTGAAAAGCAGACGCTGGCGTTCTATATGGGTGTGGGGCAGTTGGACCTGCTGACCCGCAGGCTGCTGAACCACGGACGCGCCGCCCAGACTCCGTTCGCGTTGATTGAAAACGGCAGCCGGCCGGAACAGCGGGTGCTGTCCGGCACGCTGGAGGCGTTACCCCGATTGGCGGCGGAACATGGAATTCATTCGCCCGCATTGTTGATTGTGGGCGAGGTCGCCGGTCTGGCGCCAAAACTCCAATGGTTTGGGCTGCATCTGGAGGGGCGGTGACCGGCTGAGGAAAAGGCCGGGGGAACGCAAGGTGACGCAACGTCACCCCGGCCCTACCTTTCAATCCGTCTTTTGCGTGGTCCCGAAAATGCGGTCGCCCGCATCACCCAGGCCCGGCATGATGTAGCCGTGTTCGTTCAAGCCGTCATCGATGGACGCCGTATAAATATGCACGTCCGGGTGCTTGGCCAGCACGGTGTCGATACCCACCGGTGCCGCCACCAGCACCAGCGCGCGGATTTCCTTGCAGCCGGCGCGCTTGAGCAGGTCGATAGCAGCAACCATGGAACCGCCCGTGGCCAGCATGGGGTCGACGATCAGCGCCAGGCGCTGGTCCAGTTCGCCCACCAGGCGTTCCAGGTACGTGTGCGCTTCCAGCGTTTCTTCGTTGCGGGCCACGCCCACCACGCTGACCTTGGCGCCCGGAATCAGGCTGAGCACGCCGTCCAGCATGCCGATGCCAGCGCGCAAAATCGGCACGACCGTGACCTTTTTGCCCGCAATTTTCTCGACTTGAACCTGGCCACACCAGCCTTCCACGGTGGTCGGCGCCAGCGGCAGATCCTTGGACGCCTCATAGGTAAGCAGCGCGCCCACTTCCTGCGACAACTCACGGAAGCTCTTCGTGCTGAGGTCTGCGCGACGCATGATCCCGAGCTTATGGCGGATCAGCGGATGGCGGATTTCGTGCACAGGCATGTGCGTAACTCTCCAGAATATTGAAATACAGGGGTTATCGCCTCGGGGGAACCAGACCGGCGCAACGCGTTTGCGTCGCCCGTTTTCGAGCCACACCCGAGGATCGTAATCGGTTTAAGAAAGTTGTGGCCTGTTGTTGCGGCCTGTTGTTGTGGTCTATTGATCGGCAAGCCAGGCGATGAGCGCGTCGTCAAACGCGCGGACAGCGCCCGCCTGCTCATGGTTGACGATGCTGACCACCACATAGCGCTTGCCGCTGGCGCCCAGCACGTACCCGGCAATCGAGCGCACGTCGCGCAGCGACCCCGTCTTCAGGTGGGCCATGCCCTGCGTGCCATCGCCTTTCAGGCGGCGGCGCACCGTGCCGTCCACCCCTGCAATGGCGAAGGACGAAATGTACTCCGGCATGACCGGCGAATTCCAGGCCACGGTCAACATCGAGGCCAGGCTGTCAGCCGACACGCGCGCATCACGCGACAGGCCCGCGCCGTTGTCGATGACCAGCTCCGGCATGTCCAGCCCCTGCTTGACCAGCAGCCCCTTGGCCACGGCCTCGCTGCTGCCCACGGTAGCGGGCCGGCGGCCGCGTTCGGCGCCCAAGGTCAACAGCAGCGTGCGCGCCATGACGTTGTTGCTGCGCTTGTTGATCTGGCGGATCACCTCGGCCAGCGTCGGCGAATCATGCGAGGCCAGCACCACGGCGTCAGCCGGCACCATGCCCGCCCGGACCTGCCCCTTGAACGTGCCGCCCAACTCCTTCCAGAGCATGCGGAAGATTTCGGTGGCGTAGTCGGGTTGCGACAACGCCAGCCGGTACAAACTGAATTCGCCGCAAGAACCCGCCACTTTGCCGCCCACGCGGATCGTCACGCCTTGTTGGGTGATGAGCGGCTCGGTCGTCACCACCGGGGGGCCGGGGCAGCGGATGTCGCTCCATTCCACGCTGCCTTCGATCTTCAGGCCGGGTAACGGCGGATCGATCAGCGGCACCCATTTATGGGCGGCGGCGTCTGGCGTGAACAGCAGGCGCAGCGCGCCGAAACCCACCATCAGGGCGTCGGGGCTGGCGTTATAGGCGCGGTCCGGGGCGCCATCGAAGGCGCCCGGGTCGGTTGCAACCTGGCCGAAGATGCTGCGGTCGATAACCAGATCGTTGATCTGCTTGACCCCGCGCAAGCGCAGTTCGCGCAGCAACGCCCACAGGTCTTGCATCAGAAATTGGGGGTCGCCGCCCGCCCGCAGATACAAGGGGCCGGCCAGCACGCCCTTGGCGTCGGGGCGCGCGCCCGGCGCCGTCATGAATTCCGTGCGCCAGACATAGTTGGGGCCAAGCTCGGACAGCGCGGCCCAGGTGGTAACCAGCTTCATCACCGAGGCCGGGTTGCGAGCCTCCTTCGCGTTCAGCGCCACCAGACGCTGCCCGCCAAGCTCTTGCACGACCAGCGACAGCGCGCTGTCGGGCAGCTTGGTGGCCTTCCAGGCGTTGACGACGTTGGGCGGCAAGCCCTGGACTTGCGCGCAGGCCGCCCCCGCGGACAGGGCCAGCAGCCCGCCGGCCAGCCATTGCTTCAGCCCGCCCACCCGCTTATTCGCTTGTCCCGTCATGCCTTGTCCACCCGGTTGCTAGTCCTGCAAACCCGAGAGCATACAAAACCTGAGACGGTTACGGGCGGCCAGGCCTGCTGGAAACCGCCCGCCCGCCCCGCACCCGGCGGTTTACTGCAAGCGCCACTTGCCGGCCGCCACCGTCGCCATGACCAGCGCCCGCTCGTCCAGCCCGTTGTGATCGGTGGGGCTCATGCTGACCACGCCCGTCGCGGTCGGCAGGTTCTTGACGTTCTCCAGGGCGTCGCGCAGCGCGGCCCGGAACTCGGGCGTGCCGGGCTTGGCCGCTTTCAGCGCGACGGGAATCGCCTGTTGCAGCAGCAGGCCCACGTCCCAGGTGTAGGCCGCGAAGAGCGACACGCTGCCCGCCCCGTTGGCGGCCTCGTACTTTTTCGCGAACGCCTGCGCCGTGGCCTTGACCGGGTTGTCAGCGGGCAGCAGGTCAGCCACCATCACCGGCCCGACCGGCACCCAGGCGCCCTCGCAGGCCGTGCCGCACACGCGCAGGAAATCGTTGTTGGCCACGCCATGGTTGAAATAGATCTTGCCCTTGAAGCCGCGTTCGCGCAGCGCCCGGGCGGGCATGGCGGCCGGCGTGCCAGACGCGCCCACCACCACGGCGTCGGGCGCCGCGCCGATCAATTTCAAGGTCTGGGCGACGGCCGAGGTGTCGGCCGGCGCGAAGCTTTCTCTGCCCACCACCTCGATCCCGTGCTTCTTGGCCGCCTTCTCGACTTCCACCCAGAAGGTCTCGCCCAGGGCGTTGTTGAATCCGATGAAGCCCAGCTTCTTCACGCCATTGGCGGCGGCGTGGCGGGCGATGCCCTCGGCCATCAGCGAATCGGAGTGTGGCGTTTTGAACACCCAGCGCCGTTTGTCGTCCACCGGGTCAATCAGCCGGGCCGACGAGGCCAGCGTGATCACGGGCGTGGCCCCGGTTGCCACCGTATCCAGCATGGCCATCGTGTTGGGCGTGGTGGTGGAACCGATGATCAGGTCCACCTTGTTCTCGGAGATCAGCTTGTGGGAATTGCTGACGGCCCGGGTGGTGTCGGAAGCGTCATCCAGGACTATGTATTCAACCTTCATGCCGCCGATTTCGGTGGGCAACAGGCTGATGGTGTTGCGTTCGGGGATGCCCAGCGACGCCTGCGGGCCGGTCGTGGACAGGGTGGCGCCAATCTTCACTTGCGCCAGCGCGGGCGAGCCGCCCGCCATCATCAAGGCCGCCAGGGCGGCGGCCATCAAGGTGCTACGAGGGGTCATGCGCGGTCTCCTTGGGTGCGCGGATGTCGTTGTAGGAACGGCGCCGATCCGCTACGGCGGTGAACGCAGTTATACGGCGGGAATGGCGCGGCGCAACCCCCTCGGAATCCCCTCTGTTCCGCCCCTATTAACCGTCCCCTTTACAATAGTCGGTTGCCCCGAGCTCGCCCGGCCGTCGCGGCCTGCGTTTTGCGCCGCCGGCCCTCACTGACAGACAGATACCCGCGTGACCCAGTCCCTGACCGTTTCCGATTTCAATTACGAGCTGCCGCCCGAGCTGATTGCGCAGACGCCCGCCGCCGAACGCACAGGCAGCCGGCTGCTGCATCTGGACGCCGCAAGCCAGCTGCACGACCGCCAATTCGCCGACCTTGCTGGCCTGCTGCGCCCGGACGACCTGCTGGTCTTCAACGACACGCGCGTGATCAAGGCGCGCCTGGCCGGGCACAAGATCACGGGCGGCAAGATCGAAGTCCTGGTCGAACGCATCACCGAACCTGACCGCGTGCTGGCCCATGTGCGCGCCAGCAAGTCGCCCGGCGCTGGCATGGTGCTGCGCCTGGCCGACGCGTTTGACGCCACGGTGCTGGGCCGCGAAGGTGAGCTTTTCGACATCCGCTTCCCTGGCCCCGTGCTGGACTTGCTGGACGCCCATGGCGCGACCCCGCTGCCGCCCTACATCACGCACGCGGCCGACGCCGGCGACGATGACCGTTATCAGACGGTCTACGCCCGCGAACCGGGCGCGGTAGCGGCGCCCACGGCCGGCCTGCACTTTGACCAGCCCACGCTCGACCGCCTGGCCGGCCTGGGCGTGGCGCGCGCTTTTGTCACGCTGCACGTCGGCGCAGGCACGTTCCAGCCGGTGCGCGTGGACAATCTGGCCGACCACATCATGCACGCCGAATGGTTCACGGTGCCGCAGGCTACCGTGGACGCCATCGCCGCCACTCGCGCCAAGGGTGGCCGCGTCATCGCCGTTGGCACCACCAGCGTGCGCGCCCTGGAGTCCGCCGCTGCACAGACCGAAGGCCGAACGGCCCCCGGCCTGCCGCTGGCTGCCGCCCAAGGCGACACCCGCTTGTTCATCACGCCCGGCTACACGTACCGTGTGGTGGACGCGCTGGTCACCAACTTCCACTTACCCCAGTCGACCCTGCTGATGCTGGTGTCGGCGCTGGCCGGCGTCGAGCCGATCCGCCGCGCCTACGCCCATGCCGTGGCCCAGCGCTACCGCTTCTTCAGCTATGGCGACGCCATGTTTATCGAGTCCCCCGCCCCATGACCGGACTGAATTTCGAACTGCTCGCCACTGACGGCGGCGCCCGCCGCGGCCGCATCACGCTGAATCACGGCGTGGTCGAGACGCCCATCTTCATGCCTGTGGGCACCTATGGCAGCGTGAAGGCCATGATGCCGCACGAGCTGAAAGAGATCGGCTCGCAGATCGTGCTGGGCAACACGTTCCACCTGTGGCTGCGCCCGGGCACGGAAATCATGGAGAAGCACGGCGGCCTGCACGGCTTCATGCAGTGGGACAAGCCCATCCTGACCGACTCGGGCGGCTTCCAGGTGTTCAGCCTGCAAGGCATGCGCAAGATCACCGAGGAAGGCGTGAAGTTCGCCTCCCCGATCGACGGCGCGCGCCTGTTCCTGACGCCCGAAGAATCCATGCGCATCCAGCGTTCGCTGAATTCGGACATCGTCATGGTGTTCGACGAATGCACGCCTTACGAAATGGACGGCCGCCCGGCCACGGTGGAAGAAGCTGCCCGCTCGATGCGCATGTCGTTGCGCTGGGCGCGCCGCTCGCGCGACGAATTCGACCGCCTGGGCAACCCGAACGCGCTCTTTGGCATCGTCCAGGGCGGCATGTACGAATCGCTGCGCGATGAATCGCTGGCGGGCCTGCAAGACATCGGTTTCCACGGTTACGCCATCGGCGGCCTGTCGGTGGGCGAACCCAAAGAAGACATGATGCGCATCCTGGCGCACGTGACGCCCAAGCTGCCGGAGCAAGCCCCCCGCTACCTGATGGGTGTGGGCACGCCGGAAGACCTGGTCGAAGGCGTGAGCCGCGGCGTAGACATGTTCGACTGCGTCATGCCCACCCGCAACGCGCGCAACGGCTGGCTGTTCACCCGCTTTGGCGACGTCAAGATCCGCAACGCCAAGTACCGCGACGACACCCGCCCGCTGGACCCCAGCTGCTCATGCCACACCTGCGGGAATTTTTCGCGCGCTTATCTGCATCATTTGCAGCGGGCCAACGAGATCACCGGCGCGCGCCTGAACACGCTGCACAATCTGCATTTCTATCTGACTATCATGAAGGAAATGCGCGAAGCGATCGCCGCCGGGCGTTTCGACGCATGGCGCGCGCAGTTCGCCGCCGACCGGGCGCGCGGCATCGAATAAACCGGCCTTTTTCCAGGGAGGCCTTTTCTATCGGGAATTCGCCCCCATAGATTCGGTTCCCTCCCTAGTGAAAGGCTGGCAATAAGATAGATACAATAGTCGGCTTGCCCTATCCATGGCTCGCGCGGGGATGGGCGCATAACAAGACAGCTAAGAGGTTTGACGCTGACCCACGGTTACACAGAGAACCCGGGCATCGCCAGCCGTAGCAACAAACAACCCAAACAGACTTAAACGCAGGAGAATTCAATGTCCGTTATCGATACCGCAAGCCTCGTCGTGGCTCAAGCCGCCGCCCCTGAAGGTAATGCGTTGATGGGCATGTTGCCCATCGTCCTGATGTTCGTGATCCTCTATTTCCTGATGATCCGTCCCCAGATGAAGCGTCAGAAAGAGCACCGTAACCTGATCGCCGCCCTGGCCAAGGGTGACGAAGTGGTCACCGCCGGCGGCATGCTCGGCAAGGTCACCAAGGTCAACGACAGCTACGTGACCGTTGAAGTCTCCGAGCTGGCCGACAAGCCCGTCGAAGTGATCATGCAGAAGTCGTCGGTTTCGACCGTGCTTCCTAAAGGAACCATCAAGGCCCTTTAAGCGTCTAATAGAGCCCCATCGGGCTCTTAATTACGTTTGATGGGACCCACCGCCGCCCGCCGCGTTCATCGCCCGGGCGGCCCTTTTATCACCCTGACATGAAGTAGCCGGCAATGAACCGCTATCCCCTCTGGAAGTACATTACGGTCCTGATCGCGGTCATCATTGGCCTGCTGTACACGCTTCCCAATTTCTACGGCGAATCCCCTGCCGTCCAGGTGTCCAGCGCCAAAGCCACCATCAAGGTCGACGCGGCCATGCTGAGCCGGGTCGATCAGATCCTGACGGACGCCAAAATCCCCAACGAAGGGGTGTTCTACGAACAGAACGGCACGCTCGGCACCGTGCGCGCCCGCTTCTCCTCGACCGACCTGCAATTGCAGGCGCGCGATCTCATCGACAAATCCCTGAATACCGTCGCAGGCGACCCGCATTACACCGTGGCGCTGAACCTGCTGCCCGCCTCGCCCGCCTGGATGCGCGCGATGGGCTGGTTCGCCCCCAAGCCCATGTACCTGGGCCTGGACTTGCGCGGTGGCGTGCACTTCCTGCTGCAAGTCGACATGCAGGGCGCGCTCACCGCCCGCTACGACTCGCTGTCGGCCGACGTGCGCTCGGTGCTGCGTGACCAGAAGGTCAACGTCGCCAGCGTCGAACGCTCCGGCATGGGTGTGGCCGCCACGTTCGCCAACAACGACGACCGCGACCGCGCCATCTCGACGCTGCGCACCCGCCTGCCCGACCTGGAATTCACCGAGCGCGAAGAAGGCGGCAAGCCGCTGCTGATGGGCGCCCTGAACCCGGCCGCCGTCCAGCGCGTGCAAGACTCGGCGCTCAAGCAGAACATCAACACCCTGCACAACCGGATCAACGAACTGGGCGTGGCCGAACCGGTCATCCAGCAACAAGGTTCGGACCGCATCGTGGTGCAACTGCCCGGCGTGCAAGACGTGGCCAAGGCCAAGGAATTGCTGGGCCGCACCGCCACGCTGGAAATCCGCATGGTTGACGACACCCCCACCGCGCAAGCCGCGCTGATGGGCGGCACCGTGCCGTTCGGCCTGGAACGCTACAACGACCGCGACGGCCGTCCGATTCTGGTTCGCCGCCAGGTCGTCCTGACGGGTGAAAACCTGCAAGACGCCCAGCCCGGCCGCGATTCGCAAACCCAGCAAGCCGCCGTCCACCTGACGCTGGATTCCAAGGGCGCCCGCATCTTCCGCGACGTCACCCGCGACAACATCGGCAAGCGCATGGCCATCCTGCTGTTTGAAAACGGCAAGGGTGAAGTGGTCACGGCGCCGGTCATCCGCAGCGAAATCGCGGGCGGCCAAGTGCAGATCTCGGGCAGCATGAGCTCCGAAGAAGCTGCCGACACCGCGCTGCTGCTGCGCGCCGGCGCGCTGGCCGCACCGATGTCCATCATCGAAGAACGCACCATCGGCCCGAGCCTGGGCGCCGACAACATCTCGAAGGGCTTCCATTCGACGCTGTACGGTTTCCTGGCCATCGCTGCCTTCATCATCCTGTACTACCACTTGTTCGGCGTGTTCTCCACCGTCGGCCTGACGCTGAACGTGCTGTTGCTGCTGGCGCTGTTGTCCATGCTGCAAGCCACGCTCACGCTGCCCGGCATTGCCGCTATCGCGCTGACGCTCGGTATGGCCATTGACTCGAACGTGCTGATCAACGAGCGGATACGGGAAGAATTGCGCGCGGGGGCTTCTCCGCAGCAGGCCATTCACCAAGGTTTCGAACGCGCCTGGGGCACCATTCTTGACTCCAACCTCACGACGCTCATCGTCGGTCTGGCGCTCTTGGCCTTCGGTTCGGGTCCGATCCGCGGCTTCGCGGTGGTGCACTGCCTGGGCATCCTGACCTCGATGTTCTCGTCGGTGGTGGGTGTGCGCGCGCTGGCCAATCTGTACTACGGCCGCAAGAAGAAGCTCACCACGATTTCCATCGGCGAAGTCTGGAAACCGAAGGCTAACTGACAATAAGGCGGGCGGCGCAAGCCGCCCTCCACAGAAAAGAACCGAAGGCGAAAAATGGAATTTTTCCGTATTCACCGCACCATCCCGTTCATGCGCCACGCGTTGGTGCTGAACATCATCAGTCTCGTCACGTTCGTCCTGGCGGTCTTCTTCATCCTCACGCGCGGCTTCCACCTGTCGATCGAATTCACCGGCGGCACGGTCATGGAAGTCAACTACGCCCAGACGGCGCAGTTGGAAAACGTGCGGGGCGTGGTGTCCAAGCTGGGCTACACAGACTTCCAGGTGCAGAACTTCGGCACCTCGCACGACGTCATGATCCGCCTGCCGCTGCAGGAAGGCCAAACGTCGGCGACCCAAAGCGAAACCGTCATGGCCGCGCTGAAGACGGCCGACTCCGGCGTCGAACTGCGCCGCGTGGAATTCGTGGGCCCGCAAGTCGGCCAGGAGCTGCTGCACAACGGCTTGATGGCGCTGCTGGTCGTGGTCATCGGCATCATGGTGTACCTGGGCTTCCGCTTTGAATGGAAGTTCGCCGTCGCCGGCGTGATCGCCAACCTGCACGACGTGGTGATCATCCTGGGCTTCTTCGCCTTCTTCCAGTGGGAATTCTCGCTGTCGGTGCTGGCGGGCGTGCTGGCAGTGCTGGGCTACTCCGTGAACGAATCCGTGGTCATCATGGATCGTATCCGCGAGAACTTCCGCAAGTACCGCAAGGCGGACGTGCAGGAAGTCATCAACAGCGCCATCACGCAAACCATCTCGCGGACCATCATCACCCACGGTTCGACGCAGATGATGGTGCTGGCCATGCTGTTCTTCGGCGGCCCCACCCTGCACTACTTCGCCATGGCCCTCACCATCGGCATCTGGTTCGGCATCTACTCGTCGGTGTTCGTCGCCGCCGCGCTGGCCATGTGGATGGGCGTGAAACGCGAAGACCTGATCAAGCCGGTCAAGAAGGAAGGCGAGGAAGGCGAAGTCGCCTGATCCCCAGCTAACTTAGGCTTCAGACAAAAACCCGTCGCTTGTGCGACGGGTTTTTTGTTTTCTGCTTGCTTTGATTCCTGGCCCTGCACACCTCGGTCTCTACGAATAGCCGCACGGGGCCGATGCGTCTACCTTTGCCGTTCTCGCCGCAAGGCGTATTGAAATATATCGGCAATCGGACGCGGCGGGCATCATCGTCACGGCCTGATTCGCACTGTACCGATGGCATGCCTGCGGGTGTACGGGTACGAATCCGCCAGCATTCGCTACCATAGGCCACCATGAAACTCACCATTGATCATCTCGTCATTGCCGCGGCGGATCTTGCCAGCGGTACGGAATATGT
Organism: Achromobacter sp. 10T422; assembly: GCF_056394065.1. Classification (NCBI taxonomy): domain Bacteria; kingdom Pseudomonadati; phylum Pseudomonadota; class Betaproteobacteria; order Burkholderiales; family Alcaligenaceae; genus Achromobacter; species Achromobacter sp. 10T422. The sequence goes on from NZ_JBFTHD010000006.1 coordinate 228,946, forward strand.
CGCTGACCTGTTGGGTATTGCGCCCCAAGGCGGTGGCGCGCACCCGCGCATGGGGACCCACAACCGCGTGCTGGGCATGGCGGACGGCGTGTATCTGGAGGTCATCGCCATTGATCCCGATGCGCCCGCCCCCGAGCGGCCACGCTGGTTCGGGCTGGATCAGGGCGCGATGCGCGCGCGGCTGGAACAGGGGCCTTTCCTGGCGCATTGGGCCGCGCGGGTGGAAGCGCCGCTGGATCTGACCCACATGCAGGCCGAGCACCCCGACCGCATAGCGCCCGTCATCCCCATGACGCGTGGCGACCTGCGCTGGCGCTTGACGGTGCCAGACGACGGCAGCCTGCCCGTCTGGCGCGAAGCGGGCCACACGGTCGGCGATGGCCTGCTGCCCACGCTGATTCAATGGGATGTGGACACTTACCCCGGCGTCAGCTTGCCCCGCCAGCCCCTGAAACTGCTGCGGCTGACCGGTCACCACCCGCAGGCGGGCTTGCTGCGCCAAGGGCTGACCTGGATGGGCGCCGATACCCTGATCGACCTGGAACAAACTGACGGCCCGCCGCGCCTGACTGCGCTGATCGACACGCCACACGGGCAGAAGACCCTGGCGTAGATCGTGGCCCCCCAAAAAAACCAACCGGAGACTCCGCATGACCGCCACCCGCAAACGCTTTGACGACGAGCCCTATCTGGACCAGTGCCAAGCCACCGTCATCGCCGTCAACCCCGAAGGCGTCGAGCTGGACGAGACCATCTGCTATGCCCGCAGCGGCGGCCAAGCTGGCGACAGCGGCACGCTGACCCTGGCCGACGGACGCGTCCTGACGCTGGCAGACACCGTCTACGCCGACGACCGCCAGCGCATCCTGCACGTGCTGACGCTGGCGGACGGCGACACGCCCCCGCAAGTGGGCGACCGCGTCACCGTCGCCATCGACTGGGCGCGCCGCCATCGCCTGATGCGCCTGCATACCTGCCTGCACCTGCTGGGGTCGCTGGTGCCCGCACCCGTGACGGGATGCAGCATCTCGGCCGACTCCGCCCGCATCGATTTCGACCTGCCCGAATCCACGCTGGAAAAAGTGGAACTGACCGAACGTCTGAACGCACTGATCAGCCGCGACATCGACGTCACCGTGAACGGCATCACGCCTGAGGAACTGGCCGCGCAGCCTGACCTGGTGCGCACCGTGGGCGCCGCGCCGCCGGCAGGCACCGCCAAGATCCGCATCATTGAAATCCCGGGGGTAGACCGCCAGCCCTGTGGCGGCACCCATGTGCGCAATACCCGTGAAATTGGCCCGGTGGCGATTGCCAAGATCGAAAAGAAAAGCCGCACGAACCGCCGCGTGGTCGTCAATTTCGCCTGAAGCTCCGCCGTAGAGCTTTACCGAGAAGCTCCGCCGTAACGCTTTACCGTGAAGCTTTACCGTGAAGCTTTACCGTGAAGCTTTACCGTGGAGCTTTACCGTGAAGCTTTACCGTGAAGCCCTCGAACGTTGCGATAAAAAAAGCCGCGATTCACATCGCGGCTGTTTTTCTCCAGCAAGCCCCTTCACGCTTTTTTCCACCAACGCCAGGGCGCGCGCAACGGCCATTGATACTTGCTGCACAACACGCGCGGCGCCAGCACATGGCCAACCAGCACGGCGATGCCGGCCGCCGTCATCACATCCGACAGGTAGTGGTCCAGGTTAACCAGGCGGCTCATCGCCACCAGCGTGGCCAGCAGCAGAAACGCCACGCGCCAGCGCGGGGCCAGGATGCTCAGCACCACCGCCACGGCGAACGCCGCGTAGGTGTGGCTGGACGGAAAGGAATTGAACTGCTGCACGCGCGAAAAGGACTCGCCCAGGCCGTAGATGCCTTTCTCGAAAAACAATTCAGGACGGGCGCGCGCCACCGAACGCTTGAGCACCAGCACAATCAGCCCGCCCACCGCCATGGTGGACAGCATCAGCAAGCTGCCGCGCGCCATGCTGGCATAGCTCATGCGCAAGGGGTTGCGCCAGCCGCGCGCCAGGCCCACCAGGCCGATCACGTAGAACGCCAGCGCCACGCCAATGTACGGGCCGCTTTCACCCATCTGCCCGACCCATTCGAACGACTCGTTCACGCCGTCGGACACCGACTGCTTGATCCAGATGGCCAGCGGCAAATCCACCCAGCGCGCACACGCGCCCGCCAGCAGCGCCAGGCCGGCGCCCAACAACAGCCAGACGGCCAGCGAAAACGGGTTGCGAACCTCGTCCTGCACAGGCAGGCCAGGCGCGGCGGAGGCGGCAGGAGCGGCGACCGGAGGCGTGAGAGGGTTGGAGTTCATCGGTACCGCTCAAAGAGAATAAGAAATGTTACTGCGGGCTGAAATTCGGCCGGCTCGCTATCGTAACGGCGCCCGCGCGCCAGACCAAGAAACAATTTTCACGCAAGGGTTAAAATCCCGCCTTTCCACCCCTTTCAGCCCCCGGGATCTACACCCGTCACGGCGAACATCATGCAAGCAACCTCCCTCAAGCGTGAAAACGCGCCCGCGCGCGATGGCGACACCGCCGCAGCCCCCAATTCCGACGCCCTGGCCGACGTCCTGGCCGCTACCGAAGCCGGTTCCCCCCGCAAGCTGTACATCCGCACCTTCGGCTGCCAAATGAACGAGTACGACTCGGACAAGATGGCTGACGTGCTGCGCGACGACCAGGGCCTGGAACTGACCGACAACCCGGAAGAGGCCGACGTCATCCTGTTCAACACCTGTTCGGTGCGCGAAAAGGCGCAAGAAAAAGTGTTCTCGGACCTGGGCCGCGTGCAGCACCTGAAAAAGACCAACCCGAACCTCGTGATCGGCGTGGGCGGCTGTGTGGCCAGCCAGGAAGGCGAGGCCATCGTCAAGCGTGCGCCTTACGTGGACGTGGTGTTTGGCCCGCAGACGCTGCACCGCCTGCCCGACCTGATCGCGCGCCGCCGCGCCGAAGGCCGGTCGCAAGTAGACATCAGCTTCCCGGAAATCGAAAAATTCGACAACATGCCGCCCCCGCGCGTCGATGGGGCGACGGCATTTGTGTCGATCATGGAAGGCTGTAGCAAGTACTGCAGCTTCTGCGTCGTGCCGTACACGCGCGGCGAAGAAGTCTCGCGCCCGTTCGAAGACGTGCTCGTTGAAGTGGCTGACCTGGCCGACCAGGGCGTGAAGGAAGTGACGCTGCTGGGCCAGAACGTGAACGCCTATCGCGGCAAGATGGAAGGCACGGACGAAATCGCCGACTTCGCCATGCTGCTGGAATACGTGCACGAAATTCCCGGCATCGAGCGCATCCGCTACACGACCTCGCACCCCAAGGAAATGACGCAGCGCATGGTGGACGCCTACGCCCGCCTGCCCAAGCTGGTGTCGTTCCTGCACCTGCCCGTGCAGGCCGGCAGCGACCGCGTGCTGGCCGGCATGAAGCGCGGCTACACCACGCTGGAATTCAAGTCGGTCGTGCGCCGCCTGCGCGCGGCCCGCCCGGACCTGACCCTGTCTTCCGACTTCATCGTGGGCTTTCCCGGCGAAACGGAAGAAGACTTCGAAAAAACGATGAAGCTGATCGAGGATGTCGGTTTCGACACGTCGTTCTCGTTCGTCTATTCCCGCCGCCCGGGCACGCCCGCCGCCGACCTGACGGACGACACGCCGCAAGACGTGAAGCTGCGCCGTCTGCAGCGGCTGCAAGCCCTGATCAACGAGCAGGCGGCCACCATCGCCCGCAACATGGTCGGCACGCGCCAGCGTCTGCTGGTGGAAGGCCCCTCGCGCCGCGATCCCAACGAACTGATGGGACGCACCGAGAACAACCGCATCGTGAATTTCGCCGCGCCCGCGCGGCTTATCGGACAAATGGTCGACGTCATCATCACCGAAGCGCACACGAATTCGTTGCGCGCCCGGGTGGCCGATGTGGACCGCGTTTCCCAAGAGGCTGAATGACCACTCCCCGCTCCCGCGCCCGTCGCAGCATGCCCGCCGTCGTCAGTCTGGATGGCGACAACACCCACCTGGCCAATCTGTGCGGCCCGCTGGACGAAAATTTGCGGCAGCTTGCCGACGGCATGGGCGTCACGCTCTCGCGCCGTGGCAGCCGCGTCACCATTGAAGGCGAACGGGCCGAGCTGGCCGGCCGCGTACTGCGCCGATTCCACGAACAGGCCGTACACCGCGCCTTGTCGGTGGATGATATCCAGCTGGGTCTGGTGGAAATTGGCGTGGGGCGGCAAGAAGACAAGCCCGAGGCGGAACAGGCTCGCGAAGCCGATCCGCTGCCGGCCCTGGACGACGAAAGCGACAGCATCGCGCTACGCACCAAGCGCAGCGACTTGCGTCCGCGCACGCCGCGCCAGCGCGACTACCTGAACAACATCCTGAAGCACGACATCACGTTTGGCGTCGGCCCGGCCGGCACCGGCAAGACCTGGCTGGCCGTGGCGTGCGCCATCGACGCGATGGAACGCGACACCGTGCAGCGCCTGGTGCTGACGCGCCCGGCGGTTGAAGCCGGCGAGCGCCTGGGCTTTCTGCCCGGCGATCTGGCCCAGAAGGTGGACCCGTATCTGCGCCCCCTGTATGACGCGCTGTACGACTTGATGGGGTTCGAGAAGGTGCAGCGCCTGTTCGAAAAGCAGACCATCGAAATCGCCCCGCTGGCCTACATGCGCGGCCGCACGCTGAACCACGCCTTTGTCATCCTGGACGAAGCGCAGAACACCACGCCGGAACAGATGAAGATGTTCCTCACGCGGATCGGCTTTGGCAGCAAGGCCGTCATCACCGGCGACCCGTCGCAGGTGGACCTGCCGCGCGGCCAGGACAGCGGCCTGGCCCATGCGGTCAAGGTGCTTGAAGACGTGCAGGGCATCGCCACCACCCGTTTCACCAGCCGCGATGTTGTGCGCCACCCGCTGGTCGCCCGCATCGTCGACGCCTATGACCGCGCCTCTGAAAATGACGCCTGAGCTGTCCCTGTCCGTCCAGTACGGGGTTGAAGAAGCCCGCCTGCCCCGCTGGCGCCTGCGCCGGTGGGCGCAGCGCGCACTGGCCGCCGCGGCCGAAGACGGCCTGGTCGATTTTTCGGCCGCCGAACTCAGCCTGCGGCTGGTCGGCACGGCCGAGGGCCGCCGCCTGAACCGCGATTTCCGCGAGCGTGACTACGCAACCAATGTGCTGACGTTCGAGTACGGCGTCGACCCGCTGGGGGTCGCGCGCGGCGACATCGTGATGTGCGTGCCCGTGCTGGTGCGCGAGGCCCGCGAACAGCGCAAAGCCCTGCTGGACCACGCTGCCCACCTGACCATCCACGGCGTGCTGCATTCGTTGGGCTATGACCACATCAAAGCCCGCGACGCCAAGCGCATGGAGGCCCTGGAAACCGCCACGCTGGCGCAGATGGGCATCACGGACCCGTACCTCATTACGGAATAACGGCGTTCGGGTCTACCCCTAGAAATTGCGGAAAATGGCGGCCAGCAAGGCGCAGATGCCGTCGTTTGGACCCATTTTCAGGGGCGCAGTTACAAACGGGAAGCCAGTTTCGGTTATGCTGGCCCCTCCATAACTTGTCCTCCCGGACGATGTCTGACCCTTACCCTGCTCCCGAAGCGACCTCTGCTCGCTCAGCCAAACCCGCCACCAAATCCCTTCTAGACCGCCTGCTTTCCCTTGTGCGCCGAGAGCCCGAGGACCGCGAAGGCATCAAGGCCATTCTGGAAGCCGCCCACGACCGCCACCTGCTGGACGCGGAGTCCTACAAGATGATCAAGGGCGCGCTGGCCGTGTCCGAAGGCACTGTTGGCGACATCATGGTCCCGCGCTCGCGCATGGATCTGCTGGACGTCACGCAGCCCATCCCGTATCTGGTGGCCTCGGTGATCGAAACCGCACACTCGCGGTTCCCGGTCTACGAAGGCGATCGCGACAACATCATCGGCATCCTGCTGGCCAAGGATCTGCTGCGCTGCATGCTGGAACCCGGCATTGAAGTGCGCACGCTGGTCCGCCCCGCCGTGTTCATCCCCGAATCCAAGCGCCTGAACGTGCTGCTGCACGAATTCCGCGCCAGCCGTAACCACCAGGCCATCGTCATCGATGAGCATGGCGGCATTTCGGGCCTGGTCACGATGGAAGACGTGCTGGAACAGATCGTCGGCGACATCGAAGACGAGTTCGACGAAACCGAGGAAGACGAGATCTTCCCCGAAGGCGAGAACCAGTGGCGCGTCTTGGCGGCCACCGACATCTCGCACTTCAACGAGGTGTTCGGCTGCCAACTGCCGGATGACGAATACGACAGCGTCGGCGGTTGGATGGGCGGCCAGTTGGGCCGCATTCCTCGCCGCGGCGACATCGCCGAATTCGACGGCCTGCGCATGGAAGTGGCTCGCGGTGACGCGCGCCGCGCCATCTGGCTGCGCGTCAAGCGCAACAACCCCACCCAACCCCCCCGCCCCAACGACGACGCATGAGCCGTACCCCGCGCAGCCGACTCCTGCGCGGCGCCGCCGGCCTGATGCTGGCGGGCGCCGTGCACGCCCTGACTTTTGCGCCCGGCCCCTTGCCGGACTGGGCGTTGGCCATCACGCAAATCCTGGCGCTGGCCATCGCCGCGCGGGTCACCTTGACCGCACCGTCGGCCAAGCAGGCCTGGATGCGGGGCTGGCTGTTTGGATTCACCACGTACGCGGTGGGCCTGTATTGGCTGTTCATCAGCATGCATCGCTACGGCGATCTTGCCGCGCCGCTGGCTGTGGCCGGCGTGCTGGCCTTGTCTGCCTTCCTGGCGTTGTTTCCCGCCACGGCCAGTGCGCTCACGCGCCGCTTTGCGCCGCTTGCGCCCGACTCAAAACCGTCCGCCATCCTGGCCTCCACGTTGACGTGGGCCGCCATGTGGGCGGGTTTCGAATGGCTGCGCGCGGTGCTGCTCACGGGCTTTCCGTGGCTGAACATCGGCTACGCCCATGTGGACAGCCCCATCGCGGGCTGGGCGCCGGTGCTGGGCGTGCACGGCATGGCGTTTGTGGCGGCGTTCGTTGCCGCCGCCATCGCCAGCCTGTGGCAACCGTCGCGCAAGAAAGCGATGGATTCGCGCCAGGCCATGGCGGCGGGTATCGCGGTGGCGCTGGCTGCCGCGGGCTGGCCGCTGTCGCGCGTGGACTGGTCATCGCCCACCGGCGACCCGCTGAATGTGCGGCTGATCCAGGGCAACATCGAGCAATCGCAAAAATTCGACCCGGCGCTGCTGGAACAAAGCCTGGTGCGCCATCTGGAAATGACGGCCTTGCCGCCCGCCGCTGGCGTGCCGGCGCCGCAACTGGTTATCTTGCCGGAAACCGTGCTGCCCGTATTTCAGGACCAGCTTGATCCGCGCATCTGGGACGCCTGGCGCGGCGTGGCGGCGCGCGGCAACATGACCATTGCCATGGGCGTGCCGCTGCACGACCGCATCAACGGCCGCGAACGCTACACCAACAGCGTGATCGGATTCGACGGCAACACGCCGGTCGAGCAACTGGTGGGCGGCAGCACGGCCATGCGCTACGACAAACGCCATCTGGTCCCGTGGGGCGAATACGTGCCGCCGGGCTTTCACTGGTTCGTCGACATGCTGAACATTCCGCTGGGCGACTTTGATCGCGGCGGCGAACGCCAGACGCCGTTCGCGGTGGGTGGCCAGCACATCGCGTTCAACATCTGCTACGAAGACCTGTTCGGCCCCGATCTACTGCCGGCCTTGCAACCCGGCGACAACGGCGAACCGGGCGCGACCATCCTGGTCAACGTCAGCAACCTGGGGTGGTTTGGCGATTCCTGGGCCTTGCGCCAGCACTTGCAAATTGGCCGCCTGCGCACGATGGAAACCGCGCGCCCCATGCTGACCGCCACCAATACCGGCATCACCGCCGCCATCGACGCCAAGGGCCACGTTGCGGCTCAGCTCGCGCCGCTGCAAGCGGGCGTGCTGCCGGTGTCGGTGCAAGGCATGACCGGGTTGACGCCCTATGCGCGCTTCGGCGACAAGCTGGCGTTGGCGCTGGTGGGCTTGGCGCTGATCGCCGCCATCGGTACTGGCCGGAAATCCCGCCGGCCCTGATCCCGTATCAAGCGAACAGGCGCCGCCCCTGATCTCCAATCAAGCGAACAGGGGCCGCCCCTGTCTTCGTATCAGGCGAACAGGTTGGCGGGCAGTTTGCCGCTGTCTTGCGGCGGACGCAGCGGCCCCGAACCCGCGCCCGTCAGCTCAATCGCTTCGGCGATGATGTCCAGATCGTCACTATCCAACTCCAATTCCGCCGTCCCCAACAGGCCATTGACCTGCGCGGCGCTACGCGCGCCCACGATGGCGCCCGTGACGCCCGGCCACGCCAGCGTCCAGGCGGCCGCCACCGCCGCCACCGTGGTGCCATGCTGTTCAGCAATGGGTTTGAGCGCGTCGGCCAAGGCCAGATTGCGCTCCAGATTCGGGGACGTAAATTCCGCGTTGCGTGAACGCCAGTCATCCGCTGGCAGCGCCCGCGCTCGCGCCGCCGAGAAGCCGCCGGTCAACAGACCGGACTGCATCGGGCTGTAGACGATGACGCCCACATCGTGCTCCGCGCACCACGGAATCAAATCGGCGCCCGCGCCGCGTTGAATGGCCGAAAACGGCGGCTGCAACGAATCCACCTGCCCCAACCCACACGCGTCCTGCAACTGCGCCAGGTTGTGGTTCGACAAACCCACCGCCGCGACCTTGCCTTCCTGCTTCAAGTCGAGCAAGGTCTGCCAATAGGTTTCGATGGGCGTGTCGTCGCCCGCCGGCCAGTGCATTTGGTAGAGGTCAATGCGCTCTATACCCAGCCGGCGCAGCGAGTCTTCGACTTCACGGCGAATGCTGGCGGGGGCTCCTGTGCGGCGAGGCATCGCTTGCGGATTTTCCGTGGACCACGTCAACCCGCATTTCGTGAAGACATAAGGCCGTTCGGCGGGCGCCATCTGCGCCAGCGCGCGGCGCACGATCTCTTCGGAATGCCCCAGCCCGTACACCGCCGCGGTATCGATCCAGTTGATGCCGCGATCTACCGCCAGACGTATCGCGGCAATCGAGTCCGCGTCGTCCTGCTGCCCCCAGCCGACTGCCCATCCATTGCCGCCGATTGCCCACGCGCCGAGTCCGATGCGCGTAATGTCCATGCCACTGCGGCCCAGCGGCCGAGTGGGTAAAGAAGTGTTTGTGCGCATGCCGGATGTCTCAGGTTGGCGCGGCGCTTTTTTTTTGCTTGAAAGCCGCATGATGAACAAAAAAATTTCCCTTCACGATATCACTGTCACAAGCCTTTGATTTTTCTGGATTCTGCACCAATCGCCCGGCACCCGCAGCCGAAAAATCGCTCAAGAAATGCGCAAAAAAAGGCGCCCTGCCCCTAATTTTTTTGAAGTTTTATGCTTTTTGCGCCACATCGACTTGCACACCCGATTTTGTTCGTGCATAATCTCGTTTCTTCGCCAACGGCACTAAACAAAACCGGCAACGAACTACGAAAAACGCACCATAAAACGTGTGTTCAACTCGTAAAACGTAGCAGGAATTGATTAGAGAAACGGGGGTATAGCTCAGCTGGGAGAGCGCTTGCATGGCATGCAAGAGGTCAGCGGTTCGATCCCGCTTACCTCCACCAGTCAACAGCGAAGAATGCGGTACAGCAAGTCCAAGTCCCCTTCGTCTAGAGGCCTAGGACATCACCCTTTCACGGTGAGTACAGGGGTTCGAATCCCCTAGGGGACGCCAGTTTACTGGCAGCAGTAAAGCAGTAGATAAGTGCAGTTGAAGTGACAAAGTAGTTGAGTAAGCCGCTGCGGAGCGGTAGTTCAGTTGGTTAGAATACCGGCCTGTCACGCCGGGGGTCGCGGGTTCGAGCCCCGTCCGCTCCGCCAAAAGCTCTCGCTCTGAGTCTTTCAAGAGCTCCGTCTTCGGGGCTTTTTGCTTTTATAGAGTGTGAGACCTTGTTGTCTGTAGTGTGAGACATCAAGTGCCCTGGGGGGTATAGCTCAGCTGGGAGAGCGCTTGCATGGCATGCAAGAGGTCAGCGGTTCGATCCCGCTTACCTCCACCAGTAAGCAGTACAGTAGTAAAGTTGTTTGCAGTTCTGTTAGTTCAGGTCCCCTTCGTCTAGAGGCCTAGGACATCACCCTTTCACGGTGAGTACAGGGGTTCGAATCCCCTAGGGGACGCCAGCTTTTCTGGCATGCAGTACCTAGTAATATCAAGCTGCCTTGACACCGCAGTGTAGTAATGAAGTTCAGTTAAGCCGCTGCGGAGCGGTAGTTCAGTTGGTTAGAATACCGGCCTGTCACGCCGGGGGTCGCGGGTTCGAGCCCCGTCCGCTCCGCCAAGCACTTTGTGCTTGTCAGCATCGCAGCATGCAAATCGCAGTACCCGCCTAGAGCTCCGGATTCCGGAGCTTTTTGCTTTTCAGCGCCTGCATTTTTTCAGCGCCTGCATTTTTTCAGCGCCTGCTTTTTTCATGCGCCTCTCTTTTTCAGCGCCCGCACTTTTTTCGTGCATGCCACGCATGCGATTCGATGCGCGAGCGCCGCGCCTCTCTCTACCCTCCCCCCCGCCGCTAAGACTCGTTCGTTTTGCCCTCTGGACAGCATCGCCATGCGCCTGCATTCTGTGTGCTCATGCCATGCGAACCCGAAGAGGACTACGTGACCGCAAACGCCGCCGCCCCCCACGCGCATCGCCAGCACCTGCAGAGCATCATCGCAGGTTTGAATGAAGGCATCATCGTGCTTGAACCCGACGGCTCCATTGCCTGGGCCAATGACAGCGCACTTGAGTTGCACGGCGCAGAATCATTGGAAGCACTGGGCGACACGCCCGCCGGCTATCGCAAGCATTACACACTGACCTATCGCAACCATCACCGCGTGCCTGCGCGCCAGTATCCGCTGGACCGCCTGGCCGCTGGCGAAGCGTTCGATGACTTGCTGCTGGACCTTGGCCGCAAGGACGACGAAGACTTCCTGCGCAACGTCCGTGCACGCGGCTTGAATCTGGAAGGAGACAGCGGCGCCGACTACCGCGTGCTGATCCTGCATGACCAGACCGAGCAAATCAACGCCGAGCAGCGCTTTGAACGCACCTTCGGCGCAAACCCCGCGCCCGCGCTTATCTGCCGCTTGTCAGACCTGCGCTACGTCAAAGTGAACCAGGGCTTTCTGGAAATGACGGGCTACACGCGCGACGCCGTGCTGGGCAAGTCGGCTTATGAACTGGATGTGCTGGACGGCGGCGAAGACAAAGAAGAGGCCGTCGCCAAATTGAACGAAGGCGAGACCATTCCCCAACGCGAAGGCGTGGTGAAGCTGGCCGATGGCGGCGCCAAGTTCGTGATGGTGGCGGGCCAACCCATCGACATGCAGGACGAGCCCTGCATGCTGTTCACCTTCATCGACCTGGAAGCGCGCAAGCGCACCGAACTGGCGTTGCGGGAAAGCGAAGAGCGCTTCTCGAAAGCGTTCCTGCTTGCGCCCGTGCCAATGGCGGTATGCGAAGGCGACACGCTGCGCGTGCTGGACATCAATGACGCGTTTGCGGCGGCGACCGGCGCTTCGCCGGAAGCAAGCGTGGGCGAAGTGCTGACCGACGTGGGCTTGCAGCCCTACGAAGGCATGGCCACGAGCCTGAAGCGCGGGGACAGCGCGCGCAACCGCGAGGCCACGCTACGCACGCAGGAAGGCGACACGCTGAACTGCCTGGTATCTGCCGAGCCCGTCATGATCGGCGGACAGCGCCGCCTGCTGATCGTGATGCAGGACATCACCGAACGCAAACGCTCTGAAACCGAACTGCTGACTGCGATTGAAGCGGTGATGCAGGACACGTCGTGGTTCAGCCGCGGCATCATCGAAAAGCTGGCCCAACTGCGCGAACCCGCGCCCGCCTCTCGCGACGTCGCCGAGCTGTCGCAACTGACGGCACGTGAACGCGAGGTGCTCGGCCTGCTGTGCCAGGGCCACGATGATGATGGCATCGCCAAGAGCCTGAATTTGTCGCGCAATACGGTGCGCAACCACGTAGCCACCATCTACAGCAAGATTGGCGTGCATCGGCGCAGCGCGGCCATTGTGTGGGCGCGCGACCGAGGCATCACGGGGCACGAAGCGGGGCGCGCGAAGGACAAACCCGCCAAAGACTGACCTTGGCGCTTGGTTATTTACAATTTGAATCAAAATATCCGGGGTGTTCGCGTCGGCGAAGATGCCATCGCGTTAGACAACGCCGCCTGCTTAAATCGCCTATTTGATTCAAAAATGCCGGCAACCCGCCGGCATTTTCACGCCTGCGGCCTGCATTGCGCAAACCCTGCGCAGGTTCTTACGATCCGCCGATCCCGTGCTTGCCCGTTCCGGACAAGCGGCGCGATCCCCGTAAGACCGACAGGAGCCCGTTCATGCAGACCGCCTATATCCCCGTCCCGACAACGTCCAAGCACACGCCCGCCCCCGCCTGGAGCACCGCGGACATCATGGCGCTTTACGAGCTGCCGTTCATGGACCTGGTGCATCGCGCCCAGCAGACGCACCGCGCGCATTTCGACCCGAACGCCATTCAGTTGTCGAGCCTGCTGTCGATCAAGACCGGCGGCTGTCCCGAAGACTGCGCGTATTGCCCGCAGTCTTCGCATTACGACACCGGGCTGGATGCCGACAAACTGATGCCGCTGGACGAGGTTGTCGCCGCCGCCCGCGCGGCGCAAGCCGGTGGCGCGCAGCGCTTCTGCATGGGCGCCGCGTGGCGCAGCCCCAAGCCGCATCACCTGGAAGCCGTGGCCGAGATGGTGACCGCGGTGAAGGCGCTGGGCCTGGAGACCTGCGTCACGCTGGGCATGCTGCGCGACGGCCAGGCCGAACAGTTGAAGGAAGCCGGCCTGGACTACTACAACCACAACCTGGATACGTCGCCCGAGTTCTACGGCAAGATCATCTCCACCCGCACGTACCAAGACCGCCTGGACACGCTGGACCGCGTGCGCGACGCCGGCATCAACGTGTGCTGCGGCGGCATCGTCGGCATGGGCGAATCGCGCCGCGAACGCGCCGGGTTGATCGCACAGCTGGCCAGCATGGAGCCGTACCCCGAGTCGGTGCCGATCAACAACCTGGTCCAGGTGGAAGGCACGCCGCTGGCGAATGTGGATGCGCTGGACCCATTCGAATTCGTACGCACCATTGCGGTGGCGCGCATCACGATGCCGCGCGCCGCCGTGCGCTTGTCGGCAGGCCGCGAGACCATGGACGACGCCTTGCAGGCCTTGTGCTTCATGGCCGGCGCCAATTCCATGTTCTATGGCGACGCGCTGCTCACCACCGCCAACCCGCAGATGGAAGCCGACCAGCGTCTGCTGGAACGCCTGGGCATGCGGGTCGATGCAACGCAGCATCATGCCCAGCAGCCTGCGCAACCGAACGCGCAACAACACACGCAGCAGCATCCGCAACAGCATCCGCAACCCCACACGCAACCACGCGAAGGCGTCACGTGCCGCTGACCCCGGGCGTGCTGTATCTGCTGGCCAGCGTGGGGTGCAGCGTCACCGTTGCGGTGCTGCTGAAGCTGGCGCGCCGCTACGACATCGACGTGCGGCAGGCCATTGCCGTCAACTACGCGGTGGCCGCCCTGCTCTGCTGGGCCGTGCTGCGCCCGGACACGGCCACGTTGATGACGCCACACACACCGTGGGCCGTGCTGGCGGCGCTGGGCGTGCTGTTGCCCAGCGTGTTTCTGGCGATGGCGGCGGCGGTGCGGCATGCGGGCATCGTGCGCAGCGATGCGGCACAGCGGCTCTCGCTGTTCATCCCGCTGTTGGCGGCCTTCGTGCTGTTCGGCGAACCCGTCAGCGGCCGCAAGCTGGCGGCGATTCTGCTGGCCTTCACGGCATTGGCGTGCCTGTTGCGACGCGCGGGGTCCGGTCGCTCGGGACACCGTAACCCGATGCCCGGCCATCCGGCATCTGGCAGCCCGGCATCTGGCAGCCCGGCATCTGGCCACCCGGCATCCGGCGGCTCGTCTACTGGCCCAGCGGCACCGGACGGCCGAAGTCTGTGGGTCTGGCCGCTGGTGGTGTGGGCAGGCTATGGCGTCATCGACATCCTGTTCAAACAGGTGGCGCGCGCGGGTACGGCGTTCTCGGGCGGTTTGTTGTTGGCGTTTGTGCTGGCGGGGCTGCTGATGCTGGCCTATCTGCTGGCCCGCCGGGTGCGATGGGAGCGCCGCCATCTGCTGGCCGGCGTGGCGCTGGGGCTCGCCAACTTTGGCAATATCCTGACCTACATCCGCGCGCACCAGTCGCTGCCGGAGCATCCTGCGCTGGTGTTCGCATCGATGAACATGGGCGTGATTACGCTGGGTACGCTGGTGGGCGCGCTAGCGTTCCGCGAGCCGCTGACGCGCATCAATGCGCTGGGCATCGTGCTGGCGCTGACCGCGATCGTGCTGATGGCGCCCTGGTAAGGGCGCAGGGTCAAGTGCCGGTGCGGCGTTGGGGTTCGGAAGCGTCAGCCTCGGCTGCCGCTTCTGTCCTGGCGCCGATTGCCCTAGCGTCGACGGTTCCTGCTTCGGGGAGCCCACCAGCATGGGCTGCCCCAGCATCGGCTGCCGCAGCATGGGCTGCCCCAGCATGGGCTGCCCCAGCTTCTGCTGCCCCAGCTTCTGCTGCCCCAGCTTCTGCTACCCCAGCTTCTGCTACCCCAGCTTCTGCTACCCCAGCTTCTGCTACCCCAGCATCGGCTGCCGCAGCCTGGGCTGCCTCAGCATCGCCCGCGACATCCGTCACAGGCGGGGCAGGCGCGGCCGACGGGTCGGGTTGCACCATTTCCATCGCAATATCGTTTTCAGGATCAACACGCGGGTCCAGCACCGCCGAGGCAGGCGAGCTTTGCAGCGTGTCGGGCATCGGCACGAAATGCGTTGGCGCTTCGTCGACCTGATGCGCGCCGGTCACGCGGGTCGGGCGCACCTGCCAGACCAGGATCAACGCGCAAGCCGAGATGAACACGTAGTACATGCTGGGGCCAGCCAATGACATCAGCAGCCCCGCCACCATGGGGCCGATGCACGCGCCCACGCCGTAGGTCATGAGCAGCACGGCGGACAGGCTCACGCGGCGCTCGGATTCAACGTGGTCGTTCGCGAACGCCGCGCCCAGCGGATACAGGGTGAATTGCAAAATGCCGAACACGCACGACAGCGCCACCATCGCCCAATACGGCAAGGTCAGCCAGCCCCACATGACCGTGGGCAGCAGCACCAGCAGCAAGGCGTTGAAACGGATCAGGCCCGCGCGGTTGATGCGGTCAGACAGCCAGCCCATCGGCCATTGCGACAACAGGCCGGCGGTAACGGCGGCCGCGACAAAGATAGCCGCCTGCGACGTCGACAAACCATGCTTGGCGCCATAGACGGCAGCCAGGCCATAGAAGGCGCCGGATAGATTGCCCGCCACGAACAACACCGTCATCGACAACGGCACGCGGCGCATGAAGAAGCGGATATCCAGCGGCGCAGGCAACGGCGTGGGCGGGTGAGAACGCGCGGTAACGGCAATAGGCACCAGACACAGCACCAGGCACATCGCGACGAGCGTCAAGGGACGCAGGTCCAGCGTGGCGTAGGCGGTCAGCGCCAGTTGCCCCAGCACCGTGCCCAGCCCGGACACCACCATGTACACCGAGAACACCCGGCCGCGCTGATGGTTTTCCGTCTGCTCATTCAACCAGCTCTCGATGACCATGAATTCGGTCACCATCACCACGCCTGAAATCACGCGGAACACCAGCCACAGCGGCATGGAGTCGACCAGCGTCTGGGCCAGGATCATGCTGGTGGCGATGGCCGCACAGGCAACGAACGCGCGGATATGTCCCACGCGGATGATGAGCTTGTGCCCCAGCCGCGCCCCGCACACCAGGCCCAGGTAGTAGCCGGCGATCAACGCGCCGATCCACACTTCGCTGACGGACTGTGACGTCAGCCGAAGACCCATATAGGTGTTGAACAGACCCGTGCCGATAAGCATCAGCAAGGTCGCGAAGTACAGCGACGAGAAAGAGGAGATGGTGGCGAGCATGGCGTTGGCAACCGCTGCTGGCAATAGCACGGCAGGCTGCAAAGGCAACCTGCCGCGTTGAGCGGTAAGACAGGAACTACGTTAGATCAGACTTGCGACAACATCGTGGCGGCGTCGCTGACTTCGAACTTGCCAGCCGCTTCCACGTTCAGTTGCTTGACCACGCCGTCGACGATCAGGGCCGAGTAGCGTTGCGAACGCACGCCCATGCCGCGCGCGATCAGGTCCAGTTCCAGACCCAGTTCCTTGGTCCACAGCGCCGAGCCATCGGCCAGCATGCGAACCTTGCCTTCGGTCTTCTGTTCACGGCCCCAGGCGCCCATGACGAAGGCGTCGTTGACGGACACGCACCAGATTTCATCCACGCCCTTGGCCTTCAAGGCGTCGGCTTGTTCCACGTAGCCAGGCAGATGCTTGGCGGAGCAGGTCGGGGTGAAAGCGCCCGGCACGGCGAACAGAGCGATGGTCTTGCCGCGGGTCAGGTCAGCGACCTGGAACGCGTTGGGGCCCAGCGAGCAGCCGGCGGTTTCGGTTTCGATGAATTCGGTCAGGGTGCCATCCGGCACGCGGTCGCCGACTTTGATCGTCATGTAAATCTCCAGGATGTAGGGGGTGATGCATTGAGGCAGGAGCGCCTCACATCCGCCATCATAGTTCCTGTATGGCTCACTTGCTGCGTGAGACCGCGCAAGGAAAGAAAGTCGCACAGTCTGAAACGACTCCATACCCTGGCTACATGGCGAGGAAACGGCTGCTTGCCATAATGATGTAGTAACCCACGCCCGCGGCGCTTGGGGTTCCCGTGTGTGTTCAGTGCTATTTCCAGCCCTGCGGGCATTGAGCGGAGATTCAATGATGCGAAAGATCTTGACCGGCTTGGCTTGGGTCCTGGCCACCGCAACGGCCCCGGCCTGGGCCGCCCCGGATGCGGCCGATCAGGCCCAATACGATTCCTTCGTTGTCGCGGCAGGCGCCTCCAATGGCGCGGCCCGTGCTTGTGGCGCATCGGAACCGGATTTGGCGCAGCATCAGGCGACGTCTAAGAAAAACCTGATGCAGTACGCAGAGGAGTATGGATTTTCGTCTAAGGAATACGAGGGCTTGTTTCAGAAGGGCCTGGGAGACGGGAAGACGATGATGGAGGATATGAAGCGGTCTGGCGTAGATGGATGCCGGGGCGTGCTGGGGAGCTTTCAGAACGAGCGGGTGATGGGATATGAGGAGATGAAGGGGGTGTTGGCAGAGGTTAGTGATGGGTTGCCGGGGGAGAAGGCGCAGTAGCTTTTTTTGACGTGGGGTTGTTGGTTCTTAAGGCGCCCGACGGGCCGGTGCCTGGGGGTGGGCGGGTCAACGATTGCGGTCCGGAGCCTTCGCTCCGGACGCTCCCTTCGTCATCCTCGTTGCGGCCTGCGGCCGCTGCCTTCGGATTCCCTCGGGCTTATCGACTCCCCGCCCACCCCCAGGCACCGGCCCGTCGGGCTCTGCTGGTTGAATCTTGGCGGCCCCGGGGGAGAACGGTGTGCTTGGGGTTCTGCTGCACCAAGAGAGGTGGTGGAAGATCTTGCGGGGCCCGCCCCCGGCCGGCCGCGCGGGCGGCCTTGGGGGGCTTACGCGTTGTGGTGCATCGTGACGAAGTTCGCTTCGCGTGTGGCTGCTGGGCGCCGGTTCTTTTTGGCGCTGGTGGCCGTTTGAAGCAATTTGCGGTGTCGTCCCTTGTCGGCCGCGCGGGCGGCCTCGGGGACTTGGCGGTGTCTGACGTTGGGATGATGCCGCTGTGCGCTTGCAGAAAGTGGCCTTGCGGGGCTTGCCTCAACCCGGCCGCCTGGGCGGCCTTTTGAGGCTATCGTGATGTGCTGCGTCGTGACGGTGTTGATTGTCTTCGTGGGAAGAATCGCTTGACGATGTTGATTGTCTACGTGGGAAGAATCGCTTGCCGCGATTGCTGCTGCAAGTCACCCGAAACCTATCATTCACCCAAGCATGATGCCCGTCACTTGAACCCAAGTGCGTGGCGCGCAACGGGTTGCCATGCGCAAGACAGTGCGCGCCGCGCGCCACCCTTTACCCCCCCCAAAAAGCTGCGGCGGGCCATTAGAAAACCACTCCGCAAACTCGCGAAGCGAACACTGCTCAAACGCCCACCGCCGCGTATGCCGAGTAAGGCCGCCCGCGCGGCCGCCACTCGGCGGGCCCCGCAGCACTCGTGGCTAAGGCACACCCTAGCAGCTCGACATGCCAAGACAGCGGCAGCCCGTCGGCGCGATGGCCCTGGCTGCGCGCAACCTCGATGCGCCCGAGGGAATCCGAAGGGAGCCGAAGGCGGACAAGGATGACAACGGGGCAGTCCGGAGCGAAGGCTCCGGACCGCAATCGTGGGCGCGCGCAGTCAGGGCCACTGCGCCGACGGGCGACCTACGAAGACCGTCAACCGTCCCACGAAGACCATCGACCACCCCACGAAGACCGTCAACCGTCCCACGAAGACCATCGACCTCCCCACGAAGACCGTCAACCGCCCCACGAAGACCATCAACCGCCGCAAAAAAACTCCCCCTAAACTCCAAGCCCGTTCTGCTTGAACCAATCCAACATCCGCGTCCAAGCCTGCTCCGCCTCCGCCTTCCGATAAGACGGCCGATAGTCCGCATGAAACGCATGCGGTGCATCCGGATAGACATCGATCCTTGACGCCTTGGCCGCAGCCGGCCCCTTCGCCAGTTCGATCCGCATCTTATCCACGTCCGTCTGCGGAATCCCTGCGTCCTTGCCGCCGTACGCGCCCAGCACCGGCGCCTTCAGCTCGTTCACCAGGCTCAACACCGACTTCGGCTTCAGCTCGCTCGGTTCGCCCGCCAATTGGCCGTAGAACGCCGCGCCGGCTTTCAGTTTCGGGTTGTGGGCTGCGTACAGCCACACTTGGCGGCCACCCCAGCAGAAGCCCACGATGCCCAGCTTGTCAGCGTCGCCGCCATTCGCCGCCGCCCATTTCGCCGTCGCATCCAGGTCGCCCTGCACTTGAATGTCTGGCACTTTGCCGATCACCTCGGCTTGCAGCTTTGGAATCTCGGTGTACTTCGACGGATCGCCCTGGCGCGCGAACAGCTCCGGGGCAATCGCCAGATAGCCCAGGTGAGCCAGACGGCGGCAGACGTCCTGGACATATTCATGCACCCCGAAAATCTCGGACACCACAATCACCGTCGGCAGATTCTTCTTGCCCTGTGGCGCGGCGCGATACGCAGGCATCTTGCCGTCAGTCGTGGGGATATCGATCTTGCCGGCCGTCAGCCCCTTGGCGTCCGTGGCGATGGCGGTCTGAGCCACGGCGGGGCCGGCTGCCAGCGAAAAGCCGGCGGCGACGGTTGTGGCGATGAAACCCCGGCGGTCCAGCCGCAAAGGCGGCAACAGGCTGTCGAAGTGCGCGTCCTGATCTTTCATCGAGAATCTCCTGGCAAAAGTAGGCCGGGGGACGCGATGCGCACCCCCGATTGACCGGCTGGTTTCACTTCAGGGAGAAGTCCACGCGCGAGGGTTGCCCCTCGTCCTTGATGCCGTCCGCGTCCAGCTGCGGCGCAACGATGAAGACACGATCCGCGAGTCCTTCCTGGGCTTGCAACTTCTCATACACCGCCTGCGCGCGGGCATCCGCCAATTGGCGTAACTGCTCATCCCCCACCGGCGCCACGCTGCGCAACATTGCTTCCATCTGGTCCGGCGGCACCGACTTCGACATGCCGATGAAGTTGCGCGGCTTGTCCTTGATGTCGGCGTCGTCGTAGACGGCTTCCAGATACTTCGCGCGTTCAGCGGGCGAAACCTTGACGCCCGCCACGTTCGGCTTCTTGCCGCGCGGCGTGGTGTCGGCGGCCTTGGCGGCGCGGATCTGGTTGTCGACCCAAGCTTGGCGCAGGCCGTCCAGATCGGTCTTGGGATCGGCGCGGCCGCTGATGTCCATCTTCAATGCAGGGCGATCCGTCAGCGCTTTGGTCAGCGTGTCGATACGCTTGAGCGTGTCTTCCGTCAGCGCCGCGCTGCCAGGCGCGAACTCCACGTAAGACAGTTCTTCGCCGCCCCCGAAAGCAGAGGCCAGCAGGCTGAACGGCGACGTCACCGCTTTGACCACCAGGTTCATCAGCACGCGCACCACGATGCCGCCCACCGAGAACTCGGGGTCGTCCAGCGAACCCGAGATCGGCAGGTTGATATCGATATTGCCACGCGAATCCTTCAACAGCGCCACGGCCAGCAGCACCGGCAGTTTGGTGGCGTCGGGGCTGTTGGTCTTGTCGCCGAACGTCAGCTGGTTCAGCACCACGTGGTTCGAGGCTTGCAGCGCGCGGTCCTTGATCTTGTATTCAAGGTCCACCGACAGCTTGCCGCGCTTGATCGGGTAGCCGACGTACTTGGCCGAATACGTGTTGAAGCGCGGCAAGTCCACGCCCTTGGCCGACGCCTTCAAGTCCAGCGTCAGGAACTTGGCGAAGGGCTGCACGATGCCGCTGATCGACAAAGGCGCCGTGGTGTAGACGCGACCCGTCACCTTGACCTTGGCGGGCTGCGGATTGGTGGACGATACGGCCGTGATTGCGCCTTCGATGGCGGACAACTCCGCCACGTAATTCGGTTTGACGAAGCGGTCGGTAAACGTCATGCGGCCGCGCGTCAGCGTGACGCTGTTGACCGCAATGTCCGGCATGCCCGCGCTTGCACTGCCCGAGCTGCCCTTGGCTGCGGCGGCGGGCGCGGCAGCAGGCGGGGCCGCTTGCCGGCCCGGCGTCTGCGTGTCTTGCGTGATCGAGCCGCCTGCCTGCCCAGGCGCGGCGATCAGGTCCATCACGTTCAGCCGGCCCTGCGCGTTCAGCAGGATGCGGCCGTAGAAGTCTTCCAGCGCGATGTCGCCCAGCTTGGCCGCGATCTTGTCGCCGGCCACCGACACGTCCATGCCCACGAAACCCAAGCGCTTCCAGTTCAGGAAGTCGTCGTTGTTGACGCGGTCCTGCAAGTCGACGCCGGTGACTTCGACGCCGCCCTTCCAGTTGACCTTCATCGGCGCATTGCCGGCCGCGGCCGCGAAGTCGACGTTGCCTTTGGCGCCCAACGTAATGGCGCGCACCGTCGCATTCAGGCTGGATGCGGCATACGGCGCGAACGCGGCCACGTTCAGCTCGGACAAGTCCACCGACGACTTCAGCGTCAGCGGCTGCGGCGTGAATGCGCCCTTCAAGTCCAGCTTGCCGTTGCCCTGGATGCCGGCGGCAGCCACCGTGAAGTTGCTTTGCCCTGGGCCCATGGCCAGGCGGTCAGCGGTGACGTGCAGCGTTTGCAGGGCGATATCCAGCGCGGGCTTGAGCGATTCGTCGCGCGCCTTGAATTGCGTCAGGTCGGCTTGCACGGCCGTGGCGGACGCATCAATCACGCCGCCCTTTTCTTTGACATGGACCTGCGCAGAGGCGCCCAAGCGGCCATCTTGCAGCAGGATCGGCGCCACGCTGCGCACGGCAGGTGCAAGCGGCGCCAAGGCGATGTTGCCCATCCGTACGCCCAATTCCAGCGACAGCGGCTTCAGCTCCAGCGGCCCCTTGGCGCGTATCCAGCCGCCGTCGGTGCTGTTGTCCACGGTCAGCCAGAGGTTGACAGGCTGGTCCTTGACCTCGGGGATCTCCACGCCTTCCACAGTGACGGCCATGCCGGTCATGACGTAATCGAGCTTGCTGATCGCGTCGGTGACGTAGAGCTCGCCTTCGTGCAGGTTGAAGGCATCCAGCGTCACTTTCCATTCCGCGGGAGCGGGGGCTGGCGGCGTGGTGGCGGCGGTAGCGGGTGCGCCGGGTGCGGCGGGCGTGTTCGGTGTGGGGGATGTGCCGGGCGCGGGCGGCGTGTTCGGGGTGGTGGATGTGCCGGGCGAGGCCGGCGTGTTCGGTGTGGTGGGTGTGCCGGGCGAGGCCGGCGTGTTCGATGTGCCGGGTACGCCGGGCTTGCTGGGCACGGCGGCCGCGTCAGGCGTGGCTGGGGTTTGTGCCGCACCGGCCTCCGGGGAGACCTGGGCCTTGGTTTCCGCCTCGGCCTTCGCCGCCGCCCCTTTGGGCTCCACCTTCAGCCCCATGTCGCGCTTGAGCTTGTCTGCGACCGGCGTTTCAGTCGGCGCAATGCCGCCCAGCTCCTTCAGCTTTGCGACGACGTCCTGCCAATTCAGATGTTCGTTCGTATAGCGGCGCACATGAATCTGCGGCGCCCACAGGCCGATTTCGCCGATATAAAGCTGGCGTGCAATCGGCTCCAGTTCAAGACGCGTGACCGTCAGCGCGCTCCAGGCGGCCAGGCGGTCGCCAGAGGTGTCATGCAGATCAAAGCGGCGCAGGCCCAGATCACCCACCACGCGGATTTTCGGCGGCGCGTCCTTGGGCTGCTCGAACACAACTTGAAGATTGGAATCCAGCAGCGCGCTGTCCAGCTTGAACGGCAGCGGCATCGGCCACACGTCCGCCCACTTTTCCAGTTGCAGGCCGTTGAAGGCCACGCGCAGGGTCGATGACGGCACCTTGTCGAACGGGCGGGCCACGCCCGTCAGGTCGAACGGGCTGCCGTTGATGCGCAAGTGCAGCCGGGGCTGCACGTCGATGTCGGTGGCGTAACCGAAGTTGGAAATGAACGGCACGCCCACGGCCAGCTCATCCACCACCTGCTTGCGGCCGGTGACTTTGTCATCCAGCGTGATGGTGCCGCCCTCGATCACCATGTTGTTCAGCGAAAAACGCGGCAGGCCTTCGTCGGGCTTGGGCGGTTCTGCGGGCTTGGCGGCGGACAATTCCTCAATGCGTTGGGAAATATCAGAGAAGTTGAAACGCGTGACGTCTTCGCGCACGACGCTGATGGTAGGCTGGCGCAGCGTCAGACGATCAACGACGGGCGCAAACCAGAACAGCGAGCTCCAGGCGGCGCTGGCATCCAGTTCGGCCAGCGTCAGCAGCGGTGTCTGCGAACCCGGCTGGGCAACGGCCAGGTCGCGGGCGCGGAGGGTGAGCGTGAAGGGATTGAAGCTGATCTTGCCGACGGAAACGTCGCGGCCAATCATCTTGGATACGTCGTCCGTCAGGACGTTGTGCAGTACCTTGGGGACTTGCCAGGCGGCAACGCCGAACAGGATCAGCACAAACGCCACGATGCCCACCAGGATCTTGCCGGCGCGCCGGGTGAGCCGAAGCTTTGGCATCCGCACGGGCATCGAGAGTCTCCTGATACGAGTTGAAGGCGATTATCGCGCCCTGGTTAACGCTCGTCTATCATAGGCGCAACAGCGGCCCGCCCGGCCTGCCGGGACCGCACTTTTCAAACATTAACAATTCTCGATCCCGATTCCCATGCCCCCGACCACCCCCACTTTGAGTCATCTGGATGAAGCCGGCCAGGTCCGCATGGTCGACGTCATCGCCAAGACGGATACCGAGCGCGTAGCGATTGCCACCGCCAGCGTCCGCATGAATGCCGTGGCCTATGGGCTGTTGACGCAGCCGGGCCAAGGCAAGGGCGAAGTGCTCAACACCGCGCGCGTGGCCGCCGTGCTGGCCGCCAAGCGCTGCGCCGAGCTGATCCCGCTGTGCCACAGCCTGCCGCTGGCGTTCGTCGGCGTGGACTTTTCTTTGGACGACGCCGCGCATCGCATCGACATCCTGGCCACGTGCCGCACCAGCTACAAGACGGGTGTGGAAATGGAAGCCATGATGGCGTGCAGCGTGGCCGCGCTGACCATCTACGACATGTGCAAGGCGGCCGACAAGGGCATCGTGGTTGAACAAGTTCGCCTTAAGTACAAGGCGGGAGGAAAAAGCGGTGAATGGCGCAACGATTAATCTCCTGTACTTCGCCCGCGTGGCGGAGCTGGTCGGCAAGCGCACGGAAAGCTGGCCGCTCGATGGCGACTCCACGGGCGCGCAACTGCTGTCCGCGCTGGGCGCGCGTTATCCCCAGCTGGAACCTGCCAGCCGTTTGAAGCTGGCCATCAACCAGACCCATTCCAAACCGACGGCCGCGATTCGCCCGGGCGATGAGGTCGCCGTGTTCGAACCCGTCACCGGAGGTTGAACGCCATGATCAGCGTCCAGGAAGCCGATTTCGACGGCGCCGCGCTGACGGCCGCGCTGCGTGACAGCGCCGGCCCCGGCGTGGGCGGCATCGTCACCTTCGTGGGCTATGTGCGCGACTACGCGCCCGATGCGCCCACCGACACGCTCTTTCTTGAACACTACCCCGGCATGTGCGAGCGCGAGCTCGAAGCCATTGCCGCCACCGCCCGCGAACGCTGGAAGCTGGCCGGCACCGTGATCGTGCACCGGGTGGGCGCGTTGCACCGCAATGCCCAGATTGTGTTCGTGGCGGCCGCCAGCGCTCATCGCGGCGACGCCTTTCGCGGCTGCGAATACATCATCGACGCGCTGAAGACGCGCGCCCCCTTCTGGAAGCGCGAGACGCTTGCGGGCGGCAGCAGCTTCTGGGTCGAACAACGCCAATCCGACCAGGACCGCACGGACTCCTGGGATGAAGACACCGCCCCCTCGAAGGAACGCCCATGAGCGAAGCCATCCCCATCTCTCTGGCCTGCGCCGTTCTGACCGTCAGCGATACCCGCAGCGCGGGTGACGACACGTCCGGCAACCTGCTGGCCCATAACCTGGCGCATGCGGGCCACCAGTGCGTGCGCCGCGACATCGTGCGCGACGACATCTACCAGATCCGCCGCGTCATCAGCGACTGGATCGCCGACCCTGAAGTGCAGATCATCCTGACGACAGGCGGCACGGGCTTCTCGCATCGCGACCATACGCCGGCGGCCATCGTGCCGCTCCTGGACCGCGAGATTCCCGGCTTTGGTGAACTGTTCCGCCAGATTTCCTACACCGAGATCGGCAGCTCCACCATCCAGTCGCGCGCGTTTGCCGGGTCGGCCAACCAGACGCTGATTTTCTGCCTGCCCGGATCGAACAACGCCTGCGAAACCGCCTGGGCGCAGATCCTGCGCGAGCAGTTCGACAGCAGCCACCGCCCGTGCAACTTCGCCTCGCACTTCAAGCCCACTGAAGAAGACCACTGACCCATGCTGGATTTTGATCAAGCCCAGACCCTGCTGGCCAATGCCGCAGGGCCGCTGCAACGCCGCGACGACATCCCCCTGAACGACGCCGCGGGCCGCGTGCTGGCAACCGACCTGGAAGCCACCGTGGACATCCCGCCGGCCGACAACAGCGCCATGGACGGCTATGCGCTGCGCGTGGCCGATTGGCAGGCCGGCGCCCGCCTGCCCATCCAGCAACGCTGCTATGCCGGCGACGTGCCCGAACCGCTCAAACCCGGCCACGCCATCCGCCTGTTCACGGGCAGCCTGATTCCCGATGGCGCCGATACCGTCGTCATGCAGGAAGACACGGTCGAAGCCGACAACCAGGTCGAGATCACACGCCAGCCCGCGCCCAACCAGCACATTCGCCGCCGTGGCGAAGACACGCTGACCGGCGCGCCCTTGCTGGCCGCAGGCACGCTGCTGCAAGCGGCGCACGTGGCGCTGCTGGCGTCGCAAGGGCTGGCCAGCGTGCCGGTCGTGGGCCAGTTGCGCGTTGGCATCCTGACCACCGGCGATGAGCTCGTGCCGCCCGGCACGCCGCGTGCGCCGGAACAGATCTACAACTCCAACGGCCCGATGCTCGCCGCGCTGGTGCGCGGCCTGGGCGCCCTGCCCGTGCACGTCTTGCATGCGCGCGATACGGAAGCCGATCTGCTTGCTGCCTTCAAGACCTTGCTGGCCGATTGCGACTTGGTGCTGAGCGTGGGCGGCGTGTCCGTCGGCGAGCGCGACCTGGTCAAGCCGGCGCTGGCCACGTTGGGCGGTGAACTGTCGCTGTGGAAGGTGCGCATGAAGCCCGGCAAACCGGTCGCGCTGGCAAAGATTGGCGGCACGCCCGTCGTCAGCCTGCCCGGCAATCCGGTGTCGGCCTATGCCGTGTTTGCGATGCTGGTGTCGCCGCTGGTGCGCCGCATGCAGGGCCGCGAAACCATCTTCCCGCCTGTCAGCCTGCTGCCTTTGCGCACCGAGCGTCCGCGTCAGGATGGCCGCGAAGAATTCCTGCGCGTCCAGTGCCGCACGGCCGAGCATGGCGGCAGTGAATTGGTGCCTTACGGCCACCAGGGGTCAGGCGTGATCAGCTCAATGCCGTGGGCAACAGGGCTGGCGCGCTTGCCGGCCGATGTCCTGGTCAACGATCAGGATCGTGTGCCGTACTACGACTTGCGCCACTGGCTGGCGTAGCGGGTGACGTAGCGGCTGGCGTGGCGGCTTACTGGGCGGCTTACTTGGCGGCTGGCGCCGCGGCGGTCGCATGACAGCTGGCGTATTGCGCCGCCGCGGCCAATTCCTCCGCCGTGTTGACGTTCATGAAGGCGTCGGGCGTGTCGTCAAAACGCGCTTCGACGCCGCCCATGCGGGCTTGCCACAAGCCCACTTTGCGGTCGCCCGCCCGCAGATATTCAAGCAAGGCCGGCAGCAGCGTCGTGCGTAAGGCCATGCAGGCCGAATGCTGCTGGCCGCCAGCCACGGCGTGCGCCAGCGGTGCATCGGCCGATGCCGCCGCAGCGATCAGCCGCGCCGCCAGATCATCAGGTAGAAAAGGCGTATCGCACGGCGTCACCACCAGCCAATCATCGTGTTCAGCGGCGGCCGCAGTCAGCCCTGCCGCGATGCCCACCAACGGGCCTTGAAACGCGCCCAGCTCGGGCTCCCCGTCGGCCACCACCTGGCCGTATTGCGCATAGCGGTCCAGATGCCGGTTGGCGCTGATGATCACGCGCCCCACCTGCGGCGCCAGGCGGCGCGCCACGTGCGCCACCATCGGCTCGCCGTTCAACTCGACCAGCCCCTTGTCCTGATGCTGCATCCGAGACCCCTGCCCGCCCGCCAGGATCAGGCCGGCGATGCGCATGTGCGGCGTTGCGGAGTCAGCCACCGATGTAGCTCATTTCAACTTTGCGGCCGGGGTCGGGCGTGGGGTCGGCCATGTTGCGGCCGCGCAGTTCCGAGTAATGATCGTTGCGCCCCGACCAGATGCCCGCCAGGATGGCCGCCAATTCGGTGTCGCTTGCGCCATCGCGCAAGGGTGCGCGCAAGTCGTAACCTTCGTGCGCGAACAGGCACAGGAAGAGCTTGCCTTCCGGTGACAGGCGCGCGCGCGTACAGCCGCCGCAAAACGCATGCGTGACGCTGGAGATGACGCCGATTTCGCCGCCGCCATCCACATAGCGCCAGCGTTCGGCGACGCGGCCCATCTCGGTGGTTTGCACGGGTTCCAGCGCATGAACGGCGCCGATGCGGTCCAGCACTTCCTGGCTGGGCACCACTTCGGCCAGGTTCCAGCCGTTGGTGTTGCCCACGTCCATGTATTCGATGAAGCGCAGGATGTGGCCGCTGTGACGGAAGCGTTCGGCCATCGGCAGGATTTGCGCGTCGTTCAACCCGCGCCGCACCACCATGTTGACCTTCACAGGCGCCAGCCCGGCTTCGGCGGCGGCATCGATGCCGCGCAGCACGTCATCGGGCGTGAAGCCGCTGTCGCTCATGTCCTGGAACATGGCGGCGTCCAGCGCGTCCAGGCTGACGGTGACCCGCGTCAGGCCAGCCGCCTTCAGCGCCGCGGCCTTGCGCGCCAGCACGCTGCCGTTGGTCGTCAGCGTCAAGTCCAGAGGATTGCCTTCCAGCGTGCGCAAGCTGGCCAGTTGGCCCACCAGGTTTTCGATGTGTTTGCGCAGCAATGGCTCGCCGCCAGTCAGGCGAATTTTTTCCACACCCAGCTGCGTGAAGATGCCGGCCAGGCGGYTGATCTCTTCAAACGACAGCAGGTCGGCATGCGGCATGAAGGTGTAGCTGCTGTCGAACACTTCGCGCGGCATGCAGTACGTGCAGCGGAAGTTGCAGCGGTCCGTGACCGAAATTCGCAAGTCGCGCAAGGGGCGCGCGCGCGCATCCCGCGCGGGCTGGCCAGCCGGCGGCAGTTCGCCGGGCGCGGGCCAGGCCGAGCGGTCAGACCGGCGGTCGGCAAGGAAAATCACTTTGCTCATGGGGTGATCATATCTCGGCGTCGCGTTGCACTGGCGCAAGGTCATCCTGAAGGCAGGGGCATCGCCCTTCAGGCAAAGGCCTCTTCCAGCGTTTGTAAGCGCCCGGTGTCCCGGGCGTCGTAGCCAACCAGTTGCCCCACGTACCCCACGTAATCGGCGCTACGCATGATGCGCAGCAAATCCTGCATGGCCGGGGTTTCCAGCGACGATTTGCGGATGGCGAAAAAGTAGCGCTCGCGCACCAGCGGGATGAAGTCCAGCCCGAAACGGCAGGCGGCGGTTTCCACGCCCACGCCCGTGTCCGCCATGCCGCTGGCAATGTGCGCGGCAATCGCCATATGGGTAAATTCGTTGGTTTCGTAGCCCTGGACCTCGCCGATGGAGACGCCCGCGCGTTGCAGCATCAGCCCCACCAGGTAACGCGTGCTGGACCCGATCTGGCGGTTCACGAAGCGCACATCGGGGCGCGCCAGGTCGGCCATGCCGCGAATCTGCTTGGGGTTGCCCGCCGTCACGAACAGACCCGTGTTGCGCACGGCCAGGTGGATCAGCAGGTATTCATCCGCGTGCAGCCACTGCGCGTAGCGTTCCATGATGGGCGATTCGAAATCGCCCTGCGGCACCTGAAACCCCGCCAGATCGCATTCATGGCGCTCTAGCGAGGCCAGCGCCTCGATCGCCGTGCGGTAGCGCAGTTCCAGCCCGGGCTTTCTGCCGCCCATGTGCTGCATCAGCGATTCCACCGCAAAACCGTGGCTGGCATGCAGCCGCAAGTGCGGACCGCTTTCGGGCAGCAGCCGTTCCAGCTCTTCCTGCAATTCGGACGCCATGCTGTCCAGCGTGGGCATCAGCCGCGCTTCGATGCGGCGGTTGGCCCATAGCAGACGCTGCGCAAACGGCGCCAGCTGCGTGCCTTGGCGGCGATTGGTGATGAGCAATTGCGTGCCGAAGATGGTCTCGAAGCGGCGCAATACGCCCCACGCGTGCCGATAAGACAACCCGCAGGCGCGGCACGCGCCCGTGATGTTGCCGGTGGCGTCGATGGCGGCCAGCAAGGCCAGCATGTCCTGCAATGGCACGGGCGCCGAATCGTCGTCTGTCCCCAATGTCCATTGCGGCCGCAGGCCGATTCGGAACTTATATGTCATTTATTTCTTATTGAAGGCGTTCAAGTACGTGGTTAGAGTACACAAATAACGCGGCGGACGGGCATTTATTATGTTTTTAAAAACATATTAAACGCCACGTATTCCGGCCCACAACAACACCCAGTTCACCTGGAGGAGACCACCGTGCATCAGCGCGAGGCAAAATCCGATCTGGCGTCCAGCGGGGGCGCCCGGGGCGGCCCCCTGGCCCTGGACGCCGCTCAGCATTCCGCCACCCCCGCCATTGCGGCCACCGCCCGCATCGTGGCCAGCCTGAAAGACCTGCCCGGCCCCTTGCTGCCGGTGCTGCACCAGGTGCAACACGAATTGGGCTGTATTCCGGCCGAGGCGGTGCAAACCATCGCCGAGGCCCTGAACCTGTCCCGCGCCGAAGTCCATGGCGTCATCACCTTCTACCCCCATTTCCGCAGCCAGCCGGCCGCGCGCCATACGCTGGAAGTGTGCCGCGCGGAATCCTGCCAGGCCATGGGCGGCGACGATTTGGCCGCCCATGCGCAGGCCAAACTGGGTTGCGGTTTCTACGCCAGCACGCCTGACGGCAATTTCACGCTGGAGCCCGTGTACTGCCTGGGGCTGTGCGCGCAGTCGCCCGCCGTGATGATCGATGGCCAGCCGCATGCCCGCGTCACCCCCGACAAGCTCGACCGCTTGCTGACCCGCACGCTGGAGACCACGTCATGAGCGCCCCCATCGTCATCTACGTGCCGCGCGACGCCGCGGCGCTGGCCATGGACGCCGACGCCGTGGCGCACGCCATTGAACGCATTGCCGACGAGCGCGGGCTGTCCGTGCAGGTGGTGCGCAACGGCTCGCGCGGGCTGCTGTGGCTGGAACCGCTGATTGAAATCGCCACGCCTGAAGGCCGCATCGCCTACGGGCCGGTAGCGCCCGAAGACGTGGGCGGCTTGTTCGATGCAGGCTGGCTTACGGGTGACGCGCACGCGCTGCGCCTGGGGCTGACCGAAGACATCCCCTATCTGAAACAGCAGGAACGCCTGACCTTTTCCCGCGTGGGCGTGATCGACCCGCTATCCATCCAGGACTACGCCGCGCATGGCGGCCTGGCCGGGCTGAAGCGGGCGCTGGCGATGCAGCCGGCCGAGATCATCGACGAAATGGTCACCTCGGGCTTGCGCGGCCGCGGCGGCGCAGCGTTTCCCACAGGCATCAAATGGAAGACGGTGGCGGGTTCGCCCAGCGATCAGAAATACATCGTCTGCAACGCCGACGAAGGCGATTCCGGCACCTTCGCCGACCGCCTGCTGATGGAAGGCGACCCCTATGTGCTGATCGAAGGCATGACGATTGCCGGGTTGGCCGTGGGCGCCACCTATGGCTACATCTACGTGCGCTCCGAATACCCGCACGCCATCGAGACGCTGGAAGCCGCCATCGCGCGCGCCCGCAGCGTGGGCTGGCTGGGCCGCGACGTGCACGGCAGCGGCCGCCAGTTCGACCTGGAAGTGCGCAAGGGCGCGGGCGCCTACATCTGCGGCGAAGAAACATCCCTGCTGGAAAGCCTGGAAGGCAAGCGCGGCGTGGTGCGCGCCAAGCCGCCGCTGCCCGCGATATCGGGCCTGTTCGGCAAGCCCACCGTGATCAACAACGTGATCTCGCTGGCAACGGTGCCCATCATCCTGGCCAAGGGCGCGGCGTACTACCGCGACTACGGCGTGGGCCGCTCGCACGGCACGCTGCCGTTTCAGCTGGCGGGCAACCTGAAGCAAGGCGGCCTGGTGGAAAAGGCCTTCGGCCTGAGCCTGCGCGATCTGCTCTACACGTTTGGCGGCGGCAGCGCATCGGGGCGGCCCCTGCGCGCCGTGCAGGTAGGCGGCCCCTTGGGCGCGTATCTGCCCGAATCGCAATGGGACGTGCCGCTGGACTACGAGGCCTACATCCAGATCTCGGCCATGATCGGCCACGGCGGGCTGGTGGCGTTTGATGACACCGTCGACATGGCGCGCATGGCGCGATACGCGATGGAGTTCTGCGCCATCGAATCCTGTGGCAAATGCACGCCGTGCCGCATCGGCTCCACGCGCGGCGTCGAAACCATCGACAAGATCGCAGCAGGCGGGGCCGACACCAAACAACGTGAACAGCAGGTGCATCTGCTGCGCGACTTGTGCGACACGATGATGGGCGGTTCGCTCTGCGCATTGGGGGGCATGGCGCCCTACCCCGTGCTGTCGGCGCTAAACCATTTTCCGCAGGACTTCGGCATCGAGTCCCCGCAGTCTGCCGCGCACGCGGCCTGAACCCGAGAGACCACCATGCTAGAAACCGTCATCAAGCGCGACCGCGACATGGGCACGCCGGCGCGCGTCTCTGAAAAAACCATCACCCTGACCATCGACGGCCAGGAAATCCAGGTGGCCGAAGGCACCTCGCTGATGCGCGCCGCCGCCGAAGCGGGCATCAACATCCCGAAGCTGTGCGCGACAGACAGCCTGGAACCCTTTGGCTCGTGCCGGCTGTGCCTGGTGCAGATCGAAGGCCGGCGCGGTTATCCGGCGTCATGCACCACGCCCGCTGAAAACGGCATGGTGGTCTTTACCGAGACGCCCAAGCTGCACGAGCTGCGCCGCGGCGTGATGGAGCTGTACATCTCGGACCACCCGCTGGACTGCCTGACCTGCCCCGCCAACGGCGATTGCGAATTGCAGGACATGGCGGGCGTGGTGGGCCTGCGCAACGTGCGCTACGGCTACGATGGCGCCAACCACCTGGACGCCAAGACCGACGAGTCCAACCCCTACTTCAGCTACGACGCGTCCAAATGCATCGTGTGCAACCGCTGCGTGCGCGCCTGCGAAGAAACGCAAGGCACGTTCGCGCTGACGATCTCGGGCAAAGGCTTCGAATCGCGCGTATCGCCGGGGCAGGACCAGCCTTTCCTGGACAGCGAATGCGTGTCCTGTGGCGCGTGCGTGCAAGCCTGTCCGACCTCTACGCTGCAAGAAAAGACCGTCATCATGATGGGCCAGGCCGAACACTCGGTGGTGACCACCTGCGCGTATTGCGGCGTGGGCTGCGGCTTCAAGGCCGAGATGAAGGGCCAGGAAGTCGTGCGCATGGTGCCGTGGAAAGACGGCCAGGCCAACCGCGGGCATTCCTGCGTGAAGGGCCGCTTTGCCTGGGGCTACACCACGCATAAAGAGCGCGTGTTGAAGCCCATGATCCGCAAGCACATCACCGATTCCTGGAAGGAAGTGTCCTGGGACGAGGCCATCAACTATGCGGCGTCCGAGTTCCGCCGCATCCAAAGCCAGTACGGCCGCGACGCCGTGGGCGGCATCACGTCGTCACGCTGCACCAACGAAGAAACGTGGCTGGTGCAAAAGCTGGTGCGTGCCGCGTTCGGCACCAATAACGTCGACACCTGCGCCCGCGTGTGCCATTCGCCCACGGGGTACGGACTGAAGCAGACGCTGGGCGAATCCGCTGGCACGCAGACGTTCGATTCCGTCATGCACACGGACGTGGTCATCGTGATGGGCGCCAACCCCAGCAGCGGCCACCCCGTGTTCGCATCGCGGCTGAAGCGGCGGCTGCGGCAAGGCGCGCGTCTGATCGTGATTGACCCGCGCCGCATCGAACTGGTGAGCTCGCCGCACATCAAGGCCGACTTCCACTTGCAGGTGCGGCCCGGCACCAACACGGCGCTGCTGTCGTCGCTGGCGCATGTGATCGCCACCGAAGGCCTGATCGCCGAAGACTACGTGGCCGAACGCTGCGACACCAAGGCGTTCAACGAATGGCGCGACTTCGTCTCGCTGCCGGAAAATTCACCGGAAGCGATGGAGGAAATCACCGGCGTGCCGGCGCAAGCCGTGCGCGGCGCGGCGCGCTTGTTCGCCACCGGCGGCAACGGCTCCATCTATTACGGCCTGGGTGTCACCGAACACAGCCAGGGCTCCACCACCGTCATGGCGATTGCCAACCTGGCCATGGCCACCGGCAACGTCGGCCGCGAAGGTGTGGGCGTGAACCCGCTGCGCGGCCAGAACAACGTGCAAGGCTCGTGCGACATGGGTTCGTTCCCGCACGAACTGCCCGGCTACCGCCACATTTCCGACAACGTCGTGCGCGCGCAATTCGAACAGGATTGGGGCGTGACCTTGCAGCCCGAACCCGGCCTGCGCATTCCCAATATGTTCGAAGCGGCGTTGGGCGGCACGTTCAAGGGCCTGTACTGCCAGGGCGAAGACATCGTGCAGTCCGACCCCAACACGCAGCACGTGGCGGCGTCCCTTGCCGCAATGGAATGCATCGTGGTGCAGGACTTGTTCCTGAACGAGACCGCCAAGTACGCCCATGTGTTCCTGCCGGGCTCGTCGTTCCTGGAAAAAGACGGCACGTTTACCAACGCCGAACGCCGCATCTCGCGCGTGCGCAAGGTGATGGAACCCAAGAACGGCAAGGCGGACTGGGAAGTGACCGTCGCGCTGTCCAACGCGCTGGGCTATCCCATGCCCTACACGCACCCGCGCGAAATCATGGAAGAGATCGCGCGGCTGACGCCCACGTTCGCGGGGGTCAGCTACGAGAAGCTGGACAAGCTGGGCAGCCTGCAATGGCCGTGCAATGACGACGCGCCGGAAGGCACGCCCATCATGCACATCGACGCCTTCGTGCGCGGCAAGGGCAAGTTCATGATCACCAAGTACGTGCCGACCGACGAACGCAGCACGCGGCGCTTCCCGCTGCTGCTGACCACGGGCCGCATCCTGTCGCAATACAACGTGGGCGCGCAGACGCGGCGCACGCCCAACGTGATGTGGCATGGCGAAGACGTGCTGGAACTGCATCCGCAAGACGCCGAAGACCGGGGGGTGGCCGAAGGCGATTGGGTGGGCATCCAGAGCCGCGCAGGCGAGACCGTGTTGCGCGCCACGCTGACCGACCGGGTGCAGCCGGGCGTGGTATACACCACGTTCCACTTTCCCGAGTCCGGCGCCAACGTCGTTACGACGGACAGCTCCGACTGGGCGACCAACTGCCCCGAATACAAGGTCACCGCCGTGCAGGTCACGCGCGTGTCCCAGCCTTCGGAATGGCAGCGCCAATGGTCGCGCTTTGAAGACATCCAGCACAAGCTGCTGCGCGAGCGATCGCGCGAAAACGAAGCGACGCTGACCGGGAAATAACCCCTGCCGGCCTCGACCGCCCTGGATGCCATGACTATGCCGCCGTCTACGCCCCCGTCCCCGCCCACTCGCCCCGACTGCACGCAGACGCCGGTCACCCGCGTGCGGGACGGGGCCATCGCCCCCGCCCCCGAGCTCGACTTCGTGGCCGAGGAAACGCCGGTGGCGCTGGAGTTCAACGGCATCAGCCACGCCACCATGCTGGCCACGCCCGCCGACCTGGAAGACTTTGCGGTGGGCTTTTCGCTGTCGGAAGGCATCATCGACAGCGTCAGCGACGTGCGCGGCATTGACGTGCTGCCGCAATGCGACGGCATCGTCGTGCAGCTGGAGATCTCCACCGCTTGCGAAGTGCGGTTAAAGACCCGCCGCCGCGCCATGGCCGGCCGCACGGGCTGCGGGCTGTGCGGGGTGGAAACCCTGCCCGAAGTGCTGCGCCCGGTAGCGCCCGTGACCAACGGGTCCACAGTGCGTATCCAGGCCGTTTTGGCGGCCATGCGCGACATGCGCGCACGTCAGGCGCTGCACGACATCACGGGCGCCACGCACGCGGCGGGCTGGGCGGGCGCCGACGGCGCCATCGCGCTGGTGCGCGAAGACGTGGGCCGGCACAACGCGCTGGACAAACTCATCGGTGCCTTGGCGCGCCAGGCCATGCATGCCGGCGGCGGCATTGTGCTGGTGTCCAGCCGCGCCAGTTTCGAAATGGTGCAAAAAACGGCGGCGGCCGGCGTGGCGGTCTTGGCGGCGGTGTCCGCCCCCACGGCGCTGGCCATCCGCCTGGCAGAAGACGCCAACGTCAGCCTGGTGGGCTTTCTGCGCGGCGGCGACGCCACGCTGTACGCCCATCCCGAACGCTTCACCCCCTGAACGGAACCCTGACACGCAATGGAAATCGGCAATCTGATCCGCATGGCCAACCGCATCGGCCAGTTCTTTGACGCCATGCCGGACCGCCACGAAGCCCTGGAAGGCGTGGCCAACCATATCCACAAATTCTGGGAACCCCGCATGCGCAACGAGCTGCTGGGTTTTCTGGCGGCCAGCCCCAATGGCGACGCTGGCGATGAACAGTTGCATCCCCTGGTGCTGGACGCGGTCACGCAGAACCGCCAGCGCCTGACCCCGGCGCCCCGAGTGGGGTAGCCAGGCGGCACCGCTTTACCGCAGTCAGTTCGCAGCACGCAGTGACGGATTCAATAAACGAGGCCGCGCCCCCGTTCTATTTCCGGTCGGCGCGAGCGATAAAGCCGCACCCTACGAGGAGACCCCATGGAAAGTACCGCCACCTTGGACCTGCCCGGCTCAAAGCCGGGTTTTTTTGACAAAGAACGCACGATCGCCGGGCCTGGATTCTCACGCTGGCTGGTGCCTCCTGCCGCGTTGGCCATCCATCTTTGCATCGGCATGGCCTACGGTTTCTCGGTGTTCTGGCTGCCCCTGTCCAAGGTGGTGGGCGGCGCCAAGCCGCTCTCCTGCCCGGCCGACATGAGCCTGGCCGCGGAACTCTTCACCACCAGTTGCGACTGGAAGATTTCCACCATGGGGTGGATGTACACGCTGTTCTTTGTGCTGCTGGGGTGTTCCGCCGCGCTCTGGGGCGGCTGGCTGGAACGCGCCGGTCCGCGCAAGGCGGGCGTGGTGTCGGCGCTGTGCTGGTGCGGCGGCCTGGTCATTTCGGCCATCGGCGTGTACCTGCATCAAATGTGGATGCTGTGGCTGGGGTCGGGCGTCATCGGCGGCATTGGGCTGGGGCTGGGGTATATCTCGCCCGTCAGCACGCTGATCAAATGGTTTCCCGACCGCCGCGGCATGGCGACCGGCATGGCCATCATGGGCTTTGGCGGCGGCGCAATGATAGGCGCGCCCCTTGCCGACCTGCTGATGCGCCACTTCGCCACCCCCACGTCGCCCGGCGTCTGGCAGACCTTCCTGACGATGGCCGTCGTGTACTTCATCTTCATGATGTCGGGCGCGCTGGGTTACCGCGTGCCCCCCACGGGCTGGAAGCCGGAAGGCTGGACGGCGCCTGCCAAGCATGCCAACAACGCGATGATCACCAAGGGCCACGTGCACGTGAAGCGCGTCTGGGGCGTGCCGCAATTCTGGCTCGTCTGGCTGGTGCTGTGCCTGAACGTGACGGCCGGCATCGGCATCCTGGGCATGGCGTCCCCGCTTTTGCAGGAAGTGTTTGGCGGCGGCCTGATCAACAAGCCGGAACTGGGCTACGCCCAATTGGACAAGGATCAGCTGGCCGCCATTGCCGCCATTGCCGCGGGCTTTACCGGCCTGCTCAGCCTGTTCAACATTGGCGGGCGGTTCTTCTGGGCCAGCCTGTCTGACAAGCTGGGCCGCAAGCTGACCTATCTGATCTTCTTCGTGCTGGGCTTCGTGTTGTACGCCGCCATTCCGTGGACGGCGCACATGGGCGCGCTGGCCCTGTTCGTGGCCGCGTTCTGCGTGATCCTGTCGATGTACGGCGGCGGCTTCGCGACCGTGCCGGCGTACCTGGCCGACCTGTTCGGCACGCAGATGGTGGGCGCCATCCACGGCCGGCTGCTCACGGCGTGGTCGGCAGCCGGCATCTTTGGCCCGGTGCTGGTGAACTACATCCGCGAATACCAGTTGTCGATTGGCGTGCCGCGCGCGCAGGTGTACGACATCACCATGTACATCCTGGCCGGCATGCTGGTGCTGGGCTTTCTGTGCAATCTGGCGATTCGCCCGGTCAACCCCAAATACTTCATGACGGACGCCGAACTGGCGCAGGAAAAGGCCCTGGCGCATGAACGCGCAGCCGCCGCTGAAACGCACGGCGTGGGGCGCTCGACCTTCCGCACGCCCGCCGCCCTGGTGCTGTTCGCCTGGGCCTGCGTGGGGATTCCGCTAGCCTGGGGCATCTGGATCACGCTGCAAAAGGCGGTTGTCCTGTTCCACTGAAAGCGGCACATCCGCGCGGCGCCGGGCGCGCCGCGCACCGCCCCGGGGCGCGAAACTGCTACATTGGCAGCCCGCGCCCTTTCTTTTTATCTCCCCTACATGATCCTGCCCCGTCCCCCCGTCCTTGCTGGAGCGACACATTGACCGCCCCTGAACTGCACTGGGTAGAACAAGACGCCCCCCGCTCCGCCCGCTGGCTCTCTGAAACCGGCGCCACGCCGCCCAAGCGCGTGGTCGTGGTGGACGACACCCTGACCGCGGACATGGCCTACCGCCAGGCCTGCGAAGGCGTCGGCCTGCTGTGGCGCGGCGACTTCCAGAACGCGCGTCTGCTGCTGCAAGCCATGACCCGCCGCGTGGACAAGCGCCCGCGCAAGCCGGTCGACACGCTGCTGGAAGCCTTCAACCAGCACCGCCAGATTCAATCCCAGCGCGCCCGCATCCTGGGCATGCTGCTGATTCCGTTTGACGCCGGCCACGGCATTTCGCTGCGCCGCGCGCCCGACGCGCGCCAAGCCTGCGAAGAAGTCCACGGCCCCGCCGACGAGCCCTACGTGGCATCGCTGCGCGAACTACTGGGCATGATCGGCGCCTTCGAATGGCGCAAGAAGGGCGTGGAAATTCCCGTCCTGAACAACCGCATCCACCCGCACTACGGCGTGTTCTCGCCCCTGCGCGGCGAATACGTCGAACTCGTGGCCAACACCCCGATGCCGCGAGGCAGCGTGGCCTTTGATATCGGCACCGGCACCGGCGTCCTGGCCGCCGTGATTGCGCGCCGTGGCGGCAAGCGCGTCATCGGCACCGACCAGGACCCGCGCGCGCTTGCTTGCGCCCGCGAAAACCTGGAACGGCTGGGCCTGTCCAAGCAGGTCGACATCGTGGAAGCCGACCTCTTCCCCGAAGGCCGTGTGTCGTTGATCGTCTGCAACCCGCCGTGGCTGCCCGCCCGTCCGAGTTCCCCGGTTGAACACGCCGTGTATGACCCCGACAGCCGCATGCTGCGCGGCTTTCTGAATGGGCTGACCGAGCACCTGACGCCCAACGGCGAAGGCTGGCTGATTCTGTCGGACCTGGCCGAACACCTGGGCCTGCGCACGCGCGAACAGTTGATGGAAATGATTGATGCGGCCGGGCTGCGCGTCATCGAACGCATCGACACGCGCCCCACGCACGCACGCGCCAAAGACCCGAGCGACCCGCTGTACGCGGCGCGTTCGAAGGAAGTGACGTCGTTGTGGAGATTGGGCGCGGCGGCTGCACCGGCTGCTTGATTGACTGCCTGATAAGTCGCCTGATTGGTAGCCTGACCCGCACGCATGCGCGCATGAACGCATGAACGCATGAACGCATGAATGCATGAATGCATGAACCATAACGCGGCCCGAAGACTGTTCTTCGGGCCGCGTTTTTTTCAGGCCTTGCCCGCAGCCACGTTCACGCTGATCGCAATGATGAACACGTTGAAGAAGAACGCGATGACGCTGTGCATCAGCGCCATGCGCCGCACCCGCCGGTTGACGATCTGCACGTCAGACACCTGGAAGGTCATGCCCAGCACCATCGCAAAATAGGCGAAGTCCCAGTAATCCGGTTCCTGCGTGCCGGGGAAATCCAGCCCCTTGTGCGTGCCGCTGCGATGGCCGTAGTAGCCATGCGCGTAGTGCAGCGCAAAGATCATGTTCATGTAGAGCCACGACAACACGATGGTGGCCGCAGCCGCCAGCATGTCGACCACGCCGCCCACGCTGCTTTCGCCGCGCAATTCCACCCACAGCGCCACCAGCACCATGATGGACAGCGCCACGCTGCTCCAGAGCACGCCCATGCGCCCGACGTCCTGCTGCTTGGCGTGCACCCGCATCGAGGCCGAGCTGGCCTGGCCGAACACCCTGGCGGTCAAGACCAGGAAGACCAGCGCCGCGGCGTCAAAACCCAGCAGCAGCGCCAGGCTGGGCGAACGGCCCAGCGCGTAGGCCGCGCCACCCGCCACCACGAACAACAGGCCGCACATCACCAGCCGGCGGTGCGCATGGAAGAACGGCAGCCTGTCGACGGAAGCGGCGGAATTATCGTGGGGGCCGTCGTGGGAATTGCCCTGCGGCTTGTCGTGTTGATCTTCGTCCTGGCCTTCGTGTTGGCCTTCGTGTTGGCCTTCGTTCTGGCCGTCGTGCTGCGGCTCGTCCGGGATCGGCTTCGTCATGCGGGCTCCTGCGTGCGGCAAGATCCTTACGCTAACCGATCGCCACCAAACCCACCAGCGCGCCGCCGAACAGCAACCATAGCGGGTGGATGCGCGTGGTGCTGCCCAGCACCGCCACCACGGCGGTGATCGCGCCCAGCAGCCAGGTATGCGCCGACGCCTCGGTGATGAGCGACGCGCTGGCCGCGACCAGCCCGACGGTCATCGGAAAAATACCCGCCTGAATCACGCCGCGCCACGGGCGGTCTTTGAAGCGTTCCCACAAGCCCAGCGCCAGGATGGTGATCAACGACGACGGGCCGAACTTGGCGATGGTCGTGACCAGCATCCCCCACCACCCCGCCACGTGCCAGCCCACCAG
This sequence comes from Achromobacter sp. 10T422, assembly GCF_056394065.1. Lineage (NCBI taxonomy): Bacteria > Pseudomonadati > Pseudomonadota > Betaproteobacteria > Burkholderiales > Alcaligenaceae > Achromobacter > Achromobacter sp. 10T422. The sequence goes on from NZ_JBFTHD010000006.1 coordinate 268,999, forward strand.
CGTCACCACCATCAGGTTGGGGCCGGGCGCGGCCTGGCCCAAGGCGAACAGGGCCGAAAAATCGGCCGCGCTCATCCAGCCATGCACCTCGACCACCTGGCGCTGCATCTCGGGCAGGATCGTGTTGCCGCCGCCGAACGCCAGCACGGACAGCTGGGAAAAGATCAGGGCCAGCGCAATCAGCGTATGGATCATCGACGTTGCCTCCACACGGCCAGGATGCTCAGCGGCGTCAGCACCGCCATCGTCGGCAGCAAGGGAATGCGCAACACGGCGATGGCCACGAAACAGATCGTGGCCACCACCCCAGCCAGCCAGTCGCGGCGCTTGATCACCGGCACGCCAATCTTGACCGCCATCGAAATCAGCAGCCCCGCCGCCGCCGCCGCCAAGCCCGCGAACAGGTGCTGGATGTGCGAATCGCTCTGAAAGCGGTCATACACCATGCCCAGCAGAATGACGATGGCCGACGGCGCCAGGATCAGCCCCATCAACGCCGAAAAGGCGCCGCGCGGCCCGCGGAATTTCATGCCCAGCGCCACCGACAGGTTGATGATGTTGCCGCCTGGCAGGAACTGGCACAGGCCCAGCAGGTCAGTGAATTCCGGCCCGCTTAACCAGCCGTGTTTTTCAACGACCATGCGGCGCGCCAGCGGCAGCGCGCCGCCGAAGGCCGTCAGGCCAAGCATGAGGAATCCGTAAAACAACTGCCCGCAAGTGGGCGCAGGCCGACACTCGGCCTCTAGGGTGGAGGGTGCTGCATTCATGGTGTAAGGGCCGGTCTTGGGGCCGGTAAGCAGGGGCTGGCGCGTCACCGCGCTGACAGAGAAATACCGAGTGGGAAGCCTACTCTTCGCTCAAGATAATGTCTAATATATGACCACTTAACCACTCATATCCAACCCATATGGCATCGGTCGACTTGCGCCTGCTGCGTTACTTCCTGGCAGTGGCCGAGGAATCCCATCTGACCAAGGCCGCCGCCCGGCTTGGCATCCGGCAGCCGCCGCTTAGCCAGCAGATTCGCGTGCTGGAACAAGAGCTGGGCGTGACCCTGTTTCACCGCCTGCCGCGCGGCATGGAACTGACTGAAAGCGGGCGCGCGCTGGTGGACGATGCGCGCAATATCCTCGCGCTGGTGGACCAGGCGGTCGATGGCGTGCGCCGCGTGTCCCAAGGCGAAGCCGGCCGGCTGACGGTGGGGTTCACCGGGTCGGCCGCGTTCCATCCCTTTGTGCCCACGGTCATCCGCCGTTTTCGCGAAAGCGCGCCCAATGTGCGGCTGGTGCTGGAAGAAAGCAGCACCGGCGAACTGCGCGAAGCGGTCAGCGAAGGCCGCGTGGACGTCGCTTTCATTCGCGGCGCGCACGGCACGGGTTCGGGCGTGTCCGAAGAAACCGTGCTGGAAGAAACCATGCTGGCGGCTTTTCCCGCCGACCATCCCGCCGTCAAGGGACGCGCGCGCAGCCAGATCGCGCTGTCCGAACTGGCCGAAGAATCCTTGATCCTTTACCGCCGCCATAGCGGCCCCGGTTTGTACGACGCCATCATCACCGCGTGCAGCGCATCGGGGTTCAGCCCGCGCGTAGCGCAGGAAGCGCCGCGCATGTTGTCCACGCTGAGCCTGGTGGCGGCCGGCCTGGGCGTGTCGCTGGTGCCGGCGTCGCTGCGCCGCGTGAACATCGAAGGCGTGGTGTACGTCAATGTCACCGGCCCCGTGGCGCTGCGCGCGCAACTGAACCTGATCTGGCGCGACACGCCGATGTCAGGCGCCACCCGCAAGCTGATCGACGAAGTGCGCCGGCATCGCGCCGAAGACCCCGGCCTGACTCGCGGATAATCCAGCACCATGCTTTCCGAATCTCCTATCGGTATCTATGACTCCGGCGTTGGCGGCCTGAGCGTGCTGCGCGCCATTCGCGACGCCCTGCCCCATGAATCGCTGCTATACGTGGCCGACTCCGCGCACGTGCCTTATGGCGAAAAGACGCAAGAGTTCGTCCTGCAACGCGCCTTTGCGCTGGCGGATTATTTCGTGTCGCGCCAGGCAAAAGCCATGGTCGTCGCGTGCAACACCGCCACCGCCGCCGCCATTGCCCAACTGCGCAAGCGCCACCCCGGCCTGATCATCATCGGCGTCGAACCCGCCATCAAGCCCGCCGCGCATCTGACGCACAGCGGCGTCGTGGGGGTGTTCGCCACCACCGGCACCTTGGCCAGCCCCAAGTTCGCCGCGCTGGTCCAGCGCGAAGCGCCCGAAGTCCGCATCCTGCTGCGGCCTTGCCCGGAATGGGTGCGGCTGGTGGAGCAAGGCGAACTCACCGGCCCCGCCGTCGATGCCGCCGTGCAAGCGCCCGTGGCGGAATTGCGCGCGGCCGGCGCCGACGTGCTGGTGCTGGGCTGCACCCATTTCCCCTTCCTGCGCGACGCCATCCAGGCGGCGGCCGGCCCCAGCGTGCCCTTGCTGGAAACCGGCGCCCCCGTGGCGCGCTGGCTGCGGCATCAGTTGCAGGAAAAGGGCTTGCTGCGCGCAACCGGCGCCGCAGACCTGCATCTGGAAACCACGGGCAGCGTCCCCGCGCTGGCGGCGCTGGCCAGCCGCTTGCTGGGCAAGCCGCATGAGGCGGCGGCCACGCCCGAACGCTGGCGCTGATCGCTTGCCTGCCGCGCGCGCGGGTTGATCCTGCGCAGCGTCCCTTGCGCGAAATCGGCGAATAATTGGAATACAGTGATCGCACAGCCTCTCGCGGCTCGCACATAACAAGGAGACGACCATGAAACGCGTCCTGATTCCCGTCGACGGTTCCAAACCCGCCGTCCACGCCGTCCAAGCCCTGCTGGCGGCCCGCGCCTACGACCCCGTCGAACGCGTGGACCTGCTCAGCGTCCAGATACCTCTGAAGTCCGGCAAGATCGGCCGCGGCCTGTCTCAAGCAGACATTGACGCCTACTACCAGGACGAAGGCCAGGCCGCCTTGCAGGAAGCCAGCCGCCTGCTGTCGCAAGCGGGCGTGCCCTTCGCCGTGCATGTTGAAATCGGTGAAGCGGCTGAAACCATCGTCCGCATCGCCGGCGAATCCGGCGCTGACGAAATCTTCATGGGGTCGCGTGGCCTGGGGTCGGTCTCGTCGCTGTTCATGGGGTCCGTCGCCACGCGCGTCCTGCACCTGACGGAATTGCCCGTCACCCTGGTCAAGTAATGCATCAAGGAGCATCCATGCTGAACATCCTGGTCCCCGTCGACGGCTCCGACAATGCCAACCGCGCCGTGCTGTACGCCCGCCAACTGGCCCAAGGCGCGCCCGCCGCGCGCATCCATCTGCTTAACGTGCAAACGCCCACGCAAGGGCGCGCCGGCGTTTCCCGTCTGATCACGCAAGACATGATCGACGAGTTCTACGCCCGCGAAGGCCAGGAGGCCACCGACGAGGCGCGCCAGCTGCTGGACACCACTGGCACCGACTACACCAGCCACATCGAATTCGGCCACGCCGCCACCGAGATCGCCGGCTACGCGCGCGACCAAGGCTGCGCCCGCATCGTGATGGGCACGCGCGGCCATGGCAACCTGGTCAACATCCTGATCGGCTCGGTCGCCAATCAGGTGCTGCAACTGTCGGACGTGCCGGTCACGCTGGTGAAGTAACGCGTCGGGCTGGCGCGTTTTTAGTATTCATATCGCGCCGGCAAGCCCCGGCAACGACAAGGACACGCGCAGCCCGCCCAACGGCGATGGGCTCGCGTGAACCTCGCCGCCATACGTGCCGACCAGATCGCGCACAATGTCCAGCCCCAGGCCCGAGCCGGGCAGTTGTTCGTCCATGCGCACGCCGCGCAGAAAGATGCGCTCGCGGGCATCGTCCTCGATGCCCGGGCCGTCGTCATCGATATGCATCAGCAAGCGCGCGCCGCTTGCCGGTTCCACCGATATCACCACCTGGCTGCGCGCCCATTTGCAGGCGTTATCCAGCAGGTTGCCCAACATTTCCTGCAAATCCTGCGGCTCGCCACGAAACACTTGCGCGCCGGTAAAGCCTTGCATGCTGATCTGCAAACCGCGCTGCGCATACAGGCGCTGCATGACGCGCACCAAGCCCGCCGCCGCGTCCTGCAACGGCGCGCGCCCATCGGCCGCGCCTGATGCGGCAGCGGCGCGTGCGCGGGCCAGGTGATAGTTGATCTGGCGGTTGGCCATCGCCACTTGTTCTTCCACCAACGCCGCTGGCACGCTCGCGTCGCGCGAGGCGGCATTGGCAAGAATGGTCAGCGGCGTCTTGACGGCGTGCGCCAGATTGCCCGCTTGCGTGCGGGCGCGCTGCACGATGTCGGCGTTCATCGCCAGCACCTGGTTGAAATCGTCCACCAGGGGTTGGATCTCGCTGGGGAACTGGCCGTCGATGCGGCTGCTGCCCGCATCCTGTTTCGCCAATTGCCGCCGCAGCCGAGCCAAGGGCCGCAAACCCACCACCACCTGCACCACGGCGGCCGCCGTCAAGCCAACGGCCAACGCGCCCAAGGCAATCGCCAGCATATGGTTGAAGCGCTCGATGGGTTCGGCCAGCACGTTGCGGTCGGCGGCCACAATCAGGCGCAAGGGCGCGGCGTCTTCTTCAGCCGGCTTCAGCACGCGTGCAAGCGCCGTCAGGCTGCGTCCGGCGGGGCCGGTAAGGTCATAAACCTGATCGCCGCTATCGGCATCGCGCGGCACGGGTTTCAGGGGTGCGTCCAGTGTCTGGTCCCACAAGGACCGCGAGCGCGCCACGCCCATGGCCGCCGGCTTGCCGCCATCCGCCAGCCGGTCCACCTGCCAGTACAAACCCGACAGCGGCTGCTCCAACCGGGGGTCGCTCAGCGGCGGCGACACCACCGGACGCCCGTCGGCGCCCATGTTGATGGCGGCGGTGAGCTGGTTCAGATGCAAGGTGAGCTCGGCCTGCAACTGCTGCGTGATGTGCTGGCGAAACAGGCTGGAAAGCCCCCACCCCGCCATCACCACCGCCACCAGAATCCAGGCCAGCGTTCCGGCCAGCAGGCGCAGCCGCAGCGAGCCCAGCACGCCCGCGCGCCGCGTCATCATTCGCGCGCCGCCAACCGGTAGCCCAGCCCGCGCACCGTTTCGATGGTGTCGGGCGGCAGCTTCTTGCGCAGCCGGCCGATGAAGACCTCGATGGTGTTGGAGTCGCGGTCGAAGTCCTGCGCGTACACGTGGTCGATCAATTCCGTGCGCGACACCACCTCGCCCGCGCGCTGCATCAGCACCGACAACACCTTGAACTCGTGGCTGGTCAGGGTCAGCGCCTGGCCGTCGATCGTGACCTTGGCCTGGCGCGTATCCAGCATCAGCGGGCCGCAACGCCATTGCGCGCTGGCGTGCGCGGTGCTGCGGCGTAGCAGCGCGCGCACCCGCGCCAGCAACTCTTCCATGTGAAAAGGCTTGGTCAGGTAATCGTCCGCGCCTGCGTCGATGCCGGCCACTTTTTCGTGCCAGTTGTCGCGCGCGGTCAGGATCAGCACCGGCATGTTGCGCTGGGCGGCGCGCCATTGCTTCAGCACCGTCAGCCCATCCATCACCGGCAAGCCCAAGTCCAGCACCACGGCATCGAACGCTTCCACATCGCCCAGGAAGCGCGCGGATTCGCCATCGCCGGATACATCCACCGTATAGCCCGCGCCGCGCAGCGCGTCGGCCAGCTGGCCGGCCAGCGTGGGTTCATCTTCAACCACCAGGATGCGCATCAGTCCTTGCCCTTGAATTTGATGTCGCGGCCCTTGACGGACAACAAGGTGCCGTCGCGCGCATCGAGCTTCAGTTTGAGGATGCCGCCGCCGCTTTGCAGCACGCGGATCTCGTAGATGAATTCGTCATCGTCTTCTTCGAATTCCACCTTGACGACCTGCCCGGGAAAATCGCGTTCAACGATGTCCAGCACCGCGCCCAGCGGCAGCACCTTGCCGGCTTCCAGCGCCTGGCGTGCGCGTTCGTGGTCGCTTTCGCCGGCCAGCCCGCTGACGGGGCCTGCGATCAGCGCAAGCGCCAAGGCGCAGCCCGACAGCAACAGGCCGCCGCGCTTGGACCATGTCAGGGGAAAATACCGCAATGCCGGACCTCTTTGGTGGGCGAATAAGGGGGAAAGGGAGCGTCTTTTATACCGCGCCGAGGATGAACCTGGGATGAACGGCGGCTTCAGAATAGGTTCATGCGCCAACCCGAATAATGGGCACATGGTCGCTGCAACGGCCAGCATTTTCCCCCTTACCCTTAGGAGATATCCCATCATGACGCGCATTCAAAAAACCCTGGCCGCCCTGGCAATTGGCGCATCCGCTTTGGTCGCTGGCACCGCCGCCCAGGCGCAAACCGCGGCTCCGGCTCCGGCCCCGGCTCAGGCTCAGGCCGCTCCGGCCGCTCAGACTGCACCGGCCGCCGCCCCGATGCTGACGATCCGCCAGGTCTACGACAAGATGGAAGCCGCCGGCTACCGCAATATCTCCGAGATCGAACGTTCCAGCAAGCACGGCTACGAGGTCAAGGCGTACGACCCGCAGGGCCAGCGCGTGAAGCTGCGCGTTGATCCGCAATCGGGCGCAGTCACGCGCAGCCGCTTCGACGACTGAACGCAGTGGGTCAACCGCGCCGGGGTAAACACGGCGGGGTAAAGACGATCCTTGGGGTGAGTATGATGAATCCATTCAAGATTACGGAGTCGCATCATGCCCACCCTGCGTCTCGCAGCGGCCGGCCTCACGCTGGTTACGCTTAGCGCCTGCGGCGAAGTCGCCACCTTGCCCGTTGAATCGGGCATGGGGCCGACCCCAAAACTGCCCGCCCCCAACACCACCCTGATTCCCACCGTCAACACGGCAAAAGCCGTGGGCTGGATCGCCGGCGCGCAGCCCGTGGCCGCGGCCGGCCTGGGCGTCAACGCGTACGCCAGCGGACTGGACCATCCGCGCTGGCTGTACGTGCTGCCCAATGGCGATGTGCTGGTCGCCGAGACCAACGCGCCGCCCAAGCCCGAAGATGCCTCGGGCGGGCTGAAGGAATGGGCCAGCGGCATCGTCATGAAACGCGCGGGGGCCAAGACCCCCAGCGCCAATCGCATCACGCTGTTGCGCGACACCGACCACGATGGCGTGGCCGACACGCGCAGCGTGTTGCTGCAAGGCTTGAATTCGCCCTTCGGCATGGCGCTGGTTGGCAACCAACTGTACGTAGCCAATGCCGACGCCGTCTTGCGCTTTCCCTATGAACCGGGCCAAACGCAAATCTCGGCGGCGGGGGTGAAGGTCACCGATCTGCCCGCCGGCATCAATCACCACTGGACCAAGAACCTGATCGCCAGCCCGGACGGCAGCAAGCTTTATGTGTCGGTTGGCTCGAACAGCAACGTCGCGGAAAACGGCATGGAGATCGAAGCCGGCCGCGCCGCCATCTGGGAAATCGATGTGGCCAGCGGCAACAAGCGGCTGTATGCCACGGGCCTGCGCAACCCGGTCGGCATGGCCTGGGCGCCAGATAACAAAACGTTGTGGACCGCCGTGAACGAGCGCGACGAATTAGGCAGCGACCTGGTGCCTGACTACATGACGTCCGTGCGTGACGGGGGCTTCTACGGCTGGCCCTACAGCTACTTCGGGCAGCACGTGGACACCCGTGTCACGCCGCCTCGGCCTGACTTGGTGGCCACCGCCATCGTGCCCGACTACGCGCTGGGGCCGCACACGGCGTCGCTGGGGTTGGCGTGGTCAGGCAACAGCCGGCTGCCCGCGCCCTTTGCACACGGCATGTTCGTGGGCCAGCACGGGTCGTGGAACCGCGATCCGCGCAGCGGCTACAAGGTCATCTTCGTGCCCTTCGCGCAAAACACGCCCGACGGTACAGCGCGTGATGTGCTGACGGGCTTCCTGAATGAAAGCGGCCAGGCGCAAGGCCGGCCGGTGGGCGTCGCCATCGACCGCCAGGGCGATCTGCTGGTAGCCGACGATGTGGGCAATGTGATCTGGCGCGTCAGCCCCAAACCCTGATCCGGTTGTGCGGCCGGCGCAACTCAATGGCGCCGGCTTGCGCTGGGTCAAACGGCCGCACGCGCGATTCCGCTTTCTGGCCTACAGTAGCGCGAGAATGTCGTATCGCCGGTTTCCAGCGCATCGCGCCGCCGGCAGTCCGCTCCCCTCGAAACATTGGAGGCATGAATATGGTGTTCAAGAAATTGTGCGTTGCAGCGGTCCTCGCTGTTGCGTCGGCCCCGGTCCTGGCCGCCGAATGCTCGATCGATATCGCTGGCAATGACCAGATGCAGTTCGACAAGAAGGAAATCACGGTCAGCAAAAGCTGCAAGCAGTTCACCGTGAACCTGAAGCACCCCGGCACGCTGGCCAAGAACGTCATGGGCCACAACTGGGTGCTGACCAAAACCGCCGACATGCAAGGCGCCGTGAACGACGGCATGGCTGCGGGCCTAGACAACGACTACGTGAAGAAAGACGACGCCCGCGTCATCGCCCACACCAAGGTGATTGGCGGCGGCCAAAGCGATTCCGTCACGTTCGACGTCAGCAAACTCGCTGCCGGCACCGACTACACGTACTTCTGCTCCTTCCCCGGCCACTTCGCGCTGATGAAGGGCACGCTGAAACTGGTCGACTGACCGGCGCTTGCCTGCACGGGCTCCTTGCCCCTGGTCCGCCAGGGGCAAGGAGCCCGTTTCCATTCGGCCACCCCTACAATGCCTGAGCCTCGAACACACGGAAAAGGAGCAGGCATGAGCACGGAAAAAGTAGCGATCGTGACGGCGGGCGGCAGCGGCATGGGCGCCGCCGCGGCGCGCAAGCTGGCGGCCGACGGATACCGCGTGGCCATTTTGTCTTCGTCCGGCAAGGGCGAATCGCTGGCGCAGGAACTGGGCGGGCTGGGCGTGACTGGCTCGAACCGTTCGCCCGAAGACCTGGCCCGTCTGGTCGAGACCACGCTGCAAAAATGGGGCCGCGTGGATGCCGTCGTGAACAGCGCCGGCCACGGCCCCAAGGGTCCGCTGCTTGAGATCAGCGATGACGACTGGCACCTGGGCATGGAGTTCTACCTGCTGAACGTGGTGCGCATCACCCGCTTGGTCGCCCCGGTGATGAAGCAGCAGAAGTCCGGCGCCATCGTCAACATTTCCACGTACGCCACGTTTGAACCCGAAGCGCTGTTCCCGACCTCCGGCGTGTTCCGCGCGGGTCTGGCCGCCTTCACGAAGGTCTTCTCGGACGAATACGCCGAACACAATGTGCGCATGAACAACGTGCTGCCGGGCTTTATCGACAGCCTGCCGGAAAAAGAAGACCGCCGCGTGCGCATCCCGATGGGCCGCTACGGCACCGCCGAAGAAGTGGCCGGCCTGATCGCCTTCCTGGCCTCCGACGCATCGTCCTACATCACCGGCCAGAACATCCGCATCGACGGCGGCATCACGCGTTCGGTCTGAGCCTCATGCTTATGGACTAAGCCTCTCGTCCGAATGACCGTATTGAACCGCGCCGCGCGGTTCAGTACCGTAGTTTTTCGCATTCGACGAGAGGCTGGCGATGACTGTCACCCCGGGCCAGGCGTCGCGCTTTCTGGCGCAAGCCACCTTCGGGCCCACCCCCTCACAGATTGATGCGGTTGTGCGCGACGGCTACGCCCCGTGGCTGGATGCCCAGCTGGCGATGCCGCCGTCGCAAACGCATTTCGACTGGCTGCTGCAACAGAAGAAAAACACCGAGGCCTTCAAGGGCAACGGCATCAATGCGCCGCTGGAATCCACGCTCTGGCGCAAATTCATCAGCGCCGACGACCAGGTGCGCACGCGCGTGGCGTTTGCGCTGTCGGAAATATTCGTCGTGGGGGTGCAGTCCATCACCGCGTCGTGGCCGCTGTTTGGCGCGGCGGGCTTCATGGACTTGCTGGCGGAACACGCGTTGGGCAATTATCAAACGCTGCTGACCGCCGTCACCAAGAACCTGTCGATGGGCTGCATGCTGACCTATCGCGGCAACCGCAAGGAAGACCCCAAGACCGGCCGCCACCCCGACGAGAACTATGCGCGCGAGGTCATGCAATTGTTCAGCATCGGCCTGCTGGAGCTAGCGCCCGATGGCACCGTCCGCAAAGAAAACGGCGCGCCCGTCGAAACGTACGACAACGCCGACGTGCAAGGGCTGGCGAAAGTGTTCACGGGATGGGACATCAACGGGCCAGAGACCGATGTGGAATTTCACCGGCGGCCCATGGCGCTGAACAACGCCCAGCACTCGATGGCGGAAAAGCGTTTCCTGGGCGCGGTGATTCCGCCTGGCACGGATGGGCATCTGTCGCTCAAGCGCGCCATGGACGTCATTTGTGCGCATCCGAACGTGGGGCCGTTCATCGGCATGCAGCTGATCCAGCGGCTCGTCACCAGCAACCCCAGCCCCGCTTATGTGGCGCGCGTGTCGGCTGCGTTCAATGACGACGGCAAGGGCGTGCGCGGCAACCTCAAAGCGGTGGTGCGCGCGATTTTGCTGGACCCGGAAGCGCGCAACCCCGATTTGAACGACCCCGCCTGGGGCAAGGTGCGCGAACCCATCCTGCGTTTCTCGGGCTGGGCGCGCGCCTTCGGCGCCACGTCCACCAATGGCGCGTGGGCCATGCCCGACACCACCGACAACACGATCCGGCTGGCGCAAAGCCCGATGCGGTCGGCCACGGTGTTCAACTTCTTCCGGCCCCGATATTCCCCGCCCGTCACCGAGCTGGCCAAGCGGCATCTGGTGGCGCCAGAAATGCAGATCACGGACGAGACCAGCATTGCGGGCTATCTGAACTTTTTGGCGATCTACGCCGACCGGGGGTGGGAAGACTTGCAGACGTCATACGCGCCAGAGATCGCCGTGGCCAACGACCCGCAAGCGCTGGTGGCACGCATCGTGCTGCTGTTGGCGGGCGATGCGTTCAGCGCGCAGACGGCGCGCAGCATCGCCGACGCCGTCGCCACCCTGCCCGCCAGCCGGCCGCGCGACCGCGTGCGCGCCGCGATATTGCTGGTGGCCGCCACCCCTGAATACCTGGTGCAGAAATGACGCAGCCCCACGATGCCGACCGCCGCGCGTTTCTGCTGCGCGCCTGCGCCTTGGGCGCGACGGGTGCAGCCGCCCCCCTGGCATTGAACCTTGCGGCACTGGGCGCCGCCGCAGCGCAGTCTGCACCGCCGTCGTACAAGGCGCTGGTGTGCGTGTTCCTGTATGGCGGCAACGATCCCTTCAATACGCTGGTGCCGTTTGACGATGCCGCGTACCGCGCCTACGCCGCGGCGCGCACCGACATCGCATTGCGGCGCGACACGCTGCGCGCCACCGCGCTGCGTGGCAAGGCGGCCGCGCCGGGCGGCGCGCAGTTTGCGCTGGCGCCCGCGCTGGCCCCGCTGGCACCGCTGTACGAAAACGGCCAGATGGCGGTGCTGTTGAATGTGGGGCCACTGGTGGTTCCCACCACCAAAGCGGAATACATCAGCGCCCGCGTGCCGTTGCCGCCCAAGCTGTTTTCGCATAACGACCAGCAATCGTATTGGCAGGCGCTGGCGCCCGAAGGCGCGTCATCCGGCTGGGGCGGCCGGCTCACCGACTTGTTCGCCAGCGCCAACGCGCAGCGCACGTTCACCGGCATCACGGCAGGCGGCAGCACCGTGCTGCTGGCTGGCCACAAGGTCGCCGGATACCGCGTCGGCATCAACGGGTCCACGCTGATTGAACTGCTGCACCGCGACATGTACGGCTCCAGCGCCTGCACGGCGCTGCTACGCCAACTGATCACGCAGCCGCGCGAGCACCTGATGGAACGCGAGCTATCCCGCATCGCCGCGCAATCCATTGATGCCGACACGCGTTTGCGCGCCGCGCTGGCCGATGTGGCGGTGCCGGGCGACTTCGGCTCGCCACTGGCGCAGCAGTTAAAGATCGTGGCGCGCATCATCGGCGCGCGCCAAGCCTTGGGCGCACGTCGGCAGGTGTTCTTTGTGTCGCAGAACGGCTATGACAACCACACCGGTTTGAATGACACGCACCCGGCGCTGCTGCGGGAACTGGGGCAGTCTTTGGCGGTGTTTCAGCAGGCGTTGACGACGCTGGGCGTGGCGGATCAGGTCACCACCTTCACGGCGTCCGAGTTCGGCCGCACGCTGGGGTCCAACGGCAATGGGTCAGACCACGGCTGGGGCTCGCACCATCTGGTGCTGGGCGGCGCGGTCAATGGCGGCCGCAGCTACGGCACGCATCCCGAGATCGCCCTGGATGGCCCCGGTTTCGTCGACAACGGCCGCCTGCTGCCCACGCTGGCGGTGGACCAGCTGGGCGCGTCGCTAGGCCGCTGGTTCGGCGCCGGCCGCGACGAATTGCGGCTGGTGTTTCCGAACTTGAAGCACTTTGATGCGGATGGGTTGGCGCTGCTGCCCAGTGCATGATGCGACAACACATTCCCGCCCCCGCATCACAGACGACGACGCCTGGCTACCTGGCCGCCAACTTCCGCGTGGCCGCCAGCTGTTTCCAGCGTACGGCTTCGCTTTCAATAAACGCGCCCAATTCGGCGGGCGTACTGTGGCGGACCTCGGCGCCTTGTTCGCCAATCTTCTTCACGACTGCCGGGTCCGCCAAGGCCTGATTCAACGCCTTGTTCAACGTCGTGACCACGGCGGCGTCCGCCTTGGCCGGCGCGAAGATGGCGTACCACTGCGGCACGTCCACGCCCGGCACACCGGCTTCAGCCAGCGTGGGCAAGTCGGGCAGCGCCGCCGTGCGGGTGGCACCCGCCACCGCCAGCGCCTGGATCATGCCGGACTTCAGGTGCGGATACACGCTGAACAAACTGGGGAACATCACCTGCGTGGTGCCGGACAGCGTATCCGTCAGAGCAGGCGCCGAGCCTTTGTACGGCACGTCCAGCATCTGTGTACCCGTCGCCATGTTGAAGAGTTCCCCCGCGATCGCCGGCGCGGTGCCAGGCCCGGCGGACGCAAAACTGAGCCCCTCGGGATGGTCATGGCCGTACTTCACCAGACCCGCCACATCGTGCACTGGCAAGCGGCTGGTCACGACCATGATGGTGGGGGAATCCGCCACCATGCCGATCGGCGTGAAGTCCTTGACCGGGTCGTAGTTCAGCTTCTGCATGGCGGGGTTGATGCCGTGCGTGCCGATATAGCCGAGTATCAAGGTGTAGCCATCAGCGGGCTGGCGCGCCACGTAGTCAGAGGCGATGGCCCCCTGCGCCCCAGGCTTGTTCACGACGATGACGGTCTGCCCCAGCAGTTCGCCCACCTTCTGGCCGACCACGCGTGCCAGCACATCGTTGCCGCCACCGGCTGCGGTAGGCACAACCAGCGTAATCGGGCGTTCAGGATAGGCGGCTTGCGCCGTTGCGCTCAGCGCCAGCAGCAGGGCTGCCGCGCAGGCGGTTTTCAGGGAATGGCACTTCATGATTTTGTCTCCAGAGGGATCATTGGTTTTTGTGTAAGAGGCCTTTTTGCGGGCCGCTTCAAAGGTCAGGACGTATCGCGTGCGTGGTCCGCCGCAACTAGGCGGCGGCGCGCACCTCCTGGTTGCGCTGCGCGCCTGCCAGCACATAGTGGCCCGGCACGTACAACAGGCCCTTCATGATCTTGCGCGCCGTGCGCACCAGGCCGGCCGCGCGCACAACGCCGCTTGCTGGGTCCAGTTCCACATCAATATCCATGGCGCCCGACGGGTGCTCGATCCGCACGCTGCGATAGCCCGTCTGCACGGCCGGGCCGCCGCAATCGTGCGCCACGGTGCCGGGCATGAGGAAGGCGCTTGCCACCCCCACGGCCCCCGTCGCCGCATGCGATCGATGGCACGCGCGCGGCGTGAAATAGCGGGATCGCAAGGCCAGCCCGCCGGTGGAATGTGACGGCGCCAGCAGCACGGGTTTGGGAATGACGCTTTGGGACACATCGCCCAGGCCCATCCGGCGTCCCGCCTCCAGGCGAATACGCTCCATGCGTTCCAGCAACGCGGTGTCGGCATCCAGCTGCGCGGGCGTTTCATCGCCGCGCAGGCCGAAATCACTGGCGCGCATCAGCACCATGGGCATGGCGGCGTCGATCAGCGACACCGCAACACCGTCCACCGTTTCCTGGCGCAATCCGCTGGGAAACAGCTTGCCCGTGACCGCGCCCCAGGCATCCAGAAAATTCAAACGCACGGGCGCCGCGGCGCCGGGCACGCCGTCGATACGCGCGTCGCCTTCGTAGGTCAGGTGGCCACCCGGCGTTTGCACCACCGCTTCGATGATTGCGCCCGTGTTGACGTTGTGCACCCGAACCGGGGTCACGCCTTGGCGCGCCGGGATCAAGCCTTCGTCGATCGCAAAGGGCGCGGCGCCGGACAGCATGTTGCCGCAGTTGGGGCGGGTATCGACCGTGGCGCGGTCTACCGACACCTGCGCAAACAGATAGTCGATATCGCAATCAGGCCGCGTCGAGCGCGACACAATCGCGACTTTGCTGGTCAGCGTGTTGCCGCCGCCAATGCCGTCGACCTGCAAGGCATGGGGCGAGCCCATGGCGCTCAGCAGCAGCTGGTCGCGCTGGACGGGGTCGGCCGGCAGCCAGTCGCCCAAGAAAAAGGGGCCACGCGACGTGCCGCCGCGCATCAGTACGCAAGGGATTACGGTTTCCATGGACGCCATTCTGCGACGGCACGGCTATTATTTGAATTGCAACTTACGGATGGATTAATGCATGGCACGCATCAATTTTGATTTGCAGGAATTGCAGGCTTTTGTGGCCGTGGCGGAGCGCGCCAGCTTTCGCGCCGCCGCCGACGACCTGCACCTGTCGCAACCTGCGCTCAGCCGCCGTATCGACAAGCTGGAAAGCATCCTGGGCGCGCGGCTTCTGGAACGCACGACGCGGCGCGTGGCGTTGACGCAGGTCGGGCGCGTCTTCCTTGAACGCGCGCGCACCGCCATCGACGAATTGGAAAGCGCCGTGCTCAGCATTGGCGACCTGGCCGCGCAGCGGGGCGGGCTGGTGACGGTGGCCTGCGTGCCGTCGGTGGCCTATTACTTTTTGCCGTCCGTCATCCGCGACTACACCGAACGCTTTCCCCGCATTCGCGTGCGCATCATCGACGAAACCGCCAATACCGTGCTGAACAGCGTGGTGACCGGCCGCGCCGACTTTGGCATCAGCTTTTTCGGCACCCAGGAACCCGACGTTGATTTCAAGGCGGTGCTGCGCGAGGACTTTGTGCTGGCGGTGCGCCGCGACCATCCGTTGGCCAGCCGCCGCAGCGTGTCGTGGGAAGCGCTGGCGCAGGAACGCTTCATGACGGTCGCCAAGGAAAGCGGAAACCGTCTGCTGATCGACGACGCGCTGGCCAAAAGCGGCAAACGCACGGTCAGCGCATTCGAGGTCAGCCACATCATGACGCTGCTGGGGCTGGTGGAAGCCGGCCTGGGCGTGGCCGCCGTCCCGCAACTGGCCATGCCGCAGGCGGGCCACGCCACGCTGACCAGCGTCAAGCTGGAACACCCGCGCGTCACGCGAACGCTGGGGCTGATCGCCCGCCGCCCAACAGCTCTATAACCTGATACATCAAGCCGGCAAGTCGGCCAAACGCAAGCCCGCCCCCAACCCCTAGCCTCATGACCCTGACCCACTCCCTGGCTTTACAACCCGCGTCCGACGACGATCTGCCCTTTCTGCTGGCGCTGCGCAAAGCCACCATGCAGGAACACTTGCAGCGCGCGGGTGCGCCGCTGGATGACGAGCACCATCTGGCGCGCATCCGGTACCACTTCGACGACGCCCAGATCGTCTGGCTGGATGGCCGGCCTGCCGGCCTCTTCAAGCATTACCGCGACCCGGCCGGCTGGCGCATTGTGCAGATCCAGATCGACCCGGCGTTTCAAGGCCAGGGCTTGGGCCGCCGCCTGCTGGAAGGCGTGCTGGACCAGGCCGACGCCGAAGGCGCGCCCGTCACCCTTAGCGTGCTCAAGGGCAACCCCGCCCAACGCCTGTACGCGGCGCTGGGCTTCACCCCCATCGAGGAGACCGAGCTGGAGTTTGAAATGCGATACGAGCCGGGCGCCGTCCGGCCGGTTGGCTGAACTCTGCAAATTCTTTTGGCCAGACGGGAATATTCCCGCAACGGCTGGCGTCTGTAGAGGGCAGTCTCCCCCACTTTCCTATCTACGAGGCACAACATGCGCAAACACATCGCCGCCGCCCTGGTTCTTGGTTCCGCCGCTCTGTTCTCGGCCGGCGCCCACGCCCAGGCCGTCAAAACCCAGGACGGCGTCCTGGTCAACAGCGCGGGCATGACGCTCTACACCTTCGACAAGGACGCCGGAGGCAAGAGCGCCTGCAACGACCAGTGCGCCAAGATCTGGCCGCCCGTCGCCGCCCCCGCCGACGCCAAAGCCATGGGCGACCTGACCGTCATCACCCGCGACGACGGCTCCAAGCAATGGGCCTACAAGGGCAAGCCCGTGTACCTGTACGCCAAGGACACGAAACCGGGCGACAAGACCGGTGACAACTTCAAGGACGTCTGGCACGTCATCAAGCCCTGATCCGGATCGCCCGCGCCGCCGTATCCCACCATGCGCGCCGAAGACGAAGCCCTGATCCTCGCCTGCATCCCCAGCCTGCGGCGTTATGCCCGCGGGCTGACGGGCGACCCGCACCGGGCCGATGACCTGGTTCAGGACACGCTGGAGCGCGCATGGAGCCGCTATTCGCGTTGGCAACGGCGCGGTGAACTTCGCGCCTGGATGTTCGGCATCATGCATAACCATTTCATCGACGGCGTGCGCGCCAATGGCAGGCGAGCGGATCAGGCCGCGCTGGGTGACATGCCCGATGCGCCGGTACGCGCCACGCAAACCGATCACCTGGAGGTGCGCGACCTGGACCGCTGCCTGCAAGCCCTGCCGGCCGAGCAGCGGGAAGTGCTGTTGCTGATTTGCGTGGAAGACCTGTCCTACCAGGAAGCCGCGCAGGTGCTGGACGTGCCGATTGGCACAGTCATGTCCCGGCTGTCGCGCGCCCGTGAAAAGCTGGGCGCGCTGATGCAAGGACGCGACTCGGTCAGCCGGCTGCATCGCGTGAAATGACATGAACGACAAACACCTGCATCCGATCCCGACAACGGGTTCCCCCATTACCGAAGCCGATCTGCATGCCTATGCAGACGGCCAGTTGCCCCCTGCCCGCCACGCCGAGGTTGACGCCTTTCTGGCCGCGCACCCGCAGGACCAGACCCGCGTGAACGACTGGCAGGCGCAACGCCGCGCGTTGCACGCCCTGCTCGACCCGGTGCTGGATGAGCCGCTACCGCTGCGTTTGCCGTTGAAACCGCCGGCCCGCGAATTCCCATGGCGCGCGTTGGCGGCGGGCGTGGCCATTGCCGCCGTCAGCGCCAGCGCCGCCTGGATGACGCGCGGGGCCATGGACGCGCGGCATCTGCAAACCGTGCTGGCCATCGCCAGCCCCGAGCGCGCGGCGGGCGGCTATGCCCAACGCGCGGCGATCGCGCACGCCGTGTATGCGCCCGACATGGGCCGCCCGGTCGAAGTCAGCGCCGATAACGAAAAAGGCCTGGTGACGTGGTTGACCAAGCGCATGGGCGCACCGGTGCGCGCGCCGTCCTTGTCAAAGGCCGGTTATGAACTGGTGGGCGGGCGCTTGCTGCCCGGCGGTTCCGGGCCGGTGGCGCAATTCATGTACGGCGCGGCAGATGGCCAGCGCCTGACGCTTTATGTGACGCGAGAAGCCGCAGGCGGACAGACGGCGTTTCAGTTCACGCAGGAAGGGCCGGTGCGGGTGTTTTATTGGGTAGAGGGGCAGTTCGGCTACGCGCTGTCTGGCGCGGTCAGCCGGGATGAATTGCAGCGCGTGTCAGAAGAGGTCTACAAGCAATTGCAGGGGTGAAGAACGGCGTGCGTTCGGCACCCGCGTGTTGAACGACGATTCCAGGCACGCAAGCCGTCGCTTCCGCCCCATCAGCCGCCGCCCTTCTCCCGCGCCTCATGCAGCATGTGCAGCGTAATTTTCCGCACCTCGGCCTTGCTCATCTCGATATGCGAACGCAGCATCCGCGCCGCCTCATCACCCCGGCGCGCCAGCACCGCGCGCAGGATCGCGGCATGTTCATCGTAGGTGGCATCCACGCGAAAATCCTTGGTGAAGTCCAGCCGCCGCACGATGCGGATTTTCTCCGTGACGTCGCGGTGAATCTGCGTCATCTCCGGGTTGCCGGCGGCCGCCACCAATGAACAATGAAATGCCTCATCCAGCTGCGCCACCAGCCGCCCATCCAGAATGCGTTGCGGCGGCGGCACCAGCCACACGTCTTTCAACGCGCCCAGAATGCCGGACTCATCCATGGTTTCGCGCCCACACAACTTATCCACCGCCGCCTGCTCCAGCACCACGCGCACGTCGTACAGGGCTTCGAAGCGCTCGAAGTCGAACGGCCGCACCTGCCAGCCGCTGCGCGGGCGCGCCAGCACGAAACCTTCGCGCTCAAGCCGCGCCAGGCCCAGCCGCACCGGCGTGCGGCTGACCCCAAGACGCGCCACCAGATCCGCTTCGGTGAAGCGTTCTCCGGGCAGCATGCGGAAGTCGAACAGGTCGTCCTTGATGCGCTGATAGACCTGATCCGCCAGCGACCCGGCAAGCGCTGGCGCCTGCCGGATTGCCGGGCTCACCTGCACGGATTCCAGACGCATCATCCCGCCACGGCGCAGGTCGCGTCTTCTGCCAGCACCACCAGCGGGTCGCCAGCATTGACCGGTTTACCCGGCACGCAGCGAATCGCGGTGACGATGCCCGAAGACGGCGCGATGACGGACAGCTCCATCTTCATGGCTTCCACCACCACCAGCGTGTCGCCCGCCGACACGCTCTGCCCCACCTGGACGGGAATCTTCCAGATGTTGCCGCACATGTCGGCGCTGACCAGGCGTTCGCCGTCACGCAACGCCGTCTCGGCTTCGGCTTCGGGTTCAAGGGCGGTCTGCTCCGCCGCAACATCCTCGGTTTTCCACAAGGCCACTTCCGCGTCGAACGCGCTCTTCTGGCGCTTCTGGAATATGGCGATGCTGTCCGCCTGCTCGGCCAAAAACTGCTGGTGCGCGGCGAAGTCGAACACCTCTTCTTCGATGCGCACCGTGGCGCGGCCTTCGCGGAAGTCTTCGCGCAACACGTCGAGCTCGGCTTCGGTCACCGGATAGAAGCGCACCTGATCAAAGAAGCGCAGCAGCCACGGCTTGCCGTCCTGGAACACGGGGTTCTTCAGGAATTTGTTCCAGATGGGCAAGGTGCGGCCCACCAGTTGATAGCCGCCCGGCGAATCCATGCCGTAGATGCACATGTACACGCCGCCAATACCCACCGTGCCTTCGGCCGTGAAGGTGCGCGCGGGGTTGTACTTGGACGTCAACAGACGATGGCGCGGGTCGATCGGCACCGCGCAGGGCGCGCCCAGATACACATCGCCCAGCCCCATGATCAGGTAGCTGGCGTCGAACACGATATCGCGCACGTCGTTACGGCTGGCCAGCCCGTTGATGCGCTGGATGAAGTCCACATTGTTCGGCAGCCAGGGCGCGTTGGCGCGCACGGTTTCCTGATAGCGCTGCACGGCGCCCAGCGTTGCCGAATCTTCAAATGCCATCGGCAGGTAGACGACACGCGTCGGCACCTTCAGCGTAGCCACATCGGCCAGCCCGGCTTCGATTTCCAGCAGCCGCGCAATCAGCGCGCCTTGCAGAATCTGGCGGCTGTCATAACGAATTTGCAGCGAACGCACGCCCGGCGACAGCTCATGCACGCCCGCGATGGGGTCGGCGTTCAGCGCTTCCATCAGCAAATGGATGCGCATGCGCAGCGCCAGGTCGAGCACGTTGTCGCCGTACTCCAGCAGCAGATAACCGTCACCTGCTTGCCGGTACGACACCGACGGCCGCGAGCCTTCCGCCGACAGCGCGGCAACGATCGTCTCTGACACCGTCGCCGGCACCGGTGACGGGGCCGTCGCAGCGGGCGCCACGGACGACAAGGCCGCCACGCTTTGATCCTGCGCGGCTTCCAATGCCACGGCCTGCGGATAGTCGATGCGCACAAAGCGGATGCGGTCGCCCGGTTTCACTTGGCCCACCTTCCACAGCTCGGCGCGCGCAATCGTGACGGGGCAGACAAAGCCGCCCAGGCTGGGGCCGTCGCGCGTCAGAATCACAGGGCTGTCGCCCGTGAAGTTGATGCTGCCAATCGCGTATTCGCAATCGTGGATGTTGGACGGGTGCAAGCCGGCTTCACCGCCGTTCTCGCGCGCCCAGGTGGGCTTGGGGCCGATCAATCGCACGCCCAAACGGTTCGAGTTGTAGTGCACTTCCCAGTCCGCCGCGAAGAAGGTCTCGATGGCTTCGGGCTGGAAGAAGTCTGGCGCGCCATGCGGGCCGTAGAGCACGCCGATTTCCCAGGTGTTGCCATAGACGGGAATCAAATCGGCGGGCGCGCCTTGCGGCTCCGCCACGGGCGGCGTGGCCGTCTGGCCAGCCAGCTCCGGGCGCACCCGCGGCAGCATGTCGCCCACGCGCAGCGTGCGGCCGGCGTGTCCGCCGAACTGGCCCAAGGCGAAGGTCGAGCGGCTGCCCAAATAGACCGGCACGTCCAGGCCGTTGCGCACGGCCAGATAGCTGCGGCAGCCCGACAGCGCGCGGCCGGTGGCCAGCACCTGCCCCGACTTCACCGCGATGGGCTGCCACATCGGCACCGGTTCGCCGTCCAGCGTGGCGGCGCATTCAGCGCCTGTCAGTGCCACGATGGCGTCGCCATGAAAGCGCAGCGTGGGTCCGACGAGCGTGGCTTCGATGCCTGCCGCATCTGGCGCGTTGCCGACGATGCGGTTGGCCACGCGAAACGCGTAGTCGTCCATCGGGCCTGATGGCGGCACGCCGATATCCCAATAGCCCGCACGCCCCGGGTAATCCTGCACGCTGGTGTAGGTGCCGGCTTCCAGCACTTCGATGGCCGCAGGCCGGTACGCGAAGCTTTCCAGAAAGCGCGTGGACAGCTTGCCCGCGCGGAAACGTTCGTCGTCAACGATCTGGCGCAGGTAATCCAGGTTGGTCGCAATGCCGTGCAAGCGAGTGCGCGCCAAGGCGTCCGCCAGCTTGTCCAGCGCGGCGTCGCGCGTGTCCGCGTGCACGATCAGCTTGGCCAGCATGGGGTCGTAGAAAGCAGGCACGTCGGTGCCGGTGGCCACCCAGCCATCGACCCGCACGCCGTCTGGGAAGAACACTTCCGTCAACACACCTGGCGACGGCTGGAACTGGCGCAGCGGGTCTTCAGCGTACAGGCGCACTTCAATGGAGGCGCCCTGCGGCGCGCGCGACATCGCGTCGATATCCAGCGCTTCGCCCGCCGCCACGCGCAGCATGCATTCCACCAGGTCCAGCCCGGTGACGGCTTCGGTCACCGGGTGCTCCACCTGCAAGCGCGTGTTGACCTCAAGGAAATAGAAGCTGTCGCGCGCCGGGTCGTAGATGAATTCCACAGTGCCGGCCGAGCGGTAATTGACCGACTCACCCAATTGCACGGCGGCCGCCAGCAGCGCCGCGCGGGTCGCAGCCGGCAACAAGGGCGCGGGCGTTTCCTCGATGACTTTCTGATTGCGCCGCTGCACCGAGCAATCGCGTTCGCCCAGCGCCAGCACGCGGCCCGCGCCGTCGCCAAAAATCTGCACTTCCACGTGCCGCGCGTTATCCACATACCGCTCAATGAACGCGCCGCCATCGCGGAAAAAATGTTCGCCCATGCGCTGCACGCTGTCGAACGCCACCGTCAGTTCGGCCTCGTTCTCGCAGCGCGACAAGCCAATGCCGCCCCCGCCCGCCGTGCTCTTCAACATCACCGGGTAGCCGATGCGTTCGGCCTGCGACAGCGCTTCGCCCAGGCTGGCCAACAGACCAGTGCCCGGCGTCATCGGCACGCCCGCTTCCGCCGCCAGTTCGCGCGAGCGATGCTTCAAACCAAACTCGCGAATCTGCAAGGGCGTGGGGCCGACGAACGCAATACCCGCCGCTTCGCAGGCGTCGGCGAACTCCGCGCTTTCAGACAGAAAACCGTAGCCGGGGTAGATGGCTTGCGCGCCATGCTCACGCGCGGCGGCCAGCAACAAGTCCATGCGCAGATAGCTGTCAGCGGCCTTCTCGCCGCCCAGCGCCACGGCCACGTCGGCCTCGCGCACGTGCGCGGCATTGCGGTCCGGGTCGGAATACACGGCCACGCTACGGATGCCCAACCGCTTCAGGGTGCGGATGGCGCGGACGGCGATCTCGCCGCGGTTGGCAATCAGAACGGTATCGAACACGATGCGGCTCCCAAGTGTCTTGCGTACAGGGTTATCGGAGATCAGCGGGCAACATTCAGGCTGGCCAGGTAGGCGCGCCAGCCGCCGAAAGCGGTGATGTCGCGCGCACCATCCAGGCCGCGCGGCTCGCAGATGAAGCCCTTGACCAGCCGGCCGTCTTCCAGCTCCAGCGTGCCGATGCCCAGCGGCGCGGGAATCTCGGCCACGAACGCGCCGAATGCCGTCACCGGCACATCCCAAAGCTCCACGTCAATCGGCGCGCCGGACTCGGACTTGACCAGCCCCGGCTTGGGCGGCGTGGTGTTGGCCAGCGCATACAGGCGGTAGTCATCCGCCGTGCGGGTCTTTTCCACCAGCACGGCATGGCGCGAGGTCAGTTGATGGTTCAGCGGCATGCCCGTCAGGTGCGCACCCACCACCGCCACGCGCACGGTGTCGGCAGGCGGCTTGGCGGCATCCACGCCCGCGGGCAACGGCGCACCGGTTGCGCCCAGCGGCAGGCCGCGTTGCGCTTGCCACAGGCGGCCAAACTGCGCCAGCGCGTGGTCTTGCCAGGCCAGGCCGATCAGCGTGATGCCCGACGGCAAGCCATCGGCGCGCATGCCCGCCGGCACCGCCAACGCCGACAAGTCCGCCAGGTTGGCAAAGTTGGTGTACACGCCCAGCCGCGAATTCAGCGTGACCGGGTCGGCCTGCAATTGGGCAATGGTGTAGATGGACGGCGACGTCGGCACCACCAGCGCATCGAACCCCGCCAGCGCTTGATGAATCTGGCGCGTCAGTTCCGCGCGGCGGTACTCGGCCTTGAACGCGTCCACTGCGTTGTAGTTCGCCGCCTGCTCGACAATGCCGCGCACAACGGGGTTGATGACCTCTGGCGTGGCTTTCCACAAGGCTTCAACGGCCGCGAAACGCTCGGCCACCCACGGGCCTTGATACAGCAGCGCGGCCAGTTCATTGAAGGGCGTGAAGTCAATCGCCTCCACTTCTGCGCCCGTGTCTTTCAGCGCGCGCACGGCGTCTTCGAACACGGCAGCGGCTTGGGTGTCGCCGAAGAATTCCAGCGTGGCAGGCACCGCCAGTTTGGGCGCACGCGGCCACGGCAGCGATGCGCCGGCTGGCATGGCGCGCGAATACGGGTCGCGCTCATCAAAGCCGCCCGCCACGTCGGCCACGAGTTCGGCGTCAGCCACCGTCAGCGCAAAGATCGACACGCAATCCAGCGTGCGGCACGCAGGCACCACGCCCGCCGTGCTGAGCCAGCCCTTGGTCGGCTTCAGCCCCACGATGTTGTTGAAACCTGCCGGCACGCGGCCCGAGCCCGCCGTGTCGGTGCCCAGCGAAAACGCCGCGATGCCGCGCGCCACCACCGAGGCCGAGCCCGAGCTGGAACCGCCGCTGACGTACTCGGGGTTGAACGTGTTGGCCACCGCACCGTGCGGCGAACGCGTGCCGACGAGCCCGGTCGCGAATTGATCCAGATTGGTCTTGCCGATCAGGATGGCGCCGGCCGCGCGCAGCCGCTGCACGACGGTGGCATCTTCACCCGGCGTGTACGCGAATTCGGGGCAGGCGGCGGTCGTGGGCCAGCCGGCCGCGTCGATGTTGTCCTTGATGGCGAACGGCACGCCATACAGCGGCAAGCGCGCCATGTCGCCACCCACGGCCTCCAGCATCAGCCGCAGGCCGTCCAGCTGTTCGTCCAGCGTGGCGCGGTCAACCCGCTGAATCCAGGCGTTGTCGGCGGGGCCATCGGGGGTGTCTGCATAAGCGGCCAACAGCACATCGGGCTGCGCGCCGTCTTCCCGATAGGCGGCCTGCCATTGCGCAATCGTCCAACCGACGGGGCTTTTCTGCGTTGCTGCGGCATTCATGCTGGAATCCTTTCTTGTATACAAGTACGGATACCCAAGCAATCGCCGTGCCATGTTGGCGGGCTTTTTCGCTTTCCCTCTGGAACCCCCGGGTAGACGTCACCGAACCCCGTTCCCGCACCATCGCCTCGTCGCATCGCGCGCACCGCAAACGGGCAAGCTGCGCACCTGTTTTGTGCATGCAGCACGGTTTTGAACCGCCCAGCCGCTGCGCAAACACGCCGCACGCATTCACGTAAACACCCCCTCTTCATACAGCGGCGCGCCCCCTGCCGCGCACTTGGCATGCCTTTTGCTTTGATGTCCAGGTTGTCGGGTGTTGTTCAGATCGTTCCTGCCGGCCAAGCCGGCACATTCCATCCAGGAGTCACCATGAAACGCAGACTAGCCCTTAAGCAACTGACCGCCGTGAGCCTGTTGGCCATGTCCGGATGGATGCCTCAGGTATTTGCCGCCGAAGACACCATCAAGGTCGGCATCCTGCATTCCCTGTCGGGCACCATGGCCATCTCGGAGACGTCATTGAAAGACGTCGCGCTGATGACCATCGACGAAATCAACGCCAACGGCGGCGTGATGGGCAAGAAGCTGGAAGCCGTGGTGGTGGACCCGGCCTCGAACTGGCCGCTGTTTGCCGAGAAGTCGCGTCAGCTGTTGTCGCAGGACAAGGTGGCGGCGGTGTTTGGCTGCTGGACGTCGGTGTCGCGCAAGTCGGTGCTGCCGGTGTTCAAAGAGCTGAACGGCCTGCTCTTCTACCCGGTGCAGTACGAAGGCGAAGAGCTTGAGAAGAACGTGTTCTACACGGGCGCCGCGCCCAACCAGCAAGCGATTCCCGCCGTTGAATACCTGATGAGCGAAGACGGTGGCGGCGCCAAGCGCTTCGTGCTGCTGGGCACTGACTACGTCTACCCGCGCACGACCAACAAGATCCTGCGCGCCTTCCTGCATTCCAAGGGCGTCAAAGACAGCGACATCGACGAGGTCTACACCCCCTTCGGCCATTCCGACTACCAGACCATCGTCGCCAACATCAAGAAGTTCGCCACCGGCGGCAAGACGGCCGTCATCTCCACCATCAACGGCGACTCCAACGTGCCGTTCTACAAGGAACTGGGCAACGCAGGCCTGAAGGCCACCGACGTGCCGGTCGTGGCGTTCTCGGTGGGCGAAGAAGAACTGCGCGGCGTAGACACCAAGCCGCTCGTGGGCCACCTGGCCGCGTGGAACTACTTCCAGTCGGTGAAGAACCCGGTCAACGAGGAATTCATCAAGAAGTGGAAGGCCTATGCCAAGGCCAAGAACCTGCCGAACGCCAGCACGGTCGTGACGAATGACCCGATGGAAGCCACTTACGTCGGCATCTACATGTGGAAGCAGGCGGTGGAGCAAGCCAAGACCACCGATGTGGACAAGGTGATTGCGGCGATGGGCGGCCAGAAGTTCAACGCGCCTGACGGCTACACCATCGAAATGGACAAGACCAACCACCACCTGCACAAGCCGGTCTACATCGGTGAAATCAAGGCGGACGGCCAGTTCAACGTGGTGTGGAAGAGCAAGGGCCCGATCCGCGCTCAACCCTGGAGCCCGTACATCCCGGGTAACGAAGGCAAGCAAGGCCTCTAAGCGGAAAAGCAGCCATGCACATCGCGGCAATCGCACACTTCTTGCGTCGTTCCCTTCTTGCGTGGCTGCTTGCCATGCCGCTGCTGGCCGCGCCTGCGGCAGCGGCCGGCGTGGACCCGGCCTTGCTTGCGCCGCTGGCCGGCGACGACACCGACGCCAAGCTGCAAGCGATTGCCGCGTTGGGCCAACTGCCAGAGCCCGCCGCGGCGGCGGTGCTGCAAGCGCTGGGCAATGACCAGCTCTATGCCACCGCCGACGGGCGCGTGCTGATTGGCGACGGTAGCGCACGCGCCACCGACCCCGTCACCGGCGCGGCCGTGGACCTGCCTTCGGGTTCCGGCACCGTCAGCATCAACAACCGCCTGCGCCGCGCCATCGAGGCCGCGCTGGCCGGTTCCCGCTTGTTCTCGGACAAGCCCAACGAACGTCTGGACGCCGCGCGCCGGCTGCAGCAGACGGGCGACCCCGCCCGCTTGCCCATGCTGGAAAAGGCGCTGGCGTCTGAAAAAAATGAGGCCGTACGCGATGCGTTGTTGATCGCGCAGGCCAATCTGGAATTGAAAAGCGCCGACCCCGCCAAGCGCCGCCATGCGGTCGAGCTGCTGGGCAACACACGCAACGCGGCCTTCCGCCCGACGCTGGCCGCGCTGACGCAGGAGCGCGATGGCGCATTTGCCGAACCCGACGCCAGCGTGCGCGAAGCCGCCACCAACGCGCTCAAGCAGATTGACCGGCATCTGGCCACGATCGAATGGGCCGGCAACCTTTTCTACGGCATCAGCCTGGGCAGCGTACTGCTGTTGGCTGCGCTGGGTCTTGCCATCACCTTCGGGCTGATGGGCGTCATCAACATGGCGCACGGTGAACTGCTGATGATCGGCGCCTATGTGACCTACGTGGTGCAGACGCTGTTTCGCGCGTGGCTGCCAGGCTGGCTCGACTGGTATGTGGTGGCCGCGCTGCCGCTGGCCTTCGTGGTGACGGCGCTGGTGGGCATGGCGCTGGAACGCACCGTCATCCGCTGGCTGTATGGCCGGCCGCTGGAAACGCTGCTGGCGACCTGGGGCATCAGCCTGATGCTGATGCAAGGCGTGCGCACGCTGTTCGGCGCGCAGAACGTGGAAGTGGGCAACCCCAGCTGGATGTCGGGCGGCTTCACGGTGCTGGGCGGCTTGGTGCTGACCTACAACCGGATCGTCATCATCGGCTTCGCCTTCTTCGTGGTGTTCCTGGTGTGGGTGCTGCTGAACCACACGCGGCTGGGGCTGTTCGTGCGCGCCATCACGCAGAACCGCCGCATGGCTGATTGCGTGGGCGTGCCCACCGGGCGGGTGGACATGCTGGCTTTCGGGCTGGGCTCCGGCATTGCGGGGCTGGCCGGCGTGGCGTTGTCGCAGCTGGGCAACGTGGGGCCGGACCTGGGCCGCAGCTACATCGTCGATTCCTTCATGGTGGTGGTGCTGGGCGGCGTTGGCCAGCTGGCCGGCACCGTGATCGCCGCGCTGGGCCTGGGCGGCGTCAACAAATTCCTGGAGCCCTACGCGGGCGCCGTCATGGCCAAGATCACCATCCTGGTGCTCATTGTGTTGTTCGTCCAAAAACGGCCGCAAGGCCTGTTCGCCCCCCGCGGCCGGAGCGTTGAATGAAACAGACCGCGCTGACCGATCTGAACCTGCTGGCCCGCCGCCCTCTTTTTTCGGGCCGTGTCTGGACGGCGCTGGCCGTGGCCGTGGCGCTGCTGGCCTTGCTGCCGCTGTTGAATCTTGTCTTCCCGCCCGGCCACGCGCTGCATGTGTCGGCCTATGCGGTGGCGCTGCTGGGCAAGTTCATGTGCTACGCGATGGCCGCGCTTGCGCTTGACCTGGTGTGGGGTTACGCCGGCATCCTGTCGCTGGGCCACGGCCTGTTCTTTGCGCTGGGCGGCTATGCGCACGGCATGTACCTGATGCGCGCCATCGGCCGCGACGGCGTCTACCAAAGCAACCTGCCCGACTTCATGGTGTTCCTGGACTGGAAAAGCTACCCCTGGTACTGGTCCTTCACCGAACACTTCTGGTACGCGATGCTGCTCGTCGTGCTGGTGCCAGGCGTGCTGGCCTTTGTGTTCGGCTACTTCGCCTTCCGCTCGCGCATCAAGGGCGTGTACTTCTCGATCATCACGCAGGCGCTGACGTTCGCCGCCATGCTGCTGTTCTTTCGCAATGACACGGGCTTTGGCGGCAACAACGGCTTTACCGATTTCAAGCGCATCCTGGGCTTTGACATCACCGCGCCCGGCACGCGCGCCACCTTGTACTGGATCACGCTGGCGGCGTTGGCGGGCGCGTTGATCCTGGCGCGCATGGTCACGCAATCGAAGCTGGGCCGCGTGCTGACGGCGGTGCGCGATGCCGAAAGCCGCTTGCGTTTCATCGGCTACGACCCGCTGGGCTTCAAGCTGTTCGTCTGGACCTTGTCGGCCGTGCTGTGCGGCATTGCAGGCGCCTTGTACGTGCCGCAAGTCGGCATCATCAACCCCAGCGAGATGTCGACCGAGACTTCCATTGAAATGGTGATCTGGGTGGCCACCGGCGGGCGCGGCACCTTGATCGGCCCCATCATCGGCGCGGGTGCGGTCAACGGCTTGAAGACCTGGTTCACCAGCGTGCTGCCGGAATTCTGGCTGTATGCGCTGGGCCTGATCTTCGTGCTGGTCACGCTGTTCCTGCCCACCGGCATCGTCGGCCTGGCCCGCCGCATTGCGGCACGCTTTCAGGAGAAGAAGGCATGACCAGCACGCACACCGAATCGGCCATGCTGGATGGCGGCCCCAGCGGCAACGCCGGTTATGGCCGCGTCAGCCCCAAAGGGCTGGACACGAGCCACGGCGCCATCCTGTACCTGGAAGGCATCACCGTCAGCTTCGACGGCTTCAAGGCCTTAAACGACCTGACGCTGGACATTGGCGTGGGTGAATTGCGCTGCATCATCGGCCCCAATGGCGCGGGCAAGACAACGATGATGGACGTTATCACCGGCAAGACGCGGCCCACTTCCGGCACCGCCTACTTCGGCCAAAGCATCGACCTGACTTCGCTGAACGAAGCGCAGATTGCGCACGCCGGCATCGGCCGGAAATTCCAGCGGCCCACGGTGTTCGAACAACACACGGTGTTCGAAAACCTGGAGCTGGCCATGAAGACCGACAAGCGCGTGCGCCCCACGCTGTTCTCACGGCTGACGGGCGAGCAGGCCGACAAGATCGGCGAAACGCTGGACCTGATCCGGCTGCGCCCCGAGGTGTGGCGGCCCGCTGGCCTGCTGTCGCACGGCCAGAAGCAATGGCTGGAAATCGGCATGCTGCTGATGCAAGAGCCGCAGTTGCTGCTGCTGGACGAACCGGTCGCCGGCATGACCGACGCCGAAACGGAACGCACCGGCGAACTATTGAACGAACTGCGCGGACGCCATTCGCTGATGGTGGTGGAACACGACATGGACTTCGTCAACCAGATTGCGGGCGACGGCAAAGTCACGGTGCTGCACGAAGGCTCGGTATTGGCCGAAGGACCGATGAGCAAGGTGCAGGCTGATCCGCGCGTGATCGAAGTCTATCTGGGGCGCTGAGATGCTGGACGTAAGCACAATCAACCAATACTACGGCGGCAGCCACACGCTGCGCGGCGTGTCGCTATCCGTGCGCCAGGGCGAATGCCTGGCGCTGCTGGGCCGCAACGGCGTGGGCAAGACCACGCTGCTGAAATGCGTGATGGGCGTGCTGCCGGTGGCCAGCGGCAACATCGGCTTCGATGGCGCCGACATCACCCGCCTTGCGCCGCATCAGCGCGCCGCGCGCGGCATGGCTTATGTGCCGCAAGGCCGCGACATCTTCGCGCGGCTGACGGTGGAAGAGAACATTCTGATGGGCATGGCGACCAAACCCGCTGCGCGCGCCCGCCGCATCAAGGAAGAAGTGTTCGAACTGTTCCCCGTGTTGAAGAGCATGCTGTCGCGCCGGGGCGGCGACTTGTCGGGCGGACAGCAGCAACAGCTGGCGATTGCGCGGGCGCTGGTGGCTGAGCCCAAGCTCATCATCCTGGACGAGCCCACCGAAGGCATCCAGCCGTCCATCATCAAGGACATTGCGCGCGTGATTCACATGCTGCGCGCGCGCGGCGACATCGCCATTCTGTTGTGCGAACAGTATTTTGATTTTGCGCGCGAGCTGGCGGATCAGTTCGTGGTGCTGTCGCGCGGCGAAGTGGTGGCCAGCGGCGACCGCAGCGCGATTGATGGCGATGACGTGCGCCGGCATCTGTCGGTGTAGGCGTCAGGGGGAAGAGTCGCTTCGCACCGGGGCCGCGGGCAGGCGCTTAAGCCTTCCTTGAGATTGTGCGCAGATTTCAAATCTGCTCCGATATAATCCGGCTCCATGTGCTTCGCTACTTTCCTGACCCGCCCCTCGCTGTGGATCGCGCTTGCCGCGATCCTGTGGGCGTCGTTGGCGCCGTCGATCGCGCAAGCACTGAGCCTGTCTCCGGACGGCCACCACATCCACCGCATCACCGTTGACTATTGCGCAAGCGAAGGCGACGGCAACGCGCAAGGCGCCGTCACGCTGGACGTCCCGCACGACAGCCACGACGCCCAAGACTCTACACAAGCCGACGCCCACGCCGACGGCCATCACTGCCCGCTGTGCCGCAACCCGCACGCAGACGTCGGCATCCTGCCCACCAACATGCCGGTCGTGCCCGCCCCCGTGGGCCGCGCCATCACGTATCCGCCGCTGTTCTTCCTGGCGGCCGCCCCCCTTCATGCCTGGAGCGCGGCCCAGCCGCGCGCGCCCCCCGCGAACTGACCCGGAGCACGTCTGCCGTCTGACGACGGCACGCTTGCGCCCGCCCCTCGCGTCTCCCCGCTGCACGCCCCCTGCTCGCCTCTTGCTCGCATCTTGATGCGCGGGCGGCCGTGCCGTCATCCAGACCCTTGTGGCCCGCTGTGCCTCGCCTGTGTTCAGGCCGGGCGCGGGGTCCGTGCGCCGGTCCGCCGGCTTCAGACATGAAACACACCACGATCTACACCTTGCTGCTTGGCGTGCTTGCCAGCGGCTCTGCCCACGCGCTGACCTCCGAACCCGCCGTGGAAACGCTGTCGGCCACCACCGTCTACGGCGCGGGCCACGTTGACCCCGCGCCCAACGGCCCCGTCAACCTGGATGCCCGTGACAGCACCGGCAGCCGCCTGGGCCTGACCTTGCGCGAAACGCCCGCCAGCGTCACCGTGATCTCGCGCGAGCAGATCGAAGCGCGCGGCTCGCTCAGCACGCAAGAGATTGCGCGCGGCATTCCCGGCGTGGACAACGCATCGCCCCCCGGCAACGCCGGCGCGGTCAGCTACCGGGGTTTCTCGGGCGGCCAGGTGTCGCAGTTGTTCAACGGCATCTCGGTGCAATACGACGCCATCGCCGGGCGACCGGTGGACAGCTGGATCTACGACCGCGTGGAAGCCATCGGCGGCCCGTCGACCTTCCTGTTCGGTGCGGGCGCGGTGGGCGGCGCCATCAACTACGTCACCAAGCTGCCCGAACGCGATACGTTTTACGACGGCCAGTTGCGCCTGGGTTCCTTCGACAGCCGCCAGCTGTCCGTGGGCTTGAACCAGCAGCTGGCGGGCGATGCCGGCGGGCGTGGCCACTATCTGCGCATCGACGCCAACACCGGGTCCAGCCACGGCTGGGTGGACGGCAACCGGTCGCACGCCAGCCAGATTGCGGCGTCGGTGTTGTCCGACCTGGGCAGTGACGTGACGCAAACATTCGCCTTCGAATATCAACGCGAACAAGTCGACCGCCCCTACTGGGGCACACCGCTGATGACGAATGCGCAGGGCGTTGTGCAAGGCGCGGGCCACATCATGGATGGCACGCGCTTCAAGAACTACAACGTCAATGATGGGCTGTACGAGCAGACGGTGTGGTGGGCGCGGTCCATGACCGAATGGCGCGCGAGTTCGGCCGTGACGATGAAGAACACGCTGTACTACTACCAGGCCGAGCGCGATTTCCGCAATCTGGAAACCTACCGCTTCAATACGGGCAACACGCTGGTGCAGCGTTCCGGCGCCCTGTTGCAGCGTCACGAACAACGCCTGGTGGGCAACCGTGTAGAAGGGCTGGTGCGTTCTTCCGTGGCCGGCCTGCCCAGCGACTGGTCGTTTGGCGCCGACATCAGCGTGAACAAGGTCACGCGCTTTCCCACCAGCCTGCCCGCGCAAGTCGACGCCGTCGACCCTTATGACTTTTCGCCCGGCAACTTCTACGACATCCCCGGCATGACGCGCGGCCACAAAGCCGACCGCGACAACCGCATCCGCACCTTTGCGATGACGCTGGAGAACCGCACCGAAGTGCTGCCCGGCGTGGCCATCGTGTCGGCCTTGCGCAAGGACTTCATCGACCTGGATCTGACCAACCGCCGCGCCGTCACCGC
This sequence comes from Achromobacter sp. 10T422, assembly GCF_056394065.1. Classification (NCBI taxonomy): domain Bacteria; kingdom Pseudomonadati; phylum Pseudomonadota; class Betaproteobacteria; order Burkholderiales; family Alcaligenaceae; genus Achromobacter; species Achromobacter sp. 10T422. Next base: position 301,367 of record NZ_JBFTHD010000006.1, read on the forward strand.
CGCCTCGCCCGCCAGCGCGTCGCGCAGCTATTCGCCGCTGACCGGGCGGCTGGGCGTGAACTGGCAGGTCAGCCCCGAAGCGTCGCTGTACGCGCAGTACGCCACGGCCGCGGACCCTCCGTCGGGCCTGCTGGCCACCGCATCGTTTGCCGACGTGCTGAACAACGACCAGCTCACAACCGGCACGCAGGCCGAAGTGGGCGGCAAGTTCGACTTCTGGGACGGGCGCGGTTCCGCCACCGTGGCGCTCTACGAGATCAAGCGCAAACACATCTCGACGACCGACCCCAACAACCCGGGCGTCAGCGTTCCGGTGGGCGCACAGTCGGCGCGCGGCGTTGAACTGGCGGGCGGTTTGCAGCTGACGTCCAAGCTGTCCTTGCAAGGCAACGTGGCCTTTGTTGACCCGCAGTACGACGACTTCTCGCAATCGGTGGGCGGCGTGTCCGTCTCGCGCAATGGCAACGTGCCGGTCAACACGCCGCGCCGTCTGGCCAACGTGTGGCTGGACTACGCGTTCGTGCCGGATTGGAACGCCAGCGTCGCCGCGCGCTACGTGGGCCGCGCCTACGCGGATGCCGCCAACACGGTGTGGGCGCCGTCGTACACGGTGTTTGACGCCGCCTTGTCGCATCGGGTGAACCGCAACCTGAACGTGACCGCGCGCGTGCGCAACCTGACCGACAAGGTCTACGCGGCCAACGCCAGCCCGACGATGTTCTACCTGGGCGCGCCGCGCACGTTTGAACTGTCGCTGCAAGCCCGCTTCTAGTCCGCCCCTAGCTCCGCCGTGTAGAGATGCCATGAGCGCCACATCGCCCCGTTCTTCCGCTCGCCCCGCCGGGCCGCCGCTGTCCACGCGCGCCAAGCGCTGGCTCTATCTGATCCATCGCTGGGCCGGCGTCGTGCTGTGCCTGTTCTTCGCCATGTGGTTCGTGAGCGGCGTGGTGATGATGTATGTGGGTTATCCCAAGCTCACCCCTCATGAACGCCTGACGCATCTGGCGCCGTTGGACGCCACGCGGATCGCCATCACGCCCGAGCAGGCGCTGGCGGCTGCCGGGAAAACGCGCGCAGACGCGCCCGGCTTGCAGCTATCTGCCAGCCAGGGCGGCGCGCCGGTGTATGTGGTGCCGGGGTCCATGCCGGGTTCCGCCTCGGGTTCAAGCCCCGCCGCGCCCAAAGTCGTCGACGCCGCCACCGGCTTGCTACTGCCCAAGGCAGACGCCACGACAGCGCAAGCCACGGCGCTTGCCTGGTTCGGTGACGCGTACGCCGCGCACTACGACGGGCTGGTGGACGAGGACGTCTATACCCACTCGGGCGCACTGGATGTGCATCGCCCTTTGCACCGCATCGACATGAGCGACCCCGCGCGCACGCGCTTGTACGTGTCGTCGGCGACGGGCGCGGTGGTGCTGGACGCCACCCGCAACGAGCGCGCCTGGAACTATGTGGGCGCGTGGGTCCATTGGCTGTACATGTTTCGCGGCAACGCGCTGGACCCGTGGTGGCATGACATCGTGGTGTGGCTGTCGGTGGCGGGCGTGGTGCTGGCGCTGACGGGCACCATCGTGGGCATGCTGCGCTGGCGGTTTTCGCGGCCTTACGCCAGTGGCAGCCGGTCGCCCTACCGCGACAACATGATGCGCTGGCATCACATCAGTGGTTTGCTGTTTGCCGCCATCACCATCACGTGGATTTTCAGCGGGCTGATGTCGATGAACCCGTGGAAGGTGTTCACCAGCACCGCCGCCCCGCTGGCGCGCAGCGCCTATGCCGATGGGTCGGCCGCTGGGTCTGCCGCTGGGTCGGCCAATGGGTGGGCCGCTGGGTCGGCCAATGCGGCGGCCAACGCGCCGCTGGCGTCGCCACGCGATCTGATCGCCGCCCTGCCCGCCGCCCCGCGTGAGTTGAGCTGGGCGCGCAACGCGGGCCAGGACGTGGTGCTGGCGCGCGGCGCGGCGGGCGCGCCGCAAGTGCTGTCGGCCACCCAAGCCACGCCTTACGCCTTTGATGACGCCAAGCTGCGTCAGGCGGCCACGCAGTTGCTGCCCGGCGCCACGCTGCGCGAGGTGCAGGTGCTGCGCCAGTACGACGTGTACTACTACGCGCGCGACGAACACGCGATGCTGGGCCATGTCGAAAAGCCGCTGCCTGTCTGGCGGCTGGTGTACGACAACCCGCAGGCAACCTGGATTTATCTGGACCCGCACACCGGCCAGATTCAGGGCCGGCAAGACCGCAGCGGACGCGTCAGCCGCTGGCTGTTCGCCTTTCTCCACAGCTGGGATTGGACGGGCCTGCTGTCGCGCCGGCCGCTCTGGGATGCCTTGCTGATTTTCCTTAGCCTGGGCGGGGCGGCGCTGAGTCTGACCGGTGTAGTGATCGGGTGGCGGCGGCTTGGCAAGAAGCTGCGCGGCTGAGGGCATCTGGCTAGGCGCCCCCGGCTGGGCGCCCCCGGCTAGGCGCCCCCGGCTGGGCGCCCCCCACCCAATGCACTATGCTCACCGTCTTGCATGACGAATCACCGCTATTCAGGAGCCTTCCATGTCAGACGTCACCATCTATCACAACCCCAAGTGCGGCACGTCCCGCAATACGCTGGCGCTGATCCGCAACGCCGGCATTGAGCCCACGGTGGTGCTGTACGTGKAAACGCCGCCGTCGCGCGCCACCTTGAAGGCCTTGTTCAAGAAGGCCGGCATTAGCGTGCGTGACGCGCTGCGTGAAAAGGGCACGCCGTACCAGGAGCTTGGCCTGGACGACACCAGCTTGTCCGATGACGCGCTGCTGGACGCCATTGAACAGCACCCGATTCTGCTGAACCGTCCCTTTGTCACCACGCCGCTGGGCGCGCGCCTGTGCCGCCCGTCGGAGCTGGTGCTGGACATTCTGCCCTCGCCCCAGCAAGGCGCGTTCACCAAGGAAGACGGCGAAGCTGTCATCGACGCCAACGGCAAACGCATCCAGAAGTAAAAGGGCGTACTCCGCCGCATTTTGTAAGCGGACTGACGGGAAACCCCTTTACCATCGCGGCTATTGATTATTACGCCGCGATGACGTGTCATGGATTTCCTGGAAAGCTTCAACCAGTCCTTTTTTCTTCTGATCAATGCCGACCCGGCCACCCCTGTATGGCGGATTCATGCCGCCATGCTGGTGGCCAATCAGCTGATCCTGCTGGTGCCCGGCGCGCTGGCGGCGATGTGGCTGTGGGGCGGGCAAGCGCAGCGCAATCTGGCCCTGAAAGTGCTGGCCAGCATCGGCGTTGCGCTGGTCGCCAGCTATGCGTGCGGCGCGCTGTTGCCGCATCCGCGTCCCTTCGTGATCGGGCTGGGGCATACGTTCTTCCCGCACAAGCCGACGTCGTCATTTCCCAGCAACCACACCATCATCATCGCCACGTTCGCCTTTGCGCTGATCTTTGATCGGCGCTGGGCGGCATGGGGCGTAGTGGCCTTGCTGGGCGCGGCGGTGGTCGGCACATCGCGCGTATACCTGGGCGTGCATTTCCCGCTGGATATCGTGGGCGGGCTGATCCTGGCGCCCGTCGCGGCGGCCATCGCGGCTCCGGTGTGGAAACGCATTGGCGCGCCGTTGACGTTGGTGGCGCAAGGCATCTATCGCAAAGTGCTGGCGCTGCCGATTGCGCGCGGCTGGATACGCGCGTAGATCAGCATCCGTAGCGCGCCATCAATTGATGGCTACCTTGGCGTCCTTGACCAGCTTGGCGTAGTTCTCGGTGTCGGCGCCGATGCGCGCACGCATCTGGTCCGGCGTATCGCCAATCGGCACCGCGCCAATCTCCGCCATGCGGCGCGAGAAATCCGGCGACTTGATGATCTTCACCATCTCGGCATTCAGCCGCGCCACCACCTCTTTGGGCGCGGCGGCCGGGGCCAGCACGCCAAACCACGTCCCCATATTGAACGGCTTGATGCCCGCCTCTTCCATCGTCGGCACGTCCGGCAAGGCCGCCGAACGCTGATTGGTCGTGACCGCCAGCGCGCGCAGCTTGCCGCTCTGAATATGCGCCAGCACGGGCGTGATGGTGTCGAACGACATGTCGATCTGGCCGCCCAGCAGATCCGTCGTCAACGGCCCGCTGCCCTTGTACGGCACATGCAGCAGCTTCACCTGCCCTTCCTGTTCAAACTGCGCGCCGATCAGATGCTGGCCGGTGCCCATGCCGTTTGATCCATAGGTGAGCTTGCCCGGCGCGGCTTTCGCCAAGGCCAGCAGCCCTTGCACGGTCTTGGCGTCCAGCTTCGGGTTGACGACCAGCACGTTAGGCACGAGCGCCACCGTCGTCACCGGCGCAAAGTCTTTCTGGAAGTCGTAGTGCAGGCTTTTGTACACGCTGGTGGCGATGGTGTGATGCACCGCGCCCATCAGCAAGGTATAGCCGTCGGGCGCCGCCTTGGCGACGTAGTCCGCGCCCAAGGTCGAGCCCGCGCCGGGTTTGTTTTCCACCACCACCGGCTGGCCCAGGCTCTTGGCCAGTTCCTGCCCCAGCGCGCGCGCCAGCACGTCGGTGGTGCCGCCCGCCGGGAACGGCACGACCAGGCTGATCGGCCGGGACGGGTACGACTGGGCCATGGCCCCGCCCGCCAACGGCAGGCTTAACACGCAGGCAACCGCCCACGTGCGCGCGCGGAAAATTCGCTTGAACATGCTTGTCTCCTTGGGATACGAATGAACTTCGCTTCTTGTTCTATGGCCGGAATTGCGCTGCGGGTCTGATGCCCGCAGTCAAGCATTCCGGTGGTCTTGCCAACCCGCCTGCTACGCCGCCTTCACCTGCTTGCCCGCCGTCAACAGCGCGCACACCGCCTCGGTCACCGCATCGGTCGTGGCGTTGCCGCCCAGGTCGCGCGTATGCAGCGCGGGCGTAGCGGTCACTTGTTCGATGGCCTGCATCAAGCGCGCTGCGGCGTCGTGTTCACCCAGATGTTCCAGCAGCATCACCACCGACCAGAAGGTGCCGACGGGATTCGCCAGGCCCTTGCCCATGATGTCGAAGGCAGAGCCGTGGATGGGTTCGAACATGGACGGATAGCGGCGCTCGGGGTCGATGTTGCCGGTGGGCGCAATGCCCAGGCTGCCGGCCAGCGCAGCGGCCAGATCGCTCAGGATGTCGGCGTGCAGGTTGGTGGCGACGATGGTGTCCAGTGACGACGGCCGGTTGACCATGCGCGCGGTGGCGGCGTCAACCAGTTCCTTGTCCCATGTCACGTCCGGGAATTCGCGGCTGACTTGCAGCGCGATCTCGTCCCACATCACCATGGCGTGGCGTTGCGCGTTGGATTTCGTGACGACGGTCAGCAACTTGCGCGGACGCGATTGCGCCAGCTTGAAGGCAAAGCGCAGAATGCGTTCGACGCCCGCACGCGTCATGATCGACACGTCGGTGGCGGCTTCGATAGGGTGGCCCTGGTGCACGCGCCCGCCCACGCCCGAATACTCACCTTCCGAGTTTTCGCGCACGATCACCCAGTTCAGTTGTTCAGGCGTGCAGCGTTTCAGCGGCGCGTCAATGCCGGGCAGGATGCGCGTGGGGCGCACGTTGGCGTACTGGTCAAAGCCCTGGCAGATTTTCAGGCGCAGGCCCCACAGCGTGATGTGGTCGGCAATGTCGGGGTCGCCCGCCGAGCCGAACAGAATGGCGTCTTTGTCGCGCAGCGCGTCCAGCCCATCGGCCGGCATCATCACGCCGTGCTGGCGGTAGTAGTCGCCGCCCCAGTCGAAGTTCTGGAATTCGAAGTGCAGGCCGCCCGCTTGCGCCAGGGCCTGCATGATGCGCTGGCCGGCCGGAATGACTTCCTTGCCGATGCCGTCGCCGGGAATGGTTGCGATGCGATAGGTTTTCATGGGCCGACAGGTTCCTTGCTGATAAGGGTCTGTCGGCAATGTACCGAGCGCTGCGCGCCGTGCGCGCAGCGCCATTCACAACATCTTCAACTTCAGGTTGAAGATCGGCTCGCTGCGATCAGCAGCGGCTCACGTTCAGGTTGTTGATCAAGTTGTTGAAGTTCTGGCGCAGGCTGTAGGCGTCGTCCACGATCGTGGGGCGCAAGCTCTTGAACGCGCCCGTGCGTTCGGCGTCTTGCTTGTAGCGTCCGCTGTCGGTGTTCTCCAGCACTTTGCGCCCCGCCGCCAGCAGGGAATTGGCCTTCATCATCGTGCTTGCGCAACCCTTGGGATCGGCTTCGCGGGTCTTCTTGTCAAAGCCCAGCGCCATTTCATTCAGCTTGTCCAGCTGCTGCGTGAACGCCTCTTTCTTGTCGCCCAGGCCGGTGCCGTCGAAAATGCCGGTCGCCTGATCCAGCGTGGATTTGGCGTAATACACCATGCCGGCGCGGTAATACGCCACGGTGTCCTTCTTGGCCTTCTCGAACGCTTCCTTGGTGTTGGCCGTGTCCTTCACCGAGATGCCGTGATAGAACGCGCTCTCGGCCTTCGCGACGGCGGTCAGCGCCGACACATAGGCGGGGCTTTTTTCACGCGCCAATGCGCCGTTATCCGACACATAGGTCTTGGCGGCAGCGTAGTTTTGCAGCTCGGTGCTCAGCGGGGCCAGCGTACCCAGCGCTTGCGAAAAATCCTTGGCGGCGGCGTCGATCTCGGGAATGGCGGGTTTCATCGCCAGCGCCTTGTCCAGCTTTTCCTTGGTGCGCAACACCATGATGTCATTGCCGATGACGTAGTCCTTCACGGGCTTCTTGTCGGCCAGCTTGGGCACCATGTACTGCTCGTACTGGGACAGCGTTTCGTCAAACGACTGCGTGATGCCGTTGGCCGCATCAACGTACTGGTTGTACTTGACGATCTCGGCCTGGGCGGTGCTGGCTTCGGGAGCCTTCGCGTCCTGCTTGGCGGTGTCATCGCCGCACGCGGCGAGCATCAACGTAGCGGCTAGAAGGGCGGACATGCACAATGGGCGCGACATAAACATCTGTTCTCCATAAAAGGGAACGCATCATATGCCCGGGCATCCGCTAACACGCTACAAAGTCATTCTGGCCTGTCACAATTGTTTTCAATACGCGACCACTTCTGTTCATGGTCGAGCAGCCAGCGCTTGCGATGCAGTCCCCCGCCATAGCCGGTCAGCGACGCGTTCGCGCCCACGACACGATGGCACGGCACCACAATGCCAATCGGATTCGCGCCGTTGGCCAGCCCCACGGCGCGCACAGCGGTCGGATGCGCAATGCGTTGCGCCAGGCCGCTGTAGCTGATGGGCGCGCCACCCGCGATGCCGCGCAACGCCTGCCACACCTGCCGTTGGAAGTCCGTGCCGCCGGTGGCGACATCCAGCGTGTCGATAGCGTGCACGTCCCCGTCGAAGTACGCCTGAAGCGCCCGGGTCGCAGAAGATGCGTGTGCGGCGTCATGCAATGTGATGGCCGCGTTGCCGTACTGCCGGCGCAGCAGCGTGTGCATGCGCGATTCAAAATCCTGCCAGTCCACCGCGCGCAGGCGCTGTTGTGCGTCGGTCAGCACCAGCATCAGGCCGATGGGCGTCGGCACGCGTTCAAGCGTGAAGTGATGAGTCGTGGCGTTCATGGAAAGCTCCATTGGCTGCAAAGGCATGCGGCCACTATAAGGGCGGGTTCCGGCGGCGTGCTGGCGGTTTTCGGACAGCAATGTCAGGCCAACAACAGTGTCCGAAAACCGCTAGATTTCCTTCAATGCGCAGCGCTAGCATGGCGGCATGAACCTTGACCACGACGCCTGCTACCGCGCCATCAGCGTGCGCGACGCCCGTTACGACGGCCGCTTCTTCACCGCTGTGAAGACGACGGGCATCTATTGCCGCCCCGTCTGCCCGGCGCGCACGCCGCTGTCCAAGAACGTCTCTTTCTTCGGCACCGCCGCCGCGGCGCAAGAGGCGGGCTTTCACCCCTGCCTGCGCTGCCGGCCCGAGACCGCACCCGAGCTCGGCCCCGCGCCCGACTTGCCTGACGGCGTGGCGCGCGCCTTGGGGCTGATTGAGCTGGGCGCGCTGGATGAGGCCGGCGTGGATGCGTTGGCCGCCCGGCTGGGCGTGGGCGAACGCCAGTTACGCCGCCAATTTCGCCAGCATTTGGGCGCGTCCCCCGTGGCCGTGGCGCAAACCCGGCGCGTGTTGTTGGCCAAGCAGTTGATCCACGAAACGCACCTGCCCATGGCCGAAATCGCCTTCGCGTCGGGGTTTGGCAGCATCCGCCGCTTCAACGAGATCTTTCTGACTTTGTTCGACCGCACGCCGGGCGACCTGCGCCGATCCGGCAAGCCCGATGTGCCCGCCGGGCCGCGTGGCGAAATCCAGTTGCTGCTGCGCTACCGGCCGCCTTATGACTGGGAGGCCATGCTGGCGTTTCTGCGGCTGCGCGCCATTCCCGGCATTGAACGCATCGATGGCAGCCGCTATACGCGCACGATCAGTCTGGACGGCATGCAAGGCACAGTCAGCGTGCAACCCGGCACCGGCAACGCGCTGCAAGCGACCGTGCGCTTTCCGCGCCTGCATGCGCTGCCGGCCATCATCGCGCGCTTGCGCCGCGTGTTTGATCTGGGCAGCGACCCGGTCGCGCTGGCCGCGCAGTTTTCGCACGACCCGGTCATGGCGGCGCTGATCGCCGCGCGCCCTGGCCTGCGCGTGCCGGGCGCGTGGGATGGCTTCGAACTCGCCATGCGCGCCGTGCTGGGCCAACAGATCACGGTGACCGCCGCGATTCGGCTGGCGGGAAAATTGGTGGCTGCACATGGCGACGCCATGGCCCAGCCGGAAGACGGTTTGACCCATGTGTTCCCCACTCCCGAGGCCGTGGCCCCGGCGGAGCTGGCTGTGCTGGGCATGCCGCGCAGCCGTGCCGCCACGTTGTCAGCGGTGGCCGCCGCCGCGGTAGCCGACCCGCATTTGTTTGACGCAGGCAGCAGCCTGGACGACGCGGTCAAACGCCTGCGCGCGATACGCGGCATTGGCGAATGGACGGCGCAATACATCGCCTTGCGCTGCCTGCGCGAGCCGGATGCGTTTCCCAGCGCCGACATCGGCCTGATCCGCGCGCTGGAGAAATTGGAATCGCGCGCGTACACGCCCGCGCAATTGCTGGCGCGTGCGGAGTCGTGGCGGCCGTGGCGTGCGTATGCTGCGCAGCATCTGTGGTCGGCGGGCTGAACGCTAACAGGGGCGGAGAGATCGGCGGCGCCATGGGCCGCACCATGGGCCGCACCATGGGCCGCGCTATGGGCCGCACCATGGGCCGCACCATGGGCCGCGCTATGGGCCGCACCATGGGCCGCGCTAGGGATCGCGCTAGGGATCGCGCTAGGGATCGCTACCAGCGCGCGTCCGCGTCCTGCTGGAAGTAGTTGACGAGAAAATCCACGAAGACGCGGACCTTGGCCGACAGGTGATGCCGTTCCGGAAACACGGCATAGATATCCGCTTGTGGCAGCGCATAGTCTTCCAGCACGCGCACCAGCCGGCCGCTGCGCAGATAGCGCGCCAGGTCCCACTCGGCGCGCTGCAAGATGCCCAGCCCCGCCAGCCCCCACGTCAGCGTCACTTCACCATCGTTGCTGCTCAAGGCCCCGCGCACCTTCACGGTTTCGCTGCGGCGTCCCTTGGTGAAGCGCCACAAGCTGTAGGCGTCTTCGTTCTGCCGCAACACGATGCATTGATGYCGCGTCAGGTCGTGCGGGGTGACCGGCACACCATGGGTCTTCAGATAACTGGGGGATGCGCACACCAGACGGCGGTTCGGCGCAATCTTGCGGGCGATCAAACGCGTATCGGGCTGGTCGCCAAAGCGCACCGCCACGTCGAAGGCGTCTTGCACGAAGTCCGCAGGGCTGTCAGTCAGTTGCAGTTGCAGCGAGACGTCGGGGTAAAGCTTCGCGAAGTCAGCAATCGCAGGCGCGATGTAGCTGCGGCCAAAACCCAGCGGCGCGTTGACTTTGAGCCGACCGCGCGGGCTGTCCTGGCGGCTGGCGATAAGCTGATCAAGGTCTTCGATTTCACCCAGAATGCGGCGGGCGCTTTCCAGGTAGACCTCGCCTTCGGCAGTGAGGCTCAGCCGTCGCGTGCTGCGGTTGAACAGCCGCACGCCCAGGCGCGCTTCGATCTGCGCCAGCCGCTTGCTGACGGCTGCCGGGGTCACGTCCAGCTGGCGGGCGGCGGCGGACATGCCGCCGGCGCGCGCCAGTTCCACCACCAGTTGCAGTTCGCTGGAATGCCCCATGGCGGCGGGCCGGGGATTAGTCGCGGAAGTTTTCGAACTGCAAGGGCAGGTCGACGTCGGTCTTCTTCAACAGCGCAATGGCGGTTTGGAGATCATCGCGCTTCTTGCCGGTAATGCGCAGCTTGTCGCCGTTGATCTGCGATTCCACCTTGAGCTTGGCGTTCTTGATGGCGGCGATGAGCTTCTTGGCCACCGGCTGCTCGATGCCCTGCTTGATGGTGACCTTCTGGCGCGCGCCGCCCAGGTTTTCCAGGGGGTCGGCCACGTCCAGGCAGCGCACGTCGATGCCGCGCGCCGACAGGCGGCCGCGCAAGATGTCGAGCATCTGCTTCAATTGGAACGCGCTGGAGGCAACCTGGGTCACGACAAAGCCTTCCAGTTCGAACTTGGCGTCGGTGCCTTTGAAGTCGAAGCGGGTAGCCAGTTCGCGGTTGGCTTGGTCGATGGCGTTGCTGAGTTCGTGTTTGTCGACTTCGGAGACGACGTCAAAAGTAGGCATGACACGGGTCCTGTAGGGGGATGAATGAAATAGGCGAAACCATAAGTTCGCCTATTTTACCGACCCGGCGGGCGCGTGCGGTTGCCTGCCGCGTTATGACGTCAGCACCAGCAGCCGGCCCGATTGCAGCGGATGCGGGATCACTTGCGCATCAATGCCATAAGCCAGGTACAGATTGGCGGGCGTCAGCACCTGCTCGGGCGTGCCCAGCGCCGTGGTGGCGCCGCCGCTAAGCAGCAGCAGGCGGTCGCACCAGCGCGCGGCCAGATTCATGTCGTGCAGAATCACCAGTACGCCCGTATTGCCGGCATGGGCCAATTCCCAGGCGCGGCGCAGCAGGTCGGTCTGGTGCTTCGGGTCCAGGCTGGCGGTGGGCTCGTCCAGCAGCAGGTAGCGCGCCTCGCCCGCTTGCCGCGCGGCATGGCACTGCACCAGCACGCGCGCAAACTGCACGCGCTGCTGTTCGCCGCCCGACAATTCGGGATAGCGGCGTCCGGCCAGATGGGCGGCATCGGCCAGCGTCAATGCTTGGGCGACCAACGCATCGACGGCGGCGGGTGGCAGTTCTGGAAACGGATAGGCGCCCATGGCGACCACTTCATTCACATCCAGGTCAAAGGTCAGCCCGGGCTTTTGCGGCAGCACGGCGCGCTGGCGCGCCTGCTCCCGAAACGGCATGCCGGCTAGCGGCTCGCCGCCCAGATGCACCTGCCCCGAATCGGGTGACAGCTCGGCCGCCAGCGCGCTGAGCAACGTGGACTTGCCCGCGCCATTGGCGCCCAGCAAACCGACGACTTCGCCTGGGCGGACCTCAAGCGATATCTGGGAAAGAATGCGTTTGCCGCCCCGCGACAACGTCAGGTTCTGTGCGGCAAGCATCAGCCTATCCTCCGGCCCCGGGCCAACAGCCACAGAAAAAATGGGCCGCCCACCAAGCCCGTCACCAAACCAATCGGCAATTCAGCTGGCACGACGACGGTACGCGCCGCCCAATCCGCCAGCACCAGCGCCAAACCGCCCGCAATGACGGTGGCCGGCAACAGCCAGCGGTGGTTCGCGCCCAGCGTCATGCGCACCAGATGCGGCACCACCAGCCCGACGAAGACGATGGTGCCCGTTGCTGCGACCAGCGGCCCGACAATCAGCGCGCTGGCCAGCACCAGCCGCGCCCGCACGCGCGCAAGCGAATAGCCCAGATGCTGGGCCTCGCGGTCCCCCAGCAGCAGGGCGTTCATGACGCGCCACTGGCTGATCAGCCAGGCGCTCATCAGCAATACCCAAGGGCCAAGGAACGCCAGCATTTTCCAATTTGCGCCGCCCAGGCTGCCCATGTTCCAGAAGGTCAGGTCGCGCAGCTGCGCATCGGTCGCAACGAACGTGAACAGGCCGATCAGGCTGAACGACATCGCCGTGATGGCCACGCCGGCCAGCAGCAACCCGGCCACGCCTGGCACGCGCCGGCCCACGGCGTACGCGCACATCGTCGCAATCAGACTACCGGCGAAGGCCGATGGCGCCGTGATCCAGAAGCCGCCCGAGGTCAGCACAATGGCGGCCACCGCCCCCAGCGCGCCGCCCGCCGAAATACCGATCAGGCCGGGTTCGGCCAGCGGGTTGCGAAACAGCGCCTGCATGGCCGCACCCGATATCGCCAGCCCCGCCCCCGTCACCACGGCGAACAGCACGCGTGGCAGACGGATGTCGATCAGCACGTTGCGCCATAGCGCGTTGTCGGGCGTGGGCGCGCCCCACAACAGCGACGGCAGTTCGCGCAACGGAATGCTGACCGCGCCGCTGGCGGTGGCGGCCAACATCGCCAGCGCCAACGCCGCCGTCAACAGCCCCAATGCCAAGGGCGCGCTAACGCGCCATGACATTCGCGACCTCCTGCTTAAGCTGGGTCAGCGCCAACGGCAGGCGCGGCCCCATGCCCAGAATCAGCAGGTCATCCATGACCACCACGCGGCGCTTGGCCGCCGCCTGCGTCGAGGCGATGCCGGGCAGGCTGAGGAATTTCTCCATGCCGCCACCCGCCTCCAACGACGCCTGCGTCACCACGATCAGGTCGGGCGCCAGCGCGCCCATGGCCTCGGCCGACAAGGGCTTGTAGCCCTGCTGGTCGTGCAACACGTTATCCAAGCCAGCCAGATGCATGACTTCGTTGGCGGCCGTGTCGCGGCCTGCGCCTTGCGGCGAGCCCGTGCGGTTGATCAGCAACAGCGCCCGCGCGCGCGTGGCCGGAATGGCCTCGGCGCGCGCGAGTTCTTGCGTCACGTCTTCGACCATGCGCTCGCCGGCCGCCGCCACGCCCAATGCGCCGGCAATGGCGCGGATGCGCGACTTCAGGGAATCCACCGAGGGCGCGTCCGACACTGTGACAACGCGCACGCCCACGCCCGCCAGCCGCTTGAGCGCCTCGGGCGGGCCGGCCTGCTCTGACGCCAACACCAGATCTGGCTTAAGCGACAACACGCCTTCGACCGGCACGGCGCGGTAATAGCCCACGCGTGGCAGCTTGGTGGCGGCTTCGGGGTACAGGCTGGACTGATCATCCCCCACCAGCCTGTCGCCCTGCCCCAAGCCATAGACGATTTCCGTCACGCTGCCGCCCAGCGTCACCACCCGGCTGGGTTCGGCGGCGTGCACACTTGCCGCCATCGCCCAGCCCAACGCAATTGCCAACCATTTTTTCATCGCAGATTCCCGAAGATTTCTCAGGCCGCCAGCGGCGCGTCGCACAAGCTGACCATCAGCTCGCGCCAACCGGCAAGCTCCGGCTTGCCCGGTTTGCGCTCGCCGAAGAACTGCACGATCAGGTCGCCGTTGGCCGCGTAGACCTCAAGCGACGTCACCCAGCCATCGGACGTGGGCTTGTTCACCACCCAGGCCGAGGCGATGGCGGTGGTGTCCAGGTGCAGGTTGAACGTCGGGTCGAGCACGTTGAACCAAGGGCCGGTGCGGCGCAACTGCTCAACGGGGCCGGTGTGAATCTGGATCATGCCGCGGTTGCCCACGAAGCACATGATGGACAGGCCCGACTCCGCCGCCGATTGCAGCATGCGTTCAACGGCGTCCGCCGGCACCGGCTGCGCCAGGTCTTCACCGGCCGCAGCCAGCGCCGCCAGGCGCGACACCTTGAACTTGCGCAGCAGCGGGAAGAATTCGTGCGTGTCCTTCATACCGAGCCACGCCTCGCGCCATGCTGCGGCGTCGTCGACGTGATGGGCGTCGGTAGCGGCGGCATACGCGGTGGTCTCGGGCCATTGCGCGTCGCCCGCAAACTTTGCGACCAGCGCATCGTAGGCGGCCGCATCGGTGGCGTCGGTGCGGTAGACCTTGTGCACGGCCACGCCCGCGGCATCAAAGAATTGCAGGCTGTGGCGGCCGTCTTGCTCAACCGCCCACGCTGATTTCCATGCAGTGAAGAACACGCGCAGATCAATGTCGGGCCCCAACACAATGCCCACCGGGCCGTCGGCCTGGATGTCCAGGTAAGCGCCATGGCGCTCGTGCACGCACCAGTCGTTGCGCGTCAACGCCATCACTTCGCCCAACGTGCCCAGCTCGCGGAAAATTTCTTGCGGCGTGCCATGCAGCGCCGTGGACTTCACACCGGCACAGCCCGCGGCAATCCACTCCGCTTCGGACACGCCCAGCGCCCGCGCCAGATTGCGCGCACGCAGATTCGGTTGCGTCGAGGCCAGCGCGTCGTTGCGGGTGCGCAGGGCTTCAGCGCGGCTGTTGAAATCAAGATTCGTCATCGTAGGCCTCCGGCCAATGGGTTCTTCAGTGAAGCCGCCGCCGGCCCCGGAACTTATCCGGGCGGCGGCGGCGCGAGATCAATACTGGTAGGTCAGCGACACGCGCACGCTGCGCCCCGGCTCGGTGTACCAATCCACCGTGCGCGGCAGCGCGATCGAGCCTGCGGTCGGCACGTTGATGGCCTCCCAGTACTTCTTGTCGAACAGGTTGAACACGCCAGCCTGCACTTGCAGCCCCTTCACCGCGGCGGGGCGCCAATAGCCCATCACGTCCACGACACCATAGCCCGGTGCCTGGAAGTCGGCATAGCCGGCGGCCGGCGGGCCATCGGGGTACTCAACCTTGTCACGCTTCAAGGCGGTGGTGAGCATGGCGTCCACGCCCCACACATCGCGGCTGTAACCCACGCCCAGCACGGCTTTCAGCGGCGCCACCGAATTCAGGTATTGCCCGGTGTTTTCATCTTTGCCCACGGCCCATGCCAGCGAGCCCCACGTGCGCCAACCCGGCGAGAACTTCCAGTGTGCGCTGGCTTCGGCGCCATAGATGCGGACCTTGGCGCGGTTCACGTTGCCGGTAATGCCCAACGGATATTGCCCCGCCCAACCGGGCTGCCACTGCGGCGAATTGGCGTCCAGCGGTTGATTGCTATCGATAAAGTTCTGATAACGATTATCAAACAACGATACCGCAGCACCCAGGTCGTCGGAACCGATCTTGGCGCCCAATTCCCAGCCCTTGCTGGTTTCCGGCTTCAGGTAGGGATTGCCCACGCGCAGATAGGTGCCTGGGCCGCCGTAGTTGGTGTAGAGCTGGCTGGCGCTGGGGGCCTTGAAGCCATAGGCGTACTGGGCGTAGACGCTCAGTGATTCCATGGCCTTCCACGTGCCAAGCAGCTTGGGCGAGAAGCGGCTGCCGCTGTTGGACGGCGGCAAGGCGCCTGCGTTGGGATTGCTTTCGTAGCTGGCGGTGGACTGCGGCTTTTGCTCGTAGTGGTCGTAGCGCAGCGCTGGCGTCAGCGTGTAGCGGCCGTCGGCAAAACTGAATTCGTCTTGCACCCACAACGCCCATTGGTTGCCCTTGGACTCCGGCACGTCAGCCTGGTTGGTGTGCAGCATGTCGCACGAGCGCGGGCCAAACGGCGCGGGCAAACCCGGACGAATGGCAGGGCAGTTGTCATAGCCGGTGGAGTTCTGCTCGGTCTTGTTGCCGTACCACTCGCCGCCCACCGTCCACAACTGCGACACGGACTCGCCACCCAGCCGCTTGGTCAGTTCGCCGTTTACGCCGAACAAGGTCTGTTGGATGGAGTTGCTGCGGCCATACGGGCCGCTTGGGAAGCCGTATCGGAACGGATCGCCCGGGATGATGCCCGCGCGCGAATCCACGCTGCGCACGCCATCCAGCGCGTTGTCCAGCCGCAGCCGCGTCCAGTAGACGACGGCGGTGGCGGTGTCGATCAGGCCGCCTTCGCTGGGCGCCTTGTACGAATAGTCGAACGACACGCGCTCGCGCTCGGTTTCTTTCTTCGTGCTGTTTTCGCCGTACAGGTAGGACGTGCCAGCACCCTGTTCGTACATGTTGTCGATGTCGGCGCGGCGCTTGAAGTATTCGCCCGTCAGGCCAAAGCGGTGGCCGCCGTCGGCGCGCTGCTGCAACTTCAACAGGAAGCTTTGCTGGTCGTAGTCTTCGGGGCTGGGCTGGCTGCGCTTGGGGCCATAGCCGCCCACGTCGCCACGGTTGTCCAGGTCGTGCCCGTTGCGCACGCCCGCTTGCACCAGCCAGAACGTATTGCTGTGAATCTGGCCCGCCAGCGCTGCGTTCGCGCCCCAGCTGGCGTCGGCGGAATCGTAGTCGGTCTTGGCGAGTGCGCCGAACGTCTTGCCGTCGGTCAGCAGGTCGGACGGGTCCAGCGTATACAGGTCGGCAATGCCCGAGATGGCGCCGGAGCCACCGCCCGTCGCATCCGCGCCGCGCACGATGTCCAGCCGCGACAGGCTGTTGAAGTCCACGGATTCCAGGCCGCCCTTCACGCCGCGCGCGCCGTCATCCAGCCACGGCAGGCGGATGCCATCCACGCGGGTCAGCACGCGGTCTTGATCCAGGCCGCGGATGTTGATGCTGTTGTTTGACCGGTTGAAGCTCACGCCGGGTTCGGCGCGCTTGCCCAGATCGCTCCAGTTGCGGATTTGCAGATCGTCCAAGCGCTTGCGGTCGGTGCTGGTTTCCCAAGCGGGCGTCACGACAGCGCCTTCGCCTTCCACTTTCACCGGCGCCAGCTGCGTCACGCCCGGCTGCGGCGCGGCTTGCAGAACGAACACGCCGGCGCTGCGCTGTTGCACCGCCAGGCCGCTGCCATCGAGCAAGCGCGTAAAGCCCTCGCCCACCGAGTACGTGCCATCCAGCCCCGCCGTGCGGCGCTGGCCCACCAGCCGGGCGTCAAACAGAATCGTCACGCCCGCGCTGTCGGCAAAGCGCGGCAGGGCTTCCGCCAGCGTGCCGGCCGGAATGCGATAGCTGCGCGCCGCGCCCTGGCTGACCGATTGTGCGCTGGGCGAAGCCTGCGCCTGCGCCACCGCAAGCGGCAGCATCGCGGCGGAGACGGCGGCAAGCGCCAGCGCGGCATGCACCGCGCCGTTCAGGCGGGTCAAGCGGGGCGGCGCGTCCGGGGGGGGTGGGGAGCCGCTTGCGCGGCCGGCGGGGAGATAAGCCATGGTCGTCCTTTCGATCCAACGGGTATCGGCATTCGTTTGCCTATACAGACCATGACCCTCGTGATTCGCGAATCGGACAGCTTCGATGCCGGTTTTTTGTAACGGCGAAAAAATCATGCCGCTGACGCGCGCGGCCCGATGGTGACCCAGTACGGCGTGCGGGTGCGCACTTGCACCGGCAAGGTGGCGGGCAAGGCCGCCAGCACCGCGTCGGTATCGCTTAGCTGGAATGCGCCCGAGATGCGCAGGTGCGCTATCTCGGGGTCGCAGCGCAGGACGCCCGGGCGATAACGCCCAAGCTCAGACGCGAACGCATCCAGGCGGAGTTGATTGGCGTAGAGCACCCCGCGCATCCAGTCGCTGGCGTGCGGGTCAGCGGGCGCCGCGTCCGAGACACCGGCCGCGGTCAAACTGCCCTGCTCGCCCGCCGACAGACTCAGCACGCGCCCGGGGTGCGCGCCGCTTGCAAGGCGAACCTGCCCTTCTTGGACGCTGACGTGGCATTGCCCACCCATTTGCCGGACGCAGAAACGCGACGGCGGGGCTTCAATGTCGCCCAGGCTCGTGCGCACGACGAAGGGCCGCGGATGCAGCGATGCCTCGGCCACGGCGTGGACGGCGATCTCACCCGAGCGCAGGCGCACCAGCCGCGTCGTCGCGTCAAACGCCACATCCACCGCGCTGCCGGTATTCAGGTGCAAAGACGATCCATCGGCCAGCATCACGTCGCGCCGTTCGCCGGCCGCGCTGCGATAGTCGGCCGTCCAGTTCAACGGGTCTGCGCGCCAGGCGGCCCAGCCCACCGGGCCTGCCACCACCAGCGCCACCAACGCCTTCAAGGCCGCGCGGCGCTGCGTCAGTTCGGGCCGGTTCAGCGTCGCCATGCCAAGCGCCGTGGGGATCAGGCCGAAGCGTTCATTCACGCGTTGCGCGCGCTGCCAGGCGGTTTCGTGTTCGGCCTTGCTGGCGCGCCATTGGTCGCAGGCATGCACGTCGGCATCGGTTGCGCGGCCGGAACTCAGCCGCAACAGCCAACGCGCGGCAACGCGCGCCACATTGCGTTCAACGGCGGGCAGCTCGCCCGTCTGCGTGCTCACGTCACCGCCATGATGCATTGCTCGAACCCCCGGGCGATGTAGCGGTGCACCGACCGCAACGACACGTTCAGCCGCTGCGCGATTTCGCCATGGCTCAGGCCTTCCAGCTGCGCCATCAGAAACGCCTGACGCGCGGGCAAGGTCAAGCCCGCCAGCATTTCGTCGATTTCCTGCAAGGTTTCCAGAATGATCAGCCGTTGCTCGGCCGACGGCGCCACCGCTTCGGGCATCAGCGCCAGCGCTTCCAGATACGCGTTTTCGACCGAACGGCGGCGATGGTGATTCATCAGCAGCCGCTTGGCGATCGTTGTCAGGTAGGCGCGCGGTTCACGCAGCGCGTCCAGCTCGTGGCGATGGCGCAGCACCCGCACGAACGTGTCCTGGGCCAGGTCCGCCGCGTCGAAGGTGTTGCCGAGTTTGGCGCGCAACCAGTTATGAAGCCACCCATGGTGGCTTCGGTACAAAAGTTGCACGGTGTCGCCTGAAGCGAGCACAGGGTTAGACACGACAGGCTCCCGGAACGCAAAAATACAAATAGCAATCAATCTCATTCTAAATGCAAAACCATGATTCTGGTCAAGTCCGCGCGGGATTGTGTTGCGGCGATATCATGGGGACAGACCGGCCGCAATCCGCGGCCATTCACTACCCGGACCTCGCCATGTTCTATAGCGTCTTGAAATTCATCCACGTGATCGCCGTGATCCTGTGGGTTGGCGGCATGCTGTTCGCGCACTGTTTCCTGCGGCCGGCGGCCGCGAAGTTGGAACCGCCCGTGCGCTTGAAGCTGATGGCGTCCGTGCTTGGCCCCTTTCTGAACGCCGTGCTGGTGGCCATCGTGCTGATCCTGCTGACCGGCATGTCGATGATCGGACAAGCAGGCAGCATGGCCACACAATCTGGCGGCACGTTCTTCATGCCGCGCAGCTGGACGCTGATGGCCGGTGGCGGCATCGTGATGATGGTGATCTTCGGCCACATCCGCTTTGCGCTGTACAAGCGCCTGGCCGCCGCGGTGGCCGCGTCTGATTGGCCCAAAGGCGGCCAGGCCATGGCCGGCATCCGCCGCTGGGTGGGCGTGAACCTGATCCTGGGCATCGCCATCGTGGCGATCGCCTTCCTGGCCTAGCCGGATACCAGCCGCGCCGGCCAGCTATCGGCCAAGTGGCGGCTGGTATCGGAATTCTTTTGACTGGTGCAATACCCCGTACATCCGCGGCACCCACACTGCGGATGACTCTCGCGGGTCACGTCAACAACGATAAGGGATTCCCCATGATCAAACGTGCATTGCACCTGGCCGCCCTCGGCCTGTTCGCCACCTCGTTCGCCGCCCACGCCGCCGCGCCTATCGACAACAGCGCCCTGGAAAAACCCGAGTTCCGCGCCCACAAGGCGACCTATGGCGTGGTCTACCGCCTGCCGCAAGACGTCAACGCCGTGCTGGACGCCAAGATCAACGGCACGCTCAAGCAAGACCTGTTGGCGCTGGGCCTGAAGACCGAGGCCGAAACGCCCAACATGCCGCACGTGACCGTGATGCACCTGCACAGCGCCGACCCGGAAACACCCGCCCGCATGCTGAAGGCGCTGCCCAAGCCGCCCGCGCCGTTGCAGGTGACGCTGAAAACCTTCTACCCGACCGAAGCCGCCAAGGGCGCGGGCCATCCGTGGTGGCTGGACCTGGGCGTCGTCAAAAGCGGCCAGGGTTTTGAAGACATGATGCGCTACAACACCGTGACCACCGCGGCGCTGGCCCCCTTGCGCGACGGCCCTCTGCCGCGCGTGACCGGCCCCGTCTACGCCAAGATGAGCGACGCGGGCAAGGACCTGGTCAAGACGATGGGTGTCAGCGGCGTGAACATCATGCAGGACGGCAAAGAGGTGCGCGCCCACAACCCGCACACCACGCTCGTCTACAGCATGGCGATGTACGACACCCGCCTGCAGGACGCCATGAAGCAGGAGTCCGACAAGTTCAACGCCGTGCTGCCTGAAGGCATCAACACCACCTTCAAGGACGTGTCCATCGTCGAGATCGGCTTTGCCGGCAACGTGGTGCGTGAAATCTACCGCGTCAGCCTGGAAGACGGCTCGGCCATTGATGTGGCCACCGGCAAGAAGGTCGGCGGCTAACGTCCCCGGCGCGGGCGAGGCGCACGGCTTCCCGTCAGCTGCCACTTTATGGCAGCATTGCGCGAATCCTCTCTCTGACTGCACGGGCGCTGTCCGCCCGCCCCGCCCCATGTCCCGCACTGAACGTCTCCTGGACTTGCTCCAGACCTTGCGCCGCCACCGCCTGCCCGTCAGCGGGCAGCGGTTGGCGACGGAAATGGGGATCAGCCTGCGCACCCTGTATCGCGACATTGCCACGCTGCAATGCCAGGGCGCTGAAATCGAGGGCGAGCCGGGCGTGGGCTATGTGCTGCGGCCCGGCTTCATGCTGCCGCCGCTGATGTTCAGCACGGAAGAGATCGAAGCGCTGGTGCTGGGCACGCGCTGGGTGGCGGGCCGCACGGACGAACGGCTGGGGCTGGCGGCGCGCAATGCGCTGGCGAAGATTGGCGCCGTGCTGCCGCAAGAGCTGCGCGACGAGCTGGACGCCATTCCCTTGCTGGTGGCCCCTAGCCCCTATGCGGTGATCGACCGGGTTGATGTGGCGCTGATCCGTCAGGCGATTCGCTCGGAGCTCAAGCTTGAAATCAATTATCGCGATGACAAGGGCGCGGAATCCGCGCGCGTGATCTGGCCGTTTGCGCTGGGGTTTTTCGATAGCGTGCGCATCGTCATGGCCTGGTGTGAACTACGCGGCGACTTCCGCCATTTCCGCACCGACCGCATCGCATCCCTTGCCGCCAGCGAGCGCTATCCGCGGCGGCGCCACCAGTTGTTGAAAGAGTGGCGCGCGATCAATCACGAGCCCAAGAAATGCTGATGCACACTACTGCCAAAAACTGACAGTACCCCTGCCTACCATGAGCGCATTACCCACCAGGAGCGCATCATGTCCGAATCGAACTACGTCCTTTTTTACGTCGAAAATCCCCAAGCCAGCGCGGCGTTCTACAGTGCGTTGCTGCAACGCCAGCCGGTTGAAAACTCGCCCACGTTTGCCCTCTTTGTGCTGGACTCCGGCCTGAAGCTGGGCTTGTGGTCACGCTACACGGTAGAGCCGGCGGCGGCCGGTCGCGGCGGCGCATCCGAACTGGCCTTCTCGGTTGCCGATGCTGACTCCGTCAACCAGCGTCATCTGGAATGGAGCCTGCGCGGGCTGCCCATTCTGCAAGCGCCCACCGATATGGATTTCGGCCGCACCTTTGTGGCGCTGGACCCGGACGGGCATCGGCTGCGTGTGTTCTCGCCGGCCCCGGCCAATGCCCCCGCAGAACCCAACGAACGCGCCGCAGCCGCCTACGCCGCGTAACGCCAACGCGGGCTTGTCCCATGGCGCACGAGCCCGCGCGTTCGATCAAGCCGCTGCTGAAAACAAGTCCGTCATGAACTGCGTGGACTTGATGCCGGTGCCTGTCAGCAGCACCACCGTGCGTTCGCGGGCGTGAATGGCGCCGCGTGCTTGCAGCACGTCCAGGGCCGCAGCGGCCGTGGCGCTGGTGGGCTCTGCATACAGGCCCGAGAGCGCCAGCTTTTTCACGGCGGCCACGATATCGGCTTCCGGCACCGCCACCGTCTGGCCGCCACTGGCGCGCACCGCCTGCAATACCTCGCGCAAGCGCACGGGATGCTTGATGGCCGTGCCTTCCGCCACCGTAGGCAACACCTCGCGCGGCACCGCGCCGTCTGCGCCCGCCTGAAAACTGGCGTCCACCGGCGAACAGTTCAGCGGCTGCGCCACGAACAGCTTGGGCAGGCGGCGGATTTGTCCGGCCGCCAGCAGCTCGGCGAAACCGATGGCGCAGCCCAGCACATTACTGCCCGCGCCCGCCGGGATGACCACGTTGTCAGGCGCCTCGAAGCCGAAGTCTTCCCACATCTCGTAGGCGATCGACTTGGTGCCTTGCAGGAAAAATGGCTGCCAGTTGTGGCTGGCGTAGAAGATAGCTTGCGACGCGCGTATGGCTTCGGTCTGCGAGTTCTCGCGCGGGCCTTCGATCAGGCGCACGTCGGCCCCGAACGCGCGTATCTGCGCCACCTTTGCCTGCGACGTATAGGCCGGCGCAAAAATGGTGACGCCCATGCCCGCCGCCGCGCCAAACGCCGCAATGGCGGCCCCGCCGTTGCCCGAGCTATCTTCCGCCACGGCGTGGATGCCAATCTGCCGCAACCACGACAGCATCACCGCCGCGCCACGGTCCTTGAAGCTGCACGTCGGGTTGAACCATTCCAGTTTGAAATGAGGCCGCAGGCCGCCCCAGGCGCGCTCGACCATCGGCGTGCAGCCTTCCCCCATCGACACGGGCTGCGCGATATCGGCGGGCAAGGCCGCGCGATATCGCCAGATCGAACGTTCGCGCGTATCGATGTCACCGCGCGAAATACCCGGCAGCGGCGACATCATCAACGGCGTTTGCGCGTCGGAACACCAGCGCGCATCGGTAATGGGATATTGGCCGCCGGTCAGCGGGTCAACGTAGCAAGGCTGGGACATGATGAAGGCAACGGGGAACGGGAAAGCGCCAGTCTAGGGTGAACGGCCGCCATCGCGTTGCAATATCATGTTGCGATAAACGCAATGGAAAACTCGAACGGAGAACCCGCATGGAACGAGGCGCGCTATGGGAATACCAGGTGTTTTGCGCCGTGGCCGAACGCCAGAGCTTTGTCGTGGCCGCGCGCGCGTTGGGCGCGTCACCCAGCGCCGTGACCCGCGCGGTGCAAGCGCTGGAACGCCAGGTGGGCGCACAGCTGCTATTGCGCAGCAAGAGCAGCGTGGTACTGACCCCGCAAGGTGAAAGCTATTTTCAGTCTGCGCGTGAGCTGCTGCGCCTGGAGGCGCAGGCGCGCGATGATTTGCAGGACGCGCAAGGCGGCGTGCAAGGCCGGCTGCGTTTTTCAGCGCCCGACCTGCTGGGCGTTGCCCTGCTGCCCGCCGTGTTGCGCCGCTATGCGGACGCGCACCCCGGCGTCAGCATGGACATTGTCTATACCGACAAGGGCATCGACCCCATCGCCGAAGGCCTGGACTTTGCCATACGCGGCGGCTTCCCGGCGTCCAGCGAGCTGCTGGGCGCGCGGCTTTGGCCGTATGAGCGGCTGCTGTGCGCCAGCCCCGACTACGTGCAACGCATGGGCTTGCCGCGTGAACCCGAAGAGCTGAAGCAGCATCGGTTGGTGATGCATACCGGGCCGCGCGTGCTGAAAGACTGGCATTTGCGGCAAGACAAACGCATCGTCCGCCTGCATGCCGAGCCCGCGGTGCGCGCCAGCAGCGGCAGCGGCGTGATGGCGATGGTGCTGCAAGGCATGGGCATCGCGCGGCTGGCGGATTGGGCGGCACAACCAGAGATTGACCGCGGCGCGCTGGTGCGCGTGTGTCCGGCCTACACCGTGACGTCCGCGCAAGGCACCGCGCCGCAGATGCATGCCGTGTACGGGTCGCGTTCGCTGCCGGCGCGCGCCCGCGCAATGCTGGCGGCCATTCGGCAAAGCATAAGCGGGCCGGGGCGTTAAGCCCCGGCCCGCTCGTTGTGCTGTCGAACTTGCTGTCGATCCGGCTGTCAGCCCCGCTGACTGCGCGTCTGCAACATCACCGTTTCGCCGCGCTTCTTGAACAGCAGGAAATACAGCGCAGCCAGAATCAGCAGGAACGGCACGCCAAACACCAGCGTCATCTTGAACACGTTGGTGAAGTACGTCGTGACCAGAATTGCCAGCATGGCCACCGCGCCCAACAAGGTCAGCACCGGAAAGCCGGGCATCCTGAATGACAGCGCCGCGCCACCCTCACGCGCCCAGCGGCGGCGGAAGAAGTAGTGCGTGATGAAGATCATCATCCATGTGAACAGCGCGCCGAACATCGAGATGGCCATCATCAGCGTGAACGCCGTGTCGGGATACAGCACCTTCAGCACCACGGCAATTGCAATGCCGCTGGTGGACAGCAGCAGCGCGTTCAACGGCGTGCCGCTACGCGTCAGGCGGCCAAACAGCGACGGCGCGTGACCGGCGCGCGACAAGCTGAACATCATGCGCGTCGTGATGTAGAGCTGGCTGTTCATGGCCGACAGCGCCGCCACCAGCACGATGAAGTTGATGACGCCCGCCGCGCCCGGAATCTCAAGCGCCAGCATCACCTTCACGAAAGGGCTGCCTTCCTTGCCCGCTTCGTTCCACGGCACAATCGCCAGAATCAGCGCCAGCGTCAGCAGATAGAAGACGACGAGCCGGACGATGGTGGCGCGAAACGCCTGCTTCACCGCGCGTTCGGGGTCTTCGGCTTCGCCCGCCGCCACCGCGATCATCTCTACGCTCAGGTAGCTGAAGATCGAAATCACGACCGCAATCCACATGCCCCACAGGCCATTCGGGAAGAAGCCGCCATGCGACGTGTACTGCGCGACGCCATATTGCGGATTGCCCCAGACCACATACGCGCCCAGGATGATGAACGCCACGATGGCGGTGATCTTGATCGTCGAGAACCAGTATTCGATGGTGCCAAACGCCTTGACGCTCATGGCGTTGATGACAATCAGCGCCCCCGAAAACACGCACACCCATTGCCAGCCTGGCACGTTGGGAAACCAGAAGCTCATGTACTCGGCCACCGCCGTGACTTCGGTGCCCACCGCCAGCACCACGCACGACCAGTAGGCGTAGCGCACCAGAAAGCCCGCCAGCGGGCCGATGTAGTGCTCGGCGTAGGCGCCGAATGAACCCGAGGTGGAATGCGCCACGGTCATTTCGGCCAGGCAGCCCATCAGCAACAGCGTGATCAGCCCGCCGATGGCGTAGCTGATGATCACGCTGGGCCCGGCAAAGCCGATGGCGAACTTGCTGCCCAGAAAGAGGCCCGTGCCAATGGCGCCCCCAATGGCGATCATGCTCATCTGGCCCGAGGTCAAGCGCCGCTTGAGCCCCTGTTCACGTTCGGCGATCTTGCCGAATCCTTCTTGTTTTTGCATTGTCTCCTCCTGTCCTGCGCTCTCTGTATTTATAGATATGTGGCCGATAGGGCCTGCGCGATAAGGCAACGCTTAGCCGTTCAGGTCACGGCAGACCGTTGCTTGAATTCGGGCGCGTCCCAGGCGCGGCTGTCCAGCACGTCTTTCAGGATATCCACAGCATCCCATACGTCGGCGTAGCCGAAGTACAGCGGCGTGAGGCCAAAGCGCAAGACTTCGGGCTCGCGGTAGTCGCCGATGACGCCGCGTGCGATCAGGGCCTGCATCACCTCGTAGCCATTGGGATGGCGGAAGCTGACGTGGCTGCCGCGTTCGGCGTGGTTGCGCGGCGTGACGAGCGTGAGCGGATGGCCTTCGCAACGTTCTTCGACCAGCGCGATGAACAGGTCGCCCAAGGCCAGCGACTTGCTGCGCACTTGCGCCATGTCGGCGGCGTGGGCGACGTCCAGGCCGCATTCCACCAGCGACAAGGACACGATGGGCTGCGTGCCGCACAGGTAGCGGCGGATGCCGCCCGCCGGTTCGTAGGCCACGGCCATGTCGAACGGGCGCGTGTGGCCCCACCAGCCGGACAGCGGCTGCCAGAAGTCCTTGGTGTGGCGCGGCGCCACCCAGATGAAGGCGGGCGAACCGGGGCCGCCGTTCAGATACTTATAGGTGCAGCCCACGGCAAAGTCGGCGTTGGCGCCGTTCAAATCCACCGGCACCGCGCCGGCCGCATGCGCCAGGTCCCAGATGGTCAGCGCGCCGCGCTCGTGCGCCAGGGCGGTCACAGCGGCCATGTCGTGCATCTGGCCACTGCGGTAGTTCACATGCGACAGCAGCATCACGGCGACGGAATCGTCCAGCGCCTTGTCCAGCGGCAGGTCGTCGTCGATCAGGCGCATCTCGTAGCCCTGCTCGAGCAGGTCGATCATGCCCTGGATCATGTAGAGATCGGTCGGGAAGTTGTCGCGCTCGGACAGGATGACGCGGCGTGCGGGTTGCTGCTTTTGCTGAATGCGCAAGCCGGCGGCCAGCGCCTTGAAGATGTTCAGCGAGGTGGTGTCGGTGACCACCATTTCGCCTTCGCGCGCCCCCAGCAGCGCACCCAGCTTGTCGCCCAGACGGGCGGGCAGTTCAAACCAGCCGGCCGTGTTCCAGCTGCGGATCAGGCCGGTGCCCCATTCGTTCTTGATGACGCCGGCTGCGCAGGCGGCCGCGGTCTTCGGCATGACGCCCAGGGAATTGCCGTCCAGGTAGAGCACGCCGGGCGGCAGCTCGAAGCGGTCTTTCAGGGGGGCCAGGGGGTCGTTGCGGTCGGCGGCGACGCAATCTTCGCGGGTAGTCATGCAATGCTCCTTCGGGGCAAAATTCAACAAACAGGATAGCAGCGTGGTCAGGCCTGAAAATTGCAAACCCGGGCGTGGCTTACCCTAAGTTTTCGCAGTAAATTGCTTCCATATCAAAATTTTCGAATTGGATTGCACGATGCTTTTAGACGCGATTGACCAGCGCATCCTGTACCGCTTGCAGGAAAACGGGCAGCTCAGCAATCAGGATCTGGCCGAACAGGTGGCGCTGTCGCCCTCGGCCTGCCTGCGCCGCGTGCGGGCGCTGGAGGAAGCGGGGTTCATTCGCAACTACCGGGCGGTGCTGGACGCCGACAAGCTGGGCTTTGAGCTTGAGGCCATTGTGCATGTGTCGCTGGACCAGTCGCGCCCCGGCTGGCACGAAGCGTTCCTGGCCGGCATCGCCGCGCATGACGAAATCACCGAGGCCAGCATCGTGACCGGCGCGTCGAACTACATCCTGACCGTGCGCACACGCAATTTATCGGCGTTTTCGCAGTTCGTGGAAGACAAGCTCAGCAAGATCGCGGGCGTGCGCGACCTGTGCTCGCATATCGTCATGCGGAAAGTGAAAGACCGCGGCGGCATGCTGCCGCTGGCCAGCTGGCGCTAAGCGGGGCTGCCCTAGGCATCAAGCCGCCGAGCCGTAGCGCAAAAACCCAAACACCGTCACGAAATGGCAGGCTGATCCGCCCATCACGAACAAATGCCAGATGCCGTGGGCATGCCGCCAGCGTTTGTCGTTGACGTAGA
This sequence comes from Achromobacter sp. 10T422, assembly GCF_056394065.1. NCBI lineage: Bacteria > Pseudomonadati > Pseudomonadota > Betaproteobacteria > Burkholderiales > Alcaligenaceae > Achromobacter > Achromobacter sp. 10T422. Next base: position 328,840 of record NZ_JBFTHD010000006.1, read on the forward strand.
ACAGTGTGCCGACGGTGTAGGCCACCGCGCCCGCCAGCAGCCAGGCCAACCCCGCCGAGGACAAGGCGCCCGCAATCGGCGCGGCGAACATCACGCCCAGCCAGCCCATCGCCAGATACAGCGGCAAGGCGGGCGCCGCGCCGCGCGCCCACCAGAGTTCGCGGCTGATGCCGATGGCGGCCAGCACCCAGATCGCCACGCCCATGACGCCGCCCCAGGCGTGCTGCACCGGGCCAAACGCCAGCGGCGTATATGTGCCGGCAATCAATAGGTAGATGGCGCAATGGTCGGCCTTGGCCCAACGCGCCTTGTTCGGGCCGCGCGTGCAGTGATAGAGCACCGACGAGGCATAGACGGCAATCATCGACGCCGCGAATACGGCGCAAGAGATGATCTGGCGCGTGGCGACGTTCAGTTCGGCCGCCCGGGTGATGAGCACGCTTGAGGCGGCCACGGCCATGGCCAGCCCCGCCAGATGCGTGGCGCCGTTGAAGCGTTCGCCTTTGTACATACGTCCTCCTTGGACACCGGCGAACCGCCGGCGTCTGCCATCTTGGGCCCGGCCTGTGACAAGCTGACGTCAGAGGCCAACACCCATGGCCGCATCTGACGTCAATGGCTCACGCCAGGCCGCAATGGCGACCGGAGGTCAGGCGATGAAATCCACCGCCGCGGGAAAACCTTCCACCGCACGCGCCGCCAGAATGGCGCGTTGCACGGCAATGGCCATGGCTTCGGCCGCCATGACGCCCAGCAGCATCACGTTGCCCGGCTTGCCGGACGTGCCGGTGCCAAGCGCGAAGATCGTGTCGCCGTCCATCATGGTGTGTATCGGGTTGATCGTGCGGGCCAGGCCGTCATGCGCCATGCCCGCAATTTTCTGCGCCTGCGCCTTCGTCAATTGCGCGTCGGTGGCCACGACGCCAATGGTGGTGTTGGTGCCGGCGCGCATCGACTTGGGCAGATCGCCCGCAAGAATGGCTGCGCGCGTGTCCAGCAGATGCTTGCCATCGGCCGTGCGTGCGCCCGCCAGGATGCGCCCGGTGGCCGGGTCCAGCACATCGCCCACCGCGTTGACGGCAACGATGGCGCCCACCGTCACGCCCGCCACGGTCAGCGACGCGCTGCCGATGCCGCCCTTCATGGCGCGCTGCGGTCCATAAAGCTTGCCGACGGTAGCGCCCGCCCCTGCGCCGACGTTACCTTCCTTGGGCGCATCGGTGGTGGCGGATTTGCACGCCTGATAGCCCGCCGCCGCATCCGGGCGGATGGATGCATCACCCACGCCCAGATCAAACAGAATGGCCGACGGCACAATCGGCACGTGCGCCACGCCCACGTCAAAACCAATCTTCTTTTCTTCCAGATAGCGCATGACGCCGCTTGCGGCATCCAGCCCGAACGCGCTGCCGCCCGACAGCACAATGGCGTGCACCTTTTCCACCATGTTCACGGGGTTCAGCAGATCCGTTTCACGCGTGCCGGGCGCGGCCCCGCGCACATCGACGCCGCCGGTTGCGCCCGCTTCCGCAATGATGACCGTGCAGCCGGTGGGGCGGCGGGTATCGGTGTAATGGCCCACCCGCAAGCCCGACACCTGCGTGATGCTGCCCCCGCCCGGGGTCAGCCGCAAGCCGCTGGCGCCTTGTGCCGGCATCACGCCCGCAAACGCCGCCGACCCTGCCGCCGCCATCATGAAAGCCCGCCTGTTCCATTGCTGTTCCACACCGATCTCCGTCCCGTTGCCGATTGAATGAAACCCCCGCCGGCTGGCCGCCAAACGAGGGCAAGTTATGACTGGCAGTTATATTTTTACTATTCCTTATGCTTTGTGGAAAAATAGGCGCGTTGATAGAGTGCGGCTACGTCTGAGGGCATTGCACATCCCCATGCTCTCAAGAATGACACCGATCATCCGTGGAGCCTTGCCATGAAACTCTTCCGCTCGTTGTTCATCGCCGGCCTTATCCAGGCCGCAGCCCTTTCCGCCGCGCACGCCCAATCGGGCCTGGACCAGATCAAGTCCGCCGGCACCTTCAAGATTGGCACCGAGGGCACGTACGCGCCCTTCACCTTCCACGACGCATCGGGCCAGCTTACCGGTTTTGACGTGGACATTGGCCGCGCCATCGCCGAACGCCTGGGCGTGAAGGCCCAATTCGTCGAAGGCAAATGGGACGGCCTCATTGCCGGCCTTGACGCCAAGCGCTATGACGCCGTGATCAACCAGGTCGGCATCACCGACGCGCGCAAAGCAAAATACGACTTTTCTGATCCGTACATCTCATCGGCCGCCGTGCTGATCGTGCGCGACGACAACACCAGCATCAAGTCGTTTGCCGATCTGAAGGGCAAGAAGTCGGCCAACACGCTGACCAGCAACTTCGGCAAGCTGGCGCAAAGCCATGGCGCGGAAGTGGTTGCGGTGCAAGGGTTCAACGAAGCCATCGATCTGTTGACGTCCGGCCGCGTGGAAGCCACGGTGAACGACAACCTGTCGTTCCTGGACTTCAAGAAGCAAAAGCCCAACGCCAAAGTCAAAATCGCCGCCACTGACAAGACTGCTGAATTCAGCAATTCCGGCGTGCTGATCCGCAAGGGCAACCCCGAGCTGCAAGCGGCCATCAACAAGGCGCTGGCCGACATCAAGGCCGACGGCACCTACAAGACGATTTCGGTCAAATACTTCGGCACGGACCTGTCGTCGGCGCAATAAGCGGCGGAGACGCTCATGACGCTCCCTTCCTGGCTGCAAGCCGTCATGCCCGATTGGCTGCTGGCGCAAATCGGGTCGTGGACGGTGCCAGCCTGGGTGCAGTTGATGGCCGATTCGTTCTGGCCATTGCTGCATGCCGGCTTGGTGTTCACCGTACCGCTTACGCTGATGTCGTTTGCGCTGGGGCTGGCGCTGGCGTTCGTGGTGGCGCTGATCCGCTTGTTTGGCCCCGCGCCGTTGGTGGCCGTGGTGCGCTTCTATGTGTGGCTGATCCGCGGCACGCCATTGCTGGTGCAGCTGTTCGTGATCTTCTACGGCTTGCCCAGCGTGGGCATTGTGCTGGACCCGCTGCCCGCTGCGCTGATCGGCTTCACGCTGAACGTGGGCGCGTACAACTCGGAAGTGATTCGGGGCGCCATCGAGTCCATCACCAAGGGCCAGTGGGAAGCGGCGTACTCGCTGAGCATGACGCGCGGCCAGGCGCTGCGCCGCACGATCCTGCCGCAAGCCGCCCGCGTGGCGGTGCCGCCGTTGTCGAACTCGTTCATTGCATTGGTTAAAGACACGTCGCTGGCGGCCGTGCTGACCGTGCCCGAAATCTTCCAGGCGGCGCAGCGCATCGCGGCGGTCACGTATGAACCGCTGATCCTCTATACCGAGGCCGCGCTGATCTATCTGGTGTTCAGTTCCGTGTTGTCGGCCGCGCAGGTTCGCCTGGAACGGCGCTTTGGCCAGCACGCCGTGTTTTCCGAGAAAAGCCGATGATCCGCCTGCAAAAAATCGAGAAATCTTTCGGCGGCAATCCCGTGCTGAAGCAGGTGGATGTGAGCATCGCCGAAGGCAGCGTCACCGCACTGATCGGCCCATCGGGCAGCGGCAAGAGCACCTTGCTGCGCTGCGTGAATCTGCTGGAAGTGCCAGACCGCGGCACGCTGGCCATCGGGCCGGAAACGGTTGAATTCGAGCCAGGCAAAAAGCTGTCGCGCGATCAGGTGCAGCGCGTGCGCAAACAAACCGGCATGGTGTTCCAGAACTTCCAGCTGTTTCCGCATCAGACGGTGATGGGCAACGTGATGGAAGGCTTGCTGACCGTGCAGAAATGGCCGCTGGACCGGGCCCGCGCACGCGCCGAAGAGCTGCTTAAGAAAGTGGGCATGTCGGAAAAGGCTGACGCCTGGCCCGCCAATCTGTCAGGCGGCCAGCAACAGCGCGTGGCGATTGCCCGCGCGCTGGCGCCCGCGCCGCGCGTCTTGCTGTGCGATGAGCCGACGTCGGCGCTGGACCCGGGCCTGGCGGCGGAAGTGGTCGACGTGCTGCGCCAGTTGGCCACCGAAGGCATGACGATGCTGATGGCCACGCACGACCTGCGCCTGGCCGCCAGCGTGTCGCGCGAGGTGGTGTTTTTGCTGGATGGCGTGGTGGTGGAATCGGGCGAATCGCGGTCGATCTTTTCGCGCCCGGCTGATCCCCGCACGGCGACGTTTATCTCGACGCTGACGCAGGACGCAGCGCTGGGGCCGTAGCCCGCCGCTGGGGTCGTAGCCCGCCGATGGGGTCGTAGCCCGCCGCTGGGGTCGTAGCCAGCTTCAGGCGCGCCCACCGCGCCAGCAACGCCCCATTTTTAATCGGCCTCTTCAGACACCTTTGATCATTTCGGCGGTAAATTCCCCGCTGGATCGACGGCCTGGCCGTCATAGCGCAGCTCAAAATACAGACCCACCTGCTTGCTGTCGCTGTTGCCCATTTCGGCAATCTTCTGGCCCTGCTTCACGCTCTGGCCTTCCTTGACCAGCAGCTTGCTGTTGTGCGCGTAGATGCTGAGGAAGCTGGCGTTGTGCTTGACGATGACCAGGTGGCCGTAGCCGCGCAGCCCGCTGCCCGAGTACGCCACGGTGCCGCCTGCCGCGGCCACCACGGGGGTGCCTGCGGAATTCGAGATGACGATGCCGTTCGAGCCGCCGCCGTCGTAGCCGCGCGTGACCTTGCCTTGTGCGGGCCAAACCAATGAAATCGCACCCGGCGGCGCCGTGCGCCGCTTGCCGGAAGACGAGGACGATGCGCGCGACGTTGCAGCGGGTTTTGATGCCGCCTTGCTGGGCGTGGACGTCCTGGCTTGACCGTCCGGCGGGTCCACCCGCAAGACTTGTCCGACTTCGATCGAATTCGAATTCGACAACTTGTTCCACCGCACCAGATTGCTGACGCTAGTGCCTTGCTTGCGCGCAATCTGCGTCAGCGTGTCGCCCGACTGCACCCGGTAATAGCCGGGCTGGACTTTGGTGGTGCCGCAAGCGGACAACAACGCCAGCAAGGCCACGATGCAAGCCAGCATCCAGAATCGGCCAAGCGGCCGAAGCCGGGTCTGGCCAGAGGCGGTTGCGCGGGCGGACTGAGACAGGGTCGGGGCGGGCAAGGAAAGCACTGAAACCTGGGGCACTGAGTTGGCGGTTGGATGGAAGTGCGTTCAAGGGTACCAAGATTTTCGCGCGCCGGAGTGCGCGAATGCTTCACACCCACTTCGCACCCACGCCACAGGCGTGTATAACCCGCTCATCAAGACGCCCCCGTGGCGCCACGAAACCATGCGCTTGCAAGGACAATTATGGTGAAGCCCGACACAGTTAGAAGAAATCCGCTCTGCCTGCTTTGGACGCTTCCGTACCTGCTGTGCGGCGTGTTCTCGCACCTGCTGAGCGATCCGGTCAGCCACGCCTTGTTCGTCTGGCTGCCGCCCGGCGTGGCGGTCGCGGCCTATCTGCTGACGCCGCGCCGCAATTGGCTGCTGCTGATGCTGGGCTTTTTCGCCGCGCAGCTCGTCCTGACGCTGATCTGGCGCGGACAGCCCGCCACGGCAATCGTGTTTGCGGTGACGGGCACCGTCTCGTCGCTGCTGGCCGCCTGGACCGTGCAACGTTTGTCACCACGCTCCGAAGGGCTGGGATTCGTCGCCGCCCTGTTGGCCGGCGCGGTGGCGGGCGCCGCCGCCAGCGCGTTGCTGGGCGGCGGCTGGCTGTGGCTGACGCAGGAAGCGCATGCGGCGGTCCGTTTGCGCACCTGGGTCACCGCCTATCTGGCGGGTGTGCTGATCCTGGCGCCGGCGCTCACCGGCTGGTCGCAATTCCGGCCGCGCCGCTCCGGTGGCGCGCGCCTGCGTGAACTGGTGATCGGCCTGGTGGCTTATGTGCTGATGATCGTCTCGACCTTCATGACGTTCGACGGCGACATGATCCAGCACCTGCCTTACGTGGTGTCGTTCGAGCTGACCTATCTGCCCCTGGTGTTCGCCGTGCTGATCGCGCTGGTCTGGGGCACACCCGGCGGCACACTGGCCATGGTGACGCTGATGCTGATGGCGCTGTACCAAAGCGCGCAGGGCGAAGGCCCCTTCCTGCAAGCCAATGACCCCTGGCAAGTGCTGTTGGCCACGCAGGTCTATCTGGTGGTCACGGCGCTGCTGCTGTTGCTGGTCAACACCTTGCGCGGCGCGCGGGCGCAAGCGCTGGAAAACGCCGAGCAATGGCGGGGCCGCTTTGATCTGGCGCTGGCCGGCAGCCACCAGTTGATGTACCGCTACAACCCCTATGACGGCACGCTGGAACTGGCGGGCGACGTGCAAGACGCCTTCGGCCTGCCGCCTTCCGCCATCGCGAACCTGGAAGCGCTGATCGCCCACGCGCACCCGGACGACCGTGCACGTCTGTCCTTGCACTGGGCGGCCCGCCGCGCGGGCGCCCAAGACCGCACACCCTTGCTGTTTCGCGTCGCCCACGCAGCAGGCGGCTGGCGGCTGATCAGTGACCGAGGCTCGCCCCTGTCCGACTTCGATGGCAGCGTCGCCGTCGTGGCCGGCATGTGGCGGCTAGGCGACATCGAGGTCGAGCCGGCCAATGTCAACTAACTTACCCGTTCGCGCCGGCACAGGCGCCCTGCTCATTCACGGGCTCGGCGGGACCGAGTACGACCTGGGGTCCATGCACAAGATCCTCAAGCGCGCCGGCATCGAGACGCACAGCCTGACGCTGCCCGGCCACGGCGGAGCGCCGGAGGATCTGCTGTCCGTGCGCATGGAAGACTGGCTGGACGCCGTGACGKCCAAATATCACGAGGTGGCCGCCCGCTACGAGACGCTGCACGTCATGGGCATGTGCCTGGGCGCGCTGCTGGCGGTGGAACTGTGCAAGCGGGTGGGCCACAAGCAGGGCAAGCTGGTGTCGCTGGCCGCCCCCGTCTTCATTGATGGCTGGAGCACGCCCTGGTATCGGGGTCTGCGCCGGCTGGTCTACCGCATCCCTGGCCTGGCGGCGCGCATGCGCGTCGAAGAGGAAGAGCCCTACGGCATCAAGAACGAATTGGTCCGGTCCATCGTCAAGGCCAAGTTCGAACGGGGCGAGAACTTCCACTACCGCTGGGTGCCCCTGGCCTGCGTGCGCGAAGTCGACCGGCTGCGCGCGGCCGTGCGCCAGGGGCTGGACGGCATCGGCTGCCCCACGCTGATCATGCATGCACACGAAGACGAACTCACTTCGGTGCGTTCGGCGCAACTGCTGCACGACGCCATCGCGGGCAGCCAGCTCGTGCTGCTGAACAACAGCTATCACATGATCTGCGTGGACAATGACCGCGATCTGGTGGCCGCAACCGTGCTGCAATTCATGGACCGCGACCCGGCTGCCGTGCAATCGCCCCGCGCAGCCGGGCGCGCGGCCCCCATGGGCGCCGCCGACATCGAACGCATTCTTGAGGCGTACCGGGGCTCGCTGCTGGCCGGTGAATTCGAAACGCTGTTCCCGCTGTTTGCCGAGGACGTGGTCTGGACCGAAGAAGGCGACAACCCCATCAGCGGCGTCTACGAAGGGCGCGGGGCGCTGATCAACTTGTTCTCGCGCTTGATGGACTATTCGCGCAACACCTTCGCGGTCAACGAGGTTGGCCAGCCTGCGCTGTCGGGCCGATCGATTGCGCTGCCCCTGCGCTTTCAGGTGCAGGACGGCGCGGGGCTGTACAACGGCGCGTCCACCCACACGCTGCGCTTACGCAACCACACCATCACGAAGGTCGTTTCCAAAGCCGATGAACCCCAGCGCGAAGATGCGCTCTGGCGCCGGCTGGCCGCCGCCAGCGGGCTGGAGCCCGAGGGCGACGCCATGGACGAGAGCACCCTGGCGCTTGACGCCAGCGCCTTGCCCGACGCCTTTGAAGCGGCCGTCATCGAACTGCGTTCGCTGCCGGCCGCCCCCTCGGCCGCCGTATCGATCCGGCTGACCGCCTACGAACAGCAAGCGCGGCTGGGTGACGCCCCACCGGCGCCCGCCGCTGGCGCCGATGCCCGCGAACAGGTGCGTCACGCCGCATGGCGGCTCTTGTCCGGCCTGCCCGCCGACCAGGCGCAACGCCGCCACATTGCCCTGGTGCGGCGCTTGAAGGCGGGATATTGGCCCGCGGGCATGGACTAGAATGCGGCCATGCCTGACTTGACCCGCCTCCTCCGTCTTCGGAGCGCCGTGCGCGCCCACGGCGTGCTGTGGCTGGCGCTTCTGGCCTTGACCTTGCGCGCCCTGGTGCCAACGGGCTACATGCCCGACGCCCGCGCGCTGCATGACGGCCGGCTCGAAGTCACGTTCTGCTCGGCTGCGGGAGACCTGTCCACGCTGAGCCTGGCGCTGGGCAACCCGCCGGACGGCAAGTCTGCGCATGACGCCGCCGAAACCGGCGCTCAATGCCCCTTCGGGCTGCTTGCGCATGTTTCCCCCGCGCCGCTTGCCGGCGTCACCCCCATCCTGCTGCCCGTCAGCCGGTCTGCACCGCCCCCGCCGGTTTACCAGGCCTTGCCCGCCCTGGCCGCCCAAGGGCCGCCCCTGGGGTCTCGCGCCCCACCCTCGCTGGTCTGACTCCGCCTGATGGCGCGGCCCTGCCGCGCGCCTTGCCGACACGTCGACCCAAGAGGTTTTCATGCGTTACCCCACCCTGTTCGCGCCCACCAGCGCGACGTCTTCTTGCGCGTTTTCCCGCGCGTCTTCCCGCGCGTCTTCCGATGCGCCCGATCTGCGCCGCCGCCTGCTGCTGTCTTCGGTGGCCTTGCTGGCCCCGCTGGCCCTGACCGGCTGCGGCCCCGAGGCCCCCAAGCTGCATGGCATGGACCTGTCCGGCATGCCCGCCGGCGATTTCCAGCTGCAAGACACCAGCGGCCAGCCGCGGACCTTGGCTGACTATCGCGGCCACCCCATCATGCTGTTCTTCGGCTTCACCCAATGCCCCGACATCTGCCCGACCGCGCTGACCCGCGCGCTTGAGATCAAAGCGCAGCTGGGCGCCGATGCCGACAAGCTGCGCGTGCTGTTCATCACCGTCGACCCCGAGCGCGACACCGCCGAGATCCTGCGCGCCTACACGCAGGCGTTCGACCCCGGGTTCGTGGGCCTGCGCGGCACCGCCGAGCAAACGCGCGCCGCCGCGCAATCGTTCAAGGTGTTCTACCAGAAGGTTGCCACCGGCTCGTCCTACACCATGGACCACACCGCGCTCACCTACATCATCGACGCCCAGGGCAAGTTGCGCCTGGCGCTGCGCCACCAGCAAAGCACCGAACAATGCGTGGAAGACCTGCGCACCGTGCTTTGACGCCAGCGGCTCCCCGCCACACGACCTCTATATATAGATAGGAGACTTTCATGAAACACCTCTCGCTCAAATCTTTCGCCGCCGCCTTCACCCTGTGCGCCCTGTCCGGCTTCGCGCCCGCCACGCTGGCGCAAGACGCCGCTCTGAAAGTGGAAGACGTCTGGGTGCGCGCCACCGTGCCGAATCAGCACGCAACCGGCGTCTTCATGCGCCTGACCTCGCCCACGGCAGGCCGACTGGTCGGCGTGGAATCCGACGCCGCCAAGCACGTGGAAGTGCATGAAATGGCGATGCAGGACGACGTCATGAAGATGCGCCAGGTGCCGGCCATCGACCTGCCCGCCGGCCAGGCGGTGGAATTGAAGCCGGGCGGCTATCACGTGATGCTGATCGATCTGGCCAAGCAGATCACCCCGGGCGATCACGTGCCGCTGACGCTGATCGTCGAAGACGCCAAGCAGCAGCAACACCGGGTGCCGGTTCAAGCTGAAGCCCGCGCACTGAACGCCAAGGCAGGCGCCGCCCCGGCGCAGCACGGCCACTGACAGCGCAATGACATCTGTGCTTCAAGCCTGAAATACCTTTCGGCGCCTGAAGCCGGTTTACCTGCAACACCACGGCGCACGCCCGGTCGAATTGAAAAGGCCGGACGTGCGCCGTTTTCACGCCCCGGTCAGGCAGTTCCGCATTCAGGAAATCGTCCGCTGGCCACATCGCGGACGACGGCGCGGCCAGATCGGCCGCAGGCTATGTTTGCCAGGAGCGTTTCATGAAGACCATCACCACCACCGTGTTGCTATGCGCCGGCTTGGCCGTCGCGGGCGCCGCCCAGGCGCAATCCGCAGTTCAATCCCCCGCCCCGTCCACCCAGTACAAGCGCGATCTGTATGGCGACTGGCGCGTCACCTACGCCGCCCCCACCGCCAAGAGCTCGGACCAGGTGGCCTCTGAATTGGCGCAGGCGAAAGCCAATGGCCAATACACATTCGGCCAGGAAGACTACCCGCCCCCCGCCGCGTCGACCGCCAGCGAAAGCCGCGCCCAGGTCGAACAGGAATTGCAGCAGGCGCAAACCCAGGGCCAGATGGCGTCCGACCAGGAAGACTACCCGCCCCCGGCCATGGCCCACAGCGGCATGTCTGACATTCATTGACGGGCCGCCATCTTCAGCGAATATTGGGGACGCACATATCTGCCCCGATGCCAGCGTGCTGCGCTGAATCACCATACAATGCCTGCACGTCCACCGTCGGCGCCCCACTCGGGCCCGGCGGCAGCCGGCCCCTTTGGCCGCGCGCCGGACGCCTGCGTTCCGCGCCGCCGGGCGCTTGACCCGCCGGCGGGCCGCCGGCACCTACGTGTCTGGATATGCCCGGTAGTTCCGCTTTTTCATTCCTGCGTACCTTATGCAGCCTGCGCTGGCTCGCCATCGCGGGCCAGGCCGCCACCATCTTGCTGGCCAGCAGCGTGCTGGGGCTGGACCTGCCGCTTGAGCCCCTGTGGATCGGCGTGGGTGTGCTGATCGGTTTCAACGCCTACGCCAGCCTGCGGCTGCGCCACCCCCGCGACTTGTCCCACATCACGGCCTTCGGGCATTTGCTGGTGGACATGGCGGCGCTGTCCTGGATGATCGGATGGAGCGGCGGCATCAGCAACCCGTTCGGCATGATGTTCCTGATCCTGACCGCGCTGGCGGCGCTGGCCTTGCCGCGCAACTGGGCGTTCGCGGCGGCGGTGGCCGGCATTTCGGGCTATGCGGCGGCGGCCATCTTCGGCCAGCCCCTGCGCGGGGATGTGGACACGCATTCCCTGCTGCTCTGGGGCCTGGGCGCGAATTTCCTGATTTCGGTCGTGGTGGTGCTGGTGTTTTCGACCCGGCTGGCCGCCGACTTGCGCGCCCGCGAGCGCGAACTTGCCCGCCTGCGCGAACGCTTCACGCGTAACGAAGGCATCGTCGCCCTGGCGACCCACGCCGCCGCGATGGCGCACGAATTGAACACGCCGCTTGCGACCATGACCCTGCTGACCGACGAAATCGCCGCCGAGGTCAAGGACGAAGACGTGCGCGAAGACGTGGCCACCTTGAGCCAACTCCTGGCGTTGTGCCGGGAACGCATCCGCAATCTGGCGGTCCCAACTGCCGTGGATCTGGTTCGCGTGGTGGGTCAATGGCGGCTGATCCGGCCGACGATCGACCTGCAACGCTCGGGCACGCTGCCCACCAGCTTGCGGGTGGACCCGGCCATCGCCCACTTGTTGCAGGCCTTGCTGAACAACGCGGCCGACGCGGGCGAAGCCGCCGAGGCCCCCCGCGTGGACTTGCATCTGGAATATGGCTATGGCGCCTTGCGCGGCGAAGTGCGGGATTACGGACGGGGCTTCGACCCCGACCAGACCCTGCTGCCCGCAACCAGCCTGTTCAACAGTGGCAAACCGGGAGGGCTGGGCGTGGGCCTGGCGCTGTCGCACGCCACCGTGGAACAACTGGGCGGCGAAATGACCATGACCGCCGCTGCTGGGGGAGGCACCCGCATCCGCTTTTACCTGCCCCTGGGCAACCCCGGAATTTGATTGTGATGAACCCTACCGACCTTGGCCTCTTGATCGACGACGACGAACTGTATGTGCGCACCTTGCAGCGCAGCCTGTCGCGTCGCGGTCTGGAAACCCGAACCGCCACGGGCATCGCCGAAGCGCTGCGCGTGGCCGAGGAAATCCGGCCGGCCTTCGCGCTGGTGGATTTGCGCCTGGGCGAAGACTCCGGCCTGACGCTCATCCGCCCCTTGCGCGCGCTGCGTGCCGACATGCGCATCCTGCTGGTCACCGGTTACGCCAGCGTGGCCACCGCCGTGGAAGCCATCAAGCGCGGCGCGGACGACTACCTGCCCAAGCCCGCCACCGCGCCGATGATCCTGCGCACGCTGGGGTTGGTGAAGCCAGAATCCGTTACGATCGAAACGACCATGACGCCGTTGCACCGCCTAGAATGGGAGCACATTCATCAGGCGCTGCACGAAACCGGCGGTAATGTTTCCGCGGCGGCGCGTCTTCTGGGCATGCACCGGCGGTCATTGCAGCGCAAGCTGGCAAAAAAACCAGGGCCGGAACGCGAAGTGCTCGTCGACTGATTTGTGCGGGTGCGACACATCTTTACAACACCCCATGTGCAGGTGCGACATATCGTCGCACCCCCTGCACCCCTCCCGGGGCAGTTGCTCCCCTAGGAAAACCCTGTATCTGCCCCGATGGGGGCAGATTCCTCCCAGGCAATGCGACCATGTGTCGCATGCTTGACGGATATCAAGCCGATAGGATGGACGTTGCTGCCTAGCAGCATTCCAGTCTGCTGCTACGCAGCATTTCCAACCATCCATCCAAGGCTGTACGTGAAACACCCCCTCCTTGCGACCCTAACGCGCATTTTTGGCGTCGGCGCGGTCATGCTGCTTGGCGGCTGCAACATGGAAATTCTCTCTCCCAAGGGAGACATTGGCGCCCAGGAAAAGACTTTGCTGTTCACGGCGACGGGGCTGATGCTCATCGTTGTGATTCCAGTACTGTTCATGATCGTGGCGTTTGCGTGGAAATATCGCGCATCCAATACCAAAGCTGACTACCAGCCCAAGTGGGCCCACTCCACGGCGATTGAAGTCGTAGTTTGGACCGTTCCTTGTATCATCGTGGCGATTCTCGCCGTGATCACCTGGCGCTCCACGCACGCGCTGGACCCCTACAAGCCGCTCGTTTCCGAACACAAGCCCGTCACCATCGAGGTGGTGTCGCTGGATTGGAAGTGGCTGTTCATCTACCCCGAGTACGACATCGCCACAGTGAACGAGATTGCGTTCCCCGTGGACGTTCCGGTCAACTTCCGGATCACGTCGGCATCGGTCATGAATTCGTTCTTCATCCCCCAGCTGGGCAGCCAGATCTACTCGATGGCCGGCATGGAAACGAAGTTGCACCTGAATGCGCGCGAAGCTGGCACCTATGCCGGCATCTCGGCCAACTACAGCGGCGCCGGTTTCTCCGGCATGCGCTTCAAGGCCATCGCGATGCCGCAAGAAGGGTTCGACAACTGGGTCAAGGAAGCCAAGGCTTCTCCCACGGCGCTGACCCCCGAGGTGTATGCGGAACTGACCAAGCGCAGCGAGCGCAACCCGGTCGTCAAGTACTCCTCGGCGCCTCCCGCCATGTTTGATTTCGTCTTGGGCAGCACCATGTCCAAGATGGCCGGTGTGGACTCCGCCACGTGCACGTCCACGTCGAACAATCTGATCGCAGGAATTAACTAACAATGCTCGGGAAACTCACCCTCGAGGCCATTCCGTACCATGAACCTATCGTCATGGTTACGCTGGCCGCCGTGTGCCTGGGAGGCCTAGCGGTCTTCGGCGCCATCACTTACTTCGGCAAGTGGAAGTACCTGTGGACGGAATGGCTGACCTCCGTCGACCACAAGCGCATCGGCGTGATGTACATCATCGTCGCGCTGATCATGCTGCTGCGCGGCTTTGCCGACGCCATCATGATGCGTACCCAGTTGGCGGTGGCATCCGCTGACTCCGCCGGCTTCTTGCCACCCCATCACTACGACCAGATCTTCACCGCCCACGGCGTCATCATGATTTTCTTCATGGCGATGCCCTTCATTACCGGGCTGATGAACATCGTGGTGCCGCTGCAAATCGGCGCCCGCGACGTGGCCTACCCGTTCCTGAACTCGCTGAGCTTCTGGCTGTTCGGTGCTGGCGTCGCGCTGATGATGATCTCGCTGTTCGTGGGCGAATTCGCCGCGACCGGCTGGCTCGCCTATCCGCCGTTGTCTGGGCTGGACTACAGCCCAAGCGTCGGGGTGGACTACTACATCTGGGCGCTCCAGATATCAGGGTTGGGCACAACACTTAGCGGTATCAACTTCATCGTGACCATCCTGCGCATGCGCGCACCGGGCATGAGCCTGATGAAGATGCCGATTTTCACGTGGACCTCGCTGGTCACCAACGTGCTGATCGTCGCCGCCTTCCCCGTCCTGGCCGCAACCCTTGCGCTCCTGACGATGGACCGCTACCTGGGCACGCACTTCTTCACGAACGACATGGGCGGCAACGTCATGATGTACGTGAACCTGATCTGGATCTGGGGTCACCCCGAGGTCTACATCCTGGTGCTGCCGGCGTTTGGCGTGTATTCGGAAGTGGTTGCCACCTTTGCCCGCAAGACGCTGTTCGGCTACAAGTCCATGGTTTACGCCACGGCCGCCATTGGCGTGCTGTCGTTCCTGGTCTGGCTGCACCACTTCTTCACGATGGGTGCGGGGGCCAACGTCAATGCCTTCTTCGGCATTGCAACGATGATTATCTCGATCCCGACGGGCGCGAAGATTTTCAACTGGCTGTTCACCATCTACCGCGGCCGCCTGCGCATCACGACGCCGGTGCTGTGGACGCTGGGCTTCATGATCGTCTTCGTCATCGGCGGCATGACCGGCGTGATGCTGGCCATCCCCGGCGTGTCCTTCGTGCTGCACAACAGCTTGTTCCTGATCGCCCACTTCCACAACACCATCATCGGTGGCGTGGTGTTCGGTTGTATCGCCGGTATGACGTACTGGTTCCCCAAGGCATTCGGCTTCACGCTGAATGAGCGCCTGGGCCGCTACTCGTTCTACTGCTGGTTCGTTGGTTTCTTCATGGCCTTCATGCCCCTGTACATCCTGGGCTTCAAGGGCATGACGCGTCGCCTGAACCACTACGACAACCCCGAATGGCAGCCGTACCTGCTGGTTGCGCTGGCTGGCGCCGCGCTGATCATGCTGGGCATCTGGTTCCTGCTGCAGCAAGTGTTTGTGTCGGTTCGCCAACGCAAGCAAAACCAGGACGTCACGGGCGATCCCTGGGATGGCCGTACCCTGGAATGGTCGATTTCGTCGCCGGCTCCTTTCTACAACTTCGCCCACGTTCCTCACGTTGATGAGCTGGACCAGTTCTGGGAAGACAAGCAAAGCGGCAAGGCCTACAAGCGCCCGGCCAAGTACGAAGACATCCACATGCCGCGTAACACCGGCGCTGGCGTCTACATCGGTTTGTTCGGCCTGGTGATGTGCTTCGCGCTGATCTGGCACATCTGGTGGCTCGCCGCCGCCGGTTTCGTCGGCATGATCGGTGCGTTCATCGCCCGTGCCTACGACCGCGACGTCGATTACTGGGTCCCGGCCGCGGAAGTCGAACGCATCGAAAACGCTCACTTTGACAAAATGCAGAAGGCCGCCTGAGCCATGATTCAAGCCGTAGCCACTCACCCCCACGCGGGTCACGACGATCACGCGCATCACGACGATGGGTCCAAAACCGTTTTCGGTTTCTGGGTCTATCTGATGAGCGATTTGCTGATCTTTTCGGTGCTGTTCGCCACGTTCGCGGTGTTGTCCAACGCCACCGCGGGCGGCCCCACGGGCAAGGAACTGTTCGATCTGAAGTTCGTGCTGGTCGAAACGCTGTTGCTGTTGTTCTCCAGCTTCACCTTCGGCATGGCCAACCTGAACGTGCACGCCAACAACAAGTCCCGCGCAATGGGCTGGTTGATGGTGACGTTCCTGTTCGGCGCGGGCTTTATCGCGATGGAAGTCTGGGAATTCCATCACCTGATCACTGAAGGCGCCGGCCCCGGCCGCAGTGCTTACCTGTCGGCGTTCTTCACGCTGATCGGCACGCACGGCCTGCACGTCACCTTCGGCCTGATCTGGATCATCGTGCTGCTGGACATGATCCGCCGCCATGGCCTGGACTCGATCAACAAGCGTCGTCTGGCGTGCCTGAGCCTGTTCTGGCACTTCCTGGACATCGTCTGGATCTGCGTCTTCACCTTCGTCTATCTCATGGGAGCCATCTGATGTCGCACTCCGCTGCGGCCGCACACGGCCACGACGATCACGCCGCCGACCACGGCAGCCTGAAGTCCTACATCATCGGTTTCGTGCTCTCGCTGCTGCTCACCTTCGGCTCGTTCGGCCTGGTGATGCACGGTGCGCTGTCGCACACCATCACCATCGTCGGCGTCGTTGCCCTGTGCGTGCTCCAGTTGCTGGTGCAACTGGTGTACTTCCTGCACATGGGCGCGTCGAAGTCGGCACGCGACAACCTCGCCGCGTTCGTCTTCACCGTGCTGATCATCGCCATCATCGTCGGCGGTTCGGCATGGGTGCTGTACAACATGAACGTCAACATGGGCCACGCCATGTAATGACGGTTTGCCGTTGACGCGGTTTGCACCCGTCAATGCAAAAAAACAGGCGCCTTCGGGCGCCTGTTTTGTTTTGGGGATTGGTCCGGGATTGATCCGGGATTGGTCCGGGATTGGTCCGGGATTGGTCCGGGATTGATCCGGGATTGATCCGGGATTGATCCCGGATTGGTCCGGGGTTGATCCGGGATTGGTCCTGGGGTCGCCCGGCGTAGCCCCCGGGGCTAGCGCGTCTACTGTGCTGGCGCCTTTACATTGAGCGTCACATTGGCGCGCGCGGCCAGCTCGCGGGCAGTCACCCCCACGAAAGGCTGCACGCGCGACGCCTGATTCAAATCGCAACTGGCCGCGCCCTGCGCCCCTTCCATGACCTGCCGAATCGCCCGCGCGCCCATCGGGCTGATGGGGCCGCTGTCGCTCAACTGCCAGGCCAGCATGTCGGCCACCGCCATGCCGCAACGCCACGGCGTGCGGTACAGCCCCGCATCGTGCTCCAGCAGCAGCTTGGCCTTGGCTTCCTTGCCCAGCCGCAACATGGTCACCAGCGGCAAGGCGTCGGCGTCCACCACGCCATCGATCCGCACGCTGGGGTCCGTGCGGTCCGAGGCGTCAGCGCCCTGCTCCAGCCACTGCTGGTAAAGATCGTCAGGCAGCCACGGCAGGCTGAGCGGCGCGATCATGTTGTTGGCGATGCCCGTTGCATCATTGGCGCGGGTCAGCGGCACACCGGCGGCCAAGAGCCGATCCGCCGTGGCGCGCAGCTTGGCGCGCTGGCCATCCCATTCGGCGCTGTTCTGCTTGATGGTTGAACGGATCTCCAGCTGATTCCACACCGCCAACAGGCTGGACAGCGATTCGGGCGTCAACGGCGCTTGTGGCGTTCGGGCAGCTTGCGCCAACTGGTCCACCAGCCCCGGCTGCATCATGCGCGCGGCTAGCGTCAGCGCTTCGTTCAGGCCATTGCGTTCCGGCGTCTTGCTGGCGCTGTAACCGCCCACCGCCGGGTCCGCGCCATGGGCCAGCGCGTAAGTAACCCGTTCCGGTATGGGATACACGACCGTCGGCGTGAACTCGCCGTTGATAGCCCCGCGCAACGCTTCCAGCAACGGCGTTTCCCACATGCCCTGGTTGCCGTAGTACATGCGGATGTAGGCGGCGTTGATGTCGGCGCCCTTGGCCAGCAGCGCGTCGGCAAACCACAGGGTCTTGGGGCTTTGCATGGCCGCATGCAGCGCAGTTCGCCCATTCTTTTCGCGCACGTTCGGGTTGGCGCCCTTGGCCAGCAGATAGTTCAGCGCGTCCTTGTCTTCGCTGTAGTACGAAATGCGCCGTATCAGCAGCGGCGTGCCGCTGGAATCCAGCACGTCCATCGGCGCGCCCGCTGCGATCAAGGCATCGGCCAGCGCATAGCGTTCTGCGGCGGGACGCGTGTCGCGGCCATCGGGCAGCGCGCTGGCCAAGAGCACATAGCCGTTGTTCGCGCCGTCGGCGCGCGCGCCCGCCGCCAACAACAGCTGCACCGTATCCAGCTGCTTGCGCGATACGGCCACCGCCAGCGCCGACGTGCCGTTCTCGTTCACGCCGTTCGGGTCTTGCCCGCTTGAGAGTTCGGCGCGCACGGCGTTCAGGTCGTCGGCCTGGATCGCCTTGAAGATCGCAAGCCGCGGCCGGCAGACGTCGGCGGTAAGCGCCGCTTCGTTCAAGGCAACGCCGATGCGGGTCGCGATGTTGGCGGGAATGGGTTCCTTGGCCGTCAGGCGGCGCGAGCAGTACAGGCGGTAGTCTTCGCGAGCCAGGGCTTGAAAATAGTCACGCTTGTCACGCGTCTTTTCGCCATGCTTCCAGCGTGCGTCGGCACGGTTCAGGTACGCCGCCGTGCGCGACGGGTCACGGCGCAGCACCTCGGTCAAGATGCGGTCGGCTTGCGCCGTGTCGCCCGATTCGGCCAGCCAGAAACCATAGTCGTTCAAGGCCGTGAGCAGGTCGGCATCCTTGCCGGTGGGATCGATCTCGCGGTAGTCCTGCTCCATGACGAAGCGGCGCAAGTCTGCCAGCGCGCGATTGAACTCGGCCGTCTTCGCGCGCGGGATGGCGCGCGCAACTTGATGCAGCGTGCGGAACGTGGCGGTTATGTCGACGGGCGTCTGATATTCGAAACGGACTTCGGCAGGAAACGCCTTCATGCGCACGGGGTAATCGGTCAGGGCCGCGCGCAAGGTGACAAGCGCCTGCGCCTTCCTGGCCTCGTCCCAGGGCCGATCAGCGGTCACGACGGCCAACGCCGCATCGGCATGGACCGAGGCGGCAACGCCTTGGGCATCCACCAGGAAGCCATCGGCCTGCGTGTCGTCGGAACCGCTATAGGAATAGCCCACCCAGTAAACCGTTTCGGCGTTGCGCGGGGTGCGGACCACCACGCGTTCTTCCCGCGAAGCGCTCCACTTGGCCGGGTCGATCGCAAGCGGCTGCGAACGGAAATCCAGGCTGAATTCCTTGCCCGCGCCGCGCGTATACCGGTACAGGTACAACCGGTTTTCCATCTGCCCGACCACCACGGCGTCCTTGACGTTCTCGGTACCCCAGGCACGGCGTTCCGGCTCGCGCAGCGGGTAGCGCGACAACCGAACGGACTCGATCACGGCGCCGATATCGGACGCCACGGCGGGTTGCGGCGTGGCCGCCATGCCAGCCAGCGCGACCAGAACGGCGCCGAACAAACGGGAAACTGTGGGATGAAAGCGCTGCATGCGGGCGGGAATACCAGGGAATCGGGGACGCTGATGATACCCCTCGCGCCAAATATCCCCGGGTATGTCCTGAGTCAATTTTGTCCACAATATCGCCAGAATGGTCTGTGTTCCGTTATATATTTCGAAACATAACGACTTCATTAACAGCTTAACCATTTCGCGACTGCCGCTACCCCCATGGACGCCGTGCTGACCCCATCCCCCGCCCAGGCTGACCTTGTCAAGCCGGCCCAACGGTTTGCGCGCGCCCTGCTGCATCACGCACCGCCCGGCCACCCCGATGCGGGATTCTTCGCCACCGTCATCGGCACCAGCCTGGCGCATCAGGATTTATCGCGCAGCGGCCTGTGCCCGCAAGAGCTGACCGAGCTGCTTGGCCACCTGTTCCCCGGCGCGTTGGCCTCGGGCGAAGACCGGCTGGCCGCGTTAGCCGAGCAATACGCGGGCTATGTCACGTATGGCCGGGGCGATCCGAAACCTGGCTTTACCTTGCTGTTGCGGGTGCTGCTGGATGCCTATCGCGCGCCAGAACCGGAAACCACGCCGTGGGTCACGGGCGTGCTGGTGCATGCCTGCCTGCGGCCCGATCATCTGTGGCGCGACCTGGGTTTGTCTGGCCGCGAAGACGTCACGTTTCTGCTGGCGCGCCACTACCCCGGGCTGGTCGTGCGCAACGTGCGCAACCTGCGCTGGAAGAAATTCCTGGCCTATTCCGCCTGCGAACATGCGGGCTTGCCGCCATCGGCCGCGCCCGGCTGCCCCAACTGCGAAGACTACGACGTCTGCTACACGGACACGCCGGACTGAGCTGGCCCGAAGGTAGAACCAGTACGGGGCGCTCACGCCCGCCCCATCGCTAGAACCGGTAGGCCGCGCTCACGCCCATCGCGCAGCTAGAACCGGTAGGCCGCGCCCACGCCCATCGCGCAGCTAGAACCGGTAGGTCGCGCCCACGCCCATCGCGCAGCTAGAACCGGTAGATCGCGCCCACCCCGATCCCGGCGCTGCGCCCGGCGGCCGGTTCGTAATAGCGTCCATTGCTTTCATTGACGATCACCGAACCCGCGTAGCGTTTGTCGAACAGGTTATCCACACGTGCATAGGCGTTGAGCTCCCACGACCCCAGCCGCTTCACGTATCCCGCGCTCACCGCCGCCACGAAGTAGCCGGGCGCGTCCTGATCATTGGCATCGTTCACATAGATCTTGCTAAGCGCGCGCCCTTCCACCGACGCCTGCCAGCCTTCGGGCGGCGCCCACGCCAACGACGCGAACACGGCTTGGCGCGCAATGCCGGGAATCTTGTTGCCGGCGCGGATGTCTGCCCCGCTATCGTCGGCGTAGCGCGCGTTCAGCCACGTATAGGCAAACTGCGTGCGCCAATGCGGCGCGAATTCGCCCGTCCACCCAAGCTCCACGCCGTCGCGCCGGGTGCGCCCTGCGTTCTGGTAACTGGTGCGCCCGCCCGAGCTGCCCGCCGACACGATTTCGTCGTCGGTACGGGTGTGGAACACCGCTGCCGTCGCCAGCCCACCGGCCAACCTCGCTTTGACGCCGGCTTCCACATTGGTGCTGAGCGCGGGCGACAAGCCGAAGTTCAAACCAGGCTGGCCGCCGGGCCGGTACGAGATCTCGTTAAGTGTCGGGGTTTCAAAGCCCCGGCCATACGAGGCATAAACACTCACATCGGAACTGACCGCATAGCGCACGGCGGCCACGGGCAAGGCTTTGCGATAGCGGGCATCGCCGCTGTCATCGCCGTTGCCGGGCACGATGTAATGATCGTTGGAATCGAAGCGCACGGTGCTGTAACGCAGCCCGGCATCCAAGGTCCAGCGCGGCGACACCTTCCATGAGGCCTGCACATACGGGTCGGCGCTGTAGACGGTGTTGGTCTCGTCGCGCCGCAACGCGCCCTGCACGCCCAGCTGTTGATTGGCGCCTGTGCCGGTGAAATTCTGATAGCCCTTGCGGTTTTCGCGCAGGGAATCGTAAGAGAAGCCGCCGATGAGCGTCAGCGGCCGGCCCGCCATGTCCAGTTCCGACGTCCAGCGCACGTCCGCGCCGCCGTATTGGCGCGCCAGATCAATGACGCCGCCCGCCTGCGTGGGCGCCAATTGCGCGGCCGGGGGAATCGATTGGTACTGCGTGGTGTCGCGCTGGCCGTAATACGCCATCACGCGCAAGGTATTGCGGCCATCCACCTGCCGTTCGTAGACCACGCCGCCCTGCGTCTGCCGCACCGTTTTACGGGTGTCGTATTGCTGGGCCAGAGGCGCGGCCCGCGGGTCGTCCTGAAACTGCTGATACGTCAGGCCCAAGGGGTCCTGCGCCTTCAGGTCCACGCTGTTGGCGACAATGGTCAGGCGGCTGGCGTCGTCCAGTTGCAGACCCAGCTTGGCATTGGCCAGGTTCTTGCGGGCGGCGCTGTGGTCGCGATAGCCGTCTGTCGTAAAGCGTGTCAGGTCCACCACGTAATCCAGTTCCCCTGCGCCCGTCGCGGTGACGCCACTGGCTTTCGCGCCGTAACGCCACGTGCCGAAACTGCCCGCCCACGCGCTGGCCGCAAGCGATGGCGGCGCCGCGCCGTCTTCCGTATAGACCTGAATGACGCCACCCGAGGAATTGCCATACAGCGCGGAAAACGGGCCGCGCAACACTTCAACGCGGTCGATGGAGCCGATGTCGATATTGGAGGTCTGCCCCTGCCCATCCGGCATCGTCGCGGGGATGCCGTCCACGTACAGCCGCACCCCGCGCACGCCAAAGGTCGAGCGCGCGCCGAATCCCCGGCTGGATATCTGCAAGTCCTGCGCGTAGTTCTGCCGGTTCTGGATCTGCAACCCCGGCACGCCGGCCAACCCTTCCGACAGATTGATCTGAGGCTGCCCGCGACGCATCGCCACGCCGTCGACCACATCCACCGAGGCGGGCGTATCCAGCACCGATGTATCCATGCGCGTACCGGTAACGACTACCGGGGACAGCGTGGACTCGGCCTCTTGCGCCCAGGCGCCGTTAACCATCCCCACCGCCAGCGACCCGCGCGCGAGCCATCGCAGCCCTTGGTGCACCTTCCGCGGCCGCAATGCCGCGCGCCGATCCGCCCGCTCCGTCAAATCCTTCTCCCGTACTCAAAAAGTCTGGCCCGCCCCATTGGAAATCCCGGGCGGGAATAGGTTCTAATAGCCGCCATGGAACCCATGCAAGACATCGAACGCCGCCTGCTCGAACTGGAGGTCAAGTCCAGCTTCTCGGACGACCTGCTGGAACAGCTGAACCAGATCATCGTGCGGCAGCAACAGCAAATCGACCGGCTACAGCGCGAAGTGGCAGACCTGCGCCAGCAGGCCCCGGAAGGCGCAGCGCCTTTTCGCAGCCTGCGCGACGAACTGCCGCCGCATTATTGACGTTCTGACGCTGACGTTCTGACGCTGACGCCACGCTAGTAACGGTACCGCAGCAACCGCCCCAAGCGGCGCAGCGGCAATACCCGCCGCATCAACCACAGCCCCATACGCGCACGCCAGCTCAGCCTGGCCAGCTGCCTGCTATCGCTGGCTTCTTCCATCCCCTGCTCGGTGCGCAGGCGCATGCCCGGCACCTGGGCCTCCAGGTTCTGCGGATTTTCCAGGCTCCAGCGCATCACGGCGCCCGTCGCCCGGAACATGCGGTTGCGCCGCGCCAGCGCCAAGCCCAGCCGGTTATAGGCGTCGAACGCGATCTCGCCGGTGGGGAATTGCGTGGTCACCACACGCATCAGTTGCAGCACCTCTTCCTCTTGTAAGTACAGGAACAGGCCTTCGGCCACCACCAGCGCCGGCTTGTCGGTGGGAATCTGCGCGAGCCAGCCCAGATCCGACAGTGGCGAACCAATCAGCGCGTAACCGGGGCGCGACGGGTACAGCGCACGCCGCAGGGCGATGACGTCGGGGTAGTCCACGTCGAACCAGTTGACGTCTGCCGGCGGGTCCACTCGAAACACCCGGCTGTCCAGCCCGCATCCCAGATGCAGCACCGTGGCGCCGTTGTGGGCGGCGATGAACTCGCGCACCCAGCCGTCCAGCGAATACGCCCGCATCGCCAAGCCAATCATCTCGTCGCGGCGCATGCGCAACGCGGAAAAGGCGTGGTCGATCCGGGCGACGGCGTCGGCCGCGTAGCGGTCTTGCAACAGGGAATCGGGCAGGCGGCTTTCTTCTGCCTTGGCAAACAGCGTGATCAGCAGCGTGGCTTTTTCACGTGTCAGATGGACCTTTTCCATGCCAGTTTCCAGGAGACAGAGGGCACGCTATCGATTCCATGAATGGAGACTATCGAATAAATCGAACGATATCTTTCCATTGATGGAAATATCTTTTACCGATATCCGGGTTTATCCCTAGCCTGACTCGGCGCAGAATTCAGTCATCGGGAAACAGCAACGAACCACGACGGATAGGCCGCCGGATTCGCCCCCAGGCTCTTGAAATCGGAGATTTACCATGAAGAAGACCCTCGCTACCGCACTGATGTTGTCCTTGGCCGCCCTGAGCGCCGGCGCCTACGCATCGCAAAACATCGAACCCAACAACGTGCCGTTCCAAGGCGTTTACGGCACCCAGTACGAAGGCCCGACCCGCGCCCAGGTGCAAGCCGAACTGGCTGCCGCCAAGGCCGCTGGCCTGGTCACCAACGTCGAACCGAACAACGTGCCCTTCCAAGGCGTTTACGGCGCCCCCCAATCGGGCAAGACCCGCGCCGACGTGCAGGCTGAACTCGCCGCCGCCAAGGCCGCAGGCCAAGTGTCCAACGTTGAACCGAACGACACGCCCTTCGCGGGCGTCTATCACAGCAACTGATCTGCCCCGGGGCCACGCGCCCCGGCCTCACGATTACCGCGATTTACCCTCCCCTTGTTGTACCTTGGCCGCCGGCAATCTGGCGGCCTTTTTTTTACGTGGCGCATGGCTTGGCGTACTATCGGCTCCATTGCACGCATAACAATCTGGTCAATAAGAAGGGAGCCTATCTTGAGATATACCCACGTTCTTGCCGCACTGCTCGTCGCAGGCGGTATGTCGGCAGCGGCGGTCGCCGCGCCGCCGGTGATGCTGAACAACTCGCTCATCACTCAGATTCCCAAGGGCGACCGGATCTCGTTCCACGAAGCTATCGCGCAAGCGTTGAACAGCTCGGCCGACGGCCAGCGCACCGAATGGGCCAGCAAGACTCAGCCCAAGCGGGCCGCGCCGATCACCGTGCAGCTCACGCCGACGCAAACGTCGACGGTCAAGGACAACCGCACGTGCCGCTTCCTGGTGGCAGATTTCGCGCGCACCAGCACCACGGAAAAATGGCAATTCTGGTTCTGCAAAATGCCCGACGGCACCTGGAAGGCCAGCAGCACTTGATAAGGTGTTGACGCGAATCGTTCGCCAAGAAAATGGCCCCCAGCGGGGCCATTTTTATTACTGCAACGCGAAAGGGCCACACGAAGTTTCCCCGCTTACCTCAACCCTGCACGCCGCACCATTGCGCGATGAACAGCGCGATGGTCTTCGTGATGAGGCGTACCGATTCAAGATGCACGCGTTCGTCAAAGCCGTGGATGTCCAGTGACTTGGGGCCGTAAACCAAGGTAGGCATATCGCCATAGATGACGAAGACGCGGGCGTCCAGATAGCCTGGCGTGGTGAAGCTTTGCAGCTCGCTTTGAAACGCCTGGCGGTGGCACTCGCGTAGCGTGTTTTCTGCGTCGGAGCCTTCTTCCAGCACGTAGCCTTCGGCGTAGAAGCCCGTGTATGTGACGGTGGGTGGCGTTCCGCCCAGGCGGGGGTCGGATACGGCGTCTCGCAGGCAGGCGTCGATCTCCGCGCGCGCTTCGTCCGCCGTCGTGCCGGGGTAGATGGCGGCGCGCACATCGAATTCGCACCACGGCGGCACGGTGGAGGGCCAGTCGCCGCCTTCGATCTTGCCGATGTTGAAGTTGATGGGGTGGTCCAGGTGTTCAAAATGGCGGTGGCAGTGGTGCTGCCCGTTCCACTTGGTTTCCAGCTTGCGCAGCGCTTCGATGGTGGCGTAGGCGGCGTCGATGGCGTTGAAACCGTTGGCCATTTCGCGTGTGTGCGTGGGGTGGCCTTGCACGCGGACCTTGAACCACAACACGCCCACGTTGGCGCGCACCAGCATGTTTTCTTCGGGTTCGGGAATGATGACCGCATCGGCCTTGTAACCGCGCAACAGCGCAGCCAGCGCGCCGTTACCCGTGCATTCCTCTTCGACCACCGATTGGAAATAGATCGGCGCTGCCGGTGCGTAGCCCGCCGCGCGCAGGGCGTCGTAGGCGAACAGATTGGCGGCCAGGCCGGCCTTCATGTCGGCGGCGCCGCGGCCATACATCCAGCCGTCGATGATGGCCGGGTCCCAGGGTGAACGGCTCCACATGTCCTGCGGCCCCGTGGGCACCACGTCCACATGCCCGTTCAAGATCAGCGACCGCCCGGTCTGCACGTCGGGCCGGTAGGTGCCGACCACATTGAATGCGTTCTCGTACGAGACCGTGACGGGACCAAAGCCCGGATGGGACTCGATGTCCTTGACGTCGATCTTCCAGCGGTCCATCGCAAAGCCGCGCTGGCGCATCGCCTCGTACAAGAAGTCCTGCGCGGTGTGCTCCTGCTCGCGCAGCGAGGGAAAGCGCACCAGATCCTGCGTGAAGGCCAACTGCGCATCGAAGCGGTCATCCACCGCCTGCAAAATGCGGCGCGTCTGTTCGGCCGTCAGTGCGGCGGGGGTGTGAGCGGTATCCATGATGTCTCCTTGAAGTGAACGTCGGGCGCGGCCTCAGGCGGCGGGCGTCACGGCGCGAGGGGTAGTAGCGTGGCGCGGCTTGTGGTTGGCCAGGCCCCATATCGAAACGAGCGTGATGGCCGACAGCGCGGAATAGAACAGCGCCAGCGGCAGCCATTGGCCGGGATACTGATGCGACAGCCAGGTGCCGATCAACGGCGTGAAGCCGCCCGCGACAGCGCCGCACAGCTGATACGACAGCGAAATTCCCGAGTAGCGGACGTGGGTCTCGAAGGCCGCGCTGATGAAGCCGGCCATGGCCGAATAGATGGTCGCCATGAACACC
Organism: Achromobacter sp. 10T422; assembly: GCF_056394065.1. NCBI lineage: Bacteria > Pseudomonadati > Pseudomonadota > Betaproteobacteria > Burkholderiales > Alcaligenaceae > Achromobacter > Achromobacter sp. 10T422. The sequence continues at coordinate 355,282 of NZ_JBFTHD010000006.1, forward strand.
AGCACGATCGCGATGCCGGCAACGATGCTGAGCGGCGTGGCGTGGCTGACCAACACGAACATCGGATATGGCGCCACTACCGAGCACGCCGCCGCGATCATCAACACACGCGACGTGCCCAGCGATTCAGCGAACCAGGCGGCCAGCGGTTGCACGATCAGCTGGATGATGGCCACGGCGAACAGGCAGTCCAGGATCATCGCGCGGTCCAGGCCCAGCGTCTGCGTGGTGTAGGCCAGCATGAATGTGTTGGTGAAGTAGATGCCGCCGATCGCCACGGTGCACACGCCCATGCACAGCAACACCGTGCGCCAGGCGGTGCGCAAAACTTCACGCGCCGGGACTTCGGACGTTTCCTGCTGCGCCAGCACCTTGGCGAAGTCAGGCGATTCGCTGACCCCGACGCGGATGAAATAGCCCACCCCCAGCAGCACAGCGCTGACCAGGAACGGGATACGCCAGCCCCAGGCCAGAAAGTCGGCTTCGTCCAGGGTCGTGATCAGACGAAACGCCACCAGCGACAGAATCAAACCCGCCGGGCTGCCCAACTGTGCGAAGGACGCAGCGAAGGTGCGCCGACGCTGTGATGCGTGTTCGCCCGCCATCAGCACTGCGCCGCCCCATTCGCCGCCCACGGCCAGGCCTTGCGCCAGGCGCAGCAACAACAACAGCGCGGGCGCGAGCATGCCGGCCTGCGCATAGCTGGGCAACAGGCCGATACCCACGGTGGCCACGCCCATGATGATCAACGTGGCCATCAGCGCATTCTTGCGTCCGACACGGTCGCCCAGATGGCCGAACACCAGGCCGCCCAATGGCCGTGCAAGAAAGCCCGCCGCGAACGTGCCAAAGGACGCCATCGTGCTGACAAACGGATCGGCGGTGGGAAAGAACACCTTGCCGAACACCAGCGCGGCGGCCGTGGCGTAAATGTAGAAGTCGTACCACTCGATGGTGGTGCCGATGAATGCCGCGGCAGCGGCGCGCACGGGCTGCCTGGCGGTGGATGAGCGGGCGGGGGCCGACATGTTTTCTCCTTGGATTTTTGGATTTGATGGCGGCTTTATCGCCCGCGCCCGTGGGGGTGGTCAATTTCTGATTTCTTATCATCGACTTAAATTAAATTAATGTTGCGCTATGATGGCCGACGCTGCCCTTGCCGCCCGCCCGCTGCCCACCAATTCTTTATCGATCAAGGTGTTATGAAGGAACCATTGATTGCCCCAACGACGATTGCGCGCGTGGGCGACCGCCTGGACTGGAATCTTCTGCGGACGTTTCTGGTGATCGCTCAAGAGCGCAGCATTAGCGGCGCTGCTATCAAGCTGCATCTGACCCAGTCGGCGGTCAGCCAGGCGCTGCGCCGGCTTGAACAACAGCTGGACCGCAGGCTGATCGAGCGGCATCACTCCAAATTCGCCATCACCCCGGCCGGAGAAGAGGTGCGCCAAGCCGCCTTGGCCATCCATGGAAACGTGTCGCAGCTGGTCAGCGACGTGGCGCAGGCGGAAGAAGAAACGGTGGGCCGAATCCATCTGCTGGTGGCCAGCCGCATCCATTCGGCGGTGTATGACGAGTTCTGGGTACGCTTTCATCGCGCGCACCCGCGCATTGAAGTCCAGCTGGACGTGCTGCCCAGCAGCGAGATCGCGAACGTGCTGCAACAGCGGGGCGCGACGGCCGGCATCGCGCTATGCCGGCAGATTCCAAAGCGGCTGGAACACAAGCTATTCCTGCAACAGCGCTACGCCATGTTCTGCGGCAAGCACCATCCGCTGTTCGGGCGCACGGACATCCGCATGGAAGATCTGCTGAACGAGAATTTTGTCTCGTTCGCCAGCGACGCCTTGGGCGACAGCCTGTCGCCCTTGACCATCTTTCGCGATCAGCGCGGGTTTTCGGGCAGCATCATCGCCACGTCCTCACAGCATGACGAGGTGAAGCGCCTGCTGGTGGCGGGCTTCGGCATCGGCTGCCTGCCCGAACACAGCGTGCAGGCCGATCTGGCGGAAGGCCGCCTATGGCGTTTGCCGCCCGGCGAAGGCGTGTGCGCCGCCGACCTGCATCTGCTTTGGCACGGGGATGCGCACCGCAGCGCGGCCGAGGACCTGTTCATTACCGCGTTCCGCGACCATATCGACAACTATTCGCTGCCCCAGCGGCTGCTGCCCCACCTGCCCTGAGTACTTGCGCCCGCCGCATCGGCGCGCGCACAAAGAAACGCCCCGGCAAGCGGCACGCGTGTGCGGCTTGTCGGGGCGTTGATGCCTGGCGGGCGCGTTGCGCGCCGCGTGCCTGGGTCTTAGACGGCTGCGTCCACCCGGTTGGCATCCAGCACGGTCATGGCCGTCATGTTGATGATGCGGCGCACCGTCGAGCTCGACGTCAAAATGTGCACCGGCGCATTCGCGCCCAACAGGAACGGGCCCACCGCCACGTTGCCGCCGGCTGCCGTCTTGAGCAGGTTGTAGGCGATGTTGCCGGAATCCACGTTCGGGCACACCAGCAGATTCGCTTCGCCCTTCAACGTGGACGACGGCAGGATGCGCATGCGCAGCGCTTCGTCCAGCGCGCAGTCGCCGTGCATTTCGCCGTCGATCTCGATTTCGGGTGCCGCTTCGCGCACCAGTTCCAGCGCACGGCGCATCTTGGCGCCCGAGGCCGAACTGCCCGAACCGAAGTTCGACCGCGACAGCAACGCCACCTTCGGCGCCAGATTCATGCGGGCCATTTCGTGCGCGGCCATCACGGTGAATTCAGCGATCTGCTCAGCCGTGGGCTCGTCGTTCACGTGCGTGTCCACCAGCACCACCGTGCGCTCGTTGAGCAGCAGGATGTTCATGGCGGCGTACACGTTATGGCCCGGGCGGCGGCCGATCACTTCGTCCACGAAACGCAGGTGGTCGTGATACGCGCCCACCGTGCCGCAGACCATGCCGTCGGCGTCGCCCAGGTGCACCATCATCGCGCCAATCAAGGTCAGACGGCGGCGCATTTCCACGCGCGCCATTTCCTTGGTGATGCCACGACGGCACATCAGTTCCCAGTACGTCGTCCAGTATTGATGGAAGCGTTCGTCGTATTCCGGGTTAGTGACTTCAACGTCTTCGCCCAGACGCAAGCGCAGGCCGAATTTCTCGATGCGCGACAGCAACACCGCGGGGCGGCCGACCAGGATGGGACGGGCCAGGCCTTCGTCCACAATCACTTGCACCGCACGCAGCACGCGTTCGTCTTCGCCTTCGGTGAACACGATGCGCGACTTGCCGCCACCGCGCACGATGCGCTTGGCTGCCGAGAACAGCGGCTTCATGAACGCGCCCGAGTGGTACACGAACTGCTGCAACTGCTCTGCGTAGGCTTCCAAGTCAGCCAGCGGGCGCGTGGCGACACCACCGTCCATGGCGGCCTTGGCCACGGCCGGGGCGATGCGCACGATCAGGCGCGGGTCGAACGGCTTGGGGATCAGGTATTCGGGGCCGAACGAGATGTCATAGGTGCCGTAAGCGGCCGCCACGACTTCGTTCTGTTCCTCTTCGGCCAGTTGCGCAATGGCGTACACCGCCGCCATTTCCATTTCACGCGTGATGGTGGTGGCGCCCACGTCCAGCGCGCCACGGAAAATGTACGGGAAGCACAGCACGTTGTTGACCTGGTTCGGGTAGTCCGAACGGCCCGTGGCCATGACCACGTCGTCGCGCACGCCGTGCGCCACTTCCGGCAGGATTTCCGGCGTGGGGTTGGCCAGCGCCAGAATCAGCGGGCGCGTACCCATGGCGGCAACCATCTCGGGTTTCAGCACGCCGCCTGCCGACAGGCCCAGGAACACGTCGGCGTCCTGGATCACTTCGGCCAGCTTGCGGGCGTCGGTTTTCTGCGCAAAGCGCGCCTTGTCCGGGTCCATCAGCACGGTGCGGCCTTCATAGACCACGCCTTCGATGTCCGTCACCCAGATGTTTTCCAGCGGCAGGCCCAAGTCCACCATCAGATCCAGGCAAGCCAAGGCAGCGGCGCCCGCGCCCGAGGTCACGACCTTGACCTTTTTGATGTCTTTACCCACGACCTTCAGGCCGTTGATGAAGGCCGCCGACACGGTGATGGCGGTGCCGTGCTGGTCATCGTGGAAAACCGGGATCTTCATGCGTTCACGGAGCTTGCGCTCGACGGTGAAGCATTCCGGGGCCTTGATGTCTTCCAGGTTGATGCCGCCGAACGTGGCCTCCAGGCCGGCGATGATCTCGACCAGCTTGTCCGGATCGGTTTCGTTGATTTCGATGTCAAAAACATCCAGGCCGGCGAACTTCTTGAACAGCACCGCCTTGCCTTCCATGACGGGCTTGGACGCCAGCGCCCCGATATTGCCCAGGCCCAGCACGGCCGTGCCGTTGGTGATCACGCCCACCAGGTTGCCGCGCGCCGTGTAGCGGTAGACATTGGACGGGTCCGCCACGATCTCTTCGCAGGCAGACGCCACGCCGGGCGAGTACGCCAGCGCCAGGTCGCGCTGGTTGACGAGCGGCTTGGAGGCCACCACCGAAATCTTCCCCGGGGTGGGGAACTCGTGATAGTCCAGGGCTGCCTGGCGGTCGGATTGCGTGTTCATGGGGGCTTGTGCCTCGCTGTCTTGAAATATGGAAAAATTCTAGGCTCCAAGACATAAGGCGATCATTCGGATTTAATATCGTCCCATTACCCTAAACTTATGATCTGTCTATGACAGCCTTTGACCCGGATGCCGTCATCCGGAAACTGACCTCGCGCCTGAAGATGCGCCACCTGATGCTGCTGCTGCAAATTGAGCAGCATGGGTCGCTGACCCGGGTGGCGGAACACATGGCCACCAGCCAGCCCGCCGTGACGAACGCCCTGGCCGAACTGGAAAGCATGTTCGATGTGCCGCTGTTCGACCGCTCGGTGCGCGGCATGACCCCGACGCCGCTGGGCGCTGTCGTGCTGGCGCGCGCGCGCGGCCTGGTCCACGACCTGGGGCATCTGGTGCAGGAAATGGAAGCGGTAGCGGCCGGCCATGCCGCGCATCTGCACATCGGCGTCATCCCCTTCGTGTCTGGGCAGATGCTGTCGGCGGCCATCAGCCGCACGCTGCCGCAAGGGCGGCGCATCACCGCCACCATCCACGAAGGTCAGGGGCCGGCGCTGCTGCGCCAGCTGCGCGACCACACGCTGGACATCGTTGTCGGCTGGGCGACGCCATCGGTCGACCTGAGCAATATCGATTTTGAAGTGCTCTACCACCAGCAGCCCCGGCTGATCGCCAGCCGCCGTCTGGCTGCAAGGCTGGGGCGGTCTCGGCTGGAGTGGAACCGGCTGGCGGATCTGGACTGGATTCTCGGCACCCCGGGCAGCCCCATCCGCGAACAGGTGGCCGATATTTTCCTGCGCGCGGGGCTCGCGCCCCCGCCGCCCTCCGTGCAGAGCGATTCGTCCAAGCTGATTGGCGAAATGATCGTGGCAAGCGACCGCGCCGTGTCGATCCTGCCCGCCGATATCGCCGACGAACTGGTGCGCATTGCCGGTGCAGCCATCGTGCCGTATTCCTTTGACTGGACCTTGCCGCCAATTTCACTGTTCACGCGCGCGGACGGGTTGCGGCGCAATGTCGACGCCTTGTTCGCGGCGGCGCTGCGCGAGGTCTACACAAAAGGCGCGCGTCCCGGCAACTAGGCGGCTTGCGAAATTGCTAAGGATTGCAAGGGACGTGGCCACGGCGCCGCGCACCCTCCTATACTTTCGGCGCCCCCGTATTACGCAGGAAGCACGTCGTTGTTCACCCCCATGCTCCCCCGCGCGACCCGCCGCGCGCTTGCCCTGATCGCCATCACCGCACTGACCGCCCTGTCCGGATGCAGCTCCCTGCTGAGCGAAGGCACGGGCGCCGGTGCGGGTATCGCCGGCACCGCGATCGCCAACAAAGTCACCGACAACCCCAACGTCGCCACCGGCATCGGCCTGGGCGTGCAGGCGGGCGCGAAAGCCGCGCTGGCCTACGCGCAACGCAAGACGCGCGGCGAAGAACAGGACGCCATCGCCAAGGCCGCTGGGCCGCTGGACGTGGGCGCGGTGGCGCACTGGAATGTCAAGCACCAGCTCCCCATTGAAAGCGACGCGCAAGGCCAGGTCACCGTCAGCCGCTTGATTGGCGGCGTGGGGCTGGCTTGCAAAGAAGTCGTGTTTTCGATCGACACGCCCGCAGAGAAACCCGGCGCCGACCCGGTGCGCGAGTTCTACATCACGACAGTCTGCCGCGACGGCGAGCAATGGCGCTGGGCCAGCGCCGAGCCGGCCACGGCGCGTTGGGGGTCGTTGCAGTGATGCGCCGTGCTGGCTTGTTGGCGCTGGCCGCCTGCCTGGGGCTTAGCGGCTGCCAAAGCTCGTCGATTGGCGGCGCAGCGGGCGCGGTGGTGGGAACGGCCAGTGGCGCCGCCACCGCCAACCCGGTCGTGGGCTACGCCATCGGCGTAACGGTGCAGGCCGCGGTGGACGCCACCGTGAAGTACGTGCTGCGCGAATGGAAGAACGATCAGCAAAACGTCATGGCTAATGCAGCCGGCGAATTGCCTATTGGCCAGGTGCGGCAATGGCAGATTCGCCACACGCTGCCCGTGGGCAATGAACGCGGCGGCATCCAGGTGGTGCGCGACATCGACACGGCGCTGACCCGCTGCCGCGAAGTGCTGTTCACGGTGGAACAGGACGACGCGCCCGCGCCCGCCTATACCAGCATGATCTGCCGGCAGCAGAGCGGGCAATGGAAATGGGCGGCGGCGGAGCCCGCCGTCGCACGCTGGAACGGCTTGCAGTAAGCCGCTTGATTGCGCCGGGAGAGTCAAGCGATACTGGCCGGGCATCCCGCTGCAATTGCCGCGCCGCCTTTGCTACGCCGCCTTTGCTACGCCGCCTTTGCTACGTCGGCTTTGCTGCTACATCGCCTTTGCTACGTCGCCTTTGCCACGTCGCATTTGCTACAGCGCAATTGCCTCCGTGCCATTGCCACACCGCCTCTGCCTCGCTTACCCGCCATGTCCTCAGGCCAATTCATCATGCATCGCAGTGCGCTCGCCGGTGTGCAGGCCGTGGCCGCGCACAGCCGGCGCGCGTTCGGGCGGCACATGCATGACCAGTTCGGCATCGGCGTCATGTGCCAAGGCGCACACGTATCGCACAGCGGGCGCGGACAGGTCGAGGCCGGCCCCGGCCACGTCATCACCGTCAACCCCGGTGAAATTCACGATGGCGCGCCGATCGGCGACGGCGCGCGAGCCTGGCAGATGCTGTACCTGGACCCGGACGTGGTTGCGCAAGCCGTGGCCGAACTTTATGCCGACAGCGGCACGCCACCCACTTACGAATTCGAACACCCCGCCAGCGACCACCCTGGTTTGGCCCGCGATGTGCTGGCGCTTTACGCACATGCCACGCACGGCGCCGCGCTACTGGCCTGCGACGCGCTGCTGCTGCGCATTCTGATAAACGCGTGCAGCCCGAACGCAAGTGGGCGGCGGACGGAATACCTGCCCGGCATGCCCGATGCCATTCGTCATGCCCGCAGCCTGATCGACGACAATCCTGCCGCGTCGCTATCGCTGGCGGATCTTGCCACCGCAAGCGGACTTAGCCGCTACCAAGTGCTGCGCGCCTTTGCCCGCGCTACCAGCATGACGCCCCACGCGTACCAGATGCAGCGCCGCCTGCTGCGCGCGCGCCAGTTGATCCGCCATGGCATGACGCTGGCCGATGCCGCGGCCGCAAGCGGCTTTGCCGACCAAAGCCATATGACGCGGCTGTTCGTGCGCACCTATGGCGTGTCGCCCCGCCATTACGCACTGGCCGCGCGCTGAACGGCCCTGCGCTGCAATTTCGTTCAAGACTTGCCACCGCCCTGCCCGATAGGCTGCTTGCTTCTCAACCCTGATGGGGACCAAGCATGCGTGAAAAATGGCTGGGTTATGCCTGCCTGGCGGGGGCCATGATGCTGGTGGGCAGCACGGTGGTCGCCAGCAAAATCATTGCAGCGGGCCTGCCGCCTTTCACCGCGACGGCGCTGCGCTTTGCCATTGCGCTGCCTTGCTTCGCGGTGTTGATGGCCGCAACGGGCGCACGCCTGCCTCGGCTGGACCGGCGCGATTGGATGCTGCTTGCCGCGCAAGCCATAGCCGGCAGCGTCGGCTACACCACCCTGTTGATTGCCGGGCTGCAGCGCGCCACGGCGGTGGACGGCGGCATCATTCTGGGGACGCTGCCATTGGTCACAGCCGGCATCGCGATCGTGCTGTTGGGGGAACGCCCCGGCAAGGCGACGCTGGCCGCGATTGCCGCAGCAGGCGTTGGCGTCTGGCTGATGATGCGCGATGCGGCAAGCGCCGGCGGCGCGTCTTCGTGGCTGGGCAACGCGCTGATACTGGGCGCGGTGCTGTGTGAAGGACTGTTCATCTTGCTCAACAAGCGGCTGCGCACGCCGGTGCCAGCGCTTGCACTGTCGACGATCATGACGGCGCTGGGGCTCGCGTTTTCGGCGCTGGCCAGCGTGGCGGAATCCCCGTGGCGCCTGGACTTCTCAGGCGATGCGCTGATGGCCGTTGCCTACTATGCCGTGGTGCCCACGGTGGGCGGCTTCTTGCTTTGGTATGCCGGCGCAGCGCGGGTGCAAGGGTCGGAAGCGGCGCTGTTTACGGCGCTGGCGCCCGTGTCGGCCGTCTTGCTGGCAGCGGGTTTGCTCGGAGAAACCTTGGAAAGCGCGCAGCGCTGGGGCATGGCTTGCGTGCTGGGTGCGGTGCTGCTGTTGGGCGTCGCGAATCGATATGGCCATAAGCGGCCAGAGGCTGGTAGCTAGTGGCGGGCGTAAGGCGATAAGCGGCTAGAGGCTAGAGGCTAGTGGCGGGCGTACGGCCATAAGCGGCCAGAGACTAGTAGCAATAGCGGGCGGCTGATGACCGTCAGTGGATGACAGTCCGCCAGCCTTTAGCCACGGCTGAACGCCAGCGCGAACTCATCCGAAAAAATTTCGGCCAGCGCGTGCCGCAACGCCGCGGCGCGCTCAACGCCGTAAGCCGCCTCAAAACGGCTTTGCGCATCTTTCCACAAGCGTTTAGATTCCGACAGCTTCGCGCGGCCCGCGTCCGTCAGCGCCACGCGCCGGCTGCGGCCGTCGTGTTCATCGCGTGACATCTGCACATAGCCGTCGCGTTCCAACGGTTTCAGGTTGTGCGCCAAGGCAGAGCGGTCTAGCACCAGCGCGCGCGCCAGGTCCGTCATGGATGGCGTGCCGGCGCGCGCGATATGAATCAGGATGGAATGCTGCGACACCTTCAAGCCGCAAGGCGCCAGCACCGTGTCATACAGCTGCGACACGCGCCGCGTCGCCTTGCGCAAGGCAGCGCCGTTGCAGACGAGCGGGTCCTGAACAAAAGCGGGGACGGGAGAATCAGCGGGGGGCATGACAGCGGGCACGGGCAAAGTGAAGGGAACAAGGTCATAACGCTACTGCCGCAACCGGCTCGCGTCCAGCCTCTTGTTGACAGATATTGGCATATGCACGTAAATTTTATCGCATTGCTTTTGCGTTTTGCCACCGGCCTTCCGCCCCACCCCGCGACCGTCCATTTCCACCCTCCTCCACCCTCTGCCACCGTCCATGTCAGCGACTCCCCCGCCACGCCCCGCCAATGCGCGCTTGCAGGCCATGCTTGAAGCGCCCATCGCCCCCACGCTGGCACGACTGGCGTGGCCCAACATCCTGATGATGTCGGCGCAGTCGGCCACGGGGCTGATCGAAACCTGGTTCCTGGCGCGGCTGGGCACATCCGTGCTGGCGGGCGTGGCGCTGGTGGTGCCGGTGCTGTTCCTGATGGGCAACATGTCGCAAGGCGCGATGGGCGGCGGCATCTCTGCGGCGGTGGCGCGCGCGTTGGGCGGCGGGCGGCAAAAAGAGGCCGATCAATTGGTGCTGCATGCCGTTGTGCTGAACGCCTTGCTGGGCTTGCTGTTTTGCGTGCTGTTGCTGGCCTTCGGGCCGCAGCTGTACCGCGCGTTGGGGGCCAAAGGCGAAGCGCTGGACGCCGCGTTGGCGTATTCGAATGTCATCTTCGGCGGCATCGTGTTGATGTGGCTGATGAATGCGTTTGCCAGCGTCATCCGCGGCACCGGCAACATGCTGGTGCCAGGCGCGGTGATCTGTGGCGGCGCGCTGCTGCTGATTCCGCTATCGCCCTGCCTGATCTTCGGCTGGGGGCCGTTTCCTGCGCTGGGCGTTGCGGGTGGCGGCTGGGCGCTGGTCATCTACTACGGCGTGGGCGCGCTGATTCTGGGCGCGTACTGCGCCAGCGGCCGCAACCCGGCGCGGCTGGTCGCCAGCCGGCTGCACCTGAGCCTGATGCGCAGCATTCTTAGCGTGGGGGCATTGGCCACGCTGAACCCCTTGTTGACGAATGCGCTGGTGGCGCTGACCGCCGCGCTCGTCGGCGCGTACGCCGGCACCGCTGCGGTGGCGGGCTATGGCATCGCCGTGCGCCTGGAGTATCTGCTGATCCCCATCGCCTTCGGGCTGGGCGCGCCGATGGTGGCGATGGTGGCGTCCAACATCGGCGCGGGCCAACCCGAGCGCGCGATGAAAATTGCGTTGACGGGCGGCGCCATAGCCTTCGTGCTGGCCGAAGCCATCGGCCTGGCGGCGGCATTTTTTCCCGAGGCGTGGCTGCGCTTGTTCGGCGCCGAAGACCACATGCTGGAAGCAGGCGCCACCTACCTGCGCACGGTAGGCCCCGTGTACGGATTTTTCGCGATGGGGTTTTCGATGTACTTCGCCTCGCAAGGCGCGGGGCGGCTGAAGTGGCCGTTGCTGGCGGGCTTGCTGCGTCTGCTGATGGCCGTGGGCGCGGGTGGCGTCGCGCTGCATCTGACCGGGTCGCTGACGGTGTTCTTCCTGGTGGCGGCGGTAGCGATGAGCCTTTACGGGCTGATCATCCTGAGCGCTGTCGCGTCCGGCTCGTGGTTCGAACGCGGGCATTTGCGCCGGATTCGGCCTGGGGCGCAGACGTGACAGCAGCCGCGGCCCGCGCAGATGTGACGTCGGCTGCGGCCCGCGCAGACGTGACGGCGGCTGCGGCCCGAGCAGATGTGACGGCGGCCGCGGCCCGCGCCGCCGACGCCGGGGTCGCGGGCGCATCGCGCAACGCATACGACACGAGCTCGGCGGCGTAGGCCGGCAGCGGTTCGCGCACGCACAACACCAGATCGCGCGTGGCCCAATCATCGGCCAGCGCCACGCGTTGCACGCCAGCCGTCCGGCCATATCGCACCGCGGCCACGCGCGGCACAATCGCAATGCCCACGCCCTGCCCGACCATCCGGCATACGGCATCAAAACTGCGCAGACGCACGCGGTACGACAACGGCTTCCCTGTGCGCCGCGCATGGTGCGCGATGTGTGCTTGAAGCGCGCTGCCTTCGACCAGCCCCACGAATTCCCCATCGGCCACGTCAGCCAGCGTCACGGCCGAGCTGCCTGCCAAGGGATGCCCGCGCGGCACGATCAATGTCAGCGGGTCATGGCGGAACGTGCGCGTGTGCAAGCCATGCAGGTCCGCCGAATCCGCCAGCACGCCGATGTCGCACATGCCTGCACGCAGCGCGTCAGCAATCTCATGGCTCGTGCGTTCTTCAAGATCGACCGACACGCGGGGGTGGTCCTTCAGAAACTCGCCCAGCACCGGCGGCAGGTATTCACTAAGCGCGGTGGTGTTGCACACCACGCGAACGTGGCCTTTCAAGCCGAGTCCGTAGTGATCCAGTTCACCGCGCATGCGGTCCATCTGCCCCAGCACCAGCCGGGCGTGATGCGCCAGCGTACGCCCTGCCGGCGTCGGCGCCACGCCGCGATGCTCGCGCAGCAACAGCGGCACGCCCAGCGTGTCTTCCATGCCGCGTATGCGTTCGCTGGCAGACGCCAGCGTCATGTGGGAACGCTTGGCGCCCGCCGTGATGGAGCCCGTTTCCTGCACGTTCAGGAAGAGCCGGAGATCGGTCAGGTCGAATCGCATTCGGGCAGCGTAGCACGCCAGCCTCAGGCGCAACCATAGGCCCGCTACGCAAGATCCCGATACGGATTCGCGCGTATCGCGGCGCAGAATCCAGCTTTGGCATCTGCATACGAAGGGCGGTAAATGACAATCAGAAATCGATGCGAGCGCGCATCATGAACGCATTGAATTCGTTCAACGTGCTGCCCGACGGTACGCCGCAACTGCTGGCCATCACCGTGGCGGTGTTCGTGCTGGCCGGTCTGGTCAAGGGCGTGGTGGGCTTGGGTCTGCCCACCATATCCATGGCCATGCTGGCGCTGGTGATGGCGCCCGCGCAGGCCGCCGCGCTGCTCATCGTGCCGTCACTGATCACGAACTTGTGGCAAGCGCGGCCGTGGCCCACGCTGCTTCAGACCTTGCGCCGCATTGGCACGATGCAGGTGGGCGTCTGCATCGGGACGATTGCGGGCGCGCTGTGGCTGGGCGCGCCCAGCGGCCATTGGGCCAGCGTGTGTTTGGGGCTGGCGCTGGTGGCGTATGCGGCGTGGGGCTTGTTTGGCACGCCGCCCGCGGTTCCCGTCCGGCACGAGGGCGTGCTGGGCGCGGTGGTGGGCGCGATCACCGGTGTCATCACGGCCGCGACCGGCGTCTTCGTGATTCCCGCGGTGCCCTATTTGCAGGCATTGAACCTGGGCAAGAACGGCTTGATTCAGGCGATGGGAATTTCGTTCACGGTATCCACCGTGGCGCTGGCTGCGGGCCTGTGGCTGAACGGCGGCTACAGCCCGGCCGCGGCAGGCGCGTCGGTGTTGATGTTGCTGCCCGCGTTGGCCGGCATGGCGCTGGGGCAGGCGCTGCGCGACAAGTTATCGGCGCGCACCTTCAAGCTGTGCTTCATGATCAGCCTGGCGTTGTTGGGCGCGTACCAGGTGGTGCAAGGATGGCCGGGGTAAGCGCCGGCCATCGCGGCCCGCGCTGTGAATCGCTATCCGGTTGACGTTACGCAGCCAGCCGGCGTTCGTCGACAAAGCCGATGGACACCGACATCTCGCGCCAGCGCGCAAGCTCTTGTTGCACCGAATGAATCTTGCCGCGCGCTTGATCAAACGCGTCGCGCCCCAGGAACAAATGCAGCGGCGCGTACTGCGCCTCGGCCGCCTGGATCAACGCTTGCGCGGCCTTGACCGGGTCGGCGCCCGACTCACGCCGTTGCGGATCGCGCGTGGCTTGTTCTGGCGCGATGAAGTTGGGCGCTGTGGCGGTCGCCACCGCGGCGCTGCCGAAGCGGCGATCGGATCTTGAGTCGGGCTGCATCGCGCCCGGGTACACCAACGACACGCGCACGCCCATCGGCGCCGCTTCCGCCGCCAGCGCTTCGGTCAAGCCTGCCACCGCGAACTTGCTGGCGCTGTAGGCGCCCCACTCCGCATGGCCGCCATCAAAACCCAGAATCGACGACAGGTTGAACACATGCCCGCCGCCTTGCGCCTGCATGCGCGGCAGCACGGCGCGGATCACGTTGAGCATGCCAAAGACATTGATGTCGAATGCGGCACGCACGTCACCGTCGGGCAGTTGGCTTAACGCGCCTTGCGGTGCCACGCTGGCGTGGTTGACCACCACGTCCACACCGCCGAACGCGGCGATGGTAGCGTCCACCGCGCGGCGCACATTGCGTTCGTCCGCCAAGTCCACCGTCAGCGGCAAAAACTGGCCTTCAAGTTTGGCGCCCACGGCATCCAGCAAGGCATCGCCATCCCGGGACGTCGCCGCCACCTTGTGCCCCAAGTCCAGCAACAGCTTCACCAAGACCAGGCCCAAGCCTGCCGACGCGCCCGTCACCAACCAGATTTTTTCGGATTTCATGCGATTCCCTTCCCTTGCTTGCTGCTTGCCACCGCCGGCAAGATGCTTGGGCGGCGCGGCGGGAACCGATGCTTTCACCTCGACGGCATCGGCTCTGAGCCTGGTAGGGATATTAAGAATCGCGCGGCGATGCGTACAGGCTCGTTCTTGCGTGAAACCTGCCTATTTCTCCGATGATGTTTTGCGAGGCTTGGCGCGTCAGGCCAACCGCATCAACCCAAGGCGCTGCGATAGTGTTCGCTGTCAAACCTTGGCGCGTTGCCGGCAACGGCGGACGCTGCTACGACGGGTTCATTGTCTGTCTGCACACCAAACAGCGAGAGTTCAGCGTTGACCAATGCGAGGATGAAATTTGCCATGTTGATTCCTTGAATAAAGCGTCCAGCTGACCCGCGTAATCGGCGCAGGTCTTATAGAGGACATGAGCGTCATGGTGCGGGCCATGACGCGTGGCGTCCATTTGCTTTACTCAATGGGGTCGATAGCATTGGGCGGGCGATGGTGGCGCCAGCGCCGCAACTCTGCCCGAACTTCCGCCCGAATTTCCGCCCGAGTCTCTGCCCGAGTCTCTGCCCGAGTCACTGCCGGTTTCACTGCCGGTTTCACTGCCGCTTTCACTGCCAGGGTCACTGCCCGGGTCACTGCCGGCATCACCGCCCGAAGCGCCGCCGCTGGCCCGTCTGCCTGACCGCTGCCACCAGCGCCTGCACGGCGGGTTGTGCGGATCGCAGGAACGCGTAGAAGCGCGTCATCGGCAATTCAGGCATCCCGTCGTCAAGCGACAAGGGGCGCAGCCCTTCGCGCAATTGGCTGCGTGCAACAGGCGCCACCGCGAAACCGGCCAGCGCCGCCGCCAGGCAGCCCGCCATGCTGCCGCTTTCGAAGGCGGGCGACCATTCCTGCTGCGCATTACCCAGCGCGGTGATGGCCGCTTCGCGATACACGCAGGGTTCGGGAAACACCGCCAACGGCACGGGGCGCCCGGGCGTCCAGACCTTGTCCGCGCCCCAAGCCCACACCAATTCCTCTTCCCAAAGCAGTTCGCCGTCGTCCTGCACGCGCTCGCATTGCTTGCCAAAAACCACGTCGAGTTTGCCGCGCGCCTGCTGGCGCAGCAGGTCCGCCGTCACGCCCACCTTCAATTCAATGGACGCTTCCGGATGCCCGCGATGAAAGGCCGACAGCACCTCGGCGAGCCACGCCCCCGCAAAGTCCTCGGATGAGCCGACGCGCAATCGGCCCTTCAAACGCGTGCCGCTCAAGCGGGCGCGCGCCTCGCGTTCAAGATCGACGATGTTGCGGGCGTAGGCATACAGCGTCTCGCCCGCGGGCGTCACTTCAAAGCTGCGCGTGGTGCGCTCAAGCAGCGTCGCGCCCGCCAGCACTTCCAGCCGCTTGATGTGGCCGCTGACGGCAGACGGCGTCAAGGACAGCGCGTCGGCGGCCAGCGCAAAGCCGCCGCAGTCCACCACTTCCAGAAACGTGCGCAGTAGCGTCAGGTCCAGCACGGCGCCGGTCGGCGCGTTCGGGGTATCCATCGTCCCACTTCCTTCTGTTCATGATTTGTTGATAATAGGCGCTTATTCATCAAGAATCATGACAAGCTCCGACGCTATCGTGACAGCACCGTCACCGAAAGAAGGAACCGCATCATGGCCGCCTACGCCCACGTCCAGACCCCCGTGCTGGATATCGCTTACCTGGAATGGAATCCCGCCGGGTCCCGCACCGCAGTGTTGGTGCATGGTTGGCCGGACAGCCCTGAAGGCTGGATTCCCGTGGCCGAGCGCCTGTCGGCCGAGGGCTACCGCGTGCTGTGCCCTGCGTTGCGCGGGTTTGGGCCGACCCGCTTTCGTCATGCCGAAACGCCACGCAGCGGCGAACTGGCGGCGCTGGGCCGCGACCTGCTGGACTTCATTGATGCAATGGGCCTCCAACACCCCACGCTGGTGGGCCACGACTGGGGTGCGCGCACCACGGCCAACGCCTGCGGCTTGCGTCCGGGCGTGGCCGCGCGGTTGGTGCTGCTGTCGGTGGGATACGGCACGAACGACCCAAACCAGCCCCTGTCGCTGACGCAGGCCCGCAACTACTGGTACCACTGGTACATGGCCACGCCACGCGGCGCAGCCACCGTGCGCAACGACCGCCGCGCCTTCACCCGCATGATGTGGGACACCTGGTCGCCCGGCCCCTGGTACACGCCTGCGGAATTCGACGAGGCCGCCCGCGCGTTCGACAACCCTGATTGGGCCGACGTGGTGTTGCATTCCTACCGCCATCGTTGGGGCCACGCACCGGGTGATTCCGCCTACGACGCCGACAACGCTTTGCTGACGCCCGCCCCCGTGCTGACAGTGCCCACACTGGTGCTGCACGGCGGCGCCGACGCCTGCAACCAACCCGCCACATCGGAAGGCAAGGAAGGCTTTTTCAGCGGCGGCTACGAACGCCGCGTGCTGGACCGCGTGGGCCACTTTCCACAGCGTGAAGCGCCACAGGTGGTGGCCGACGCGATCCTGAAGTTCTGCGCAAAAACGGATGCGTGAAGCCGTTTTGCATGCGGGGAGCGAACGCCGCCAGACAGGCTCTGCACCGCCCCCACAACGCCGCCAAACAGGCCCCACACCGTCCCCCCACAACGCCCCCGCGCCGCCCCGCACGCCGCCCGCTGGGCAGCCCCGCCCGGAATGGCGGATAATCCGTCTGTTTCCCGCCGCCCCATGCGGCGGCTTTTCGTGGGCGCGTGGCGCCCGCCAGCATTCGGAGTCAGCTATGTATCGCGGTATTCAGGCGATTGAACAATTCATGGAATCCATCGGCCTGACCTGGCGCCCCGGCTCGACCGAAAGCGCCGAACTGCGCGTCAGCTACCGCATCGGCAACACCCGCCCGCTGGGCATCGACCGCACGCTGGTCGAATTCCATTGCGACGCCAAGCGCGCCAAGGTCTGGGTGCCCGAATTTTCCCGCACCAGCTTCCACCAGTGGTTCGAAGTGCCGCTTCAGGACTTCGAATTCACCCCGGGCGGCTCGATGCTGAAGATCAAGGCAGCCGCGCGCGGCAACGCGCCTCCGTACAGCGTGGGCATCAAGCCGCTGGCTTGAATTTCGCCCCCCTGCCCACGCAGCGCAGGGAGAGCGGGCCAGATTTGACTCGATCGGGTCAAATCTGGCCCGTTTTTTATTGTGGTTAATCAATGACTTAGAAAAATCGAGTCAAATCTGGCCCGATTTTCCGTGAAAAACCCCTGTTTTTTAGCGCTTGGCGCACGAGTGTCGCTTGGTGCGGTTTATTTATTTCTCTCAAGCAGTTGATTTACAAGGATTATTTTTTAATTCCTTAACCTGGCACCGTTCTTGCATAGCAGCCTATGGCCGCCCTTTAGGCCTGCTATCCGGCCTTTTGAGCCGTGACGACAAGAACGGAGCCCGTCATGACCACCCGCGCCTGCCCCACTGCCTTGCAGACCCCGCATCCCAGCGCCAAGCAGGTGGGCAAGGCCATTTCGCCCCCACCTTGCGAAGCGGGCGTGCCGATTTACCCGCTGCGCTACGGCATCGCCGATGCCCCGTACCGCAGCGATCTTCACACCATGTTGAAGACGCCGGGCTACCCCGTCCTGCAAGGCGGCAAGGCCTATGGCCTGCGTGTGCTGCGGCCCGGCACCTATGTCTATCTGCTGTACTTCGACCACGGCCAGATGTGGAACCGGCACTATCAAGTCACTGAAGACATCCGCTTCGCGCCCATTTGGTGGGGCGACGCAGACTACGAACACTCGACCCCGGGTTCACAATCGCGGCCAGACGTCACGGGCGCAGCGCCTTACCTCTTGGCCCCGCCCGCCGCCATCAACGGCCCCGTCTATCTGCTGATCAGCGACACAATCCTGACGCACGACACCCTTTGGCAAATAGAAAAGAACACGGACGGCCTGCGCGACGCCCTGGCCACCGTCGTCACGCCCACCGGCGGCCCGGACCAGCCCCACGTGTTTCACGCCGCGCGCTTGACGGTATCCACGCCCGAACTGATCCGTCCCACGCTGAGCCGCGTGCCGATGTATTACGCCTGGAGCGAGATCACGCCCGCGCAGCACTACCCCGATGTCAGTGACGTCATCAGCCAGATGTACGCCGCGCTGCGCGCCCGCAAAGACGTTGTGCCGCTAGCAGTGGCGCTGCAAGACCCCGTGGGCATCGCAAGCGAGCTCAACTACCTGTGCGCCACCGAAGTCAAAAAGCGCGACGACTATCAAGCGCAAAGCAAGCATCGGTTAAACAGCGCCGGCCTGATCGACGCGTACTTCAACCAAGCCGAAGCCAACAGCACCACGCCTCCCGCCTTGACGGCGCTGGCCCGGCAACGGGCGTTGGTGAACTTGCCAGGCGCCCGCGATTTCATTCCCGCGTATCAAGCCCGCGTGGAGGCCTTTCAGACGGACATCACTCGCGCCTGCGCAGACGTCGTCGCCTGGCTGCAACGCGTCAACGCGGCGGGATTGCTTGGGCAGGCATTTAGCCTCTTCGACCAGCGCTGCGCGCAAAACGCCCGCAGCTTTGAAACAACCGTGCTTCATTGCTTTGGCGCGGCGGTGCATTCGGACGAGGGGCTGGCGGAATTGGCGAAGCATATTGAGGCTGCGCCGGATATCAGCCCGTTGTGGCGCGCGCTGGGCGCCGGCGACAAACCGCTGATGATGCGGCTGGCGGAACCGCTCACTATCGGTAAGGGCGTGTTTGATGCGGTGGATCGCATTCTCGAAGAGCGGCCTGGCACGTTGGTCACCAACCTGCTGACTCAGTTGCTATGGCCATTTCTGGCCAAAGCACACGCGGAGATCGCCGAGGTCCAGGTCAGGCGATTGCGGCATATCGGCGAAATACGTTTTGGCATCACAGTGGGACGCCGCTTGGTGACGTCGCAACAGTACCTGGCGTACAGCGTGGCGTTGCAAGGGTATGTGGCGATGGGGAAGGAAGTGGCAGTGCGTTGGCCCGGGGCGTTTATGCCGACGACGATTAAGGGGTCAACGGGCACGGCGGCCAGCGTGCTGATGGAGAACGTTGAGATTTGGGAATGGGAAACGGTGGGGACGACGACAGTCGTCGATAAAGCGAAGGCGATGGATTTGGAAGGGAATCCGCTGATGCGGAATTTGAAGCGGATGCGGGCGGCGGCTGGGGCTGTGTCGACGGGGGTGGGAGGGGCGTTGGCGATTTGGGGGATGAGAAATGCGGTGGTGGGGTTGGAGAAAGATTGGACGGTATCTTCTCTCGCTACTGTTTCCGGAGCAGGCTTTGCGCTTGCCGGCGCATCCATCGAAGCAACCTCTCTCGTCCTGTCGAGCGTTGCTACCAGGAGGCACGACACCTCGTTGGCGAAAGCAATCAGGATTCAGGGCATCAAATGGGGAACAGTCTTGGCAGGAAGCGCGGCCGCCGGTCTGCTCGCCTTCGCGGATCTCGCACGTGCAGCCAACTCCAGTAGCGGCGCCAATCCGGAACAAGCGCGCATGTATCTTTATGCCGCGATGTCTGGAGGAGCGCTAGCTCTCGCCACTGGAGCTGGAGGAACTGCGACCATCGCTACGATAGGAGCAGGTAAAACCGCGGCGGTTCTTGGACTAACCCCCGCCGGCTGGGCAGTCATTGCCCTCATCGCGGTGGGCGCCGTCATCATCTTCACCCTTCAAGCGGATGACGCCCAGCACGGCCCAATCGAGATCTGGCTCAAGCACTCTGCCTGGGGTGTCGTCACGCCGCGCTTCACATTGGCGCAAGAACTGGATGCCTGGCACAGCTTGCACTTTAGCCCTCGCATCACTCCGCAATGGCAGGCCCTGCGCGGAATTGCTGGCACCTTGCGTCTGCGCTGCACACTGCCCGAAATGGCCGGGCATGACGACTTTCAATCCAAACTCCACGTCACGCTTTACGGCAAGGGCTTGGAACGCGTGGATGACACCATCGCTTTCTGCACGCCCGGAGCTTGCGTGGATCTCCATACGCAGTACGTTATCGGCCCATTGACCGATGACAAGGGCGCTGAGCGCGGATGGCGTATCGGCATGCACGAGGATGCCAAGGTCAAACTGGAGTATCTCTACCGGCCCGATCCAATAGAACTGCCGACAATTGGCCTGGAACAACCTGGCGCACCAGAACCGCTGGTGTTCACATCATCGAGCTTTCTCTTTGACTCCATCGACCCCGCCAAGCTCGCTCCCGTCAGGGCACCAAAATGAGCCAGGAAAACGACATCGTTGATCGGCTCCCCCCCAGTCTTCTGTTTGGCGCCAAGAGATTTGTTCGTCGTCACCTTAAGGCTGACGATGCGCCGACAGGCGGAACGCCACTTTCCGAGATTCTCGGAATACGTCGGGTCAATGACCAGTGCATAGAGCTGGAACCCTACGGCAACCTGATACGGAACGTTTACGCAAGCAGCATTGGCGTGTTTTTTGTCATGGGTACGGCAGCGGCAGCGTTTCTTTGGTCTATTACGCCCGCCCCGCTTGGCATTGAGCTCTGGCTTCTACTGTTAACCGCGCCCTTGGCCATGGCTGCTTTCGGTGGCGTCATGTATCTCTGCACACGCAGGCTCTTCGGCCAATACCGGGGCGGATTCATCCGGCTCCATCGCGGCACCCGCAAGCTTTACTTCGTCACCCCGCGGGATGATCGTCTGCTGACGCTCGAATGGGATCAGATTCACGCACTGGCGGGGTACATCCCCATTGTTGGCGCTGCGGGATACACCAGCCGCTATCCCCTTTACCTGATCGCCATCGACTGGGACCAAACCCCACCAAAGGAAATCTGTGTTTCCTGCGGCAACCTCGGCTGGCGTGACGATGGTATTTCCGCCAAGCAACTGTGGGATTGCTTGCAAATATTCATGGAACACGGCCCCGCCGCATTGCCAAAGCCTTCGCCTCTTCCTCCCCGGCTATCGCGCAAACAGACTTTCCTGCGCGGCTATCGAGATTGGGCGAGCAAATTCCGCCGCGACCTCTCCACGCCTAAAGGCAAGCGCTGGGCGCCGTTGTGGGCCCCCGCCAAAATCCTCTGGCTGATCTGCATGGTGTTCCCCGACAGCATCGCGGAGTTCATTGAATACGACGTGCCTTACACGTCGTTCCCAAAAGAGATCGACGAACTCTGTGGCTTCGAGGAAAGGCGTTTTCCGATCATGCGGCTGAATGGTGAACGCATTGATTCATGATCACACTCAAATTGTGGAACGACTTCCTCGGTCGCTGCTGATCGGTGCTAAGGGGCTAGCGTATCGTGACGTTCGCCGTCCAAAACCCATTGATGCGGAAAGCGAAGGCATGTTCGCGATACGGCGTATCAACGAACATGCCATAGAGCTGGAACCCTTTGGCAATCTGATGCGCAATGCGTTCGCCGGCGGCATCGGTGCGATGTTGGTATTGGGCACGATAATCTCGACGCTCCTTGCGATCCTCGCCCCGCCGTCAGTCACGCCTTCGGTGGTGTTGCTGCTGTTTCTGAATCCCTTGATTGCGGCGGCATTCGGCAGTATTCCTTACGTTATCACTCGCCACTCTTGGGGAAAATTCCGTGGCGGTTTCATTCGCATCCACCGCGGCACACGCAGGCTTTACTTTGTCTCGCCTCAAGACGAGCGCTTGCTGACGCTTGAATGGGACCAAATTCAAGCTCTGGCCGGCTACGTACCCACGTTCAGCGCAGCAGGATATAGCAGCCAATATCCTCTTTATCTGATCGCCGTTGACTGGACTCAAACGCCACCCACGGAAGTCTGCGTGTCATGCGGCAACCTTGGCTGGCGCGACGATGGAGACTCCGCCCAGCAGCTATGGGATTGCCTGCGGATCTACATGGAGCACGGGCCCGACGCGTTACCCAAGCCGCCTCCCATCCGTCGCCGCCTATCCCGCAAACAAACCTTCCTGCGTTTCTACCGCGACTGGGCCGATAAATTCCGCCGTGACCTCGCCACCCCAAAAGGAAAGCGATGGGCGATGGTGGTCATTCCCGCCAAGATCCTCGCGCTGATCTTCATCGTGTTTCCCGATAGCGTCGGGGAGTTCATTGACTACGGTGTGCCATACACCTCGTTCCCCAAAGAGATCGACGAACTCTGTGGCTTCGTGGAAAAGCGCGTTCCGATCATGCGGCTGAATGGTGAACGCGTTGATTCATGACCACGCTCCCACGGTAGAACGGCTTCCTCGGACTCTGTTGATCGGCGCAAAAAAATTTCATCGTGGCCGAGTAGAAAAGTGTCAAATTCCAACCGACCCCTATCTCATCAGCGGCGAGCTCGGCGTGCGCAGGATGAATGAGCACTGCGTGGAATTGGAGCCATTCGGAAATTCGGTTCGGAATGTCTATGCCAGCGGCATAGGCAGAACCATCGTGATGATGTCTAGCCTATCCATCGTTGGTCTCAGTATTGTTTCTGAACCGCTATCCTGGCGACTTGCCATCATCCCTATGAGCCTGTCGTTCGTCGCGGTTGCTCTTTCCGCGTTGCTATACCTGTGTACACGCCGCTTATTCAGCAAATTCCGCGGCGGTTTCATCCGCATCCATCGCGGCACCCGCAAACTCTACTTCGTCACTCCACGCGACGAACGCCTGCTGACGCTCGACTGGGACGAACTCCAAGCCCTGGCCGGATACATCCCCATCATCAGCGCAGCGGGCTACACCAGCCGCTACCCCCTCTACCTGATCGCGACCGACTGGACCCAATCTCCTCCAAAAGAAATCTGCGTGTCATGCGGCAACCTGGGCTGGCGTGACGATGGCGACTCTGCCAGACAGCTCTGGGATTACCTCCAAACCTTCATGGAGCACGGCCAAAGCAACCTGCCAAAGCCGCCCCCCATCCCGCCGCGCCTGTCCCGCAAGCAAACCTTCCTGCGTTTCTACCGCAATTGGGCCGAAAAATTCCGGCGTGACCTTGCCACGCCAAAGGGCAAGCGATGGGCGCCGCTGTTGATCCCCGCGAAAATCCTGGCGCTGATCTGCATCGTTTTCCCCGACAGCCTCGCCGAGTTCATCGAATACAACGTGCCATACACGTCCTTCCCCAAAGAGATCGACGAACTCTGTGGCTTTGCCGATCCCCTTGCCCCGGTCACACGCGCTTGTACATGATCGTTGTGGCATCCAGCTTGCCCGCGTCATGCGGGTCGCGGCTGAAGCCGGGGATCTGGCCTACCGCCACATAGCCCAGCGACGCGTACAAGGGTTCTGCGCTGTCGCCCGTGCGGGTGTCCAAGGTGATCAGGCTGCGGCCAAGCTGGACCGCCTGCGCTTCGGCTGCGCGCATCAGGTCGCGCGCGATGCCCTGGCGGCGAAAGTCAGGGTGGACGAGCAGTTTGCGGATCTCGGCGCGATGCGGTTGGTTGGGCGGCGTGTCGATGTCCAGTTGCACGGCCCCCGCGATGCGGCCGTTCTGGCGGGCGACCCACAGCAAGAGCTTGCCGCCTTCCACGGCGGGCTGGACTTTGTTGCGCCAGAAGGCTTCGGCGTCTTCAGGCGAATACGGCAGGACGAAGCTGACGCTGGCGCCGCCGTGCACGCAGGCGTGCAGCACGTCGCCCAGTTCATTCAGGCAGGTCCGGGCGGCCTGGGCTGACAGCAGAGTCACCTCAATCGGGCTCGATTCGGTCCGCCCCAATTGGGTCGAGGTCGATTCGGTCCCCCTTGCTTCGGTCCGGCTCGATTCGATCCGGGTCACTTCAGTATTGGCGTGGTCTAGGCTCATGGCGGGTTCAGACGATGAAGAGCAGATAACGGGCGCCGCGTTGCGGCGGGGTGACAAACAAGCTGGCGCCAAAGAGCTGGTAGCGCAGGCAGTCGCCGGGGGCCAGGTCATGCGTTTGGCCATCGACGGTGATGCGCAGTTCGCCTTCAAGCATCAGCAGATGGTGCTCAAGACCCGGACGGGGAGATTGTTCGTAAGCAATGCGCGCGCCCGGGGCCAGTTCGCAGGCCAGGACTTCGCCCGCCAGTTGCTGGGCGGGCGGCGACACCGAGCGGCGGCGAAAGCCTGCGCTGTCGTCGACCCACACGGCTTGCGCGTGTTCGGGCACCAGAGGCGCGAAGTCGTCTTCGACCATCATCATCAGGCGCGACATGGTCAGGCCGTGCGCCGCGCACAGCTTGCCCAGCACAGCTGCGGTGGGGCTGACCTCGGCGTTCTCCAGCCGTGACAAGGTAGCGCGGCTGACGCCCGCCACGCCCGCAAGTTCGTCCAGCGACCAGCCACGATCTTGGCGCAGGGCTTTCAGGCGCTGGGCGATGCGGCGGTCCAGATCAGTGTCGAGATTCGTATTTTCCATATCCGGGAATTTCTCTCAAATACGAAAACCTGTCAAGCACCAGGCGGGGCGGAAAATTTCGGCACAATACGGCATGCTTCTGGCCAAACCCCTCCTCATGACCGCCCTCTGCCTTTCGTTTTTAAGCGGGTGCAGCCTGCCCCCGCTGGACAAGCGCAGCGAATCTGCCGCGCTGACGCCCGAACAATCCGCGGATACGCCGCTGGGCCGCGGCATCGCTCCTGTGGCGGCGGCGCATCCCGGCAAGTCGGGCATCCACCCGCTGCCCAACGCCTATGACGCTTTCGCCGCGCGCATGATGCTGGCGCGCGCCGCCGAGCGCAGCCTGGATGTGCAGTACTACATCTGGCACAACGACATGACCGGCACCATGCTGCTTGAAGCGCTGCACGAAGCCGCTGACCGTGGCGTGCGCGTGCGCCTGCTGCTGGATGACAACGGCACCGCCGGGCTGGACCCGGTGCTCTCCGCGCTGAACGAGCACGCCAATATCGAGGTGCGGCTGTACAACCCCTTCGTGCTGCGCTGGCCGAAGCCGCTGGGATACGTCACGGATTTCAGCCGGCTGAACCGGCGCATGCACAACAAGTCCTTCACCGCCGACAATCAGGCCACCATCATCGGCGGCCGCAATATCGGCGACGAGTATTTCGGGGCGACCACCAATGTGCTGTTCACCGACCTGGACGTGCTGGCCATCGGCGCGGCGGTCAATGACGTGTCGATGGATTTCGACCGCTACTGGGCCAGCGATTCCGCCTACCCGGTGGATCTTTTGTTGAAGCCGGCGGAACCCGGTGCGCTACAGGCGTTGGAGCAGCAGGCCAGCAAGGTCGAGCGCTCGCCCGAAGCGGCCGCCTACGCTGAAGCCATGCGGCAGCTGCCCTTCATCCGGCAACTGATGCAAGGCGATCTCAGCCTGGAATGGGCGACCACCCGCATGGTCAGCGACGACCCGCGCAAAACGCTCGGCACCGCGCCGCCCGAGGCCATGCTGCCGCATCAGCTGCATGAAATCATCGGCGCGCCCAAGACCGACCTGGAACTGGTGTCGCCCTATTTTGTGCCGACGGCGACCGGCACGGAGGCGTTCGCGAAGCTGGCGCAAAGCGGCGTCAAGGTGCAGGTGCTGACCAATGCGCTAGAGGCGACCGACGTGGCCGTGGTGCATTCCGGTTACGCCAAGCGCCGCAAGGATTTACTGGCAAGCGGCATCGAGCTGTTTGAAATGAAGCGCAAGGCGGGGGGTGTGGAGCGCAACAAAAGCATGGGTCCGTTCGGCAGCTCGGGCTCCAGCCTGCACGCCAAGACCTTCGCCGTGGACGGAGAGCGCATTTTTGTGGGGTCGTTCAACTTTGACCCGCGTTCGGCCACGCTGAATACGGAGCTGGGATTCGTGATTGACAGCCCCACGCTGGCCGGCCACATCGCTCAGGCGTTCAAGCAGGACATCCCGAACGTGGCGTACCGCGTCTGCCTGGACGACAAAGGCGATCTCTACTGGCTCGAACAACGCGACGGCAAGACCATTCGCCATGACACCGAACCGGGCACGACGATGTGGAAACGGTTTTCCGTCTGGTTCGTGTCGCTGCTGCCGCTGGAGCCGCTGTTGTGAAGCCGTCGCAACAAGCGGAGTTCGGCGCGAGCAGCGCGGGCGTAGACTGAACGCTTCTGCCGCAACATGCCACGACCTGCCGCAACTTGCCACGACCTGCCGCAACTTGCCGCGACCTGCCGCAACTAGCCGCCGCCTGGCGCAGCTAAGCGGCTCGCGAAACCTCAGCAAACCCTCAGCGCCCCCCATGACCGCCCTGCCCGCCGCCCCTTTGCCTGACCTGGACTGGACCGCGATCACCCACTCGCTGGATGCGCACGGCAACGCGATTGCGCCCGCGCTGCTGACGCCTGCGCAATGCAGCGAACTGGCCGGCGGCTATTCAGCGGCGGACCGCTACCGCAGCCGTATCGTGATGGCGCGCCACGGGTTCGGGCGCGGGGAATACAAGTATTTTTCCTATCCGCTGCCGCCCCTGCTGCAACACTTGCGCACGGCGCTGTATCCGCGGCTGGCGCCGATTGCCAACCGCTGGAACCGGCAGATGGGCATCGCCGTGCAGTATCCCGACGATCACGCCGCGTTCCTGCAACGCTGCCACAGCGCCGGACAACGGCGGCCCACGCCCCTGATCCTGGAATACGGCCCCGGTGACTACAACTGCCTGCATCAGGATTTGTATGGCGAACACGTGTTTCCGTTGCAAGTCGCCATTCTGCTGTCGCGCCCGGGGCAGGACTTCACGGGTGGCGAATTTGTCATGACCGAAACCAGCAGCCGCGAACAGCGCGCCGAGGTCCTGCCGCTGCAACAGGGCGACGCGCTGATCTTCACCGTGAACCAACGGCCGGTGCCGGGCACACGCGGTTGGCGCAAGACCGCCATGCGGCACGGGGTCAGCACCCTGCACAGCGGGCGGCGCCACACGCTGGGCCTGATCTTTCACGACGCTCAATAGCCATGGCTCCAACGCTTGATCTGTTTGGCGACGACGACACCGCGCAGCACGGGCGCGAAGCGATCGGCCCGCAATCCTTCGTGCTGCGCAGCTTTGCGTTGCCCTATGCAGACGCGCTGATGCAAGGCGTGGACGACGTGACCGCGCAATCTCCCTTCCGGCATATGGACACCCCGGGCGGCTACACGATGTCGGTCGCGCTGACCAATTGCGGACAGCTGGGCTGGACGACGGATGCGCGCGGCTATCGTTACTCGCGCATCGATCCTATGACGGGTGCCCCCTGGCCCGATCTGCCCGACGCTTTTCTGCGGTTGGCTCAGGCGGCAGCAGCCGAGGCCGGTTTTCCGGGCTTTGCGCCGGATGCCTGCCTGGTGAACCGGTACGAGCCGGGCTCGCGGCTGTCGTTGCATCAGGACAAGAACGAACGCGACTACGATGCGCCCATCGTGTCGGTGTCGCTGGGCATGCCGGCGGTGTTTCTGTTTGGCGGCAACGAGCGGTCGGACAAGACCCGGCGCGTGCCGCTGTTTCATGGCGATGTCGTGGTCTGGGGCGGGGTGGACCGGCTGCGCTATCACGGCGTCATGCCCATGAAAGACCTGCCGCACCCCAAGCTGGGCAGCCAGCGCATCAACTTCACGCTGCGCAAAGCGGGCTGACTATCAGGGTTCCCCGCGTCTGGCAGCGTCCGCGCGGCGGCAATACTATGGCGCACCTTTGGCCCAGCGCCCGCGCGCTCACGACATTCCCATGCCTTTCCTGCGCCCCCGCCCCCGTCTGTTGCTTGCCTGTCTGCTGCTATCGGCCCCGGCCTGGGCCGCCGAGCCCCCCGCCCTGATCGAAAATTCGCTGGGCATGCGCTTCATCCATGTGCCGGCCGGCACTTTTCAGATGGGCAGCGACGAATCGGCCGAGACCCTGGCCCGCGACTACCCGCAATATCCCAAAGACCGGTTCACCCAGCTGTTTGACGAGGCGCCCGTGCACACCGTGCGGATCACCCGTCCGTTTTATCTGGAGCGCACCGAAGTCACCGTGGGACAGTTCCGCCGCTTTATCGAAGCGTCGGGATATGTGCCGGAGTCCGAGGCCGACGGCACGGGCGGCTACGGCTACAACGCCGCCTACGACCCCGACAAATCCGAACGCGGCGACGCCTTCGAAGGACGCGACCGGCGCTATTCCTGGAAGAACCCCGGCTTTGCGCAAACGGATGACCACCCTGTCGTCAACATCAGCTGGAACGACGCCACCGCGCTGGCCCGCTGGCTGACCCAGAAAGAGGGGCACGTCTACCGCCTGCCCACCGAAGCCGAATGGGAATACGCCTGCCGCGCCGGCAGCCGCACGCGGTATCAGAACGGCGATGACCCCTTGAACATGCCCGACGCCGGCAACGGCTTTGACGCCGACGCCGAACCGCTGTGGCCAAAATGGCACGCTTTTGCCTCGCCCCGCCACGACGGCCATACGTTCACGGCGCCCGTGGCCAGCTATGCGCCCAACGCCTTCGGCCTGTACGACATGCACGGCAACGCCTGGGAATGGGTGGCGGACTGGTACGGCGAAGACTACTACGCGCACTCGCCCACCGATGACCCGAAAGGTCCGGACAGCGGCAATGTGCGGGTGCGGCGCGGCGGCTCCTGGCATACCTGGGCGCTGTACACGCGCTCGTCCTACCGCAATTGGAATACCCAGGAAACCCGTTACCCGCTGGTCGGCCTGCGGCTATTGCGCGAGGCCGATTAAGGGAAAGCCCGCCCGACGGGTTAGCATAGCCGCACGCTTAACCTCAAAGAGAGTCCTGACATGCATTCGCTGGGCCGTCTCGTCCTTCTCGTGAACGACTACGACACCGCCATTTCCTTCTATCAAGACAAGCTGGGCATGGAGGTGTTCGTTGATATGCCCGTGGGCCAGCAACGGTATGTGCACCTGCGCCTGCCGGAACAACCCGCGGTGGGCGTCTGGCTGTTGCAAGCGCTGACCCAGGCGCAACGCGACCGCGTCGGCGACCAGACCGGTGGCCAGCCGGTGGGCGTGTTCTACACCGACGACGTGGTCCGCGACCACAGCAACTTCGCCGCCCGCGGCGTGCGCTTCACCAAAGAGCCCGTCCATGACGACACCACGGTTTACGCCCACTTCATCGACCTGTACGGAAACGAATTCGTACTGGTGCAGGTGAAGAAGTAAGCCCTTCGCACGTCCGCCATGGCAGCCGCCACACCGAAACAGGACTGGATACTCCGCGCCGCGCCTTGTGGCCACGTGGAACGCATCGAAGCCTACTTCGGCGGCCATGGTTACGACATGCACCGCCACGACACGTACGCCATCGGGCGCACGCTGTCGGGCGTGCAAAGCTTCAACTACCGGCGCGACTATCGCCATAGCCTGCCCGGCGGCACCATCGTGCTGCATCCCGACGAGTCCCACGACGGGCAAGCCGGCACCGACGCCGGCTTTCACTACCGCATGATTTACGTTGAGCCCGCGCTGATTCAGCAGATTCTGGGCGGCCGGCCATTGCCGTTCATCGCGGGCGGCATCTCGGACGATTTTCGGCTGCGGGCGGCAAGCGAGACGTTGCTGCAAAGCACGCGCTCGGCTATCGACCCCCTGCAAGAAGACGACGCGCTGTATGAGCTGGCGCAGGCGCTTAGCGCCGCGGCCGGACGGCCCCAGGGCCGGCGCCGCCCCGACTACCCGGCCGCCGAACGCGCCCGGCAGTTCATCCATGACACGCTCGACCAGCCCATCACGTTGGACCAACTGGCGCACGCGGCCGGCCAGGACCGCTGGACCCTGTCGCGCGATTTCCGCGCCCTGTTCGGCACCAGCCCCTATCGCTATGTGATGCTGCGCCGCCTGGATCTGGCGCGCCGGCTGATCGCGACCGGCCTGCCGCTGGCAGCCGCTGCGGCCACCGCCGGCTTCACCGACCAGAGCCATCTGACGCACCGCCATGTGGAAACCTACGGCATGACGCCCGACCGCTGGCGGCGCATGCTGCACGCGTAGCGCAGGCGGGGTTTGCGCGAAAAACCTGCAAGAACGTACAAGACGGCGCGCCTGGCCGCGCCCTATGCTGAGGCATCTTCCACTTCAGCAGGTGCGCCCATGTCCCCCATTCCCGCCATCAACATCGCCGGCAAACTGTCGCTGTTTTCTGAGCAGTGGCGCCCCAAGGTCATCGCGCAGATGAACGACTACCAGTTCAAGGTCGTCAAGGTGCAGGGGGAATTCGTCTGGCACAGCCATGCGGATACCGACGAGACGTTCATTGTCATCAGCGGCCGGTTGCGCATCGACTTGCGCGACGGCCATATCGATCTAGGCCCCGGCGAAATGACCGTCATCCCCAAAGGCGTGGAGCACAAGCCCTGCGCCGTCGAGGAAGCGCACCTGATGCTGGTCGAACCCTGTGGCGTCGTCAATACCGGCGATCAGGGCGGCGAGCGCAGCGCCCCGAATGACGTCTGGGTCTGACGTGTGGGTCTGACGTCTGGGTCTGACGTCTGGGTTTGACGTCTGGATCTGACGTTGGGCGTGACGGTGGCCGTGAGCCTGGCCCAGACGTTGACCATGGGCGTTGCCCGTTCTGCTACCGTGACAGACACGCAGGAGAAAATCATGTCCAAAGTCATGCTTGTCACCGGCGGCAGCCGGGGCATCGGCGCCGCCGTCGCCAAACTTGCCGCCCGCCGCGGCTACGCCGTCGGCGTCAACTACCGCACCCACTCCGATGCCGCCGATGCGGTGGTGGCCGAGATTCAGCGCGAAGGTGGCAACGCCCTGGCCATTCAGGCCGACGTGTCGCAGGAAGATCAGGTGGTCCACATGTTCCACACGCTGGACGAGCGGCTGGGCCCGCTGGATGCACTGGTCAATAACGCCGGCATTCTTGAAACGCAGATGCGGCTGGAGCAGATGGATGCCGACCGGCTGATGCGCGTGCTGTCCACGAACGTGATCGGCGCATTCCTGTGCGCCCGCGAAGCCGTGCGCCGGATGTCGACGCGCAATGGCGGCCAAGGCGGCGCCATCGTCAACGTGTCATCCGCCGCGGCACGTCTGGGTTCGCCGAATGAATACGTGGATTACGCCGCATCGAAAGGCGCGCTGGACACGCTGACGATCGGGCTGTCCAAGGAAGTGGCGCCGGAAGGCATCCGGGTGAACGGCGTACGCCCCGGCACGATCTACACCGACATGCATGCCAGCGGCGGCGAACCCGGCCGGGTCGATCGGCTGAAAAGCGTGATCCCGCTGCGGCGGGGCGGCTCGGTGGACGAAGTGGCGGGCGCGGTAATGTGGCTGTTCTCTGACGAAGCGGGCTACACCAGCGGTTCGTTCATCGACGTGTCCGGCGGTAGCTAAGGCCGTTCAAGCGTTGCGCACCGGCTTGTCGTCGGGCGCGACGCCGGTCAACCATTGCGCACGGGTTTGTCATCCGAGGCGATCACGGTTTTTTCCTGCTTGGCGGAAATGCGCGCTTCAACGCGGCGCAACACCGCCAGCACAAATAACGCCATCAAGGTGCTGACCAGCGCCGTGGCCTCGCGGCCCATGCCCGCCGCGACGCCAATGGCCGCCGTCATCCAGATGCTGGCCGATGTGGTCAGGCCATGGATCTCGCGCTCGTTGCTGAGCTTGATGATGGCGCCCGCGCCCAAAAAGCCGATGCCGGCGATCACCCCTTGCAGCACGCGGCTGATGTCGCCCACCTGCATGCCGCCTTGCAACGGCACCAGCACGAAGATGGCGGCGCCCAACGCCACCAGCATGTGCGTGCGCAAGCCCGCGGCCTTGCCGCTGCGTTCGCGCTCGTACCCCAGCAAGCCGCCCAATATCACCGCCATACCCAGGCGCAGCACGATGCGCGTGGCTTCGCCCACGTCAGGAATATCCGCAAACTCGCTACGCACGGTGGACCAGATTTCCAGCCAGATTTCCGTCATCGCCGCTTCCTCGGGGCACAAGTGAAAAGCAGCATAGCAGGCAGCCCAGGCGCAACGCCATGACGCTTTCAGGCTGACAGGAAAGTCGCATCTGGTTTACAACCATCGAGTGCGCCGCGCGTGCGGGCGTGAATCAACAGGAGGTTTTCATGGACTTGCAGCTGGCCGGAAAACGCGTGCTCATCACGGGCGCATCCAAGGGCATTGGCTTGGCGTGCGCCATCGCCTTCGCGCGCGAAGGCGCGGACCCGATCCTGGTAGCGCGCGATGACGCTGCGCTGCATCAGGCCACGGCGTCGATCCGCGAACAGAGCGGCCGCGACACGCGCGCCGTCACGATGGACCTGGCCGTGCCCGGCGCGGCCGAAAAGCTGGCGAAGGAAACCGGCCCTATCGACATCCTGGTGAACAACGCAGGCGCGGTGCCAGGCGGCGCGCTGGATCAGGTGCAAGACGAACGCTGGCGTGCGGGATGGGAGCTGAAGGTGCACGGCTACATCAGCCTGGCGCGGCACTACTACCCCCACATGCGGGACGCCGGGGCCGGCGTCATCGCCAACATCATCGGCATGGCGGGCGCGGCGCCGCGTGCCGACTACATCTGCGGGGCGGCGGCCAATGCGTCGCTCATCGCTTTCACCCGCGCGTTGGGCGGTGAAGCGCCGCGCCACGGCGTGCGCGTCTTTGGCGTAAACCCGTCGCGCACCCGCACCGACCGCGTGCTGACCTTGGCGCGCCAGCGCGCGCACGCCCGTTGGGGCGACGAATCGCGCTGGCAGGAAACCTTGTCCGACCTGCCGTTCAGCCGCTTGATGGAACCCGAAGAAGTGGCCGACATGATTGTGTTCGGCGCATCGCCCCGTGCCGGCTATTTAAGCGGCACGGTGATTGATCTGGATGGTGGCGAGCAGTACGCGAACCACGCGCGCTAAACAGGTCAGGCACCAGGTCAGGCGCGTGGAGCATGGCGCGTAGTGCCTGGCGCCCAGTGCCTGGCGCGTAGTGCCTTGCGCGTAGTGCCTTGCGCCCAGTGCGCCACGCCTCACGCGTGCCGGCCAGCGACGGGCGAATCAACCAACTAGCGCGCCGCCGCTTGCCAGCCGGCCAGCAACGCCGGCAGCTGCTTCATATCGGTGAACACCTGCGCCACGCCCACGCTGCGCAGCGCTTCGGCGCCGCTGTGGCCGTTGGCGTCGGGGCTGTAGCCGAACACGGTGGCGCCTGCCGCCACGCCAGCCGTTGCACCCGTGACGGTGTCTTCCACGATGGCGCAACGCGCAGGGTCCACGCCCAACGCTTGGGCGGCGGCCAGGTACACGTCAGGAAACGGCTTGCTTCGCGGCATTTCGTGGCCGCTGAAGACGCGTCCATCAAAACACTCCGCGATGCCGACCTTGGCCAGTTGCAGTTCCACCTTGCGGCGGTCTGCACCCGAGGCTACCGCGATGCGCCCGCCCAACGTCTGGTGCAAGGCGCGCACGGCGTCCGGCGCACCGGGAATTTCCAGCAAGTCGCGGTCCAGCGCGGCGTTGCGGCGCTGGCGGAATTCGTCGAACCATTCGGGCCCCAGCTTGGCGCCGGTTTCGGCTTCGATGCGCGGCAGTTCATCGCGCACGGCTTTCCCCGTGAAGATACGCATCGTCTCGTCGTGCGTAATGTTCCAGCCCAGTTCATTCAGCATCTGGGTCAGCACATCGCTGGTGATAGGTTCGGAATCAACCAGCACGCCGTCGCAGTCGAACAGCACGGCGTCAAAGGGAAAATCAGTCATTGCGGAGGCATGGAGGGGGTTCGTGAAGCGGATAAGCATACTGCATGGATCGCCGGCAGCTGGAAACTGGCCAAGCGGCAAAGCGGTAAAGCGGTAAAGCGGTAAAGCGGTAAAGCGGTAAAGCGGTAAAGCGTAAAGGGTTAAAGCGAAAAGGGGTAAAGCGTAAAGCGGTGAAGCGGCGCAAGCTTCGGAGTGACGCGCCCCGAGGCCAGCGCATAAGCTATCGCTATCGCTATGGCTATGGCTATGGCTATGGCTATTGATATTGATATTGATATTGCTATTGCTATTGCCCATGCACCTTGCATGACGCCCCCTATCCCTATCCATGCCCCATGCCCCATGCCCCAAGAACACACCCCGCTGGATCATTACGACTGGAACCGTGTCGCGCGCGACCTGGACGCCGAAGGCTGGGCGCTGCTGCCGGGGTTCTTTGCGCAAGCGGCCGCGCAACAGCTGTCGCAACCGTCTTGTGAAGCTGCCACCACGCACGCCCTTGAGGCGCTGCGCCGCGACCTGTACCCGCGCCTGCTTACCCTAGCCCGCGCTTGGGCGACTGCACTGCAAAGCGATGTCATCTATCCCGACGACTTCAACGCCTGGCTGGATGGCAACCACGCCGCCGGGCAGACACGCCCGCTTTCCGCGGTGCATCGTCATCGGCCCGGCGACGGGCAGCCGCTGATGCAGCACGCCGACGGTGAACATATCTTTGCGCTGCAACTGGTCGCGCTGCTGTCAGACCCGGGTGCGGACTTCACCGGTGGCGAGTTCGTCATGACCGAACAGCGCCCCCGCATGCAATCGCGTCCGATGGTGCTGCCTCTGCAACAAGGCGATGCGGCCGTCATCGCCGTCTCGCATCGCCCGGTCCAGGGCGCGCACAACGTGTATCGCGTCACGGCCCGGCAAGCCATCAGCCGGGTGCGATCGGGCGAGCGCGTGGGCCTGGAAGTGGTGCTGCACGACGGACGCTAGCGCCGCGTTCACCCCTGCGGCGACAAAAACGCCAGCACGTGTTCGGAGAACGCCTCGTGGCATTCCTCGGTCACGAAGTGGCCACAGTCGGGAATGATCACGCCGGTGAGATCGCTCGCGTTTTCGCGCATTGTGACCAGCGGCGCATCGCGTGTGGCGTGTTCCGCGCCGATGGCCAGCGTGGGCATGCACAAAGGCGTTTTGGACCGTTCCAGGTTCTGGCGAATGGTCTCCGGAATGGCGCGGTAATAAGCAAAGCCCGCGCGCAACGCACCCGGCGAGGAATACGCGTCGATATAGACGTCGGCCGCTACGCGGTCGCGGCGATGCGACCACTTGTCGAACATAAAGCTCAAGTAGGCGCGCTCGCGTCCGGTGATCAGCGCCTCCGGCAGGTCATGCAGCTGGTTGAACAGGAAGTGCCACAAGAAGATGTTGTCCTCGGGCGGCACGAATATCGGAGGGGCTGGCGCCAGGCCGGGAATCACGGCCTCGGTCAGCACCAGCCGGCGGATGGCGTCGGGATAATCGCTGGCCATCGCATAGGCCACCCACATGCCGATGTCGTGGCCGATGACCTGATAGACCGGGTGCCCAAGTTGCTCCATCAAGCAGTGCAACACGCGGGCGACGGCGCCGGTGTCATAACCGTGCGCGGGGCGGTCGGAATCCCCCGTGCCGGGCGGGTCCACGGCGATGGCGGTATAGCCGGCCTGCGCCAGCGACTTCATGATGTGGCGCCATGTGAACCAGGTTTGCGGCCAACCGGGAACAAGCAGCACGGGCGGCCCGTCGCCCATGACCGCGCAATGGATGCGCTTGCCATCCACCTGCACATACTGATGCGATACCGCGTCGGCGGCCGTAAAAAAAGCGCTGATTTGATGCGTCATGATGAACTCGTTTCGCCTACGCCATGCCCAGCAGGGCGTGAATTTGTTGCTTGTCGATGGCGGCGCCCGCAAAGTCGTCGAACACTTTGGATGTCACCGGAATGATGTGCCGATTGATGAACTCCACGCCTTCGCGTGCACCGGTTTCCTGGTCTTTCAAGCAGCACTCCCACTCCAGCGTGGCCCAGCCCGCGTAATCGTGCTGGGCGAGTTTTGAGAAGATTGACTTGAAGTCCACCTGCCCATCGCCCAGCGAACGGAAGCGGCCGGCACGGTTGATCCACGATTGATAACCGCCATAAATGCCTTGGCGGCCCGTCGGATTGAATTCGGCATCCTTCACATGGAACATGCGAATGTGGTCCTTGTAGATGTCCAGATACTCCAGGTAGTTCAGCTGCTGCAAAACGAAGTGGCTGGGATCGAACAGAATGGCGCAACGCGCGTGCGCGCCAACGCGTTCGTGGAACATCTCGAACGTAACGCCGTCATGCAGGTCTTCGCTGGGGTGGATCTCAAAGCACAGGTTCACGCCCTGCTCATCGCATGCATTTAGCACCGGCAGCCAACGCTTGGCCAGTTCATCAAAGGCGGTCTCGATCAGCCCTTCGGGACGCTGCGGAAACGGGAACAGATACGGCCACGCCAGCGAACCCGAGAACGTGCCCATTTCCGTCAGCCCCAGGCGCGTTGATGCGCGCGCCGAATTCAACAGGCCTTGCCGGGCCCACGCCGTTCTGGCCTGCGCATTGCCGCGAGCCTCAACGGGCGCGAAGTTGTCGGCCATGGCGTCATACGCCGGATGCACGGCCAGCAACTGGCCGAAGATGTGCGTGGTCAGTTCGCTGATGACCAGGCCATGCGCGGCCAGCGTGCCCACGATCTCATCACAGTAGTCCTGGCTGACGGCCGCGGTGCCGGCGTCGAAAAAGCGCTTGTCCCACGCGGGAATCTGCAACGCCTTGAAGCCCACGCCCGCCGCCCATTCGGCAATGGCCGGCAGGCTGTTGAACGGCGCGACGGCGTCGCTGAATTGCGCAAGATGCAGGCTGGGTCCTTTGATCGTCTTCACATCGATTCCTTAATTGTTTGTTGATCAACAAAGAATAGGCGATAAATTGCGGCGATGCAAATGCGCGGGCCGGCGTTACACTGCGTGCAGTTCATTTCACCGAGACCGTGATGGCAGGCAGACCCAGGGAATTCGACCGCGACCTCGCACTTCAGCAGGCCATGCTGGCGTTCTGGAAACAGGGATACGAAGGCACGTCGATGGCGGACCTGGTGGCGGCCACGGGCCTGGCCTCGGCGCGGCTATATGCGGCCTTTGGGTCCAAGCAGGAACTGTTTCGCGAAGCGGTGGCGCGCTATGAAGCGGGCGACGGATCGTTCGCGGAAGTGGCGCTGGAAGCGCAGGCGGACGTGCGCGGCGCCATCGAGAAATTGTTGACGGACGCGGTATTGACCTACACCCGCCGCGGCCGGCCCCAAGGATGCATGGTGGTCAGCGCCGCGACCAACTACGCCGCCGAAAATGAAGCCGTGATGGCCTGGCTGACCACACATCGCAAAGCCCGCACGCAAGGCATCATTGACCGCTTGGACACCGCCCTGCAACAGGGAGAACTCAAGCCCGGCACCGATGTGCAGGCCTTGGGCGATTACTACGCCGTCGTGTTGCACGGCCTGTCGGTGCAGGCCCGCGACGGCGTAGGCAAGGCGCGCCTGCTGGCGATGATTCCCCCCGCACTCAGCGCACTGGATGCGGTGTTGCGCTAGGCGCGCTGGGTGCGGTGTTGCGTTGAGCGCACTGGATGCCGTGTTGCGCTAAGCGTGCAGTGTGTTCAGTTCTCGGCCGTGATGTGGCCGTCGGCCACCACTTTCGCAAACACCCCCGTCTGCGCCTTGATGAACGCGCTGAACTCAGCCTGGCTCATCGGCTGCACTTCCCCGCCCAGGTCGCGAATGCTGGCCACGAACTTCTCGTCGCGCAAGGCGCGGTTGATGGCGTCGGCCAGCTTTTGCTGCGCGGCAGGCGGCGTGCCGGCGGCGACGAAGACGCCAAACCAGTTTTCCAGCGCATAGTCCTTCAGCCCTGCGGTTTCGGCGATGGCGGGGATGTCCGGCGCGAATGACGCGCGCTTGGCCGACGTGACCGCCAAGGGTTTGACCTTGCCGCTCTGGATGAAGGGCAACGCGCCCGCCAGGCTCACAAACGTCAGGTCGACGCTGCCCGAGGCCACGTCCACCAACTGCGCCGACGCGCCCTTGTACGGCACATGCACCATCTTGATTCCCGCCAGCGATTGCAGCAATTCGCCGTTCAGATGCTGCGGATTGCCCACGCCGCTGGTCGCGTACGTCAGCTTGTCGGGATGCGCGCGCCCATAGGCCAGCAGTTGCTCCACGTTGGCCACCGGCAGTTTGGGGTTGGCGACCAGCACGTTCGGCACGCGGGCAATCAGCGCTATCGGCACCAGGTCCTTGTCCGGCTGGTACTGCATTTTCCCCTTGAAGACGAGCGGATTGATGGCGGTTTCGCCGGCTGAACCCAGCAGCAGCGTCGTGCCGTCGGGCGCTGACCGCAGCACCGCCTGCGCGCCCAGCATACCGCTGGCGCCGGGCTTGTTTTCAACGACCACGCCTTGCGGCATGTCGGCACGCAAGCGTTCGGCCAGCAAGCGGCCCATGCCGTCCACGCCGCCGCCCGCGGCAAAGGGCACGATGAGCGTGACGGGGCGTCCAGCGTCAGCGGCATGGGCGGGCGACAAGGCCCCAAGCGCCGCCAAGGACAGCGCCGCGGCGGCGGCCAGGGGCCGAAGAAGGGATCGACTAAGAGGCCGCAGAAGGGGCGGAAAAAGAGGCGAAAAAAGAGGCCGAGTGCGGGGTCGGATCTGGGGCATGGTTTGTCTCCTGTGCGGCCTGTTCGAATGACGGCCGGGTTTTTACTTAATTGCATTTTATAGACTCAATATGCAAAACTGGCAGTTATGGAAAACACCAATGCTGGCCTGCGCCCCGCGTTTCAGCCTCTGCCCCAGACCGTTTTGACGCTGGACGGCGATGCTTTCAAGGACGCCCGCTACACCTTTATCGATCTGCCCACGCTGTTCGGCGCCGATTACTTTCGCCTGCCCGTCGTGCTGCGCCTGCTGCTGGAAAACGCGCTGCGCAACATGCAGGGAGATGAACGCGACGCCGCCGTCGCCGCGCTGTTTGCATGGCTGGATCACGGCACCAGTGACGCCGAGATCGCCTTCCAACCCGGGCGCGTGCTGATGCACGACACCACCAGCACGCCCGCGCTGGTCGACATCGCCGCCATGCGTGACGCGTTGGCCGAGGCCGGCATGGACCCCGCCGTCCTCAACCCCGTGCTGCCGGTGGATGTATCGGTAGACCATTCCCTGGCCGTCGAGGCGTATGCGCAGCCCGACGCGGCCACGCTGAACCTGGACCTGGAATTGCGCCGCAACGCCGAGCGCTACCGCTTTCTGCGCTGGGCATCCAAGGCGCTGTCCAATGTGCGCATTCATCCGCCCGGCACCGGCATCATGCACACCATCAACCTGGAGCAGCTGGCCACGGTGGTCTGTGATGACGGCAACGGTGCGCTGCATCCCGACATGATGATCGGCACCGACAGCCACACCCCCATGATCAACGGCATTGGCGTGCTGGGCTGGGGCGTGGGCGGGCTGGAAGCGCAG
The DNA here is from genome assembly GCF_056394065.1 of Achromobacter sp. 10T422. Lineage (NCBI taxonomy): Bacteria > Pseudomonadati > Pseudomonadota > Betaproteobacteria > Burkholderiales > Alcaligenaceae > Achromobacter > Achromobacter sp. 10T422. The sequence continues at coordinate 394,376 of NZ_JBFTHD010000006.1, forward strand.
ACGGTGATGTTCGGCATGCCCACCCTGCTGCGCATTCCCGACGTGATCGGCGTGCGGCTGACCGGCGCGCTTGCGCCCGGCGTCACGGCGACCGATCTGGCGCTGACCGTCACGCAACGGCTGCGCGCCATTGGGGTGTCGGGCGAGTTCGTGGAATTCTTCGGCCCCGGCGTCAGCACGCTATCGGCCGGCAGCCGCTGCGTGGTGGCGAACATGGCGCCCGAATACGGCGCCACCACCGGCTACTTTCCCATCGACGGCGAAACGCTGGCCTACCTGCGCCAAACGGGCCGAAGCGAATCCCATATCGCGCGCATTGGCGCGTATGCCAAACGCATCGGCATTGCGCTGGACCCGGACGCATCGCCGCGCTACACCCGCGTCATCGAGATTGCGCTGGATCAGGTGCGGATGCATGTCGCCGGCCCCAAGCGCCCGCAAGACCTGCACCCTTACGCCGACACCAAGGCGATCCTGGCGGCGTTGAACTTCACACCCGCCGGGCAATCCACGCCCGGGCTGCCGCGCCACCCCGTCGCCATCGCCGCCATCACCAGTTGCACCAACACGTCCGACCCGCGCCTGCTGATGGCCGCCGGCCTCCTGGCCCGCAAGGCCCGGCAGGCGGGCTTGCGTGTGCCGGCCTGGGTCAAGACGTCGCTCGGCCCCGGCTCGCCCGCGGCGGCCGGCTACCTGGCCCGCGCCGGTCTGCTGGAAGATTTGGCCGCCGTCGGCTTTGACATCGTGGGCTACGGCTGCACCACCTGCATCGGCAACTCCGGCCCCTTGCCCGCGCCGGTGCGCGCCGCCATGGAGGCAGGCGCGATTCATCCGGTGGCCGTGCTGTCGGGCAATCGCAATTTCACGGGCCGCATTCATCCCGACCTGGACCTGGGCTTTTTGATGTCGCCGCCGCTGGTCATCGCGTTCGCCTTGGCAGGCGATGCCGAGCGCGACCTGAGCCAAGAGCCCGTCCAAATCAACGCCAGCGGCCAGCCCGTTTACCTGCGTGACCTGTGGCCGGATGACGCCGACATCACCGCTGCGCTGACGCAAGGCTTGCAGCCCGGCGACTTCCGCGCGGCGTTCAAAATCGCCAGCGCGAATCCGGCATGGCAAGCCCTGCAATCACCGGACACGCCGCGCTTTCCGTGGGACCCGGCTTCGACCGCGCTGCGCCGTCCGCCTTTTGCATCCACGGATGCCGGCAGCCAACTCGGCCATTACGTGGCGCATCCGCTGCTGGTGCTGGGCGACGACGTCACGACGGATCACCTGTCGCCCGCCAGCGCCATTGCGCCGGACAGTCTTATCGCCGACTTCCTCGTCGCGCGTGGCGACGACCGCAACGATCTGAATGTGTTCGCATCGCGCCGGGGCAATTGGGAAGTGATGATGCGCGCCGCGTTCTACAGCAAGAGCCTGAAGAATCTGCTGTGCCCGGACGCGCCCGTGGGCCACACCCGGCATGCGCCCAGCGGCCGCGTCGAACCCATCTGGGAAGCCGCCGAGCACTATCGGCAAGACGCGCAGCCGGTCGTCTTGCTGGCCGGTGCGCGCTTTGGCACCGGCTCGTCGCGTGATTGGGCCGCCAAGGGCCAACGGCTGCTGGGCATACGCGCCGTGCTGGCCGTGAGCTTCGAACGCATCCATCGGTCGAACCTGATCGGCATGGGCATCTTGCCGTTGCGCCTGCCCGAAGGCGTGACGCCCGACACGCTCAACGTACAGTCAGGCGACCGCATCGAGATCGACGCCCCGGCCGCGACGATGGCGCCGCGCCTGCCTGTCGCGGTGCGAATTTTGCGCGCGGAGGGCACCGTGGAGACCTTGCAAGCCACTGCCGCCGTCGAGACCCAGCTTGAGGTTCGCTTGTTGCGGATGGGCGGCGTCATTCCCGCTATCCTATCGGATACCCTCCGGCCGGCCACGACCCCATGAACGCGCAAACCAATACCGTCACCAAAATTCTGGAACTGATCCGGCAAGACCGCCTGCCAGAAGGCGCGCACCTGACTGCGCAAAAGCTGGCAGACCGCTTGCGGCTGTCGCGCTCGCCCGTCAACGATGCGCTGGGCATTCTGGAGCAGCACGGCATTGTGGCGCGCAAACCCAACCGCGGCTATTTTCTGCAACAGGATTTCGACGCCCTGCCCGGCGCGCCGGCCGAACTGGCCGCGCCGTCCGTGGACGACATCGTCACGCAAAGCTATTTCAAGCTGGCCGATGAATTGCTGCGGGGGGAACTGCCCATGCAATGCAGCGAGGCCCAGTTGCGTGTGCGCTATGCCTTGACCCATGCGCAGACGCAGGCCTTGCTGGCGCGCATTTCGCAGGAAGGCTGGGCGCAGCGCCGCCCAGGGTATGGCTGGGAATTCTCATCGATGATGACCACGCCCGACAGCCTGTTGCAGTCGTACCGGCTGCGCCTGGCGCTGGAACCTGCCGCCTTGCTGGAGCCGACTTTTCGTATTGAAAAGAGCGTGATCGAACGTTGCCGCGCAGCAGAAAAACACTTGCTGGATGGCGGCATCGCCACCGACACGGCCGACCAGCTGCACGATCGCGGCGTGCGGTTTCATGAATCGCTGGTGGAGGCCTCGGGCAACCCGTTTTTCATCGACACGATCAAGCGCGTGAACCGCGTGCGCCGGCTGCTGTCGTACCGCTCCATGCAAGACCGCAGCCGCTATCGCCAGCATTGCGACCAGCACCTGGCCATTCTGGATTTGCTGGAACGTGAACGCAACGAGGACGCGGCCGCCGCGCTGTCCAGCCATCTGCGCAGCACGCTGGATAACCTGGCCCGCATCAGCGGCATCCTGAAAGGCTAGCGTCATGCACGTCTATATCGGTTCGCGCACCACCCGCGAACGCCATGCCAGAGGGGATGGCATCAGCGTTTTCAACTACGCGCCCGACACCGGCGCGCTGACCTTGACGCAAGTCGTCGGCGGCTTGCTGAACCCGTCGTACCTGTTGCCGCATCCCACGCTGCCCGTGCTGTACACCGTGCATGGCGACAGCCATGAAGTCAGCGCCTTGCATCGCGACACGCACAGCGGCGCATTGACGCCGTGGCATCAGCAGCCGTGCGAAGGCCGCAACCCGGTGCATCTGGCGCTGGCGCCGTCGGGCCGCTATCTGATGGTGTCGAACCACCTGACCGGCACGCTCGCCGTGCTGCCCGTTGCCGCCGACGGCGCGCTCGGCCCCGTCACGCAAGCGTTGCCCATGACGGGTGAACCCGGCCCGCACCGCAAGGAGCAGCCTTTCGCCAAGCCGCACTACAACCTGGTGGACCCGTCGGGCCGCTATGTGGTGGTGCCGGACAAGGGCTTGGACCGCGTGTTTCTCTTTGCGCTAAACGCGCATGGGGCGGGCGCAGAACCCGTCAGCGTGGCCGGCACGCGCGAAGGCGCCGGCCCGCGCCATGCGGTGTTTCATCCGGCCGGCCGCTGGTTGTATGTGGTCAATGAGCTGGACAACACCGTGGCCGCGTACACGCTGCAAGACAATGCGTTGCGGCCGTTCCAGGTGCTGCCGACGCTGCCCGACACCTGTACGGGCAACAGCCGCGCAGCCAGCATCACGACGGACGCGCATGGCCGCCACCTGTATGTGTCGAACCGGGGCGATGACAGCATCGCGGTGTTCGGCGTAGACCCCGTCAGCGGCCGCCTGACGCCGGTGCAACACGCCGCCAGCGGCGGCAAGACCCCACGCTTTTTCACGCTATCGCCTGACGGCCGATTCCTGTTCGCGTTGAACGAAGACAGCGACACGCTCGTACGCTTTCGCGTCAATGCGCAAGACGGCACGTTGATGCGCGATGGCTATGAACTGCGCGTGGGCAGCCCCGTCTGCATGGTGTTCGCCCGCCGCCGCGCCTGATGGCGTTGCGGCGGCCGGCGTGCGGCTAGCGGCGTGCGGCTAGCGGCGCGCGGCCAGCGGCCGCGATCAGAAGTCCATCGACGCCGACAGCATCAACGTGCGCGGTACGCCCTGCGATACCGTGCCGTACGACGCCACGCCGGACCAGTACGCGCGGTTGGTCACGTTGACCACATTCGCGCGGAAAGTCACGTCCTTGCCCTGGATCTTGGTGGCGTAGCGTGCGCCCACATCAAACGTCGTCCACGACGGCACTGATTGCGTGTTGGCCTGGTTCACGTATTCGCGGCCGGTGTACATCATGCCGCCCGTCAGCGTCAGGCCTGCCACCCACGGCGTGTCCCATTCCGCGCCGAGATTGGCCGAGAACTTCGGCACGCCCACCGGCTGGTTACCGACGGTGGCGGCGCTGTTGGTGCGCGTGAGTTCGGCGTTCAGATACGTCACGCCGCCCAGCAAGCGCAGCCCGCGCACGGGTTCGCCAGACAGGTTCAATTCCAGGCCGCGGTTGCGCTGTTCGCTGTCGGCGCCGTACACGCCGTTGGTCAGCTGGCCGCTGGGCTTGGTGATTTCAAAGGCGCTGAACGTCAGCATCGCGTCGTCCAGGTCTACCTTGATGCCCACTTCCTTCTGCTTGGCCTTGTAGGGCTTGAACACCTGACCCGCGTTGGACGCCGTTGCCGGGGCCACGTCACCCTTGCTCAAGCCTTCGATGTAGTTCGCGTACAGCGACACATTGCTCCACGGCTTGATGACCAGCCCCGCCAGCGGCGTGGTCGCGCTTTCGTCATAGCTGACGGTGCGCACACCGGTCGTGGCGTTGAAGTTGCGCGACTCGATGCGTTGCTGGCGCACGCCCACAGTCAGCTGCGCGCGTTCATCCAGAATGCTCATCGTGTCCGCCAGCGCCAGGCCGGACAGGTCCGACGACGAGACCTTGGGCACATTGGCCGGCGCCGGAATGTTCTGCTCGGGGCGCGCGATGGGGTGATAGATGTTGGACGTGAGCGGCGTACCGGACACGCTGGCTTGCAGGTTGCGGTCGCTATACATGCTGCCCATGAAACTGATCGCGTGACGCACCGGCCCCGTGTCCAGCTTGGCGCGCAGGCCTGCGTTATAGGTGCTGCGGTTCACCTGAAAGCGGAAGTTGTTGGGCGTGACCACCGTATCGCCCGCGCTGTTGACGATGGTGGGCGTCTGGTCTGACAGGCGCGACACCCTCGTGTCCGATCCGCCCGCGTCGGCGAATACGGTCAGGCGGTCACTGATGTCGTATTCCACGCGCAGCAGCGCCGATTCACCTTCGGACTTCCACCAGCCCCACGCCTGCGTTGCGTTGCGGCGGCCATCGGCCGCGCGTGGCACGTCGATGCCGGAGGCCACCAGGAACGGCCGAGTCGGCGCATCCACCTTTTCGTTCTGCACCAGCAGGTCCAGCGACGCGCGCAGGCGCTCGCCCTGATAGTCCAGCGACAAGGCGCCGATGTCGGTGCGGGAATACAGGTTGTCCAGCGGCGTGTCGCCTTGGCGATGCATGCCGTTCACTCGCACGCCCCATTCGCCGTCGTTGCCAAATCGGCGGCTCAGGTCAACGCGTCCGCCGAATTGCGAATCGCCCACGTAGTCGGCGGACAGGCGCGTCAGGTCTTGCGGCAGCGAACGCTTGGGCACCATGTTGATGACGCCGCCCACGCCGCTGTTGGGCGACATGCCGTAGAGCAATGCCGCCGGCCCTTTCAGCACTTCGACGCGTTCGATGTAGTCGGTGAAGACGTGATAGTTCGGCGCGACGCCGTACACGCCGTCAAACGCGATTTCGCCCAGATTGCCTTCGCCGATGGGAAAGCCGCGGATGTAGAACGAATCGGTCACGCCGCCGATCTGGCCGGTAAAGCGCACCGAGGGTTCGGCGTTCAACGCGTCAGCCAAGGTCACGGCCTGGCGGTTCGCCAGCAATTCCGACGTGTAGCTGGTGATGTTGAACGGCGTGTCCATGACGTCGCGATTACCCAGCAGGCCCAGACGGCCGCCGCGCGCGACCTGGCCGCCTGCGTATTCAGAAGGCAATGCCGACGGGCTGACCCCCGCGCCCGCCACGGTGATGCTGGGCAGCAGGGTCGCGGCATCGCCCTCGCCTGCCGGCAGTTTGCGCAGCGAATATGCGCCCGCGCCCTGCTCGGCCAAGGCGTAGCCCGACCCGGCCAAGAGGCGCGCGAAGCCTTCGCGCACGGTGTAGGCGCCCGACAAGCCCGCGCTGTGTCGCCCCGCCACCAGCGCCGGGTCGAACGACAGCGGCACGCCGGCCGCGGCTGCAAACTGCGCCAGCACGTCACCCAGCGGGCCACCGGCAATGGTGTATGTCTGGCGAGCCGCAGCCGATGGCGCATCCGCCGCAGCACCGGCTGTCGCACCGGCTGCCGCGGCATCGGCCGCAGCACCGGCTGCCGCGGCATCGGCCGCAGCACCGGCTGCCGCGGCATCGGCCGCAGCACCGGCTGCCGCGGCATCGGCCGCAGCACCGGCTGCCGCGGCATCGGCCGCCGCAACATCGGCTGCCGCAGCATCGGCTGCCGGCTTCGCCGCCTCCGCCGTCGCTGGCGCGCCTGCCACCGCCAGCAGTATCAGCCCCATTCCGGTGGCCTGGGTCATCGCCGCTAGCGGCGACAGAATGGCCTTGCTACGGGGCAGGCGCGGCAAATGGGAAAGTCGGGAAACCATGAAACGATCCTTCGTTGATGACGGGGTGACTCGCGTGTTGCGACGATTCACCCGGTACACCGGACGAAGCGAAAAAAAGTATCAGCCAATGGGCAATTAATGTGTAACGGCGGCGCGTGGCGCCACCGTCGTCCAGAACGGCGTGACCCGGCTGATCCGCACCGGCAGCGTTTTTTCCAGCAGGCGCAGGCTGCCATCGATGTCGGCCAGCGGGAACGCGCCCGATACGCGCAGGTCGGCCACCGCCGGATCGCAACGCAAGACGCCCCGGCGATACCGCGCCAACTCGTCCACCAGGTCGGCCAGCCGCCCGTTGCGCACGGCCAGCATGCCTTGCTCCCACGACGCCGCGCCCGCGTCCACCGCCGCCTGCGGCTCCACGGCGTGCGCGTTGAACACCGTCTGCTGCCCGGCCGGCAGCACAACCGCCGCAGCGCCCGCGTCCTGCGGGCGAATCTCTACCGCGCCGTCAAACACCGCCACGCGTATGCTGGCGCTTTCGTCGCGCACCATGAAGCGCGTGCCCAGCGCGCGGATGGTGCCTTGCGTGGTGCGCACGATGAAGGGGCGATAGGTGGGCGACGGGTCGTTGCCTGTCGTCAACAGGATTTCTCCTGCGCGCAGCCACAGCACGCGCTGCTCGGGGGTGAATTGAATGTCGACCGCGCTGGCCGTGTTCAACACCAGCCGCGTGCCGTCGGCCAGCGCCAGGTGGCGCTGTTGCCCGGTGGCCGTGCGCACGTCCGCCGCCCATTCACGCCACGGCAGCGCGCGCCATCCCAGCCAGCCCGCCGGCCCCAGCACCAGCAACGCCCCCAGCGCACGCATGGCTTGCCGGCGGCCCGGGCGGTCCAGCCGGCGCAAGGTATCGCGGCCAATGCCGGGCGGCACCTGCCCGAAGCCGCGCAGCATGGCTTCCACGCGCTGCCAGGCGGCGCCATGTGCGGCGCTGCGATGCCGCCATCGCTCAAACGCCGCTTGGTCGGACGCGGACAGGGTTTCGGACTGGAAGCGCACGAGCCAGCCCGCCGCTTCTTCCAGGATCGCCGGGTCAATGACGCCGCTCATGCATGCACCTGATAGGCGATCAGGCAAGCGGTCAGCGCCTTCTGCATGTGGCGCTTGACGGTAGCCAGCGACACGCGTTGATGCGCCGCGATGTCGGCATAGGCCATGCCGTCGAATTGCGACAGCAGAAAAATCTCGCGGGTCTTGGCGGGCAAGGTGCGCAAGGTCGCGTCAATGGCGTGCAGCGTTTCAAGGATCAGCGCCCGGACTTCGGGCGACGGCGCCTCGGGCGCGGGCAGTTGGGAAACGACGGCCAGATAGGCGTCTTCCACCGCGCGGCGGCGCCAATGGTCTACCACCAGGCCTTTCGCAATATGGGTCAGCAGCGCGCGCGGCTCGGCACCCGCGCCGGCCTTGCGGCGGCCGGTCATCAGGCGGACAAAGGTGTCGTGGGCCAGGTCGGCGGCGTCGAACGAGTTGCCCAATTTCTTGCGCAGCCAGGTCGACAGCCAGCCATGGTGGTCACGATAGAGCGTCGTGACGGTTTCGGCGGGCAGGGAGGAGTCGGGCGGAGACACGGCGCACCAGGCGGGTATTTGTAAATGGGAACGATTTTTATTTTATATGATCGACGGCCTAGCGCCTATCCACGCTACGCGCCCCTTTGCGAACCGCGCTCGGATAAAATCAGTGCCCCCTTTCCCGCCTTGATGACGTCATGCAGAACGAATCCTCGGAGCTTTCCTTTCTCGCTGGCGGCGGCGAGATGGGACGCCGGGTCGCCACCTTTGATTGGGCCTGTACGCCGCTTGGGCCAATCGCCGAATGGTCCAGCGCCTTGCGCGTGGCGACCGGTATGGTGCTGTCGTCCCGTTTCCCCTGTTGCCTGGTCTGGGGCAAGGAACTGATCACGCTGTACAACGACGCGTTCAGGCCCATTCTCGGTACGAAACCCGAGGCGTTGGGCCGGCCCTTCAGCGACGTCTGGAGCGAAGCGTGGCCCATGATCGGCCCCATCGCCGACCGCGCTTTCGCGGGCGAAGCGACGTTCATCGAAGACTATTCGCTGGTCCTCCAGCGGTCGGGCCAGGCCGAGGAAGCCACCTTCACGTTCTGCTACAGCCCCGTGCGCGATGAGCATGGCGTCGTGGTCGGCATGATCGACACCGTCATTGAAACCACGTCGCGCATCCTGGCCGAACGCGCGCAGGCCGAAGCGCTTCGCCAGACCGAAGACAACCTGCGGCAGAGCCAGAAAATGGAAGCCATCGGGCAACTGGCGGGCGGGCTGGCGCACGACTTCAACAACCTGCTGATGGGAATCGCCGGCAGCCTTGAGCTGCTAAACCTGCGGCTGTCCCAGCACCGGCTGGGGGAACTGGAACGGCACATCGACACCGCCCGGCGCAATACCGACCGCGCCGCGGCGCTGACGCAGCGCCTGCTGGTATTTGCGCGCAACCAGCCGCTGAATCCCCAGGCGGTGGACATCAATCAGCTGGTGCGCGGCATGGACGATCTGGTGCGCCGAAGCGTCGGCCCGCGCATCATCGTCGACCTGGACTGCGAGCCCAACCTATGGCCCGCCTGGGTCGACCCCCATCAGGTTGAAAACGCGCTGCTCAACCTGTGCCTGAACGCGCGTGACGCGATGGCCGGCCAAGGCAGGCTGGGCATCGAAACCGCCAAGGTCACGCTGGCCGACGCCCAGGCGCACGAGCGCGGGCTGCCGGCGGGCGACTATCTGCGCCTGACCGTGACGGACACGGGTTGCGGCATGACGCCGCAGACCGTGGATCGTATTTTCGAACCCTTCTTCACCACCAAGTCGGCGGGGCAAGGCACCGGGCTGGGCCTGTCATTGCTATACGGATTCGTGCGGCAATCGGGCGGCCAGGTGCAGGTGACGTCGCGCCCGGGCATGGGAACGGCGATGAGCCTGTACTTTCCGCGGGGGGAATCCGCGTTAGCGCCCATCGAGCCCGGCGTACCACGCCAAACTCCGCGCGCCGCATCCGGCTTGACGGTGCTGGTGGCGGAAGACGATGTGGCGGTGATGGCCGTCGTCAGCGAAACGTTGAGCGAACTGGGCTACATCGTCTTAAGCGCCGTGGATGGGGCCAGCGCGCTGCGCCTGCTATCCGCGCCCGCCCCGATCCATCTGCTGATTTGCGACATTGGCCTGCCCGGTGGCATGGACGGCCGCCAGGTCGCCGACGCGGGGCGCATGCTGCGTCCGGATCTGAAGGTGCTCTTCATCACCGGATCGGGCGCCCGCGCAGGCGACGAGCCCGGCGCGCCGACGCTGCCCAAGCCTTTCTCTCTGGACGAGCTGGCGCGCCAGGTGCACGCGCTGATCCCCGCCTGACCCGTCCGCAGGGTCACGGCTGCGTTTGCGTTTGCCTCTGCGTTTGCCTCTGCGTCGGCGTCTGCCCCCCCGCGGCGGCCACCGCGTTCACAGCTTCGGCGCGTAGCGGAACGTCAGCATGAAGTTGCGCGGCTGGCCGTAGTAGTTATTGCTGCTCAACGTGTTGTAGGACGGCACGTAGTACTTTTTGTCGAACACGTTGTTGACGTTCAGGCCGATGCTCAGTTCCGGCGTAGCCTGATAGCCCACGCGCGCATTCCAGATCGTGAAGCCCGCCAGCTTGAACTCGCGGTCCGAGCTGATCGTGTCGGTCTGCGTGTTGACGCCCGCGCCCACGCTCAGGCGGTTCATCATGCCCGGCAACTTGTAGTTGGCCCACAGGCGCAGCATGTGCTTGGGCGTCCAGGTGTTGAAGACCTTGCCCTGGTTGTCGGGGTCGCTCAGATACTTGGTGGTGTTGTAGGTGTAGCCCGCGTACAGCTCCAGGCCCTTGACCACTTCACCCGACACTTCGGCTTCCACGCCCTGGCTGCGCACCTTGCCCGATGCGCGTGAGCAGTACCAGCCGTCGCACGCAAAGCCGGCGGCGTAGTCGTTGACCGCACGGTTCTTGTGGTCGTAGCGGAACAGCGCCAGCATCGTGTTGATGCGGCCATCGGCCAGTTCACCCTTGATGCCGACTTCGTAGTTGTTGCCTTCGATGGGCTTGAGCAGGCTGCCGTCCAGGCTGCGTTCGGTCTGCGGCTCAAACACGGTGGTGTAGCTGGTGTAGGCGGACCAGTTATCGGTCAGCGCATACACGATGCCGGCGTAGGGAATGAACTTGCCCGACGTGCTGGACGTCGTGGAGCTGCCGCCGCCGGTGTACGTGTAGTCGAACCAGCCGACGCGGCCGCCCGCGATCAGCGCCAGGGACTCGGTGGGCTTGACGCGCCACGTGCCGTAGATGCCCTTCTGGCGGATGTCGTAGCTGCTGCGCGAGTCATAGCCGCTGGCGGCGGCGATGGAGTCGATGTCCTGCCACGGGCGATGGTGATCCAGGTCGAAGATGTTGCCACCGTCTTCCCACGCCCGCGTGAAGCGGTCGTTCGTGGTCAGCTTCGAATAGTTGGCGCCCAGCACCACTTCCTGCTGCATGCCCAGCGCGGTGAAGTTGCCGTTTACCGACATGTCCAGCCCGCGCTGCTTGCTGTTGAAGTCCACCCCGAAATTGCCGTACGACAAACCACTGCCGTCCGGCTCCACTTCTCCGGCCACGCGCTGGTGCACCGTCGTGTTCTTTTCGTTCATGGCCACGCCAGCCAGCTTGAAGCGCCACGCGTCGTTGAAGCGGTGCGTGACGTCGGCGTTGAAGATGGTCTGATCGTTCTTCGCGCGGTTCCAGGTGGAGCCGGTGAAGGTGGAGCGCGGCAGGTCGATGTCGCCGCCATCCGCATAGCGCGGGTAGCCCACGAACATCGGACGCGAGCGGCTGTACCGGTTGCTGATGCCGATGCCCACCGTCGTGTCTTCGGTAACGTCAAAGTCCAGCGCGGCGTACAGGTTGCGCGTCTTGTCCCACACGTAGTCAACGAAGGAATGGCTTTGGTCTTCGTCCACCACGACGCGGCCGCGCAAGGTGCCCGCCGCGTTCAGCGGGCCGCCCGCATCCAGCGTCAAGCCGTAGTGGTCCCACGAACCGGCCTTGCCCGACAGCACTACCGACGGTTCCGCGCCGCCGCGCTTGCGCACCAGGTTGATTGCGCCGCCAGGGCTGCCCGCGCCTTGCAGCAGGCCGGCCGCGCCGCGCAGAATTTCCACGCGGTCATAGAACACCAGCGAGTCCTGCTCCCAGTTGCCCAGGCTGTAGCTGTTGCGCAGCAAGGCCACGCCGTCGTATTGCAGCAGGTCCACCGGGAAGCCGCGCGCATTGATCGCCACCCCCGGCCCCACGCCCTGCACGCCCACCATGCCGGCCGTGTTGTTCACGGCGTCCGGCAGGCTCGTCATGATCTGGTCGTCCATGCGCTGGCGCGTCAACACGGTGATCGACTGCGGAATGTCCTTCAGCGCCTGCGTGCTCTTGCCAATGGTGACGGCGGGCGTCGTGTACGAACCCGTGCCATCAGTGGTGGCGTTGTAGCTGCCCGTCACCGTCACGGGCGCCAGCGTGGCCGCCTGGCCCGGCGTGGACGCTTGCCGCAAGCGATACCCGCCATCGGGCCGCGCCACGGCTTGCAGGCCGGTGCCGACCAGCAAACGCTCAAGCGCCGCGTCCACCGCATACGTGCCCGACACGCCTTCGGTGCGCGCGTTGGCCGTCAACGCCGGGTCGGACGCCACCATGACGCCCGCCTGCACACCAAACGCGCCCAGCGCGGCGCTGAGCGGGCCGGCCGGAATGTTGAAGCTCACCGATTGCCGAAGCGCCCCGGCTGCCTGCGCGTGCACGGCGGACGGCCACGGCGCCGCCAGCACAACGGCGGGCAGCGCCAGATGCAGCGCAATGCTCAACCGGGTACGCGGCAACATGCGGGCAGGCAACATGCGGGCAGGCAAAAAACGGACAGGCGATGAAGGCAGGCGGGCAAGCGACGCCGCGCGTACAGGGCGAGAAGACATCAAGGGATTCCTGGCTCAAGAAGGAGGGGCGCAGGCTCGGGTGTTGGGAGGCATCCGGGCTGCTTTCCTTACATGAAGCGCGAGATCGGGAGTTCCGCCGTTTCGGTTACACATTCATTGCTTGCGGGCGGGGCCGCCGGGTCAGGCCAGGCCCACCCGCACCCAATAGCGGGTGATTTGGCGCACACGCACGGGCAGCACGTCTTGCAGCATGGCCAGCACCTTGTCGCTGTCCGCCAATGGGAACGCGCCCACCACGCGCAACGCCCCCGCCTCGTCCGAACAGCTCAGCCGGCCCGGCCGATAGCGCGAGAGGTCTTGCAGGAACGATGCCAGCGGCATTTCATTGGCGATCAACATGCCGGTGATCCACGCGGACGTGGCGGGCTCCAGCGCTTGCAACGCAAAGCCGCCTGCCGCCGAGTAGTCGGCCTGCTCGCCGGCCCGCACGCGCCGGAGCGCATCAGCGGCGTCCAGGCCGCGCACATCCACCGCGCCTTCCAGCACCGCCACGCGCACGGCGCGGCCGTCGTCCAGATCCCGCACCACAAACCGCGTGCCCACCGGCGTCAGGATGCCGCTGCGCGTGCGCACCGTGAAGGGCCGGCCCTGCCGGTCTTGCGCGGTGGTGACAAGAATTTCACCTTCGCGCAGCACCACTTCGCGCTGGCTGGCGGTGTAGCGAAAGTCAACGGCGCTGGCGGTGTTCAGTTCCAGCCGCGTGCCGTCTGGCAAGGTCAACGCCCGCCGTTCGCCGGTGCCCGTGCGCAAGTCGGCCGACAGGCGGCGGATCGTGCCGCGTTCGCCCACCGCCCAGGCGCCCAAGCCCAGACCGGCCGCCGACACCATCCAGCGGATGGCGTTGCGGCGCGACTGGATCAGCGGCGCCTGCCGCAAGGTGCGGCCCGCGACGTCTTGGCCCGCTTCGGCCACGCCCGCATCCACATCGCGCGTCAATGCCACCAGCCGCAGCCAGGCCAGCTCGTGCGCCGGCTGCGCGTGCCGCCAGCGTTCGAAATTTGCGCGGTCGTCGTCGCTGGCATCTTCGCGCAGACGCGCCCACCAGTCGGCGGCCTGACGCACGATCTTGGGATCAATCCGGCCGGCTTCCGGCGCATGTGGGCGCAGCAGCTTGGCGCCTTCCATCAAACCGTGGCTCACCCGTACACCGCCGTGTAGCAATGCACCAGCGCGCGCGCCAGCGACTTCTGCACCGCGTTGGGCGTCAGGCCCAATTGCTGGCCGATTTCGGCATAAGACATGCCATCCACCTGCGCCATCAGGAAGATGCGGCGGCTGGTCATGGGCAGGGTGTCGAGCAATTCGCAGACTTGTTCCAGCGCTTCCAGGATCAAGGCGCGCGCTTCAACAGAAGGTTCCACCGCCACCGGTTGCAACGCCAGGGATTCCGCATAGGCGGTTTCCAGCGCGGCGCGGCGGGCGCGGCCTATCAGGAGACGCGTGGCGATGGTGCGCAGATAGGCGCGCGGTTCGGCGAGCGGTTCGCGCACATTGGCGCGGATCAGCCGTTCGAACGTGTCGTGCGCCACGTCAGCCGCATCGGACGCATTACCCAGCTTGCGTTGCAGCATGCCGCGCAGCCACTGGTGATGCGCCTGATAGACGGTTTGCACCTCGGCATGCGGGGCGTAGGAAGGAGAAGACATGGCGGGTGCGCCCCCGGCGTCGCCGCCAGATGCTCAAACAAAATGAAAATGATTCGCAATTATAGATATCTTCGAATCGTTTTCAAGGGCAGGATTTCGTGCCCGCCGTAGCCGCCTGACGCCCGCCCCCTCCCGCTGACGGCGGCGTGATCCGGCCCCGAATCACGCCGCCCCGCGCATCGTCAGAACTTCGCGGTCAGGTTCACGAACACGCTGCGGGGTTCGCCGTAGTAGACCTGGTTGGCCACGCCGCCCAGGTAGTACTTCTTGTCGAACAGGTTGTTCAGGTTCACCTGCGCGGACAAGGTCGAGTTGAAGTCGTAGCGCGCCATCAGGTTGTAGATGGCGTAGGCCTTTTGCTTGGCGGTGACGGTGCCGCCGGCCGCGCTGACTTCGCTGTAGGTCGATATCTGCCAGTTCACGCCGCCGCCCACGGTCAGCTTGTTCCAGTCGCCCGGCAAGCGGTAAGTGGTGAACAGCTTGGCCATGGCGCGCGGGCGCTCGGTGTTGACCGACACGCCGTCGGCATCGCGGCTGGTGTAGTACGTGCCGCCCGCGTAGGCGTTCCAGCCCGGCGCCAACTGCCCGCTCACTTCCAGCTCGACGCCTTTGGTCGTGACGCCATCGGCGGTGGTGTAGGCCTGTTCGAACGAGCCAGGCACCAGCGCATCGCCATCCAGCACCGCGACCTTGCTCTGTTTGACCTTGAACAGCGCGATGGACGTGTTCAACCTGCCGTCCAGGTATTCGCCCTTGACGCCGATTTCATAGTTCTTGCCTTGCACCGGGTCCAGGTACGTGCCGTTGCGGTCGCGGTTGTCTTGCGGCTGGAAGATGTCGGTGTAGCTGACGTAGGTGGAGTACGTGTCGTTGATGTCGTAGACCACGCCCGCGTAGGGAATGAACTGCGAGTCTTTCTGGTCGCGCGTGTCCGACTTGGACTTCCACGTGGCGTACCGGCCGCCCGTGATCGCCGTCAGGTTATCCGTCAGCGACCAGCGCACCGCGCCATAGGTGCCCGTTTGATGCGTGACCGTGTCGCGCAGCGTAGAGGCCGTCCATGTGGGCTGCGCGAACGAGCCGTCCCATTGGTAGAAGTTGCCGGTGCTGGCCAGTGTGGAGCTATCGAAACCGTAGCGGTAGAAGTCTTCGCCGTAGCGGCTGCGCATCGCGCCCACCACCACTTCGTGCTTACGGCCCAGCAGATTGAACGGGCCCTTCACCTGAAGGTCCAGCGACGTTTGCTGCGCGTAGGAATTCCAGTAGCCCGGCAGCGCACGCAGGCCCGTGCCGGTCTCGCGGTCCAGCGCGCCGTACAGGTACAAGAGCTTGGCGTCGTACTTGCTCTTGCGTTGCGACCAGTCGGCCTTCACTTCCCAATCGTTTTCAAAGCGGTGCGACAGCGTGGCGAACATCGTCTGGTTGGTGGTGTGCCAATAGGTCCAGTCGGCCGCCGTGGTCTTTGACCGGCGCCAGTCCGTCTGCGTGCCGTCGCTGAACACCACAGGCAAGCTGCCCCAGGTGGACCCGCGCGGGCGCTTGTCTTGGTAGTCTGCACCCACGCTCAGCCGCGTGTTCGGCGTCAGGTCGGCGTCGATCACGCCGTAGAACACTTTCTTGTTGGCGTGATACAGGTCGATGTAGGAATCGCGGCCCTGGTACAGCGCCACCATGCGCGCGCGCACCGTGCCTTCCTCGTTTAACGGCGTCGACATATCGACCGTGCCGCGGTACTGATTCCACGAGCCAAAGCCGGCGCTGACCGAGCCCGTGAACGTCTTGCTGTTGGCGTGTTTGCGCACCAGGTTGATCGACGCGCCGGGGTTGCCTGCGCCGGTCATCAGGCCCGTTGCGCCGCGCACGACTTCGATGCGGTCGTAGATGAAGGAATCGTTGTCCGACTCGCCATACATCGACAGGCCAATGGTGGTGGGCACGCCGTCGTATTGCAGGCTGTCGATGTAGAAGCCGCGCGACCAGAAGTCGGTGCGGTCCGAGTCTTCACTGACCACCTGCACGCCCACCACGTTGCCCATCACTTCGTCGAGCGAACGCAGGTTCTGGTCTTCGATGCGCTGGCGCGTCACCACGCTGACCGACTGCGGCGTTTCGCGCAGCGACAGCGTCAGCCCGGTGGCCGCCGACGATGCGGGCGTGGTGTACGAGCCCGTGCCTTCGGTCACCGACGGATCGGAATTGCCCAGCACCGTCACGGGCGCCAGGCTGGTGACGCCGCCGTCGCGCGTCAGGATGATGCTGTCGCCCTGCCAGCGGTACGCCACGCCCGTGCCTTGCAGCAGGCCGCGCAAGGCTTCCTCGGGGGCCAGGCTGCCGCGCAGGCCGCGCGTGCTCAAGCCCGCGACCACGTCGGGCGCATAGAAGACGCGCACCTTGGTCTGCGCCGCCCATTGCATCAGCGCATCGCCCAGCGGCTGCGCGCCGATGTTGATCGACACGGCAGCGCTTTGCGCAATGGCCGCATCGGGGGCCGCGCTCAAGGCGCACGCCAGCGCCAACGCCAGCGAAGAGAGCATGAAGCGCGGGGCTGCGCTGGCGCGGCGGGTCACCGCCTGGGGGGTCTTGTCTGCTGAGAGAGTCACAACTACCTGCTGTTTGGGTTCGACGTTGGGAGCGGCGCGGGCCAATCAATCACATACGGCGCCAGGGCCTTCCTTCGTAGAACGCTTCAAACGCAGATAAACCTGAATCTCATTTTCATTTATTTTGTAACAGCGCTGGGGTCGTCCTGACGCCGCTGGATGTCGATCGGGCCGCCAGGGTGCGGCGTCAGGCGCACCGGGGCAATCGACGGCAAGGCGTCGACCAGCGCCTCGGGGCKGTCCAGCGTAAAGGAGGCCGACACCCGCAAGCGGCCGGCCTTGTCATCGGCCAGACGCAGCGGCGTGGCCAGATAGCGGTTCATCTCGGACACGACTTCCGTCAGCGTGGCGTTCTTGAACACCACGCGGCCGTCGCGCCAGGCGGTGGCGGTTTGCACATCGGCGGGCGCCGGCACGCCGATTGCCCCGCTGCCCGGCACGCGGATGCCATGCCCCGCGCGCAGCACCGCGTGGCCCAGGTTCCACCAATGCCCGCCCGACACCTGCACGGTGCCAGACTCCACCAGCACCGCCACTTGATTCGCATCGCGGCGCACGTCGAACACCGTGCCCGTCACGCGCACCACGCCGCTGCCGGCATCAACAATGAAGGGGCGCGCCGCATCGGGGCTGACGGTGAAGTTGATTTCGCCGCTGTCCAGCACCACGTCGCGGCGGGCGGCGTACAGCAAGACCCGCGCCTGCGTGCCGCCATTGATGTCCAGCACGGAGCCGTCGGGCAAGGTCAGCTGGCGGCGTTCACCCCGCTCGGTGCTGATCGCGGCGGTGAAGGTTGGCGCTTCCACCGGCAGGCTCCACCACACGCCTAACCCCACGGCGGCCAAGCCCGCACAGGCGAACGCGGCGCGCAGGGCGAACTGACGCTGGCTGCGCCTGACGCCTGCGCGCAACCCCTCGCGAGCCCCCGATCGCCAGCCCGACCGCAACCCCGGCCGCGCCGGCACCGGGCCGCCCAGCAAAGATTCGACCTGATCGCGCGGCAAACCGGCAGCCGCCGCCCCCAACTGCTGCATGCGGTCGAACTCACGCGCGCGCTCGGGATGGTCGCGACGCCACCGGGCAAACGCGCGCCGGTCGCGGCGCGTCAGTTCACCCGAATGCCAGCGCGCAAACCACCACGCGGCGGTGGCGGGGTCGCGCGGATCATCGCGGTCGTTGAAGGAAGACATCGTCATGGAGTGTATTCACGCAGCCGGTCGCGCACATGTTCAATGGCGCGCATGACGTAGCGCTCGATCATATTTTTGGACAGGCCCATATGCACCGCCACCTCGGCCTGCGTCCAGCCTTCGATGCGGTTCAGCACAAAGGCCTCGCGGCACTTGGGGGGCAATTCTGCCAGGACTTTGGCCAGGTCGTCGGCCAGCCGCGCCGCGCGTACGGGCGCATCGGGGTCATCCACGATCAATTGATCGGCGTCGTTCAGCTCGTCCAGCGGCACGTGTTCGGCGCGGTCCTGCCGCCGCCAGCGGTCAATCAAGCGATGCCCGGCCGCCTGGAATAAATAGCCGCGCGCCTTGAGCGCCACGCTGGCGTCCGCCTTCAGCAGGCGTTCAATGGCGTCATGCGCGGCGTCTTCGGCGTCGTGCCGGTTGCCCGTGCGGCGGCTCCATACGCCCACCAGCTCGTCGTAATAGGCGAGCCAGCCACTGCGAGGCGAGGAAGAGCGGGACATGTTCCGGACGGAGGGCGCGAAAGGACAGGGTTGCGAATTTTACAAATAATTCTCATTATCGCAACTGCTGTTTTCCAGCCCCGGTGGGTCCGGCTAGTAATCCATCGGGATATGGCTCTGCGCCGCGCGCAGTTCCTGGATATGGCGCTCGGCCTCTTCCCTCTCGGCCGCGGGCGGCAACGGCCGCCATCCCACCATGTTGCCGGGCGTCTTCACCGGCATCCAGCCCAGCACGCTGTATAGCGTGATGGCCGTGCGTCCCGTATCGAAGCGTGTTTCGTAGTAGCCCTGCCGATCCGGCGCGGTATCGCCAGACGTCCAATCCAACTGAGACATCCATGTCTCCCTATGCTGAAGCTTATTGGCAAGCGCGCCAGCCCCGCGATATCGTCCGGCGCTGCTTGATCGTAAAGCGTGCTCCGTGTGCTTATGCATTCACCATGCTCCCGCTTTGCGATTCTTGACAGAGGGAAATCCCTAGGGTGATCGCGCCGGGCGCGAATCAGGCCGGGAAAGCAAGGCAAAAGCAGCGGGAAAGCAACGGCGGGCAGATAGGGATGCGGCAAGACGGGACCAGGTCCCGTCTGCGCGAATGGCTTACTTGATGCCGATGAACGGCAGCGCGGCGCCCGGCACTTGCGTGGCTGGCAGCACGCCGTCCCACTTCTCAACGGCGTTCAGGCTCACCAGATTGGTGTTGGCGGCCAGCGCTTCGGCCTTGGCGCGAATCGAGGCTGCTTCGGCTTCACCGCGCATGCGGATGCCATCGGCTTCGGCCGTGAATTGCTGGCGGCGCGCATCGGCTTCGGCCTTCGCCTTCACCACCTGGATCTCGGCGGTGATCATCGCCGTTTCTTTTTGCTGGCGCGTGGTTTCAATCTGCACCTGGGCCAGCATGCGCTGTTCAATCGAATGCTCATAGGCTTGCGAGAAACCCACTTCTTCGATCTGCACGCCCACCACTTGCACGGGCGCGCCGTCCATGGCCTTGAGCACCGCGCTGTTCACATCCAGGCCCAGCTTCTGGCGTTCCTGAATGGCGCGCACGGCGGTGTACTGGCCGAACACGTTCTTCACGGCGTCGGGCGTCTTGCGTTCCAGCACGCGCATTTGCAGATTGTCGATGGTGCCGTATTCCGAATAGAGCTCGGCCACGTGCTCCGGCGGCACGCGGTACGTGACCGACACGCGCAGGTGCGCGGGCTGTTGGTCATAGCTATAGGCTTCGAGCTTTTCGAACACAAAGGTGTGGTCGCGCACCGATACCGTGCGCACGTCATCGATGAAGGGCGTCTTGAAATCCAGGCCCGGGTCCGACACGCGCACGAGCTTGCCATTGCGCAGCACCACGCCGCGCTCGCCCTGGTCCACCTGGAACCACGAACCGAACGCCATGAACAAGATCAGGAAAAACAGAATGACGGCCACAATGGCGACCTTCACGTTGCGCGGTTTGACCGCGCCGATCGTCTTGACCATCTGGATATCTGTCGGCTTCACTTTGAGTCCCTGTCTGATTTTGTACGTTTACGGTCCGAGAACACGGCCGCGATGCCACGAGCGAGCAAATAGGCGACCACGGCCGCCCCCACCAAGATCAGGAAATAACGCATCGCGAGTCCCCCCCGGGAAAGAAGCACCGGATTCTATCCCGTGATCGGGACGGAATCCGCATTGAAAACGCCACCATTGTTGCCAGACTTTTCCGAACGTTGCGAGGCATGCAAAAAGCGGTGTTTTCAGGCTCCGTAATGCCGCAACCCCAGGCGCGACAAGGCGTCGGGATAGTCCCAAAACGCGTGGTCCAACGTCTCCATTTCCTCTTGCTCCGCCTCGGTCATGGCGCCGTAGATATCGTTCAATTCGATGACGTCGGGCGAGGCTTCAAAGCGGTCGATCAGCCCGCGCATGCGTGACAGCACGGCCAGCATATGCGTGGCGCCGATCTTCGTTAATGCCTGCAACGCCAGTTGGCACGTCGGGTCGCCCCAGTTGCACAGAAACTGCATGAAGCCGCCATTGTTGATGTCGGCCTCCATGCGCCACAGCGCCACCAGCTCCTGCTCGATCAAGGGCAGGCGGTCGAGCTTCCAGTCGGCCGCCTGCAATGCGGCCATCGCTTTTTCATAGCGCTGGTCCCATAAGATGTCGAGCACATTCAGCATGCCCTGGGGCGACGGTTCCCACAGCGCGGGCCACACCACGCCATGGCCGTCATCCACCAACTGCCATTGCTCGCGTTCGGCGGGCGTGGCTTTCTCAAGGCGGATGTAGCGCTGGATGGGCTCTGACAAGGTCTGGCCATTAGCCAGCGTCAATTGCAGATGCGTGGGCGTCAGCGTGATGGTGTGGATGCGGTAATCAGGGGTTTGCATGGGTAGGGCCGGCATGGGAACGCCCGCGAAAGTACCGGAAGGCGGCCCCGCTGTCGAGGCGCACGCTTTGCTCGCATCAGGCCGCAGACTGTTACGTCATCGCCCTTCTTTGATCTGCTACCGTCAAGTTTCGCGCGCCGGCATGGCGCCGGCGCTGAAAGACGGAGACCCGAATGCCACGTCCTTCCGAGTCCACCCCCTTGATCGGCGTGATCCCCCCGTATGTGCTGGACCGCCTGGCGCAGCATACCGACGCCCGTGTCAGCATGCCCGCCGTCAAGACCCTGATCATTGACCAGCAACAGCGCGGCTTGCGCGAAATGGCCACGCAGCCGCCGCGTGCAACGCTCGCGCCCACGACTCCGCCCTCGCCCCCAGGCACGCCGCAGCGCGCCGTCCACGATGCAAACAACAGCACCACGCTGCCCGGCACACTGATCCGCGCCGAAGGCCGCCCCGCCAGCGGCGACGTCGCGGTAGACGAGGCCTATGCGCATCTGGGCGCTACCTACAAGCTTTTCTGGGACATCTACAAACGCCATTCCATCGACGGCCACGGCCTGCCGCTGGTGGGCACCGTGCATTACGGCGATGACTACGACAACGCGTTCTGGAACGGCGCGCAGATGGTGTTTGGCGATGGCGACGGTGAAGTGTTCAACCGCTTCACCGTTGCGGTGGACATCATCGGCCACGAACTCACGCACGGCGTCATCGACGCCGAAGCCGCCTTGCTCTATCAAGGCCAGTCTGGCGCGCTGAACGAATCGCTGTGCGATGTCTTCGGCGCACTGGTCAAGCAATATTCCCTGGGGCAATCCGCGCGCCAGGCAGACTGGCTGGTGGGCGCGGGGCTCTTCACAGAAAAAGTCAGCGCCCGCGCGCTGCGCTCCATGTCAGAACCCGGCAGCGCGTATGACGACCCGGTGCTGGGTAAAGACCCGCAGCCCGCGCACATGCGCGACTACGTCGACACGCCACGCGATAACGGCGGCGTCCACATCAATTCCGGCATCCCCAACCGCGCGTTTTTCCTGGCCGCCACAACGCTGGACGGCCCCGCGTGGAAAAGCGCGGGGCGCGTCTGGTACGACACCTTGTGCGACAAGCGGTTGCGTCACGACGCCGACTTCAAGACCTTCGCCGCGCTGACCGTCACCGTGGCCACCGAACGCTTTGACGCCGCCATGCAGCGCGCGGTCAAACAAGCCTGGGCCGCCGTAGGAGTCCTGACATGATCGAACTGCCCTCCTTGGATCTTGCGCTGCTGGTGCGGCTGACACGCGAAGGCGGCGTGGCGTATCTGCCTGGCCTGACGCAGCCGCGCAGCATCAATCTGGCCACCTGCCCGCCCGGCGTGCGCCAGGAAGTGTGCGATGTGCTGCAACGCGCGGCCCCGTTGGCGGTGCCTGAATGCGGGCAGGCTGGCGGCGACCAGCGCTACTTTCATATCGAGATCGTGATGGACCGCGACGAAGGAACGGCCATCAGTTTCGATGTACCTGAAGCCGTTGCGCCCGACACGCTGGTACAGCTATGGAAGGCGCATGCGGAGCCGGGGCCGTAATCACCGCCCGCATCAATGCGCGCGGAACCCGCCGATCTGAATCGCGCGGCCCGCGTACAGGCCGATGATGGCCATCGCCACGCACAAGGCCGCGCACACGCCCAACGCCACGCCCCATCCGCCCAGGCGGTCATGCATGGCCCCCACCAGCGCGGGGCCCGTGGCGGCGAACAGATAGCCGACACATTGCGCCATCCCCGACAACGCGGCCGCCTGCTGCGCATGGCTGGCGCGCAGGCCCACAAACGCCAAGCCCAGAATGATGCCGCCGCCCGTGCCCAAGCCCAGCAGCACGATCCACAACGTGGCCCAGCCGGGCGCGACGATCAAGCCGGTGAATGCAACGACTGACGCCGCGGCCGAGCAGAACGCCGCACCGCGCTGATCCTTCATGCGGCGCACCACGGGCGCCATAAACAGCGCCGGACCCGCCGACATCAATTGCAGCAGCCCATGCAGCGACCCCGCGCGTTCCGCCGAATAGCCCGCGTCGCGCAAGATGGCGGGCAGCCAGCTCACGCCCACATAGAACACAAACGAGTTGATGCCCAGGTACAAGGTCACCTGCCACGCCAGCGGCGAATGCCACAGACGGCCGCCGTGCGGCGCGTGCGTGGTGGTGGACGCAGGCGCCGTGTGCTGCGCCAGCTGCGGCAGCCACAGCAGCATGCTTACTACCGGCACCACCAACAAGCACAGCGTTGAAAAGCGCCAGCCGTCCGCCGACAAATTGGCCAGCGGAATCGCGATAGCCGACGCCACGCCCGCCGCGATGCCCATCGTCAACACATAGGCCGACGTCATGCCGGCCACGCGTTGCGGAAAATCGCGCTTGACCAGGCTGGGCAGCAACACGTTGCCAATGGCGATGCCCGCACCGATGATCGCCGTGCCCGCATACAAGCCCCACGCCGCGCCCTGTATGCGCACAACGATGCCGGCGGCAATCAGCAGCAGCGCGCCGAACAAGGTGCGCTCCAGCCCGAAGCGGCGCGCAAGCCCCGCAGCAAACAGCGAGACCACCGCAAACGCCAACAGCGGCAAGGTAATCAACATGCCTGCCGCCGTCGAAGACAGGCCGAGCTGTTCGCGGATCATGCTGATCAGCGGCGCCACGCCTGTCACCGGCGCGCGCAACGCCATCGCGATGCAAAGAATGCCCAGCAGGAGCCACACCAGCCGGCTGCCGGAACGTAAAGAGGGAGAGGGATTTCGAGTCATGCCGCCGAGCTTACCCACGCGCGGCTTTACCGAATTTCGAGACAATGACAAACTATCCTTAAATCCTGCCAACCCTAAGCGTGGCTCACTACGCGCGGCTTCCGATGCGCCTGAACCCCATCCCGTCCACTCCTTTCAATACCGATTCCCCCACGCAGCGCACCTTCGCCATGCCGGTGAATGCGGCGGATCGGGACAACGAATCCCCCACGCATCACCACAACATGGGTCAGCTGGTGCTGGCGCTGCGCGGCGGCGTGACGTGCTCGGTGCCGCAAGGGTTGTGGATGGTGCCGCCGCAATGTGGCGTGTGGATTCCGGGCGGCATGCCGCACAGCAATCGCGTCACCGCCAATGCCAGCGTGTGCTTTCTGTTTGTGCCGGCCGACGTGGCCGGCCTGCCGGACCACTGCTGCACGCTGACGATCACGCCGCTGGTGCGCGAGCTGATCGTGCACTTGTCCGCGCTGTCTGAACCCGACATGGAAACGCCCGCCAACCGCCAGCTGGCCGATGTGCTGATCGAACAATTGCGGCGCATGCCCGCAGAACATCTGCATCTGCCGCTTTCCGATCACCCCCGCCTGCGCGAAATCGCCAGCGCGTTGAACGCCGACCCCGCCGACCGCAGCACGGTGGCGCAATGGGGCAAGCGCGTCGCAATGAGCGAACGCACGCTGGCGCGGCTGGTGCAGCAGGAAGTCGGCATGAGCTTCGGACGCTGGCGCCAGCAGTTGCACCTGATCCTGGCCTTGCAGCGCTTGTCGGCGGGCGTGTCGGTGCAGCGCACCGCCGACGACCTGGGCTATGAATCCGTCAGCGCCTTCATCACGATGTTCAAGAAGACGCTGGGCAAGACACCCGCGCGATACTTCGCGGACAAGTCCGAAGGGCCGGCAGCCGCCTGACAGCGCCGCCCCTTCGGCCCCGCGTTACCAGCGATACGTCAGCGTTGCCATGACCGTGCGCGGCGCGCCGAAGTAGCAGCGCGTGTTGCTCAGGCAAACGCCGACGTAATCCTTGTCGAACAGGTTGTTCACATTCAGCGCCACGGACGCGTTGCGCCACTGGCCGCCGAAGGTGCGCAGGTCATAGCGCAAGGCGGCGTCCACCAGCGTGTAGGACGACAGTTCGATGGTGTTGGATGCGTTGCCGTAGCGCTTGCCCACATAGCGCACGCCTGCGCCCGCGGACAGGCCCGCCAGCGCATCCGTGAACGCGTAGTCCACCCACGCAGACGCTTGCTGGCGCGGCGTGATGCTGACCTGGTTGCCCTCGTAGCCATCGTTGCTGCGCTTGTATTCGGCATCGGTGTAGGTGTAGGACGCCAGCACGCTCAGTTGGCGGCTGAGCGCAAGCTTGCCTTCCAGCTCGACGCCCCGCACGCGGGTTTCGGCGGACTGCACGATGTAGCCCGGATTCACCGGATCGGTCGTCGCCATGTTCCGTTGCGCCACGTCAAACAGCGCGATGCCGACAAAGCTGTTGTGGCCAGCCGGTTCGTATTTGATGCCCACTTCGTACTGGCGGCCAGTCGTCGGCTTGGCGGGCGAGCTGGGATAGATCAGGCCCGATGTCGGCTGGAATGATTCCGTATAGCTGGCGTAAGGCGTGACGCCGTTGTCGAACAGGTACGCCGCCCCCACGCGCGCCGTGAATGCGTGATCGGCGCTACGCGTGTTGGTGTCGGACAAGCGGTCCATCATGCTTTGGCGCACGCGGTCCCAGCGCCCGCCCAGCGTGTACGCCCAACGGCCCAGACGGATCTGGTCTTGCGCATAGACGCCAAAGCGTTCCTGATGCTGCAAGGCGTCGGTCACGGGCAAGTCGGGGCGTTGGATGGTCTGCCCGTAAACCGGGTTGAACAGGTCGATGGGCGGCGCGCATTCGGCGGTGCCGCAAATCCAGTTCAAGCTGTCATAGCGTTGACGCGAATAATCGACGCCGGTCAGCAGCGTGTGCGTGAGCGGGCCGGTGGCAAAACGCGAGGTCAGCATCGTGTCGAGGGTGATGTCGTAAGACGTCTGGTCGGCATCGAACAGCCGGCGGCGCAGCGTGCGGCGGTCGGCCAGCAAGCCGTTGCCGGTGACGGTATCGAACTCCTGATGCACCCGCGCATAACGCGCGTTCTGCGTGAACGCGAACGTGTCGTTGAACGTGTGCTCAAGCGTGTAGCCCACCGCCGTCTGGTCACGCAGATAGTGTTCGCGGTCGGGCTCGCCCACATAGCGGTTGCGCGGCACGCTGCCATGGGGGTTGTCGCGCAGCGTGCCATCGGCCGGCAGGTACTGCGGCAAGAATCCGATCTTGTCGCGCTGGTACTGCGTCAGCAAGGTCAGGCGCGTGGCGGCGCTGGGCTGCCACGTCAAAGACGGCGCGATGAACACGCGGTCGTTCTTCACGTAGTCCACGGCGGTATTGCTGTCGCGCTGCAAGGCCACCACGCGATACAGCCATTCATCGGTTTCGCCGATCGGGCCCGTCAGGTCCACCGCGCCTTGAAAGCGGTCTTGATTGCCGGCCTGCAATTGCACTTCGCCCGCGCGCTCGGCGGATGGCCGCTTGCTGACCATGCCCGTCAGGCCACCCGGGCCGCTTTCGCCGTACAGCACGGACGCCGGCCCGCGCAGCACTTCCACCCGTTCCAGCCCGAAGGGTTCGCTTTGCCAGATGGGCCCCAGACGCAGCCCATCCAGATACGACGACGGCGAACTGAAGCCGCGCAGCGAGATCCATTCGATCTGGTTGTCCATGCCCAGTTGGTCCACCGAGACGCCCGGCGTGTACTGGATGGCTTCGGTCACCGTCTGCACATTGCGCGCGTCCATTTCCTTGCGCGTGATGACGCTGACCGATTGCGGGTTCTCAAGAATCGAGGTGTCGGTCTTGGTGCCGGTGGCGCTGCGCGAGGCCACCAGCCCCGGCGCCGGTCCCCAGGCGTTTTCGCCCAAGCCCGCGCCCGTGACCGTCACGGGTTCCAAGGTGGCGGCCTCATCGGCGGCGGGCCGGACCACAATGGCGCCGCTCTGCTCCAGCGCGTTCAGGCGGGTGCCGGCCAGCAAGGCCTGAACCGCTTGCAGCGCGGTCATGCGGCCGGAGACAGCGCCCGCCGTCTTGCCGGCCACGGCGCTGGCATCCACCAGAATCGGCGTGCCCGACTGCCGGGCCAAGGTGTTCAGCGATTGCGATAACGCCCCTGCCGGCAGGTTCACGTCAACCGCTGCGCCCTGGGCGGCCGCGGCGGCGCTGGCCACGCCGATGGCCGCAGCGAACAGCGTGCGGATCAAGGCGTGGGAAGGGGAATGAAGGTGGCTCATGGTCAGTCCTAGGGAAGGTTCTGACCATGAAAACGAACGAGCCGCGCGCAACCGGACAATTATTTTTCGCCGGCGCGAATACGGCGAACGATGCGCGTGCCGCCTTCGGCGAGCGCCTGCACGGACACCGGCAACACACTGGGCAGCACGGCCAGGAATTGGCCCGGTTCGCGCGCGGGGAAACTGCCCGTCACGCGCATCGTTTGCAATGCCGGGTCGGCGGCCAGCACGATCGGCTCATCGCGCCACGCGTTCCACTGCGCCACGGCCTCGGGTAGCGGCGTGGCGTCGAACATCAGCCAGCCCTGCCGCCAGGCGTCATGCGTGCCGTCCGGCACATTTCGCACCGGTTCCAGACCGGCTGGCGACGTGCGCACCGTCTGGCCGGGCTGCAACAGCACGCCATCGCCCGAACCGTCGCGCCCCCACACCCGCACCAGCCCGCGTTCCACCTGCACGCGCATGACGCCCGCGCGCGCGCTGACGCTGAACGCGGTGCCCACCACCCTGACCGTGCCCCACGGCGTGCGCGCCACGAACGGCCGGCCGGCATCGTTGCGCACGTCCAGATAGACCTGCCCCTGCGTCAGCATCAATTCGCGCGCGTCGGGGTAGTAAGCGACGTTGGCATGCGTGCCGGCGTCCACGTCCACCCGCGTGCCATCCGGCAAGCCCAACGAGCGCACTTCGCGCCGCGCAGTCTGAATGCCCAGCCGATACAGCGGCTGCGGCTCTTGCCAGCGCAGCAACGCGCCCAGCCCCACGGCCAGCCCACCGCCCACAAAGGCGCGCAGCACGGCGCGGCGGCCGGGTGACACTGCATCGGGCTTCGGCAGCAAGGCTTGCAACGCATCCCGAACGGCGCCATCGGCGGCCCACAATCGTTCGGCGCGTACCCAGGCGGCTTGATGGCGGACGTCTTGCGTCAACCAGGCATCCCGATGCCGGCGCGCCTTGTCGGCCGTGGCCGCATCGCCACCCGCCATGCGGGTGAGATAGATCACGGCCCGTTCGACCATTGCCGGCGTGGGGTCTAGCAAGCTGTCAGGACGATGCATGGCCCGCCCCGTCGTGCTGGCTTCGCGCTTCCTGCGTATGCGGCACGGGCGGCTTGTTGCGCCCTTCCTGCTTTTCCTGCCACCCCGCGCAGCCCATCACCGCGCGCACCACGTGCTTTTCGACGGCGGCAATGCTCAAGTCCAGATGCTGGGCGGTTTCGGCGTGCGTGTGGCCATAAACGCGGACCATCAGAAAAACCTCGCGCCGCTTGCGGGGCATGACGGCCAGGCGCGCCAACAAGCGTTCGGCTTCCTGGCGCGCGCTGACGACGCGGTCGGCGCCCGGCGCGATGGCCGGCGCCACCACCGCCAGCGTGTCCAACATGGCTTGTTCGGCGCGCTTGCGGCGCGCGTCATCGATGATCAGGTTCTTGCCCACCCGGTACAACAACGCCCGAGGCTCGGCCAGCAGGCCCGCCCGCAGTTGCAGGCCCAGCACGCGGGCATAGCTTTCCTGGACCACATCGGACGCATTGTCGCGGCAGCGCAAGGCACGCGTGAAAAAGCCGATCAACTCTTGGTAGTAGCGTTCAAGCACGGGGGCACGGCTCAGTCGGGGCGTGCGCGGGGCACTGGCTAATTATTAATGGTTCGCATTATCACACAAGCCAAACGCCCCTGCCCCGCGCCCGTCCCCCCACTGCGCACTTACGCCTGCTTCGGCCCCGCCACGATGAAAAGGCGCGGGAATGGCAGCAGCACCGTGCCGTCGGCCAACGCGGGATAGGCCTCGGCGATCAACGCCTGATAGCGCGCCAGAAAGCTGGCCTGCTCGGCGGTGTCCAGCGTGTCCAGGTATGGCCGCAGGGCGGTGCCCTTGAACCATTCAACGACGGCCGCAGCGCCCGCCAGCGGGTGGTGATACGTGGTGCGCCACACGTCCAGCACGCCGCAATGCGGCTTCAGCAGCTCGTAGTACCAGGCGGCGCTGTGGCGCGGCGGGTGCTTCACGCCGCCCGTTTTCGCGGCCCACGGCGCTTCACCCGCCACCTGGCGTGCGAGGCGATGCGCGGGTTCTTCCATGTTGTCGGGCGTTTGTACGGCCAGGATGCCGCCCGGCGTCAGCTTGCTGACCAGCCGGGGATACAGCGTGGCGTGGTCAGGCACCCATTGCAACGCGGCGTTCGCCAGAATCACGTCGTATTGTTGCGGCGGATTCCAGGTGGCGATATCGGCCAGTTCGAACTCCAGCGCGGGCAGGCGCTTGCGGGCGGCCAGGACCATGTCTTCCGAGCTGTCCATACCCGTGACCTTCGCGTCCGGGTAGCGGCTGGCCAGCACCTCAGTGGAATTGCCCGGGCCACACCCCAGGTCCACCGCAACCTTGACCGCGTCATTCGGCACGGCCGCCACCAGATCGCGCACCGGCCGGGTGCGTTCGTTTTCAAAAGCGGAGTACTGCTTGGCGGACCAACTGTTGTTGCTCATGACGGCTCCTTGCCGGACGACGATGTACGGCTGAACTCTACGCCTGGCTTATCCATATTACAAATATAGAAATAGGTGCCTATTCATATTCAATAAATATGTCTTTCACAGAAAGAAAAAACCCGCCGGGGCCAAGCCGGCGGGTTTCGGGTTGCAGGTTCAAGCAGGATTACTGGGTCTTCAGTTCCGCCGAGCGGGTTTTCCACAGCGAGAACAACACCCCGCCCAGGATCAGGCTGAACGTCACGCCCAGAGAGATCACGGCAGGCACCTTGCCGATAAAGCCCACCAGGAAAATCTTCGTACCGATGAACACCAGGACAAGCGCCAGGGCGTACTTCAGGTAATGGAAGCGGTGAATCATGGCAGCCAGGGCAAAGTACAGCGCACGCAAACCCAGGATGGCGAAGATGTTGCTGGTGTAGACGATGAACGGGTCGGTCGTGATGGCGAAGATGGCCGGCACGGAGTCCACCGCAAACACCAGGTCCACAAACTCGATCAGCACCAGGGCCAGCAGCAGCGGCGTCGCAAAACGCACCTTCTTCGACGTGGCCGGGTCGGTCTCGGTCACTACGAACGCGTTACCGCGCAGGCCTTCCGTCACACGCATATGGCGCTTCAGGAACTTCAGGATCGGGTTGGTGGCGATGTCGGGCGTTTGGTCGGCAATCATCCACATCTTGATGCCCGTGAACACCAGGAACGCGCCAAACAGATACAGCAGCCAGCCGAAGTTGCTAACCAGCGCAGCGCCCAAACCAATCATGATGGCGCGCAGCACGATCACGCCCAGGATGCCCCAGAACAACACGCGATGCTGGTACTGACGCGGAATCGCGAAGAAGCTGAAGATCAGCGCAATCACGAAAACGTTGTCCATCGACAGCGATTTTTCAATCATGAAGCCGGTGTAGTACGCCATGCCGCTCGTGGCGCCCAGCTGCCACCAGACCCAGGCGCCGAACAACAGCGCGGCGCTGATGTAACCGGCAGACAGCAGCAGGCTTTCGCGCACGCCGATTTCGCGGTCTTCCTTGTGCAGCACGCCCAGGTCAAAGACCAGCAAGCTCACGACGATGCCGATGAATAGCAGCCAACTCCAGGTCGGTGTCCCCAGAAAATCGGCCATGAAGAAGGTGATCAAAGTGTCCATGAATGCCCCGCTGTGTTCGAAGGTGCCCATCATCCGGATCTTGGACTAACCGAAAAATCAGCCTGAAAGTGAGTTAAGGTTCGGAAAAACCGAAGTGAGCCCCATCGTGCTGAACTACCGACACCTGTATTACTTCTGGATGGTCGCCAAGGAAGGCGGCTTTTCCCGGGCCGCTGAACGGCTGGACATGGCCATCCAGACCATCAGCGCGCAAGTGCGTGAATTGGAAAAAAACCTGGGCCATCAACTGCTCAAGCCGGCGGGCCGGGGCGTGGCGCTGACGGATGCCGGCAAGGCGGCCTTTGCGCGCGCCGAAGAAATATTTCAGATCGGCCACACGCTGCCGCAGGAAGTGCGCGCGGCGGCCACGAAACCGGTCATCCGGCTGTCGGTGGGCTTGTCGGACGGGATATCCAAGCTGGCCGCGCACGCGCTGCTGGGGCCGGTGCTCGACACGCCCGACCTGCGCCTGACCTGCCATGAAGGCGAAGTGGAAGAACTGCTGGGCGAATTGGCCCAGCACCACCTGGACTTGGTGCTGGCTGGCCAGGGCGCGCCCGCCAACCCCAACCTGCGCTTAACCAGCGACCGGCTGGTGTCGTCCCCCGTGGACTGGTACGGCCCGGCCAAGCTCGTGCGCAAGTCCGACACGCAGGACTTCCCGCGCTGCCTGGAGCGCCTGCCCGTGTTGTTGCCCACCGGGCACTCGGTGCTGCGCCAGACGCTGGACCGCTGGTTCAACGAACGCGGCGTGCTGCCCAATGTGGTGGGAGAATTCGAAGACAGCGCGCTGATGTCGGTATTTGCCGCGCGCGGACTGGGCGTTTTCCCGCTTAGCCGGCTGGGCGGCGACGATATCGGCCTGCTGCGCGGTTTGCGTCCGCTGGCCCGGTGCGACGACGTGCAGGAAGAGATTCACGCCATCCGCAACCGCCGCGGCCAGCACCATCCCTTGGTCCAAACCATCCTCGCCCACGCTAAGACTTCGGTTTTTTCTTAATGTTTGTCACACCCACTCTGGTTTTTCGGAAATAGAATCCGCTTTATCGTGGACCCTCTTTTGAATCTCGGAGTACCACTGCAATGAAAAAATTCATCTGGCTCGCTTTCGCCGTGCTTGCTGCACTCTGGACCGGGCTGGTGGCGCTGACGCTGCAACTGACCAACTGGGTCCTGTCAACCATCTCCACGGCGCAGGTGCCGGGCGCTGCGCTGGACACGTCCCAATGGGTCGCGCCCGCGTGGGCCGCAGGCTGGTTCGACCCGGCCTGGCTGCAAGGTTTGCAAGGCGCTCTGGTGTGGGCCGCCCAAAGCCTGAACCAAGTCCTGCCGTTCGCGGGTGGCCTGGGCACACTGATCTCGGTGCTGGGCTGGATCGTCTGGGGCTTTGTCATCGCTGGCCTGCTGGTGCTGGCGCTGATCCTGAGCTGGCTGAACGGCAAGCGCGAGCAGGCCGCTGCGGCCCAATCCCGCCAAGTGGTGTAATAACGCAGGCAACGCGCCACCCGGCACGCTGCCTCCCAAGAGGAGCGTGCCGTGCCCACCCGAACTGTCCCTGCCCTGACCTTGTCTTTGGCGGCCCTGCTATCCGCAGGGCCTGCGCAGGCTTCCCCCAGCGCTTCCGGCGTGGAAGTCTGCACCGTCACGGGCACATCGGGGCAGTACAGCGTGCGGGTGCGCAACACGGGCGAGGCCACACTTGCCCGCGTCGACGTCATGGGTGTCCGCCTGGACACCGCAGGCCAGGCGACCGATACGCTAACCGTCAGCCTGACGGACATCCCCCACGGCAAATACAAAACCGCCATCCTGGCGCGGCACGAGGAATCGGCCGCGTTGGACCGCATCGTCACCTACGCCGTCGTGGACGGCACGGAAACCCCGCAGCAGGAACTGTTCGCCGGCAAGGTCGCGCATGTGACGCACGGCACGACCCTGCAATACACGCTGGCGCCGCTGGCTGTGCGCGGCTGGACGGTGGCTTATGGATCGGCCACGTCTCCCAAGCTGGAAACCGGCGCCGCCGTCTTGCTGAGCTACCCCGTGCGCGGGGCCAAAAAACTGGCGACCCGGCCCGAAGCGGGCCGCACACCCACCGCCGTCACACCGCTTGTGCCGTGCCGGGAACCTGGCAAGACGTCCTGATCAGGTACCGCTCAGCAGGTCGCGTTCGTTCAGCAGCGCGTAGACAATTTCCGGGGTGTTATCGAAGCCGCGCCGAATGGCGGCGGGCAGCGCGGTGCGCGTCTTGCGGCATAGGCCGGGCGCCTCTTCCAGCTGAATTGAAATGCCGCGCGACGTGCGCACCTCGTTGTCGCTGGGCGTAATCACAATCACGATACCCAGCTGATCTTGAATACGGCCCTGCATGGCGCGCAGGTCTTCCAGGCTGCGGATGTTTTCCAGCCGCGCAACCAGGCGCTTTTCCTCTTCCTTCGTCAGCCGCAGGATGCGCACGTCGGCCGCCGGATCAGCCAGCAGCCGGTCGCGGTCGCACAGACAGGCGCCCGGCGGACATTCTTGGCGAATAGGAAAGGGAAGGTTCATGGCGGACTGACGCGCCAAGGCTCGGCGCAAATTCGATAAGCGTGGACAACAGCCAACGATCAATTCTACTCAGGATGCCGGCCCGCCCCGCGCCAAGCACTACTCGTTTTCCCGCAATGGGCTGCGGTATATTGCCCCACTCAAATCGAAGCGTGGGAGAAGCGGGTGAAACGAATTTTGCTTGCGGCCGCTCTGGCCGCGCTGGGCGCAGCAAGCCAGGTCGCGCTTGCCCAATCAGCCCCGCGCGAGTTTCCCTACCCCATCAAGGCCGGCCTGTCGGCGGTCGTCAAGATCAGCGGCGGCGACGCGCCACACGCCACCGTGCGCGTGGGCAATGGCCCCGATCAAACGCTGGGCAGCTTCGACGAGGCCGTCGACCAGATGCAATCCGTGGACATCAACCACGACGGTTACCGCGACCTGGTGCTGGGGCAAAGCGGCGGCAGCACGCAAATCTTCGCCCGCCTGTTCCTGTATCGGCCCGACAGCGGCACCTTCCAGGAAATTGCGCATCCCGACCCGACGAGCCCTTGCCGGGGCTTCGTGAACCCGGTGATCGACGACAAGCAGGCCGTGATCCACGTGGCGTGCCGCTATGGAGCCGCCAGCAATGGCTTCGAGGAATACGTGTTGCGTCCTAACGGCACGGTGCGCGCCACGTCATGGACCACCCAAGCGCTGTTCGGTCTGGAGAGCGAAGCCGCCGAACTCACTTACCGCTTCAATGAAGACGGTTCCACCGCGCGCATCGAGATCGAAGGCGAAGGCTCGCCGCTGGAAGGCGGCACCGTGCCGGTCAGCAAGCTGGACTTGTACGACACGCCCGACGTCAACGCCCGGCCCGCCATGACTGCCGCCGAAGGCGAACACCTGGACGTCGTGGCCATCCGTGCGCCCGACTGGCTGCAAGTGCGCTACGCCACCAAGACGGCGGGCGACGTACTGAAATGGGTGCGCTACAGCGACCTGCGCGTGGACAAGCATACGCTTGCCGCGCCATCATCCCCAGGCGGCCTGGCGCTGGATCTTGCCGACACGCTGGCCGACTGGAAGGGCGAAGACGGCGGCCTGTTCATGGTGAGCGTGGCCAACAACGGTGACGCCCCCGTCGCCCTGAACGCGCCACGCATCTGGCTGCTGCTGACCAATGCGCAGGGCGACCGCATCGTGCACCCGCTCTACCAACGCGAGGGCGACACCCTGCACCCGGCCAACCCGCTGGGCTTTGCCCGCGACCCGATCGTCTGGGCCACGGGCGAAGACGGCAAGCCGGCCTACCTGGTGAACGACAACGGCTACAGCAACGTTCCGTTCCTGCCTGCGCTTGCGCCCGGCAAGTACCGCGCGGCGGCCGTGCTGACCGACCCCGGCAATCTTGCCCAGCCGATCGTCTCGAACGACATCACGTTCGACTATCCGCTGCCGAAACGGCCGCCTGCGCCGCAATAAGCGCCCCGCGCGCCGTCAAGGAGACTCCAGCTTGTCCGCAGGCACGCATACGTCCTACCCGGAACCGTTTCCCACCTTGGAATCAACCGATTTTTCGGGCGAGGGTTCGTTCTATTTCGATCTCGTGCGCCTGCAGGATCGCGACGATATTCCGCGCGGCTTTCTACACCGGCACAGCTACTACCACCTGCTCTGGATGAGCGAGGCCAGCGGCACCCACATGCTGGATTTCGAGCAGCACGAGGTGCGCGACCACTCAGTCTTCTTCCTGTCGCCCGGCCAGATCCACGCCTGGACGTCTTCCGTGAAGCCGCGCGGCTATGTGCTGAACATCAGCACGGATTTCTTCGCGCATATGTTCCCGCGCGCAGACGACATCGCCAAGTTTCCCTTCTTCCACCTGGCGGGCGGCACGCCCGCCATTTATCTGTCACGCGAGCAGCACGACGGCATGCTGCCGCTGCTTAATGAAATCGAACGCGAAACGCGCCACCGCCAGACCGGGCGCTTCGACGTGGTTCGCTCTTACCTGCTGATCCTGCTGACGCAGCTACGGCGCCTTTACCCGGCCGACGAGCGCGAGACCGCCGCCGGCCCCAGCTATTCGCTGGCCAAGCGGTTCACCATGCTGATCGAGGAACACTACCTGACGTTCGGCGCCATCCGCCAATACGCCGACGCGCTATGCGTAAGCGAACGCCAGCTCAACGAGGCCGTCAAGCGCAGCATGGGGCGCACCGCCAGCCAGCTGGTGCAAGAGCGCATAGCGCTCGAGGCCAAACGCCTGCTGAGCAATACGGGCTTGAGCATCGCCGAAATCGCATTCCAACTGAACTTCGAAGACCCCTCCTACTTTGCTCGCTTCTTCAAGAAGCACACCGGCTGCACCGCCGGCGATTTCCGCAAGAAGTACGACCGGCCCATCGGCTGACGGCCGCACCGTGCGTATCCGCGGAAAAGTGCAAGACAAGCTCTGATCTGTCCTAACGTGCCCGGCATTGGGCTGCGTAAAGTTCATCCAGACCCAACCCGCCGCTTTGCGGCCTGATTGAAACTGCGATGAACGACACTCCAACATTGATGACGGGCGGCCAACATGTGGTGCGCGCGCTGCTGGAACACGGCGTGGACACCGTATTCGGCGTTCCTGGCGAAAGCTATCTGGACGTGCTGAACGCGCTGTACACGGAACGCGAGCGAATCCGCCTGGTGTCCTGCCGCCACGAGGGCGCAGCGTCATTCATGGCCGAAGCGCACGGCAAGCTGACGGGCCGGCCTGGCATCTGCATGGTCACGCGCGGCCCCGGCGCCACCAATGCCAGCATCGGCGTACAGACGGCTTTTCAAGATTCCACGCCGCTGATCGTGCTGGTGGGCCAGGTGGGCAACGACATGGTGGAGCGCGAGGCGTTCCAGGAAATCGACTACCGGCGCATGTTTGGGCAGTTCACGAAATGGGTGGCGCAGATCGACAGCGCCGCGCGTGTCACCGAATACATGAACCGCGCCTTCTCGGTGGCGATGTCAGGCCGGCCCGGTCCGGTGGTGCTGGCGCTGCCCGAAGACATGCTGACCGAATTGGCCGCGTCCCAGGACTGCGGGACGATCCAGTTTCCGCAGGCGCACCCGGCGCCCGATGCCATGGCCAGCATGCGCGCCCTGCTGGCCGGCGCGCGGCGGCCGCTGATGATCGTGGGCGGTTCGGGCTGGACTGGCGCGGGTCTGGACAGCTTGGCCCGCTTTGCCAATTTGAACGGCTTGCCCGTGGCGTGCTCGTTCCGCCGCCAGGACCTGTACGACAATCACCATCCGCAGTACGTGGGCGAAGTGGGCATCGGCATCAATCCGGAATTGGCCGACGCCGTGCGCAACGCCGACGTGATCCTGGCGGTGGGCGCGCGCCTGGGCGAAATGGTGACGGGCGGCTATACGCTGCTGCAATCTCCCGTGCCCAAGCAGACGTTGATCCATGTGCTGGCCAGCCCGGAAGAGCTGGGCCGGGTGTATCAGCCCACCTTGAAGATACCGTCGGGTCTGGACGCCTTCGCGGATGCGGCCGCCGGACAGGCGCCGCTGGACGCGGCCCCGTGGCGAGGCTGGCTCGACGCGCTGCGGCAAAGCTACCTGCGCTACACGGAACCGCCCGCAAACTCTCTGCGTATGGACCCGGCACGTGTCATCGTCGCCCTGCGCGAGGCGCTGGATGCGCGCGCCATCCTCACCAACGGCGCGGGCAACTACAGCGCCTGGGCGCATCGCTACTACCGTTTCAGCCATCCCCGCACCCAGCTTGCGCCCACCAGCGGCGCCATGGGCTACGGCGTGCCAGCCGCCATTGCGGCCAAGCTGCGCCACCCCGAACGGCAGGTCG
Organism: Achromobacter sp. 10T422; assembly: GCF_056394065.1. Taxonomy (NCBI): domain Bacteria; kingdom Pseudomonadati; phylum Pseudomonadota; class Betaproteobacteria; order Burkholderiales; family Alcaligenaceae; genus Achromobacter; species Achromobacter sp. 10T422. Next base: position 431,420 of record NZ_JBFTHD010000006.1, read on the forward strand.
TCTGCCTGGCCGGCGATGGCTGCTTCCTGATGACCTCGCAGGAGCTGGCCACCGTCAAACAACACCGCCTGGCCATCGTCTTCATCGTGTTCAACAACGGCATGTACGGCACGATCCGCATGCACCAGGAAGTGAACTACCCGGGCCGGACCATCGGCACGGACCTCTGCAACCCCGACTTCGTGGCCTATGCGGAATCGTTCGGCGTACCCGCCGAACGGGTGGACAGCCACGAGAGCTTCGCGCCCGCCTTGACGCGGGCGCTGGACAGCGGTTCTCCCTATCTGATCGAACTCAGCCTGGACCCCGAGGTGATCACGCCTCGGTCCACCCTGACCAGCTTGCGCGAAAAGGCGCAACTTGCCGCATCCTGAAGTCCAGGATCGGACTGCCGCGCGCCAGCCGCAAGCACGGCGCGCGGCGCCCACATAAAAAAATATCCAATACTGGAGAGAGACTATGAATACCCCCCTGCCGCCCCTGCGGCGGCTGGCCGCTGCCGCGATGCTGGCCACCGCGACCCTTAGCGCCGCATCGTTCGCGGCATCGCCCGCCGCCACCGCCAGCTATCCCGAACGCCCCCTGCGCATCATCGTGCCCTTCGCCGCGGGCGGCGCCACCGACGTCATCGCGCGCACCGTGGCGCAATCCATGGCAACCCGCCTGGGCCAGCCGGTGGTGGTGGAGAACAAAGCCGGCGCCAACGGCAACATCGGCGCCGTCATGGCGGCGCGCGCTGAACCCGACGGCTACACCCTGCTGATGGCCACGTCCAGCCACGCCATCAATTCCACGCTGTATCACAAGCTGGACTACAGCCTGACAGGCGACTTCGCTGGCCTGTCGAACCTGGCGTCGGTGCCCTTGCTGCTGGTGGTGAACCCGTCGGTGCCGGCCAAGACGCCCGAAGAGCTGGCCGCGTACGCCAAGGCCAACGGCAACCGCGTGAACTACGCCTCGGGCGGCACCGGTACGGCGTCGCACCTGGCGGGCGCGCAGTTCAATTCGCTGGCCGGCGCGCAGATGACGCATGTGCCCTACAAAGGGGGTTCGCAAGCGCTCAATGACCTGATGGGCGGCCAAGTCCAGATCATGTTCGCGAACCTGCCCGAAGTGCTGTCGCAGGTGCAAGCCGGCCGCCTGACGCCCATCGCCGTCACGGGCCAGCAGCGCCACGCCTCTCTGCCCAACGTGCCGGCGTTTTCCGAAACGTCTTACCCGGCCATGAACGCCCGCTCCTGGTTCGGCCTCTTTGTGCCCGCGGCCACGCCGGCGCCCGTGGTGGAAAAGCTGTCGCAGGCCATCACCCAGGGCGTGGCCGACCCCGCCGTGCAGGACAAGCTGAAAGGGCTGGGCGCCGACCCCGTCGGCGACGGCCATGCCGCATTCCAGCAATACGTGAACCAGGAAGTGGCGCGCTGGAGCGTGCTGGTGAAACAGTCCGGGGCCACGGCCGAATGACGATCCCCCTTCGCAACACTCATTAAGGAAACCCCATGCTTTACGACGTACGTACCTACACCTGCCGCGCCGGCACCATCCGGAAGCATCTGGCGCTTTATGCGGAGCACGGCTATGAAGTGCAAAACCGTCACCTCGGCAAACCCCTGGCCTATATGCAGACCGAGACGGGCGACGTCAACAGCTACATGCACATCTGGGTCTATGACAGCGCCGCCGACCGCGAAGCCAAGCGCCAGGCGCTGCAGAAAGACCCCGACTGGGCCACCTACCTGACCAAGAGCGCCGACGCCGGCTATCTGATCCGCCAGGAAAACCGGCTCATGACGCCCACGGCGTTCTTCCGGCCGTAAAGCCCATCCGCGTCGGCGCAACGCGTGCTTGAACCGCTGCGGGCCGACGCCTTCCCGACGATTGTTGCCAATGCGGCAACATCATGGTCCCTTGGCCGGGCCTACTCCTGATTTCCCTGCGCACCTACGATTTGGGCGTTGTTCAAACACGCGCCGCGCCCGGCCCAGCTTTGCCGGGACACGCAAATCCATCGAGGGAGTCACCATGAGTCAACGTCTAAACGCTTTCGCGCAATCGCCCGAGCTGTTCAAGAAATTCATCGAATTCGGCATGCTCTTGAAGTCGGGCACCATCGAGCAGCCCATCCTGGACTTGGTCGAGATCCGCGCCTCGCAGATCAACGGCTGCGGCTTCTGCCTGGACATGCATGTGAAGCAGGCCAAGATCCACGGTGAACGCGAACTGCGCCTGCACCATGTTGCGATCTGGCGTGAATCCACCGAGTTCTCGCCGCGCGAACGCGCCTGCCTGGCGTGGACCGAGGCGCTGACCACCCTGGGCGCGCAGGGCGTGCCCGACGACATCTATGAGCGCGTCCGGACCCAGCTATCCGAAAAGGAAATCTCGGACCTCAGCTTCGCCGTCATGGCGATCAATGGCTGGAATCGCCTGAACGTCGCATTCCGGACCGTCCCCGGATCGGCCGACAAGGCGTACGGCCTGGACAAGGCCACGTTCAACTAAGGACGCATCATGAAAATCCTGGTTATCGGCGGGACGGGCCTGATCGGCTCCAAACTCGTCAAGCTGCTCACTGCGCGCGGCCACGACGCCACGGCTGCGTCGCCGGCCACTGGCGTCAATACGATCACCGGCGAAGGCCTGGATGAAGCGCTCGCGGGCGTGGACACGGTGGTCGACGTGGCCAACTCGCCCTCGTTCGAAGACAAGGCCGTGCTGGAATTCTTTCAGGTTTCGGGGCGCAATCTGTTGGCGGCAGAAGCCCGGGCCGGCGTGCGGCACCACGTCGCGCTATCGGTGGTTGGCACGCACCGCCTGGCTGAAAGCGGATACTTCCGCGGCAAGATCGCACAGGAAGCGCTGATCGTCGCGGCCGGCATTCCGTACACCATCGTCCACAGCACGCAATTCTTTGAATTCCTGGGCGGCATCGTGCAATCGGGCACGCAGGGCGACGACGTGCTGCTGTCACCCGCCTTCGTGCAGCCGATCGCATCCGACGACGTGGCCCTGGCCATGGCTGACGCCACGCTGGCAGCGCCGGTGAACGGCACGGTGGAAATCGCCGGGCCCGAGCGGGTGCGCCTGGCCGAGCTGGCCCAGCGCTACCTGCGTAAAACCGGCGACGCGCGCAACGTGCGGGCAGACCCGGGCGCCCGTTATTTCGGCGCCTTGCTCGACGACGACACGCTAGTGCCAGGCCCCGATCCGTGGCTGGGCAAGATCAACTTCGAAACCTGGTTCAGCCGGTCGGGCGCAAAAAAGTAGTGTCAGGCACGCGCCCCGTCATGCCCAAGGCAGTGGCCGAGGAACTGATCTGCGTGTCCTGCGCACGGATACCGTCAGTCATGTAATCGATGAAGACGCGCATGCGCGCCGGCAAGTGCTCGCGGCTGAGGAAGCACAGGTAATGTCCGCGGTCATCCGGCGCGTATTGCGGCAGGCAGGCGACCAGGCTGCCCGCGCGCAAGTGATCGCAGACCTGGTAGCCCGCCATTTGCGCAATGCCGTGGCCGTCCAGCACCGATTGCAGCACCAGATCGGCATCATTGAACGTCAGCACGGCGGGCGGCGTCACCTTGCGCAGCTGGCCGCCCACCTTGAATTCCCATTCGTAGACTCGCCCCGACGCGAACAGAAAGTTCACGCCATGATGGCCGGCGATGGCTTCGACGCTGTCTGGCAGACCGTGCCTGGCCACATAGGCGGGCGACGCGCACAACATCATTGGCATCGGAATCACCTTCTTGGCGATCACGCGACTGTCTTCCATCCGGCCGTTGCGGAACGACACGTCGACGCGGTCGGTGGTGAAGTCGGTTGGCCCATCGTCAAGCAACAGCTCGACCGAGATGTTCGGGTAGGCCTGCCGGAATCCGTGAAGCAGCGGCGCAACAACTTTGCGGCCGAAGCCCACCGTGGCGCACACGCGCAATTGCCCCGAGGGCGGCCCCTCACGCAGGTCGCGCATGTCGTCCAGCGCCCGGATGATCCGGCCCACGCCCGGATGGCACTCGTCATAGAAACGTTGGCCCTCGGCAGTCAACGACGTGCTGCGCGTCGTGCGCACGAAGAGCCGGATGCCCAGTTGATCTTCCAGCTTTTGCACACTGCGGCTGACGGCCGACCGGCCGATGCCCAGCCGGTCGCCGGCCTTGGCGAAGTTGCCTTCCACGGCGACGGCGATGAACGCCATGACGCCGGCATAGCTGGTGGCGAAGCTGTCGGCCAGGGAATCCGGGCCATTGGCCGGAATGGCCGGGCGGATGGCGGGGGAGTCGGAGAGGGGTGGCGGCATTTGGGCGGCGTCGCAAGTAGGTTGATCCTACTGTTAAGACGGCGCACCGGACCATTCTGTGACATTGAACGCAAAAAAAGTGGCGCCCCCTGGAGAAAAGCCGCGCTTGCCGCGCAAGCGCGGCCAGGCGTCGCGAGCCGGGGGCTGGGGGCTGGGGGCTGGGGGCTGGGGGCTGGGGGCTGAGGCCGGGGCCGCGAGCCGGGGCCGAGGGCCGAGGGCCGAGGGCCGAGGGCCGGGGGCTGAGGCCGGGGCCGCGAGCCGGGGCCGCGAGCCGGGGCCGAGGGCCGGGGGCCGGGGGGCCGCAAATCGCCGTCGTTCGTCCCCTATTTCACCAACGTCAGGACAGGCGCCCCCTGCTTCTTGATCAGGACAACCAGAAACTTGGCGGGCTGCGTCTGACTGGCGTTGCGGCCCACGGTGTGAACGTCGTGCGGGCCTTCGTAGAATGTCTGGCCCGGGGTCAGCGTCACTTCCTTGCCGCCCTTGACCTGCATCACGATGCTGCCCTCAAGCACATAGACGAAGCTATAGGCGTCGTGGCGGTGGATCGGGTCGGCCGCGCCGGGCGGGTAATCGACGACGATCATCAGCGCGTCCTTGCCCGGAATGTCCGGCAAGTCCTTGCTCATCAACTCAGTGACGATGGCGTCGGCCGGTGCGGCACCGGACGCGGCGTGGGCAAACGGGCTTAACAGCACGCCTGCGGCGAGAAAGGGCAACGCGAACTTCGTGATCTTTGACATGGCCAGTCCTTGGCAACGAGTAGGGCCCCCCATCGTAGGAATACCGGCCACGCGGCGGTAGGTCCGCGCAGGGGATCACCATGTTGCCGCGCAGGCACCAACGCCCGCGCACAATGCCGGTATCAGCCTTGCGCAAGCCCAGAATGCCGGTATCAGCCTTGCGCAAGCGCCGCCGACATGCGCGCGAGCTTGTCCGGATTGCGCTGCACCAAGACTCGCGTCAGACGCTCACCATCGGTTTCGAAGGCCATCACCGATTCAAGGTGACCATCGATGAAACGCAACAGGGTCCATTGGCCATTTACCTGAACGACTTCGGCGCGCAGGCCGTCGCGGAAGCGGCGCTTGCCAGCGTAGAACAGCTGCGCCAGGCGTTTTCCGCCCACCAGACTGGCAAAGCTGGATACCTTGCCGCCGCCGTCGCCAATCAGTTCGGCGTCGTCGCTCAATAGCGCATGCAGGCCATGGAAATCGCTGCGCTGCATCGCGTCGGCAAATGCGTGCAGCAGGCGTTGCAATGTCGCGCGTGGCACGGCCTGACGAGGAGCGCCCTGGCTCAACTGCTGCTTGGCCCGCCGCACGAGTTGACGCACGGCAGGCTGCGTCTTGTCCAGCGTCTGCGCGATGTCTTCATAGTCGGCGTCAAAGACTTCCCGCATCAGGAAAGCCGCGCGGGCGTCCGGCGACAAGCGCTCCAGCATGTACAGAAAAGCCACCGACACGTCGTCGGCTTGCTCATGGATCTGTTCGGGCGTGGCTGGCGCGGCCATCAGCATCGGCTCGGGCAGCCAGACCCCCACGTAATTCTCCCGCTCGGCCTTGGCCGCACGCAGGCGGTCGACGGACAAGCGAGTGGTGACGGTGACCAGCCACGCTTCGGCGTTCCGAACCGCCGAACGGTCTGTGCCATCCCAACGCAACCAGGCTTCCTGCACAACGTCCTCTGCCTCGGCGACGGCACCAAGCATGCGGTAGGCAATCGCGTACAGGCGAGGACGGTGACGCTCGAAGAGGAGCACGGAGTCGGTCATGGAGGGGGGCAACGCCACGCAAGGCGGCACAGGAAGAAAAGTATTTTGCCGTAGCAGTGTGGCGGCGACAAGGACGATGCGCCGGCGCCGCGCCGCTGCGTATCCCTGCGTATTGGTGCGCGCTGCACAACAGCGTGCTTCCCGCTGAGGATCTACCGCGTGGCGGGGGGCAGACCTAGGATGCCCACTCCAGTACGGCCCTCAATCAGGAGAACTCGCTATGCTTTCCACAGACCACACGTTGCATCCCAGCCCCCTCAAGCCCATCGACATGGTCCCCTCCCGCTACGCTGTGCAGGTGGGTGATATCGACGCGCTGGTGGTCAGCGATGGCGTGCTGCCGTTGCCCACCGCCACGATGGCCACCAATGCCGACCCGGCCGACTTGGCCGATTGGCTGAGCCACATGTTCATGCCGCCCGACGCGTTCGACTGGCCCCTGAACGTGATGGTGGCCCGTAGCGCGGGTCAGACGATCCTTATCGACGCAGGGCTCGGCGGGCAGTTCCCGGGCTTTCCGCGCGCCGGCCAATTCCCCCAGCGCCTGGCGTCCGCCGGCATCGCCCTGGAGTCCGTGACGGACGTGATCATCACCCACATGCACATGGACCACGTCGGCGGGTTGCTGGTCGCCGGCGTGAAAGAACGCTTGCGTCCGGACGTGCGCATCCACGTGTCGGCAACCGAAGTCGCGTTCTGGACGTCGCCCGATTTCACGCACACCGTCATGCCCAAGCCGGTGCCCGACGTGCTCCGATCCACCGCCACGGCCTTCTACAACGAATACCGCGACCGGCTGTGCATCTTCGAAGACACGCATGAAGTCGCACCCGGTGTGATCGTGCGCCTGACAGGCGGCCATACCCCGGGGCACAGCGTGGTCGACCTGGTGTCAGGCGGCGAGCGCCTGACCTTTGCCGGCGACGCCATGTTCCCGGTGGGGTTTGACCACCCCGACTGGCACAACGGCTTCGAGCATGACCCCGAAGAGGCAGCGCGCGTCCGCATCGGCCTCTTTCAAGAGTTGGCCGAAAACGGCGGGCTGCTGGTCGCTGCCCATTTGCCGTTCCCGTCCGTCGGCCGGGTCGCCGTCAATGGCGACGCCTTCCGCTGGGTTCCGGTCATTTGGGATTACTGACCCGAGCCACCTGACACCGGGCGCGGGGCTTCACGGCTGCCGATTTCCATGACGGGACGCGGCCGCTCACCGGCTGGCTCCAGAACGGCCTCCAGCGCCGCGCGCGTGGTTGAAGCCGCCTCCCGTTGCAACAAGGGCGCATCCTGCAGCGCCGACAGCGGCACGCTGTGATCTGCCAACGCCGCAGGCACGGTCTCCGTTTGGTAAGGAATGGTCGAATTTGAGCCGAGCGCGGTTACGTGGTGGCGACGATTTCCTAGGAGTTGATCGTCTTTACTGCCGGTTTTTTCGGAAGATCCCCTGATCACTCAGTGATTCAATGCGAGCTTTCCCGATGGGGGGTAAAGCGCCCGCTTTCCCACCATGCAGCCCAACACCAGAAGCGCGGCATACACCAGCAGCGTCACAACGACCGCCACGTTGGATTCCGCAATACGCGTCGGCGGGCCCCAGGGCATCGCTAGATCGGCCAAAATGCCCACGCCGATTCCCAGCACCTGCGCCAGCCAGAAGGCCAGCGTGCCGTGGGCCAGCGCACGCCCTTGGCGCGCGTCGCCTATCGGGCGCGGCAGGATTTTCAGGCAGACGCGCGTGCACAGCACCAGGATGAGGGCGGGCAGAACCAGGTAGCCCAGCACGTGTGCCAGCCAGCCCATCTTGGGTGACTGCATTTGCAGGTAACAGCCCACGCCGACGACTACGCTCAATTGCCAGCCCAGCATCATGAGTCCCGCGTTCCAGGCGGCATGGCGCTGTTCATAGACCGGACCACCGGCCGGACCCGCAGGCTGCACTGTCCCCGTAGCAATGCGCAAGGCGAGATACGCGCCAAGAATTTCCAGCGTAATGGTCAGGGCGCTGATGATCAGCGCCACGGCAATGAAATGGCCCGTCTGGCCCGCCTGGATCGCCGCGCCGGCGTGCTCCAGGACGTACCGTATCAGCGCTTTGTGCAAGTAAATCGTGGCGACCGACACAGTTAACGAGAAGATCAACAGCAAGGCGATGAACGTGCCGAAGAGCTTGCGGGGTTGGTCCACGGCCTGCGTGTTGTGCTGACGCAGCCAGCGGTGCATGGCGCCCCACACCGTCAAGCCGACGAAGACGGTCCACGTTGCAATGGTGGCCAGCAGCGGCATCAGGTATTTCGGCTGGCTGTAGACCTCGCGTAATTGCGCAGACTGGGGTAACGCGATCAGCTGGTAGCTTTGCGCCAGCGCCGCGTAGATCACGCACAGGATCACGGCGGTCAATGCCATGCGCCAGGCAAGCGAGGGGGAGGAGCGAGCGTGGTTGATCATCAGCGTAGAGCGAAGCGTATCGGGTATCGAATACAAGCCGGTGGCAGAGGCGTTGCAAGCCCTTCATGCCAAGCCACTGCGGCGACGAGTATTCAGGATGACTGGACCATCGTTGAAGAGCCAGCGAACTATACGCTTTCGTTGCAAATTCCACCCTTAACGCGGCGCCCGCACCCTGCTCCCATTCGCCGGATACCGCACGCCCCGATCAGCTCGCGACAATGGGCGGGCCAACCTTTTCCGGAGGGAGGGCGGCGGGACAGGGCCAGGCGCACAAGGCAACACGGAAGAAGGCCGGCAGTTTCAATCATGAATCTCATTACTACAAACACACTTTCAGCAACGTCATGGCCAAGTTCGTGCAGAATGCCGGCCAACCCCTGCTCCGAGCCCCGCTTGTGACTTCCGCTACGCGCTCCCTTCGAACCCGCCTGCTGCGTGCCCTGGCCGCTGTGATCGTGCTGATCTTGCTGGCCGCCATCGCCTTGGCCGCAACCGGCCTGCTTACCCGCGCCCGGCCCGCCGACGTGGCCATCGTGCTGGGCAACACCGTGCTGCCCAGCGGCAAGCCCTCGCCGCGCTTGGCCGCGCGCCTTGAGCGGGCGTATGACTGCTTTGCCGCCAAGCAATGCCGCATCCTGTTTGTCAGCGGCGGCGTGGACCCGGCCGGCGCCGACGAAGCCGCTGTGATGCGCGACTATTTGCTGGCGCGCGGCGTGCCGGCCGACCGCATCGTGACCGACAGCGCGGGTGTGGACTCCTGGTCTACCGCCCGCCATGCCAGCGCCTACATGCGGGAACATGGCTATGTCAGCGCGCTGGCCGTCACACAGTACTTCCATGTGCCGCGCACGCTGCTGGCGTTGCGCCGGCACGGCGTTGCGGACGTCAGCGGCGGCTATCCCAGATTTTTTGAATGGCGCGACCTGTATTCCACGTTTCGCGAGCTGCCCGCCGTAGCGTGGTACGGCTTGCGGCCGCTATAGTGACGCCCGTCACCCGTCATTGCCTGCGCCTTCATTGCCTGCCCCTTCATTGCCTGCCCCTTCATTGCCTGCCCCCTTATTGCCTGCCCCCTTATTGCCCGCCCCCCTATTGCCCGCCCCATCAAGGACCCGACGCCGTGCAGATCTTCCATAACCCCGTCCACGACAAACATGCAGGCCGCCAGGAAATGTTCCGCGGCAAACTCGTGCCTTGCCACGAAACGCCGGCGCGTCTGGAGTACGTGCTGGACGCGTTGCGTCAGCGCGGCATCGGCGAGCTGCGCGCGCCGTCGGCCCCGGACATGGATGTGATCAAGCGCGTGCACACCCCGCGCTATGTAGATTTTCTGGCCAGCGCCTGGCAAGACTGGGTGGCGCTGGACCCGGCGAACGCAGACATCGACATCCTGCCGTCCGTCTGGCCCGTGCGCGGCTTCCGCCACGATATCGAACCCACCAACTTCGCCGCCCGCGTTGGCCTGTTTTCGTTTGATAGCGGTTGTCCGTTGACGGCCGGCACGTGGGAAGCCGCAACCGCCGGCGCAGCCTGCGCGATTGATGCGGCGCGCGCCGTCACCACCGCAGGCGGCCCGCGCGCGGCCATGGCGTTGACGCGACCGCCCGGTCACCATGCCGGCGCCGATTTCTTCGGCGGCTACTGCTTCCTGAACAACGCCGCGCTGGCCGCGCAAGCGTTGCGCGATGCGGGCGCTGCGCGCGTGGCGATTCTTGATGTCGACTATCACCACGGCAACGGCACGCAAAGCATCTTCTACGAACGCGGCGACGTGTTGACGGTGTCGATCCATGGCGACCCCACCACCGAATATCCCTTCTTCCTGGGCTACGCCGACGAGCACGGCGAAGGCGCGGGCCTGGGCGCGAACCTGAACTTGCCGCTGCCCGCCGGCACCGATTTCGCAACGTGGACGCAAGCGCTGCAACAAGGCTTGGCCGCCATCCAGGCCTTCAAGGCCGACGCCGTCGTCATCGCGCTGGGCGTGGACACCTATGAAGGCGACCCGATCTCGAAGTTCAAGCTGAAAAGCGTGGACTATCTTGAAGTGGGCCGCGCGCTGGCCAGCCTGGGCTTGCCCACGGTGTTCACGATGGAAGGCGGCTATGCCGTGGCTGACGTGGGCATCAATGTGGCGAACGTGCTGGAAGGCTACGGCGGCTGACGCGGCCAGCGCTACGGCTACGCGTCACAGGCATCCGCCAACGGCCGTCGACCCACGGCGGGTAACGCTCAATCCCGCGTTTCCAGCACTTTGTTGATGCGCAGCGCAATCAATGTGCAGGCGGTGCCGGACAGCAGGTAGATGCTGACGGCCACCAGCCCGAAGCGTGCCGACAAGCCCAGCGCCACCACCGGCGCGAAGGCCGCGCCGACGAGCCAGGCCATGTCGGACGTCAACGCCGCGCCCGTGTAGCGGAAGCGCCGCGTGAAGTTGGCGGTGACGGTGCCGGAGGCTTGTCCGTACGACAAGCCCAGCAGCGTGAAGCCCACCAGGATGAAGGCGTCTTGCCCCACCGGCCCGCCGCCCAACAGCCACGGCGTGAACAGCGCGAAGATGCCGATCAGCACGGCCAGCAAGCCCAGCGTGGTGCGCCTGCCGATGCGGTCAGCCAGCCAGCCCGAGGCAACCGTGCCCAAGATGCCCAGTATTGCGCCGAAGATCTGCACGATGAGCACATCGGTGATTTGCTGCGTGGCGCTGATGGCAATCCACGACAACGGAAACACCGTGACCAGGTGGAACAGCGCATAGCTCGCCAACGCGGCGAACGCGCCGATGAACAGGTTGTAGCCTTGTGAGCGCACCATCTCGGCAATGCTGATGGGTTCGAGTTCGCCCTCTTCGAGCAGCTGCGTGTATTCCTCGGTGACGACCAGGCGCAGCCGCGCGAACAGCGCCACCACGTTGATGGCGAAGGCGACGAAGAACGGATAGCGCCAGCCCCATTCCAGGAAGTCGGCCTGCGTCAGCGTGACGTGCAAGTACAGGAACAAGGCGCTGGCCACCAGGAAACCGACCGGCGCGCCCAACTGCCCCATCATCGAATACCAGCCGCGCCGGTTGGGCGGCGCATTCAATGCCAGCAACGACGGCAGGCCGTCCCACGACCCGCCAAACGCCAGGCCCTGCAAACAACGGAAAACTGCCAACAATGTAATGGCGTGCGCGCCGATGGATTCGTAGCTGGGCAGAAACGCCATGCCCACCGTCGCCGTGCCAAGCACGAACAACGCAACCGTCAGCTTTGTGGCGCGGCCCCAACGCCGCTGAATCGCCATCGACAACGCCGTGCCGATGGGCCGCATGATGAACGCAAAAGAGAAGATGACGAAGGCCCAGAGCGTGCCTTCCAGCGGGGCTTCGAAGGGGAAGAACACCTTCGGAAAAACCAGCACGCAAGCGATGCCGAATACGAAAAAGTCGAAGTATTCGGAGGCTCGTCCGACGACCACACCGACGGCGATTTCACCGGGGGCCACCTTGGCATGACTCGCGCCTCCGGCCGTCGCCCCCGGGCCGGGAACGGAGGGGGTATGACCGGGGTACCGCGTGGTGGTCGACATGGGTTTGCTCACTGTAGGAGGTCCGAAATACGCCACTGCCTTGCAGACTTTTGTTCTTTTTACCCTAGATTTTTCGCGGCTTCCAGCGTAGTGTTGCGTTTACCTCCCACGGTTACGTTTCGAGGTATGGCCATGTTGTCCATCACCAGGTTCCGCGGATTGATCCTGATTGCCGCTCTGCCATTGCTGGCAGGATGCAATGCGGTGCTGCTGTCGCCATCGGGCGATGTGGCGCTTCAGCAGCGGAATCTGATCATCATTTCAACCGGCTTGATGTTGTTGATCATCGTGCCGGTGATCTTCCTGACCTTTCTGTTTGCGTGGCGCTATCGGGCCAGCAACAAAGAGGCTCACTACGATCCGGAATGGAACCACTCCACGATGCTGGAGCTTCTGATCTGGGCCGCCCCGCTGCTGATCATCATCGCCTTGGGCGCGCTGACCTGGGTCAGCACCCATCAGCTTGATCCCTACCGCCCGCTTGCCCGCTTGTCTGAAGGCCGCGAGGTGCCTCCCGGCACCAAGCCGCTCGTGGTGGAAGTGGTGGCGCTGGATTGGAAATGGCTGTTCCTGTACCCCGAGCAAGGGGTGGCCACGGTGAACGAATTGGCCGCGCCTGTCGACCGCCCCATCCAGTTCAAGATCACGTCTTCGACCGTGATGAATTCTTTCTTCGTTCCCGCGTTGGCTGGCCAGATCTACGCCATGCCCGGCATGCAGACCACACTGCACGCGGTGATCAACCACCCCGGTGAATACGAAGGCCTGTCCGCCAACTACAGCGGCTCGGGCTTCTCGGGCATGCGCTTCAAGTTCCACGGCCTGGATCAGCAAGGCTTTGACAAGTGGGTGGCCGACGCCCGCGCGTCCAGCGCCACGCTCAGCCGCGACGTCTATCTGAAGCTTGAACAGCCCAGCGAACGCAACCCGGTCCAGCGCTACGCCTCCGTTGCGCCCGGCCTGTTCGACGCCATCGTGAACCGCTGCGTCGAAGGCAACCGCATGTGCATGAAAGACGCGATGGCCATCGATTCGCAAGGCGGCATGGGCATCCCGGGCGCACTCAACATCACCACGCTCGACCCGGAAACGCGCGAGCGTCTGGGCCTGACCGGTACGCCGCCGCGCAAGTACGTCGGCGCCATGTGCACCTCTACCGAGGGTCTGGTGTTGTAGCGCCGCGCGTCGGCCGTCCGCAAGGGATGACGCAGGGGCAACATGAAATTGTGGTCTTTACGCTGGAATCGAGATGCCTGATCAACCAGACCTCATCAAGCTGTTCTTTGGCCGCCTGACCTGGGACGCCATCCCCTTTCACGAACCGATCCTGCTCGCCACCTTCTTCATGGTGGCAGTCGGCGGCATCGTGGTGCTGGGCTCCATCACTTACTACAAGAAGTGGGGCTATCTGTGGCACGAATGGTTCACCAGCATCGACCATAAGAAGATCGGGATCATGTATGTGATTCTGGGCATCGTGATGCTGCTGCGCGGCTTTGCCGACGCCATCATGATGCGCTTGCAGCAGGCGGTGGCCTTTGGGGATTCAACGGGCTATTTGCCGCCGCACCATTACGACCAGATCTTTACCGCGCACGGCGTGATCATGATTTTCTTCGTGGCCATGCCGCTGGTCACGGGCTTGATGAACTACATCGTGCCGCTACAGATCGGCGCGCGCGACGTGGCGTTTCCCTTCCTGAACAACTTCAGTTTCTGGATGACGACGGGTGGCGTCGTGCTGGTGATGATGTCGCTCTTCGTGGGCGAATTCGCGCGCACCGGCTGGCTGGCGTATCCACCGTTATCAGGGATCATGCAAAGCCCGGATGTGGGGGTGGATTACTACATATGGGCCTTGCAGATAGCGGGGGTGGGAACGCTGCTATCCGGCGTGAATCTGCTGGTCACCATTGTGAAGATGCGCGCGCCCGGCATGACGATGATGCGCATGCCCATCTTCACGTGGACGGCGCTGTGCACCAACGTGCTGATCGTGGCGGCCTTCCCTGTGCTGACCGCGGTGCTGGCGCTGTTGTCGATGGACCGCTACGTGGGCACCAACTTCTTCACCGCGGACTTTGGCGGCAACGCCATGATGTACGTGAACCTGATCTGGATCTGGGGCCACCCCGAGGTCTACATCCTGATCCTGCCCGCCTTCGGCATCTTTTCCGAAGTGGTGTCCACGTTCTGCCGCAAGCGCCTGTTCGGCTACGCGTCCATGGTGTACGCCACGGTTGTGATCACGGTGCTGTCGTATCTGGTCTGGCTGCATCACTTCTTCACCATGGGGTCCGGCGCCAGTGTGAACTCGTTCTTCGGGATCACAACAATGATCATCTCGATCCCGACCGGGGCGAAGATCTTCAACTGGCTGTTCACCATGTACCGCGGCCGCATCCGCTTTGAAGTGCCGATGCTGTGGACGCTGGGCTTCATGGTCACCTTCGTGATCGGCGGCATGACGGGTGTGCTGCTGGCGGTGCCGCCCGCTGACTTTGCGCTGCACAACAGCCTGTTCCTGATTGCCCACTTTCACAACGTGATCATCGGCGGCGTGCTGTTCGGGCTGATGGCCGGCATCACCTACTGGTTCCCCAAGGCCTTCGGCTACAAACTTGATCCCTTCTGGGGCAAGTGCTCGTTCTGGTTCTGGCTGGTGGGCTTCTACGTGGCCTTCATGCCGCTGTACGTGCTGGGCCTGATGGGCGTCACGCGCCGCGTGAATCACTTCGAAGACATGTCGCTGCAAATCTGGTTCCAGATAGCGGCGTTTGGCGCCTTGCTGATTGCCTGCGGCATCGCCAGCTTCATCATCCAGCTGGTCGTCAGCTACCGCCGCCGCGACCAGCTGCGCGACGACTCGGGCGACCCCTGGGATGGCCGCACGCTGGAATGGTCGACGTCGTCACCCCCGCCCAACTACAACTTTGCCTTCACGCCACGCGTGCATGACCTGGACGCCTGGTGGCAGATGAAGCAGCACGGCTACGAGCGGCCGCAGCAAGGCTTCATTCCCATCCACATGCCGAAGAACACCTGGGCCGGCATCGTGCTGGCGGGGATCAGCGTGGTGATGGGGTTTGCGCTGATCTGGCACATGTGGCCGCTGGCCGTGCTGTCGTTCGCGGCGCTGATCCTGGTGTCCATCATCCATACCTTCAACTACAAGCGCGACTACTACGTGCCGGCCAATGAGGTCGTAAGCGTAGAAGACGCCCGCACGAGGTTGTTAGCGAAACATGTCTGATACCTTGGCCCCCACCCTGCCCGGCGGCACCGCGCCGCCCCCGGAGCCCGTGTTCTACGTCGCGGGCGAACACCATCCCCAGAACGGCACCCTGCTCGGGTTCTGGGTCTACCTGATGAGCGACTGCCTCATCTTCGCGTGCCTGTTCGCCACCTACGGCGTGCTGGGCCGCAGCTATGCGGCGGGGCCGTCGGGCGCCGACCTGTTCGACCTGCCGCTGGTGGCGGTGAACACATCGCTGCTGCTGCTGTCATCCATCACGTATGGCTTCGCCATGCTGGAGATGCGGCGCAACCGTATCGGCGCGACCCAGCTGTGGCTGGCGGTGACCGGCATTCTGGGCCTGGGCTTTCTGTCGCTGGAACTGTATGAATTTGCGCACCTGATCCACCAGGGCGCCGGCCCGCAACGCAGCGCTTTCCTGTCGTCGTTCTTCACGCTGGTTGGCACGCACGGCCTGCACGTCACCTTCGGCATCGTCTGGCTGGTGACGATGATGATCCAGGTGCAGATGCACGGCCTGATCCCTGAAAACCGCCGCCGCCTGATGTGCCTGTCGATGTTCTGGCACTTCCTGGACCTGATCTGGGTGGGTGTGTTCACCTTCGTGTATCTGATGGGAGTGCTGCCATGAGCTCGCACATGGATAACCTGGCGGATCATGGCCATGGCGGCCATGGCCCCGGCCACGACGACCATGACGACGGCGCCGGCCACGGCACTCTGAAAAGCTACATCACCGGCTTCGTGCTGGCGGCCATTCTGACGGCCATTCCGTTCTGGCTGGTGATGGACCGCGTCTTCGCCAATTCGCGTACGACGGCGTTGGTGATCCTGGCTTTTGCCGTGGTGCAGATCGTGGTCCACATCGTCTACTTCCTGCACATGGACGCCAAGTCCGAAAGCGGCTGGAATATGTTGGCGTTAATATTCACGCTGGTGCTGGTCGTAATCACGCTCAGCGGGTCAATCTGGATCATGTATCACTTGAACTCCAATATGATGCCCATGTCCACACACGACATGCGGAAAATGCCCTGATGGCTGCAGTAAAAAACACTCAACAACACCCCGGCGACACCCCCCGTAGTCCGCGCAGCAAAACCACCCTGGTCATTCTGGGGGTGGTTGCTGTTGCGCTGTTCGCGGGCCTGTGCGCCCTGGGCACCTGGCAGGTGCACCGTCTGGCCTGGAAGCGTGATCTGATCGCGCAAGTGAACCAGCGGGCGCATGCGCCCACCACGCCGGCCCCGGGCAAGCGCGACTGGCGCACGCTGAGCTTCAACAATGCCGAATACCGCCATGTGTCGGCCACGGGCAAGTACCTGTACGACCAGCAGACGCTGGTGCAGGCCGCCACCGAACTGGGCAGCGGCTACTGGGTCATGACGCCGCTGCAATTGCCCGAGGGCGGCACGGTGCTGGTCAACCGCGGCTTCGTGCTGCCGGAATGGCGCAAGAGCCAGGTCAACACTGCGCAACCGCCCGCCGAAGGCAGCGTGACCGGGCTGCTTCGCATGGGAGAACCGGGCAGCGGCTTTTTGCGCAACAACGATCCCGCGTCAAACCTTTGGTATTCGCGCGACCTGCCGGCCATTGCCACCGCGCGCGGGCTGACGGACGTGGCGCCGTACTTCATCGACGCCGACGCCGCGTCCAGCCCCAGCCGGGACCCGGCCCGCGACCCAGTCGGCGGCCTGACGGTGCTGACCTTCCCGAACAACCACCTGGTCTATGCCATTACCTGGTACGCGCTGGCGCTGATGATCATCGTCGGCGTGGTGATTTTCGTGCGCGAAGAAAAGCGCGCACGGGGCAAAGCCTAAACGGGCCAGTGAATGCTGCCGGGCTCGGGGCACGTCCACGAGCCTTGCAGCCGTTCACGGATTTGCGCCAGGCTTTGCTCAACCAGCAACTGGCCGTCGCGAAACACCGGCACGAGCGCGCCGCCTGCGGCCGCATCCGCCGTCTGCTGATCGTGCAGCACGTAGCCCGTGGCGGTTTCTTCTACGCGCAACAAGCCCTTGGCCGAACGCTTGACGCCGGAATCCGTCACCGGGTCTTTCACCAGCTCCTGCGGTTCGCCGTTGACTTCCGCGTAAGTGGCCTTCAAGGCCCAGCCGAAGGTGTCGCGCGTCAGGTATTGGTAGGTGTAGGAACCAATGCCCAACACCACGTTGCCCGAGGCGAAGCCCTTCTTTTCCAGGCGGACCAGAATGTCGCGGCCGCGCGTCAACGTGATGGAGTCGCCGTAGATCAGGCCAACGTGCGGGTCCAGCAGCTTGTAGCCGCGGTCGGTGACGACGCCGCCGAAAATATCCCACAGGCATTGCACCGCGCCCTTCACTTCTGGCTCGCGCAGAGTTTGGCTGGCACGGCCGTTGTCATCCAGCAGCCAGTACGTGCCGGTTGCTGCATCACGCACCGCTTCGAAACCCTCGCGACGGGCGGCGGCCAGGGCGGCGCTGTCTTCCACGCGGGACACGTCGGTGCAGAAATAGCCGGTCAGAATCTTCACGGGGTCGCCGGAGTCGGGGCGGAACACCACCTTGGCGTTGCCGAATGCATCCGGCTGACGCGCCAGGATTTCGCCCTTCAATGCTGACGCGAAATCGGTCACCACTTGCCAGAAGTCCCAGGTGTCCGACACCACCGACACGATGCCCGCCGGGTACACCTGCGTGACCAGACGGCGGATCGTTTCGATTTCACCTTCCTTGCTGCCCAGGCACATCACCGAGTGTTCCGTCGCCGGGACGGAACCGCCGATCAATTCGCGGTCGGAATCGGCGCCGTAGATGTCTTCCAGATAATCGATGGCGGGAATGGTGTCGGTGCCGGTGAACGACAGCAAGTGACCCGCACCGCTCTTGCGGGCGTCATACAGGCCCGACATGCCGCGCATGGAGAAGTCGTGGCCCTGCCAGTTCACGAAGTCCATCGGGCTGCCCGTCAGGCGCGCGAAGTAGGTCAGCAGCTTGCGGTATTCGAAGGCGATGGTCGCCACCGTCGACGGCTTCCACGATTCGCAGCTGAACAGGGTTTCTATGTACGTCACCAGCCACGCGAAGTCGGGATGCGTGTTGATGAAGGTGACGGGCGGCACGCGGATATCCACACGTGCGCCTTCCGGCACCGAACGGATTTCCAGCGGCAGATAGCCCAGCTCATACAAGGCCTGCAAGTGGTCCACGGTGACCGCGCCCTTGCCCAACGCGTTATCCACACGGCGCTGATATTGGCGCACGGCGGCGCCTGCCGGCTTGCCGAAGAATTCGCGGTCGAAGAGATCGATCAGGATTTCCTTGATGAAGCCTTGCAGGCCAAACCAGACGATCTTGTCGTCGAACAGTTCAGGCAGCACCGGGGCCAGGCGAGCCGAGCGCGGCGTGAAGTTGGCCAGGATCTTGTTGGTGCCCTTGGGGTACTGGAACGGGTGGCCCGTCTTGTAGAAATCGGCTTGCAGGAAGGGATTGATGCCGTTCTTGACGGTAAGGCTATCGGGGGCATTCATGGTGCAGGTTCCTTCTTGGCTTTCAGTTTTCAATATTGACGAGCACCGGCGCATTCGCGCCTGTCGCATCCGTCCAGTCATAGGCAGTGAAGATGCCGGCGTAGCGGGCGTTCAGTTCGGCCAGCCCCTTGCTGAAGATGCCGTGCGTGACATACAGGTAGAGCGGCTGGCGGGTCTTGTCGCCCAAGGCGGCGGCCAGTTCCAGGAAGGTGCGGCCGCCGTCGCAGATGTCGTCGACCACCAACACGGGCTGATCGGGGATATCGTCCGGCACGCGCGTTTCAGTGATGCGTCCGGTTTGCGTATCGCGCACCTTTTCGGCGTAGCGCACGTCTGCCACGCCCAGCGTCTTGGCCAGAGCCTGCACGCGCTTGCGGGCGCCTGCGTCAGGCGCCATCAGGGTCACGCCCTGGGCAAAGGCGGGTGCGGCCAGCGCGTTCTTCAGGAACGCGGCGGCGTCCACCACGCGCAGACGTTGCAGCAGCGCCGGGGTCACGTCGCTGTGCGGTTCCACGACCGTCACGGTGGCGTACTGCTGGTCATTGATCAGCTTGCAGAACACGGCAGCGCCAAGCGCCTCGCCGGGATTGCAGACGCGGTCTTGGCGCGCGTACGGCACGTAAGGCATGTCCAGGTGCACCGGCACGCCCGGGTTCAGGCGGCGCAGCGCGTCGGTCAGCATCAGCAATTGCATGACATCGTCGGCCGACTTCAGCAATGCGTGGATACGGAAGGCGCTGGCGGCATCGGCTTGGGCCTGCAAGTTGGCCGGCACCGTAACCTGGCTTTCGCCCCCGGGAAATACAAACGCGGCCGGCGTGCCGGTGATGCGTTGCCCTTCTACTACCGCAGTGATGGTGAACATGATCAGCCCTTAGTGGCATTTCAAAACTAAGTGAAGCGAGTATAAACCTACTTATTGTTTGTTTGCAACTAAGTAGTGAATGGACGTCGCCCGGTGCTATCCGACGCTGCGGTCGAACAAGGTGAAGTCCTTCAGGCGATACAGGCGCGCGGGCCGTTGCGCGCCCCCGACTTGCTCTCCGGTATCTTCCAGCACGCCCCAGGCGTCCATCTTGCGGCGGAAGTTGGATTTTTCGAGCCGAGTCTGCAAGATCGCTTCGTAGGTGTGTTGCAGTTCCGTCAGCGTGAAACGTTCGGGCAGCAGGAAGAACGGCAAGGTGGAATAGCTGGACTTGTTGCGCAGCCGGGCGACGGCCGCGGTGACGATGCTGGCGTGGTCAAACGCCAGCGGCGGCAGCGCGTCCACGCTGACGAAACGGAAACCCTGGAAACCCCGGCCCCCCTGGAAACCGGCCTGGCTTGCGGCTTCCAATTCCGCCGCCGGGACCAGCGCCACGTACGACACCGACAGCGACCATTGCCGCGGGTCACGGTCTTTGCCGGAGAACACCTGCAACTGTTCCAGGTAGCGGGGTTCAAAGCCGGTCTTTTCCCGCAGGACGCGGCGAATGCTGGCTTCGGTGTGGTCGTCTTCGTCCGCATGCACCACGCCGCCCGGCAAGGCCATCGCATTTTTGAAAGGCGCGCGGTCGCGCTGATGCAGGGCAATTTCCAGCGCGCCTGCCCGCAAGGTGAGCAAGACGGCGTCAACAGTGACAAGAGGCAGTGGATAGTCCACGGGCGGGTTCCATGAATGCGGGTTCGGGGCAAGATGCCACTATGGCGTGCAGCCGTCAAATGACACGCATCGGGCACGTTATGAGGCACGCCATCAGGCACATCATCAGTCCGGGATTCAGCCGCCACGAATTAGACGAAATAGACGGAACATCCCAGGCAATAGACAGCAAATGACCCAGAAAATGACCCAGAAAATGACGCAGAAAATAACGTAATTGTTTATACTGCTGGCCGGGAACACCGTTCGGCTCACTGCCGAATGTGCTGTTCCCTTTGTTTTTTCCAACCCAAATTCCCAGGAGATCCCCGGATGAAAAAGACGCTGCTCGCCGCTGCGATGCTGACCGCTTTTACAGGCATTGCTCAGGCAGAACCGTCAGTCACCCTCTATGGTGTCATCGACACCGGCCTCGGCTACAACAAGATCAAGGGCGATGGCTACAGTGGTAGCAAGCTCGGCATGATCAACGGCATCCAGGCCGGCTCCCGCTGGGGCGTGCGTGGTTCCGAAGATCTGGGCGACGGCCTGCGCGCCGTCTTCAAGCTGGAAAGCGGGTTCGACTCCGCAAACGGCCAGCGCGGACAATCGGGCCGCCTGTTCGGCCGCCAAGCCACCATCGGCCTGGCCAACGACGCCTGGGGCCAGTTGGACTTCGGCCGCCAAGCCACGATCGGCTCGAACTACCTGGCCGACATCGATCCCTTCTACACCAGCTACACCCAATCCAACCTGGGCCTGGGTTTCAGCGCGGCCAACACCATGCGCTGGGACAACATGGTCATGTACCGCACCCCTTCGGTGAACGGATTTGAATTCGGCATCGGCTACTCGTTCAACGCCGACGACACGACCGCTGATCAAACGGGCTTCCGCACCGCCGACAACACGCGCGGCATCACCGCTGGCTTGCGCTATGTGCAAGGCCCGCTGAACGTTGCGCTGACGTACGACCAACTGAACGGTTCCAACCGCAGCGCCACCATCGACAGCAACGCCACGCCGCGCCAGTACGCGTTGGGCGTGTCGTATGACCTGGAAGTCGTGAAGCTGGCCGCCGCCTATGGCCGCACCACCGACGGCTGGTTCGTCGGCCAGGACCTGCCCGCCGGCACCCCGTTCAGCGACGAGTTCGGCACCAACCGCTTCGTGAACGGCTTCAAGGCCAACTCCTACATGCTGGGCGCGACCTTGCCGGTTGGCGGCGCCAGCAGCGTGTTCGCCTCGTGGCAGCACGTGGCTCCGTCCAACGACAAGCTGACGGGCGGCGACGCCAACATGAACGTGTACAGCGTGGGCTACACCTACGACCTGTCCAAGCGCACCAACCTGTACGCCTACGGTTCGTACGGCACGGACTACGCGTTCATCGACGGCCTGAAGAGCACCGCCGCAGGCCTGGGCATCCGCCACCAGTTCTAAGCGGATAACGAAACGGGGCCCGCCGGTGTATGGCGGGCCCCGTTTCCGTGGGCCCGTTTCCGTTGGCCAGTTTCCGTTGGCCCGTTTCCGTGGGCCCCGTTTCCATGGGCCCCGTTTCCGTTCAACGCGCTTGCGCGCGCTCAAGCATTTGCACGATTTCAGCCTGCCCGCGTTGCCGGGCATGCTGAAGCGGCGTCCGGCCATCGCGGTCGGCCAGGTTCACATCGGCGCCCGCCGCGATCAGCAGCGCGACAATCGCCTGATGCCGTGGCCCGCCGTCGCTCAGGATGATGGCCTCCAGCAAGCCCGTCCACCCCAGCCGGTTCACGTGATCCGGGTCAACGCCCGCTTGCAGCAGCGTCTTCACCACTTCCACATGCCCGCGTTCGCACGCCGGGATCAGCGCCGTGCCGCCATAGCGGTTGGTGCTTTTCAAGTCAGCGCCATGCCGCAAGGCCAGGTCCAGGATCTCGCGGTAGCCTTCGGCTCCCGCTAGCAGATAGGCGCTGTCCTGCATCCGGTTCTGCGCATTCACATCCGCGCCGGCTTCGATCAGCGCACGCGCGGCGTCCACCTGATTCGCTTGCGTCGCCCGCAGCAAAGCCGTATTGCCCTGCACGTCCCGCCCTTCCAACGGCACACCTTGCGCCAGCAATTCGCGCACCCGCGCCGTTTCCCCTTGCGCGGCGGCATCCCGCAATTGCGCGGCCGGGTCCACCGCCGCCTCAGCGCCTGCCCCCAGCGCGCTGACCGCCAACACAAAACACGCCCGCCAGAATTTGATGATCGCCATAGCCGGTATCCTCCTGACTGAATCGACCGATGATTATGGACAAGCCTGTCAGTAATGGGAAATCGGCGCGCAGTCTTGCCCGTGCAATACGGGGGAAACACGCGGCAGTCATGATTGGATACCTTTAGAACGCAGACCCACACGGCCCATGACTCCTGAATTCCACCCTCCGAAGCCCGCCCTTTCGCCCCGCCCTTGCGTATCTCCGCTGGAGTGTCCGCTGGAGTCTTCGGTGGGATCGCCGGGAGTTTCCGCGCGGGTATTACCGCTGAGGTCCCCGCTGGTGCGCTTGCTGGCCGCCGCCCTGCTGCCGCTGGCGCTTGCCGCGTGCAATGGCGGTGGCAGCGATGACGATAAAGACTCCCCCATCGTCACACCGCCGCCCGCAGTCGTGGACCCGGCGCCGGAACCGGAGCCCCAACCTGAAACGCCGTCGCGCAACACGGCCTACCTGAGCGCCAAGCCGGGCGACGTCATTCAGGTGCGCATCGAAGAACTGCACCCCACGCAAGCCGCCATCGGCTACGACCAGATCTATTACAAGCTGGGCCGCTGGCAAGGCGACTTCAACCGCCCCACCTGGTCGGCCGATGCGGTCTTGCAGCTGGACTATCTGGACCGCACCGTCGGCAAGAAATTCGACGACTACTGCGAAGACATGGGTGGCACCGAACGGGCGCAAAAATTCGCTGACATCGCCGCCGCCCGCGCCGCCCGCCTGGACCAGCCCGCCACCTTCGCCTGCAAGGACGCGCCCGGCACGCATACCGAAAACCTGAAGACCGTCGTGGTCGGCTGGGATGGCAATCTGTACCTGACAGACGGCCATCACACGTTCTCGTCGCTGCGGGAAATTTTCGACGGCGGCCCGAAGCTGCCGGTCTGGGTCAAGGTAGACGCGAATTACAGCGACCTCACCACCGCCGCCGCCTTCTGGCAACGCATGGTCGACGAACGCCGCGCCTGGCTGCGTGATGGACAGAACCAGCCGATCACCGTTGACCAACTGCCCAGCCGCCTGGGTCTGGCCAGCACCGACGAAGCCGGCGGCATGCAGGAAGACCGCTATCGCTCGCTGGTGTATTTCACGCGCGACGTCGCTTACAAGAACGGCAGCCTGCCGGAGTTCGCGGAATTCCTGTGGGGCGACTGGCTGCGGCGCCAAGTGGCCAGCAGCCAACTGCCCGCGCTGGACCAGTACAAGATGGTGGCGCCCGCAACGCCCGCGCAAATTCTGGCGGTCAGCACCATGAACGCGGCGCTGGTGCCCGGCGGCGCCAACGACAGCTACGCCGCTGCCGTGCGCGATGCCGCATTGAAGATGGGCGCGCTGGCCCCAGCGGACGTCGTGTTCGATGACCGTACCGCCGCCAGCCTGGGCGGCATTCCGTTAACCGCCAACGTGGCCAATGGCGTCTCGGTGAAGGATTCACGCGACGCGCTGGAAGAGCTGCCGCGCGTGGACCGCAAAAGCGATGGCTCGCCGCGCAACGCCGGCAAACTGTGGTTCGCCGTCAACTACCGCGCCTGCGGCAAACCGGCAGCCGGCACCTGCTGGGGCTGGTAATCGAGTATCTTGTCGCTCTTTCCGCCCCTTTTTCAGAGACGTCACCCATGAGCATCGACTCCCCCATCGCCGCCTCCAGCGCCAACTCGAACGCTGCGCCCAGCGCGGACGCCTTTCTTCAGTTTCTGGTCAACCTGGTGAATAACGGCAGCCAGCTCGAGAGCATCGGCGTGACGTTGCAGATGGGCGGCATGCTGGTGTCGGGGTCGATTGTGTCGGGCGCTGATTACTTTGACCGCTTCGCCGCCAACTTTACCGAATCGTTGGACACCCTGGATGCGGATACGCGCAACGGCGTGCGCGCATCGCTGGCGGAATTGGGCGATGTCTTCCGCGTGCCGCAGCCCGTGGACCCGCTGCCCAATTACATCCACCTTGCCGACGCGTTGTTCTTCTCGGCAGACGGTTCACCCATCGCCGGTCAGCCCACGCTGTGGCGCGGCCGTACGAGCTCGGTGGACGGCTTCATCCTGGGCCGCCTGCAAGCGGGCTAAGGCTGGCGGCGGGCTGGTGGCGGGCTGGTGGCTGGCTGGCTGGCTGGCTGGCGGCTGGCGGCTGGCGGCTGGCGGCTGGCGGCTGGCGGGCTAAGCGGCTTACAAGCCGTCTGCGCCGGCATAGCGCGTGGTGCATGCGTTGAAGGTGCGCCACGCGCTGCTGTCGGCTTGCAGCCAGGAATCCAGGCATTCCGCGCTAAGCGGCGCAGATAACGCGTGGCCGCGGAACAGCAGATCGCTGTGCAGGCGCATCCAGGCAAAGTCGCGGATGTCATCGACGCCGCCCGCCACGACGTGCAGCTTGGCGTTCCATGCGCGCTCCATCAGCGTGAAGAAGCGGCCTTGCAAGGAACGGTTTTCGGACAAGCCCAAAGGAATCTGCACTTGCAAGCCGTCGGGGCGCAATGTGCCACATTCCAGAACCCTGCCATTGATACTGGCAGGCACCAGACGCGCGCGCAGGCGAGCCTGAAATTCGGGGTAGCGCGCCAGCACGTCCGCGCGTTCCGATAGCCGTTCGGTCAGCGGCAATGTGAACATGAGGCGCTTGCTCGCCAGCATCAATGGCATGGCGTCATCGTGGTGGGCCGTCTTGTTGATCCAGATGCGATCGCCTTCCAGGCCTATGCCCAGTTCCGCACACAAGCGTTCGGCAAGATCGCCTGTGCCTGTGACATCAAGCGGATGTTCGAACGAGATGTCGATTGGGGTGCTGAATTTCTTGAAGAAGGCCGCGCCAGCCTGAAGGCCGGCTCCCAAGCCGGAGGGATTCAATCCGCTCCAGGGGGATGGGCGGCTGCGCCCCAGCACGGCATATTCGTAGACCTGCCCTTGCGCGGTGAACACGGGCTGAAAGCGCAACAACACAGATTCGCTGCAACGAGACCAGAATCGAGCGTCGTCTCTCATGGCGTCACCCGGGCGTGGCGATGCGCGGAAGGTCGGGTCCGGGACAATTTCATTCAGTTCTCGATTAACGTATACCCGCCGTAGGCAGTGGCGGCGCGGCGCCTGAGCCCGGTGCGCAGCTGGATCGTGGCGGAGTCCGATATCTTGGGAATGGTGCCTAAGGCCGCCCGCAGAATGAACAAGAAGATTCTTAATCCCCGCGCAATATCGACCTTGCCAGGGGCGGCATCAACGCCTCACCCACTTTGAGATTCTTCTTATTCTCTGGGTAAGCAGGTGTTTCTACCATGCGTCAAATGCTGGTAGAAGACCGTGGCGCACTCGCCCTAGAACCTCAGGCCGCGCCGCGCGCCGCCTCTTTGCTGCTGCACTTTCTTGCAGTGGCGCTGCTCGTCTGCATTGCGGCGGGCGCGACCTTCTATCTGTACTGGACCTTCAGCAACGTCGTCTCCACGTATCGCCGCCATATGAATGCCGCGGCTTACGAGGCGCAGTTGTTCTTTGATCAGCGCGAAGCCTTGCTGCGGTCCGTCGCCGCTGCCGCCGTGCGCAACACCAACCACGCGCCCATCAGCGAAACCCCCACGTATTTCGGCAAGACCGGCCAGATTGAAGTCCTGCCGTTGCAAGACGCGCCCGACACCTTCGACTGGGCGCTGATCCTGACCCCTCGCGACTTGCGCCGCCTGGCGCTGGCCAACACCAAAGTGGTGTACAGCTCGTTGCGCAATGCCACCACCACGCGTGTCGCCGCACACGGCCAGATCGTCGTGTCAACGATTCCCCCGGCCATCCAGCAATGGCTGGCGCTGACGCTGACCGATATCGAAACCCGCCCCGCTCCGCACGGACAGGCGCCCATCGTCTGGCTGCATCCGCCGCAAGATACGGTCAAGCGCCTGTTCCTGTTCACGCCGCTCGACCCCGTTCACCCCGAAACCGGCTGGATCGGGCTTGAAGTCCACGGCGTGGAAACCGCCGTGAATGCGCCGCGCTTCGGCGCGGGAAATTATGTGTTGTTTGACGAGCAAAGCCGGCCCGTGCTGCATAGCCCGGACGGCAGCGCCGTTGAACACACGCTGACGAAAACGATGCGTGAAGACGCCTTCGGCCTTCAAGGCCGGGGCTGGCTGCCCGAGTATCTTGTCCTGAGCAAATCGGTGGGCGACGACGGCTGGCGCCTTGTTTACTACACGCCCATCCTGCACGTCCTGCGCGACAACGCGTTCGCGTTGCAGATGGCTTCGATCACGTCATTGCTGCTGATCATTACGGTGGTCTTGCGGGTGCGCTACATCCGCCGCAGGCTGGTGTTGCCGGCGCTGCGCCAATATGAAGCGCTGGCCGACAGTGTGTCGCTCAACCTCAAGCTGATCGAAGTTGCGCCGGTGGGCCTGTGCCTGCTGCGGCGCTCCGACGGCGCGGTGGTCTTGTCCAACGACATGGCGCGCCGCTGGTTCCAAGGCACGCCCGGCTGGCGCGCCGAAATCCTGTCTCATCAGGGCGATGAAATGGGCCGCGAGCACAAGTTGAAGGATGGGCGCACGGCGTACCTGACGTTCGCTCCTACCACCTACCGCGGCGAAGCCGTTGTGCTGTGCGGCATCAGCGACATCTCGGCATTGAAGCGTATCGAGTATTCGCTGCTGCAAGCCAAGCGCGACGCCGAGGCCGCCAATCAGGCCAAGACCGTATTCCTCACGACCATGAGCCACGAAATCCGCACGCCGCTCTATGGCATTCTTGGCACGCTTGAACTGTTCTCGCTGACCCGTGTGAACGGCCAGCAATCGCAATACCTTGAGACCATCCAGCAGTCTTCTTCCACGTTGTTGCGCACCATCAACGACACGCTGGACTTGTCTCGCATCGAGGCCGGCCACACCGTACTGGAACGCGCGGCGTTCTCGCCCGTCGAACTGCTGAACAATGTGGTCGCCAGCTTCTCGGCGCGCGCACACGCCAAGGGCTTGCGCAGCTATGCCGTGGCCGACCCCGACACGCCCCCCTCCGTCCTGGGCGACGCCACCCGCATCCGGCAGATTCTTGACAACCTTGTCAGCAACGCCATCAAGTTCACGGATTCCGGGCAGATCGTCCTGCGCCTGAAACTCAACAGCCGTTGCCGCGACGACGTCGACCTGTGCTTCCAGATTGCCGACACCGGCGCCGGCATTGCGCCTGAACATCAAGCGCGCTTGTTTGAACCGTATTACCAGGTGGATGCCGACAACGGCGTATCGGCGCCGGGCACGGGGCTGGGCTTGTCCATCTGCCGCCGCTTGTCCGACATGATGAATGGCCGCTTGAACGCCGTCAGCGAACCCGGCCTGGGCACCAGCATCACCTTCGAAGTCCGCCTGCCGCTGGCCCCTGACACACCTGAGGCCGCCAGCCCGGGCCTGGACAACACCACCGTCTACGTGCAAGGGGCCGTTCCCGAGATCGTCAACAACCTGTGCGACTGGCTACGCCGGTGGGGCGCGGTGGCGCTGCCATTCACGGGCGAAAGCACGCCATCGGCGGAACCCTCGGTGCTGGTGCAGGCCTGGCCGCACGCGCAGAAGATCAGTAACTGGACGGGCCCGCAGGTCATCATTCATCCGCCCGGATTGCGCCCGCGTATTGACGACAGCCATCGCAATTGGTTCGCTACCGCCTACAACCAGGCCAGCATCCATCATGCCGTTCGTATGGCGCAAGGCGGCGCGGCGCGCTCGGCTTCCCTGGACGCCAAGGCCAAACCGGAACTCCTGGGCTTGCGCGTGCTGGTCACGGAAGACAACCCCATCAGCCAATTGATCCTGCGCGAGCAGCTCGAGCACCTGGGCTGCACCGTCACGCTGGCGGGCAACGGCCAGGAAGCGTTGAACCTGCCTGACCTGATGGGCTTTGACGCAGTGCTGACCGACTTGAACATGCCCTTGGTCGACGGCTACGAGTTCACGCGCATCCTGCGAAAGCGCGGATACGACAAGCCCATCCTCGGGGTCACCGCGAACGCATTTCCCAATGAACAGCGGCGCGGCATGAATGCGGGCATGACCAGCCTGTTGGTCAAGCCCTTGCCCCTAGCCGTTCTGCGTCAAACCCTGCAAACGGTCAAAGAACCCCGGAGTTAACGATGCTTTCCGTTTACAAGGTACTGGTCCT
Source organism: Achromobacter sp. 10T422 (assembly GCF_056394065.1). Classification (NCBI taxonomy): domain Bacteria; kingdom Pseudomonadati; phylum Pseudomonadota; class Betaproteobacteria; order Burkholderiales; family Alcaligenaceae; genus Achromobacter; species Achromobacter sp. 10T422. The sequence continues at coordinate 460,244 of NZ_JBFTHD010000006.1, forward strand.
TGACGACCACCCATTCCAATGCGCGCAGATGCGCGGCCTGCTTGAAGACGCCGGCTTCGAACAGGTGGACATGGCAAGCACCGCAGAAGAAGCGCTGGAAAAAGCGCGTTTGCATTCCTATGAGCTGATTCTGATGGAGCTGAACATGCCCGGCATGGATGGCGTGCAGTTCATCCACGAGTTGGCCCGGCAGCACTTGAGCCCGATGTTGGCGATTACCACCGCGTGCTCGCGCCGCATCATGAACAGCGTCAGCCTGATGGCCAAGGAAAAGGGGCTGGCCGTCATCGGTGCGTACACCAAACCCGTCACCCGGGAAAACGCGCAAGCGCTGGCCAACCGCCTGCGCCAGGCTCGTCCGGACCCTGTCGCGCACCTGGCGCCCATTCTGGACCCTGCCCGGCTCTTCGAACGCCAGACCTTGGAAAAGGCGCTGAACACCGGCCAGATCCAAGCCTGGTTCCAACCCAAGAAGGCATTGGCCACCGGCAATATTGTTGGGGCGGAAGCCTTGGCGCGCTGGCATCACGAAGAGTTCGGGTTCATGCTGCCCGCGTCTTTCCTGGGTGCGGTCCGGCATCATGGCCTGGACCACGCCTTACTGATGCGGATGCTGGAAGACGCGCTGACGGCCTACCGCCGCTGGCGCCACATGGGATTCAAGATGCCGGTTTCGGTCAATCTGCCCACGCGGTTACTTGATGAACCTGATCTGCCCGACCAGCTTTACAATCTTGTCGCGGAACAAGACGTCCCCTTCGAGGACGTCACCTTTGAACTGCTGGAAGACGACACCGCAACGCTTCCTGGCCAGTACTACATGGGGGCAAGCCGCCTGCGCTTGAAGGGCTTTGGTCTGGCGCAGGACGATTTCGGCAAAGGATACAACTCCATGTACACCTTGATTTCCACCCCCTTCACCGAATTGAAGATCGACCGCGCCTTCGTCAGTGGCGTCGTCGAAGATGGAGTCCGCGCCGCGGCGTTGTTATCCTCGGTGCAACTCGGCCGCCAGTTAGGCTTGCTGATTACCGCCGAAGGGGTGGAAACAACGAAAGAACTGGAGTTTTTACGCGATATCGGCTGTGATTTCGCCCAGGGCTTTCTGATATCCGCCGCCGTCAACGCCCACGACTTCACCGATTTGCTGGCTAACGAACCCCGCCCGTACGCCACCCATCCGCTATAGGACTACTGCCGCGCATGCAGGAAACGCCGTTAAGCAGGATCGCTCGCACCTCTCGCCGCCTGAATACCGCACTGTTCGGCATTCTGCCCGTTGCCTTGATCCTGATCGGCGCTCTGCTGTGGGGCGCACAACGCATCATCAAGCAGGAAGAAGACCGTTTGCTGATGGATTTCGCCGTCCTCGTGGGCTATATCCACGAACAGGAAGGCTTCCTGATCCAGTTCAGCAAGGAAAACCAACGCTTGGATGGCCGGCCGCCGATCGAACACGTTGAGCTTGGCGCCCCGATGGCGGCTTCGCGCCCCGATTTTCGGCTCTATCGCGGACAGCATGCGTTTGTGGCCATGCCGTTTTCGCTGCTTTGCCGCTACGCCGCCGAATGTCCGGCAGCGGGCAGCCCCGTCCCAGCAGCGTCCGGCTACTTCGCCGATTTCTACAGCACGTTCTGGGCCAACTCGTACTTTCCTTCGGCCGCCGCCTTTTTGGTGAACCGCACCGACAGCGTCACGGTCGCCGTGCCTGCCATCAACGTGAAGCCCGGCTATGGCGTCCCGCTCAGCGAAGGCACCTTGCTGCTGGTCGATGACGGCGTGCGCGCCTGGCTGAACAAGCCCCAACCCGTTACCACGCCCCCTTCAGCCGCTGCCTCCGACACGGAAATCATCGACGAACAACCCGACCGAACGGTGCAGTGGTTCCGCGCGCCGGGGCTGAACAACCGCATGATCGGCATCATGGCCGCCGGCCTGCCTGACGCCGCCTGGAGCAACCGCGACGGCAAGCGTGCCGAGCTCTTTGCCGTCACGCTGCTCAGCCGCAACCGCATCAACATCTACGATAAGGCGCTGCCCTCCATCCAATACGACGCCTTCTGGCTGAGCCACCGTGATGAAGGCCTGATGATCGGCGACGGCCCCGCGCCCGTGGGCGGCCACGATGGCCTGAACTACATGGCCGATGGCCTGGTCATGCAGGTGACGGACCCGGCCGGGCGCTGGACGGCGCATTACCGCGTCAGCTATGGCAACTTCTTTCAAGACAATCTCTGGCTGCCGGTCAGCGCCCTGCTGGCGCTACTGCTGAGTCTGGCAGGGGGCATCGGCTATCAGCGGTGGTACAGCCGCCGCGTGATCGAGCCCGCGCAGATCGCGCACCGCGATATCGCCGAAAGCGAAGAATTCAATCGAACGCTGATCCAGACGGCGCCCATCGCGCTGTGCGTGTTGGCGCGAGCCGATGGCGATGTGCTGTTCGCCAACAGCCTGGCGTTGGAATGGCTGGGCGCCGCAGCCGGACAGGGGCTGCGTGATTCGCCCGCCGCGCAGCCCCTGCTGGACCAGGTGCTGCACGCCGCGGAACCCGGCACCATCGAGACCTTCCACGCCGACGACGGCCGCCCGCTATACGTGGCCTATTCGCCCACCCGCTACAAGAAGCAGAGCGTGGTGCTGTGCGCCTTCGCCGACATCAGTGCGCGCGCCGAAATCGAGCGCACGCTGGCGCAGGCCAAGCGCGACGCCGACAAAGCCAGCGAGGCCAAATCCACCTTTCTTGCCACGATGAGCCACGAAATCCGCACGCCGCTGTATGGCGTGCTGGGAACGTTGGAACTGATGGGCATGACCGAACTGAACACCGAACAACGTCAGCATCTGGAACGCATCCAGAACTCGTCGGTGATTCTGCTGCAATTGATCAGCGACATCCTGGACATCACCAAGATCGAGTCGGGTCAGCTGGCGCTGGAGTCCAGTGTGTTCAGCCCGCGCGACCTGGTGGAAAGCTGCACCCGCTCGTTTGCCGCCATGGCAGGGCAAAAGGGGCTGCTGCTGTTCGCCTGCGTGGACGGTTCCGTGGCGCCCTGGGTAATGGGGGACGCTGTGCGCATCCGGCAGATTCTCAGCAACCTGCTCAGCAACGCCATCAAGTTCACCGAGTCCGGCCACGTCATCGTGCGGCTGCGCGGGGCGAATCTGCAAGACGGCGCGCAACGGCTGACATTGCAGGTGGTGGACACCGGCATCGGTATCGGCAAGTCCGAACAAAGCCAGCTGTTCAGCCCGTTCTACCAAATCGACAGCGCCAGCCACACCGTGCGCGGCGCGGGCATCGGCCTGTCGATCTGCGCCCGCCTGGCCAAGTTGATGGACAGCCAGATCCGCGTGACCAGCGAACTGGGCCTGGGCAGCAGCTTCGCGCTGGACCTCGTCTTGCAGCCGGCCGACGGCCCCGCCATCGAACTGCCTGATCTGCACGGCATTCGCATCCAGGTGCGCAGCCCGCATCGCGAACTGACCGACAACGTCTGCCTCTGGCTGAACCGCTGGGGCGCGACAGCGGACCCTGCCACCGGCTCGCAGCCCCGCGGCGAACGCGATGATGTCTTCCTGGACCTGCTGGGCGCCAACGATGCCCGGCCCGTCAACTGGGCCGGGCATTACCTGGCGGCGGGCGACCCCTGGGCCAGCGCCCCCGGCGCGCCGGAACAGATCGATGGCCACGACCTGGACAGCATCGGGTTCGCCATCGCGCGCCTGGTGCGGGGCGATCCGGTCGTGCCGCCCGCGGTCAGCGCCGATGCCGTCCTGGACCCACTCGACTTGCAGGTGCTGGTGGCGGAAGACAACCCGATCAACCAGGCCACGCTGCGCCATCAGCTTGAGCAGTTGGGCTGTACGGTGACGGTGGCGGCAGACGGGGCGGAAGCGCTGTCGCTGTGGGAACTGGGCGCCTACGACCTGCTGCTGACCGACGTCAACATGCCCAAGATGAATGGCTACGAGCTGACCGGCACGCTGCGCGAGCGCGGATTCACGCAACCCATCATCGGCGTCACCGCCAACGCCATGCGCGACGAAGAAGCGCGCTGCATGGCGGCGGGCATGAACGCGTGGCTGGTCAAGCCAATTGAACTCAGCACCTTGCGCCGCCACCTGGGCAATGTGGCGCCGCGGCGCCACGACAAGGCGGCCCCCCCTTCGGACACGCCCCCGGCCGCTGCCGCTACGCCCAACGCTGATACCCCCACCAACTCCGATGCGCTGTCTCCGCTCGTCCCCGCCCAGTACCGCCGCCTGTTCCGGGAAACCATGGAGTCGGATCTGGCCAAACTGGAAGCCGCCATCGCCCAGCGCGACGTGCGGGTAGCGCTGCAAACCATGCACCGCATGCGCGGCGCGCTGGTAATGGTAAAAATGACGCCACTGTCATCTCAGCTCGAAGCCATCGAATCCCGGCTCAAGCGCAATGACCGGGACGAACAAGCCTTGCAGGACACCTTGACGCTGATAGTTGAACTCAAAGACCTTCTGGTCCAAGTCTGATTCTTGGTGCAGAATGGTCCCGATAATTCATCCCATCAATACTCCGCGTCCCCGCATGGAACGACTTCGAATAGTCTTGGCAGACGATCACCCGCTTGTGCTTATGGGCATGCGCGATCTGCTCGATAAGGATCTCAGCTTTGAGGTCACGGCAACATTGGCCAGCCCGACCGAGCTGGTCGAACACCTGACACAAGATCTGCCGAATGTAGTCATCACCGATTACTCCATGCCCGGCGATGAAACCTATGGCGACGGCATCCGGCTGGTGAAATACCTGACCCGGCATTTTCCGCGCGCGCAGGTCGTTGTGCTGACGATGGTGTCGAACCCGATGATCATTTCAGCACTGTATGACGCAGGGGTTGCGGCGGTGGTGCTCAAGCGCGACAACCTGGCCGAAATTGTCACGGCATTGCAGACGCTGCAAGCCGGGCGCAAATACTATCCCCCCGGGTTTCAACGCGACGGCACGGTAGATTCCCGCACCAAGTTCATCGGCGAACGCATCAACAGCCTGTCCCCCAAGGAATTCGAAGTGCTGCGCCACTTCATTCGGGGTGAATCCATGATGCAAGTGGCCGAGACGCTCAAGCGCAGCGTCAAGACCGTGAGCGGACAAAAGATATCCGCCATGCGAAAACTGAACGTGCAGACGGACCAGGAACTGGTGGCGTTCTGCGTGGAAACCGAGATTTTCCAGTAACGCCGTCGGCCCCTGGCCTTAGCGCCAGGCGCTGCCCACCTGGATATAGAACGCGTTCTGATCCTTGCTGTGGGCCACGTCGATACCGACGGACAAGCCCATTTTCTTAGCGATCAAATAGCGAAAACCCGTCCCCACGCTGACCACGTTGGGCGCTTCACTGAATGAATTCCAGCGGCCGTAGGCTTTGCCCAGCCCCGAAAACGCCAGCAGCGACCAACGCGGCGTGACGTTCCACCGCAACTCCAGCTCGGACACCAGCGCAGTCTTATCCTGATAGCGGCCGCGCGACACGCCGCGCAAATCGATGGACGGCTGCGCGTAAAACGGCACCGCGCCACTGGTGGTCTGGCCGTCCAGACGAACGCCCAGGTTCCACTCTGGATTCAACGGCATCCACGTGTAGCCGCGCGCGCTGTAGGTATCGAACGACTGCGAACTGCCCAGCCAGCCCCGCGCAAACTGCGCCTCAATTTCCGCATAGCTGCCCTTCGTGGGGTAGAACATGTTGTCGCGGCTGTCGTAATCGACCACCAGGCCCAGCTTGCCGATGCGCCCCTGCTGGTCAGCCGAGCTAAGTTCGCTGGCGGCGTCCCCCGTGAAGCGTGTCGTGGAATTGAAGTAGGTGTAGCGCGGCCCGATGTACCAGCGCGAATCCCCTACGCGCGCCAGCAGCTGCTGCACCAGAAACGTGCCCTTGAGCTCGTAACTTCGTCCGACATTCAGCTTGCCGTAGTAATCCAGGTTCATCCGGCCGTGGGCCAGCGCGCCCAGATAGCGGTAGCGGTCGCCGTCCCAAGTATGAAAGTGGAACAGCCCGCCAAAGCGGCTGCCGTTTTCGGTCAGCGCGCCACCGATGCCGGTGACGTTCGGCGGCGCCTTTTCGCCCTCTTCGCGAGGCGCGCTGCCGGCCTCTTCCAGTGACTCCGAAAAGTACAGCAGCATCGCCCCGCCGCCGTACCCCACCGCGGGTTCGGTGATGACGATGGGAATCGGCATGACACCTTTGCGGTGCAACAGGAAATCACTGGTGTCGAAGTCCCCATCCTGCGTGTCTGTGAACGAGGCGGAATCTGCGGCGTGCGCATTGAAGGCCAGCGCCGTGAAGGCCAAAACGGTGATCGCCCAACCCGTGATCGCCCGGGCGCATCGGCCCCGACGCATCGCTTTCATCCGGGGACCTGCTTCAAGCCGATGGCTGCCCCCCCCTTCCTGCACCTGCATAGACGGTTCCTTTCAACACGACTTGACTTGCGTGAACGGGAGGAAGCCGGCCTGCGGACGTCAAACCGGCTGACGAAACAGTAAAGAAATACAGGCTGTTTCACAAGCGCGGAAGCGGCGCTTCTGGCTTGGTATCCTTTGGGGCTTGCCCGAGCGGACGCCGCGCCTTTGCGTCTACATTGCTCGGGCGCATCAAACCGAGACCGTGGCATGACGCAAGACGCATTTGAATCCATTACCGACCAGGAAGTGAACCGCAGCGCCATGCAGGCGCTGCTTGAACAAGCGGCGGGCCGCCCGTTGTTCTTCCAGGACTGCGATTTCCAGAACGCTGACTTTTCCCGGCTGGATCTGCGCGGCGCGCAATTCACCGCCTGCGCCATCGCCGACGCCTCGTTTCAGGGCGCCACGCTGGCCGACACCACCTGGGTGCGTTGCCGGGGCGGCCGTGCCAATTTTGCGTCGGTAGATGCCAGCGACGCGGTCTTCCAGAACTGCGATCTGAACAACGCCAACTGGCGCCGTGCGCGCCTGGCCGCCGCCCGGTTCCAGGGATGCAAACTGACCGGTTCCGACTTCGACGGCATCGCCTGCCTGGGCTGGACGGTTGAAGAATGTTTGCTGGTCGGTGCGCTCTTGCGCGGCGTATCGTTCCGCAAAACCGCCCTCATGCAGCTGGACTTTTCAGATGCGGATCTTGCGGGCAGTGATTTCCGCGACACCGTCTTTCACGGCGGCAGCCTGCGCAACGCCAACCTGAAAAACGTGCGCTTTGAAGGCGCCGACCTGCGCGAAGTGGATTTAAGCGGCATCGACCTGACCGCCGCCGCGCGGCTGGCCGGCGCCACCATTTCCAAGACGCAGGCCGCCGCGCTGCTGGCCGAGCTGCGCATCAGTGTGATCTGACGCGCACGGGCGTCAGCCTTCGGCGCCCATCGCCGGGTCGCTCACCGTGTGCTTGCCCGTCTCGACCCGCCCGGCGAAGCGGCGATAGAAAGCCGGGTCGCTGGCGCACGTGACGGCGAAGTCATACCACTGTCCGCTTTCGGCAAGCGCCCAGTGCAACGATGCCGTCGCGCCGCCCGCCACGGATTGCTTCCACGGGCCATCCTGCCGATAGGCCAGCGCCGTCACCGTGAAGTCACCGGCATTGGCGCCCGCGTTCATGAGCTCGGCATAGACGTCGCCATTGGCGATGTCGTAGCAAACGCGGATCTCGGGTGCGACCCCCGAGTCCGCGATGCGGCTGGTATCGCCCTTGAAGTGGCGATGCAGGCCGTTCGGCCCCAGCACCCACAAGTCATACCGGCCAAGATTGTCCTGGAACGCATTCCAGGTATCCGACAAGGACTTCCCCGCTTCCACCACATAGCGGCGCGGCACGCGGTCCAGGTTCAGCCGGTCATACACATGGAACACCGCCGCCTGCGTGCCGGTATTGGAGAACAGCAGTTCCACCGTACCCACCGCGCTGCAACGCGCACTGGCGTGCAGTTCATACGGCAAGGCGCGCGACGGACGCGTGCCGCTGGCCTGAATGGGCAACTGCATATCCGTGGGCAAAGGCATGGCGGGTAACGCTTCCTGTGCGCTGCGCAACTGGTCGGCGGCGCTGCGGGTGCTGCGCCCGGCCAGCGTGGGCAAGGCCTCGGTGTTGGGCGTCTGGAAGTTGAACGCGCTGGTCAGGTCGCCGCACACGGCACGGCGGAATGGGCTGATGTTGGGTTCCTGCACGCCGAAACGCGCTTCCAGAAAGCGCAGCACCGAGGTGTGGTCGAACACCTGCGAATTGACCCAACCGCCACGGCTCCAGGGAGAGATGACGAACATCGGCACACGCGGGCCAGGGCCATAGACGCGGCCATCCGGCGCGGGCTGGCTGCTGCTGCCGGCGGGCGCGGGATGCGAGAAATACTCAAACGCCATGTCCGTATCGCTTAGCGTGGACTTGCCCGCTTTGCCCAAACCCGAATCGGGCGACGGCGCAGACGGCGACGGCACGTGATCGAAGTAGCCGTCGTTCTCGTCGAAGTTCACCAGCACCACCGTCTTGCTCCAGACTTCGGGCACGGCGGTCAGCGCGTCCAGCACTTCTTGCAGGAACCACGCGCCTTGCACCGGGCTGGACGGGCCGGGGTGTTCGCAATAGATCGACGGCGCGTTCATCCAGCTGACTTGCGGCAGCTTGCCTTCGCGGATGTCGCGCTTGAAGGCGTCCAGATAGTTCTCGGGCGCGGTGCCGGGCAAGGTGTTCGCCACACCCTTGTATAGCGGGTTATGCGCGTTGTCGCTGGCGGCGTCGTAGGCGTGATACGGCAATGCCTGGCCGGTGTTGGCGTACGGCACGCCGGGCTCGCCCCCGCTGGATACCGGAAAGCCGGACGCGATGTTCGCGCGGCGGAATTGCTGGAAAGCGCCCAGCATGTTGTCGCCCCATTCGTCCGGCATGTTCTGGTACGAAATCCAGCTGACGCCAGCGGCTTCCAGCCGTTCGGCATAAGTCGTCCAGGTGTAGCCGGTGTTCTGCGACGCCGGCCGGCCGTCGATCCAATCCCACTCATTGTTCACGAACGACGCGCCGCCTGCGGTCGCGCCATTGGTGCCCGTCAGGTGGAACGCGCGGTTGGCGTCGGTGCCAGTGTGCATCGAACAGTGATAGGCGTCGCACAAAGTGAACGCGTTGGCCAGCGCGAACTGGAACGGAATCTCGCGTTCCTTGAAGTAGCCCATCGCGATGTCGGTCTTGTGCGTGGGCCATTGCGTCATACGGCCGTGGTCCCACGCGGCCTGGCTATCCACCCAGGTGTGGTGCGCGCCATCCGCGCGCTGCGCGTTGTGGGTGTTGCCATCCAGATGGTAAGGCGTGAGCACGGCGCCGTTGGCGCGCTCTTGCTGCCAGACGCGGCGCCCGTTGGCCAGGGGAATGGTGAAGCGGTCGCCAAAGCCGCGCACGCCTTTGAGCGTGCCGAAGTAATGGTCGAACGATCGGTTCTCTTGCATCAGGATGATGACGTGCTCCACATCCTTGATGGTGCCCGTGGCGTTGTTGGCCGGAATGGCCAGCGCGCGGCGGATGCTGGGCGGAAATGCGGCCAGCGCGGCGGCGGCAAAGCCTGCGCCCGTGGCGGTCTGTAGAAAATTGCGGCGTGAATTCATCTCGAGGCTTCTGGGTCGTTAAGGTCAGGGCAAGTCAGCGCGACGGCGTTCAAGGCGCGCATCGCAGCAGCGGCGCAGGCGCGGGCGGCTGAGGCTGGGGCTGCTCGGTGACAGGAGGCTCGGGAGTGGGCGATGACGGCTCGTCGTCGTCATCACCGCCACAGGCGGACAAGGTGACGGCCACGAGCAAGGCGGCCGCAAGCGTTCGTGCAATGCGTTTGGGAGGCATGGGGAGTCGGTGGGGTGAGGAAAACTTTCATGCCGCTTTCAAGCGGCAAGACCCCAGCGAGTCTAGGAACGCGACGTGACAACCCCGTGAATCCTCACGGGGTGATTCAGGCCGCGTTGTATCGGCGTATGTCCACGCGGACATCCGCGTGTCATGTGCGTAAGACGAGCGGTCAGCGGCGGCGCAGGAAGCGCTGTTCGACGACGACGCTGCCCCACTGCTGGCCTTCGGATTCGTCGGTCAGCACAAAGCCCGCTGACTCATACAAGTGGCGCGCGGCGTCCAGCCCCTTGAAGGTCCACAGATAGGTCTCGTCGTAGTGCGCGTCGGCAAAGGCCAGGGCGCGCTCAAGCAGTGCGCGGCCCACGCCCATGCCACGCAAGGCGTCGTCCACAATGAACCAGCGCAGGTGCGCCTGGCGCTTCGCAAGATCGCCGTCGATCACGATGCTGGCCAACACCCTGCCCCCGTCCACATACAGCCATATGCCTTTGCCCTGTGCGGGCAGGCCTTCCGCGAAGGCAGCCAGCTCGCTGGCGACCTTGCGTTCGAAGTACACGCCGAAGCCCGACGTTTGTGCGTAGTAGCGCGCGTGCAGGCTGGCGACATCGCCAATGCAGCCGGGCACATAGCCGTCGTGAATCGAATCGCTGATGGATGTGGCGGGCGGCGCCAGGTTGGGATTTTCGCGTGACAGCGCATCGGCATACAGCGACATGAAGCGGATCAGCGATTGCTGATCGTCAGGCGCCAGTTTGCGCAATGCCCGCGACACCTGATCGGTGGCGAACTGGTCGATGCGCGCACGAAGCTCCAGACCGGCTGCGGTCAAGGTCAAGCGGGATGCGCGCGCATCGTCGGTATCGGTTTCACGCGTCACCAGGCCGGCTGATTCCAGCTTGGCCAATTGGCGGCTGGTGTTGGATTTATCCAGCCTGAGAATCCCCGCCAGGTCGCGCGCCTGAATGCCGGGCTGCAAACCGATTTCGATGATGGCGTGTACGGCGGAAGGGGCGAGATCGCTGCCGGCCAGCGACGTGCGCATGAAGCCAAGTTCGCGTACCAGCTTGCGGGAAAATTCCCGCAAATCCCGGATGGTCTGCTCACGGGACTGAGGAGGAAAATCGATGAGATCCATGGGGCGCCCCAATAAGTTGCGGTTCGCAACCAATATAATTGCGAGCCGCAACCAAATCAAGGAATTTTCAGCGTCGCCGCTACCCGGCCCCCCCGCTGCCCGGCTACCTCGCTACCTCGCTACGGCGCTTCAGCGCTACGGCGCCACCGCGCTACCGCTCTACCGAGCGGACATTTTGCGCCGTAACCGGCGCAGCACGGCGCCCAGCACCGGAATGCGTTCGTAAATATGCGCCGCCGGGTCCCAGAAATCCTGGTGGTCGATGATCAAGCCTTGCGAGTCCAACACCAGCGCGCTGGCCCCTTCGAAGTCGAACGCGTGGCCTCGGAACGCGCCGTCAAACCGCCACACCAGAAAGGCGTCCACGCCCTGTCCGCCCTGCCGCAAGATATGAAAACGCGGCTGCTCCAGATTCTGGAACATGTGGGCGTAAACATGCGCGATGCCGGGCAGGCCGTGCACATCGTTGAACGGATCAGCAAAGTGCGCATCGGGCGCGTAGACGGTATCAATGCTGGGCAGTGTTTGCGGCGTCAGCGCTTCAAACCAGGCCGCGATTTCTTGCAGGCGTGCGTTCATCATTGCGTCCTTTTCTCTAAAACCCAATGCCGGACATCCGTGCGGCCTTCTCGAAAGCCGGCTTCGCAATAGCACAGATACATGCGCCACAAGCGGATGAAGGCGTCGTCGAAACCTTGCGCGCGCACCGCCTGCACCTGCGCGTCAAACGCGTGGCGCCAGCGCAGCAGCGTATCGGCGTAGTCCAGGCCGAACGCGTGTTCGTCGATGATGTCGAGCCCGGCGCGTGCAGATTGTTCACGGATCACGCGTGGGCAGGGCAGCATGCCGCCGGGAAAAATGTATTGCTGAATAAAATCCGTACCGCGCCGGTAGGTGCCGAACGCTGCGTCGGCGATGTCGATGGATTGCAGCGCAACCCGGCCGCCGCTGCGCAGGTTCCGGGCCAAGGTATCGAAGTACACGGGCCAGCGGCGCTCGCCCACGGCTTCGACCATCTCAATGGAGACGATGTGGTCGTACTGTCTGGCGCCCAGGTCGCGGTAGTCGCGCAGTTCCAGCGTGACGCGGCCGTCCAGCCCTTGCGTTTGCATGCGCGCGCGGGCCCATTGCAATTGCGCGTCGGACAAGGTGATGCCGTGCACGTGCAAGCCGCGTTGCGCGGCGCGCTCGGCAAAGCCGCCCCACCCGCAACCGATCTCCAGCACGTGCTGGCCGGGCCGGGCGTTCAAGGCATCCAGCAGCCGGTCGATCTTGCGGTGTTGCGCGGCCTGGAGCGATTCCGTGCGATCCGCGCCGAACAGCGCGGCGGAATAGCTCATCGACGGGTCCAGCCACAAACGATAGAAGTCGTTGCCCAGGTCGTAGTGGGAAAGAATATTGCGGCGGCTGCCTTTGCGGGTGTTGTCGCGCAGAAACAGATGCGACAAGCGCCGCGCCAGCAACGCCCACCACTTGCCTGCCACAGCTTGAGACAATGCGGCCTCGTTGCGCAAGGCCAGGGTGAACAGCGCAAGCAGATCGGGGCTGTCCACCCAACCCCGGCGCAGGCTTTCCGCAAAGCCGATGTCGCCCTGTCGCAAGATGGCCGGCGCCGCCCGCCAATCGCGGATGATCAGTTCGGCATGCGGCCCGCCGCCGGGCTCGCCGTACAGCGCGTGCCCGCCCGATGGGTCCGTCAAGGCCAGCGTGCCGACGCGCAAGCGCGCCGCCATCGCCATCAATCCACGCGCGGCCCAGCCGGGCCTGGCGGCAGCGCATTCAACGCTGAGTTCGTCTTCACTCATCATGGCCCTCGCGCGGGTAGGTCACTTCGCTTGGCGGCGCAGCGGGTTTGCGTTGGTATGGCACCTTGCGCAAGAACAGGCGCAAGGCTTGGAGATGAATGCGCGCCACCACGCCCAGCGTCATGAAGGGCATGGCGAGCAGCGCGCGCAGCAAGGCCGCGGAGGACAGCGGCGTGCCGACGCTTTGAATGGCGGTGTGCAGCAACGGCGCGGGCAACGCGGGATCATCGAAGTAGTCGATGGCGACGCGATGCGTATCGCCCTGCTCATGCACGCGAAAGCGGTACACGCCTACCACGCGGCAGAACGGCGACACATGAAATTCCTTCGTGGTTTGCAGGGCTTCGCCATCATGAATGGCCCCGCCGTCTGGCGCTCGCAACACGTATTGATGGCGTTCGCCAAAGGTGTTGTTGACCTCGGCCACCAGCACCCGCAGCACGCCATCGGCGTCATGCACGTACCAGAAGCTGACGGGGTTGAAGACATAACCGAACACGCGCGGAAAGCTCTGCAGCCACACGGCGCCCACGTCCATACGGATGCCGGCGATGTCCAGCCGGGAACGCAGCCAGTCCATCGGATTGCCGCCACTGCGGTCGCCGTGGTCGGCAAAATGAAACGCCACGGGGCGGCGGCGGTTGACGCCGAACAGCCATGACGACCGTCCATCCATCTCTGCCGCCTGGTCGACGCGCACGCGCAGGCAAAACACGGGGTACGTGAAGCGATGCACAACGGGTCGGGTGCGCGCATGCACCACGCGCGCGCGAGCGAGTTCGATCGGGGCGGTGGTGAGCGCCGCTGTCATGGCGCGGTGCTCCACGGTGGCGACACGCCGAAGTCAGCCGCAACGCGGATGGCGGATGCCAAGCCGTCCTCATGAAACCCGTAACCCGTCCACGCGCCGCAGAACCACGTGCGCGCGCGGCCCTGGATGCCGGCCAACTGGCCTTGCGCCACAACGGTGTCGGCGTCCAGGACGGGGTGCTCGTAGTCGAACCGGCCCAACACGCTGCTGGCCGCCGGTTCCTGCTGCGGGTTCAGCGTGACGATCACCGGCTGCTTGAACGGCAGCGGTTGCAAGTGGTTGAGCAGATAGCTGACCGACATGGGCGCATCCGCCGTGGGGCCGGCCAGATAATTCCACGCCGACCACACGGCGCGCCGGCGCGGCAGCAAGGCCGTGTCGGTGTGCAGCACGGCCACGTTGGGCTGATAGCGCACGCGCGACAGCACGTCGCGTTCGTCTTCGCTGGCATCCAGCATGGCAAGCGATGTTGGCGCATGGCAGGCCAGCACCACGGCATCGTAGCGGTCAACATGCCCGGCCGACCGCACTTCCACGCCGTCGGCCAGCCGCTTGACGGTGTGCACCGCGCTGGACACGCGCACGTCTGCAATGCGCGGCAGCATCGCATTCACATACTGGCGCGCGCCGCCCTTGACCGTTTTCCATTGCGGGCGGCCGGCCACTTGCAGCAGGCGGTGGTTCAGGCAGAAGGACAGAAACGTGCGGGCCGGTTGCTGCAACACCATGCTGGGCGGCGTGGACCAGATGGCGCCCGCCATCGGCAGCAAATACCAATCGCGCATGGCCTGGCCGTAGCCTTCGTCATCCAGCAGATCGCCCAAGAGCGCATAGGGGCCGCAACGCGCCAGATAACGCGCGGCGTGGCGATTGAAGCGGAGGATGTCGCGCAGCATGCCCAGGAACGCGGGGCGCATCAGGTTGCGGCGTTGCGCGAACACGGTGCCTAGGCTTGTGCCAGCCCATTCCAGATCGGGCTGCGCGAGCGACACACTGAACGTCATGTCGCTGGCGTGTACGGGAATGTTCAGATGCCGGAACAACTGCACCAGGTTGGGATAGGTCAGGTCGTTATGCACCAGAAAACCGGTGTCGACCGGGTGGCGTATGCCGTCGACCTCGGCGTCTACGGTGTTCGTGTGGCCGCCCACATAGGAGCCGGCTTCAAACAAGGTCACGCTGTATTTTTCAGACAGCAGCCACGCCGCGCTCAAGCCCGACACGCCGCCACCGACCACCGCAATGCGGCCGCCCGGCGGGATCGGCGCGGACAGGGCGCGGTTCATGCGGCGTCCTGACGATTCAGGCCCAGCAGATTCGCGCGCAAGGCCGGGCTGCGGGTACGGGGGTCGAGCCAGATGGCAGCGAACGCGCGGGCGAAGGCGGGGCTGTCGATATCGCCCGCCGGCGTGTCGCCACGGAAAAAGCGCACGCCCTCGCCGCGGCGAAACCAGCCGGTCAGGCGGTCGCCCGCGGCCACATCAGGAAAGCGTTCGCGCATGGCCTGCGTCCAGGCGGCCAATTCGTCGGCGGGCGTGTCGGTCAACCGGGCGATTTCTTCGGTAGAGGTGGAGACGATCTGCTCGCCCGGAATGTTGCGCAGGTAGCGCAGCATCAAGACGAAGTCACCATCGGGATCAAACGATGTGGACGTGTCGGGCGCCGTTGCGTCGGGCGCCGATGCGTCGGGCGCCGCTGCGTCGGGCGCCGCTGCGGGCACATAGAGATAGGCGTGATACAGCCGGAACACGCTCCACGTGAGCAAGCCATGGCCGATCAGCCGCCAATCGGCGGGATGCGCCGTCAGCAACGCGGACGGCAACGCAACTTCCAGGGGTTTCGACGTCGGGGTGGCCATGTCGCCGCCTTGTTGTGAACCGATTAGTCACGATTAAACCATCAAGTTTAAAAAAATACTATGCAGTTTAGATTTAGACTATGCAGGCAAATTTCTGCCTGAATGGTCTGTCCCCCATGCCCGCTGCCGCCCCCGTCAAGAAACTGTCCTTCAAACAACAGCAACTGTTGCTGCGCGAAGATGCCATCCTGGATTCGGTCAACCGAATGCTGGCGGTGAAGGGCTATGACCTGATGACGATGGACGAAGTCGCGGCCGATGTCGGGATTTCCAAGGCCAGCCTGTACAAGCATTTCGCGTCAAAGGACGCGTTGGCGGCGGCGTCGATGACGCGGCTGCTGGACCGCACGCTGGCGGTGATTGCGGCGCTGCCGGAATCGCTGGGGCCGGTAGACCGGCTGAAGGAAGTGGTGCGCTGGGCCGTGCGGACGCACCTGGACGACGAAATGCCGCTCTTGCCGTCCACCCGGTCGACGATCCAGCAGGCGCTGATCACGCACACGCCCTACCTGGAACGCTTGAGCCAGGTCACCGAAACGCTGGGCGGCTGGATTCTGGCGGCGCAGGAAAGCGGTGAGCTGTCGTCAGACTTGCCGGGCGAAGTGATCCTCTACACGATCTACGCGCGGTCGTGCGACCCGGTGGGCAACTTCCTGAAAATGGGCGGCGCGTTCCAGCCCGACGAGATCGTCGAATATTTGATCACCACCACGTTTAACGGACTGGCCGCGCGCTGACGTCCGATGCCACCCCGGGGCGCAAACCCAGCACGCAAACCCCAGGCGTGAATCGGGCGCTGGTCCCGGCGCTGATCCCGGCGTGAATCCGGCGCTGGTCCCGGCGCTGATCCCGGCGCGGATTCGGCGCTTACCCCGGCCGCTTGAATCCGGCGCGCGCCTGTTCAATGGCGGCGTGGCAGACGCAGCCGCTCATGTGGTCATTGACCATGCCCACGGCCTGCATGAAGGCGTACATGGTGGTGGGCCCCACGAACGTCCAGCCACGCTTTTTCAACGCACGCGATAGCGCCGTGGATGCCGCGGAAGTCGGGTTGTTGTTCCAGTAATCCAGGTCAATTGCCGGGGGCCGCTCAGCAGGCTGCGGTTCGTGCCGCCATAACCAGCCCGCCAACGAACCGGTTTCCTCGGCCAGCGCCACGGCGCGGCGCGCGTTGTTGATGGCGGACACGATCTTCGCGCGGTTGCGCACAATGCCCGGATTGCCCATCAGGCGGTCCACATCGTGCTCGGTATAGCGCGCCACGCGTTCGAAATCGAAATCATCAAAGGCTTCGCGAAACGCCTCGCGCTTGCGCAAGATGGTGATCCACGCCATGCCCGCCTGAAACCCTTCCAGGCAGATCTTCTCGTACAGCCGGCGGTCGCCGCCGACGGGCCGCCCCCATTCGTGATCGTGATATGCCGGCATTGACGGCTGCCAGAAGCAGCGCGGCGCGCCCGCTGCATCAAGAATCAGGCCAGCCTTGCCGGGCGCGGGTGGCGTGCCCGCGGCGTCTTCAAGCGCTGGCATCGTCATTGCTTACCGGGTACGGGGCAGCTCATGTCGCCTTCTTCGCACTTCAGGTACGCGCGCAGTTCTTTCGTGCGGGCCTGCGTCAGCTTGTCCAGGCACTGGCTCAGCACCATGGGATAGGCGCTGCCGCCCGTGGTGCCGGCTGACGAGAACGCACATTCCGCATCGCGAAAAAACAGCCATGCCTTTTGCGCGGCCTGCAATTGGGTCAGCTTGGTCTTATCGTCTTTCAGCCGTTGCGTGACGTCTTTGTACGCCGCGTTCAAGTCGGCGTCGGACGTTCGATAGGCCTGGTCGGCGCACAGGTTCATGTCGGTCTGCGTTTCGGCATTGCTGCAATTTTTCAGCGGCTGCGCCTGTGCGCTGGCCGCCAGGATCAGCGCGGCAGCCGTGGCGATTGCGATACGCATAAACGTTTCTCCTGTTGAAGGGTTGAGTCGGTAAAAGGGTTGAGTCGGTAAAGGGTTGAGTCGGTAAGTAATGGCGCCCGAAGCGTCCGTCTGATGGGAAAGTGTCGCATGGATGGGCACGGTGGCGCATGCCGCAGCCGGCCCATCGCCTAAGATATCGGCCATGAAGATTCAATTGCTCTCTGATCTGCACCTGGAATCCGACCCGACCTTTCTGGCGCGGCCCACCCCTGGCGCCGACCTGCTGGTGCTGGCGGGCGACATCGGCTCGTACCGTGAAGGTTCGAAACTTTCCAGCACCGACTTCGGCCTGGGCAGCTACGCGCCACGCAACGGCTGGCCCACGCCTGTGGTGTTCGTGCCTGGCAACCATGAATACGACAACCTGGATTTCGACGACACGCATGATCGCCTGCGCGAGCTCTGCCACGCCCTGGGCATCCAATGGCTGGAACGCGACACCTGCGTCATCGACGGCGTGCGCCTGGTCGGCACCACGCTGTGGACGGATTTCGATGCGCTGGCGTCAGACAGCGACGCGCTAGGCGTGGCGCTTGCCAAGCGAGCCAAGGCGTTTCGCGCGGCCGACTTCTATCTGGAAAAGGCGCAGATGCGCCGCCAGGGCGCGCCCTTCATGGCGGAACAAATGCGCGAGCAAGGGCTCGTCTGCCAGCAATGGCTGGACGCCGCGCTGCGCGTGCCGTTTGACGGCCCGACGGTGGCCATCACCCACTTCGCGCCGACGCTTGCCAGCGCCGACCCGCGCTACGGCGTCACACCCGGCACGGCCGGCTTCTGCAATACGTTGGACGCGTTGCTGCCGCTGGCGAACATGTGGATGCACGGCCATCTGCATTGCGCACATGACTACGTGAAAGACGGCTGCCGGGTCGTGGCCAACCCGCTGGGCTATGCCAAAAAAGGCGAACAGGCTGACTTTTCGCCTGATCGCCTTTGGGAAGTGAACGCTTAGAACTTCAGGCTGGCGCTCAAGCCGTAGGTGCGCGGGTCGCCGGCCTTCACGTAATCCGACGATTGGAACAGCCAGTAGCGCTTGTCCGCCAGGTTGTTGATCCCGGCGCGGAACGTCGTCTCGTAGCCATAGATGCGCGTGTCGTAGGTGGCGCCGATGTTGATGATGGCGTAGTCATCCACGCGCACATTGTTCGACGCGCCCAGCATGGTGTTGCCGGTGTATTTCACATCGGCGCGCAGCTTCAGGCCCGGCAATTGCGGCACCGAATACGACACCTGCGCCGCCGCCACCAGCTTCGGCGCGCCCGCCACGCGGTTGCCCGTGTAGGCATTGCCCTTCTTGTATTCCGAATCCAGGAACATCAGGCTGCCGCCTACGTTCCAGTTCGCGGCCACACGCGCCGACGCGCCCAGCTCCAGGCCCTGATAAATCGACTTGCCGTCTTKGGTCAGTTCATTGGCAGCGTTTGCGTACTCGGCCTTTTTCTCGATACGGAACAGCGCCGCGGTGGCCGCCCAGTCATCCTGGTTGGTCTTCAAACCCAATTCGTACTGCTTGCTCTTGAGCGGGTTCAGCAAGGCGCCGTAGTTGGCATAGGTGTTGCCCACCGACGAACCCGGCTCCAACGATTCGATGTAGCTGGCGTAGGCCATCGTCTGCGGCGTGATCTTGTACATCAACGCCACGGTCGGCGTCAGCACGCCGTTCTTGTCGTAGCGTGACGACTGCGCGCCCGTCGCATCAAAGCCCACCTGCTCGTAATTCGTATAGCGCAGGCCGCCCAGCAGCGACCAGCCGCCGGTGAGGTCGATGGTGTCGCTGGCGAACATCGCCTTTTGCGTGATCTCGGCCGCGCGGTACAAGTCCAGGCTGCCTTCGCTGTAGTACGTGTTGGTGTTCTGCGACCGCAGGTTGCCCGTGCCTTGCAGTTGGTACACGCCATTGACGCTGTAGTCGTTCTTCTGCTTCTGCCACGACGCCCCCGCCACCACGTGATGCTTCAGCGGCCCGGTTGCGAACTTGCCTTCGACCATGCCCTGCCATTGGTTGTAGCCGTAGGCCTCGCCGTAATCGGAACGGTAGTCGTCGTAGTCGCCTGCCTGGTTTTGCAGGAACAGCACAGATTCATTGCGGCGCGTGCGCGTCGAGCTGTAGCTGTAATCGGTGCGCACGCTCCAGTCGGACGACAGCTGGTACTTCAGGCCCGTGGAGTAGTAGCGGAATGCGTTGTCGGCGTACGGGCCTTCGCCCACGAGTTTGCCGTTGTCATTGCGTACGGGCGACGGCAACTCGCTGCCCGCCAATTGGCCCGCGTAAATGGTGGGTTCCTGGCCGATCGCCTTGCGGTCCTGGTAGATGGACTGGAAGTCCCAGGTCAGCTTGTCGGTCAAGCGCGCGTCCAGCGCCAGCGAGACGGAGTCGCGATACAAGGAGCCGCCGTTGTACGTGTTGCCTTCTTCGTGCGTCGCGTTCAGGCGGTAGCCGAATGTGCCGCTTTGGCCCACGCGCCCGCCCAGGTCCACCTGTTCACGCAGCAAGCCTTTGGACACATAGCCCAGTTCGATGCTGCGCACCGGCTCGTCCGTCGGCTTCTTCGTCACGTAATTGACCAGGCCGCCCGGCGATCCAAAGCCGTACATGAAGCCCGAGGCGCCCTTCAACAAATCAATCTGCTCGAACTGTTCGAACGGCAGCGTCGTCACATAGCTCAGAAACGGCTTGCCATCGATGCGGTAAGAATTCTGCCAATCCAGCGGCAGGCCGCGCACCGTCAGGTAGCTGGCCCACGCGCCGTAAGACGCGCTGTTGTCACTGACGGACGCGTCCAGTGCGAACACGTCGCCCAGCTTGTTGACCTGCCGGTCCTGGATGTCTGCCGCGGTCACGACCGTGGTCGAAAACGGCGTTTCCAGTTGGCTGCGATTGCCCAGCGCGCCGGTGTTCACGGGTGCGGACAGATGCTCCAAGGTGTCGTCGATTGATGTCGCGTTGACGGTCACCGCCGGCAATTGCGCCACGCCCTGCGAGTCGGCGGCGGATTGGGCCTGTGCTCCGCCTGAGAAAACCATGCCCAACGCCAGGGCAAGAACAGAAGGCGTAACAGCAGACCGTGCAAGCTTGCGCGCACGGCACTTCCGGTTGGAAGTCGGACGGACCACGTTGAATTCTCCAGAGCAGACGGGCAGAAAGATTGGATTTTTATTATTAACGATACTGATTCGCAATAATATTTACGATTCCGCACAACGCTGACTGCTACCTGGATAGCGTGACGCTTTCAAAACGTTTGATGGATCAATCACTTGCGCCGAATTGCCCCATGGCGGGGCATGTCGCGCGGGGACAACAGCGGAAGCTGCTGCCCCGCGATGCTCGAAGACTTAAGGCTCCAGCCCCGCCACCGGCAAGGCGAACAGCACAATCGCCGGATTCGCCACCACGAACCCCGTGCCCGCCAGGAACATCACGGGCGACAGCGCGCGCGCCATGTCCGCGCTGCCTTGCGAGTCTTGCACCGTGACCTGGTACGACTGGTCCAGCGCCGTCTGCTTGCCCCCGGCCGCCTGCGCCACGCTGGGCGTGCCCGGCCGGGCCAGGTAGCGCTTGCCCTTGATGTGATGCGTGTAATAAACCATGCCTTCCTTCGTGGTCTGGAAGTGCATGGCCAGCGCCTGTTCACGATCACGCGGCGTCGCGTTGCCCATCAGCTGCAAACGCACATAGCCCCAGGTGAAGCCATCGGCCCCAACATAAAAATCGCGCGGAATCCCGGCGGTCAGCCGGGTTCGGAAGTCAGCTTGCATCGCCTGCGCCATTGCAGGCGGCATGTCGAACAGATAGTGATACTGCGGGCCCAGCACCGCAAACGTCTTGCCGTCCGACGACACCATCAACGTGGAGACGTTTTCGGTGTACGTCTTGGTCGACGCGCAGCCCGCCATCAGGAGGGCAAGCGCGGCGAGAAGCAGCGTGGTCAGGAAGCGTTGCATGGGCCGGGTTTCGATCAAGGCGCCGGATTCGGATAGCGCGTGTGGATCGCGTCAATCGCCTTCAGCACGTCCGGCGACAAGGTGACGTCGACGCTGTCGATGTTTTCTTTCAGCTGTTCCAGCGTCGTCGCACCGATCAGATTGCTGGTGACGAACGGGCGCTGGTTCACCCAGGCCAGCGCCAGGTGCGTCGGCGAGATGCCGTGTTCGCGCGCCAGCGCCACGTACTCGCTGGTGGCCGCTTCCGCCTGCGGATTGCTGTAGCGCGTGAATCGCGTGTAGCGCGTCAGGCGGGCGCCTTCGGGACGTGCACCGTTCAGGTACTTGCCGCAAAGCATGCCCATCGCCAGCGGCGAGTACGCCAGCAGGCCCACGCCTTCGTGGTGCGTGAATTCCGACAGGCCGATTTCGAACACGCGGTTCAACAGGCTGTACGCGTTCTGAATCGACACCACGCGCGGCAGGTTCTGGGTATCCGAATGACGCAGGAACTGCGACAGGCCCCACGGCGTTTCATTGGACACGCCCACGTGGCGCACCTTGCCGGCACGCACGAAATCCTGCAATACCGACAGGGTCTCTTCGATCGGCACGGTGTGCTCGTCTTCGACCCACGGGTAATTCAGCTGGCCAAACGTGGCGGTGGTGCGGTCGGGCCAGTGCAGCTGATACAGGTCCAGGTAATCCGTCTGCAAGCGCTTCAGGCTGGCGTCCAGCGCTTCGGTCAGGTTCTTGCGGTCCAGGAAGGTCTTGCCATCGCGGATGTGGCCGGGGCGTTTGGGGTCGCGCACCGGGCCGGCCACCTTGCTGGCCAGCACGATGTCCTGGCGGCGCTTGCGCTTCGCGAGCCACGTGCCGATATAGGTTTCGGTCAGGCCCTGGGTTTCGGGCTTGGGCGGCACCGGGTACATTTCGGCCACGTCGACCAGGTTGACGCCGCGCGACAGCGCGTAGTCCAGTTGTTGATGAGCGTCGGCCTCGGTATTTTGTTCGCCCCAGGTCATGGTGCCCAATCCAATCAGGCTGACATCCAGGTCGGTACGGCCGAGTTTGCGGGTTTTCAAGTTCTGCTCCGTGCGGGGTCTTTAGAGAGGAACCGACACCTTACCGCAAGTACTTGGCGTTTCGCTGACAGAATCAGGGCATCCGGCAGCTTGCCACCCGCCCGCAAATCCGCATACGCTGGCCTCTTCGCGACGGGGAGCGCCATGCTCAGGAACTTCGACGAGTCTTATCTCTTCTTCATCGGCGTCATCGTTTTCCTGGGCATCATCGAGCTCTGCTTCCGGCTGGGCCTGCACCAGCGCAAGCCCGGCGATGAAACGCACCGCACGCACATCACGGCCCTGCAAACCGCCCTGCTCGGCCTGCTGGCCTTGCTGCTGGGCTTTACCTTTGCGATGTCGGTCACGCGCTTCGAGGCGCGCAAGAACCTGGTGCTGGAAGAAGCCAACGCCGTGGGCAACGCGTACTGGCGTTCGCAGCTGATTGCGCCGTCCGCACGGGCGCAGGTGCCGAAGCTGCTGCTGGAATACACGAAGGCGGCGCTGGAACTGCATGACGCGGAAAACGACGCTCCGCGCTTTGACGCCGCCAGCGCCACGTCACGCCGCATCGAACGCCAGATTCGCGCCCTGGCCGCCGCCACCGCCGACAACCCGCCCGCCGTGTCGACCATCATGTTCATTCAGGCCATCAACGAGATGGCGCAGATCAACGAGAAGCGCCGCGTGGCGCTTGAAAACCACGTGCCCGAGCCGGTGTTCTATTTGCTGTTCATCGTCAGCGGGGGAGCCGTGGCGTTCATTGCCTACGGCACGGGCTTGCATGGGCGCAGGCGCTTGATTTCAACCGGTCTGTTTGCCGCGCTGATCGCCTTGGTGCTGACGTTTATCGTCGACATCGATCAGCCGGGAACCGGCGTGATCCAGGTCAATCAGGAAAGCATGGAGCGCATGCAGAAGACGCTGGAGCAGGAAATGTAGCGAAGGGTTCCGGGCGTGCGGCGAGTCCAAGGCGTAGGGAATTGGCGCTTCCGGCTCGTCCGGCCTTCAGAACACGTACTCCAGCACCTCGTCGCCCGCAGCGTCGAACGTACCCGTCGAGCGCCATCCCAAGTGGCGATAGAAACCGTAAGACCGCACGGCAGGGTCCGTGGCGCACCCCAGGAACAATCGCTTGAAACCCAGCTGACGCAGCGCGTCGCGGGTCATGTGCAAGACGGTCTTCCCCACCCCGCGCCCTTCGTATTCCGGCAACAGCGCCAGCACAACGATTTCCCCGGTGTCGCGATGCCCGAAGCAATAGCCGGCAAGCCTGCCGCCGTCCAGCGCGACAAAGCCGGGATACAAGCCCGCTTCAATCCCCGCACTCCACGTTTCGCACGTGATGCCGGCGTCGGCGAGCTGCGCTTCGGTGACGGCGTTCTCGCGAGTTCGGGTGCGCAGCGCGATGCAGTCGGCGGCGTCTTCGGGAATGGCGGGGCGGTAGGTGATGGTCATGTTGGCAAGGATACGGCTAAAGAAAAACGCGTCAACCGCCCCCCAGAATCCGCTTCAAAAACGGCGCCGTCACGCCCTTGCCTTGACGGCTGACGGACTCGGGGGGTCCTTCGGCGACGATGTGTCCGCCCTCTTCGCCTGCGCCAGGGCCGACGTCGATCATCCAGTCGCTGCCGGCGACCACGCGCAGGTCGTGTTCGACGACGACGACGGTGTTGCCGGCGTCGACCAGGCCGTGCAGTTGCGCCATCAGCTTATCCACATCCGCCGCGTGCAGGCCGGTGGTGGGTTCGTCCAGGACGTACAGCGTGTTGCCACGCTGGCTGCGTTGCAGCTCGGTCGCCAGCTTGATGCGCTGCGCTTCGCCGCCAGACAATTCGGTGGCGGGCTGACCCAGGCGCAGATAGCCCAGGCCGATCTCGTGCAGCAGCGTCAGCGGACGGTGCACCACGGGTTCTTCTTTGAAGAAGGCCAGCGCCTCGTCGACCGTCATCGCCAGCACTTGCGCGATGTTGCGGCCGTTCCATTCGATCTCAAGCGTCTTGGCGTTGTAGCGGCTGCCGTGGCACGTTGGGCATGGCGCGTAGACACTCGGCATGAACAGCAGTTCGACGTGGACGAAGCCTTCGCCCTCGCAGGTTTCGCAGCGGCCTTGCGTCACGTTGAACGAGAAGCGGCCGGCGCTGTAGCGGCGCGACTTGGCTTTCTTCGTCTCGGCGAACAGTTTGCGGACGTGGTCGAACAGGCCCGTGTAGGTCGCCAGATTCGAACGCGGCGTGCGGCCGATGGGCTTCTGATCCACGTTCACCAGCCGCTTGATCGCGTCAACGCCCGCGTCGATCCGGCCCGTCGTGCGCGCCACGCTGCCCGGTTGCGGCATGTCGCCTTCGGCGTCTTCGGCCACCGGTTCGTGGCCCAGATGTTCACCCACCAGTTCCACCAGCGCCTGGCTGACCAAGCTGGATTTGCCCGAGCCCGACACCCCCGTCACCGCCGTGAAAGCGCCCAACGGAAAACGCGCGTCGATGCCATGCAGGTTGTTGCGATGGATGCCACGCAACGACAGCCATCCTGCGGGTTCGCGCGGCGTCTTGCGCACAGGAGCCGGCGCGCCAAACAGATAGCGCGCCGTGAGCGACGCGCCCACCTTGCGCAGGCCATCAGGTGGGCCGCTGTACAGCACTTGACCGCCGTGCTGGCCCGCGCCGGGGCCCACGTCCACCAGCCAGTCCGCGCGGCGCAGCGTCTCCAGGTCGTGTTCGACGACAAAGAGCGTATTGCCCGCGGCCTTCAATTGATCCAGCGCGCGATGCAAGGCCTGCCCATCGGCAGGATGCAAGCCGGCCGAGGGTTCATCCAGCACATACACCACGCCAAACAGATTCGAGCGGATCTGCGTAGCCAGCCGCAAGCGTTGCAGTTCGCCCGGCGACAAGGTGGGCGTGGACCTGTCCATCGCCAGATAGCCCAGACCCAGCGCCTGCAAGGTGCCGATGCGCTCAACCAGATCTTGCGACAGCCGTTGCGCGGCGATGCGCTTTTCTGGCGACATATCCGGCTGATCGACGCTGCCTTGGGCGGCCGGCGTCAGGGCCTCTGCGATGCGGGTAAGCGGCAGTTGCGTCAGCGTGCCGATGTCCATGCCAGCGAAGGTCACCGACAAGGCCTCGCGTTTCAAGCGCCGCCCGCCACACACGGGGCAAGGCGTGCCCGTCAGAAAACGCGCCACGCGCTTTTTCATCATGGCGCTTTGCGTCGTCGCGAAGGTGTGCATCACATACCGGCGCGCACCTGTGTAGGTGCCCATGTAGCTGGGTTCCTGCTTGGCGCGCACGGCCGCGCGGGTCTCGGCGGGCGTGAAGCCGGCATAGACAGGCGCCGTCGGCTGCTCGTCGGTGTACAGAATCCAGTCGCGGTCTTTCTTGGGCAGGTCGCGCCACGGCTTGTCCACGTCGTAGCCCAGCGTGACCAGGATGTCGCGCAGGTTCTGTCCGTGCCAGGCGGGCGGCCAGGACGCAATGGCGCGCTCGCGGATGGTCAGCGACGGGTCGGGCACCATGGATTGCTCGGTCACGTCATACACATGGCCCAAGCCGTGGCAATTCGGGCAGGCGCCCTGCGGCGTGTTGGGCGAGAAGTCTTCCGCGTACAGCATGGGCTGGCGCGCCGGGTAGGTGCCGGCGCGGGAATACAGCATGCGCAACATGCTGGACAGCGTCGTGATGCTGCCCACCGTCGACCGCACATTCGGCGTGCCGCGCTGCTGCTGCAAGGCCACGGCGGGCGGCAAGCCCTCGATGGCGTCAACGTCTGGCACACCCACCTGATCGATCAGGCGGCGAGCATACGGGGACAGGGACTCCAGGTAGCGCCGTTGCGCTTCGGCGTACAGCGTGCCGAACGCCAACGACGATTTGCCCGACCCGGATACCCCAGAGAACACGACGAGCGCGTCTCTCGGGATATCCACATCGACGTTCTTCAGGTTGTGTTCACGCGCGCCCCGAACGCGAATACAAGCGTCGGCGCGCAGTTTGGCGGAGTTCTTTCGCTGGCTCATGGAGCCATGATAATGGACGCGCCAGGGGCCGCTTTATGGCCGATTGCCGGCCTTACCCCTGCCTCAGCGCCGCCACCGACTCCGCCAGGTCCAGATACCGGCGGCGCATCAGGGCATCGACCTGGTCGCGCGGGTCGCGGCTGTTCTTGTCAGGTTCGTCCAGATTCGCCGCTTTGAACAGCGGCAACAAATCACGCGTGAACGAATCCACCGTTGGGTTAACGGTGTGGTCCACCAGCTCGCCTTGCACATACTTCGACACTTGCATGGACAGGTTGCGCGTCTGGCTCAACGTTGCCGACGCCAGCACGCCACGCTCAAAGCGAAGGTCCGTCTGACTGCGGGTAGTGTCATCGATCTGATAGTAAAGATAGTTCTGTGAAGACTTGTCCGTCGTTAGCGCCAACTTCACATCGGGTGTCAATGATCGATGAAAACTGGCCTTCAGCGATGACTGCTGATCCTGCGACACGACCTGATTCCAACGGGCCTGGCCCGCGACACGGCTATTCTGCGATACCTGGAACGAGAATCCGTCGACCTCTTCGCGGCGCCCCGGATTGATCGCTTGCGTGACCTGCTTGATGGACGCCGAAAAGTCCGCCAGCCCGGACAACAGGCTGCGATGCGCATCCGACGACGGCACGCGAACGACAGTGCCCTCCGGTTGCGAACGCTGCGCCTGCGCCGCGCCGTAGCTGCTGTGCACGGTGGCAAACGCGTCCTTGAACAACGACATCAACGCGGCGTCGCCGTCGCCACGGCTGCGGGCGGCGTCGAATTGCTGCAGATATTTGTTGACCGCCGCCGCCTGTTGTTCCGCCGTGCCGAAGGTGGCGGCCTTGGTCAGGTCTGCGCTGACCTTGATGTCTCCGTCTGGCCCCGACACCATCAGCGACCGTTGCGTGCTGTCAGCCAGAAATTCAATGGTCTGCACCGCCAAGCCGTTGGCTTGCGTGGTCGCGCGCAGATTGACCGACGACAGCAAGGACGTATCCATGTCCGCCAGACCCGCCAGCGCCAGACGGGGAGGCACCAGGGCCAAGCCGTCCAGCGCGTCCTGGAACGCGCCGGACAAATCCGCGATCGCATTGCGCTCATCTTCGGTCAGCGCGCCTTCGGTCACGTCGATCTGCACCGCCATGCCTTCGGCTCCGCTCTTGAGCGTGATATCGACCTTGGCGCCGCTGGCCGTGGTCATTTGAAGCGACACAGTATTGGTTGCCTGCAACGACGCCGCCGAAGCCGTGCCCGATACGCCTTGCGCCTGCACGTCCTGGCGCGCCGGCGCCCATTGAGAATAGTTGCCGCCTTCAGTGCGAAACCGGCTCAGCAGCGCCACGCCCACACCCGAGAATGGGTTGCCGGCGCCGCGCGACGCCACATTCCTGGCCATCACCACCGAGACGGCGTCGTTGACCGCCCCCGTCTCCGTATACGTCGACGCGCTGGCGCCCGACGGGCTCTGGCCCAGCAACACCGAGGTAGATGCGGGCGCGATGCTCGGCACCTGAGGGGAGGCTGCGCGCGAAATGAGGGTGTCCGTACTGAGCGGGGTGACGCTCTGCACGCCTCCCAGTGAGCTGATGGTAGTCATGGCGGCGATGGAATCCTGGCGCTTGATGCAGTGCCCGGTTTAACGGCACGAAAGCCGAAAAGTTAAGGGGCGAGCGGGTTACGCCGATCCGATCAAACGCCGCGCTGATCCAAAAACGCGCCCACCGCCTCCAGCACAACGTCCTCGCGCTCGCGATGCGGCACGTGGCCGCATCCGGGCAACGGCAACATCGCCGACGAGCCGCCCGCCAGCGCCACCAGCTTTTCGGGATGGCGCATGGACCCGTACTCATCGTTTTCGCCATGGATGGCCAACAGCGGCACGGTCAGGCGCGGCAAGGTCGTGTCCAGATTCCAGCCGGCGAATTCCGCCGACAGCCAGGTCTGCACCCAGGCGTCCAGCACCCATTGCGCTTTCTCGCCGTGGTAACGCTTCAAGCGGTCCAGTTGGGCGGGGTCGCGGAACTGCTCGCCGGCCACGCGGATGCCTTGCAGCGTGCGGTCTTCGACGAATTCCTGGGCAGATTCCGTAATGACGCCGATGCAGCGGCCGGGATACGCTGCCGCAATGGATACCGACATGCCGCCGCCCACGCTATGGCCGAAGACGATAAAGCGGGTCAGCTTGAAATGGTCGACAAGCGCGGCGAAGGCGTCTTGCGCTTCGCGGGCGACAAAGTCCGGTAGCAGGCGGTGGGGGTTCGGGTCAGACTGGCCGAAGCCCAGCCGGTCATAGGCGATGACGGTGCGGCCGGTGGCCTGCGCCAGCTTGGCGGGAAAGTCGCGCCACAAGTCCACACTGCCCAGCGAGTCATGCAGCAGGATGATCGGGGCGCCCTCGCCTTGCGGCGAACCCGGCCAGCGCCGGGCGTGGACCCGGCCGTGGGCGGTCGGGATCAGCGTGTCTTCAGGCGCGCGAGCGGCGGGGTCGGCCATCATTCATCCTCTGTTCAGTCCATGGGCTTCGCAGATTCTGCTGCCTTCCGGGCCGGCAGGCAACTGCCGCCCGGATGACGCGATGGCCGCGCCGGTCAGTACGCCGAGGCGGTCTGCGGCAGGGCCAGCATTTTCTGGCCCGCCGCGTGCGTGTCGCCACGCAGCTTGAACAGGCCCACCGTGTCGGCCAGCACACGCGCCTGGTCGCTCAGCATGGCGGACGCCGCAGCAGATTCCTCCACCAGCGCCGCGTTCTGCTGCGTGGCCTGGTCCATGTCGGCCACGCTGCGGTCGATCTGGCTGATGCCCACGCTTTGCTCCGTCATCGCGCCGTGGATTTCGGTGACCAGGCGCTGCACGCGGGCGATGCCGTCCACGATCTCGCCCATGGTCGAACCCGCAGCCTGCACGCGTTCAGTACCGCTCTTGACGTTCTCGACCGACGCCTGGATCAGCGTGCGGATTTCCTGCGCGGACGCCGCGCTGCGTTGGGCCAGCGTGCGCACCTCGCCCGCCACCACCGCAAAGCCGCGGCCCTGCTCACCCGCGCGCGCGGCTTCCACCGCGGCGTTCAGCGCCAGGATGTTGGTCTGGAAGGCGATGCTGTCGATCACGCTGATGATTTCGGTGATGCGTTGCGACGACTGCGAAATGGCGCTCATCGTCGTCACGGCATCCGTCACCACCTTGCCGCCTCGTTCAGCAGCCGAGCTGGCTTCGGTGGCCAGACGCGTGGCGTGTTCGGCGGCTTCTTCGGTCTGGCGCACGCTGGAGGTCAGCTGCGTCAACGCAGATGACGTTTCCTGCAAGGAGCCTGCCGACGTTTCGGTACGCTGCGACAAGTCGCGGTTGCCCATGTCGATTTCGCTGGTAGCGGCCGACATCGAGTGCACGCCCGACCGCACTTCCAACATCACATGGCTGATTTTGTCGACAAACGCGTTGAACGACGCTGAGATCTGCGCCACTTCGTCATGGCCCACCACCTCCAGCCGGTGCGTCATGTCGCCGTCACCCGAGCCGATGGTGTCCATGGCGTCGCGCACGGCCGACAGGCGCTTGAAGGCGCGAGACGTCGCGACGCTAGAAATCGCCACAGCGGCCAGCGTCAGCACCACCAGCGAAATCAGCGTGGCGTTCAGCACTTGCGTGAGGCCGGCCGTGGCTTCAGCGCGGTCCAGCGCAATCACGAGCGACCAGTCGGTGCCGGGAATCTGGCGCGCCTTGATCAGTTTCGGCACGCCATCCAGCGCCACCGTGATCGGTTCCGCGCCGTCATGCGCCATGGCGGCAAGCGCGGCGGGCGTGAGCTCCGGGGCCACGTCGGTGGACGGCTTCAACGCCAGCTTGTCGTTCACATGCGAAATGACCTGCCCGTCGGTCGCCACCACAAACGCCAGGCTGGACGGCGTGGGACGAATGGCGCGGATGATGCTCTGGATGCCGTCCAGCGGCACGGCGCCGCTCAGCACGCCGGTCGTCTGGCCGCCACGAATCATCGGCGCGGTGAAGGCCACATAGAGCTTGCCCGAGGCGGAATCGCCATAGGGCTTGGTGACGGTGAGCTTGCCCGCGGCCACCGCGCTCTTGTACCAGGGGCGGGCCGTGGGGTCATAGTCGGCTGCGACCTGCGTGGTCGAGAAAAACGTCTTGTCAGACCAGCCGACGGTGGAAATCGGGAAGCCGTTGGTTTCGCCCATCAGCTTGGTGAAGCCGCGGGGGTCACCCTTTTCAATGGCGGCGGCGGTGGCGGAGACCGCTTGGGCCTTGTCCGCCGACCAGCGTTCGATCGCGCTGGCATTGCCGGCGGCGATGGCGTCCAGGTTGCCGGAAATCGTCGCCATCATATTGCTGCGCACGATCTGGTAGGTGGTTATCCCCGAAAGAACCAGCGCGCCCACCACGGTAAAGCACGAGATCAATAGAATTCGGTTGCGCAACGACGTAATTTTCATGCCTGCCTTCTTAACCTGCTTTCGTACAGCCCCCGCCCACGCCGAACGGCGCGGGTATCTGGTCCGCCCAGAAAACCGGCGGCCACGATGGACTTACGGCATACGCGGCGCGGACTTTAGGGGTAAACACCAATTCCGGGCGTCAAATACCCAGTTCAAGGGATATCCGGGCGCGCGCGCCGACGGCACAATTAGAATCGGTCAATCCTGGCCCTCTTTCCGCCTTATCTCCTATGTCCGCCTCTCCCCTTGCCTCCGAATTGACGCTGCCCGCTCCGGTGCTGCTGGTGGAGGACGAACCGCTGGTCTGCCGCCGGCTAGAAGGGCTGCTGCTGCAGCTGGGCTATCAGGCTGACGCCTTGATCTTCGCGGGTTCGCTGGCCGAAGCGCGCGCCTGCCTGGCCAGCCAGCCGGTCGCCTTGGCGCTGGTGGACCTGGGGCTGCCCGACGGCAGCGGCATCGAACTCATCGCCGACATGCACGCCGCCGACCCCGGCTTGGCCATCCTGGTCATTTCCGCCTGGTGCACCGAAGACGCCATCCTGGCCGCGCTGCGGGCCGGCGCCACGGGGTATGTGTTGAAGGAACGCGACGACATGGAGGTCTCGCTGTCGCTGCGCAGCGTGCTGCGCGGCGGTGCCCCTATCGACCCCTTCGTGGCCCGCCGCATCATCGACGAGTTGCGGCCCCGGCCCACGGAGCAGACTGGCACGGCAAGCGGTGAGATACTTAGCCCCCGCGAAAGCCAGATTCTTCGTCTGGTGGCTGAAGGTCTGGCCAACCGCGAAATCGCCGAACAGCTGTTCCTGTCGCGCTACACCGTCGAATGCCACATCAAGCACATCTACCGCAAACTGGCTGTCTCCTCGCGCACGCGAGCGATCCACGCCGCGCGTACGCGTGGCTTGCTGGACTAAGCGCAACGGCGCGGTTTGCTGGACGATGCACTACTGCGTGGCTTGCTGGACTGAAATGGTGGCTGGCCTGCTGGCTGATGTTGTGCGTGGCACCGGCCTTTGCTTCCGCTTCAAGCCCCGCCTCAGCGCCCACACTTGATCCCACTTCCGCCGCCTGCACCGTTCAGGTGCTGTCGGTCTCGGCTGCAAAGCCCGCCCCCGATGGCGGCCGGCCGCCTTCCGCCGACTGGGTGCCGGTCACGTTACCGGACGACTGGAACCTGCGCTGGCCTGGCTATAGCGGATCGGTCTGGTATCGCATCGACTGGCAGCAGGCCTGCGCGGGCGGCCGCCCCGGCCCCGTCGGCCTGACGCTGAAATCGGTTGTGATGGCGGGTGAAGTCTTCGTGAACGATGACTTGATCTGGAGCGACCCTCAGCTGGTGGAACCGCTGACGCGCAGCTGGAACATGCCGCGTTACTGGCGCCTGCCAGACAGCATCGTGCGCGACGGCGTGAACACGTTGTGGGTGCGCGTGACGGGCCTTGCGCAGCAGACGCCCGGGCTGGGCCCGGTGTATCTGGGCGATGCACGCGCCATGCAGGCCATTCAGGAAGATTTGTGGTGGCGCAACCGTTCGCTGTTCATCCTGAACGTGATTGTTTCGAGCGTGTTGGGCGGGTTGTTCTTCTGCATCTGGGTGGTCCGGCGCGAACAGACGACGTATGGCTGGTACGCGCTGATGTCACTGTTCTGGGTGCTGTTCATCTGCAATGTGCTGTTGACCAGCCCCTGGCCCTTTCCGGACACGCTGTCGCTGGCGCGCGCCAACATCATGGCGCTGGTGATGTACGTGCCGTGTTTCTGCCTGTTTACCTGGCGCTTTGGCGAACAACGGTTGCCGCGCATCGAACGGGCGCTGTGGGTGCTGACCGCAGCACTGCTGGTCATGATGGTGGTCACGCCCGACGACGCGCTGCCCACCGCGCTAAGCGTAGGCGTGCTGGTGCCCGCCGCCATCTTCCTGATCAACTGCCTGCAATTTCCCGTGCATGCGTGGCGGACGCGCCGCCCCGAACACATCATGCTGGCCGCCTGCTTGCTGGTGTTTTTTGTGCTCTGCCTGCACGATCTGCTGCAGATGCTGAACCTGACCGCTCCGAGCCAGTCCTCCACGCCCTACTCCAGCGTCGTGGTCACGCTGTGCATGTCGGCCATCCTGGGCTTGCGTCACGCGCGCAACGTGCGGCAAATCGAACGCTTCAACCAGGAGCTGGCCGACGCCATCTTCCAGGCGCGCCATGAACTGGCCACCACGCTGGAACGCGAACACACGCTGGCCATGGCCAACACGCGCCTGCACGAACGGCTGCAAATTGCGCACGATCTGCATGACGGGCTGGGCGGCTCGCTGGTGCGCATGATGGCCATGGTGGAGCAGGCCGACCGGCCGTTGCAAGGCCAACAATTCCTGTCCATGTTGAAGCTGCTGCGCGATGACTTGCGCCAGACCATCGACAGCGGTTCCAGCGCAGGCGTCAAGGTGCCGGCGACGCCACAGGAATGGGCCGCGCCCCTGCGCCACCGTTTCGTGCAGCTGTTCGACGAGCTCGACCTGGATTCCCGCTGGCAATTCCCGCCGCAATGGCGCACGCCCCCGAATCCGCTGCAATGCCTGGCGTTGACGCGCCTGGTGGAAGAAGCGCTGACCAACGTCGTCAAGCACAGCCGCGCCCGCCGCGTGGCGCTGCACCTGCATCAACCCGAACCCGACCGTCTGGAACTGCGCATTGAAGACGATGGCGCGGGCTTCGATGTGGCGGCGGTGCGGCAGGCGGGCGTCAGCGTGGGCATGCGCAGCATGCACGCCCGCATCGCTCGCGTACACGGCACGCTGGACATCGTGTCGGCGCCGGGCCGGACGGTACTGACCGCCGTATTGCAACTGCGTCCCGCCGCAGCGCAATCGGCCTGAACGGAGCCCCATAGACCTGTGCAGACCGACCTCGGCTCGTCTTCTTCCGCGCCCCCGCCCGCCTCAACCTACGGCGCCCGCATCTTGCAGGTGCAGATTGATGCGCTGCGCCGAAGCTTTCCCTTTGCGCTGGCGGGCTCGCTGATCACCGCCTGCTTTTCGGCCTATGCGCTGCACGACGTATTGCCCTTGCACGAAGTGCTGTGGTGGATCGGCGCCACGCTGGCCGTCGGCATCCTGCGCACGGCGGCTGTAATCGCCTACGACCGCCACCGCACCGACCCCACGGCCGCAGCGCGCTGGGTGCGGCGCATGCTGATCGGCAACCTGTGCTCGGGCATCCTCTGGGGCCTGCCGTTTGCGTACTGGACCTTCTTCGTCCCGCTGGAATATCAGCTGTTCTTCATCGTGCTGTTGTTTGGCCTGGGCACGGGCGCCATCTATTCGAACTACATGCTGCTGCCGGTCATGTACGCATTCGAGATCCCCGCCTTTGCGCCCATGTTCATTGCGCTGGCGGTGCAACCGTCGGCCATCCACCTGGCGTTGGTGACGAGCGGGCTGGCGTATCTGGTCGCCACGCTGGCCTTCATCCACCGCATGAATCGCACGCACCTGGACGCGTTGCGGCTGGGCTACGAAAACCTGGCGCTGCTGGATCAGGTGCGGCAAGAAAAGACCGCGGCCGAACGCAGCGACCTGGAAAAATCCCGCTTCCTGGCCGCCGCCAGCCACGATCTGCGCCAGCCCGTGCACGCCGTCAATCTGTTTCTGGGCCTGCTGACGAGCGAGCCGCTGTCGCGCCACGGCCGCTATCTGGTGGACAACATCGCCAGCGCAATTTCCGCGATGGGCCATCTGTTTGACGCGCTGTTGAACCTGTCGCGGCTGGACGCAGGGGTGATTGAAGCGCGCCGGGAAGCATTTCCGTTGAACCCGCTGCTGGATCAGCTGCGCGCGGAATATGCGCCGCAAGCCCGCGAAAAAGGCATGTCGCTGCGGGTGCGCGGCAGCGCGGCCTATGTGTGGTCAGACCCAGTGCTGCTGGAACGCGTGCTGCGCAACCTGATCAGCAACGCCATCACGCATGCGTCCGGCAGCCGCGTGCTGGTCGGCTGCCGCCGCGTGGCCGGCCAGTTGCGGCTGGAGGTGTGGGACAACGGCAAAGGCATCCCCAACGCGGAACGTGAACGCGTGTTCTGGGAATTCCATCAGCTGGGTAACCCCGAGCGCGACCGCAGCAAGGGCCTGGGGCTGGGGCTGGCCATCGTGCGCCGCACCGCGCGGCTGCTGGGCCATGCGCTGGCGATGCGCTCTGAAGACGGCCGGGGCACCGTGTTCACGGTGACTGTGCCGCTTGCCAACGCCGATCAGGCCGGCGTGCCGGACGCGGCCGCATTGCCCGCCCACCCGCACGTGAAAGGCGACGGCGCCAGCCTGCACGGCCATCTGGCGCTGCTGGTGGACGACGATGCGCAGAACCTTGCCGGTTTGACGATGTTGTTCGAAAGCTGGGGCTGCCGCGTCATTGCCGCCACCAGCGGCAACGCCTTGTTCGATAGCGTGCTGCCGCTGGCCGAACGCCCGGCGCTGATCGTCAGCGACTACCGCTTGCGCGACCACGAAACCGGCATCCACGTCATCGAACGGCTGCGCGAGGAATACAACGACCCGGAGCTGCCTGCGCTGCTGGTCAGCGGCGACACCGACCCGGCGCGCCTTGCCGAAGCCGCCGCGCGCGGCATTCCGCTGCTGCACAAGCCGGTGTCCGTGCCGGCATTGCGTGAGCGCGTGGCCAGCCTGTTGCAGGCCGCACGCACGTAATGGAGGTGTGCAAAGAAGGGGGGTGCAAAGAAGGGGCGCGCCGAGCGGATCACCTGTCTAGCGGCCCTTGACTGGCCCGATCCGCTGGCGCACGCAGCGCCACGCGCAAACACCCGTAGGCGATGGACGCCAACAACAGCACGCCGAAGATTTCGATGGCCACGTTGACGGAATACCAGACGGGTTCTTCCGCCACGCGCGCGACGTTCGTACTATGCGAAAAGCGGCTGCCACTGGTGACCAGGCGCCCGCTGAACAAGCCGCTTAACACCGCAAGCACGTTGTTGACCGCCACCAGGCCGAAGAACACGCCGACCAGACCCAGCGTGACACGCAGCGGCATCGAGATCGGCGGCGGCTCGGACGCCAATGCGGATTCGGCCGATGGCGGCAACGCCTGGTGCTTCGTGGTCTGCGTGCGGGATTTTCCGGCAACCATTCCGGGGGATTTTCCGCGCGGCTTCTGCTTTTGCATCAGCTGTTGCCACGCCGCCGGGTCCGCGACCGCCTCCGGCCAGGGCTTGCCGAAATAGTCCGACAGCGCGGCAAGATAATCATCGGCCCGCTTCGACCCGGGCTTGAGCAGCCCCGATTGAAAGCTAAGCGGGTGCGGCTCGCCGTGCTGATCCACCAGCACTGGCTCAAGATGAACCTGCTCGCCAGCCTTGCCCCGCCGCAAGAACAAGCCGCGCACGCCTTCCAGCGAAAACGTATCGGCAACGCGCCGGCGCAGGCCAAAGACATTTCGGGTGATCCGCCAGCCGCGTTGGTCCGGCTGCGACAGCAACAACGATTCACGCACCGGCCACAACCACAGGCCCGCAGGCCCCGCAATGCTCAGCATGGCCAGACCCAGCATCGCAATGGCTTGCGCCAGGGCGGGCTTGCCATTCAGATTGGCAAAGGGATGGCTGCCCGCCAACAGGTCAGCGGCAAAACCCGCCGGTATGCCCATCAGCGTCACACAGACGATGACCAGCAGCGCGATCATGGGCCGTTGCCGCAGGTGCACGCGCATCACACCCGGGGCGGGCGCATCGATTCGATAAGAGATCAGCGTGTCGGTCATCGAAGACAAAGCCGGTTCGGCGCAAACGGAAACCCTGTTTTTACACTAGTTCAGGTGACCTGATTTTGGCGCTGCACGCATTACACTCAAGCTCTTTTCCTACAGACAGGCCGCCCCTTTGCGCGCATCCGCTGACATCATCGAAGGCCCCATCGACAAGCTGCGCGTGGCGGTGCCCGCCATTCGCGGCAATGTTCACTTGCGCGTGAACGGTGTGCCCGTGTTTGGCGTCATCCAGGAAGCGCCCGTGGTCCATACGCTGCGCCGGGTGCACGAAACAGGCCGGCCGGCGTTTGTTGGCGTCATTCAGGATGAACATGGCAAGCGCCATTTCAGCTGGCTGATCACGCCGCAAGGCCCTGGCGTGCCGCCGCGTTATTACCGCGACGAGTGGCGCCGTGGCGGCCGTCAGATCGGTATCGGGGCGCTTGTCACCGCGGTTGCGCTGGCAAGCGCGTGGCTGCTGGGCGTGTCTTCGTTTCCGCGCACCTTGCTGATGACGCTGGCGCTGGCGGTGGCGCTGGTCGCGCTGCTGTTGTCGGGCCTGACCGCCTATGGCCTGTGGAGCGCCCTGCGCCATCGCCGCGCCATTTTGCAAAGCGAAGCGCAATACCGTCAATGCGCGCAGACCTATTCGCCAGGAAGCCATGTCCGCTGACCTGCCGTCCATCCAACGCATCAGCGGCACGCTGCATGCCTTGACGCACGAGGCGCACGTCGGCGCCAACAAACGGCCCAGCTACGGCATCTACCGCTTTTTGATCGGGCATCAGCCCTATGTGATGTACGCGGGCGAGAACTTTGGCAATGCGTTGCCTTTTCTGGCCGAAGGCGACCAGGTCGACATCGCCGCACACGACGCGCCGCTTGCCAGCGACGATCCGCACCGGCTCGTCTATGCGATGCGCAATCTGGAAGACGACCGGGTCTATGTCAGCCACCGTGTCTTCCGATTCATGCATACCGACATCGGACCGGTGGGCGTGGGGCCGGGCCAGCGCACGCCGATGCTGAAACTGATCGGCTGGCTGCTGCTGATTACGTGGCTGATCTTCGTGGGCATCGTCTACACCACAGGCACGCCGCAGACGCTGGCGGAACTGCCCGAACTGGCCACCGTCATTGGCGGCGGCATGCTGATCGTGTGGCTCGTCTTCGCCCTGCCCTTGCTGTTCCTGGACACGCGCTGGCGGCTGGGCAAGCCCACGCGGCGCCAGCGCATCCTGGACCGCGTGTACGCCACCTTGAACCTGGGCACGCCGTTCGCGCCCACTGCGCGCATCGAAGAACTGTAGACGTTCAGAAGTCGAACAGCGCTGGCAACGGCAGCGTCGGCATATTGGCGGCGTTGAACGCCACTGCCAGGAAGATCAACGCTTTCAGCGCGCGCCGCAATACAGAGTCTCGATGAGGAGGTGGAGGGCTTTGTCAAATGGCCCCCGGCCCTTCCTCCCCACCGCTGAGGACACTCTATTGCGGGAAGCCGAACCCTTCTTGGATCACCCCTCCGGCCGGCACAGGAACGCCTGCAATGTCTTTGAAAAGTCGAGCATGGCTGCATCATGACGGTCACACAGCAATGCGAATATTTCCTCAGACGAAAGGATCTTTTCGCGAATGACATATTTGTACAGCGCTTTTGGCCCTTGCATTTTCACCGCGACACTTGGCAGGCAAGCGAATCTCTCATGCTCTGTCCAAAGCGCCTTCTCCACGCTCTCCAAGGGGATGCAGTACACATTTTTCGATTGAGAGAACTTGGTTGAGTGCTGGTCTCCGTCCAGAATGGAAATCACATCCTGTGACGGCCCAAGAAATTCCTCTTGCTCGTTTCGGATCATGAGGTCCACGACCTGATAAGCACCACCGACATCGATCAGGTGATAGCTATAAAACGAAGGCGGACAATACCTGCGAATCAGATATTCCAGGAACGCTTTCAAGACAGGGTCTTCCGTCAGGATGTATCGATCACGTCCCGAGAAGCCGAACATCAGGCTCTTCACATAGCTGAAAGACGTCTTCGAAAAAGTAACCTCGTGGGCCGCCCGATCCATATACAGCAACTCATCGCTTCCCAGCGTTTGCATCATCGCAAGCGAATGGCTGGTGACCACAATATTCACACCGTGCTGTGCGCACAGCTCTCGAAGCTCTGCGGCAAGTCTCGCCTGCGCCCGGGCATCCAGGGAAATGTCGATCTCATCCACTACAAGAAGCCGCGCGCCCTTCCTTACCTTGCGAAAAAGGCTGATCAGGAAGTACTCCCCGGAACTGAAATAGTCCTCCCGCAAATAGCGCCCATCGGGCAAGAGCACACAACAGCAGGACCCGCCCCGCAATTCGATTTCAACGAACGCATCAAAGCGCCGTTCGCCGTAGATCCTCGTCAGAAATGCGATAAGTTCCACGGGGACTCGATAGTCTCCCAAAATTATCGCTCTTCGGATCTCATGGTCCGACTCACTGAGTGTGCGAAAGAAATTGAAGCGGTGCCCGTAGGGCATTGGCAACTCTACTAAAACCTGGGCCTTCAGCGCAGCCGGCACGGGTACCCTGGTGTTCAACATGCGCAGGCTTTCATCGTAGGTAAACAGAAACTCCTGTTCACCAAAGCGATAGAGCACCCTACTATCGCGTTGCACGATGCCTTCAGGGGCCGTCCTGGCGAGCGTGTCCGACAGCGTGAAATTGAGGATCGATTTGACTAAGGTGGTTTTTCCCGAACCGTTTTTCCCGACGATGCACAACAGTTGATTGCGTTCAAGGTCGATCTCAAATCGAAGCGCTTTAATTGGGCGAACTTCCACCATCTCCACGACGAACTGCATGACTCAGCCAAAGGATCGGTGTAGAAACAAATCGACGACGGCTGCGCCAAATTTCTTGCGCAGCTTTTGCAGGTAAGCTCGGTCCACGGTGTTCACATAATTCAGCAATCCCGCCAGCCGGGCCTCTGCCTTTTGCGCATCGCCTTCGACTCTATCCGCAAACTTACGTCTGTCTCGAATGTAGAAATGGATGAGCACTTCGATCTCGGATTTGACGCTGGCGTCGACGGAAACAGTTCCGTTCGGCAGCAGCACCATGCCCAATATTCGGATCTTTCCTCCGGTATGCAGTAGCTTGGATTTGGCAGGATTCAGCGCTATATCCCCTGCCATGTGCTCGGCGAAACAGGTCGCAAGCACACCTTCCACGCCACGTAACCGCTCTGCGTCTACCGCCGACACCACGATATCGTCTGAATAGCGCGTGTAGATAAGATCATGGGCGACACAATGCCGCTGGATGGCATCATCCAAAGGCAATAGCGCTGAATTGCTAATGGAGGGTGAAGTGGAGAACCCTAGTGGCAGCGCATCTTCAACGCTTACAAGATCGAGGACTCGATCAACCCATTGATCAATGTCCAAAATCGGAGTTGAATTCCCGCCTGCGACGATCGTCCTTCGAATCCGATCTCGACTGATGCTGGGAAAGAAATCCGCGATATCGCAGACGAAAAAGTGCTTGCTTCCAGCATGCTTAATGACGGCATCGTAGGCGCTGACACCTTTACGATAAGAGAAGACAACGTCGCGCCTGACAGGAAGAAAGTCGAACAGAAAAAGACGCAAAAACTCGTGATACGCGCGCAATTTCTCGTTGGGATTCAGGACTACCCTCGTTTTGCCCTGCTTGCGAAACTCATGCCGAACATAGTTCGGCTCAACCTGACAACTGGCGAAATCCGAAAAATCCCGTTTGCCATGGTGCATGGCGTCGAACAGAGCTTCAAGAGACTGCTTTATCGTATGCATCGTCTTTCCGGATGGACCACGCGCTGTACACCAGCCCCGCAGCGGGGGTACACTTTCCCGCATGCTAGCTGACTAGGAGCAGCTCCAGTCGCAAAGGCTAGCCTCTAGGCCGTCTGATCTACCTGTGTGGAGGCTGCGTATGAATACGGGCCTCCGCACAGGGCGTAGAAGTTGGGCGGCAAGACATCCTGATTAAATGCCCCGCTTGGCACAACCTCCGTATTCAAGCACATACCGGGGTGGCCAAAAGCCAATATCAGACGAATCGCCGCCCATTTGCGCGGCGAACGCAAGCCGATGAAATTTCAAGCCGTCCTCACGGACTGAGCCACGTGCTCGGTGGCCGCCGTCAACTGGCTTTGCCCTACCTCGCGCCCCGCCAGTTCTTCCAGCAGATCCGCCGACGGCACAAAAAACAGGCTGCCCGTCACCGCGCGGCTGTAGTCCAGCAAGCGGTCGTAGTTGCCGGCGGGGCGGCCCACGAACATGTTTTCAAGCATCTGTTCGATCGGGGCGGGGTTGCGCGCGTAGCCGATGAAGTACGTACCGAATTCGCCCATGCCCGCGCGGCCAAAGGGCATGTTGTCCCGCAGGATCTTCACTTCTTCGCCGTTCTCTTCCAGCGTGGTCAGCGCGCTGTGCGACGACGCGGGTTTGATGTCGTCGTCCAGTTCCACGTTCGACAGCTTGTGGCGGCCGATGATGCCTTCCTGGCTTTCGACGCTAAGCGAATTCCAGCCCGCCATATCGTGCAAGTACTTCTGCACCAGCACGTAGCTGCCGCCGGTAAAGCCGGGGTCTTCGTCGCCGATCATCGTGAAGTGCACGGCCTCTCGCCCTTCGGGGTTCTCGGTGCCATCCACAAAACCGATGATGGCGCGGCGGTCAAAGTAGCGAAAGCCATGCGTCTCGTCGACGACAGTCACCGCATCGCCCAGGCCATTCATCAGCAAGGTGGCCAGTTCAAAGCACATGTCCATGGATTCGGCGCGAATGTGCAGCAGGATGTCGCCCGGGGTGGACACCGCCTGGCGCGTGCCTTCGCCGAACACCCGGAACGGGTGCAGCGCGGCGGGCCGCGGCTGCCCGAACAGCGTGTCCCATGCCTGGGAGCCGAATGCGCAAATACAGGACAGGTTTTCCGACGGCGAACGCGTGCTGACCGTGCGGGTCAGCGTGGCGACGTCTTCACACCACGCGCGCACCGTGGCGGCCGCGTCGGCGCCCGGGTTGAGCGTGGCGACGAGAAAGATCGCGTGGCGCGTGTTGGGGCTGTGGACGGCTTGGGGTTCAGGCGGGAAGTCGGACATGGGGTCTAAGGCTCAAGACGTGTTGACGGATGACAGGCGGAAATTGTATCCGCCTGCCCGTGTTTGCCAACGGCCCTGGCCTGTGCCTGTGCGCCGGACCTTAGAAGCGGTACGCGACGCCCACCGAACCAAACAGGTTCGTCTTGCGTTCGGTCAGCGGGCTGTCGCGCGCGTCACCCAACAAGGTCGACACACCAATGGACGACACAGTGCTCCAACTGGGGTTGATGCGATACGACCACGTTGTGAACAGCGCAGCCGACTTGAAGCCCGAGGACGGGCTGTAGGTGGACAGGCCCGCCTTGCTGCGCGCCGCCTGCGACGACGTCACGCCGTACCAGGTCTGCATGGCGTCCTGGTTGGCCCATTCCGTGCGCACGCCGACCTGCACCGTGTGCTTCTCGGTCATCAGCGCGGCGTAGGACGCACGCAATTCGATGTTGCCGCCGTAGCCGCTGCGTGCCGCCTGCTTGTAGCCCGCGCCCAGCGAATACCGGCCCGGCCGCCATTCCACATAGGCGCCGTAGGCGCCATGGAACTTGATGTCGTCCAACCCCTTGGTAAGGTCGGCGTCGTCGGCCTTGCGGCCCAGGCTCATGCCCACGAAGACGCCCGCGTCCAGGTCGGACGCCAGCGACGTCTTCAAGCCCATCGCCGGCAAACCCATGCGCGGCGTAATGAAGAAATTGCCCGAGTGGTAATTGATGAGCGGCACGGGCAAGGCCCGGTACTCGCTCGACCCTTCATAAACCGGGACCACTCCGACCCCTAATCCGATGAAGTTTGTGCTCTGCGCGTGCGCGGCGCCTGCGCCGCTGATTGCCACGCCTGCCGCGAGGCCGCTTGCTACTATACCCATCCGCATCCGGACTTCCTTCCGTTCTATTCACTGGCCGTGGGGCGACCGCCCCCGGGAATGGGCAGCATTGTCCCGAGCAACTTTTAATAATTCTTTAAGACTCCGCCGCCACGCGCCGGAGACGGCGTTGGAGTGTGTTTGCGTATCCTGCTTGTAGAAGATGACCCCATGCTGGGCGACGCCTTGCGCGCGGGCCTGATTCAAGATGGCGCCGACGTGGACTGGGCGCGCGACATGCCCCAGGCGCACCTGGCGCTGGTGGACCACGGCTACCACGCCGTGCTGCTGGACCTGGGGCTGCCCGAGGGCAGCGGCCTGACCTTGCTCAAGACCTTGCGCGCCCGTTTCGATACCACGCCCGTGCTGATCATCACGGCGCGCGACCGCTTAAGCGAACGCATCCAGGGCCTGGACGCAGGCGCCGATGACTATCTGGTGAAACCGTTTCAGCTGGATGAACTGCTGGCGCGCCTGCGCGCCGTGCTTCGGCGCAGCAGCAACAGCGTGGTGTCCGCACTGCGCTGCCGCGACGTGGTGCTGGAACCCGCGCGCCGCATCGTGACGCAAGGCGGTGACGAAGTCTCGTTGAGCGCACACGAATATCACACGCTGCTGGCGCTGATGCAGCGCATGGGCCACACCGTCAGCCGCGATCAGCTGGAAGTGGCCGTGTATGGCAGCAGCGGCACCATCGAAAGCAATACCGTTGCGGTCTATATCCATCAACTGCGGCGCAAGCTGGGCGACGGGCTGATCGAAACGCAGCACGGTCTGGGTTACCGCATCGTGCCGGACAGCGCGCCATGACCACCCTGCGCCGGCGCGTCGCCATCACCTTGCTGCTGGCCATGCTGGCCACATGGGCCACGGTGTTTACGCTGATCTACCTTGAACAGACGCGCGCCGAGACCGGCATGTCGGACCAGAACCTGCGCGACGGCGCGCAGAAAGCGCTGATGTCGCTGCCCACCAGCCTGATGCAGACCGGGCGTTCTGGCGAAGACCGCTTTGAACTGCCGGTGTCGACGCCTTTTGATGGCGAGTCCCTGAGCTTCCAGGTCTGGTCCCTGGATGACAAGCGGCGGCTGGTGCAATCCCCCTGGGCGCCCGACGAGCCGCTGGTGCCCAGCTTTGTCGATGGCTTTCACGACGTCACGCTGGCCGGCGCACCGTGGCGCGCCTATGCGGTGTCAGACGCCGATGGCCGCGTGCAAGTGCAGTTCGCCAAGTCAGCCGCGAAATTGCGGCGTGACACCGCCACACGCATGGGTAGCGGCCTGGCGTTCCTGAGCGTGCTGTTTGTAGTGCTGACCGGGCTGACGTGGCTCGTGATACGCCGCGCCTTCCGCCCCGTGGACCGCGCGCGCGAGGCGATACTCAGCCGCACGGGCATGGACCTGACGCCCCTGCCCACGCACGGCATGCCCGGAGAATTGCAGCCCTTCATCGCATCCATCAATGATCTGCTGGGGCGCTTGTCGGCGTCTTTGGAACGCGAGCGGCGCTTTCTGGCCGACGCCGCGCACGAGCTTCGAACACCGCTTGCCGCACTTAGCGCCTATGCCGAGCTGGCGGCG
Organism: Achromobacter sp. 10T422; assembly: GCF_056394065.1. Taxonomy (NCBI): domain Bacteria; kingdom Pseudomonadati; phylum Pseudomonadota; class Betaproteobacteria; order Burkholderiales; family Alcaligenaceae; genus Achromobacter; species Achromobacter sp. 10T422. The sequence goes on from NZ_JBFTHD010000006.1 coordinate 504,415, forward strand.
CGCAGCGATACCGCAGCAGCACGCGAACAGGCCGTGCTGAAACTGCGCGACGTCGCCACCCGCACGACCCGTCTGGCCGAACAGCTGCTGGATCAGGCGCGCATGGAAGCCCAGGTCGAAGGCGCTGCCGAACCCGTTGCGCTGGACCGCCTGGCCGAAATGATTGTGCGCGACAACGAAGGGCTGGCGCATCGCAAACGCCAGCGCATCAGCCTGGACACGCAAGCGGCAGAGGTGCGCGGCGGCGTCGACGCGCTGGGCGTGCTGGTGCGAAATCTGCTGGACAACGCGTTGCGCTACACGCCCGACGGCGGCCGCGTGTCGGTCGCGTGCGGGCCGTTGGACAACGGCGGCGCCTGGTTGACGGTGCAAGACAACGGGCCGGGCATCGCACCCGCCGAACGCGAACGCGTGTTCGACCGCTTCTACCGCAAGCCCGGCACAGCGGAACGCGGCAGCGGCATCGGCCTGTCGTTGGTGGCGCAAATTGCCGCCAGCCACAATGCGCGCATCGAATGGGGGCCAGGCCTGGATGGGCGTGGTGTAGGCATCACGATCACGTTCGCAAGCGGCGGCGCCTGACAAAGCACGCCGCCACGACGTGCAGCTGCACGGGTGATTGGGGCGACCTCCTTCGGGTATAGTCTGGAACTCTTCGCGCCCTCCAGGAAAGCTTCGCCACCATGACCAGCGCCCGCGACCTTGTCTACGGGGAACTCCGCCGACGGCTGATGTCCGGCGTGTTCCTGCCTGGCGAGCGCTTGCGTGAAGAGCATATTGCGGCGGAGCTTTCGGTTAGCCGGACGCCGGTGCGCAGCGCCATTGAACGCTTGATTGCCGATGGGCTGGTCAAGCGTGAAGGGCGGCGCGGCGCGGAAGTATTGGGCTGGGTGGATCGTGACATCAACGAAGCGTTCGAGCTGCGTCTGCTGCTTGAACCCTATGCCGCCCGCAGCGCCGCCGAGCGCGCCACGCCCGAACAGATCGACCATCTGGAACAGATCAACCAGCGCATGATGGACGCGATTCTTTCCGACGACACCGACAAGGTCGCCCGCGTGCAGCATTGCAATAATCTTTTCCATCACGCCTTGCTGGATGCGGCGCAATCGGCGCGCGTGCGCACGATGGTTGAGAATCTGCTGGACATGCCGATCATCATCGGCTCGTTCTATTTCTACACGCATGACGACATGCTGCGCAGCGTGGAGCATCACCGCCAGATCATCGCCGCGTTGCGCGCGCGCGATCCGGCATGCGCCGACATCGCGATGCGCTTTCACCTGACCACCACGCACCTGCTTTTTCGCAGCCAGCGCAAGCCGCCTGCGCCGACGCCTGCCGCGTGACACGGCGGCTGATTTCAGCGCCTTTTTTGATTCGTTCCCATGTATTCGCCCCAGATCCTCGTCGCCCTTTTCGTCCTGCTGCTTGCCGTCGTCATTCCGCTGATTGCGCTGATGGTGCGGGTGGTGGAACTGGTTCGATGGCAGACCCAGCCCTATTCGCCCACGCGTGGCGAACGTCCGCGCTTCGCTGGGCCGCTGTTGACGCTGCTGTTCAGTTGCCTGGCAGTCAGCGACTTCACGGACTATGAGCCGTTTCGCACCATCGCCGAAATGAATCCGGTACCGCTGTCGGCGCGCGCGTATTTCACAGTGGCGATGCTGGTGCTGGCGGTGCTGTCGTGGGCATATGGCGGCGCGATCTTGGATCGCATTCTGGGCCGTGCGAAAAACGATAAGGGCTGAAGGAAACAAAATGGGCTGAAGGGCGCACGCAAGCGGCGGCCCTTCAGCCCTTCAACGGTTCCGACATTCCGCGGTTCTGCGGTTCTGCGGTTCAGCTGTTCTGCGGTTCAGCTGTTCTGCGGTTCAGCCATTCAGCCATTCAGCAGTTCAGCCGTTCAGCGATGTCTATCGCCAGGCCCTTAAGGCTTCCAGCCCTGCGCCTTCATCCGCGCGTCGATCCACGACGTGTCCAGCGTGCCGGCGGCGATCTGCGCCAGCATCTGTTCTTCCACTGCGTGCTTGGCGGATGCGGCTTCGTACAGCGCTTCGACCTGGTCATACGGCAACGACAGCAAGCCGTCTTCATCGCCCAGAATCAAGTCGCCCGGTTCGATCGTCATGCCGTCCAGCGAGATGACGGCATTGATTTCGCCGGGGCCATCCTTGTATGGCCCGCGGTGCGTGACGCCCGCCGCATACACGGGGAAGGAACTGCGGCGGATCGTGCCGCAATCGCGGATCGCGCCGTTGATCACGATGCCGGCCAGGCCGCGCGTTTGCGCATAGGTCGTCATGATTTCACCGATGATGGCGTTGGTGAGGTCGCCACCGGCATCCACCACCACCACATCACCCGGCTGAGCCAGTTCCAGCGCCTTGTGCACCAGCAGGTTGTCGCCGGGACGCGTGCGCACCGTCAGCGCGGGGCCCGCCAGCGGATGGCCGTCGTGCATGGGCCGCAGGCGGGCGCCGCCCGCCGTCATGCGCGACATGCAGTCGCTGATATTGGCAACAGGAATGCGGCGGAATTTCTCGACGAAGTCGCTGCTGACCGCGCGCTTGCGCGGGTGGATTTCAAAACCGATCATGGGTGGCTCCGATGGCGTTCAGGGGATCTTGCAAGATCATTGTTTGGGGATGCCGGCTTCCTGCACGACCTTGCCGAAGACGTCGTGGTCGGCGCGATGGCGCTTGCCCAGGTCGGCAGGCGTGCCCGTCATGACGCTATAGCCCGAGTCTTCCAGCTTCTTCACCACATCCGGCTTCGCTTGCGACTTGTTCAGCGCCTGGTTCAGCGTGGCGACCACATCGTCCGGCGTCTTGCCCGGCGCCATCAGCCCCCACCAGATGGTTTGGTTGATGGTCTTGAAACCGCTTTCCGCAAAGGTCGGCACGTCGGGCAAGGCGGGCGAACGCGCGTCGGCCACTACCGCCAGCGCGCGCACTTTGCCGCCGCGAATCTGCGGCAACAGCGATGCGACGGAACCGGTGTAAAGATCAATGCGGCCGCTGGCCAGATCGGGGAACGCCTGCGACCAGCCGCGGTACGGAACGTGCATCAGTTCCATGCCGGCCGCCTTGCGCCACAGATGGCCAATCAAATCGCCGCTGCCGCCAATGCCGGGAATGCCCAGCGAGACCTGGCCCGGGCGCGCCTTGGCTGCCTTGACCACGTCATCCAGCGTCTTGTATGGCGACTCCGGCACCACCACGAACACGCTGGGTGAAGACGCCACCAGACCCACCGGCTTGAAGTCCTTGAAGGTGTCGTAGCTGAGCTTGTTGTACAGCCACGGGTTCAGCACGATGTTGTCCGTCTGCGCCATCACCAAGGTGTGGCCGTCCGGCTTGGCGCGCGCCGTGGCGTCCAGCGCCAGGTTGCCGCCCGCGCCGGGCTTGTTTTCCACGACGATGTTCCAGCCCGTGTCCTGCGCGATGGCCGAACCGATCATGCGTGTCAGCGTGTCGGTGCCGCCGCCCGGCGGAAAGGGCGAGATCAGGGTGATCGGGGCCGAGCCCATGTCGGCCGCGCTTGCTGCGGCCGAGGCGACGAGCAGCGTGGCCGTCAGCAGTGTTTTCAGGGATGTCATTGTCTTCCTCGCTAGTGTTTTGAAATCGGGCAGCCCTCTGCGGGGCCGGCCCTGTCTATCTGATCGATCAGGATTGGCGCGCCAGCGGCGTCAACCACGCCAGCCGGTCGGCAACCGAATCCGGTACGTTGAACGAACCTGCTGCGCGGGCCGCTTCAATGCCTTGCGTGGTGCGCGCGAACAAGCGCTCAACGCCGTCCAGCACCAGCGGCTGCAACCCGGCTTCCACCAGTTGTTCGCGCGCTTCGCGCACTTCGGCCAAGCGGCGCGGCGCGTGCAGCACGTGCGAGCGGACGAAGGAATCAACGAAGGTCGTCAGCGGCGTGCGGTCCATATCGGACAACACTTCATACAGCGATGCGCGCAGGCCCATGCTTTCAGCGGCGACCAGGCATTCGACGGCCAGGCTTTCCATGCCCTTGGTCAGAATGCTGCGCAGCAGTTTCAGGCGCACGGCGTCGCCCGCCTCGCCATCGATGGCTTGCGCGGGCGCGCCGCAACCGGCCGTGAACGCGGCCACCGCAGGGGCGCCCGTGCCGGCGCACAAGAGCGGCGTACGCGCGCCCAGCAAGGCGATGGCGCCCATGATCGCGACGTCGGTAAAGGGCACGCCCAACTGCGCGGCGACCTCGGCCGCCGCGCGCATGTCACCCGAACTGGCGGTCGTGAAATCCGCATAGGCGGCGTCTTTGCGCAGGTGCGGCAGCGCCTGTTTGGCGACTTCAAGCGCGGCGTGGCCGAACACGGCTGACACGACAATGTCCGCCTCGGTCAGCCACGGGCCGGCTTCGGCGTGCAGCACGCTGCCATGCGAGGCGGCGCGCGCCTGCATCTCGGCGTCCTGGCGCAATTCGCCGATACCCACAATGACATGCCCGCCCGCCACCCACTCACGCGCGTAGCAATCGCCGACTTCTCCACAACCTATCAGTGCAATTTTCATCTTCATAAATACAAAAAAAATACATACAGCGTTATAGCCTGGGAGAATTTGGCCGTATAACTCGTGTAAACCCTAGGTTTCCCCAGTTTTTGGAAACATTAAAAGTACAAGAAACCCGGTCATCGATTGCTGGTAGTCTTGCCCTCAGCCGCGCAGGCCCTGCCCGCGCCCGCCTTCAACATTTCAGCGAGACACCTCATGACCGCCCCCCTTTACGACGCCTCCGTCCCCGTCATCAAACAAATGCTGTCCGCGCTGTCGGACGTGCTGAAAAAGGCCGAGGCTCACGCCACCGAGAAAAACATCGACGCGTCCGCCTATCTGGGCGCCCGCCTGTACCCGGACATGTTCCCGCTGTCGCGCCAAGTGCAGATCGCCACCGACTTCGCCAAGGGCATTGCGTCCCGTCTGGCTGGCGCCGACGTGCCGTCGTGGCCGGATGGCGAACCCACGTTTGCCGAGCTGCAAGCGCTGATAGCCAAGACGCTGGCGCACGTGGGCTCGTTCAAGCCGGAACAGTTCGAGCAAAGCGCCTCGCTGGAAATCGTGCTGCGCCCCGGCACGCCGAAGGAAAAGAAGCTGTCGGGCAGCGCCTACCTGCTGCACTATGGTCTGCCGCAATTCTTCTTCCACGTCACGACCGCCTACGCGATCCTGCGCCACAACGGCATTGAAGTCGGCAAGCGCGACTACATGGGCGCGTATTGATGCCTGAGCGCGTCGGCGGCTGACGCCGCACACGTAAAGAAGGGCCGCGAATCACAGATTCGCGGCCCTTTTCATTGGCACTCAGCGCCTGGTGCACGCGCACCGGTTCGCTTTTTCCTCGGCCATCCGACGGGTGCGCACGGCGTTGACGGTGCGCACTTGCTTCGCTCTAATCGCCAGACGCGACGCCGCATGACGCACCACCCGCCTACGCTCTTCCATCGCTGCCCCCGCCCAGGGAGTTCCAAGATGATCGCCACCCCCGTTCTGATCGTAGGCGCCGGCCCCGCCGGTTTGCTGACCGCCGCGGAGCTCGCCCGGCGCGGCGTCGAATGCCTGCTGATCGACGCGCACGAACAACCCATGGACTGGGACCGCGCCACCGTCGTGCATCCTCGATCACTCGAAATCCTGGACGCACTGGGTATCGCTGAACCCCTCTTGCAGGCAGGCGTCAAGCAGCGCCACGCCCATATCCATGCCGACGGGGCCGTGTTGGGCGACATTGACCTGTCACTGTGCGGCAGCCGGTATCCCTTCAATATCGGCATTTCTGAAGAAGTGACTGAATCCAGTCTTCACGATCATCTTGTCGCCCTTGGCGGGGCCGTCACGCGCGCGACCACGCTGGTGGATTTGCAGGTGCAATCCGATGGCGTGATTGCCACCCTCGAACACCACGGCGAGCGCTCGCAGGTTCACGCGCAATGGGTGGTGGGATGCGATGGGCACCGCAGCACCGTGCGCACGCTGATGGGCATTGAACAAGACGGCCACGACATTCATCAGCCCTGGGCCGTATTCGACGCATCCATTGCCGCGTGGCCGATGTCTTACGAAGCGAACTATGCCTATCTGGACCCCACGCCGGTCATTCTGACGGCGCTGCCCGGCCGCCGGTGGCGCGTGTACCTGCGCCCTGCCTCGGCGGATTCCGATCTGGTGGCCGACGCGCTGGTCACGTTGCAACGCTATCTGCCCGACGCGCGCTTTGACGACGTCTCGCATCCCACACGATTCGATTGCCATGCCAAGGTTGCGCAGCAATTCCGGTCTGGCCGCGTGCTGCTTGCCGGCGACGCCGCGCACACGTGCAGCCCGGCGCAAGGGCACGGCATGAATACGGGGCTGCAAGATGCCTACAACCTGGGATGGAAGCTTGCGCTGGTCTGCCAGGGCCACTGCGCCGAGACGTTGCTGGATAGTTATCACGCCGAACGCCGGCCCGTGGCCGACCAGGTGATGGCATCGGGTGATGCGGCCGAAAGCGCGCAGTCGGTCAAAGGGCAACGCGCCCGCCATGAGCGGGACATGGCGATCCAAGCGGCGTTTGCCGACCCGGACACCCGGCACCATGAAGCGGTGGCGGAGGCCGAGCTGGATATCGACTACGCAGGTTCTCCCATCGTCATGGGCGAACCGCAAGCCGCGCTTTGGCCGGGCCAGCGCCTGCCGGACCAGATCACGCTTGCTTTCGCGGACGGAAGTACAGGGCGCTTGCATGCTTGCGCCTATCGCGTGGGCCATACCGCCGTGTTGATCGGCTGCGCCCACACAAGCGACGACGAGCTGGCGCGCGTGCGCCGCGAGATGGAAGCGCTATCGGGCGGCCCCATCATCGAACAAGTCGTCGCGCTGAGTGCGAATGCCGGCGTGGCGGGCGCGGATGCGTACCTGACAGTTGACGTTGCCGACACGCTCGGCGTGCGCGGCATCGTGCTGCTGGTCATCCGGGCGGACGGCCACGTAGGCATGCGAGCCGGACAGGACCATGCCAAAGCCTTGTCGGCCTACATCGACCGCTTGCGGACCTAAGGGTTATTACCGATCCCGGTGATGTCGATTTGGGTGTCCGCTGAACGTCGTAGCAATACGACCCACTCATTCAAGGCGGACACACCATGACTACCGGAACCGTAACGCTCCACCGCGTTCTGCGCGCCTCGCCCGATCGCATCTATCGCGCATTCATCGACGGCGACGCCCTGGCCAAATGGCTGCCCCCGTATGGCTTCACGTGCCAGGTCCACCACCTGGACGCCAAAGTCGGGGGCACCTACAAAATGTCGTTCAAGAATTTTGGTTCCGGCCACAGCCACCACTTTGGCGGTGAATACCTGGAACTGTCGCCGTCAGAGAAGCTGCGCTACTCCGACCGCTTCGACGACCCCAATCTGCCTGGCGAAATGATCACCACGGTGACCTTGCGCAAAGTGATGTGCGGCACGGAACTCACCGTGGTGCAGGAAGGCATCCCGGCCGCGATTCCCACCGAGATGTGCTATCTGGGCTGGCAGGAATCACTGATGCAGCTGGCGAAGCTGGTCGAGCCGGAAATTCAAGACTGAGCGGGGCGGGTGCGCTGGGGGTGCGCTGGGGGTGCGCTGGGTGCTCTACGCGTCCGGCTTTGCCACGAACACCATGGGCGCCCGCAGCGACGCGCAACCGTTGTCCCATTCGCGCTTCATCTTGGCTAGAAATTCTGCGTCGACACGGTGCGCTTCGTCCCGCAGGACTTCGTCCATGGCTGCCGCTATCCGTTCGATAACCGCTTCGGGCCGCGACACGGCGCAAGCCGTACGGCCGAATTGCAGCAAGCCCTTACGCGTCGGATATTCCTTTTTCTTGTTCATCTTCAGCGCAAGGGTGCGGTCAGACAGCGTGCGGCCAGACTGCGGGTCCTCAATTTCGTACACGCTGGTCGTGACCACGTCATACAGCGGCGCCAACGCCGCGGGCTCGGCACCCGGGTGGCGGTAGAGCAATCCAAAATTTTTCAGATGCGCATCCCCGTTGCGCACCATGACCGACAGCGTCACGTATTCAAAATATCGCGCCAGGCTTTCCATTCGATTGGCTCCGCACAACAGGCCGATCATTTCTGCGACGGTCTCGTATGAGCTCAGGTACTTCTCTTTTGCGGTCTTGCGCAACAACACGGCCATGTCTTCAAACCCAAGTTGTTCCGGGCCTTCCAGATCAAAGCGCCGCATCACAAAGAGAGAGCCATCGTCCGACAGCCAAAAATCCGGCACGCGCAGGCCGGCTTTTTTTGCCGCGCTCATGCATAGGAATTCGTTCTGCGCCAGAAAGGGATAGTCTTCGCCCGCCGCTTTCACAATCAGGTCCGACGTGAAGGGGGTGGATTTATCGACGACGGGTTTCGCATTGGCGGTGTCCGCATCCGGCATCATGACTTTCGGTTGAAACCCCGAAATGCCGGACGTGAGGTAGGTGCTGACCAGGTAATCGAAAAGTTCAACGCTTGCCCCGCTGGCCAGCAACGCCGAGAGCCCCATCGTGGGTTGAACCCGCATGGCATCCGCGCCCGGTTCTCGATAGCGCAGGCGTCCGATCTGGTTACTGCCGGTCAAGGCAAGCAAACGCATGTCGTCCAGTTGCACGTCTTTGCCAAAGCGTTCCCAGAGCTTTTCATACAGATAGCCCTCTGGCCGATTCATGGCAAAAATCGGTGGCAAGACGGTGTCGGCGTAACTCTCGGCGCGGTGCGGCATGATGAGCGAGATCTCCCGGTCTTGTTCCGGCCGCGTGTAGTTGAAGACAAAACGGGATTCCTTTTCCAGTAACCCCGACTCGCCTTGCGGCGTGCTGATTTCCAGCTGCTTTATCTTCGCGTTACTCATCGCTCATGCGCTCCACATCGTCATAGTTGATGCTTGCGGTATCAATCCGAAGACCCATGTTGAGCACGGCCAGGGCTCGCATGATCGAATGCAGGCCCACGTTTTCACCTTTCTCGATTTGCACGATCAATTGGCGTGTCAGGCCGGCTCGCTGGGCGAGCTCTGCCTGACTGAGCTGGCGCTGCTTTCGTTCGCGCTTAAAACTGGCTCCGAACTGCGCAGGAAGCACTGCGGTTGGAAAGTACGGCATCGTCGACATTCCTCGAACTGAATCCCACCATGGTGGATATACCGTACATCAAAGCCGCTTCGAAAAGTACGATAAAACAGACAAAATTTAGTTATACCTAATTTTTGTACGATATTTCGTACTTTCATACAGACAGCCTAGCCTTACGGACGCCTTCCTGCCTCCACCTGGATCTTCAATTCCACCTCTGGCTTGAAGCCCATGTCCAAACCAAAGTTCAGGCCGAAATCCTTGCGGCTGAACTTCGTGGATACGTCCGCCCCGCACACCTCGCGCTTTTCCATGGGGTGCTGGATGCATTTGAAGTCGTCGATATCCATCGTCACCTTGCGCGTGACGCCGCGCAGGGTCAGATCGCCGGTGGCTTCTTCGGGGCGGTCGCCGTCGAACTTGGTGAAGGTGCCCTTGAAGGTGGCGGTGGGGTATTTGGCAGCGTCGAAGATGTCGGGCGCGACGGCGTGCTGGTTCATTTCGTCGTGGCCGAAGTCCACGGAATTGATATCCACCGTGACGTCCACGGTGCCGGTACGCGCTTCGCGGTCCAAGACGACCACGCCTTGGGACTTGTTGAATTTGCCGCGCCAGGTGGACAGGCCGCCAAAGTGATCGGCTTCGAAACTGGGATAGGTGTGGGACGGGTCCAGGTCATACGTCACCGGGGCGGCGGCGGCAGGCAGGGTCAGCATCAGCGTGCTGGCGCCCAACAGCAGGGTCGGAATCAACTTCATCAAAGCTCCTTATGACGGGTGGATTTGGCCAGGCGCGAAACGCGCGCTGCCTAGCTCGAAACACCAACAATATCATTCAGGTTGCAGTCAGACTGCAAGTGAAGTCTGACTTCATTTCTCGTTAGGCCGACAGCCTGCAACGCCTTGTCCGAAACCCTCACCATTTTGTAAAGGCGTAACTTCGATTCACGCAATAATGCGCGCATACCTGCTCCGCAATCACGGGAACCACTATGAATAAAGTGTTTGCTTTGCTGATCGCGGCCGCGTTACCGGCAGCGGCCCTGGCGCAACCCACGGTGGAACCGCTGAAGCTCAACGCGGACAACAAGTTGTATTGCAACGCGCAAACGGATTGGTGTGTGGGGATCAACACCGAGGGCACGATGGAAACGAACGGCCCGTACGCCACGAGCCGCACGCTGCGCACCGACCGCAAAGTCTGGGACTTGCCCGACATCCCCAACTTCAAGAGCTTCACCGTCTGGCCCCATCTGATCCGGCTGAGCGAAGAGCGGGCAATTGTCGGCGTCATCGGCCCGTCGCAGCCGGACTACAACCTGGAAACGCCGTTCTCGGGCGGCAGTTTCACGCGCGAAGACCTGTATCTGTTCGAAGTGGATCTGGGCGAGTCCACAAGTTCAAACTTGGTGTTCATCATGCCGAAGTCGGCCAGCGCGTCGATCCGCGCCTGCTTTAACCAAGCCGACGAGAAAAAGCGTGCGGGCCAGTGCATGGATGCGTACCGCTACCAGGCGGAGCTTGCCGCTCTGCCTGGCACGGCGGGCGCAACGGGCAAGGAGTATCCGGACTTGCAGGTGACGACGCAGGCCACGCGCGCGCCCGCTGGCGCGAGCCGCTACGCGGATTCCACGAAGCGGCCGGCGCTGACCGCGGCACAAGCCGCGCCCGCGGCCGATACGGAATGCAGCTACACGGCAACGTACCGTTGGAACCCCGATGGCGGACTCTACGAGCCCGCCAAGCCGGTGCCGGATTGCAGCGAATTCCTGGACGTGACGCCCAAAGCGAAGCCGTAACAGGAAAAGCCGTAACTGGAAAAAGCCGGAACCGGGAAGCCGCAACCGGGAAAGCCGTAACCGGGAAAGCCGCTACCGGGAATGCCGCAACCGGGAATGCCGCAACCGGGAATGCCGCAACCGGGAATGCCGCAACCGGGAAGCCGAAACCGCGAAAGCCTTAACCGGGAAGCCGCAACCGCAATGCGTTATCGCAGCCATAACGGCCACCCGCTAAGCCCCCCGCCCACCTGCGCCCTTAGTCGGCGTAGCCCGGATTGCGGCGGTCCAGCCGGCGCAGCAAGCCCGGCCAGGCCAGAGACGCTTTGTAGGCCCGGTCGGCCGGGGATTCCACGGCGGCGCGCGCCAGCACTTCCGGCGGAATGAAGATCAGCTCACCGCCACCCGCCTGCGCGCGCACCTGCGCCATGCAGGCGGCTTCCAGGCGGTGCATGGCCTGGAAGGCCTCGGCCATCGTCTGGCCCACCGTCAGCAAACCATGGTTGCGCAGGATCATGTAGTTGTTCGCACCCAGGTCATGGACCAGACGCGGTTGCTCTTCCGGGTTCAGCGCCAGGCCTTCGTAGTCGTGATAGCTGAGCGAACGCAGCGCAATGAACGCGAACTGCGACAAGGGCAACAAGCCCGCCTTCTGCGCCGACACCGCCACGCCATTGATGGAATGCGTGTGCAGCACGCACATCGCGTCCTTGCGGGCTGCGTGGATACAGCTGTGAATGGTGAAGCCGGCCGGGTTGATGTTGTATTCCGACTCCATCACCTTGTTGCCGTGCAGGTCGATCTTGACCAGGCTGGACGCCGTGATCTCGTCGAACATCATTCCGTACGGGTTGATCAGGAAATGTTCGGTGCCCGGCACTTTGGCGGTGATGTGCGTGAAGATCAAATCGTCCCATCCGAACAGCGCCACCAGCCGGTACAAGGCCGCCAAATCCGTGCGCACCTGCCATTCGGTTGCGCTGACCTGTTCACGCACGCTGCCGCCCTGCTTGCTTACCGTATCCATTCCCGTCTCCTGTTATTGATGTCGTCCCGCAACGACCGCGCCACGGGACCCGTTTCGCACTTTATTCTTTTTGACGCAAGCAGGTGCAAGGGGGCAATCCGCCGTCCACCTGATGAAAATCCGGGGCGCCCATGCGAGAATCCCCCTCGGAACCCACGGATCAGGACGCCCCATTGACGCAGCATCCGCATCGCCTTCCCGCCTTTTTCCGGTCGCACCTGGAATCGCTATCCGGCGTCGGCCTGCTGCTGGGCACCTTGTTCTTCGCCGCGTCGCTCACGCCCACGCTCGTGCCGCGCACCTATCTCACGCAGGGCGTGCTGGCCGGCGCGTGTCTTGCCGCCGGCTATGGGCTGGGCGTGCTGTGGCACTGGCTATGGGCCTATCTGGAACTGCCCGAGCCCCGCGCCCGCGCGGCGCGCATCGTCAACGCCGTCATCACCGTGGTTTGCCTGTCGGTGCTGGCGCTGTTCCTTTGGCGCGCGGCCGATTGGCAAAACACCATACGCGCGCTGATGCAGATGGAGCCCGTGACCAGCGCCCATCCCTTCAAGGTCTGCGCGACAGCATTGATCACGTTTACCGCGCTGCTAGCGCTGGGCCGGCTGTTCAAATTGCTGGCGCGCTTTGTGGCCAGACATGTACGCCGCGTTGTGCCGCGGCGCGTCGCCAATGTGACGGGCGCGGCCATCGCCGTCCTGATCTTCTGGTCGCTGGCCAACAATGTGTTTTTCCGCGCGGCGCTGCATGTGCTGGACGCGTCGTTTCGCGAATACGACGCGCTGCTGGAGCCGGAACGCCCCCAGCCGTCGGACGGCGCCAAGACAGGCGGACCCGGTTCGTTGATTGCCTGGAATGAATTGGGGCGCGCCGGCCGGGAATTCATTGCGTCCGGCCCCAACGCCAGCGAGATTCGCGCGCAGACCGGCCGCGACGCGCAAGAACCCATCCGCGTGTACGTGGGCCTGCGCGGGGCCGATACGCCGCAGGCGCGGGCGGCTCTGGCGCTTGAAGAGATGAAACGCGTCGGCGCGTTCAAGCGGTCCACGCTGCTGGTCGTCACCCCCACCGGCACGGGCTGGATCGATCCGGCCGCCATGGATTCCGTGGAATATCTGCTGCATGGCGATGTCGCAAGCGTGGCCTTGCAGTACTCGTACCTCTCCAGCCCGCTGTCCTTGCTGGCCCAACCCGAATACGGATCTGAAGCCGCGCGTGCGCTGTTCAGTGCGGTGTACGGGTATTGGACCACTCTGCCCCACGACCAGCGGCCCAAGCTGTATCTGCATGGCTTGAGCCTGGGCGCAATGAATTCCGCGCGCTCGGCGGAGCTCTTTGAAATGATCGGCGACCCCATCCATGGCGCGCTCTGGAGCGGCCCGCCCTTTGAAAGCCGCATCTGGCGCGCGATTACCGACGCCCGCAACCCGGACTCCCCGGCCTGGCGGCCTGAACTGCGCGACGGCAGCTTCGTGCGCTTCATGAATCAACACGGGTCGCCCGTGCCTGCTGATGCGCCCTGGGGGCCGATGCGCATCGTATTCCTGCAATATGCCAGCGACGCCGTGACCTTCTTCGACTATCGCGACCTGTACCGCCGCCCCGCCTGGATGGACCCGCCTTATGGGCCGGATGTGTCGCCCGAGCTGCGCTGGGTGCCGGTCGTGACGATGTTGCAGCTGGCGCTGGATATGTCCGTCAGCACCGAGACGCCCATTGGTTATGGCCACGTCTACGCGCCGCAACACTATGTGGACGCGTGGCTGGCCGTGACGGGCGCGCCGGGTTGGACGCCCGGCGCGCTGGACAGCCTGAAGCAACATTTGGCCGAACGCATGCGCGCGGCGATGGGGGATGCAGACGGCAAGGAAGGCGCGTACGAGAATCGGGGCGGATGACAGGCAGCCAAGCATGCCCGCCCCCGCCCCCGGGGCAGTTCAGTTCGTTTGCACGTTCGCGCCGTCGATGATCTGTTTCCAGCGCACCGTTTCTTCATCAGACAACTTGGCCAGGTCTTGCCGGGTGCCGGCAAACGGCACGGCGCCCTGTTCGGCCAGGTGCGCAACCATCGACGGGTCTTTGGCCAGTGCAATCACCGTTTCCTGCAACTTGCGCACCACGTCGTCGGGCGTGCCGGCGGGCGCCATGACGCCGTACCACGACTCCACCACCGCATCCTTCACCCCCGCTTCCGCCAAGGTCGGCACATCTGGAATGGCGGCGCTGCGGTGTTCACTCGCCACCGCCAACACGCGGACCTTGCCGGGCTTGATGTAAGGCAACACGTTCGGCAGATTCGCGAACAGCACCTGCACCTGCCCCGACAGCAAGTCTGCCGTGGCCGGCCCCGCGCCGCGATACGGCACGTGCTCGAACTTCGCGCCCGAGCGGTACATGAACAATTCGCCCGTCAGATGATTGACGGACCCCATGCCGGCCGACGCCATGTTCAGCTTGCCGGGGTGCTGCTTGGCATACTCGACCAGCTCGGCCACGGTCTTTGCCGGCGTGTCGGCCGACACGGCCAGCACATTAGGCACGGTGGAAAACAACGCCACCGGCGCAAAGTCCTTGTTGGCGTCGTAAGGCAGGTTCTTAGTCAACAGCGGCTGAATGGATTGCTGCCCCATCGTCGCCAACAACAGCGTGTACCCGTCGGCCGGCGCTTTGGCGACGAAGTTCGCGCCGATGCTGCCGCCGCCGCCCGGCTTGTTTTCCACAATGACCGGCTGGCCCAGCGATTCCGACATCCGGTTGGCCAGCAAGCGCCCCATCAGGTTCACCGTCCCGCCCGGCGCGAAGGGCACAACGAGCGTTATCGGTTTGACGGGATACGTCTGGGCATGCGCGCCCAGGCTGATCCCCATGGCTGCGGCAAACGCCGCGACGGTCTTGAGCATTGATTTCCCCTTGATGATGGGCCAGTCAGGCTTCCTGAACGGAACGCTCCGCTGGCTTGGATGACACAAGCTTACCCACGCGCCGCTGCAGCAAGGCTTGCGCGTTGGCCACACGCTGAACCCCCGCGCCGATGATGCCGCGATACTGATCCAGCAAACCCTTTTGCTCGGCGATGTGCGCGCGCACCCGGCCCGGCGCCGGCCCGCCCAGCGATTCCCGCGCGGCCACATTTCGCACGGGGTCCAGGCACGCGGCGATATCGTCTTCGTGCAGCGCAACCGGGCGGCCCAGTTGTTCAGCCGCAGCGGTATTGATCATTGCAGGCGTGATGTGCTTGGCCGGGATGCCGGCCTCCAGAGCCTGCCGCACCACGGCGCCGATGATGTGATGCGCATCGCGAAACGACGCGTCGGCCTTGCGCACCAGCAGGTCGGCCAGGTCCGTCACCGTAGAAAAATCGTCAGCCGCACGGGCCGCCATGCGCGTGCGGTTCGGCTCCACCTTTTCCACCAGCAACTGAATCAGCGCCAGGGCTTTCAAGGATTCGTCGCAGGCCTCCCAGCACGTGCGCGTGCTCTCCCGGCTGCTGTCGCCCGAGTGCGTGAAGTGCGTGGACTTCACCGTCGAGAACGCCGCGGTGGTCAAACCAATCACATGGCCCGTCTTGCCGCGCAGGTACTCCAGCACCGCCGGGTTTTTCTTCTGCGGCATGATGCTGGAGGTGCTGGCGATGCTGTCGGGAAAGCTCAGGTACCCGAACTCGGGCGTGGACCAGATATAAAAGTCCTGCACCATACGGCTGCTGGTGATCATCATGATCGACAGCGCGGCGCTTAGTTCCAATGCGAAATCGCGTGACGCCACGCCGTCCAGCGCATTGGCCAAGGGCTGCGTAAAGCCCAGCATCGCGCTGGTCGCGTCGCGGTTGACCGGGAACGACGTGCCCGCCAGCGCACACGCGCCCAACGGCGAGGCATCTGCGGTGTCCAAAGCGTGCAGCAAGCGCGCGACATCCCGTGACCAGGCATCGACAAGCGCCGACAGGTAGTAGCCATACGTGATCGGCTGCGCCGCCTGCATATGGGTGTAGCCGGGCATCACGCAGTCGGCATATTGCTCGGCCCGCGCCAATGCCGCATCGGCCACGCCGATCAGCGCCGTCGCGATCCGCGTCGCAAAATCCCGCGCACGGATGCGGTCGATGGTGGCGCCGATATCGTTGCGGCTGCGCGCCGTGTGCAACCGTCCGCCCAGCGCTTGCCCCACCAGCTTGATCAGGTGCGCTTCGTAGTTGAAGTAGGCTTCTTCGCGCGCCGGGTCCAGCTCGATGCCGTCCGGCCCATCCGCCTGCATCTTGAGCAGGGCGCGGGCCAGCTCAACCGACGCGTCGTGATCCAGAATGCCTTGCTCGTGCAGCATCACCAGATGCGCAAGATTGATCTGGTTCAGCATCTCGAAATTGGCGAAGAACTCGCGATTCAAGCGCGGAAGAAAAATGTACTGAAGCACTTCCGGGGCGAGCGGTTGCTTCAAGCGGCTGCTGACTTTGGATTCCATTTTCGCGTCGGTCTGAGCATGTAAAACCGTAGTCTCCGCCCGCGCCAATTCATGCGTCAAATCAGATTTTTATAGCTTCGAATACAGAATTGATATGATTTGATCTCAGCATATTTGCAAGCATCCGCCCATGAATTTCAAGCAGATTGAAGCGTTCCGCGCCGTCATGATGACGCGGTCCATGACCACGGCGGCCGGGCTGATGCATACGTCACAGCCGAACATCAGCCGCTGGATCGCGCTGCTTGAGGCGACGCTGGGCTTTGTGCTGTTCAAACGCGTCGGCACGCGGCTGATCCCCACGCCCGAAGCCGATGCGTTCTACACCGACGTGGAACGCGCCTTCATCGGCCTGGAATCGCTGAATGACAGCGCCAACTCGATCCGCCGGCGTGGCACCGGCCTGCTGCGGGTGGGAGCGGTCGGGTCCATCACGCAATGCGTCCTTCCCGACGCCATCCGCTTGTTTCGCGACACGTTCCCCGACGTCTCCGTCGTGGTCAACACAGGCGGCTCCGACGTCGTCGCCAAATGGATGGCCACGGGGTTTTGCGACATCGGATTCTGTTCCATCCAGACCGACGTGCCAGGCTTGCAATACGACCGGATCAATACCGCGTACGGCGTGGGTATTGTGACGCGCACGCACCGGCTGGCGCGCAAGAAGCGGTTGAGCCCCGCCGACTTCACTGGCGAGAACTTCATCTGCTTGCCCTCCGGCAGCTTCAACCGCGCCGCCATTGACCGGCATTTTTCCGACGACGCCAGAATCCTATCCATCGAAACGCCCTACGCCACCACCATCTGCACCATGGTGGGCAAGGGCCTGGGGGTGTCGATCGTGAATCCCGTGGTGTCACGCGCGTTGAGCCTGCCTGACTTACGCGAGATTCCGTTTTCCGAAAAAATCGAATTTCATAGCTACGCGGTCAGCTCAGACCATTTCCCTGTCAGCAGCCCTGCCCAGCAAATGGAAGCGTGCGTGCGGGACGTGTTCAAAGCACTGAGCGCCAGCGCATGACGCTCACCCAGCACGGCTGCCGCCGCGGTCGTGCAGGCCTGCGCGCAAAGTCTTGGCCAGCTCGGCGACGCTTGCCGCATTGACGCTGCCATCAGGGGTTTCCAACCGAGCGATGATCTGGTCGGCCACGTTGATCAAATGCAGCGGCTCTTGCAACACCACCGCCAGCAGCGCATCGCCCAACGCATGGATTTCGGCTTCGCACGCGCGCACGCCCTGCGCGGAAATCGACTGCGCGAGCGCCGCGCCACGTGCTGCGATGTCGTTCAAGCCGAACACCGCGCACGCGCCGCCCAGAGAGTGCAGTTCCGCCAGCAATCGGGGGCCATCTTCCGCGCGCAGCCCGTCCTGCAAGGCCTGCACCGCATCGCGGCAAGACTGCACGAACACCTGCCAGGTGGCGTCCGCCACGGGGCGGCCGCCCAACAGGCCACTGCCGGCCAACGCGTCGCGGCGCAATGGCGGCAGACCCGCGACCTCTGACAACGCCAAGCCCAGGTCGGCCAGCGACAGCGGCTTGCCCAGCACCCGCGCCATGCCGGCGCGCTCGCCCGCTTCGCGCTCTTGCGGCGTCACATTGGCGGTAGCGGCCATCACCGGCATCGCGGGCCAGCGCTGACGCACCTGCCGCGCCAGCGCAAAGCCGTCTTGCCCCGGCATGGCCAAGTCTGTCAGCAACACATCGAACGTGTCCTGCTCCAGGCACGCCAAGGCCTGCTCGGCATCGGGCACGGCGGTAGCGTCGCAGCCCAACAGGGCCAGCTGCTCTTCAAACAGCTTGCGGTTCACGACGTTGTCTTCGGCCACCAGCACACGCAGACGTTTGCCCAGCACCATGCCGTCCACCGCCTGCGCCGCCAAGGCGCGGCCTTGCAAGGCATATTGCAAACCGCTCGCCAGCCCGTGCAGGCCGTACACCGACGCGCTGATCACGCGTCCGGAGGCCACCGGCTGGGCCGGCCCGTCTTCGCTGCAATCGACGACCCATGACGCGTCCTCCACCAAGCGATTCTCGTCGCTGGGATGCCAGGTCTTGCGATCGCCCCAGAACACGAGCGCGCTGGCGTCTTCGACTGATTCTTGCGCAATCAAGGCCGGATGCGCGTAGCTCGTCACGCCCACGCCCCACGCTTGCAAGATGCTGCCCAGCCGCGTGCGCTCGGCTTGTATTGCCGCCACTAGCAGCACGGGTTCACCATCGAAGCGCGGACGCTCGCTGGCCGTGGATGCGTCAGCGTGCAGCGGCAAGCGCAACGTGAAACGGCTGCCCACGCCGGGTTGGCTTTGCACCGTCAGTGTGCCGCCCATGGCCTGGGCCAGCCGCTGGCACAACGCCAGGCCCAAACCGGTGCCCCCGAAGCGCCGGGTGATCGTCGCATCCGCCTGTGTGAAATCCTGGAACAGGGCCGGCAATTGATCCGCGCTGATGCCGATACCCGTATCCTCGACCTCGATCAGCACCTGTGACGCCGCCTCATCGCGCGACAAGCGCAGCGTCACCTGCCCCGTCTCGGTGAACTTGATCGCGTTGGACAACAGGTTGTTCATCACCTGCCCCAGCCGCGCGGGGTCTCCTCGCAGGGGCCAGGTCAGGGTATCGCCCAGCTCACCCGCCAGCGCCAGCTTCTTGGCGCGCGCCACGGGGGCAAACATCATCAAGGTCTGCGAAGCCAGCTCCAGCACATCGAACTCCTGGTCTTCCAGCTGAAGTTCACCGGCCTCGATCTTGGAAAAGTCCAGCACGTCGCTAACCACCGCCAACAGGCCATCAGACGCATTGCGGATGGTGTTCAAGCGGTCGCGCTGCAATTCGTCCAGGGGCGAGTAGGCCAGCAATTCCAGGTTGCCGAGCACCGCGTTGAGCGGCGTGCGGATCTCGTGGCTCATGGCGGCCAGGAAGGCGGACTTGGCGGCATTGGCGGAGTCCGCCGCCTGCCGGGCGTTGCGCAGCTCTTGTTCCAGTTGCTTGTCGGCCGTCACGTCGGTAAACGCCGTCACCAGCACGTCTTCGTCCTGATAGCGCGCACGGACCATGCTCACCGACAAATCCAGCCGCTGCCCGTCGCGCGTGGAAAACGTCAGGTCATCTTCGAAAACCGCCGCGCCGCCCGATTGCGGCGGGGCCAGTTTTTCCTGCTGCAGAAAGTGCCGCGACAAGGCGTAGGAAAGGCCCGGTCCGTCCACCACCACACGGCTGTTCGTGGCAATCATCGACGGGCTGCGCAGCAGCGGCTGCCCCGTGTGCGCCGTGATCAGGCCCAGCCCGACGGGCGCGGTTTCCACCAGCGTCCGGCTCAATTGCTCGCTATCGAACACGCGTTGCGACTGCCGCACTGCCGGCACAAACACGCGCCACTTCACCAACAGCAGCAGCGCCCACGTCAGCGCGATGATGACGGCCGACGTCAGCGCAGCCAGGATAATCTGCGTGCGCACCCCCGTCACAATGTCGCGCCATGACTGCGCGTGCACCAGCGTCCACCCGGTCGGCAACAAGGGCCAGCCGGATAACACGTGCCCTTCCAGAAACACGTTGCGCGACGGCTTGTCCAGCCCCGCGGCCTGCGCCTGGCGCGCCAAGGGCAGCAACGCGGCGGACGCCGCATCCGGGCACGCGACGACCAAGGAGCCGTCCGGCGCCAGCACCAGGCACGCGCCTGCAAAACTGGTCTCGGGCAAGTGTTCGGCCAGCGCGCTCAGCGGCATTTCGTACACCAGGGTGCCAAACGGCGTACCGTCCGCACTGCGCAATTCCGTCGCGATGCGCACGGCTTGCTTGCCGGTCAGCGGACTCTCGTAGGGCGTCAGCCAACGGAACCGGGGGGTGCCGGTGGCGGGGTCGCGCCAACCGCCTTCGGGCGGTGCAATGCCTGCGCCGTCAGCAGACGTCAGCGCCGCAAAGAGGGCGGGCCGCTCGGCCGCTACCTTGTCCTGCCACGCGCTGCCGCCCCACGGCAGGACGGACAGGACCAGCGTTTGACGATCGGGGCTGAACAAGTAGACGGTCAGATCGCCCGCGTTACGCGCGGCGATTCTTGCGGTGGTTGCGGCCATTCTGCGCGCCAGCCGCACGTAGCGCCACGCATCAGTGGCGCTGGCGGATGCATCGCTGCGCAACACCAGCAACGGCGGCCCATCCGCATCCGGCTGCACGCGCAGCAGCCCATCGGGTCCGAAGGGCGCCTCGCGATCCTGCTTGTCGGCGTCCGCGGTGCTCCAGGCCTCCTCCATGTTTTGGACGTTGTTGCGCAACGTGCCGACGGCGCGCGTCGTGAAATCCATGGATCGGCGCATGTCGATCGACACTTCTTCCTTCATGCGCGCCAGATAGGCATTGACCGAGGCCGCCACATCCATCAGGCCGGCCACGAGCACCACTATCGTGATGACCGCCCCGCCCCCCATGACCAGCAAGTGCTGATAGCGGCGCAAACGGGCCAAAACACTGCTTTGCTCGGGAGTCGTCATGAGTCGGGGATGCCGGGAGGGCGCTGACGCCATGATGGGCGTAGCGCCGATTATGACGTGACACCCCCCTATGGGGAAGAGGCGCGCGCCAGCCCGGCCGCAAGCGCGTCCAGCAGTCCCTCTGCCCTATCCAGCCCACGGCCCGTCTTCAGACAGGTTTCGGCATCCGCCGTCAGCCGGCTCAACCCGGGTTCGCCGAAGACATCCAGCATGCCGCGCAGCTTGTGCAGCTCCGCCAACAGTTGCGGGATATTCCCCGCCTGCCTGCCCTGGCCGATTTCCGCTAGCGCCGATTCACAGGCCAGCCGGAACGTGCGCTTCAAGTCCTCACTCATGGCGCGGCCGCCCAGGAAGCTGCGCGGCTTGTCCACCTCCAGACGCCACGTCCGCACGCCGGTGACGTCGGACAGCGCTTGCGCCAGCTCGCCCAGCGGCAAGGGCTTGCCCAGCACCAGCGCCACGCCCGCCTGCTGGCAACGCACCCGCTCAAGCGGCGTCATGTGGGCACTGGCCGCCACGACCGGCATGGCCGGCCAGCGCGCACGCGCGGCCTGGGCCAACGCATAGCCGTCCATCTCTGGCATGGCCAGATCGGTCAGCAACACATCAAACGGCGCCTGTTCCAGGCATGCCAGCGCCTGCACGCCATTTTCGACTGCCGTCGGCTCGCAGCCCAACACGCGCAGCTGCTCCTCGAACAAGCGCTGGTTCACCGGATTGTCCTCGGCGACCAGCACGTTCAGCCGCCGCGCAAGCACCGGCCGCCGCACATCCGGCGCGCTGAGCGGCGTGCCGTGCAAGGCATGGCCCAAGCTGCTTGCCAGCCCCGTCAAGCCGACCATCGACACGCTCAGCACGCGGCCCATCGCCACGGGGTCCGTCGGCCCGTCTTCACCGCAATCAATCACCCACGGCGCTTCCTCGACCAGCCGATTCTCGTCGTCGACCTGCCATGCATGCCGCTCGCCCCACAGCACCACCGCCGCGAATTCGCCCAAGCCATCCGGTGTCAGCGCCGCCGGATGCGCATAGGTCTCGACGCGCAGGCCCCATGCCTGAAGGCTGCGGCCGACAAAAGCTCGCGCCGATGCGCACGCGGTCAGCAGCGCAATGCGCTCGCCCGCAAAGCGCGGCGTCTGCCGGGCCTGTTCGCAGTCGCCCAACGGCAAGCGCAACGTAAACCGGCTGCCTCGCCCCGCTTCGCTTTGCACCGACAAGGCGCCGCCCATGGCCTGCGCCAACCTGGAACACAGCGCCAGGCCCAGGCCGGTGCCGCCGAAGCGGCGGTTGATCGTCGGATCGGCCTGGCTGAACGCGCGGAACAATCGGGACAACTGCTCGGCCGACATGCCGATGCCCGTATCCTCCACGGTCATGACGAGCGACGCCTGCGCCTCGTCGATGGTCAAGGACAGCGCCACGCCCCCCTGCTCCGTGAACTTGACCGCATTGGACAGCAGGTTGTTGATGATCTGCCCCAGCCGCGTCGGGTCTCCCCGCATGGGCAAAGTCACGGTGTCGCCCAGTTGGCCCGTCAAGATCAGCCCCTTGCCGCGCGCGGTGGGCGTGAACATCCGCAACGCCTGCGCGGCCACTTCCAGCACGTCGAATTCAATCGACTCCAGCCGCAGCTCCCCCGCCTCGATCTTCGAGAAATCCAGCACATCGCTGACGATGGCCAACAAGCCGTCAGACGCCGACCGTATCGTGCGCAGCCGGTCGCGCTGCGGGGCATCCAGCGCCGAATGCGACAGCAGTTCCAGATTGCCCAGAATGGCGTTCAGCGGGGTGCGGATTTCATGGCTCATCGCCGCCAGAAAAGCGGACTTCGCCGCATTGGCCCGATCCGACGCCTGCCGCGCCTTGCGCAGCTGCTGCTCAACCCGGCTTTTCGCCGTGACGTCCGTGAACGCCGTGACCAGCACGTTCTTTCCCTGATAACGCGCCCGCACCATGCTGACCGACAAGTCCAGGCCGATACGGTCCTGCGTCTGGAATTGAAGGTCTTCGTTGAACGTTCCTTGCCGCCAGCTCACGTCACCGCGCGCCACATGCGCCTGGTGCAATTGAATGCACGCATCGGGCAGCGCGTCCTCGCCCGGCGCGATACGCGCGGCGATCTCCGCCATGGCCGGGCTGCACAGCAGCGCCTTGCCGGTATCCAACGAGATCAGCCCCAGCCCGACCGGCGCGGTATCGATCAGCGTGCGGCTGAGTTTTTCCCCTTCGTACACGCGCCGGGACCATTCCAGCAGCGGACGAAACACTCGCAGCTTCAACGAAATCAATAGCAGCCACATCATGCCCAGCGTCGGCAAGGTCAGCATCACATCCACGAATACATCTTCGCTGGCGGCGGCTGCAATGCTGCTGCCGGCATAGGCGAACACCAGCACGTGCTTGTCGTCCAGCCCTTGCGACAAGATAAACAGCCCTTCGTCATGCCAGTCCTGCTGGTGCTCGATACCGACGGCAGCCACACGCCGCAGCGTTTCACGCGTGGGCGCCTGCCCGCCATCGCAGCAGTCGCCGACCCATTCGGTGACCTCGCCGTTTTCATCGACGATCATCGCAATGCCCTGCATGCCCGTGATCCTGGCCGGGTCGATCAGCGCCCGGTGCCCATGCTCCATCACCATGGCGTGGCCCAGCGCGAACGCGCGGCGTTGCGCCTCAACATGCGCATTGATGCCCGTGCGTACGCCCATGCCAAGAATCATCAATGCAATCAACGTGCTTGCCAGGCCTCCACCGAACAGCAAACGTCGCTGATACCGGCGAAGGTTCATCAAGGTTTTAAGGTTGCTGTCGGAGGACACGCTTGCGCCACAGGCCCTGTCGGGTCCCGTCCTATGTAAAGTCAAAGATTATGTGATGCCGCGTCCCAATAACGCGGCGTTGCGGGCAAGTTCCGTACGGGTCCGACACGGCTTGGCGCCAGATTCGTACCGGAACGACAGGCCGAAATAGCCTGCAAAAAATCCAGCCGATTCCGGCGGATTACGCTACATTTCTTGGGTTATCCCCAGCTCATTCGGCCCTTGCCAGGCCACACGCCGCGCCATGAAAATTCATGTCTTGCTCGCCGATGACCATCCCGCCCTGCTTGCGGGCATCAAGCACGAACTGGATTGCATACCGTCCATCGCCATTCAGGGTGTGGCGCGCGACTCCGGCCAACTGGTCGAATTGCTCAACAGCGCGACCTGCGATGTGCTGGTGACCGACTACGCCATGCCAGGCGGCGCGTACGGCGACGGCATCATGTTCATCTCGTACCTGCGGCGCCATTTTCCCGATGTGAAAATCGTGGTCTTCACGACGCTGGACAACCCGGCCATCGTGCAAGAGCTATCCAAGCTGGGCGTGCAGTCGGTACTGAGCAAGGCGCATGAGACGAGCCAGCTCGTCTCCGCCATTCATGCGGTCTACGCGGGCGCGCGCTACTTTCCTTCCGAGGGCATCGGCGCGTCGGCCGCGCCGACCAAACCGCGCACCGCCGGCCCCGACCTGACCAAGCGCGAACTCGAAGTCGTCCGCCTGTACGTGACGGGCATGTCGGTCAACGAAATCGCCTCGCACCTGAGCCGATCCAAGCAGACCATCAGTTCTCAGAAAGCCAGCGCCATGCGCAAGCTGGGAATTGAACGCGAAGCTGACCTGTTCCGCTTCGCCTTTGAAACCGGCATCACCGTGACATCGGATGCGGGCGACAGCGAGCCGCAGCAGGCTTGATACGCCATACCGCCGCGCGGCTCATGGCCGTCTTCCCGCCTTGCGCAACGCGTCAAAGGACAGATGTCCCGGCCCGCACGCAAGCAGCATGAGCAGGGCCGCCGACGAATACAGCCGGAACAGCAAGGGAGCAGGCCGCGTCAGATCCCACAGCAAGGGTTCAAAGAACAACGACGCGGCATTGATCATCAGCAAGCCCGCGCACGCGCTGCTCATGAATGCGCCCAGAATCAACAGCACTGCACAGACAATGTCGGCCGCCACAAACAGGCCAGCCGACCACACCGGCGTAATCAGCGGCAAGGGAAAATCGTGCGTGAATAACGCCACGGCCGCCTGCCAGTCAGCGGCTATGGCCACCCCCCGCTCCATGAACTGGGCGGCGACATAGGTGCGCAGACAAAACACGCACAGCGAGAGTATTCCCATAGGCCACGCCGCGACGACGCCTGGCATCCCTCACGCCACCGCCTGTTTGCGCCTCGCCGGCAGGCGCATGCATGAAGACGCCGGCAGAACGTGTTCAATGAAAGCGTCCACCTCCATCGGCCGCCCCAGCCCATACCCCTGACCGATGCGGCAGCCCAGCGCGTGCAGCTGGCGCGCCTGCTCCTGCGTTTCGATACCTTCGGCAACCACCGCCAGTCCCAGCGCGCGTCCGAGCCACAACGCGGCGCTCACGACGGCATGCGAGGCCTGGCCGGACTCCAACCGTTGCACAAACGACTGGTCAATCTTGAGTTCACTGAACGGCAGGCGCGTCAGGCGTTCCAGCGTGGAAGCGCCCGTGCCGAAGTCATCCATGCTGACGCCGAAGCCGCACGCGCGCAGCCGCCGCAGTCCGGCCTCCAGGGCCGTCTTGTCCTGGATGGTTTCATCTTCGGTGATCTCGACGGTGATCAGTTCCGGCGAAATTCCCCGGCGCAAGGTGCGTGTTTCCAGACTGAGCGCAACGCCCGGCGCCGACAACGTCGACACCGAAGCATTCACGGATATGCGCTGCGACACGCCCTGGCCCGCCAATTGCGCCTGCACGTCCAGCACGCGTTCCGTCACGAAGTGGAACAGCATCGGGTCCATCGACAGCCGGCTGATCGCCCGCACGAACTCCGCTGGCGGCACATCGCCTGCCTGCGGATGACGCCACCGGGTCAGCGCCTCGGCGCCAAGAACTCTTCCTGTGGCCAGGTCGACTTGCGGCTGCAACACCACGCGGATGCCGTCCTTGGCGCCCAGCGCCAAAATCACATCTTCATCGGTAAAGCGCGGCGCGGGCGCGTCGGGCTTGACCGGCTCTTGCCACTGCGAAAAACGGGCAAGCGCGGCCGGAATGAACGCCGCGCTACGCACGATGTGGATCACGGCGCCCGCCGCGCGCAGTCCGCTGGCATACGCGTCCAGCACACATCGCGGCAGATCGCTGATCCACAGCACGGCGGGCATGCGCGGCAGGCGGCCAGCCTGGACTTCGCCTTGCAGGCGCCCCGGCACCAGCAGCCCTTCACAAGCGACGCCGGTGACTTCACATACGACCAGATCCGCCGCCTGTTCGCGCAGCGCGATGGCCAGAGCATCCAGGCCGCAGGCGCTGCGCAACGTGTGCAATATGCCGCCGTCGAGCAACGCATTCAACGCCGTGGCGCTGCGCGGGGCGCAACCCATTTTGATGGCGGCCAATCCGCGGGCGCTGCCCGGCCGTTGAGGGGAGATGTGATGAACCATATTGACGACTCGCATAGTGGACTCAGTATGGTCTGACGCCCCTGCACGAACAATCTGACTAGTACCAAAACGGCTCCGCGCGCGCTACTCGTGCTCGGCCAGCATCGCGTCCATCGTGTCGTGCTCGCTCGGTGTACCGCCTTCGGTCAACAGCCCGGTTTCGTAGGCAAAGCGAAACAGCTCGACATCGCGCTCAATGCCCAGCTTGCGCATGGCGCTGGTCTTCTGCGAACTGATGGTTTGCTTGCTGCGATTGAACTGGCTGGCGATCTCGTTGATGGAGACGCCCGACACATACAGGCGCACCACTTCGGTCTCGCGCCGCGTGAGCTTTTGCGCGGGGTCGATCTGCGCCACGCGGCCAACAGCGGAGGATGACCGGAACTTCGGCGAAAAGTAAGTGGCGCCGGCATACACCGCATGGATGGCCGAGATCAGATGCCCGATCACATCCACCTTGCTCAACACCGCATGCGCGCCGATCTTCACCATCTCGGCCACCATGGCGCGGTTGTCGATCGTCGTGAACACAATGATCTTCAGGTCGGGATAACGGCGGCGCAGAAACGACAGCATGGTCATGCCATCGCCGAACTCGCCGCCGGGCATCACGTAGTCGGTCACGAGCACGTCGCAGTGCGATTTCGCCAGCAACTCGAACGTTTCCGTCGAATTGCTGGCCGTGCCCACGATGGAGATGGTGTGAAAGTCCGCCAGTTCGTGCTTGACGCCGGTGATCAGGGCGGGATGATCATCGGCAATGATGAGAGATATCTGCATGGCGCATCCAGCCTCCTGGGCTTTGTCAGGTCCAAATGCAGCCAATGTAGTATCCGTGCCCCGCAATTCATCTCGTACTTGTCCCGCTACGGCACCCGGACAGATCGGATTAGTACGAAAGTGAAAAGGGGGCAGCGGCGGCGCTTACCCCTGCGCGGGTTTGCAGACCTTGCCGTCTTTCATGATCACGCTCAGGCTTTGCTCGGGTTGCGCGATCAGTTGCAGGTTTTCAAGCGGGTTGCCATCCACCAGCAGCAGGTCGGCCATGGCGCCGGCTTGCACCACGCCCAGCTTGCCGGGATACGGATTGCGCGGGCCGGCCATGGCGCACAGTTCACCATTCACGCTGGTTGCCATGCGCAGCACCTCGGCCGCGCCGTACCAGCGGCTCATCTTCGCCAGCTGCGCGCCTTGGCGCGTGGCGAGCCGCGCGTCGAACAGCGTGTCCGTGCCCCACGCGGTCTTGATGCCCAGGCGGTGCGCCATCTCGTAGGCGCGGTCGGTGCCGGCGACCATGGCCAGCTGCTTCTGGCGCGACGACGGTGACTGCGTGGGCACGGCGTCTTCGTCATCCAGAAAGGGCTGCAAGCTCCACCAGACCCCCATGTCCGCAATACGGCGCGCGGTGTCTTCGTCAATCAACTGGCCGTGCTCGATACAACGCACGCCCGCATCCAGCACCATGCCGACCGCGCGCGAAGTGTAGGCGTGCACGGTCACGTAGGTCCCCCAGTTTTCCGCCGCGGTCACGGCCGCCTTCAGTTCTTCCAGCGAGCCCTCGGTCACGTCCAGGCCATCGTAGGAAGACATCACGCCGCCGCCCGCCATGTACTTCAGCTGCGACGCGCCGCGCATCAACTGTTCGCGCGCGCGCAGCAGCACCTGATCCGCCCCGTCGCAGATCGCGGTGACGCCCACTTTTTCCACATAGCTCAGCCCGCCCTCCGGCGAGCGCGGCAGATCGGACAACAGCCGGAAATCACCGTGGCCGGAGGTCTGGCTCAGGAAGGCGCCCGACGGGTAAATGCGCGGCCCCGGCGTCAGGCCTTCGTCGATGGCGCGCTTCAGGCCAAAGGCCGGACCGCCCATGTCGCGCACCGTGGTGAAGCCGCGCATCAACGTGGCGCCCGCCTCCACCACGGCCATCGTATGCACGTAGTTGAAGTCGGCGGTCATGGCCATCAGGATGCTGGGGCGCGCCAAAATCGAATGCCAGTGCGCGTCGATCAGGCCGGGCATCAGCACACCACCCTTGCCGTCGATCACCTGGCAGCCTTCCGGCAGCGGCAGGGATTGCGGCTCCACCGCCTTGATCTGGCGCCCTTCCACTACCACGCGCATGCCGGTCAGGAGTGCGTCCGAGACGCCATCGAAGATGCGCACGTTCACAAAGGCGATGGGCGGATGGGCGGCGGGATGCGGTGCGGCGGTGCTGTGAGGGGCGGTGGCGGCTGTCGATGCTGCGGCAGCCGATGCTGCGGCAGCCGGTGCTGCGGCAGCCGGTGCTGCGGCCACCGACGCCGCGGCGCCGCCAAGATTCGCCGCTGCCGCTTCATGCACGGCGTACAACGCGTTGATGCGGGCGGCGGCCGGGTTGTGGCAGCCGCAGTTGACGGCGCTTAGCCGGTTGATGGACGTGGCATCCACATCGAACATGAAGGTGACTCCCGGGTTGGATTCGTGTCTGAAGACTTATTGCGCGCTGTCGGCGTTGATGCGCCCCAGCGAAAAAGCCAGTGTGGCCGCGCCGGTCAAGGCGGCGGAATACGCATCGGCCCGCGCACTGCGCGCGGCCAGCAAACCATTGGCGGCCTCGGTGGCGGCGGTAACGGTGCCTACGCCATGCCGGTATGCATCCAGCGCGGCGTCGTAGGTCAGCGTGGCGGCTTCCTCCAGGCTTGTCGCGGCTTCGTTAGCCTGCAACGCGGATTCCAGCGTGGTGGATGCCACCACAATCTGGCGCATCGCTTCCATCCGCAACTTGGACAGCGCGGCTTGCGAGGCCTGCACGCGTTCGCGTGCGTCCTGCAAACGCGAGCTACGCAGGCCGCCATCAAAGATCGGCACGCTGATCCCGACGATCACCCCGTTGGCGTTCGACTGGCCCGCAAGAATGGGCAGGTTGCCCACATCCAGGTTGCGGTTACCGGCGGCGGCAAAGCCCGCCAAATACACCTTGGGCAGAAAGTCCGCGCGCGCGGCGTCCACGGAATGCTCCGCCGCTTTCAGCGCCGCCACGCTCGCCATCACGTCCGGCCGGTCGGCCAGCGCTTGATGCAGGATCTCCTGGCTGGCGACATCGGTCGCAGGCGGCAGCGGCCGCCGAGTCAGGGGTGCGATGCGCAGCGTGGCGGTGGGGTCAATACCCACTGCCGCGGCCAGCGCCTGGTATGTGTTGCGTTCGGCGCCTTGCGTCGTGACGACGCGCAAGCGCGCCTGCGCCACCAGTTGCCGCACCTGCGCCAGCTCGATGGTGGTGGCCATGCCGTTGCGCCGCCGCGCGTCCACCGCCGCCAGCACCGCTTCGCTATTGCCCAACGACGCCTTGGCGATCTCACTGCGCTGGCGCGCCGCGTCATGTTCGTAATAGGTGCTCATCACGCTGTAGATCAGCTTCTGGTGCGCACCGTTGTAGAGAAAATTGGCGCCCAGCGACAGGCTGCGCGCGCTGTCGCGCAAGGCGCTGCGCTGGCCGAAATCGAACAGCAGCCATTGCAAGGTCGCCAGCGGCACCACGCCGCTGGAACTCGTATCCACGTGCGGACGCTGCCCCAGGATTTCAGGCAGTTGATTGCGCGTAGAGATGTAGCCGCCCACCACGTGCGCCGACAGCATCGGCAGGAACGTGGCGTCGGCGATGCCCACGGTGGATGCGGCCTGACGCGCCTGGCTCCATGCGAGCCGGGTGTCGGGGCTGTTGCGTTGGGCCAGGTCGATGAGAGCGGGCAGATCGTATTCGCGGCTGGGGTCCAATGGCGGCGGCTGGCCGGGCAGATTGGCGGCAGGCGCGCCCGACACGGCAAGCGCGCGCCATTCAGCGGGCGCATCGGATGACTGCCACTGCCGTTGCGCCGACTCGGGCGCGCCTTGGTTGCCGGTGGCCACACATGCAGTCAGCGCCATCAGGCATGCGATGGCGCCCAGCCCCATCGCCGCCGCACGCCCCGCCGAGGCTATCCGTCCTTCCATCCTATTGCCCTTCCATCAGTTGGTTCACCTGCTTGACGCTTCCTGGCTCATCGTTGCGCACCGCGTGCGCCATGGCCTCCAGGCGTGCGGCAAGCGCCTCGTCCGGCTCAGGCGCGTCGATCAGCAAGCGCATGCACAGCGCCTGCACCGACTGCGTGACCGCGATCAATTCCCGCAAGCGGGCGCTATCCAGCCGCAGCGTTCGGGGTTCCAGCGTGGCCAGCCCCAGCGCGCGCCGGATGCCCGCCAGTTGCCCGGCCACGGCGCTGGCCTGCGCCACCGCCCGGTCGCGCCCGCCCTCGCCCAGCCGCGCCAACTTCGCCAAGCCCTCCAGCGCGCGCCCAAGATCTTCGCGCACCCGGTGGCCAACGCTAACGGGCCACAACTGCGTGAACACCAGGTACAGCACCACGTTGCCCAGCAAGATGCCGATCACGCGGTCCATGGCGACAGACATATCGATGCTGGGGCCGAAGCCCTGCAACACCGTCATCATGAATGCCAGCGCAATCTGCACGCCCGCATACGACACGCGCTCCGAGCCCACCGCCACCCAAGCCGCCACGAACGCGCCGGCGAATACCAGCACCATCAAGCTGCCCACGCTGCTCATGTGCGGGATCAAAAACAGAATGGCGCCCACGCCCATCGCCGCGCCGATCAGGCAGCCGATGATGCGCAGCATGAGCTTTTGCGTGGTTTCCGCCACGGAACCCAAGGCGGCGACGTAGCACGTGATCATCGCGGTGTGGATGTCTTGCCAATCCAGCGCGGAGTAGATCAGGTAGCAGATCAGCGCGGCGGCCGTGGTCTTGATGGCGTAACGCACGTGTTCCGGATTGCTGAACGCATCGGGCGCCATGAACGGTTCGGCGGGCTGCGGAGCGGGCATGGTGGAGGCGTCGCCCCCCATTGCCGACAGCGCGCGCCACGCTTGCCGGGCTGCGGCGGGTTGCGTGGGGCTGTGCGTGGAGTCGGGCACCGGGGGGTGCGTGGGAAGGTGCGTGGGGGGTTGCGTGGAGTCGTGCACCGGGGGGTGCTTCGGGGAATGCGTAGGAGGAACGGCGGCGGCCGGCGCAGCGCGGCCCGCGGCCAGGGCCTGCCCGGCCTCGCGCGCACGAGCGGCGAGCGCATCCTGCCCGCCGCCACGCATCGCCAGCGCGGCGAAAAGCAGCCGGTAGGACTCTTGCAACGCCATTCCCAAACGACGCGTTTCATCGCGCCGCGCCAGCGCCAGCCCGCGCAGCAGCCCCCAGCGCTTCATGGATTCCTCTTGCCCTTCGCCCAGCATCTCGCGAAGACGCGCGCGGCCCGCGCGTCCGCCGCTTTCCAGATACGTGGCAACGGCGTCCAGCCGGTCGCCAACCGTCGTGCGCAGCAACGTCAGCGGCCGCCGGCCGATCGTGATGCTGACGATCAGCACCAGCGCCATCGGCATCGTCGCCATCAGCCACGCATACAGGATGCCCCGCGTGGCCGCTTCGCCAACCGGCACGTAGCTCAGCAGCGTCAAGCCAAACGCCAGCACCAGCGCGATGATGCCGCCAAGCGGCCCCAGCTTGCTGGCTGAGGCCAGGAACAACAGCAATAGCGACGACACCGCCAGCGCCACAATGCGCATGGCCGGCTGCGCCAGCGTCAGGTTGGTCAGCAAGAGCAGCACGCCGACGACAAGCATCACCAGCACCGACAGCGCCACCGCCAGCAAAGAGCTTTCGGCCGCGTCCGGCTTCATCACGAAGAACACCAGATAGCAGCTGATGGCCGACTCGGGAATGCCGTAGGTCATGGCGACCATGGCCGTCAATGCGCAGACCAGCGCAGTCCGCCACGCCATCGCCGCCCGGCCTGGAAAGGGCGCGAGCTGGCTCAGCCAGGCGGCGTCAACACCGCTTTTCATGATCGACCAAGACGACGGCCGACGCGCCCACGCGCATCAGTTCGGCGGGCGGGTTATCCAGCTTCACGCGGACGGGAAAGCGCTGGCCCACTCGCACCCAGTTCAAGGACTTGGGCACATAGGGCAAGCGGCGCGGCAGGTTGATCAGGTCTTCGGCGCTGACGCCCCAGCCGGTGGATTCCACCACGCCCTTCAAGCCCAGCCGGCGGTCAGCGGCCACGTACACCGTGGCGCAATCGCCGGGCTGGATGGCGGGCAACTCGGTTTCCAGAAACGTGGCCGTGGCAAACCAGCGCGTTGTGTCGATCAGTGAAAACGCAGACTGCGCCGGCACCATGTAATCGCCCTCGGTGATCGACAAGCCGGCGACCCGGCCATCGAACGGCGCCTTGACTTCGGTTTCGCGCAGTTGGCGTTCGGCAATGGCCAGCGCCGCGCGCCGTTCGGCCACCAGCGCTTGCGCGCCCTCGGCGTCGCCGACCAGCGCCTGCGCGGCCGCCAGCTGCGCCTGCGCTTCCTTCAGGCTGGTCTCGGCATTGCGCTTGAGCGTGGCCGCTTCGTCTACCTGCTGGCGCGTTACGTAGCCCTTGGGTAGCAGCGCATTCAGCCGTTCCCACGTCTGCGCCGCCAGCGCCGCATTGGCGCGCGCCCGAGCAATCTGTTCGGCCGCGATGGTGGCGTTGGACTGCTCGGCTTGCACCGACCGGCCGCGCGAGCTCAGCGCCGCTTCCGCCATGCGCAAGCCTGCGGCGGCCTGCTCAACCTGCAAGCGATAGAACTCCGGGTCGATCGCAAACAGCACCTGGCCACGGGTGACCTGGCTGTTCTCGCGCACGTTCAGCGCCACGACGCGGCCCGGAACGGCGGCGGCCACGCGCGCTACGTCGGTCGTCAGCACCGCATCTTCGGATAGCGGCTTGGCCTGCATCCGCATCACATACGCCAGCCCGGCCGCCACGGCCAGCACCACGATCAGCACGGCCATCACCACCGCGATGCGCCGCTTGTTGGAAGAAGACTGGGAGGTCGGCATGATCAGCAGGTGAAAGTCAGCGGGTGAAAGTCAACGGGTGAAAGTCAGCGGGTGAAAAACAGAAGCGAACTCAGGAACATCAGCGCGGCGGCCAGGCTCAGGTACACCAGCACGCGTAATGGCATCACGTCGTCAATACCCCAACGCACCAGCAGCACGCGTATGAGCGATGCGCCCACGACGCCGATCACGGCGCACAGTATCCAGGCCGGAAAATAGGAATCGAACACCGTCACGTAGGGCGCGCTGCGCGGAACGCAGCCTGATAGCAGGACGGCGGCGGTGACAGCGGGCCAATGCATCGGAAAGCTAGCCATGTTCTTTTTCTTCACCCTTCAAAGTCATCGAGCCGGTGGAAAGCGTTCAGTAGCGCACGCGCCGTCACCCTGACACGCGGCCAGGGGCGCACGCCCTCTAACGCAAATGCGCTTCGTGCAGGTCCAGCAAACGCGCATGCTCGCGCGCCAGTGAATCAGAAATACGGTGGGTGCGCGCCAGGTGGAAGACGGCATCGCGCGAGGCCGCTATCGCCTCCAGCCGCAACTGCCGTTCAATGGCGGCTTGTTTGGCGACCTGTTCGGCGGAGGTGCCGTCCGGCGCCTCGCCCGCCTGGCGGCGCAAGGTGGCGGTCAAGCTGTCGGCCACCTCCAGATACAGGGCGGCCTCGTCGGGATGTTCCGCAACCCGGCGCTTGGCGCCCGCGGCCACGCTGTCCAGCGCGGCCTGCAATATGGCTTCCTGCGCCAAAGACGCTTCGCGTTGCACGCGGCTGTTGGCGGGAAAGTGCAGGCCGCGCATCAGGCTGGGCAAGGTCAGGCTGGCCAGCAGCAATGAAAACACAATGACCATGGCCGCCAGTGACACCGCCAGATCGCGTGCGGGAAACGGCGCGCCGCTATCCAGCGCGAACGGCAGCGTCATGACGCCCGCCAGCGTAACCGCGCCACGAACGCCCGCCACGGACACCGCAAGAATCACCCGAATGCCCACCTCGGGCGGTTCAGTCCCGCGCCGCCGCGCCGCCATCGCGCTGAGCTTGAGCGACACCGTCACCCACAGCAAGCGGAACAGGATCAGGCCCAGGCACACCGCCAGCCCGTACACCGGCAACCAGTACAGGGACAGCCCGCCCGCCTCGCCCGCGGCACGCGACAATCCGGCCAGAATGGTCGGGAACTGTTCGCCCAGCAGCACGAAAATCATGCCGTTCAGCGTGAACTGCACCATGTCCCAAACGGCGCGGCGTTCCATGCGCGTGGCGGCTAGCGCCCGGCCGGACAGCTCGGAATAGCTCATCATGACCCCGGCCGCCACGGCCGCCAGGATGCCGGAAGCGTTGGCGTGTTCGGCCACGAAATACACGAAGAACGGCGTCAGCAGGCTCAGCAACACTTCCGAGCCCGGCTCTTCGCCCAGCCGCTTGGTGATGAACCTGCGCACCTGCATGATCAGCCACGTCAGCCCCGCGCCAATCGACAGGCCCGCGATGGACACCCAGAGAAACGACAGCGCCGCTTCCGACAGCGAAAACGTGCCGGTGGCGGCTGCCGCCACGGCGAAGCGGAACGCAACCAGGCCGCTTGCATCGTTGAACAGCGCCTCGCCTTCCAGAATCGCCATCATGCGGCGGGGAATGTGGACGCGGCGCGAGATCGCCTCGACCGCCACGGGGTCCGTGGGCGACACAATGGCGGCAATGGCGAATGCAACCGGCAGCGGCACGTCGGGAATCATCCAGTGGATCAGGTAACCCACGCCAATCACCGTCAGAAATACCAGGCCGAACGCCAGCTGCAAGATCGAGGACGATTCGCGAATCACCGCCAGCTTCGACACCCGCCAGCCATCCAGGAACAGCAAGGGCGGCAGGAACAGCAGGAAGAAGATATCGGGTTCGATCAGTACGCCGCGCTGAAACACGGCGGCGATCAGAAAGCCCAGCGCGATCTGCACAAACGGCAAGGGAATGGCAAGGGGAATCAGCCGGACGATCACGCCGCTGAGCAAAACGGCGACCAGCATCGCCACCACTACCGTGAAAGTCCCCAACGATCACCCCTGTAAGCCCAACATCGGATAAATCCTACGTTGCGACCTTACCCTCGCGCCAGAGGACGCGCAATCCCAATTGTTGAAATGCAACATCAAGATCAGAACGGGCGCCGATCCCTCACGCCGCCAGCCCGCTTCTCAGCCCGTAACGCACCAGATCCATATCGCTGTGTACGTCCAGCTTGCGCATGGCCGCCCGCTTTTGCGCGCTGACCGTCTGCTTGCTGCGATGGAATTTCTGGGCGATCTCTCCAAGCGAGAAGCCCGACAGGAACAGGCGCACCACTTCAACTTCGCACCGGGTCAGCGGGTCTTCATGCTCAGCGGCGGTATCCGATTCCAACGCCGCCTGGATGCGCGGCGAGCGGTACGGCTCGCCACACCATGCGGCGTACAAGGCCCGGCGCAAATGCTCGGGCATGTCACCCTTGCTGACGATGGCGCGCACCCCCAGCGCTTCCAGCGCCTGCAACACGATGCGATTATCAAGCGACGTCAGCACCACCAGTTTTAGGCGGGGATAGCGCTCCTGTATCCGCGCGAACATGCTCAGACCATCACCAAAATCCGCCCCCGACATGACGTAGTCGCTGACAAGCACGTCACAGTGGTGCGTGTCCAGAATGTCGAACAGCTCGGTGGAATTGAAGGCGCAGGCGACAACCTGGGCAATATCGGCCACGGATATCTCGATTTGCACGCCCTTGACGCAAATGGGGTGCCCGTCGGCCAAGACAACGCGAATGACGTCTCGCACGGCGTCCCTCACTTTAAACCGTTGAAGAAGCCACGCCTGCCGCCGCGCGCAATGCCCGGCTTGCGCGCAAGGGCAACGCGATGACGACGGCGAAGGTCGTGCTTGACGAACGGAATACGCAGGAGGTGTCTCATCTGTGTCCTTTATGTTTTGGCTAAGGATTGACAGTGAGGCTATCCAGGTTCAGACGGCGGGGCAATCGGACTCGACCGAAGACGCCCGCCTGACGCATGGGACTGATCAAAACTCCATGCTTATCCCGCGATGCGGGCGCGGTTTCCCATGCAACTGACGCTCCGGCAGGCGCATCAGCTTGCTTTTTTGAAGGCCAGGACGGCGTTGTTGCCACCCATGCCGAACGAGTTGCTCAGCGCCGCCTGAAGCCCCGGCAGCGGCCGTGCCGCGCCTGGCACATAGTCCAGATCGCACTGCTCATCGCCGGGTTCGAAGAACAAGGTCGGCGGCACCTGGGCCTGGCGCAACGACATCGCGGTGACGGCGGCCTCGATGGCGCCCGCCGCGCCGATCGTGTGCCCCAGCGCCCCCTTGATGCTGCTGACCGGAACCAACCCGGCGCGCTCACCAAAGACGCGCTTGATGGCCGAGGTTTCGATGCGGTCGCCCACGTAGGTGCCCGTGCCGTGCGCGTTGATGTACCCGATGTCCTCGGGCGTCAGGCCGGCGTCTGACAAGCACCGCGACATGGCCAGGGCCTGCCCTTCGTCGTCGGGCCGCAGCGGATGCGTGCCGTCGTTGCTGACGCCGTAGCCCACCAGTTCGGCGATCACCACCGCGTTGCGCGCGCGCGCATGCGCTTCCGATTCCAGCACCAGCATGGCCGCGCCTTCGGCGAGCACGAAGCCCGAGCGGCGCGCGCTGAACGGCCGGCAGCCCCCGACGCTGCCGTCTTCGGACAGTTCCGCGCTCAGCACATGCAGCTGCTTCCAGGCCGTGACGATGGTTTCCGTCAACATGGATTCGGTTCCGCCCGCGATGGCCACGTCCAGATAGCCGTCGCGGATGCGGCGAAAAGCTTCCCCGATGGCCACGGCCCCGGCGGAACAGGCGGTGGCGTAGGTCTGCGCCTCGGTCGTGGTCTTGAGCGTCTGCGCGATTTGCGCGGTGGCGGCATTGGGCATCACCGACGGCACCACCAGAAACGTGCGCCGGGGCGCCAGGCCGTGATGGATCTCGATGGCTTCCGACAAGGACGACACGCCGCCGATCCCCGTTCCCACAAACACGCCGCATTGCTTTTTCTGTTCGGCGCTGAGCGCGGCGGCGGCCAGCGCCTGATCGGCGGCGTACTGCGCCACCAGCGCCACGCGGTCCATCGACCGCAACTGGCTGGGCGAGGCATCCACGTCCAGCGGTTCGCGGATGAAGCCGACCTGCTTGTCGATGGCGGCGTCGGGATGCTTACCCACGCCGCATTTTCCCGCCATCAGCGCGTCGAACGTTTTATCCGCCGTGTTGCCCAGCGGCGTAGCCATGCCAACCGCCGTGATGAAGACTCTTCTACGTTGCATCTTTATCAGCCTTTTCAGGGGGTTGCGGCGTGGGCGCGTCGGTCGCGGCCAAGGCCGCCAGCCGTGCCGCTTCCTTTGCCGCCACTTTTTCCTCGGCAACCCGAACGACGACCGTGCGCATGTAGGCCATCAACCCGTCCAGGTCTTGCGGAAACGCGTTCGTGATTTCCTGCGGCTTGTATGCCCCGTCGGTCGGCAGCATGTCGTCCGTAGTGATGTGAAATTCCGTTTCGATTTCCAGCAGGATCTCAAGCACCATGATCGAATCAAAATCGCTCATCACGGTTGCGAAGGATTTCCCTTCCAGCAACGCGTCACGATCGCACCGGCCGATGGAAGAAACAATGGTCGCCAGTTTCTCCCGGAATTCGGGGTCTTCGGGCAAGGGAGGGATATCAGATTCGAACTTGGCTCGCATTAACGCACCATGAAAGATGGGGTTGATCTTCTGCCCAAAGCGCCCGGGCGGCGGCGTTAACTATAGGTAAAAGTGATGGTCGCCGTCGACAACACCGACCCCGCCGTGACCGTGCCCCCTGTGCGCAGATAAGACGCGCCCAGTTTGTACGACCACGTGGAATTTGGCGTTGAGCTGATGAGCGTACCGCGATTGGGCAAGGTGCTGTTGAACGCCGCCCGTTCAAAGTTGTTCAAACCCGGGTTCCACAGCCACAACCTGACGCCCACGCCCTGCGCGCCGTTTTGGGCCTGGTTCGAGACCGTGTCGGGCGAGCCATTGGCCGCATAGTTCGTCGTCAACTTGACCGTGGGCGACGCCTGACTGCTCATGCCGCAATCCACCTGCAATTCGCTGGTATACAAGGCGTTTTCGCCCGCTCCGCTATTCATGGCAGTGGCGGTAACGTTACCCAGCGCGATCGTCTGGCTTTGCGGATTCTTGATCTGGCAGGTCGGGGCGGTGACGGTAATATTGCCGCTCATGCCCACGCGATACAAGCCCGCCGGCGCTGAGCCGGCAGACACCGAGGCCTGGCCAAAGATGTTGCTTCCAACAATGACGCCCGGCTTGATCGTGGCGCCCGTCGCCACGAAATCGATACGCGTGCGGTAGGTGCCGCGTGCGCTTGACGACATCGGGAACACCAACGCGCCCGTCGCATAGGTATTGTCAAATGTCTGCGGCGCGGCCAACTCCTCGCCATTGCCGATGTAGTAATAGACGCGATATCCGATACCTTGCAAGCCAGTCGCATAGCTTCTGGAATAGGAATCGTAGCTGCCGTTGCCCCGGAAATATTCCTGGGTGCCGGGCGGGCAGTTGTACAGCGGCGCCACATAGCCTTGCGACGCGCCTTCATACTGAGGCAGCACGCGCTCCACCGTCGAAAACAGCACGCTGCCGGTCGTACCCGGCGCGGGCATGGGTTGGACGGTGCGTGTCGGGCTGAGGGAATACACGTTGGCCGTCGAGGAGTACGCGTAATACTGATTGCCCTTGCTTGTCGTGCCCCCGCTGTTCACGGTGCACGACACGGCGCGCGTGTCCAGCGGACCCGCGTAGGCGGTCCCGGTGATGCCGCCCAGGCAAGCCACCAGGGCGAAGGTGGCCGCTACGGCGGGCAACACACGTCCCCGCACGCCGCCCCGACTTTTCACGATAGTGCGCGACAGTCCGATCATGCGCATGTCAGTTCCTTTTTCACTTCGTCGGTCTTCAGTTCTTCGCCCGACACATCAATGTCAAACGCGCACTGCCGTTCCTGGTTGGCGCCCCATTTCACGATGAAGCGGTTCGCGCCTTGCAGGCCAGTCAGCCATGCCCGCCCCACCGGCCCGACCACTCCGCGCTGCTCGCCGTCAACGTTGTAGATCGCTGCGCCGAACGGCACTTCCGCGCCATCCGCGCCACGCAACGTCGCCAGCAGCGTACGCCCCAATTCCGTATTGAAATGCGCCACGACGATGGCCCCACGTGTCGGCACCACGGTCTGCACGTTCTCTTGAATCGTCGCGGTCATATCGTCATGGTTCGGTGTCAGCGAAATACGGTTTTCACGGTATGGGCTGGCGTAGGGAATCAAGGCACGGCCCGAGCTGTCGGTGCGCACGCCCGGATAGGAGTCCACTTGCACCCCGGCCGCGCCCGGCACGTCCACCACCACGGCGGTTTCGCCCAACGATTGGCCCAGCAGCACCCCCTTGCGGTCCACCACCAAGGCGCCGCTGAAATCGACGTTGGTGCTGGAGTTGTTGCGCGAATACGCATGGCTCAGGTTGGCTTGGCCGATGGGCGAGGCATAACCCAGCGACCCATAGGCATGGCCGCCGCTATCGGTGCCGCCGCTCGTCACGCCCGTTTGCAAGGCATAGGTGGCCGCGTAATCGTCCGTCAATGCGCCGTTCAGGTTGACGTCGTGGCTGGTGCCCTGGCCCGAGCTGTGGTTCATGGCATAGCTGCCCGTGTTCGTGCCGCCCAGCGGCAGGCTCAGCGTCAACATGATGGTGGTCTGGCTGTCCTGCCAGGGGCTTTTGTTCCTGCCCAGGTTCAGCGAATAGCCGACTCGGCCGATCGCGCTTGAGAACCCCATCTGCATGTACTCGGCCTTGCGCGGCGCATTCCGATAGCCGATGCCGTAGTAGTTGAACGACAAAGAGCCCACATTGCCCAGGCGTTGCGACAACGACAACTGATACTCGTGCTGGCGCTGATAGCCCTGGAACAGGTCGCCTTCCGTGCGGTCGCGCACGGCGTCTTCCAGGCTGCGATAGCCGGTTGAGTTATAGCGGTAACCCGCCAGCGTGAAGTCCGTGCCGCTGCCCGGGAACGACTTCGCATATTGGATGCGCGCCGCCGTGCCGACCAGCGTCTTGCCGTCGCGCTGACGCGAACGCGAATTGGTGGTGTCCACCGACACCGCGCCCAGGGATTGCATGTTCAGGGCCAGGCCAATCGCGCCCGCGTGATAGCCGTCAGCCGCGCTGGTCCAGCCGCCATAGGCTGTCAAGCCAAAGGGCAAGCCATAGGCCAGCGTGGCCTGGCCCAGCATCGGCTTGGCGTCGCCATAGGTGGGCCGGTACTGGCCCACCGCAAAGTTGTAGTTCCAGATACCTTCGCGCATCATCGCCGGCAAGGCGGAAAACGGCTGGAAGAACCGCGTCGTGCGGCCGCCCAGTTCCTCGACTTCAACTTCAAGGTCGCCCGCGCCGGGCGTGGAATACAGGTCGTCAATCACAAACGGGCCGGCCGCCACGAAGGTGGAATAGATCACATGACCGTTCTGGCGCACCGTCACCTTGGCATTGCTGGGCGCCACGCCGCGCACGATGGGCGCGTAGCCGCGCATGCTGTCCGGCAGCATGCCTTCATCAGAGCGCAACTGCACGCCGCGAAAGCGCGTCGACGTGAAGACGTTGCCAGAGGTCGAGCTATCGCCCAGGCGCAGCCAACCGCGCCAGGCAGCCACATCGCGCTCCGCATAGAAGTCGCTCCAGTCCCATTTGGAACTGCCATCGTTGTCATAGAACGTGCCGTTGGCGCGCAGGCGCCAGGCGTCCAGGTTGAAGCCATTGCGCAGGCTCAGAAAGCTGGAGTGGCCGCTGGAATTGCTTCGGCCGCCCGAGCTGCGCATGTCGTTGTACGACAAACGGTAGGACGACCAGAACGCGGTCTCGCCCACATCCCACAAGTCAGGGGACACCACGCCACGCGCCTGGCGCACCAGCGCGGCTTGCGGAATCGACAGCGTCAGCACGTTCTTGTCGGCGTCAAACGCCGCCGAGGACGACGCAATGAACTCCAGCGTCTTGGTGCATTGCACGTCCTTGTCTTGCGCCAACTTCGGGAACGCCAGCATGTTCACGCCGATGTCTTCCAGGAACGGCACGGGCAGACACGGTTGCGCGTCTTCCTTGTCGTCAACCTGCACGAAATCCACATCTCTCACGCCCAGGAACTGGCCGTTCAGGCGCACCGACACCGACTTCAATCCCGGCAGCACGCGGTTCGAAAACGCGAACACCGACAGGTCAACGCTGGGCTGACTGCTGCCGCGATGCAAAAAGCTATTGTCGAACGCCGCAGGCGCCTGGGTTTGCTCCTGGGTTTGCTCCTGCGCTGCGGCCGAAACCGGCGACGGCGCCAGTTCGGCGGACCAGATGAGCTGAGTACTCGCAAGGCCCAGGATGGCCCCCATGCCCAGTGCAACGGGACGGCATGGCATACGCCTAGGTATCACTTCTGGCCTCCGACCGTTGCTTGCACGGCCTCTGCGCCGCGCTCGCCTGCGGAGACCGTCGGCCACGCTTCGATGACGCCGTAATCATTGACGACCTGCGGCGTCACGGACACGGCGCCTGCCGGGCACTTGCCCAGCGGGATGTAGGTGGTTGCCAGCGGCTTGGCGACGACGGTCTTGCCCAGGCCTTCCGGCTCGCCGGGCACATCGACGCGAGCAAAGTTGATGTTGTAGGCCGACGTGTTGTCAACCGCCAGGCGGCAGCTCTTGCCGTCGCGCGCGATCGACCACTTCGATTGCTCGGCGCCGCGCGGCATCTTGTCGATGGCGGCGGGGCGGTAGAAAAGTTTGATGCGCGTGCGCGTCGCCAGCGTCAGGCTGTTGTCCTTCGACTCGCTCTTTTGCGGAATCTCCAGCACATTGATCCAGTAATACGACTCGCGGTCCTTGGGCATATCGTCGCCCACGCGCGTGATGTTCAGGCTGCGCTCGGAAGACCCGTCAAAGCGGCTCAGCGGCGGCGTGATGAAAAACGGCGTTTCCATCTCTTCTTTTTCGCCATCGATCCAGGCCTGCACCACGAACGGCGTGGCCGTCAGATTCTTGGCGAAGACCGCAACGTTGCGGTCTTTCTCGTTCATGATCGCGCGAGTGCTGGACAACTGAATGGCTGCGTGAGCGGCGCTGCCGGCAAGCACGCAGGAAGCGGCGACGCACGCGGGAAGGAGGCGTTTGAAGAGTAGAGTCATGGCTATGTCCGGCAGGTTCAAGCGCTGCGGCGCGCAAACGATTAGTGCAGGGGAAAGCGTCATCCCGAACGGCGCCGGGATGACGAAGAAAAATCAGGAGTAAGTGAGCGTCACCGTGGCGGAAGCATTGGCGGTGCCGGGCTTCGCAGTCGTGCCGTACTTGTAGTAGTACGCGGTGAATTGGTAGGTGCTCTTGCCCGACGAAATGTTGAAGTTGTGGGTCGAGGCTTCGTTGAAATTGACCATTGCCGCGCCGTGGGTGGTGTCGGTTGCGAACATCCTCACGCCAAAGCCCGACGCCGCGCCCGTACCCGAGGCCAGCGCCAGCGTAGAGGCATCGTTGATGGTGGTGCCCTTGAACTTCAGCGACGCCGCGTTCAAGGTGCTGAGCAAGCAGCCGCCTAGCGTGACGTTGAAATTCTTCTGGTAGGCCGCGGAGGGCACGGCGTTGCTCGCGAACTCGCTGATGGGCACGTCGCCCATGGCCACCGAGCCGACGGACAAGGTGCAGGCGGTGTTGGTGATTCTGCCCGTGACGGACACCGTCGCCTGCTGGGCTTGAGCCGCGCCTGCCATCAGGCACAGCGCCGCCGCGACCAAGGAGTATTTAAGGTTGCATTTCATAGTCGTATGCCGATACAGACGCGCACGCTTGCCGCTCAGCGACAGCTGATGCGCGCATGCAATTGGAATTCGGGGAGTTGTGCCGGGCCTCGCGTAAATCGAAGCAGACTCGCCAGAGGGAGATCGCCGTGTTTGGCGCCGCCCTTGCGTGGCCGGCACCCACCCGGTACGGGTGGGAGCGGAACCGAAGAGAGCCTCCGGTTCCGCCAAGAAGGGGCGCTAGACCCCTTTCACGTGCTTAGGAGTACTGAACTTCAAACACGGCTTGGGCGTTCGCCTTACCTGCGGTCACCGTGGCGGCGGTGGCTTCGTAGTAAGCCTTGAAGTTGAAGTTGTTGGTGCCCGAGATCAGGTTGTACGTCACGCCAGCGCCGCCAACGGCGATAGCAGTGCCGTTTTCGTCAGCCAGACCGACGGCCACGCCTTGGGCGCCGCTGCCGCTTTCCAGGCTCAGCAGGCGGCTGTTGATGACGCTGCCAGCGCCCGGACGGAAGGAGATCGAAGCGGCGGTGGACACGGTCGGGTCGCAGCCCAGCAGCGCAATCTTGAAGTCGGTTTGCGGGCCCTTGTCGCCAACCGCCTTGAACATGTTCGTCGAGATGC
Organism: Achromobacter sp. 10T422; assembly: GCF_056394065.1. Lineage (NCBI taxonomy): Bacteria > Pseudomonadati > Pseudomonadota > Betaproteobacteria > Burkholderiales > Alcaligenaceae > Achromobacter > Achromobacter sp. 10T422. The sequence goes on from NZ_JBFTHD010000006.1 coordinate 548,151, forward strand.
TGCCCATCTTCACAAGCATGTCGGCGCCTTGCTGACCGCCACCGATCGAGCAAGCCGACTGCGTGATGTCGCCCTGGAAGGAGATGTTGCCGGTGTCGGCAGCAGCAGCGGTGCCAGCGGCAACCACAAAAGAGGCGGCCAACAGAGTGTTGAGAAGAGTCTTAGTCATGATGTTGGAAAAATCCAGTTTTAGTTGAGTCGTAAAAGAAACACACATTCGCTGATTAACCACCGATGCCGATTCCCGTGGTGTTGCGTTCGTGCATGAACCTGTCGGCACGCGCAACGACCACTAAACCACCCATTAACAAGTTAGCGGGCCAGAAAATACCCCGGCGAATAATCAAACCCATTACGTGCGGTTTTTTATTCACACCCCGCTGATATTTAATATCAGCCACCATCCACCGGACGGCTGTGGCCAGCACGCGAGTCAACGCCGGATGCTTACGCATCAATCGCAGACACGGCACGGCCCAAAGGCGGTATCCCTGGTAAGACATCGCCGAAAATTTCTGTGCACAGTCGCTGGCGTCATAGGCCCAATCCGATCCTGAAATCAGATCTTGCCGACGCAGTTCGGTGCACACGATCTTCTGCGAAAAATCAACCCAGATACCTAACTTGCTCATTCGAATTACTCGATGTATTAATTTCACGAAAAGGCTTTTGGCCTTGCGTCGCCCTATCTATGAGCGTGAAAAGATAATAGTCCGCGGGGAAAATGATTAATATCGGTCCAGAACGAAATATGCCGACCCAAACGTTTCCGACTCGTACCCGTCCTAAATCTCAACCAAATCTTTCATATTTTTGCGTTTGCCGCCGAGATTATCGGGATGACTATTCCCGGTTTTGTTGCGTAATAACAAGGCGGCCAATGACAGCAACAGCCACAACGGGATTCCATAGAACAGGGCCGGCGCGAAGGCATCGATCTGTAGCGTTGAAACCGCAATCGCCATCATCACGACAACGCCCACGATGCCGCGCCACGCCCCCTTGGCCCCGCGCGCTTCGCCGCCAAGCCGCTGAAAGCGGATGTAGGCCAGAAAGATCACCATCCATATCGCCAGCAAGCTGGTAATCGCCATGGACGATGCGGCCACATACACCACGCCTGGAAAAACCAGGTGCGCGGCGTAGACCAGCATGGCCGCCCCCACCACGACCGTGACGGGCGCGCGCAGCTTGCCGGCTCGCCCCAACACGGCGGGCGCCTGACCCGCCCGGGCCATGCTGAACACCATGCGCGAACCGCCATAGATCTGGCAATTCAGTACCGACACCACGGTCACGGCCATCAACACAGTGAACGCCAGCTGCGCGCCCGGCAACTTCGCCAGTTCAAGCAACTGCACAAACGGCGTGAGGTTGGGCGCGACGGGCTCATGCCACTGGAACCATGCCGATGCGGCGACGCCCGCCACCACCAGCACCACCACCCACCACGCCGCCATCCGCATCGAGCGGCCCAGCCCACGGGCCGGAACACGGGTCTCGGCGCCCGCAATCGACATCACTTCAAGGCCGATAAAGCCCATCGTTGCAATCGTGAACGCTTGCCACACCTGCGGGCCAGTCATGCCCGCAAGAATCGTGGACGATGCGGTGCGCGCGCCGTCAACCGTGGGCGGCGCGGCATTGAAGGCGTAGACGCACGCAATCACGATCAGGGCAAGCAACGCCAGCCCTTTTACGGCGCTTAATGCGAACTCGACCCAGGCAAACACACGTGCGCCCGCCAAATGCAGAAGATTCAGTCCGGCCAGCAACGCAATGACCACCAGCGAAGGTGGAACCTGCGGCATCCACCAGGCCAGCACGCGCTCCAGCATGGCGATTTCGGTTCCCACGATCGTCACAACGGAAACGACATACGCGGCCCGCACGACAAAACCGGTGCGATGGCCCAGAAACGCTTCGGCATACGACGCGAAACCGCCCGGCGTGGGATGGGCGGCCGTCATGTCTGACAGGCAGCGCATCAACAACAGCGCGATCAGCGCGGCCGCTGCATAGCTCAGCACCGCGGCGGGGCCGGCCACCGTCAGCGGAAATGCGCTGCCCGACACGACGCCATAACTAATGACGGCGCCGACCGCAATCGCCGCCAATTGTCCGCGCGTAAATACTGCGGGCAGGCCGGATTCCCGGCGAATGATCTGGTTGATGTTCATAGCAAAAGAGAAGGATGCGCCTAGGCCGCGAAACAGACGCGCAAAACGTGCGGCGGCGCGCGCCACGCGCAGCAGGATCGCTGGCGGGCATGGGCAAATACGATGGGGAAAGTGTGCAGGACGCCGTACCCCCGTTCAATCGGACGAGTACGAAGCTGGGCCGGGCGTGAGCCGAATGCGGATCAGCCAGGACGGGGCGCGTGGGCGGGGCGCGTGGGCGGGACTTTCAGCCGGAGCAGGCTGAATGGCGCGCGCGGCGCAAAGGCCGCGCGGCTTGAGAGCGTGATTAGGAGTACGTCAGCGTGACCGTTGCGGTCGCGTTGGCGGTGCCGGGCGCGCGTGAAGGTGCCGTCGGTGAACGGATATAGCTCGCCAGGAAGGTATAGCTGCTCTTTCCCGACGACGGCCGGAACGCATACGACTCAGAGCCATCAAATTTGACGGGCGTGCCGGTGCTGCCATGCTGGGAATCGTTCGTGGTGATTTGCACGCCGATGCCTACCGCCACACCCGCGCCATTCATATTCGTCAGCGCCAGAATCGACGTGCTGCCGGTGATCGTGCCCGAGAACTTCAACGAGGCCGCCGACAAGGAGCTGACTTCGCAATTCTGCAATCTGACGTCGAAGGACTTGCTGTACCGCGAGGCCGGCACATTCGACGACGTGAATTCCGACAACGGCACGTCGCCCAAGGCAATGGCGTCAACCGTCAGCCCGCACGACGGGCTGGTCACCAGGCCCGTCATGGTCAGTGCGTAGCTTTGCGCGTGAGCGGTCGCGCCCGTGAGGCTCAACGCCATCATCAGGAGCGGCGTTGCAAGATTCATTTTCATTGTTTAGTCAGTGCATGGATAAATTTTTTCTGAGTGTACCGATGCGTCCCGGCGCTTGATATCGGATGCGAACCAAAAAAAAGCCATAATCGCGGAAACCTCGGACTGGTCCTATTTTTTCGGCATGTTCAGCCCACAGCCCTCCACGTCTTTCTACTTGAGCGCAGACGTTCTGCGCAGCCGCAGCGTCGGCGGCGCGGTCTTGCACGGTGTGATCGACACGCCCGCGCCCCCTGCCCGCGTCGTAGCGGATTGGGAACGTGAGACGCGCACGCAAACCCTGCTGGAACCCGGCGACGTGGAACAGATGCCGCTCATCCGCACGCGGTTTCGCTGGCCGGCATTCGACGATTGCCTGCGCGCCATGCAAGCCTGGACGCAATCGATCGGCCTGGAAGACGTGCTGGCCGCAAGCGACATCGCCTTGATGGCGTGCCGGGGCGCGCGGTATCACCATGATGGCGAGCAATACGGCAGCGCCGCGTTCTGCAACCTGTTCCTTTCCGAAGACAAGGGGCTGGACGTGCATTTTCCGCACACGGGCCAACGCATCCCGCTCACGCGCGGCGTGGCCATGCTGTTCGATACCTGCCAGCCCCACGCCGTCATCCGCCGCGGCGCCAGTGGCTACACGGCGTCTGATTTTCCAGAAGACGAAGACCTGTCGCAGTGGTTCCTGACCTGGGAGCTTCCGATTGAAGACGCCCGCGTGGCGCAGGCGCTGGGCGTGACGTTTGATGTGGACCCCGCCACCGCGGCGCAGTTGGCTGACGAACAGGTGTGGGTGGACGGCGTGCGCGCGGTGGTGTGCCCGGAATCGGGGCAGTGGCGGCGCGCGGTCTGACGGCACCATCGCAATCAGACGGGGACAGCGGGGGTAGCGCTCCCCCGCGCGTTGAGCCACGCGCCCGGCGCTGGCGCACCCGCAAAAAATAAGTGACGGACCGATTGCACCCGGACACCCTATCCAACATCCTGTGCCGCACGGCTCATCAAGCTGCATCACCCCGCCGCTATACTCGTTTCACTTCCATTTTCCCGCGCCGCGCCTTTTAAGCGACGCTCACTTATGCCTTTGTTGACGGCCCTGATGCGTCCCCTTGGACGCGCCCTACTCTGTGCAGTTTTCGCCCTAGTCTGCTCGCCCGCGCTGGCCGCCCCGCCCACGCTGGCGCAATGCCACGGCATCAAAGACCTGGCTTTCGTCGCCCACCTGGACGACGACCTGCTATTCATGAACCCGGACATCGCCTCGAACATCGAGGCGGGCGGATGCGTGCGCGTGGTCTACATGACCGCCAGCGATGCCGGTGAGGGCGAAACGTACATGCTGGGCCGTGAACGCGGCGTGCGCGCGGCCTACGCCTATATGGCGCATAAGCCCGACGTGTGGAAAACGGACGTGGGCATGGCCGGCGGCCGCCACATTGCGCGCTTCACCTTGCAGGGCAATCCGCGCGTGCAGCTCTGGCACATGCGCCTGAAAGACCCTTGGCTGGGCAAGGGCTGGGGCAGCCTGACGCCGCTGTCCCGCACCGAATCTGAAGCCGGGCAAAGCGTGGATACGCTGGGCCCCAACCCCGAGGTCTACACGCGCGAACAACTGATCGACACGCTGGCGGAATTGATCCGCCAATACGGGCCGACCACGGTGCGCCATCTGGACGACACCATCAGCGTGCCGTACACGCAGCTGTGCTGGCGTTGCGCCGGCCACGGCCACCCCGACCACATCGCAAGCGCCCGGCTGGTACGCGAAGCCATGGTGCGCGCGCCCGGCAACTACGCCGAAACCGGCTACATCGATTACCCCAGCCAGGAACGCGCCACCAACCTGGCTGAAGCGGAAATTGAGACCAAGTCAGTGATCTTCCAGCACTACGCCTGGAACGACTACCACTATTGCGCAGGCCCGACCGGCTGCAAGGAACCCGCCGGCCCCGCCGCCGCCTGGGTGCAACGCGCGTACTACGTGTCGCGCCAGGACATCGCCCCGCAGCTGTACCCGGATGGGCGCGGCGGCCTGGTCGTATTCGCCGCGGGCGAAACTAATGCCGCCGTCAACCGCTGGGACTCGGGCCAGCAACGCTGGCAAAGCCTGGGCGGACGCACGAGCGGCCCGCTGGTGTCGTTCACCCATGCCGATGGCACGGCCGGGCTGATGGCGCGCGACCCGCTGGGCGGCGTCTGGGCCAACAAGCAACGGCACGACGGCACCTGGCAAGGCTGGCAAGCGCTGGGCGGCCTGCGCGTGACGCAGATTCCGGCCGTGGCGCCACGCGGCGAAGCCGCTGCTGTGGCCTTGGGATACGACGGCCTGCTGCATTGGATTGCGCCGTCGGGCATCGATGGCAGCTGGAGCACCTGGCAAGACTTGCCGCCGCTGGAAGGGGCCACCGGCGCGCCGGCTGCGGCGCGCGGCGCCGATGGACGCTATGTGATCTTTGCCGCCACCACCCAAGGCGAACTGTTCTACACCCGCCAGTTGCCTGCGGCCAAGGGCCAACGGCCCGAGTGGCATGCCTGGCGTCGCGTCCCCGCGCCCGAAACGGCGGGCGGGCTGGCGGCCATTCGCAATCATGAAAATCGCGTTGAACTCTACTTCCGTCAGCGCGGCAGCAACCACCTGACCCAGCTGGTGGAAGCGGGCGACACCACGGATATGGACATGGACTGGAGCAAGGCCGCCGACCTGGGCTTGCCCTTCATCGGCCGCCCGGCCATCAACGCCGATGCGCAGGGCAACGTGGTGCTGGCCGTGCTGGAACGCGCGGATGGCCACCTGTGGCTGGTTGAACATGGCAAGCCGTCGCGGCTGGACGCCGAAGCCGCCTCGCCGCCCGCACTCAACATCATCGATGGCACGCTCTACATCGTGGCGCGCACGGCCGGCGGCCCGCAGCGCTATCAGGTGCTGTCGCGGCGCAGCGGCGCATGGGCCACGGCAGTCACGCTGGATGGCGTGCCGGCCACAGGCGGCGGCCCCTTCGCCACGCTTGCGGCCCGCCCGGCGGATCTGCCCAACCTGGGTTCGCACGGCGCCAACAACACGGTGGTGGTGCGGCCTTCAACGACCGATCCCAGCACGCTCAGCGTCGAACGCATGCCCACGCAGGTGTCACGGCCCGCCACGCCAACGACGGTGCAGTAAGCGGGATCAGTCGGCGTCGCCCCGCAGCGTGTCGGTGACGCGGACAGGCGCGACCGGCATCGACTGAACACTACGGGACAGGCGCCACCGGCATCGCCTGAACGCTACTAGACGCGCGGCGGCGCCAGCACCGGCACCTGGCGCGGCAGCTCCACGCGAAAGCGCGTGATGCCGTCCTTGGATTCCGCGCTGATGCGGCCGCCGTGGGTCAGCACGATCTGCTGCGCGATGAACAGCCCCAGCCCCAGGCCCTTGTGGCTATCGGGGCGGCGTTCGCCTCCCCGGAACGGGTTGAACAGGTGAGGCAGCAAGGCCGGCGGAATCGTGCCGCCGTTGCTGACCGTGACACCCACCTGCCCCGGCTGCGTACCATCTACTTCCACGCGAATTGGCAGATCGGCATCCCCGTGATGCAAAGCATTGCCCATCAGATTCGCCAGCACCTGGCTCAGCCGCTTGCCATCCCACGTGCCGATCAGATCCCCTTCGTAGATGGGCTCGATCACGCGGTCGGGCGCGCCCGCCAGCACTTCATCCAGCGTGCGCTGAACCAGCCCTTCCATGCTGGTTTCAGCCGGCGACAACGTCAGCCCGCCCGCCTGACGGATGCGCGTCACGTCGAGCAGGTCTTCGATCAGGCCCGTCATGCGTTCGCCGCTTTGCGCCATGCGCTGGGCCAGGCTGGCGACACGCGCCGGGTCGCTCTGGCGCTGCAACAGCGCGGCGCCCATCACAATGGACTGCAACGGCGTGCGCAGATCGTGGCTGAGCACCGCCATGAACATCTCGTTCACCCGCAACGCTTCCGTGCGCTCTTCCAGCTGCCGGGCCAGCGCGCGCTTGCGTTCATGCAGCTCGAAAAACACGTTCGCCTTCATGCTCAGCATGTGCGGGTCGATCGGCTTGTACAGAAAATCCACCGCGCCACTCTCGTAGCCACGGAATTGCCAATTCTGTTCACGCGTGCCGGCCGTAATGAAAATCAGCGGGATGTGACGGGTGCGTTCGCTGCCCCGGATCAGTTCGGCCAGTTCGAAGCCGTTCATGTCCGGCATCTGCACATCCAGCAGCGCCAGCGCCACATCACCATGGGTCAGCAACAGTTCCAGCGCTTGCGGGCCGGACTGCGCTTTCAGCACCTCGACCCGATCGCTACCCAGCAGCGCTTCCAGCGCAACGAGATTCTCGGGGACGTCGTCGACCAGCAGGCATTTGATGCGGTCTTCAAGGGGCTTGGCGGATGTCAGGATCATGGCGTCAAAACAGGTTGGGATCACAACAATCGTTGCGCATGCAGTTGAATGAACCGGGCCGCAATGGCTTCCGGCGTCAGGACGTGGGGGGCCGGGGTTTGGCCCGAAAAGCGCGCCAACGCCGCTTCGGGCATGGTGGGCATGGACGCGCTGGCGGGGTCCTGCACGATGGTGTAGCCGCCTGCTGCATGGATGGCGGCCAGGCCGGCTGCGCCGTCATCATTCGCGCCAGACAGCAGCACGCCCACCAGCTTGTCGCCGTAACCGTCGGCGGCCGACTCGAACAACACGTCAATCGAAGGCCGCGAAAAATGCAACGGCGCATCCACGGACAGCGCCAGGCGCGGCCCGTTATCGATCAGCAAGTGGTAGTCCGGCGGCGCGAAATACAGATGGCCGCCCTGTATCAGCTGCTGGTCTTCGGCCTCTTGCACCGGCAGCGCGCAACGCGTGCGGAAAATATCGACTAGCAGGCTGCGGCGGTCGCGCGGCAAATGCAGCAGCACGATCACCGCCGCGCGCAGCCCCACCGGCAGGCGCGGCAACAGCACGTTCAACACGTCGATCGCCCCCGACGAACCGCCGATGACGATCGCCTGATAGGGGCCTCCTGGGCCGCCAGCCGGCGTGTTGGATGCATTCGCCGCGCTCGCGTTCATCGGCCGGCCTTCTTGCGATAGACGCGGTCTTCCAGCACGAAGTCGTCAAAGTGCTCGGCCTGCGCCGAGAACCGCAACGACTCTTTCGAACCCAGGCCCAGAAAGCCACGATGCACCAGCGCGTCGTGGAACAGGCCAAGCGCGCGGTTCTGCAAATCGCGCTCGAAATAAATCAGCACGTTGCGGCACGAAATCAGATGCACTTCCGCGAACACGCTGTCGGTGGCCAGGCTGTGGTCGGAAAACACCATGTGTTCGCGCAAGGCCTTGTCGAACACCACGCGGCCGTAGCGGGCGGTGTAGTAGTCAGACAGCGAGCTGCGCCCGCCCGCACGCGCGTGGTTCTCGGTAAAGGCCGCCACCCGGTCCAGGTCAAACACGCCCTGCTCGGCCGCGCGCAAGGCGTGCGGATTGATGTCGGTGGCGTAGATCAGCGTGCGGTCCAGCAAACCTTCCTCGTGCAGCAGGATGGCMAGCGAATAAACCTCTTCACCGGTGCTGCACCCGGCCACCCACACCTTGATGGACGGATAGGTGCGCAAGATGGGCACGACCTCGTTGCGCAACGCCAGAAAGTAGCTGGGGTCGCGGAACATGTCGCTGACCTGCACCGTCAGGTATTGCAGCAGGCCCGTGAACACGGCGGGCTCATGCAGCACGCGGTCTTGCAGCTGCGACAGCGTCTTGCAGCTGAACTGCGTCAGCGCGCTTTGCAGGCGGCGCTTGAGCGACGCCTGCGCATACGCGCGAAAGTCGTAGTGGTACTGGTGATAGATCGCATCAAGCAGCAGCCGCTGCTCGATGTCCGCGATACGCGCCTTGGTCTTGTGGGGCATGGCTGTGCTCGACTCGATGTTGCGCAGGCAGCGCCTTAATTACGCATCCAGACACGCACCAGCGACAGCAGGCGCTCAACGTCCAGCGGCTTGGCGATGTAGTCATTGGCGCCCGCGGCCAGGCACTTCTCCTGATCGTCTTTCATGGCTTTGGCGGTCAGCGCAATGATCGGCAGGCGGCGCCATTCGGGCCGCGTGCGTATCTCGCGCATGGCGGTGTAGCCATCCATCTCGGGCATCATGATGTCCATCAGCACCAGGTCAATCGACGCGTGGCCATCAGAACCCGCGCGTTCCAGCGCATCCAGCGCTTCACGGCCATTGCGCGCAATCTCCACGCGCAAACCGGTCGGCTCCAGGATGCTGGACAGCGCGAACACGTTGCGCACATCGTCTTCCACCACCAGCACCGTGCGGCCTTCCAGGCCGGCGTCGCGGCTGCGCGCCTGCTCCAGCATCTGGCGATGCTCGGGCGGCAGCTCGGCTTCGACCTGATGCAGGAACAGCGTCACTTCGTCCAGCAGGCGCTCGGGCGAACGCGCGTCCTTGATAATGATCGACTTCGAGAAGCGGCGCAGGTGCTGCTCTTCGTCGCGCGACAGCGCGCGGCCGGTATAGACGATGACGGGCGGGAACGACACGCTGTCCTGCTCGGTCATCTCCTGCAACAGCTCGTACCCGCTCATGTCTGGCAGGTTCAAGTCCATCACTACGCAATCAAAGGTGGTTTCGCGCAACTGATTCAAGGCGGCGGCGGCGGTTGCGGCTGGCACGATCTCAACATCATTGCGCGCCAGCAGCTGGCGCACGCTTTCGCGTTGGCGGTCGTCGTCTTCCACGACCAGCACGCGCCGCATGTTCTGCGTGAACTTGGCTTCCAGGCGCTGCAACGCGTGAACCAGCTCTTCGCGCTTGACGGGTTTGAGCGCGTAGCCGATGGCGCCACGGCCCATCGCTTCTTGCGCGTAATCAGCCACCGACACCACATGCACGGGGATGTGGCGGGTCTGCGGATTGCGCTTGAGCTGGTCCAGCACGCCTAGCCCGGAGAAGTCAGGCAGGTTGATGTCCAGCACGATGGCGTTGGGGCTTTGCTGCACCGCCTGCGCCAGGCCGTCGCTTGCCGTATGCGCAAGCAGGCAACCAAAGCCCATCTCGCGCGCCAAGTCGGAAAGAATGCCGGCAAAGCGTTCGTCGTCTTCGATGACCAGGATGGTGCGGCCTGGCACCTGGGGGTCGGCCGGAGCCTCGTCCGACCGCGACTGCGCGGCGGGCATTGCATCTTGCAGGATACGTGCGGCCATGTCTGACGTTGCCGGGCGTGCCTGAGGCGCCGGCGGCGCGCTGCGCGCGCGCTGGGCAGGCGTGGGCGGCGCGGCGGTCAGGCGAATCGGCACTTGCAGCGTGAACACGCTGCCCTGGCCCGGCGTGCTGGCCACCGTCAGCGAGCCGCCCAGCAAATCGGCCAGATCGCGCGAGATCGACAGGCCCAGCCCCGTGCCGCCATGCTTGCGGTGCGTGCTGCCGTCGGCCTGGCGGAAGGCTTCAAAAATCAGTTCCTGCTGGTCTTCCGGCACGCCAATGCCGGTATCCCGCACGGCGAACGACAGCCGGTTGCCCGGCGCGCGCGACACGCGCAGCGCCACCGTGCCTTGCTGCGTGAACTTCAACGCGTTCGACAGCAGATTCTTCAGCACCTGGCCCAAGCGTTGCGGATCGGTATACATGGCCGCGGGCACATCCGCGTCCACCTCAAGCTCAAACGCCAGCTTCTTCTCTTGCGCAATCGGCCGCAGCGGGTCGAACAGGCGTTGCAGCAGCGCGGGGATGGCCACTTGCTCGACCTCGACCGTGGCTTGCCCGGCTTCGATCTTGGCCAGATCCAGAATGTCGTTGATCAAGGTCAGCAGGTCGGTGCCTGCCGCGTAGATGGTCTGCGCGTACTTGACCTGCTCGGTGCTCAAGTTGCCGGGCTTGTTGTCCGACAGCAGCTTGGCCAGGATCAGCGTGGAATTCAACGGCGTGCGCAGTTCGTGGCTCATGTTGGCCAGGAACTCGCTCTTGTACTGGCTCGCCTGCGCCAGCTGGCGGGCCTTGTCGGACAGCGCATCTTGCACGCGCATCAACTGTTCGGCCTGCTGCTCCAGGTTGGCGTTGGTCTGCTCCAGTTCGGTCTGTTGCAGCTCCATGCGCGCCTGCGATTCCTGCAAGATGCGGCTCTGTTGCTCCAGCTCTTCGTTGCTGACGCGCAGTTCTTCCTGCTGGGTCTGCAACTCTTCGGACTGGCGCTGCGTTTCTTCCAGCAGCGCTTCCAGACGGGTGCGGTCCAGGCCCGAGCGGATGGACGACGCCAGCATTTCCGACGCCCCTTCCAGCAGGGCGCGCTCGGTCTCGCCCACCGGGTGGTTGAAGCCCAGCTCCAGCACCGCATACACGCGGCCATTCTGCATGGCGGGCGCCAGGATCAGCTCGGCCGGATTGGAGCGGCCCGAGGCGGATGCAATCTCAAGGTGGCCCGCCGGCACGTCGCGCACATGCAGCAGCTTGCGCGAGGCGGCGGCCTGCCCGATCAGCCCTTCAGCCGGCTGGATCTTCTGCGCCAGCCGTTCGGGCGGCAGCGCATAGCCGCCAAAGAGTTCGAGCTCGCCCGTGCTGCGGTCCAGCACGTAGCCCGCGCCCACATTCGCGTCCAGGTATTCGGCCAGATATTCCAGCGACCGCTTGCCGATTTCATCGACACGGTGATCGCCCTGCAAACGCATGCTCAGGCCCGACAGACCCGTCGTCACCCACGTCTGGCGCGCCTTCACGCGGTACTCGCGCATGGTCATGGCGCCGGAAATCAGGATCAGCACCAGCAGCACCATCGAGCCGCCCCACGAGTAATACGTGGAGGTCGTGGCGGCGGCGGCCCAGGCTTCCTTGCCCTCGGCCAGCTCGCCCATCTGTCGCGAGTACAGGTCGGCGACCAGGTCACGCAGCCGRTCCATGGCCTCTTTGCCCGCATCGGTGCGCACGACCGCCATCGCGCCTTCCACATCACCGGCCTTGCGCATCTCGATGGTGTCACGCAGTTCCACCAGCTTTTGCCGCGTGATGCCATCGATATCGTTGGCAATCCGGCGCTGCGCCGAATCTTCACTGGCCGCTTCCTTGACCACGCCCAGCCGCTGTTCGATCAGCGGCAACGAACGCAGATAGGGTTGCAGGTAGGCCAGGTCACCCGTCAGCAGATACCCCCGCTGCCCGATCTCGGCGTCTTTCAGCGCCGAGTTGAACAAGCTCAACTGCCGCAAGACTTCCGTCGTGCGGTCCATGGCCTTGACGGCCTGCACCCGGGTATCGGCGGAGCGCACGTTGACGAAGGCGATGACCAAGGTGGCCAAGGCTGCCGTGATGAAACCGGCAAGCAACGTCTTCGGAAAAGGATAGCGGCGGGAACGCTGAGGCGACGAATTCGGCATGAGGGCGGGTACCGGTTCAATGGATTCAGGCCTGCGGCGGCGCGCAGAGCCGATGCGCAAGCTGATGGAAACAAGGCGCAGTCATAGCAAGCGGTGCAAGCGCAGGACTATACAGGGTGATCTTCGCATCCGGAATGCAGCCGCGGGCGCAGCGGTGGCACTGGCCGAAAAATTATATTTATATCAGGCACTTATGGAGAAATGATCGGCATAGTCACTCGTCACTAGCCCATTTGGCTTGCCCGGGGCCTTAACGCAACAACGCCCCTGTATGCACGCATACGAGGGGCGTTGAAGTGCCTCTGATGCAACGGGCGTCAAGTGCCGGCCACCCCCGGCCGAATCACCTTGCCGCTGCGCGACCCCGTGCTTGCGCCCGCCTGCCATGCCACGCTGCCGTTGACCACAACGTAGTCGATGCCTTCGGCCTGGCGGGTCGGGGCGGCCCACGTCGCCGTGTCGGCGATGGTGTCGGCGTCGAACACGACGATATCCGCCGCATGGTTTACCGCGATGCGGCCGCGTTCGGGCAAACGGAAATACGCCGCGGGTTTGCCGGTCATCTTGTGCACCGCCTGCTCCAGCGAGAACAGGCCGACGTCGCGGCAGTAGTGGCCCAGCACGCGCGGGAAGGTGCCCCACAGGCGCGGGTGCGGCGCGGGGTCGTGCGGCATGCCATCCGAGCCGATCATCGTGCCGGGGTACGCCAAGATACGTTCGACGTCGGCCTCGTCCATGATGAAGTAGATGGCGCCTGCCGGTTGCAGGGCGTCCACCGCGTCTTCCGGGCTCAAGCCCAGTTCCCGGGCGATGTCATCCAGATCGCGCCCGGCGTACTGCGGGTACGGCACCGACTTCGTCACAATCACGCGGCTGGACACGGCCAGGCGGTCTTTGCGCAGAATGGTGGAGCCGGCCACGTAGGGGTAGCAGTCCAGCGCCACTTCCTGGCGCTGGCTGGCTTCGGTGATGTGCGCCAGCGTCTGCACCGAGCGGCCGTGGTTGCGCGGGCCGATCAGTTTGTGATGCGAGATCAGCACCGGTGCGCCGCCGGCCGCGCCCACCGCGAAGGCTTCGTCCAGCGCCGCGAAGATGCGGTCGCCTTCGTCGCGGATATGGCTGGCGTACAGGCCGCCGTGTTCGCGCAGCACGCTGGCCACCGCCATCAGTTCGTCCAGCGTGGCGGGCATGGCGGCTGGATACGCCGTGCCGGTCGACAAACCGATCGCGCCGCTTTGCATGGCCTCGCGCAGCAAGGCCTGCATGTGTTCGATCTCGCTGGCGGTGGCGGGCCGGTCCAGCTCGTCCATGGCGGCGGCGCGCAGCGACGTATGGCCCACCAGGCAGGCGGCGTTCACGGCGGGTGGGTGGCGGTCCAGGTTGCGCAGGTAGGCGCCAAACGTTTCGTAGGGAAAATCGCTGACGTCATTGCCCAACAGGTTGACCGGCGCCGGCACGTCGCTGCGCCAGCCCGAACGCCACGGGGCCTGACTGATGCCGCAGTTGCCCGTCACGACCGTCGTCACGCCCTGACTCAGCTTGGCGGGCATGCCGGGGTCGATCGACAGGTAGCGGTCGTCGTGGGTGTGGGTGTCGATGAAGCCGGGCGCGACGATGCGGCCGGCGGCCTCCAGCACTTGCGCGGCCTGTGCGCCATGCAAGTCGCCAACGGCCGCGATGCGGCCCGCGCGCACGGCCACATCGGCGCGGACGCGGCCGGCGCCCGTGCCATCAATCACCGTGCCTCCACGGATCAGCAAGTCGTAGCGTTCTTGGATCATGGCGTTCTGGATCATGGCGTTCTGGATCACGGCGTTCTGGGTCACGGCGTTCTGGGGCATGGCGGTCAGTCGATCTTCACGTTGGCTTGCTTGATCACCTGCGCCCACACCGGGCGTTCGGCATGCGCGCGGTCAAACAACTGCTGGCGCGGGCCGATGTTCGGCACATAGGCCAGGCTCTTCAGCTTTTCCTGCACGTCGGGCGATTGCAGCGCCTTGTTCATCGCGGCGTTCAGGTAGTCCAGCACCTTCGGGTCGGTGCCGGCGGGCGCCACGTACCCTGTCCACGCCACCGCGCGATAGCCCTTCAAGCCCTGCTCGTCCATCGTGGCAAGCGCAGGCATGGACGGATCACGTTGCAGGTCGGTCACGGCCAGCGGCACGACCTTGCCCTGGTCCACGAACGACGCGATGGACGAGATGTTGTCGAACACCAGATCGGCTTCGCCCCGCAGCACGGCCAGGTCCGCCTCGACACCGCCCTTGTACGGCACGTGCATGAATTCCACGCCCGCCATCGAACTGAACATGGCGGCGCTCAGGTGCCCCGTCGTGCCGTTGCCGCCAGACGACACCACCAGCTTGCCCGGCTCCTTCTTGGCCAGTGCAATCAGGTCGGCCACGCTCTTGACGTTCAAGCCCGGGCGCACGGCCAGGATGTTCTGCACGGAACCGGTCAACGCCACGGGCGCCAATTGCTTGTCGGCGTCGTATTGCAGCTTGGCGTACAGGCCCTGGTTGATGGCCAACGTGGCCACGTTGGCGAACCCGATCGTGTAGCCATCGGGCGTGGCGTTGGCCACCGCCTGCGTGCCGATGATGCCGGAGGCGCCCGTGCGGTTCTGCACCACGAAGTTGCCGCCCGTCTGCTTGGCCATTTCGGCGGCCAGCAGGCGCGACACGATGTCGGGCGTAGTGCCGGTGTTGAACGGCACGATGATGGTGACGGGATGCTCGGGGTAGGCGGCCTGCGCGGCGGACGCCGCCGTCAGGCTCAGCACGGCGCTCGCCGCGGCGAGCCAGCGCTTGGCGCTGCTTTGGTACGTGGACATGGTTTTCTTCCTTGGACTGTTATGGGTGTTTCCACGCCAGCTCTGCGTCTGGCGCGGGTACTGCGGTACTGCGGTACTGCGGTACTGCGGTACTGCGGTACTGCGGTACTGCATGGCAAGAGTCCTTGCGGCTCCCGTCAACCGGGAGCCCGGCGCGAACAATTACTCCAGCGCGATCTGTCGCAACAAGGGCAAATCGATATTTCCGCCCGACAGCACGATGACGGCGTCGCGGCCGTCGGCCGAGATATGGCCCGCCAGCAAGGCGGCCAACGCCACCGCGCCGCCCGGTTCCACGACCAGACGCAATTCATCCAGTGCGAAACGAATCGCGGCGGCAACTTCGGCATCGCTGACCGACACCGCCGCGCTGAGGCTACGGCTGTTGATCGCATAGGGCAGTTCAGCTGGCGTCGCGGCTTGCAACGCATCGCAAATCGTCTTGGCGCCGGCCGGATTGCTTTCGCGCTTGCCGGACGCCAGGGACCGCACTGTGTCGTCGTACTCACGGGGTTCCACCGCCACCATGCGGGCCTGCGGCGCCAGCTCGCGCAACACCAGCGAACACCCCGCCGCCATGCCGCCCCCGCCGCAAGGCGTGGCGAAGAGGCCCAGGTTTTCGCGTGCGGCCGCGGGCAGGTCTTGCAAGGCTTCCAGCGCCAGCGTGCCTTGCGCCGCCAGCACATCGGGGTGATCGCCCGGCGGCAGCAAGGTCGCGCCGGTTTCGGCCAGCAGCCGCATGCCGATGGCTTCTCGGCTTTCGCGCAGGCGGTCATACCGCACAACCTTCGCGCCATGGCGCAGCGCCTTTTCCACCTTGTTCTCTGGCGCATCCACCGGCATCACGATGGTCGCAGGCACGCCCAGGCAACGGCTGGCCCATGCCACCGCCTGCCCGTGGTTGCCGGTTGAGTACGCCACCACGCCGCGCGCGCGTTGCGCGGCATCCATATTCAGCAGTGCGTTGAACGCGCCACGCGCCTTGAACGAGCCGGTGACTTGCAGGTTTTCCAGCTTCAGCCAGATGGGCGCTTGCGCGCGCTCATCCAGCACGGGCGAGCGCAGCAGCATCGTGCGGCGCACATGGGGGGCCAGGCGCTCGGCGGCAGCGGTGACGTCGGCGTAGCCGGGCACGCGCATCGTGCCCAGCATTTCATGTTCGATGGTCGGAGGCAGTAGCGTCGCGGTCATGAGGCAGGTTCAATCCAGAGAAAGAGTCGATTGGGGCGCGCGTCAGACCGACGGCGTCCACACGGCGGGGGCCACGCTGCCGGTCTGTTCGACCAGGCGGGTATACGCTTCGGGGCGGCGGTGTTTGGCGAAGTTGAAGACGGTGTTGCGGCCCAGCTCGCACAGATCCAGATCGCAGTCGGCAACGATCAGTTCGTCGTCCCAGGTGGCGGCCATGGCGATGATTTCGCCTTGCGGATTGACGATGATGGAATGGCCCAGCAGCTCGTGGCCGTCTTCGGTGCCGGCTTTGGCGACGGCGGCGGCGAAGGTGGCGTTCTGGTAGCAGCCCGCCTGAATCGACAGATGCGAGTGCAGCACGCGCAGGTGGTGCGCTTCAAAGCCGCGGTTGTCCTGATTGCGGCTGGGCGTGTTGTAGCCCAGCATGACGAGCTCCACCTGCTGCAAACCCAGCACGCGCCACGCTTCCGGCCAGCGCCGGTCATTGCAGATCAGCATGCCCAGGTTGGCGTCCACGCCCGGCGCAACGGGTGCGCGCACCACCGGAAAGCCCAGATTGCCCACTTCGAAATAGCGCTTTTCCAGATGCTGCACCTGGCGGTGCTCGGCAAATTCCGCGTGACCCGGCAGGTGGACCTTGCGGTACTTCAGCACGATCTCGCCGTTGGGCGCGATGACAACCGACGTATTGAAGCGGCGCTTGCGCACAATGCCCTGCTCGTCCGGTTCCCACGCCAGCTCGGCGTAGCCCAGATACACCATCACGCCAAAGCGCTTGATGGCGTCAAACAGCGGCTGCGTGGCGGGCGACGGCAGGCTGGGTTCGAACCAGGCGTCGGCCTCGTCCAGGTCTTCGCAGTACCAGCGCGGGAAAAACGTCGTCAGCGCCAGCTCGGGAAACACCACCACCTGCGCGCCCCGCTGGTGCGCGCGCTCCAACAATCGGAGCATGCGGCCGATCACCCCCTCGCGCCCCTCGGCACGTTGAATGGGACCCAACTGGGCGGCGGCGACAGTGACGATGCGGGACATAAGGCGTTCCTGGAGGGTGAAAGGGAAGTTGCTGGCAGCATGCCGCGCGGCGCGCGCGCCGGGAAGCCGTCCCGTGGCGCAGAAAATCGCGTGCAGCGACGGGGGAAATCCGCTGGAAACCGTTGAAAACAAAGGGTTCTGACCGCAGCACCGCACGCGGACAAACTGCCAAGGACTGTGCATTTAGTTATGGGCTACGCGCAAAACGTCATGGCGCGCGCGTGGCGGACACGCCGCGCGACCCGGCCAGGCCATAAAATGGCAGCCACCCTTTTCCTTTGCGGACGTTCCTTCCCATGGCCGGCCCCCTCCCTTCGGCGCCCGGAGCCCTGACGCTTCGCCAGATCGAGGTTTTCCACGCGGTGATGTTGACCGGTTCGTTAAGCGAAGCCGGCCGCATGCTGTCCGTGACGCAGCCCGCCGTGAGCCGCGTGCTGGCCTCCGCTGAAAACCGCTTGCGCTACCAGCTGTTTGAACGCGTCAAAGGCCGGCTGCATCCCACGCCGGAAGCGCGGCGGCTGTACGCCGAGGCCGAAGAAATCTTCGGCCGCGTCAACCGCTTCAACGCCCTGGCGGGCGCGTTGGGCGCAGGGTCGGCCGGCACGGTCAGCCTGGTGTCCAGCCCCAGCTTCAGCGAATGGCTGATTCCGCACGCCATCCAGAAGTTTCGTGAACGCCACCCCGACACGCCCATCCGCTACCGGCCGCTGGCCTTTGATGCGCTGTTGCCGCACCTGCTGCTGGGTCAGGCCGACTTTGGCTTGGCCTCGATGCCGCCCCCGGTCAACGCCAATATCGTCAGTGAAGAAATCGGCCAGGGCTGGCTGGGTTGTGCAGTGCCGCGCGGCCATCCGCTGGCGGCGCGCAGCCGCGTGCGCGCGGAAGACCTGCAAGGGCATCTGCTGATCGGCTACGGCGCGGACACGCCATTTGGGCGGCTGGCCAGCCGCTTTCTGAATTCCGGCCCGGTGCCGGTGCAGCCGCAAATTGAAATTCGCTCGACGCCCGAAGCGCTGGCGTTGGTGCGCCAAGGCGTGGGCGTGGCGTTGATCGAGTCGTTCGGCTATCACCCAAGCTTCGGCAAAGACTTCGTGCTGCTGCCGACTGACCCGGCGCTGGGCCATGCGATTCACCTGCTGCATTCGGCCAGCAGCCCGCTGTCCAGCACCGCGCGGCGCTTTGCCAGCGTGCTGAAGGCGCTGATCAAGCAGGCGCAGAAAGACGCGCCTTTCTAAAGAATCCCCTATCAACGACGCGCGCTGCGTGGCGGTGCCTCCTACTGAAAGTCCAGCTGCGAAATCGGCCGCAGGCGCACGCCTTCGGCCAGCAGCGCATCGCGCACGGCCTGCGCAATGGCGACGCCTTGCGGGTTGTCCCCATGCACGCAGATCGTGTGCACCGGCATCGCCACCACCTTGCCGCCCACCGTCCGTATCGCCTGTTCGCGCACCATGCGCATCGCCTGCGCGACCGCCGCCACCGGGTCATGGATGACCGCGCCCGGTTCACTGCGCGGCAGCGTCAGGCCGTTGTCGCCATAGAGCCGATCCGCAAACACTTCGCACGCCACGCGGATGCCCGCCCGCCGCGCCGCGCGCTCGGTTTCGTTATGCGGCGTGCACACCAGCACCAGGTCCGGGTCCAGCGCGCGCATGGCCCACGTCAACGCTTCCGACAGCGCGCGGTCTTCGAAGGCCTGCGTGGCCAGCGCGCCATGCAGCTTCACATGCGACACGCGATGCCCCGCCGCGCGCGCCATGCCCTGCATCGCGGCGATCTGGTACGCAATCATGTCGCCAATCGCTTGCGGGCTATCGCCGGTGATCTTGCGCCGGCCAAATCCCCACAGGTCGTTAAAGCCCGGATGCGCGCCCACATCTATGCCCCGTTTTAGGGCGGATGCCGCCGTTTGGTGCATGACGGAAGCATCGCCACCGTGAAATCCACAGGCCACGTTGGCCGATGTGATGAGGTCCAGCATGGCCTCGTCCGCGCCGATTTTGTAGGGGCCAAAGCTCTCTCCCAGGTCGGAATTGAGGTCTACGTCGTACATGTGTGGGACTCCGAAAAAAAGCGAATGTCGATGTTTGGCATACCGTTGGCATGCAATTTGCATGCCAAGGACTTGCTGAGGCGATATGCCCAGGATCGGGGCAGGTCTGCCCATCGCGTTTTTCTTCTCGAACGGAGTCCAAGCAATGCATCTCAAATGGAAGAATGTCACGTGCGCCGTCGCCGCCACGTTGGCAATGGCCACAGGCGTGGCGCAAGCCGCCGAACTCAATTTCGCAAGCTGGGGCGGCAATTACCAGGGCGCCATCCGTGACGCGTGGCTCAAGCCGTTCTCGAAGGAAAGCGGCATCACCATCCACGAGGACACCGACCCGCAAGTGGCGAAGATCCGCGCCATGATCGACACCAAGTCGGTCACGTGGGACGTCGTGACCGAGAACAGCGCCCGCCTCACGCGCGGCATCAAGCTGGGCGTGTTTGAAAAGATCACGCCGGACATGGTCAAGCAGGATCACGTCATTGCCAACGCACGCAACGACTATGGCGTGCCGTCGGAAATCTTCTCGACCAACATCGGCTTTTCCACACAGGCCTTCCCCGCCGGCAAGCCGCAACCCAGCACCTTTGCCGACTTCTGGGATGTGGAGAAATTCCCCGGCAAGCGCACGATGCAGGATGACCCGGCAACGGTCATCGAGGCTGCGCTGATCGCCGATGGCGTGGCGCCCGCCGACGTCTACAAGGTGCTGGCCACCAAAGAAGGCCTGGACCGCGCCTTCAAGAAGATCGAAGCCATCAAGCCGCATGTGGCGCGCTGGTGGAAAAGCGGCGCCGAGCCCGTCAACGCGCTGGGCAGCGGCGAAGTCGTGATGGCGCTGGGTTGGAACGGGCGCTTTCAGGCCGGTATCGACTCGGGCCTGCCGATTGCGATGGGCTGGGGCGACAGCATTGCGCAAGTCGGCTACTTCGCCATCGTCAAGGGTTCGCCCAACCGCGATGCGGCCATCAAGCTCTTGAACTTCATGATCCAGCCCAAGAACCAGGCCGAGTTCAGCAAGTACATCGCCTACGGCCCGACGACCGAAGCGGCGCTGCCCCTGATTGACGCCAAGCGGCTGGAACGTCTGCCGTCGACCACCGAGCGCCTGAAGAACAGCATCTTCCTGAACTCGGAATTCTGGGACGCAAACGGCCCCGCCATCACCGAGCGCTACAACCAGGTCCGCGCCCGCTGATCCGCCACCCTCCTTACCCAGACGCCGGCGTGCGCGCCGGCGTCCCCCTGCCATGACTACGAGCACCGACGCCCTCCCCCTGCCCGCCGCCCGACTTCGTCCGGCCGCCGCTCGCCGGCGCGGCCGCGTGGCGGCGCTTGCCGCATTGCCGCTGCTGTTGTTCCTGTTGCTGTTTTTCGCCGGCCCCATTGCGGGTCTGCTCAGCAATGGGTTCAAGGGCGAGGACGGCGGCCTGACGCTGGCGCATTACCGGCATCTGCTGGACACCCCGATCTACCGCATCGTGCTGGGCAACACCTTCACGATTGCCGCGGCCGTCACCGTGTCTTGCGTGGTGCTGAGCTATCCGCTGGCCTATCTGATGGCGACGGTGTCGCCGACCGTGGCGCGCGTGCTGTTCTTTGCCGTGCTGTTGCCCTTCTGGTCCAGCGCCCTGGTGCGCACGTCGGCCTGGATTGCGCTGCTGGGCAAGAACGGGCCGCTCAATACGCTGCTGACCACCGTGGGCATTCTGGATCAGCCCATGGCGTTTCTGTACAACTTCACGGGTGTGATGGTCGGCATGACGCATGTGCTCATGCCGTTTGTGGTGTTGCCGTTGTATGCGTCGTTCCGCTCGCTGGACGGCAGCCTGGTGCAGGCCGCGCAGAGCCTGGGCGCGGGGTCCGCGGGCATTTTCAGCCGCGTCATCCTGCCGCTGACAAGTCCCGGCGCGGTCGCAGGCGGCATCATCGTGTTCATGAACGCGGTGGGCTACTACATCACGCCGTCGCTGATGGGCGGCCCTGCCCAGCGCATGGCGGCCGAACTCATCTCGCACAACATTACCGAAGAACTGAATTGGGGGCTGGCGTCGGCGCTGGCCGGCGTGCTGCTGGTGACGGTGCTGCTGTCGCTATGGCTGTTCAACCGTCTCTTCGGCCTGAACAACCTGATCAGCGCAAGCTCCGGCAAAGGCAGCAACCACACGGGCTACCGGCGCACACCAGGCGGGCGCGTGGCGGCGCTGCTGGGCGTGGCCTGCGCGATCTTCCTGCTGCTGCCCATCGTCGTCGTGATTCCGATGAGCTTTGGCACGACGGACTTCCCGATCTTTCCGCCGCCCAGCTATGGCCTGCGCTGGTACGAGAACTTCTTCACCGACGGCAAGTGGCTGGCGGCGCTGGCCTCCAGCACCAAGATCGCCATGGTGGTGACGCTGCTGGCCACCGTGCTTGGCACGGCCGCCGCGCTGGGCGTCAGCCGGCTGGCCGCGCGCCGCCAGGGCTGGCTGGATGCCTTCTTCATCATTCCGATGTCGGTGCCGGCCATCGTCACGGCGGTGGCGCTGTACTACCTGTTTGCGCCCATTGGCTGGGTGGCGAATTCGATGGCGGTGATTCTGGGCCACACGGTGCTGGCCGCGCCCTACGTCTACATCACCATGCGCGCCGCGTTGCGCAGCCTGGACCCGAACCTGGAACTGGCCGCGCTGGGCATGGGCGCGTCGTGGCCAAGAATGTTCCGGCTGGTGATGTTGCCCGCGCTGATTCCCAGCCTGGTCGGCGGCGCGGTATTCGCCTTGGTGAGCTCATTCGACGACGTCGTCATGGCGCTGTTCCTGACCACCATCCGCAACCGCACGCTACCCAAACTCATGTTCGAAGGCCTGGCCAACGACTTCGACCCCACTGTGATCTCGGCCTCTTGCCTGCTGGTTGGGGCAACGGCGCTGATTCTGCTTGCCAACCTGCTGCTGCGCAGGAAGAAGGAAGATTGATATGCACACCGCTGATACCAAGACCGCTGATACGCCGCTTGCCTACGACATTCGTCCGCAGCGCCCGCCGGAACGCCAGGGCAAGGAACTGGTCATGACCGGCATCCACAAGCGCTACGGAGATTCCGTGGCGCTGCCCGCGGTGGACCTGACGGTTGCGCGCGGTGAATTCTGCACGCTGCTGGGCGCGTCGGGTTCGGGCAAGACGACGCTGCTGAAGATCATTGCGGGCTTCGAGACGCCTGACGCGGGCGTGGTGAAGATCGGCGGGCGCGACGTCACGCACACGCCGATCTCGGACCGCAACATCGGCATGGTGTTTCAGAACTACGCGCTGTTTCCGCACATGAGCGTGTTCGAGAACGTGGCCTTCGCCTTGCGCATGCGGCGCTTGAACGAAGACGACATTCGCCGCCGCGTGGGCGAAGCGTTGGAGCTGGTGAGCCTTGTGCCGCTGCAAGACCGCAAGCCCGGCGCGCTGTCGGGCGGCCAGCAACAGCGCGTGGCGTTGGCGCGCGCGCTGGTGTTCACGCCCGACATCCTGTTGATGGATGAGCCGCTGGGCGCGCTGGACAAGAACCTGCGCCAGGCCATCCAGCTGCAACTGCGCCGCCTGCATCAAGACCTGGGCCTGACGGTGGTGTTTGTGACGCACGATCAGGAAGAGGCCATGAACCTGTCTGACCGCATCGTGATTCTGGAGCAAGGCCGCATCGTCGAAGCCGGTTCGCCGGAAGGCTTGTACCGCCAGCCGGCCAGCGCGTTTGTGGCGGGCTTTTTGGGCGAATGCAATTTTCTGCCGGCGGCAAGCGCCGGTACCGATGCCACCTTGGGCGTGCGGCCCGAACACCTGCGCTTGGGCAGCCAACTGGGCGGCGCGGACGTGCGTCACACGGGCCGCGTCGTCGCCGCCACCTTCTGCGGCCTGCACTGGAAAGTGTTCATCGAAGCCTACGACAAAGTCATCCTGGCGTATGCACCGCTGGGCATCGACGCTGCCGAGCGCACACCGGGCCAAGCCGTGACGTGGGGCTTTCACCCCACCGACGCCATGGAATTTTCCGCCGCAGCATGACGAGCGCCACGCCTTCCTCTTGCAGCGACGACGCGCCGCGCATTCTGGCGGCGGGCGATGGCACGCTGCTGGTCGAATTCGCCAACCGCATCGACTCTGACACCAATGCGCGCGTGCTGGCGCTGGCGCAGGCGTTGCGGGCGCAGCAGCGCAAGACGCGCGGCGTGCTGGGCGTGGTGCCGGCCTATCGCTCGCTCAGCATCCGCTTCGACCCGCTGACGATCAGCCCTGCCGCGGTGCGTGAAGTGATTGCGCATTGCCTGGACGCGTCGGCCATCGCCATCCACACCACGCCGCGCCGCTGGGACGTGCCCGTCTGCTACGGCGGCGGGCATGGCGAAGACCTGCACGCGCTGGCGGAAAGTCATCAGCTAGAACCCGCCCAGGTCGTCGCGCGCCACAGCGAGCCGGTGTACCGCGTGTTCATGGTGGGGTTTCTTCCGGGCTTTGCGTATCTGGGCGGGCTGGACCCCGTCTTGCACACCCCGCGCCGCGCCATGCCGCGCGCGCATACGCCTGCCGGCAGCGTGAACATAGGCGGCCAGCAAACCGCCATCGCCTCGGTGCCTGGCCCCAGCGGCTGGCATTTGATCGGGCGCACGCCGTGGCGCAGTTTTGACTTGCGCCATGCCAATCCCTTTCTGTTTGAAGCGGGCGACGAGATCGTGTTCACGCCGATCAGCGAAGACGAATTCGCGCACATCGACGCCTTGCATGCAGATCCCACCTACCGGCCGCAGCCGCGCACAGGAGGCCCCTCATGAGCGCGCGGCTGCACATCGTTGCGCCCGGCATGCTGACCACGGTGCAGGATATGGGTCGGCCCGGCTATGAACACATGGGCGTGCCGCCGTCGGGCGCGATGGACCCGGGCGCGCTGCGTCTGGCCAATGCGCTGGTGGGCAACCCGGCTGAACTTGCCGCGCTGGAATTCACGGTGACGGGCGGCCGGCTGCGCGTGCTGGATGCCGACTGCACCCTGGCGTTTGCGGGCAGCGCCGCGCTGCATGTGTCGGCGGCGGGCGGCTTGCCGGCGCGCGCGTTGGCGCCGTGGCAGTCGCACCGCGTGCCGGCCGGCGCCCTCTTGACTATCGGGCCGCTCGAACGCGGCATGCGCGGCTATCTGGCGGCAAGCGGTGGCATCGCCGTGGACCCGGTGCTGGGCAGCGCATCCACGCTGACGCGCGCGGCCATGGGCGGTATCGAAGGCCGGGCGGTCAAGCGCGATGACATCCTGCCCATCGGCCGCGCCCGCGCGCCGTTCCAGCGGCGCTGGGTGCCGTTGCGCCACACCGCGTGGTTCTATCGCGATGCGCCCATCGGCGTCATCCTTGGGCCGCAGCAAGATCACTTTTCCGCCAGCGAGATCCGCCGCTTTTTGAACGCCACCTATCGGCTGGCGCCGCAGTCCGACCGCATGGGCTTGCGCCTGGACGGTCCCGCCATCGTGCACGCCCAGGGCGCTGATATCATCACCGACCCCATCGCGGCAGGCAGCATCCAGATCCCTGGCGCGGGCCAGCCTCTGATCGCCATGAATGACCGTCAAACCACCGGCGGCTACCCCAAGATTGCCACCGTCATCAGCGCCGACCTGCCGCGCCTGGCGCAGATGCGGCCGGGGCAGCCGCTGCGATTCGAAGCGATGGATGCCGCCGCCGCCATAGAACGCTTGCGCTCTGATACGCAATGGCTGGACACTCGCGAACGCGAGCTGCGCGCCGATCCGAACTTCCCCATCTTCCCTCTTCTGCTTCCGTGATTCCTATGCCACCCACCCCTGCCATGGAACGCCCCGCACGCGCGGCCGCACCGGTTGCCACCAGCGCCGCTGATGACTCACGCGATCTGGTCGATGAAGCCTATTCGACGTTGTTGGACATGATCCAGCTGGGCCAGCTGCCCATCAACCAGCCCTTACAGGAACGCAATCTGGCCAGTGCGCTGGGCGTGTCGCGCACGCCGCTGCGCGAAGCAATGAGCCGCTTGATTGGCGGCGGCTTCGCGGTGCGCACGGCGCGCGGGCAATTGATCGTGCCCGAGCCCACGCTGCGCCAGTATCTCGAGATTTTTCAGATGCGCCTGCTGCTGGAAGGCGATGCCGCCGCCGCCGCCGCCACGCGCATGACGCCCGAGCAGGCCGCCGCGATTCTTGAGCAGGTCAGCGAGATCAAACGCCGCCAGCATTCCACCCATGAAGAGAATCACCGCGTCGACAACCTGCTGCACGACAGCATTGCAGCAGCCAGCGGCAACCGCTTGATGGCGCAGGCTATTCACGACCTGCGCATCAAGGCGCGCTGCTTTGATCAGAACGGCGCGCCCGAGCGGCTGATTCCCTGTTGCGATGAGCACATGGATATTCTGCAAGCCATCCTGGACCGCAACCCCGAGGCCGCGCGCGCGGCCATGCAGCGGCACCTAAGCAATGTGCGCGTGGGCCTGGTGGCGCGGCACACCGAACTCTAGGGTGCATTTCCCATTCCGCATTCCGCATTCCGAACATTCCGCCTTCCGAATTTTGCCCCCCACTTCGCCTCTCCGACTCCGCATGCAGCCTTCGCCCCCCCTCCTCATCATCATGAACCCGGTCACGCAGGCCGACCGGGACCAGATCGCCCAGCACTTCGAGGTGATCTTCGCGCCCACGCCGGAACAGTACGGGCAAGCCGTCGCCGCGCACGCCGCACGCGTTGACGTCGTTCTGACGATCGGCGCCATCGGCCTGACTGCGCAACAGATCGACGCGCTGCCCAATCTGAAAATGATTTATTCGATGGGCGCGGGCTACGAGAAGATCGACCTGGCGCATGCCAGGCTGCGCGGCGTGCAAGTCGCCAACGGCGCGGGCACCAATGACAGCTGTGTGGCGGACCACGCCATGGGGCTGATGATTGCCGTCATCCGCGGCATTCCCCGCCTGGATCAGCTCACGCGCCAAGGCGTCTGGCGCACCCAGGTGCCGCTGCCGCCGAACGTGTCGGGCAAGAAGCTGGGCATCGTGGGCTTGGGCGGCATTGGCGAAAAGGTGGCGACGCGCGCGCTGGCGTTCGAGATGGAGATCGGCTACTTCAACCGCCGCCCCCGCGCGGGCGCAACACACCGGTACTTTTCAACGCTGGATGAACTGGCGCAGTGGGCCGACGTGCTGCTCGTCGCCATCCCCGGCGGCGATTCGACGTATCACCTGATCAACGCCAATGTCCTCGCGCAGCTGGGCGCGAACGGCTACCTGATCAACATCGCACGCGGCAGCGTGGTGGACACGGCCGCGCTGGAACGCGCGCTGCGCGAACAAACGATTGCCGGCGCGGCGCTGGATGTTTACGAAGGCGAACCGCTGTTGCCCGCAGGACTGGCGGATCTGACCAACCTGGTGCTGACGCCGCATGTGGCCGGCTGGTCGCCCGAGGCCATGCAGCTAATGGTGGACAAGTTCCTGGAAAACGCCCGCCGCCTGTATGCCGGGGAACCGCTGCTTACCCCGATTTAAGACATCGGTGTGACGGCATTACGCCAGTGTGGCGCTCATGTAACTACCCAGTTTCAGTTATTTCTAAAATTTGTTACAGGATTTAAAATGTTGCGTAATAATCCGATACAACCGGGCTGACTCAAGGGGAGCAGCCTACGCCTCCCATTAATAGGCTGCTATGAATAAAACCTTCTGCTCCATTTGGAATCCGTCCCTGGGCGCCTGGGTCGCCGCGCCAGAAACCGCAAGGGTCAGGGGCAAGAGCACTACCCGTGGAGCAGCAGGCCACATTGCAGGGCCACAACCACGCAGCATGCCGCGCAAGCGCAGCCTGGTGGTCGCCATGGCGGCGGTGTGCGGATTATTCGGCTATTTGCCTGCGGCGCAGGCTACGTGCAGCCCGGGATTTAGCACGGGCGCGACGGTCATCTGCACGGGCTTCAACTTCACCCTCAATTCGTCCGTCAGCAATATGAATGTCATGGTGGCCTCCGGCGCGGAGGTCAACGTGATACTGGGCGATCCAAGTGCCTTGACGTTGAGCGGCAACAACACACGGTTTACTAACCTCGGCACGGTTCAGCCGTCGGGGAACCCCAGCACAATGTTGGCCTCTGGCGTCACCATCGGGAATGCCAACAACAGCATTGTGAGCGTCACAAACCTGGGAGTTATCAAAGGTACCGTGGGGGTGCTGGGCGTCAACCTGCCTACTGTTCAGGGCGTGGCGCTGAATATCCAGAACGGCGCCTTCGGCACCACGACGGTCACCAATTCGGGGACCATTTCATCGATGCCCCTGCTGGGGATTTCTATGGCGACCGCCGATGCGCCTGTCGTGGCGATCTCGGGCGGCGGCCAAGTCAGCATGACGAACACCGGCACCATTCTCGGCCGCGTGGCGTTCGAAGCATCGGCGGTCGGCAACACATTCACCAACGCCGGCACAATCGTGGGCGGCGTGTCTCTGGGCGCCGGGAAAGGCCCGAACAAATTCACCGCGATTACGGGCTCATGGGTGGATCAAGGCCCCGGCCTGATGGATGCCATTCCGGTTCAGAACTCGACGACAATGGCGTTCGCGAAAACCGGCCTGGTCGATGGCGGCGTGGGCGGCAACAACACCCTGACGCTGCAAAACGCCATCGGTGGCGGTTCCGGCACCGCCGGTTCGGGCTCCATTTCCTCCGCCAACTACGTCAACTTCAACAACCTGATCGTCACCAGCGGCACCTGGAACCTGTCCGGCCCGGTCCTGACAGGCACCACCACCACCACCACGCTCAATGGCGGCCGGCTGACCGTCGACAACGCAGCGGCGCTGGGCCCCGGCGCGGTGACCGCCAACGGCGGCGACTTGCTAGCGGGCGCGTCGAGCCTGACCCTGAGTAATGCGGTGGTGTTGGCCCCCGGTGGCCTGACCGTATCCGGTAGCAACGCGCTCATCCTCGGTGGCGTGCTATCGGGTGCGGGCAGCTTGACCAAGAGCGGATTGGGCACCCTAGCGCTGCAGGCCGACAACACCTACGCAGGGACCACCACCGTGTCGGGCGGCATCCTGCAACTCGGAACCGGCGGCACGACGGGCAGCCTTGGCTCGGGCGCCATCGTGAACAATGGCCAGGTCGTCCTGGTCCGTTCCAACAACGCAACGCTCAGCAACGCCTTCAGCGGTGCCGGCACCATCGTTAAAAATGGTACTGGCGTTGCGTCATTGACTGGCGATAGCAGCGCCTTTACGGGCTCAACGACCGTGTCCAGCGGCGGACTGACCGTCTCGAATAAGTTAGGCGGCGACGTCACCGTGTCTACCGGCGCCACGCTAGCGGGTTCCGGCACGATCAGTGGAAACGTTGGCGTGTCGGGCGGCACCTTGCAAGGGACGCAAGGCCAGACATTGACGATCGGTGGCAATCTGAACGCATCGGACGTCCAGATCAATGTGGCATTGGGCGCTGCGGGGTCATCTGCCGCCTTGTTCGATGTGGGCGGCTCCCTGACCCTCAACAATGCCACCCTGAATGTGACGGATCTGGGCGGACTCGGCACAGGTGTCTACAACCTGTTCAACTACGGCACGACGGCGATTGGCTCAGTGGGCTACGGGTCGATGCCCCCCGGGGTCAGCGCGGGCAATCTGACGCTACAGTTCCTCTGGGGCAAGATCAATCTGGTGTCCACCGTCGGCACGGTGTTTGACTACTGGGATGGCAACACCGCCGGCTCGCACACCAACGGCGCCGTCAACGGCGGTTCGGGCGTCTGGAACGCCAGCAACAGCAACTGGACCACGTCCGATGGCGCGACGAACGGCACGTTCACAACGCCGTCCTTTGCCACGTTCAAGGGAGCGGCGGGCGTCGTGACCGTGGATGCCAGCGCGGGCGCAATCGGCGTCAAAGGCATCACGATCGGCACGGACGGCTACGTCATTGAAGGCGATTCCATCGCGATGCAAGGCGGCAGCCAGACGACGATAGGGGTCGGCAACGGCACCCCGGCCAGCAGCGCCTTCACCGGCACCATCAACGCATCACTGACCGGTGCAAGCAAGCTGTTCAAGTCCGACTACGGCACCCTGGTGCTGGGCGGCAACAACACCTACACCGGCGGCACCGACATTCAGTTCGGCACGCTGTCGGTCTCGGCCGACAACAACCTGGGCGCCGCCAACACCGGCGTGGCCATGGTCGGCGGCACGCTGGCCACCACGGCCAGCTTCAACACCAACCGCAATATCGCGCTGACGCAAGACGGCGCCATCAACGTCGCGACTGGCACGCAGCTGGGCCTGACCGGCACCGTATCGGGCTCGGGCGCTCTCATCAAGCAGGGCGCTGGCACGCTGGAGCTGACCGGCGCCAACACCTACGGCAGCACGAAAGTGCAAGCCGGCACGCTGATCGGCAACAGCGCATCCATTCGCGGCGATTTGCAGAACGCCGGCACGGTCATCTTTGATCAAGCGTGGGATGACAGCGTGTCCGGCATGCTGCTCGGCACCGGCGCCATCACCAAGCGCGGCGCGGGCATATTGACGCTGAATGGCCTGAACACGCTGAACTGGAACATCGAGCAAGGCACGCTCGTCAGCGACGTGACCCGGTACTCGGCCAACGCCACCATCGGCGCTGCCGGTACCCTGCGCTTCAACCAAGCCACCGATGCCGACTACGCGGGCAAGTTGTCCGGCAGCGGCACGTTCGAGAAGACCGGCGCGGGCATGCTGAGCCTGAACGCGGACAGCAGCGCGTTCACCGGCACCACGAACGTCACGAGCGGCACGCTGATCGTCACCAACAAACTCGGCGGCGATGCGAATGTGACCAGCGGCCGCCTGCATGTGAACGGCACCTTGAGCGGCAACGCCGCCATTGGCAACAACGTCATCCTGTCTGGCGCCGGCACCATCGGCCAGAACGTCACGTTGACGGGCGGCATCCTGCAAGGCACGCAAGGCAAAACGTTGAAGATCGGCGGCGACCTCACGCTGGATAGCGCCAGCCGGGTCAACGTGGCGCTGGGCCGCGCCCCGGCCAACGCGCTGTTCAATGTGGGCGGCGACCTGGTCTTGGCCGGCACGCTGAACATCACCGACCAGGGCGCATTCGGCGCGGGCGTGTACCGCCTGTTCGACTATGGCGGCGCGCTGACCGACAACACGCTGGCCATCGGCACCGCCCCCACCGGCATCACCGCCAATGACTTGCGCATCCAGACCGCGGTCAACGGCCAGGTCAACCTGATGTCCACCGCGGGCGCCACGCTGAGCTTCTGGGA
The DNA here is from genome assembly GCF_056394065.1 of Achromobacter sp. 10T422. NCBI lineage: Bacteria > Pseudomonadati > Pseudomonadota > Betaproteobacteria > Burkholderiales > Alcaligenaceae > Achromobacter > Achromobacter sp. 10T422. The sequence goes on from NZ_JBFTHD010000006.1 coordinate 578,922, forward strand.
CGGCGGCGACACCACGCGGCACGATAACGGCGCCATCGACGGCGGCGCGGGCACGTGGCGCACGGATGGGCTGAACTGGACCAACGTAGACGGCACCCTCAACGGCCGCTTCCAACCCAACCCGACGTTCGCGGTGTTCCAAGGCACGGCAGGCACCGTGGCGGTGGACGCGTCGGCTGGCGGCGTGGGCGTGACGGGCATGCAGATCACAACCAGCGGCTACCGGATTCAAGGCGATTCGATTGCGTTGGCGGGCGGTGCGGAAACCATTGTCCGCGTGGGCTCGGGCGCGGCATCCGGCTCGGCGATCACCGGCACCATCGCCTCCAGCCTGACTGGCGCGTCCAAGCTTGTGAAGGCCGACTACGGCACGCTGGTGCTGGCGGGCAACAACACGTACACCGGTGGCACCGAAGTGCGCACGGGCACCTTGTCCGTGTCGTCCGACGCGAATCTGGGCGCGGCCGCAGGCGGGTTGACGTTCAATGGCGGCGCGCTCGCCACTACGGCAAGCTTTGATTCCGCGCGCGCCGTCACGCTGACGCAGGCCGGCGCCATCACGGTGGCGGCAGGCACCTCCCTGGGCTTGCAAGGCGCCATCGGCGGCACGGGCACCCTGCAAAAGCTGGGCGCAGGCACCTTGACGCTGACGGGCGCCAACAGCTACGGCAACACGCAAGTGCTAGCCGGCACGCTGGTGGGCGATGCGGCCTCTGTGCGAGGAGACCTGGCGAACGAAGGCTCTGTCGTGTTCAAACAGGCCACCGATGCCAGCTACGCCGGCTATATCTCCGGCAACGGTTCGATGGTCAAGCAAGGCGCGGGCGAATTGACGTTGACCGGCATCAGCGGTCAGAACTGGCGCGTTGATGCGGGCACCCTTACGGCTCGCGCAGGACGCTACACCGGCAATACGATGATTGCCTCGGGCGCCACGTTGCACTTTGATCAAACGGCGGGCTCCTCTTACGACAGCGTGCTGTCTGGCGCAGGCCGGCTCACCAAGACCGGCACGGGCGCGCTGACGCTGACGGCCGACAGCAGCGCCTTCACCGGCAGCACCGACGTGCAAGCCGGCACGCTGATGGTGTTGAACAAGCTTGGCGGCGATGCTTCGATCACGGGCGGGCTTCTGTACATTACTGGCGAGCTGGACGGCAATGCGGCGATCAGCGGTGGCGGCACGCTGTTCAACGGTGGCCGTATCACGGGCAACGCCACGCTGGCAGGCGGCGTGCTGCTCGCCGAGCAAGGGTCCCAGCTTTCCATTGGCGGCGACTTGACGCTGGATAGCGCCACCCAGGTCAACGTGGAACTGGGCCGCGCGCCCACCCCGGCCTCGGCCTTGTTTAATGTGGGCGGCAACCTGACCTTGGCCGGCACCTTGAACGTGACCGATAGCGGCGGGTTTGGCGCGGGCATTTATCGCCTGTTCGACTACGGCGGCAACCTGGTGGACAACGGCTTGACCGTGGGCGCCACGCCGGCTGGCGTCGCCGCCGGCGCGCTGACGCTGCAAACCGCGGTGCGTGGCCAGGTCAACCTGGCGTCAACGTCCGGCGCCACGCTGAGCTTCTGGGACGGCAGCAATACCGCCCGCCACGACAACGGCGTTATCGACGGCGGCTCGGGCACGTGGCGCGCCGATGGCCGCAACTGGGCCAACATGGACGGCACGCTGAACGGCGTGTTCCAGCCCAACCCCACGTTCGCCATCTTCCAAGGCACGACAGGCACGGTCACGGTCGACAACTCGGCCGGCGCAATCGGCGTCACCGGCATGCAGATCGTCACTGACGGCTACCGCATCCAAGGCGACGACATCGCGCTGCAAGGGTCTGGCGGCGAGAGCATCATCCGCGTGGGAGCGGGATCAAGTGCGGACGCCGCCACGACCGGCACCATCGCATCCCGCCTGACCGGCGCCAGCAAGCTGGCCAAGACCGATTACGGCACGCTGGTGCTGACCGCAGACAACACCTACACCGGCGGCACCGATGTGCGCCTGGGCGCCTTGTCGGTGGCGAAGGACGCGAACCTGGGCGCAGCCGCAGGCGGCCTGACGCTAAGCGGCGGCGTGCTGGCCACGACGGCCAGCTTCGATACGAACCGCGCGGTGTCGATCACGCGATCGAGCGGCATTGATGTGGCGTCCGGCACGACGTTCGGCCTGGCTGGCGCCATCACCGGCAGCGGTGACGTGACCAAGACCGGCGCGGGCATGCTCACCGTGTCGGGCGACGGCAGCGCCTACACCGGCAACGCGCTGGTGCAATCGGGCGTCTTGAACATCGCGTCAACCGGCAAGCTCGGCGGCACGCTGACGCTGGCCAACGGCGCGCTGCTGCAAGGCGCGGGCCAGGTGGGCGCGACCACGCTGCAAAGCGGCGCGATCCTTGCGCCGGGCAACGTCAACGGCACGCTGAACGTCGCGGGCGACCTGACGTTCATGCCGGGTTCGGTCTACCAAGTGGCGGCTGACCCGGCCTCGTCCGCCAGCGCGCGCGTGGTGGTGAACGGCGTGGCGAACCTTGCCGGTTCCGTCGTGCACGTCGGGCCGGAAGGCGGCTTTGAAAGCACGCGTCAGTACACGATCCTGACGGCGGGCGCCATCAACGGCCAGTTCAACACCGTGTCGTCCAACTACGCGTTCCTGGACCCAGCGTTGCGCTACGGCGCGCAGGACGTCACGCTGCAACTCGGTCGCAAGCAAGTGCAAGGCGACCCGGCAACGCCTAGCCGTCCGATCGCGTTCGCGGACGCCGCTCGCACCGGCAACCAGCGCGCCGTGGCCAACGCGCTGGACAGCCTGCCGTCGGGCAATGCGCTGCACGAGTACATCCTGACCTTGCCGGAAGGCGCACCCGCTGCCGCCTTCAACAGCCTGTCGGGCGAAGCGCACGCCAGCGTCGCGTCCAGCCTCATGGGTTCCATCAACACCGTGCGCACGCTGCCGCTGTCGCACCTGCGCGCCAACCTGAACGCGGGCATGCGCCCTGGCGCACCGACGGCGCAAGCCGGCGGCACGCTGTCCGCGTCCGCCTTGCCCTCGTCGAACGCGCAGCCCGCCTGGGCTGAGCTCGTGGGCAACTGGCAAACGCAGAACGCCACCGACAACACTGCGCAAGTCCGTCAGCACACCGGCGGCGTCTTCGCCGGCGCCGACCATGCGGTGGGCAACGGCTGGCGCGTGGGCGGCGCGGTCGGCTACACCGACAGCAAGATCCGTGTTGACGACCTGGCCTCGAAGGCGGACGTGTCCGGCTACAGCGCGGCCATCTACGGCGGCAAGTCGTTTGACGCAGGCGCGGGCAAGCTGAACCTGCTGGTTGGCACGTCCTACACCTGGCACGACGTCAACACGGAACGCTACGCGAC